>NZ_OX216966.1:5210000-6610000 GCF_945605565.1 Paenibacillus dendritiformis | reverse complement strand
AAAAACACAGGTCTGTGCGAAGCCGTAAGGCGAAGTATACGGGCTGACGCCTGCCCGGTGCTGGAAGGTTAAGGGGAGTGGTTAGCCGTAAGGCGAAGCTATGAACCGAAGCCCCAGTAAACGGCGGCCGTAACTATAACGGTCCTAAGGTAGCGAAATTCCTTGTCAGGTAAATTCTGACCCGCACGAATGGCGTAACGACTTGGGCGCTGTCTCAACGAGAGATCCGGTGAAATTTTAATACCTGTGAAGATGCAGGTTACCCGCGACAAGACGGAAAGACCCCATGGAGCTTTACTGCAGCTTGATATTGGACTTTGGTACGGTCTGTACAGGATAGGTGGGAGCCTGGGAAGCCGGAGCGCCAGCTTCGGTGGAGGCGCCGTTGGGATACCACCCTGATCGTATCGGAGTTCTAACCTGGGACCGTGGAACCGGTTCGGGGACAGTGTCAGGCGGGCAGTTTGACTGGGGCGGTCGCCTCCTAAAGAGTAACGGAGGCGCCCCAAGGTTCCCTCAGAATGGTTGGAAATCATTCGAAGAGTGCAAAGGCAGAAGGGAGCTTGACTGCGAGACCTACAAGTCGAGCAGGGACGAAAGTCGGGCTTAGTGATCCGGTGGTACCGCATGGAAGGGCCATCGCTCAACGGATAAAAGCTACCCTGGGGATAACAGGCTTATCTCCCCCAAGAGTCCACATCGACGGGGAGGTTTGGCACCTCGATGTCGGCTCATCGCATCCTGGGGCTGAAGTAGGTCCCAAGGGTTGGGCTGTTCGCCCATTAAAGCGGTACGCGAGCTGGGTTCAGAACGTCGTGAGACAGTTCGGTCCCTATCTGTCGCGGGCGTAGGAAATTTGAGAGGAGCTGTCCTTAGTACGAGAGGACCGGGATGGACGTACCGCTGGTGTACCAGTTGTCTCGCCAGAGGCATAGCTGGGTAGCCAAGTACGGAAGGGATAAGCGCTGAAAGCATCTAAGCGTGAAGCCCCCCTCAAGATGAGATTTCCCACATTGGTAAGACCCCTTGAAGACGACGAGGTAGATAGGTTGGAGGTGGAAGTGCAGCAATGCATGGAGCTGACCAATACTAATCGGTCGAGGGCTTATCCTAACGAAGATGATTTGAAGAACTTGCTTTCGCATTCAGTTTTTAAGGTACAATACCTTATCTGTTTGGTGGCGATGGCGGAGGGGTTCCACGCGTACCCATCCCGAACACGACCGTTAAGCCCTCCAGCGCCGATGGTACTTGGACCGCAGGGTCCTGGGAGAGTAGGACGCTGCCAAGCAGACAGAAATGCGAGCGTGGATTTGCTTTTGCAATTCCGCGCAGCGCAGAACTGTTCCTTACTGTTCCCTGATAGCTCAGTCGGTAGAGCACTCGGCTGTTAACCGAGTTGTCACAGGTTCGAGTCCTGTTCGGGGAGCCATCTTGCTCTCATAGCTCAGTAGGTAGAGTGCATCCATGGTAAGGATGAGGTCACCGGTTCGATCCCGGTTGAGAGCTCCAGTACTTTTTTACAAACTATAGACAAGTTATCCTGAGGCCCGTTGGTCAAGCGGTTAAGACACCGCCCTTTCACGGCGGTAACACGGGTTCGAATCCCGTACGGGTCACCACTTTGTGGACGCTTAGCTCAGCTGGGAGAGCATCTGCCTTACAAGCAGAGGGTCGGCGGTTCGATCCCGTCAGCGTCCACCATTCATGTAAGCCGGTGTAGCTCAGTTGGTAGAGCGGCTGACTTGTAATCAGTAGGTCGTGGGTTCGACTCCTATCGCCGGCACCATGACATCACATAGGAACATCGTTGGGGATTAGCCAAGCGGTAAGGCAACGGACTTTGACTCCGTCATGCATAGGTTCGAATCCTATATCCCCAGCCATTTATGAGAGCCATTAGCTCAGTTGGTAGAGCACCTGACTTTTAATCAGGGTGTCGAAGGTTCGAGTCCTTCATGGCTCACCAGTAATGTATAGGAATGCGCGTGTGGCGGAATTGGCAGACGCACTAGACTTAGGATCTAGCGGGCAACCGTGGGGGTTCAAGTCCCTCCACGCGCACCAGTACCATGAAACCCTTGTCGGACAAGGGTTTTTTGTTTGTTTATGAAGAGAATGCGTTCAATACGGGATGTCAGGAGGAGAATGGATGTTTCGAGAACAGCAGCCATGCTGGGAGGATATGTTCCGTATTCGCGCTCCGCTTGACAGGGAGCGTGCGGCCAAGTCTGAACGGGTTGCTCTGTCGAAGGAGGAGCTGCTTACCGAAGCAGGAATCCGGCGTCTGCTGCGGGAGGCGAAGCGCCTGTACCGCTGTGCGGACGAGAAGGTGGCTGCTTCGCTCTTGATGAAGCGGTATGCCCATCCGCTTGCCGGGGGAGGAATGCATGCTTTCTCCAGGCTGGGACAACTGCTGGATCCGGACAAATGGTCCTTTACCCTTATACTCGACGCATCTGGGGATATCCATGTACTAGGTGAGCCGGAGCTTGAACCATGTTGGGGAGAACCCAGAAGCCTGGCGCGAGAACGGCAGATAGAGCTTTTGTTCAAGGGACATTTCAACCGGTTGTTTCAACTGATGAATCAGGTGTCCGGTATTTCCATTAAGGTGCTATGGGCCAATGTTGCCAACGTGCTGGAGTACTATTACGATCTTTGGGCTACAGAGGCACATACAACGGCGCAGGAACTGCTTTTGCAGGAAGATAGGGATGGGGTACTGCATGAAGCTGCAGGGGCCTTATACGGCCAATATGAAGCCAATCCGTTGGCATTCACCTACACGGTCATTCCGCACCCTGCACAGGACGGCAACATGTTGAGGATTCGGGAAGTGTGCTGTCTCAAGTTCCGAAGCGAACAAGGCCTTCATTGCACGACCTGTCCGCATATTACGGAGCGGCAGCGGGCCGATATTTGCAAATTGTATCAATAAGAAGCAAAAAAATATAAAATTCATGTTGCAATTGTATTTGTTTTATGATATATTATTACTTGTCGCTTCTGATAAATCTTGATGAAGAGACAAGATGCGGACATAGCTCAGTGGTAGAGTATCGCCTTGCCAAGGCGAGGGTCGCGGGTTCGAATCCCGTTGTCCGCTCCAGAATAAAATGCGCCCTTAGCTCAGCCGGATAGAGCGTTTGACTACGAATCAAAAGGTCGGGAGTTCGAATCTCTCAGGGCGCGCCATTTTCAAAAAATGGATACTTATCGGGACGTAGCTCAGCTTGGTAGAGCACCTGGTTTGGGACCAGGGGGTCGCATGTTCAAATCGTGTCGTCCCGACCATTCATTTGCGGGTGTAGTTCAATGGTAGAACTCCAGCCTTCCAAGCTGGTAGCGTGGGTTCGATTCCCATCACCCGCTCCATACTTAACATCAGTTAACCGCCGTTGGGCGGTTTTGTTGCGTTTAAGGGCAATCTGACCTGCTTAAAGCGTCGGATACCGATACTTTTCGAGTGGAGATGCTGCCTAAGTAAAGTAAACCTGCGATTTTACAGTATTTATTTAGCTCCAGGCGCTAATCATGACAATTCCTGCAAATGTACAGCATTTTCCCCAGTTAAGCGCTACGATGAACGAAATAGAGGGAAATTGATGTAGCTCTGCAGGAATTTCTTTTGCGGAAAAGTTGGGTGGCGAGAATACTGCAATTTTGCAGGATTTAGCTATGGAACGTAAAAGAGAGGCCCTTATAACCGAGGAATGGGGATGAGAGCGGCTGCGCTACTGACGATCTGCTGCAATTCGTCGTTTCCCAGGAGACGATAGGCCATCATGACCAAACCCGATCGGGCGAAGGCTCGAATCGGGTTTGGTGTTGTCTATGCTTGGCCCGGCTAATCGGCAGGGCGCGGTTTTACCGGAATGGTGAACTCAAGCTCCGGAATATATTCCTTCTCCCGCTTATTATTTTCCACCGTTCTCATCATATACGGTTTGACTGTTACTGTCTTCGTCTTGGCCGGAATAGGCTCGAACGTTGTTTCAGAAGTCCAGGTAGAAAAGGTATCGCCCATCATTCCCCTCCCGCTCAGCACTTCCAGTGTTCGACCTTGTTCATCGATAATATCGGCATTAATGTCGCTTAAGCCCCCGATGCTCGGTTCGCCAGTTAGCTTCAGATTCAGGTTTGTGGAAATCGGCGTCAGTTCCAGCTTTTCAATGGTAAAGTTAATGTTCCCATACGTTTTGGTTGGCTCCTCGGGGACCAAAGTGATATTGTCTTTTGTATTTTTGGTAACCGGCACAGTCAATTCGTAAGGCTCCTCGTAACCTTTAAGCCATACCTTCACCGACATGTTGAATTGATCGGGGATGTTGCCAGATAGCTCGTTAAGCTGCACAATAACGGATTCGGACGGCTCGTTCGCAGGGGTGCCGACTCCAAGGCTTCCATAGGCACCCGGCATGGATACTTGAATTCGGTCAAATGCGCCTTTCGGCACTCTATTTTCGAAGACGGCCCTTACATCGAGCAGTACGCCTTTCGTGCCTTTAGGCGGTTGCCTCGTCAATTCAAATGCAATGCGTACCCCGTCATAGGTCACTTTGGGAACAATGAGTGAGATGCCATTTTGTTCTATGTTTTCGTTGATGACGGAGACGAGTCCCTCTTGATCGGCCTTTTGCAGTCCGGCATCCCCCATCA
The DNA here is from genome assembly GCF_945605565.1 of Paenibacillus dendritiformis. Classification (NCBI taxonomy): domain Bacteria; kingdom Bacillati; phylum Bacillota; class Bacilli; order Caryophanales; family Paenibacillaceae; genus Paenibacillus; species Paenibacillus dendritiformis. The sequence goes on along the minus strand of NZ_OX216966.1, from coordinate 6,605,338 downwards.
GCTTGAAAATGCTGCCCAGAACCGGGATGCTTTTCAGTGACTCGGCCAGTGTCGGCGAGAGGAAACCAGCCCCGACCAGAGCTACGCCCATTGAGGCGACGACTGCAGTAAATATGGCTGCTTTTCTTATACGACTCGGTCTTGTCAGGACGGGTTCGGCGAACTGGCTCGTACCTGGCTCCAGCTGCCGAATGAGTTGGTACGTGCCGTCCAAGCGAGAGCGCAGCATCGGCGTCAGTTGGTCAGGCAGGTTGTTCCGGCATTCCATCAGATCCTTGTCCAAATTATAACGTGCCACAGTTCATCTCCCCTTCCGGATTGTTGCTTAACCAGCTTAATAATGTCTTCCTGGCCCGATGCAGCCGAGTCTTGACCGCTCCCGCCGAAATATCGAGCACATCGGCAATCTGATGGATGGGTAAATCATGAAAATAGTGCAGCACAATGACGACACGCAGGTTCTCATCCAACCGATCGACGGCTTCATGCAAATCGATCTTGTCATATTCCATTGAATTGGCGGAAGGGTAGGGACACTCCTCAATCGTTACCGCTTGCGAGCGCTTCTTCAATATTTTGTTGCACTCGTTGATAAGAATGCGGTAGAGCCATGTTTTGAAAAATTCCGGTTCTCTTAACGAGTGTATCGATTTGTAGGCTTTCAACATCGTTTCCTGAATGGCATCGGCGCAATCCGCCTCCTGCTTCACCATCAGAAGCGCCATTCGATACAGGGGCAGTTCCATTTCCTGCATCAGATGAATGAAAGCCTCACTGTCACCGGCCTGCGCCTTAAGAATATATTCTTTATGTACATCCACCTGTTATCGCCACCTTCCTCATAAATCCGTATGATCCTCCTCTGAGTCATTTTCAAACATTAGATCCGGCATTATCAGGAAAGGTTACATGGAAATAAAAATACCTGACTTGAAAGTATATAACATATTTAATAAATGTTGACACATTCCTAACTGCATTCAAAAATTGGCATCAACTCATTGTTGATACTCAGCAGGAAATATGTTATCATACTTACGTTGTGCAATAATATACAACATACGACATACATCATGCGGACATAGCTCAGTGGTAGAGTATCGCCTTGCCAAGGCGAGGGTCGCGGGTTCGAATCCCGTTGTCCGCTCCAGAAGAATGCGCCCTTAGCTCAGCCGGATAGAGCGTTTGACTACGAATCAAAAGGTCGGGAGTTCGAATCTCTCAGGGCGCGCCACTTCAACAAACGGATACATACGTCGGGACGTAGCTCAGCTTGGTAGAGCACCTGGTTTGGGACCAGGGGGTCGCATGTTCAAATCGTGTCGTCCCGACCATTTCTTTGCGGGTGTAGTTCAATGGTAGAACTCCAGCCTTCCAAGCTGGTAGCGTGGGTTCGATTCCCATCACCCGCTCCATTATCTGCATTCTGCTGGGAAGCGAACCCCAGGGTTCGACCGTCCGTGCATGCATCGGAGCCGTGGCTAATCAGGACGCGCGTCAACATGAACCGCCAGGCCTGCCGCAGGCAGTCCGAATCGGAGCATGTTGAGTATTCCCATCACCCGCTCCATTATCTGCATTCTGCGGGAAGCGATGTTGAAATTCAGCGCAGGTTGTGGTATAATAATTAATGTTGTAAAATAATGCGGACATAGCTCAGTGGTAGAGTATCGCCTTGCCAAGGCGAGGGTCGCGGGTTCGAATCCCGTTGTCCGCTCCAGAAGAATGCGCCCTTAGCTCAGCCGGATAGAGCGTTTGACTACGAATCAAAAGGTCGGGAGTTCGAATCTCTCAGGGCGCGCCACTTCAACAAATGGATACATACATCGGGACGTAGCTCAGCTTGGTAGAGCACCTGGTTTGGGACCAGGGGGTCGCATGTTCAAATCGTGTCGTCCCGACCATTCATTTGCGGGTGTAGTTCAATGGTAGAACTCCAGCCTTCCAAGCTGGTAGCGTGGGTTCGATTCCCATCACCCGCTCCATTAACCGTAAGCCAATACATATTTCGCACCGAACGGACCTTCGATGAGAGGTCCTTTTTTTATTTCCAAATCCGAACTTCCGAACTAATGAGAAGATGCGCATAGGTAACGTCCGATTTTTTCATAATAAAGTAAAGATTTTCGAGTTATTTTGTAGTATGATGTTAGGAAAGCCAAAATCCGTTGGAACAGGATTGCAGAGATAGGGGGAGACGAATGACAGACCTTACGTTAACCGCGAGCAAAGCGAACTCCAACAACTTGTTGCGGAGGGACGTTCGTTTTCTGGGTAATATCCTCGGTGAAGTGCTCGTCCATCAGGGCGGGAACGAGCTGCTTGACATTGTGGAGAAGATTCGGGAAATAAGCAAATCGTTGCGAGCTGTATTTCTGCCCGAATTATACGAAGAGTTCAAACAACTGATCAATACGTTGAACCCAGATATCCGGCATCAAGTGATACGTGCTTTTGCTATTTATTTTCAGTTGGTGAATATCGCAGAACAGAATCACCGGGTTCGGCGCAAGCGCGATTATGAACGTTCCGCTGGCGAGACGGTCCAGCCGGGCTCGATCGAGAGCGTCATTCTGGAATTGAAGGAACGCAATTGTTCGGAAGCGGAATTGCGCCAGATTCTGGACAGCATCTCGCTGGAGCTTGTCATGACCGCCCATCCGACCGAGGCGATGCGCCGTGCGATTCTCGATATTCATAAGCGGATTGCGGAAGACATGATGCTGCTTGATAATCCTACGCTGACGTACCGGGAACGGGAGCAGCTGCGCGACAAGCTGTTGAATGAAGTCATTACGCTATGGCAGACGGATGAACTCCGGGATCGGAAGCCGACGGTATTGGATGAGGTCCGCAATGGATTGTATTACATCAATGAGACGTTATTCGATGTTCTGCCTGAGGTATATCAGGAACTGGAACGTTGCCTTGATAAATATTATCCGACGCAGAGCTGGCATGTGCCAACGTATCTGCGGTTCGGTTCCTGGATCGGAGGAGACCGGGACGGCAACCCGTCTGTCACTGCGGAGGTGACGTGGGAGACGCTGCAAATGCACCGGAAGCTTGCGATTCGCAAATACGAAGGGCGGCTGAAGGAATTATTCCGCAGCCTTAGCTTCAGCACCGGCATTGTAGAAGTATCCGATGAACTGCTGCAATCGATTGCGGCCGATCGCGCGAATGTCCCATTGAAGCGCACTGAATTTTGGAATAATGAAAAAGAACCATATCGCATCAAGTTAATCTATATGTTCGAACGATTGCATAATATGATGGATGAGTCTACGCGAGACACTTCTGCGCGTTACCGCGATCCTGTGGAATTCGTAGAGGATCTGCGCATTATTGATCGTAGTCTTCGCCATCACTATGCGGATTATGTGGCCGATACGCTTGTTGCGAAGTTGATTCGCCAAGTGGAATTGTTCGGGTTCTACATGGCCGCGCTTGATATTCGCCAGCACAGTAAAGAGCATGAGAACGCCATGACCGAAATTTTGGCCAACATGAAGATTGTCGATAATTACGGCGCGCTCAGCGAAGAAGAAAAAATCGATTTGCTTCATAAACTTTTGCAGGACCCAAGACCATTGGTGTCGTCCTATATAGAGTATAGCGAGTCGACCCGGGAATGTCTGGACGTCTACCGCACGATCCAGCGCGCCCAGAAGGAGTTCGGCGAGAAATGCATCACCAGCTATTTGATCAGTATGGCTGAAGCGGCCAGCGACGTGTTGGAGGTTATGCTGCTTGCCAAGGAAGTTGGCTTGTTCCGCCAGGAAGCGAACGGCAACGTGCACTGCACGATTCAGGCGGTGCCGCTGTTCGAGACGATTGACGACCTCCATGAAGCGCCAGGCATCATGAAGCGGTTGTTCGACCTTCCGATCTACCGGAGCGCGGTCAGCGCAATGAACAATGTGCAGGAGATTATGCTCGGGTACTCCGACAGCAACAAGGACGGAGGCGTCTTTACCGCCAACTGGGAGCTGCGGATGGCGCTTAAGGAATTGACAGCAATGGCTCAAGACTATAATGTTAAAATTAAGTTCTTCCATGGACGGGGCGGAGCGCTCGGACGCGGGGGAATGCCGCTCAACCGGAGCATCCTTGCCCAGCCTCCGCATACGATCGGGGGCGGCATCAAGATTACGGAGCAGGGCGAGGTTCTGTCCTCCCGTTACGCGATGCAGGGCATTGCCTACCGCAGTCTGGAACAAGCGACCTCTGCGCTCATTCAAGCCGCTATGCTGGCACGGACAGCCCATACGGATTTGTATGAATCCAAGTGGAAAGAGCTGATGGAGAGCATTTCCCAGACGTCGTTGCAGAAATATCAGGATTTGATTTTCCGGGATCCGGATTTCCTGACTTACTTCAAGGAATCGACGCCGCTGCCTGAAGTCGGCGAGCTGAACATCGGTTCCCGGCCTTCGAAGCGGAAGAACAGCGACCGGTTTGAGGATTTGCGTGCCATTCCATGGGTGTTTGCGTGGACGCAGAGCCGATATCTGCTGCCGGCTTGGTATGCGGCAGGAACAGGCCTGCAGAGCTTTTATCAGGGCAAGGAAGAGAATCTGGCCGTGATGCGCGACATGTACCGCCATTATTCCTTCTTCCAGTCGATGATCGACAGCCTGCAGATGGCATTGGCCAAGGCCGACTTGGTCATCGCCAAGGAGTATTCCGGCATGGTGAAGGATGATGCCGTGCGGGAACGCATCTTTAGCCTGATTGAAGAAGAGTACAAATTAACGTCGGATTTGATTCTCAAGATTACGGGACAGCAGGAGATTCTCGACAATGTCCCGGTCATTCAGGAATCGATCCGGCTCCGCAATCCGTATGTGGATCCGCTCAGCTATATGCAGGTTGGTCTCGTATCCGAATTGCGTGAACTGCGTGAAGCGGGCAATGACAATCCGATTCTGCTTCGTGAAGTGCTATTGACCATCAATGGCATTGCGGCGGGACTTCGGAATACAGGTTGACGGCCGACAAGTAGGAATCACCGTATATAGGATTCGTCGATTCGACCAGCGTAGGAAGCAAGCGACGATGCAGTCGAGTCTTGAGTATTCAAGACTCGACTTTTCCTGTGTAGACGCAGGACAGGTTCAACGAGAGAGAAAGGAATCGTGTGCCGGGGCGGACGGGCCTTGAAGCGTGGCGGACGGCGGACTCGCCTGTGAACCACGCATAATTGGACGGCCATCGTGCTGCGTAAGAGTGGACGGATGGACAGAGTACAGGGGACGGTGCTCCATAGGTTCGGATTCCTGCTTGCGATGTCCGGCATTGTCATTGTACCGCAATGATTGTGGAAGACATCGGCATTAACGGGCAGTGAGGATGGAGGGAGACCGTGAATACATTGGAGAAACGGCTCGCGAGATTGGCCCGCAAAGGAGACACACGGGCTTTCGCCGAGATTGTCGAATTATATAAAGATAAGATCTATCACCTGGCCTACCGCATGCTGAATAACCGGCATGAGGCGGAGGACGTGGTGCAGGATACCTTTTTGCGCGTATACCGCAATCTGGACCGCTACGACGAGAATCAGAAGTTCTCCACGTGGATTTACCGCATCGGGACGAACTTATGTATCGATCGGCTTCGCAAGCGGAAGCCGAGTTACTCCTTGGACGCCGAGATGACGGAACAGGAGGGCGTGGACGGATATGCCATGATTCCAAGCGACGACCGGACGCCGGAATCGTATCTGATTGTCAGCGAGACCCAACGGATGGTGCAGGAAGCGATTAATAGCCTTCCGTCCAAATATAAGTCGGTCATGGTGCTGCGGTATTTGCAGGATATGTCGCTGCAGGAGATCAGCGATGTGCTGGATATGCCGGTCACGACCATCAAAACGCGCGTGCACCGGGGCAGGGAATTTTTGCGCAAAAAGCTGGAACGGAAATTATAGGAATAAATAACAGATTATTTGTTTGAAACTATTCGATTGCTGCAGCGTAACGTATATGAGACCGGCAAATGTCCGACTTCTCTTTTCCGGCCGGATAGAGAATTTTTCATTTGCGGGTTATTTTATGAGACTTCAAGAAAGGACTGGCTCAAATGGATTGCAAACAAGCCGTCTCATTGATGCATGATCTTCTGGATGACGATTTGGACCGAGAATGTGCGGTGGAACTGAAAAAGCATATGCTTGGTTGCCCGGCTTGCCATGAGCGATTCCGTGAGTTGGAGCATACGGACCGTCTGCTGTACGGGTTCAATCATCGTTTGCAGCCCGTATCCGAGGATCTCACCGACCGCATTATGAGTATCATCCCGAAGCCGAAGCAGCGTAGCGCCTTTTCGGTATGGGTGAAGCGGCATCCCGCAATTACGGTTGCGGCCGTCTTTGTTTTGGTTATGATGACCAGTTGGCTCAGTATGTGGAATTCAGATAAACAGCTTATCGTGAAAGGCTCGAATCTGGATGGCGTTGTCATTGAGAACAACGTCGTCATCGTGCCTCCTGACAAGGAGGTAGCAGGCGATCTGACGATTCGCAATGGTGCAGCCGAAGTGTACGGCAAGGTGAAGGGAGACGTCACCGTCATCGACGGGAAGCTGTTCCAGGCATCCACCGCGAATATTTCGGGATCGGTCCACCAGATCGACGAAGCCATCAGCTGGATATGGTACCAAATTACTAGTCTGTTCGGTACAAGGCCGGATGTCCCTTGACACAATGCTCGGCCTCTTGACCGATATCAAGCTCTCCTGCGATGTCTGTAGGAGAGTTTTTTTGGTTCAGACAGGAGTTTTGCGTCATGGCGGAGAAAAGTATATAGTTAAGTTCATGAGAGAACGCTGTAGATGAATGATTTTATCAGGGAATGTTGGGGGTACCAGCATGAATTATTTTACGGACATGACGTGGCCGAACATGCTCAAGGATGTTATTGATATTCTAGTCGTAAGCTATATTATTTATCAATTGCTTGTCCTTATCCGTGGCACTCGCGCCATTCAGCTGTTGAAGGGGATTTTTATCCTCGTCATCATCTGGGCGGTCAGTACATGGTTCAATTTATATACGCTGAAATGGTTAATGAATCAGATGTTCACCTTCGGGGTGCTGGCGCTGGTCATCATCTTCCAGCCGGAGATGCGGCGCGCGCTGGAGCAGCTGGGCCGAGGGAAAATATTAGGGCGCCGCACCGCCGTTGATGAGGACGAGACCGCCCGCATTATCGGGGAACTCATTAAGGCGGTGAATTACATGTCGCGGCGGAAGATCGGGGCGCTTATCGTCTTTGAGCGCACGACGGGGCTCAATGAATATACCGAGTCGGGCATTGCCATGGAATCAAGGCTTAGCTCCGAGCTGTTAATTAATATTTTCGTTCCGAATACGCCGCTTCATGACGGCGCGGTCATCGTGCGCGGCAGCCAGATCGCCGCGGCGGCTTGCTACTTGCCATTATCGGAGAATCCGTTCATCAGCAAAGAGCTCGGAACGAGACACCGCGCGGCGATCGGGATCAGCGAAGTGAGCGATGCCATCTCGGTGATCGTATCGGAAGAGACGGGGCAGGTGTCTCTGTCTATGAACGGGCAAGTGGTCCGTGACATCAAGGAAGAGTCGCTCATCTCGAAGCTGTTCGAGGAATTGAAGCCGCCTGCCAAAAAGGAACGCCGCTTGTTCTGGAAACGAAAAGGTGAGCATCATGGATAAATGGTTAATGAACAACACATCTGCCAAGGTTATCGCGCTCCTCATCGGGGTGCTGCTGTTCATCGTCGTACATAAGGATGATCCGACGAGTGTCTCGGTTCCTCCGCTTATGGAGACGCGATGGATTGACAACGTCCAGGTGCGGACCGTCGGCTTGGATACGAAGCAGCAGGTAATCCAGTCAATTACGCCGGATTCGGTGCGGATTCAGGTGCGCGGGAAGCGAACCACGATCGCAGCCGCGCTGCCTGAGAATTATAAGGTGATTCTCGACTTGACCGGCTATGGCCCGGGGACACACGTCGTTCAGCTGCAGCATGATTTCCCTCCGGGCATCGAGCTTCAGGCGATGGAGCCGTCGAGCGTCAAGGTCGAGTTGGAGGACGTGCAGACGAAGGAGTTCGAGATTCAGGTCCGGACTCAGGGAGCGGCTGCCCAAGGATATAAGCCGGGGACGCCGATTGTCTCCCCGTCGAACCGGGTTCATGTGACGCTGCCGGCGTCGCGGATGACCGAGGTGGCCGCTGTCTCTGCTGCCGTCAATATCGAGGGGGCCAACGAGTCGGTGATTGCCAAGCGCGTGAAGCTAACGGCCTATAATGACCGTGGGCAGGAAATCGAGGATGCGGTCATTACGCCATCGGTCGTAGAGATTGAAGTTCCGATCACGAAGCCGTTCAAGACCGTTCCGCTTCAATTGGATCTTGTTGGTCAGCTTCCGGACGGACTGGCTGTCTCTTCGCTGATGCCGAGCGTCAACCAGATTACGCTGTACGGTCCTCAGGAAGCATTGAATAAGGTTGAATTTTTCGACGGGGTTCAAGTGAATCTGAAGCAAATCGACCAGGCCGGACAATATAAATTGGACGTAACATTGACGCCGCCGCCGAACATTGAGAAAATAGAACCGAGTGAGATTACGGTGGATGTCATCGTATCCGCCGTGAAGCAGAAGGTGATTACCGGTGTTCCGATTACGCTCACCGGGGAGAATGACCGACTGGAGACAGCGATTGTGGAACCGGCTACCCGCAAGCTCGATGTCGCCGTTGTCGGTGCGCCGAACCTGATCGATGAGATGACCGCCAGCGATATTCAGCTTATCGCGAATGTCAATGATTTGCCGGCAGGCACCCATACGATCAACGTTCAGGTCAATCTGCCCCGCTTCGTAAGGCGAGCGGAACAGACTCCGCTCACGGTAACTGTCGAGATTCGGGATAAGGGGGAGCCCGTCACGACAGATCCCGCTCCGGAAGGCGGCGGCGAATCGGATAACGGAACGCATGGCGCTACGGAAGGGAATCGCCCAGATACAGATACAACCGAGCCGAACGGCTCGAACCATGAGGAAGATCAGACGCCGGAAGAAGAGACTTCTACCGATCCCGGCGAAGACACGCTCACTCAGGAATGAACGCATATAATCAGCATGTGAACGATATATAACAAGTAATCGAGGAACTGCCAGCCCCATCCGGCCCGCCTGGCGCGAGCGGATGCATGCGGCAGAACAATGAAGGAGAGCAGGTTTGTTATGGGGAAATATTTCGGCACAGACGGCGTACGCGGTATTGCCAATACGGAGCTTACTGCGGAGCTTGCTTATAAAATCGGCCGCTGCGGCGGTTATGTATTAACGGGAAAGGCGGCCACCAAGCCTAAGGTGGTTATCGGCATGGACACCCGGGTATCGGGACGGATGCTGGAGGCTTCGCTGACCGCCGGACTGCTGTCCATTGGGGCGGACGTGATCCAGCTTGGCGTCGTGACGACGCCGGCTGTCGCTTATCTGACCCGCGAGCTGGGAGCGGATGCAGGCGTCATGATCTCCGCTTCCCATAATCCGGTGGAGGATAATGGAATCAAGTTCTTCGGCCATGACGGCTTCAAGCTGCTGGACGAGACCGAGCTGGAGATCGAGCGGCTGATGGATGCAGAGATCGACGAGCTGCCTCGTCCGATTGGCATCGATCTTGGGACGGTCACTACCGATACGGAAGCGAAGTGGCGTTACGTCGAATATTTGAAATCAACGGTGAAGCATCGGTTCGACGGTCTGAAGATCGTGCTGGACTGCGCGAATGGAGCGGCGTATGAGCTGGCTCCCCGCCTGTTCCGCGAACTGGGCGCGGAGGTCATCGCGATTGGCGCCGAGCCGAATGGCTTGAATATCAATGCCGAGTGCGGATCGACTCATCCGGAGCATTTGAAGCGGGAGGTCGTGAAGCAAGAAGCGGATCTCGGACTGGCCTTCGACGGAGATGCCGATCGGCTGATTGCCATCGATGGAGCGGGAGAAGAAGTGGACGGCGACTTCGTGCTGCTCATCTGCGGCGAGGCGATGAAGAAGGAGGGCCGCCTGAAGCAGGATACGATCGTGACGACCGTCATGAGCAATATCGGCTTCTTCAAGGCCGCAGACAGCCTAGAGCTGAACACGGCCAAAACGGCGGTCGGGGATCGCTACGTGATGGAAGAGATGCGCCGCGGGGACTATAACCTGGGCGGAGAGCAATCCGGTCACGTTATCTTCCTGGACTATAACACGACAGGGGACGGCATGCTGACCGGTATTCAATTGGTCGACACGCTGAAGGGCAGCGGCAAGAAGCTGAGCGAAGCCCGGCAAGTGATGCGCAAGTTCCCGCAGGTGCTCGTGAACGTGCGGGTTGAGGATAAGAGCAAGTACAAAGACAATCCGGTCATCGAAGAAGCGATTGCTTCGGTGGAGCGGGAATTGGGGGACAACGGCCGCGTGCTCGTGCGTCCGTCGGGTACGGAATCGCTCATTCGCGTCATGGCCGAAGGCCCGGAAGTCAATGTTGTCGAAGGATATGTGAAGCAGATTGCAGACGTGATCTCGCAGGAATTGAGCGTATCGAACTAGGGGAGCAAGCTGTCTGTCCGTGTCGAGCGGATGGGCGGCTTTTGTCCTAACTTGCCGGGACGCCAGTTGCCAACGGGCTGCAACATGAATATAATAAGAGCAGATTCCGCTGTGGCAGGATGGAAGGACAGCTTGCCGGGCTTCACGACATCACAGCAGTAGCCGGCTGACGCACGGAATCGATAAGCATGCGGCGGAATACGCGATATTTCTGTTCAGGGCGGTAAGACTCTGGAGAGCGCTAATGCGATTCGAAGTGCTTGCCGAACGGGAAGCATGCACGGTAATACGATTCAATGAGGAAAGCGAGGGTAGAAGTCATTTCGCAGGGAACTGCATCATAAGCGCCAGCACTTGGCACCAGCGTTCGGCATGCTGGACAAGTGGACGAGGTGGAGGTGTTCGAAATTGTTCGGCGGGGACCTCCCGGTGCGCCAACGGCACCGCAATAGCATGACGGAAAGAGGCAAGGCGACTTGCCGGACAACGCCTGCTTACGTTGACAGGATGAATATCGAATATACAGGAACGAAAATATAAACTAAATGGGCTGGCTCATGAATGGACGCGCACATCGGATTCGGAAGATCTTTCCGGACATGCTGCTGTGCAACGCTCATTCCTTGCACAATTGAATATCACGGATTGCGGTTCTCCCTTGTCAGGGGGATCGTTCCTTGACAAGGGGTCTGGCCCTAATGCCATGCATCGATGCGTTGTTGCAGGCAGCATGGCTTCCGTGTGCGGCGTCCTTCACGTACGCTGGCATAACGGAGGTTGGATTAGGATGTGTGGTATTGTCGGATATATCGGTGCAAGAAATTCTCAAGCTGTATTGTTGGATGGACTGAGCAAGCTGGAGTACCGGGGCTATGATTCGGCGGGCATTGCGGTATTTACCCCGGATGGGCTGCAGGTCAGCAAGGCCCAAGGCCGTCTGGCGGTGCTCGCTTCCCGGCTGGAAGCGCAGCCGCTGGAGGGGAACGTCGGCATCGGGCATACGCGTTGGGCGACGCACGGGAAGCCTTCGGATGAGAATTCTCATCCGCATACAGATGCTTCGCGGAAGTTCTCCGTCGTCCATAACGGGATCGTGGAGAACTATATGGAACTGAAGGAAGAGCTGATCGCGGAAGGAGTTCATTTCGTGTCGGATACCGATACGGAGGTGATCTCCCACCTGATCGCCCGGGAGTACGATGGCGACATCGTCAAGGCGGTCCAGCGGGCGACTTCCCATATGCGCGGCGCCTTCGCGTTGGCTGTGCTGACGGAATACGAGCCGGATAAGCTGGTCGCGGTACGTTTTGCCAGCCCGCTTGTCATCGGCATCGGCGATGGCGAGAATTTTATCGGGTCGGATATACCGGCAATTTTACAGTATACGCGTCGAGTCTATATTTTGAATGACGGAGAGATGGCGGTCCTCACCCGGGACGCTGTCGAATTGATGACACTGGAAGGGAATTTTATTTCTCGGGAAATGATTGTTGTCGATTGGGACGCGGTCACTGCAGAAAAAGGCGGATATGACCATTTCATGCTCAAAGAAATTCATGAGCAGCCTAAGGCGTATCGGGATACGATGCGCGGAAGAATTACAGAGGGCCGCAGCGGCATCAAGCTGCCGGAGCTGAATGTGCTCAGCGCCGAGAAGCTGCGGAACATTCGCAATATTCACATTGTCGCTTGCGGCACCGCTTATCATGCGGGTCTCGTCGGACGGACTCTCATCGAGCAGTGCACCGGCATCCCGGTCGAGACGGATGTCGCGTCGGAGTACCGGTACCGCTCGCCGATTATTACCCCGGAGACGCTGGTCATCGTGGTAAGCCAGTCGGGAGAGACGGCCGATACGCTTGCCGCTCTGCGGGAAGCGAAGCGCTGCGGCGCCGCCGTGCTGGCCATTACGAACGCGGTCGGCAGCTCAGTCGCCCGCGAAGCGGATGACACGATGATTACGTGGGCCGGTCCGGAGATCGCGGTCGCTTCGACGAAGGCGTACACGTCGCAGCTGATTGCCTTCATGCTGTTCAGCTTGTACGCTGCCCAGACGCTGGGCACGAAGGACCAAGCCTGGATCCGGGAACAGTTGGCCGCGATGGAGGCCTTGCCTGAGCAGGTTGAGCGCATCCTGGAGCAGGCTGGCGAGCTGAAGCGGGTGGCCGAGGAAATGGCCGGGCATGAGCATCTGTTCTTCATCGGACGTGGCCTCGATTACGCCGTAGCGCTCGAAGGCTCGCTCAAGCTGAAGGAGATCTCATACATTCATTCCGAAGCCTATGCGGCCGGGGAATTGAAGCATGGTACGCTAGCTCTGATCGAAGAAGGCGTGCCTGTCATCGCGCTTGCGACCCAGTCTGCGCTCTTGGAGAAGACGGTGAGCAACATCAAGGAAGTGAAGGCTCGCGGCGGAGTCGTCTTCGCGGTCACCGACGAAGCCAACGCTCCGGCGCTGCAGAAGGCGGTCGACGGCACCTTCGTCGTCCCGGCTACGCTGCCGCTGCTGGCGCCCGCCCTCGCTGTCGTGCCGCTGCAGCTTATCGCGTATTACGCGAGCCTGGCCCGCGGCAATGATGTTGACAAGCCGCGCAATCTGGCGAAGAGCGTGACGGTGGAGTAAGTTAGGTTGTTATTTGCACTGTAATGTCCCAGTATAAAAAAGTCGTGAACCAGTAAAAGATGTCGTGAACCAAAATGCAAGATGATTGATTTTCAGTATCTAGAAGGGAGCCCGAGGGATTGATTCGTGGCTCCCTTTTAAAATGCTAAAAAACAATATACATACTTCATAATTGGTGGTGAAAATGTTGAATGACATTGGCCATAAAATAAGATGTATCCGTAAAGAAAACAATTTAAACCAAGGTTCAATTTGCAAAAAGCATAGGAATTTCTCAAGGTAACCTGAGCGAGATTGAACTGGGAAATAGTAACCCATCTGCGGAAACATTAATATCTATTCGAACACAATATAATGTGAACTTAAATTGGCTATTGAGTGGTGTCAATGCAGAAGATGGGACGACATATGAAGATGAATTTGAGCGAAGGTTGATTGAAGTTTATAGAAATCTTGATGATTATGATAAGAACGAAATAATTGAGTTTATACGAGTAAAAATACATTTAAGATCAATTTAATTGTTCAATGAAAGTAAAGGATTTCGATTAGATTAAGATAAGTGAACAGTGTGAACTGCCTGTGTCTAAATTTATTGTGTGGCCAGCAATTATAATGGTTAGTGTTGTCTCTACGTGAGGGAACTTTCGTTTGTCATAGTCGCCGTATAGTACGAAATTATTATAGTTTTTGCTCAAAATCAATTTTTTCTTAGATGGGTGTAGAGGAATTTACTGTAATTTGTCGAAATATTAGTCCGATAAGACTATATTTCTGAGGTGAAGTCCTTGATATTCGTTGCTGGTATACACGGTGTCGGCAAAACAAGCTGGTGTAGAGAAAGGTCTACTCATGTAGGTATAGCGCATTACTCTGCAAGTACGCTAATTGCTCAAGAAAGAAACGAGTTATTTACACTTGACAAGAGAGTGGATCAAGTTGAGGAAAACCAACTGTTGCTTCTATCCGCCGTGAGGCGTATCTGCGTGTCCCAGAGATTTTTATTAGACGGGCACTTTTGCCTTGTAAATAAAGGAAATGCGGTTGAAAGGGTACCGTACCAAACATTCGCAGATATTAACCCCTCTGGAATAATTCTTCTAAAGGATGATGTGTGTTCCATTTACGATAGATTAGGTGCTAGAGATGCTCAGCATTATGACCTATCATTTCTAGAGAAGTTTCAAAATGCAGAAATGGAATACGCTCAATACGTGTCGGGAAAATTGCGTTGCCCTTTTAGTATTATTACTCCCACCAGTACGTTTGATTTGACCGGTTTCGTAAGCGAATGTTACAAGGAGGGGACCCTATGAGCGGAATACTTGAACGGAAGAAGTTTAGAGAGGTTAATCTGAATGACCCCTTTTTTGATTCTCTGAAATTCGATTATCGGGAATTTGCAGCTTGGTTTAAACGAAAGGGAGATGAAGAGGCATATCTGTATTACGAAAACGGATTTGTTCAAGGCTTTCTTTATTTTAAAGTTGAATCAGGACCCATTACAGATGTAGAACCCGTCATCTCCGGTAAGCGCCTCCTGAAGATAGGTACGCTCAAAATAAATCCACACGGTACACGCTTAGGCGAACGTTTTATAAAAAAGGCCATCGATTATGCAATTGTAATGGGTGTAGAACAATGTTACGTCACTGTATTTGAAAAGCATAAGGCACTCGTGGATCTGTTTGAAAAGTATGGGTTTTCACGCCATGGAGTAAAGGTAACAGTAAACGGAACTGAGTTGGTGTTTGTAAAGTCTCTGACCACATTTACGGGCGAAATATTAACGGATTATCCTTTGATTTCGATAAAAGGCAATAACAAATACATACTTTCGATCTATCCTCAATATCATTCCGTCATGTTCCCAGACTCTATCTTAAGAAATGAGAACGTCAACATCCTAGAAGATGTCTCATACACGAACAGCATTCACAAGATATATGTAACCAGGATGAAAGTGTTTCCTCTGGTAAGAGGAGATATATTGGTCATGTATCGAACCAAGGATGAAGGAAAAAAAGCAGAGTATAGTTCTGTCGTCAGTTCTGTATGCGTAGTGGAGGAAGTCCGTTACCAAACCGAATTCGAAAATTTTGAAGCATTTTATTCTTATGCCACAAAATATAGTGTATTTGATCGAAATGATTTACAATATTGGTATAACCGCGGCGGGTGCTATACAATAAAAATGACATATAATGCAGCATTAAGCAAACGATTGATTCGTCAGAAGCTTATTGAGCAGATTGGGATTGACCGCAACATTTATTGGGGCTTCTTTCAAATCACGGATGAACAGTTTGTTCGTATACTAGAAGAAGGTGGAGTACTTGAAAGTATTGTTATCGATTAGACCTGAGTTTGTGGAGCAGATTGTAAATGGTAAGAAGCTTTTCGAATACCGGAAGAGGATTTTTAAGAAAGAGGTTGAGTCCGTCATCATTTACTGCACGAAGCCAGTAGGGATGATTGTCGGAGAATTTACATTTGATTATATTATATCTGATACTCCTCAAGCGCTATGGGATCGGACTCACAATGAATCAGGAATTTCTAAAGACTTTTTCATGCAATATTTTTCAGACAGAGAAACCGGTTATGCAATTCAAATTAAGGAATATCGGGAATATGAAAACCCTGTTCAACCGGAAGAGGTTTTTGGACATTTCGTAGCTCCGCAGTCGTATCGTTATGTTGCAGATGAGGAATGGAAGGAACTTCAATTAGTTTTGTAATGTTGAAGAACAAATGGTTTCAGCCAAGGATTTTTTTGGCTGGGGCCTTTATTTTTTTGAACACTTATTGATAAATCAATGTGAAGAGTTAGCCCGCGCTACTGTTGGCAACACTGATATAAAACGGGGTAATCATTAAGGCCAATACGTAATCAAACAAAACGAAGAATGGGGGCGCTTTAATGAGGCAAAAGCTAGGGATATTTGAGGGTATTTTGATAAAAGTCACTATTGCTATGTTATTTGGTTTTGGTGTGGTAATGCATTAATAATGGAATATCGCTTTATCTGAGTAGGAGGATCCGATGCATAGAAGCTTTTAGCTGTTTCCTCGATTATAACTGATAATTCATCATCAACCTTTCCACAATCAATTCTCTTAATATATTTTCGAGGCGGTAAATGTTCCTCCATCCATTGTCGATCATGTTTGAATAGATAATTATATTCTTTTGTGGCTTTCAACCGAACTTCCTTCCGAGTATTAACACTTCGAATCAATCCAGATATGGTATTTCGAAAGTTATTTACTTTCTCTTCGCCGCGAGCCGCGGCACTTATTTCTCTATTAGCGGATAACAATTAAAAACAATTTATAGTGGGATCATCCGTTTCCCCCACATGAATGCGGTTGATATAATAATCAGTTTACCCGAACCCCAAAGAATATCTGTAGCGTCAATTAAGAGGTTTGCTACCAACGAATATTTGTCTGGAAACTCCCGAGAAATTTGAGCAAATTACCAAGAACGAGAAATTACATCGAGCATTGTATTGATACGACGGAATCTTTTCAAATTCGGAGGATGACATGGGCGGCGAATAAACTGAAAGAAACTGAAGGAAGAGTAATGGGGTGGAAATTACTCAAAACAGCTAGTCTAAATCATCCATTAAGAAAAAGTGTGTACACTAATTTTGTTGAAATTACTAGACAAGGATGACCAAGCTGTATCAAATAGTACAAGGGCACGGATAAGATGACAAAGCTTAGTTTTTTTCCTACTCCTTATGAAGGAGAGGATTTTCGAAGTACAATCTATCGTTATCATATACAAAGTAGTAATAGAGAGTTTATGGAAAGCAAAATGGATTTATTCGGTCTAAAATCAGATAAAAATCAGGTGTTTGGTAGAAACATGGAGCATCTCATTCAAAGATTGACGCAACATAGGATGGAAAAAGTTGCATGAATCCGTCTTCTACTCCAAGTACAAATTGGTAAACCTCCTGTCGTTATTACCAGACTTGAACCTACGGACTGCACCCAGAGGGTGACATGAAGGAAAGCGGATTGCGGGAAAACTGCATGATCCGTTTGAACGAGCGGACGGAGGAAGGCACAAGCCGACCTCCTTCGACTCTACACCGAGGAACGCAGGACAACACAACCTGCGGGAGGAAAGGAGCCCTGCTTTGTTTTTGTTTCTTAAGGAGGTACGAGTCAGTGAATGCCAAACGGCTAACGACACCAAAGGAAAACGTTCAACTACTCCAAGAGAAACTAGGTCATGCGGCCAAGGAAAGCAAGAAGCGAAGATTTCACGCTCTGTATGACAAGGTCTACCGGTTAGACATCCTGTGGGAAGCATGGCGGAGAGTACGAGCCGATATGGACTCTGCTGAAATTGATGGGGAGACGCTAGCTGATATTGAGAAGCAAGGAGAAATGTTCTTCGTGCACGAATGTCATCGACTTCTTAAAGAAGGCGACTACCATCGGCAACCCGTAAAGCGCCAATATATCCCCAAGAAGGATGCGGATCGGGCATACGAGATCATTCGAACGATAATGGAACGTCTGGAGTTAACGTTACACCTGACCAAAACGTGAACCGTCGGACTATGGACAGGAGAAGAAGGCTTTCGACTTCCTAGGCATGCATCACCGAAAGATGAAGGCCGAAACTTCCGAAAGTCAAGTATATTATACGACCCAACAATGGCTATGCCGTAAGGCAGAGGAGCGAATTAGGGAAGTCGTGAAGGAACGACTAGCCCCTGTGAATATGCGTCACAAATCATTCCAAGAACATTTGGAATACTATGCCAAGAAGCGTCAACGCGCTCGATGGAGGAGCTCATTACGCGAAGTGAAATCGTTCAATTCGGACTCAGAACGCTATTGTAATCTGCATGCACATGAATGACGAACATCGGAAAGCGTATGAGGGAAAACCTCACGTATGGTTTGATGAGGAGAGGCAGAATTTATCTGCCCTTTACTCTAGCAGAGGCGCAGTGAAGACGGCGGGATACAAAACTATGCCGGCTGCCATCCGGCGGACGCTGCGGCCAGCTTCCAGCCGGGCAGTCATCAGGTGTTCCAACCGAGTATCCAACGGATTTTCCAGCCGAATATCCAGCTGACATCCAGTCACGTTTCCAGCCAGGCTTCCAGAAATTCGTCAGGTAATCATGTTAAGTTATCGCAAAACGCAAGGATTCGGAGCACCGGCAGAGAATGTGTACAGGTAATATCTACCAAATTTGCCGCCCCCCTGAATGTCGACACGTGTCGAATTCCTCGATTGATGGCAAACCATTCCCAGCGTTTCTTCTTTATTCGCTCTTTTTAGACAAAATATTTACACCTTATGTTGGAAAGACCAAATTTAACTAAAGCTTTACTATACATTATTGGAAATTTTGATATAATTATACTTGGCTCACCTTTCCTATTATGCTAGAACATAGAATTGTAGGGTCCTTATACCTATTCAAGCTGTGCGCGAGAGACCAGTCCACTGGCTACCCAGAAAGCCGGCATGCGGGGACCGACAATTGTGGAAAATGACAGCCGAGAATATGTTGCTCCATGACATCAGAAGGTTCAGAAAGGATGAAGCCAACCTTATCCCAATTCCGATGGAGGATGAAGCGCATGAGCATTTTTGAAAAGCTGGAATCCAACGTAAGATCTTACTGCAGAAGCTTTCCGGTGGTATTCGACCGGGCCAAGGGGGACCTATTATATTCTGAGGACGGAAGAGCATATATTGATTTTTTTGCAGGTGCTGGGGCACTGAATTACGGTCATAACAACGATTATATCAAGGACCGGGTTCTCGATTACTTGACCTCCGACCGGATTATGCACGGTCTGGATATGTATACAATGGCCAAGCGCGAATTCATCCAGAGCTTCTCGGAGCGGATCCTGGAGCCGAAGAAGCTGAATTACAAGCTTCAATTCTGCGGTCCGACGGGGACGAACGCGGTGGAAGCGGCCCTGAAGCTCGCACGCAAGGCGAAGAAGAGAACCGGGATATTCGCATTCATGGGCGGCTTCCACGGCATGTCGCTCGGCAGCCTGTCGGCGACAAGCTCCAAGTCCATGAGGGAAGGGGCGGGGCTTCCTCTGGGCGGAGTTACGTTCATGCCGCACCCGAGCGGGGCTTTCGCAGAAATGGATACGCTCGGCTATATCGAGAATATCCTGACTGATTCGCACTCCGGAATCGACAAGCCGGCCGCCATCCTGCTTGAAACGGTACAAGCCGAAGGCGGAATTCACGTCGCCGACGCGCAGTGGCTGCGAGGGCTGCAGCAGCTTTGCCGCAGGCACGATATCCTGCTCATTACCGACGAGATTCAAGTCGGCTGCGGCCGGACAGGCGAATTCTTCTCCTTCGAACGTGCGGGGATCCAGCCGGATCTCATTACCCTGTCGAAGTCGATCAGCGGGTACGGCCTGCCAATGTCCCTCCTGCTGCTGAAGCCTGAACTGGATCTCTGGACGCCGGGCGAGCACAACGGCACCTTCCGCGGCAACCAGCTCGCTTTTGTGGCCGCCAAGGCCGCTCTCGAGTTCCGGGACAGAGCCGCCCTGGAAGCCGAGGTGAAGCAGAAGGAAGAGTTTGTGCGCTCGTTCCTTGACAAAGAAATCAAGCCTCTGCATCCGTCGATCGCGATCCGCGGACTCGGCCTGATCTGGGGCATTGACGTCTCGGGCTTCACGGATGAAGCCGGGGCGAAGCGGATGACGGAGATCAGCTTCGAGAACGGGCTCATCATTGAAAGAGCCGGCAGAGGAGACCACGTGCTGAAGATCATGCCTCCGCTGACCGTCTCAATGGAGCATCTTGCCGCCGGCTGCGACATTATCAAGTCCAGTATACAGCAGGTGATCTCTCAGGAGACCCAGGATTTGCTGGTAACGACCTAAGCTCGGCCAAGCCGGTGACCGCCCCGGCAAGAGGCACGGAAGTGCCTTCCGGGGGCCGTGTGGCCCTGATGTTAAGATAACGTTTTTACCCTATTGGAAGATTTTCTCCCCATGCTGGCTGCGGTACCGTCAGTCAGCATGGAATTCACCGCTAATCCAAGGGCTGTCCCGTTCATGCCATACGGAGCATTCTTTGAGACTCATGCAGCGCCATCGTCACATCTAATCGTCAGGAAAAGCTCACTACCCTGCAGCCGGATCTTTACTTATCCACACCAGGGCTGCGGGGGAATACATAAATCGTACATAGAGTGGATCAATACCCCTTAAACATAGGCTTCGACAAAGGCAGCTCCGGTGCCGAATCCGGAGGTACGGCCGATTTCCTGCTGGCCGGCCGGAACCCTACAGCAAGCCTTACATCGATGGGAGGAACATCCCTTGTCCATCCCCAAATCCAATTCCGAACCCAATAGTAAACCAAAGCCCGTCTTCGGGCGGCTCGTCCGCAGCAAGCATATGAAGCAAGTCACATGTTTGAAAAGGCGGGGAGCAAGGCTGGAGCGTTGCTGCGGCATATGCTCCGCCGGATTGCTTTTACCGATGAAGAGAGGGGAACGATCCAGGTGGCTTTTGAAAAAGAAACGTTGTTTTGGAACGAAAAATTCGGTAGCGACGATTATACCTTGACGCGGCTGCCTTACAGCAAAGCTCCAAGCTCCCAGGCGCCCATTATGACAACCGTCGGCGGTTCGCTTTCGGAGAAAGCGGCGCAGCGCGTCCTTCAAATGAGCAAGGGCGCTCCGCTGGCCGCTTTTATGATTTTGCTCGCCGGTGTTCAGTCACTATTGCATAAATATACAGGCGCTTCTGACATTCTGGTCGGCATGCCGGTTGTACGGAAACCGACGGAGACGCGCCGATCCGTTAATCATACGGTCATTTTGAAAAACTCGCTTTCGGCGGGTGCGACTTTTAAAACGCTTCTGAGCGAGCTGAGGACTTCCTTGCCGGAGGCGATTCAGCATCAACATATTCCGTTCTTGAAAATGACTGAGAAGCTGGACCTGCAATATGCAGACGGGATACCCGTCATCCATACGCTAGTATCCCTTAAGGAGCTGCATCTGGACGAAATCGGGCAAAACGTGGTCACGGATTGTTCCTTTGAATTCAGCTTAACCGGCGGGACGATACAGCTAGCGCTGTCATATAACGAGCACTTATATGACTCGAAGTTCATGACTCGGGTCGTCGGCCATCTGAATCGCCTGCTGGCCGTGGGGCTTCACGAGTTGGAGCTGGACATCGTGCGGGTGGACATGCTGTCGGAGGACGAGAAATTTCAATTGCTGCAAAGCTTTAACGATACCGAGAAGGACTATCCCCGTGATCGGACGATTCATCAGCTCGTGGAGGAGCAGGTGAATCGGGTGCCCGAAGCAACGGCGGTTGTCTTTGAGGGGCGGCGGCTTTCGTACGCGGAGCTGAACGAACGGGCGAACCGGCTGGCGCGGACGCTGCGATCGGTCGGCGTGCTGCCCAATCAACTGGTAGGCTTGATGGCCAGGAGATCGCTGGAGACGGTCGTTGGCATTCTGGCGGTTCTGAAAGCTGGCGGTGCCTACGTGCCGATCGACCCGGAATACCCGGAAGAACGCATCCGCTACATTCTGGAGAACTCGAACGCGCAGCTGCTGCTGACTCAAAGGGAGCTGCAGCAGCAGGTCCCGTTCGAAGGGACCGTGTTGGCGCTGGATGACGAGCAGGCCTACAGCGACGATGGAACGAACCTGGAGCCGGCCAGCGGTCCGAATGATCTGGCTTATGTCATCTATACGTCAGGTACGACGGGCAAACCCAAAGGGGTCATGCTGGAGCATCGCGGTTTGGTCAGCTTGAAGCTGATGTTCGCGGACAGGCTGGGCATCACGGAGCATGACCGGATCGTTCAATTCGCCAGCCTGTCGTTCGACGCGTCCTGCTGGGAAGTGTTCAAAGCGCTCTATTTTGGCGCGGCATTGTACATCCCGACGGCCGAGACGATTCTCGACAACCGCCTGTTCGAGAGTTATATGAACGAGCATGCGATTACGGCGGCGATTTTGCCTCCGACGTACAGCGCTTATTTGAACCCGGACCGCCTTCCCAGCTTAACGAAGCTCGTAACGGGAGGCTCGGCGGTATCGGCCGAATTCGTGCAGCAGTGGAAACCGAAGGTCCACTATTTCAATGCTTACGGCCCTACCGAAGCTTCGATTGTTACGACGCTTTGGGATGCGGATGAGGAGCAGCCGGAGCGCAGAGTCATTCCGATCGGGCGCCCGCTGGCCAATCACCGGATTTTTATTTTGGATGCCCACCTGCAGCTTGTGCCTCCGGGAGTGGACGGCGAGCTGTGCGTGGCAGGCGTGGGGCTTGCGAGAGGTTACCTGAACCATCCGGAGCTGACGGCAGAGAAGTTCGTGGAACATCCGTTTGCGCCGGGAGAACGCCTTTACCGGACGGGAGATCTCGCCCGCTGGCTGCCGGACGGAAATATTGAGTACTTGGGCCGGATCGACCATCAGGTGAAAATCCGTGGATTTCGGATCGAGATCGGCGAGATTGAAGAGCAGCTTCTGAAGATCGACTCCGTGCAGGAGACGATGGTAATCGCGCGGGAGGGCAAAAGCGGGCAAGAATTGTGCGCTTACCTGGTCGCGGGCCGCCCGCTTACGCTCGGCGAGCTGAGAAGCGCGCTGGCGCAAAAATTGCCGAATTACATGATTCCGGCGCATTTTGTTCAGCTTCCGCGGATGCCGCTCACGCCGAACGACAAAATCGACCGCAAGGCTTTGCCCGCCCCAGAAGGAAACGCGCTGACCGGCGGCGCGTACGTAGCTCCCCGCAATGAAGCCGAGCGGACGCTTGCCGATGTGTGGCAGGCGGTATTGAACGCCGATCGCGTTGGGGTAACGGATCATTTCTTCGAGCTGGGCGGAGACTCGATCAAGTCCATTCAAGTATCTTCGCGGCTACATCAAGCCGGGTACAAGCTGGAAATCCGGGATTTGTTCAAATATCCGACTATTTCACAGCTCAGCCTGCATGTGAAACCGATCGGACGTACCATCGATCAAGGCGAAATAACGGGTGAAACGGCGCTGACGCCGATTCAGCATTGGTTTTTCGAGAGCTCCTTTGCGGACCCGCATCATTTCAACCAGTCGGTGATGCTGTACCGGAAGGAACGCTTTGACGAAGAGACGGTGCGTCAGGTGCTGCAAAAGCTGGCCGAGCATCATGACGCCTTGCGGATGGTGTTCCGCAAAACGGAACAAGGGTTTAGCGCGCGGAACCGCGCGATTCAGGAAGGCGGGCTGTTCACGCTGGACGTGTTCGACTTCAAGGGTGTGGAGAATACCGCACAGGCTGTGGAAGCGAAGGCAACGGATATTCAAGCGGGCATCGATCTGGAGAAAGGGCCCCTCGTGAAGGCGGGACTGTTCCGGTGCGCGGACGGCGATCATTTACTGCTCGCGGTTCATCATGCCGTGGTGGACGGCGTGTCTTGGCGCATTTTGATGGAGGATTTCGCTCTGGGTTACGAGCAGGCCGGCAAAAGCGAGGAAATTCGTTTCCCGGCGAAAACGGATGCGTACCGCACTTGGTCCGAGCAGCTGGCCGCTTACGCGCAAAGCCCGGAGATGGCGAAGGAACGGGCCTATTGGCAGGCCGTGGAACAAATTGCGGTTCCGGCCTTGCCGAAGGATCTGGAGGCGGACGTTACGACGCAGCAGGACAGCGAATCGCTGTTCGTCCGTTTGACTCCTGAAGAAACGGAGCTGCTGCTGAAGCGGGTTCACCGGGCCTACAACACCGAAATGAACGATATTTTGGTAACGGCGCTCGGCATAGCCGTTCGCAAGTGGACGGGACACGAACGGGTGCGGATCAATCTCGAAGGACACGGACGCGAATCGATCGGAACGGATATCGACATCACGCGCACAGTCGGCTGGTT
The DNA here is from genome assembly GCF_945605565.1 of Paenibacillus dendritiformis. Classification (NCBI taxonomy): domain Bacteria; kingdom Bacillati; phylum Bacillota; class Bacilli; order Caryophanales; family Paenibacillaceae; genus Paenibacillus; species Paenibacillus dendritiformis. The sequence goes on along the minus strand of NZ_OX216966.1, from coordinate 6,581,211 downwards.
TACGACCAAGTTTCCGGTCGTCCTGGAGCCGGAAACCAACCGGGATTTGGCCTATCAGATTAAACAGGTCAAGGAAAGCTTGCGCCGCATTCCGAACAAGGGGCTTGGGTACGGTGTGTGCCGCTATCTCTCCAAATCGGAGGATGGCTTTGTTTGGGGCGCAGAGCCGGAAATTAATTTTAACTACCTCGGCCAGTTCGACGATGATGTCAATCAGGACGAGATCGGCATATCTATATCTTCTTATTCCAGCGGAAACCCGGCCAGCGACCGGCAGGCCCGCAGCTTTGTGCTGGATATCAACGGCATGGTGCTGGACGGCTCTCTATCGCTCGATCTCAGCTACAGCCGGAAGCAGTATCGCAAGGAAACGATGGAAGCCTTCGCTCAGCGGCTTGAGCAAAGTCTCCGAGAGCTCATTACCCACTGCGCAGGCAAAGAACACACCGAATTGACGCCGAGCGATGTGCAATTTAAAGGCTTGACCATCGCGGAATTGGAGCAAATCGGCCAGCGCTCGGGCCATGTCGGGGAAATCGAAAATATTTACTCGCTTACGCCGATGCAGAAGGGCATGTGGTTCCACAGCGCGCTTGACCGGCAAACGGCCGCTTACTTCGAGCAGACGCGGTTTACGATGCGGGGAGCGCTTGACGTCCAGCTTTTCGAGAGGAGCTGGATGGAGCTTGCGAAACGTCATCTGGTGCTGCGGGCGAATTTTGTGAAAGGACCAGCGGGCGAGCCGCTGCAAATCATATACCGCGACAAGCTGGTCGGTTTTGAATATGAAGAGCTGCTTCACTTGCAGCCGGACGAGAAACAAGCGTATTTGGATAAAAAGGCCGAGGATGACAAGCTTCGCGGCTTCGACATGGAACATGACGCGCTCGTTCGGGTTACGATCCTGCGCACCGAAGAGCAGAGCTATCATGTGCTGTGGAGTTTCCAGCATATTTTGATGGACGGCTGGTGCCTGCCGCAACTGACGCAGGAGCTGTTTGAGACGTACTCGGCCTTGGCATCCGGCAAGCAGCCAGCGGGAGATAAGGGATCGGATTATGGCGCTTATATCGAATGGTTGGAGAAACAGGACGATCAGGCGGCATCCGGCTATTGGACGGCGTTCCTGGCAGGTTACGAAGGGCAAACCGTACTCCCGGGGCAAAAGGAAGCGCAGCCGAACGGCAGATTTACGGCTGATCACGTCACCGCCGAGCTGGGCAAGGACTTGAGCGAGCGGATGGACCGGGTGGCGAAAGAGCGTCTGGTTACGGTCAATACGCTGCTGCAAGCCGCTTGGGGCGTGATGCTGCAAAAATATAACGGAACAAACGATGCCGTATTCGGCAGCGTCGTGGCCGGAAGACCGGCGGAAATCCCGGGCATTGAGTCCATGATCGGGCTGTTCATCAATACGGTGCCGGTCCGCGTCACGAGCGAAGGGGACACCGTGTTCGCCGACCTGATGGCGAAGCTCCAAGAGCGGGCGCTGGAGTCCGGGCGTTATGATTACTATCCGCTGTATGAAATTCAAGCCCGCAGCGTGCAAAAGCAAAACCTGATCAACCATATCATCGCTTTCGAGAACTATCCGGTGGACGAGCAGATGGAGCAGGCGGGCGACCAGCAGCACGGCGACCTGACGATCACTGACGTTCAGATGGAGGAGCAGACGAACTATAACTTCAACGTGACCGTGGTGCCGGGAGCCGAGATCGAAATTCGGTTCGACTTTAACGCCGAAGTGTTCAATAAAGACAGCATCGAACGGCTCAAGGGGCATCTCGTCCATCTGCTGGAGCAGGTGACGGATAACCCGGAAATTACCGTGGGTGAGCTGGAACTTGTGACGGAGGCGGAAAAGGCCGACCTTCTCGGACGTTTTAACGACACCACTACGGAATTTCCGCGCCGGAAGACGCTCAATCAATTGTTCGAAGAGCAGGCGGAGCTTTACCCGGACAACGTGGCCGCCGTCATGAACGAGCGGCAGCTGACCTACCGCGAGCTGAACGAGCGATCCAACCGCCTTGCGCGGAAGCTGCGGGAGACGGGAGTAGAAGCGGACCAGCTGGTAGCGATTCTGGCCGAACGCTCGCTCGATATGGTCGTCGGCATTCTGGCGATTCTCAAAGCGGGCGGAGCCTACGTGCCTGTCGATCCCGACTACCCGGAGGAGCGCATCCGCTTCATGATTGAGGATTCGGGCGCGCCGTTATTGCTGATTCAAAAGCATCTGCACGAGAAGACCGACTTCGCAGGAACGCGCCTCGAATTGGACGATTTCGTTTGGGGCGACAGAGGGGCGGACTCCGCCGATGCGCTGGACGCTTCGAACCTGGAGCCGATTTCCGGGCCGGGCAACCTGGCTTATGTCATCTACACGTCGGGAACGACCGGGAGACCGAAAGGAACGCTGATCGAGCATAAGAACGTCGTGCGCCTTTTGTTCAACCACAAGAACCTGTTCGACTTCGGGCCGTCCGACACGTGGACGCTGTTCCACTCGTTCTGCTTCGATTTCTCCGTCTGGGAAATGTACGGAGCGCTGCTGTACGGAGGCAAGCTGGTCATCGTACCGCCGCTCACGGCGAAAAATCCGGCCGATTTCCTGGCGCTGCTGGGCCGCGAACAGGTCACGATTTTGAATCAGACGCCAACGTACTTCTACCAGCTGCTGCGTGAGGTCTTGGCGGATCATCCGTACGATCTGCGGATTCGCAGCGTCATTTTCGGGGGCGAAGCGCTGAGTCCGCTGCTGCTCAAGGGCTTCAAGACGAAGTACCCGGAGACGAAGCTGATCAATATGTACGGCATTACCGAGACGACGGTTCACGTGACGTATAAGGAAATTACGTGGGTCGAAATGGAGGCGGCGAAGAGCAATATCGGCAAGCCGATCCCGACGCTGAGGGTGTACGTCCTGGATGAAAACCGCCGCCCAGTGCCGATCGGCGTAGCAGGCGAAATGTACGTGGCCGGGGAAGGCCTTGCGAGAGGATACCTGAACCGTCCGGATCTGACGGCGGAGAAGTTCGTCGATTCTCCGTTTGCGGAGGGGGAGAAGCTGTACCGCTCGGGCGACTTGGCGGCTTGGCTGCCGGACGGCAACATCGAATACCTGGGGCGGATCGACCATCAGGTGAAAATCCGCGGCTACCGGATCGAGCTGGACGAAATCGAGACACAGCTTCTGAACGTCGAGGGCGTGGAAGAAGCGGTGGTGCTCGCCCGTCAGGACGGCGGGGGCGAGAAGGCGCTTGTCGCCTACTTTGTGGCGGACCGGACGCTGACGGTCAGCGAAATGAGAACCTCGCTGGCCCAGGGAATGCCGGGGTACATGATCCCGTCGTACTTCGTGCAGCTGGAGCGCATGCCGCTGACGTCCAACGGCAAAGTGGACCGCAAAGCGCTGCCGGAGCCGCAAGGCGGCATACAAACGGGCGTCGAATACGTAGCGCCGCGTAACCGGACGGAGTCCCAGCTTGTGAAGATCTGGGAGGAAGTGCTGGGTTACTCCGGCATTGGAGTCCTGGACAATTTCTTCGAGCTCGGAGGCCACTCCTTGCGGGCGACGAACCTTGTCAGCAAGATTCAGAAGGAAATGAACGTCGAACTTCCGCTGCGCGACGTATTCCGCTACTCGACGATCGAAGAGATGGCTCTCGCCATCTCCCGGATCGGAGAGCAGTCGTTCTCGTCGATTCCGCTGGCAGGCGCAAGAGCATATTATCCGCTTTCCTCAGCTCAGAAGCGGCTGTTTATCCTGAATCAGCTGGAAGGGGCCGATCAGAGCTACAACATGCCGGGCGTGCTGCTGCTGGAAGGATCGATTGACCGGAGCCTGCTGGAGAAGGCTTTCCGCGGACTGATCGCACGGCACGAAACGCTGCGAACCGGCTTTGAGATCGTACAAGGCGAAGCAGTACAGCGCATTTACGAGAGCGTCGACTTTGCCGTCGAGTACCGTCATGCGAGCGAGGAAGAAGCGCCTGAAGTCGTGCAGGCCTTCATCCGGCCTTTCGACTTGGCGAAGCCTCCGCTGCTGCGGGCGGAGCTCGTAGAGCTGGCAGCCGAACGTTATTTGCTGATGTTCGACATGCACCATATCGTCTCCGACGGGGTTTCGATGGACGTGTTAGTCGAGGAACTCGTTCGTCTGTACGGCGGCGAGTCATTAGAGCCTTTGCGCATTCAATACAAGGACTATGCGGTATGGCAGCAGTCGGACGAGCAAAAAGTGCAGTTGAAACGCGAGGAAGCTTACTGGCTGGACCGTTACCGGGGCGAGCTGCCGGTTCTGGAAATGCCGACGGACTATCCGCGTCCTGCCGTGCAGAGCTTTGAGGGACAAACGCTGACGTCCTTCGTGGACGAGGCAACGAACGAAGGCTTGAAGCAGCTGGCCGCTCAAAGAGGAACGACGCTGTATATGGTGCTGCTTGCGGCATATACCGTGCTTTTGCATAAATACACAGGTCAGGACGATTTGATCGTCGGAATGTCGATTGCGGGCAGAACGCACGGAGACACGCAGCCTTTGATCGGAATGTTCGTCAATACGCTGGCGCTCCGCAATTATCCGGCTTCGGAGAAGACCTTCCTGTCGTATCTGGAAGAAGTGAAAGAAACGACCTTAGGCGCTTACGAGCATCAGAATTATCCGTTCGAAGAGCTCGTCGATAAAGTGCAGGTCAGCCGGGATTTGAGCCGCAACCCGCTGTTTGACACGATGTTCTCCCTGCAAAACTTGGAGGATAAAGAGTTTGAGCTGGAAGGGCTGAAATTGTCCCCGTACCCTAGCGAATACGGCACGGCCAAGTTCGACCTGAGTGTGGATGTTACGGAAGAAAACGGCGGCCTGGAGTGCAGCTTTGAATTCGCAACGGCTCTTTATAAAGAAAGCACGATCCGGCGGCTGTCGACTCATTTCGGACATTTGCTTGCGGCGATCGTAAGCCGTCCGGATGCGAAGATTGCCGAGCTGAACTTGTTGACGGCAGCGGAAAAAGACCAAATTCTCGGCGCGTTCAACCCGGCGCAGCCGGAAGCGGCTCCTGCGGCCGCGTTCCACCGGCTGTTCGAGGAACAGGCGGAGCGCACGCCCGAAGCGGAGGCCGTCGTGTACGAGAACGACCGGCTGACGTATGCGGAGCTGAACGAGCGGGCGAACCGCTTGGCGGCTACGCTGCGCGCAAGCGGCATCGGCCGGGAGTCAATCGTCGGCATTCTCGCCGAGCGTTCGGTGGACTTGCTGGTGGCCGTGCTGGCCGTCTGGAAAGCGGGCGGGGCGTATGTGCCGCTCGACCCGGATTATCCGGCAGACCGTGTGCGGTTCATGCTCGAAGACAGCGGAGCGAAGGTACTGCTGACGCAAACGCCGCTGCAAGAGCGTGCCGAAGCCTGGCTCGGCGAAGAGGAGCTGGCGCTGGCAGCGGTGCTGTACCTAGACGACGAAGCGTCGTACAGCGAGGAGCGGGCGAATGCGGCGATTGGCTCCGGCATGGTTTCCGGCAAGCTGACGGATGCTGTGGACGACGGCGATGAGAGCCATCAGCATGTCGGCACCGGCAGCTTCCATGAAGCCCGTCCGGAGGATCTGGCGTACGTGATCTATACGTCGGGAACGACGGGCAAGCCGAAGGGCGTGATGATCGAGCACCGCAGCCTGGTGAACACGGCGGCGGGCTACCGGCGGGAATACCGGTTGGATCAGTTCCCGGTGCGCCTGCTGCAGCTCGCCAGCTTCTCGTTCGACGTGTTCGTGGGAGATATCGCGCGGACGTTGTACAACGGAGGCACGATGGTGATTGTGCCGAAGGACGACCGGATCGATCCGTCTCGTCTGCACCACTGGATGGAGCGGGAGCGGGTCACCGTCTTCGAATCGACGCCGGCGCTGATCGTGCCGTTCCTGGAGTACGTGCACGAGCAGGGGCTGGATATGAGCGGGATGGAGCTGTTGATTACAAGCTCGGACAGCTGCAGCGTGGCGGATTACCGAACCTTGCAGGAACGCTTCGGCTCGTTGTTCCGGATCATCAACGCCTACGGCGTGACGGAAGCGGCGATCGACTCCAGCTTCTACGACGAGGAGCTGACGAAGCTGCCTCAGACAGGCCATGTGCCGATCGGCAAAGCGTGGCTGAATGCAAAATTCTACATTGTGGATGCGCATCTGAACCCGGTGCCGGTCGGGGTGCTGGGCGAGCTGGTCATTGGCGGAGTCGGGGTAGCGCGCGGGTACTTGAACCGTCCGGAGCTGACGGAAGAGAAGTTCGTAGACAGTCCGTTCGCCGCGGGCGAGCGGCTGTACCGCACGGGAGACTTGGCGCGGTGGATGGAGGACGGCAATGTGGACTTCATCGGCCGGATCGACAACCAGGCGAAAATCCGGGGCTACCGGATTGAGACGGGCGAGATCGAGTCGCAGCTGCTGCGGGTGGAAGGCGTGCGCGAAGCGGTGGTGCTGGTTCGAAGTGACGCGAACGGGCAGAAGGCGCTATGCGCGTATTACACGCCGGATACCGGAACGGAGCTGGCGGTGAACGTTCTGCGCAGCGCGCTGGCACAGGAGCTGCCGGGCTATATGATCCCGTCGTACTTCGTGGAGCTGGAGCGCCTGCCTCTAACGCCGAACGGAAAGATTGACCGGAAGGCGCTGCCGGCGCCGGAAGGGGAAGCGGGAAGCGGAACCGAGTACGTCGCACCGCGCAATGAGCTGGAAACGAAGCTGGCGGCGATTTGGCAGGAGGTGCTGGGGCTTGCGAAGGAGATTGGCGTTCACGACAACTTCTTCGACATCGGCGGCCACTCCCTGCGGGCGACGACGCTGGTCAGCAAGGTGCACAAGGAACTGAGCGTGGATCTGCCGCTGCGCGACGTGTTCCGCCATTCCACGATCGAGAGCATGGCGGCCGCCATTTCCCGGCTGGATGAGCAGACATTCGTTGCCATTCCGGTGGCGGATGACCGGGAGGTGTACCCGCAATCTTTTGCTCAAAAACGTCTCTTTATCCTGAATCAACTGGAAGACGCGGAGCTTAGCTACAACATGCCGGAGGCGATGCTGCTGGAGGGGGCTTTGGACCGGGTAAGGTTCGAAGAAGCGTTCCGTAAGCTCATGGCGCGGCATGAAATGCTGCGCACCGGGTTCGAAATGGTGGATGGCGAAGCATCGCAGCGGGTTTACCAGGACTTGAATTTTGCCGTGGAGTTCTATCGAGTAGATGAGCAAGAGGCCGAAGAGACGGTTCGCCGTTTTGTCCGTCCGTTTGACTTGGCGAAGCCTCCGCTGCTGAGGGTAGGCCTTGTCGAGCTGGCTCCCGAACGCCATATTCTAATGTACGACATGCATCATATTATTTCCGACGGTGTCTCCATGGAAATCTTTGTTGAAGAATTCGTCCGCTTGTACGGCGGCGAGAAATTGGAGCCTCTGCGCATTCAGTACAAAGACTACACCGTGTGGCAGCATTCGCAGGAGCAGAAGGAACGGCTTCAGCGTCAGGAGGCGTACTGGCTGGACATGTTCCAAGGCGAGCTTCCGGTGCTGGAAATGCCGACCGACTATCCGCGTCCGGCCGTGCAGAGCTACGAAGGCCAAACGCTGGAGTTTTTCTTCGACGCTTCGAAAACTGACGGCCTAAGGCAACTGGCCTCGGAAACGGGCACGACGCTGTTTATGGTGTTGCTTGCGGCATATAACGTCCTTCTGCATAAATATTCAGGTCAGGAAGATGTGATCGTTGGTACGCCGATTGCTGGAAGGAATCATGGAGATGTGCAGCCGTTAATCGGGATGTTCTTAAACACGCTGGCGATCCGCAGTTATCCGGCTTCGGAGAAGACATTCCTGTCCTACCTGAACGAAGTCAAAGAAACGACCCTCCACGCCTTCGAGCATCAAAACTATCCGTTCGAAGAATTGGTGGACAAGGTGCAAGTCACCCGTGATTTAAGCCGCAATCCGATTTTCGACACGCTGTTTACGATGCAGAATACGGAGAACGAGGAATTTGAGCTGGAAGGGCTTCGCCTGATTCCTTATCCGAGCGCACTGGATACCGCAAAGTTTGATATCAGCTTGGATGTGGGCGAGGAGAACGGCGGCTTGGATTACAGCTTCGAATATGCGACGGCTCTCTACAAAAGGGAGACGATTGAACGGCTGGCGAAGCATTACGAGCAGCTGCTCGTAACGATCGTAAGCCGTCCGGATGCGAAGATCGCCGAGCTGAACTTGTTGACGGCAGAGGAAAAAGAACAAATTCTCGGCACGTTCAACCCCGCGCAGCCGGAAGCGGCTCCTGCGTCCGCGTTCCACCGGCTGTTCGAGGAACAGGCGGAACGCACACCCGAAGCGGAGGCCGTCGTGTACGAGAACGACCGGCTGACGTATGCGGAGCTGAACGAGCGGGCGAACCGCTTGGCGGCCACGCTGCGCGCAAGCGGCATCGGCCGGGAGACGATCGTCGGCATTCTCGCCGAGCGTTCGGTGGACTTGCTGGTGGCCGTGCTGGCCGTCTGGAAAGCGGGCGGGGCGTATGTGCCTCTCGACCCGGATTACCCGGCGGACCGCGTGCGGTTCATGCTCGAAGACAGCGGAGCGAAGGTACTGCTGACGCAAACGGCGCTGCGAGAGCGTGCCGAAGCCTGGCTCGGCGAAGAGGAGCTGGCGCTGGCAGCGGTGCTGTACCTGGACGACGAAGCGTCGTACAGCGAGGAGCGGGCGAATGCGCCGATTGGCTCCGGCATGGTCTCCGGCAAGCTGACGGCTGCTGTGGACGACTGCGATGAGAGCCATCAGTATGTCGGCACCGACAGCTTCCATGAAGCCCGTCCGGAGGATCTGGCGTACGTGATCTATACGTCGGGAACGACGGGCAAGCCGAAGGGCGTGATGATCGAGCACCGCAGCCTGGTGAACACGGCGGCGGGCTACCGGCGGGAATACCGGTTGGATCAGTTCCCGGTGCGCCTGCTGCAGCTCGCCAGCTTCTCGTTCGACGTGTTCGTGGGAGATATCGCGCGGACGTTGTACAACGGAGGCACGATGGTGATTGTGCCGAAGGACGACCGGATCGATCCGTCTCGTCTGCACTACTGGATCAGCCAGCAGCAAGTGACGATCTTCGAATCGACGCCGGCGCTGATCGTGCCGTTCCTGGAGTACGTGCACGAGCAGGGGCTGGATATGAGCCGGTTGGAGCTGTTGATCACGAGCTCGGACAGCTGCAGCGTGGCGGATTACCGGACCTTGCAGGAACGCTTCGGCTCGTTGTTCCGGATCATCAACGCTTACGGCGTGACGGAAGCGGCGGTCGACTCCAGCTTCTATGACGAGCCGCTGGAGAAGCTGCCGAAGACGGGCAGCGTGCCGATCGGGAAAGCGTGGCTGAATGCGAAATTCTACATCGTGGATGCGCACCTGAACCCGGTGCCAGTAGGGGTGCTGGGCGAGCTGGTTATCGGCGGAGTCGGCGTGGCGCGCGGGTACTTGAACCGTCCGGAGCTGACGGAAGAGAAGTTCGTAGACAGTCCGTTCGCCGCGGGCGAGCGGCTGTACCGCACGGGGGATTTGGCGCGGTGGATGGAGGACGGGAACGTGGACTTCATCGGCCGGATCGACAACCAGGCAAAAATCCGGGGGTACCGAATTGAAACGGGCGAGATCGAGTCGCAGCTGTTGCGGGTGGAAGGAGTACGCGAAGCGGTGGTGCTGGTTCGAAGTGACGCGAACGGGCAGAAGGCGCTATGCGCGTATTACACGCTGGATACCGGAGCGGAACTGGCAGTGAACGATCTGCGCGGCGCGCTGGCACAGGAACTGCCGGGCTACATGATCCCGTCGTACTTCGTGGAGCTGGAGCGCCTGCCTCTGACGCCAAACGGAAAGATTGACCGGAAGGCGCTGCCGGCGCCGGAAGGGGAAGCGGGGAGCGGAACGGAGCACGTCGCACCGCGCAATGAGCTGGAAACGAAGCTGGCGGCGATATGGCAGGAGGTGCTGGGCCTTGCGAAGGAGATTGGCGTTCACGACAACTTCTTCGACATCGGCGGCCACTCCCTGCGGGCGACAACGCTGGCGGGCAAGGTATTTAAGGAATTAAACGTCAATCTGCCGCTGCGCGACGTATTCCGTCACTCGACGATTGCGGCGATGGCCGAGGCTATCGCCCGGATGGAACGGCGGGAGCACGAGGCCATTCCTCAAGCGGAGGAGAGAGAGTACTACCCTCTGTCCTCTGCACAAAAACGGCTGTTCATTCAGCACACGCTGGATGGAGCGGATCAGCTTTACAACATGCCGGAGTTGGTGCAGGTGGAAGGCGAGTTTGATTTAGACCGGTTGGAAGCCGCCTTGCGGAAATTGATAACACGGCATGAATCGCTGCGCACCGGTTTTGAAATCGTGAAGGGTGAAGCGGTTCAGCGAATTTACCCGCAGGTTGATTTTGCTATCGAGCATCATCAAGCAGATAAAGCGGATGTGGCTCAAATCGAGCAGATTGTTCGCAGCTTTGTTCGTCCGTTTGATCTCGGAAAGCCGCCGCTGTTGCGAGCCGGGGTCATTGAACTGGAGCCAAATCTGCATATTCTCCTTTTCGACATGCACCATATCGTGTCCGACGGGGTATCAATGGCGATTGTGATGGATGAGTTCTCGAGTTTCTACGCCGGGGAAGAACTGCCGCCACTGCGCATTCAATACAAGGATTATGCCGTTTGGCAGCAGTCGAAGGCCTACCGAGAGCGGATCGGGCGGCAGGAAGCGTACTGGCTGCAAACCTTCGCAGGCGAGCTGCCGACGGCGGACCTGCCGATGGATTACGAACGGTCTGCGGTTCGCAGCTACGAAGGCGCGCATCTGGAGTTCGACGTTGAAGCTTCTCTCTCTGCGCGGCTGCGCGAATTGGCGGCCGAGCGTGAAAGCACGTTGTTCATGGTGCTGCTTGCGGCTTATACCGTGCTGCTGTCCAAGTACAGCGGGCAGGAGGACTTGGTCGTGGGCACCCCGGTGGCGGGAAGAACGAATGCCGATTTGGAACCGGTCATCGGGATGTTTGTCAATACGCTGGCGATCCGCAATCGTCCGTCGGGCAACAAAACGTTCTTGTCTTACCTGGAAGAAGTAAAGGAAACGGCTTTGGGCGCTTTCGAGAACCAGGATTATCCATTCGAGGAACTCGTGGAGCGTTTGAATGTGAAGCGGGAGCCTGGCCGCTTCCCGTTGTTCGATGCTGTTTTCGATTTGCAAAATATCGAAGAACGAGACGCCGAACTGGAAGGGGTCAGCCTGAAGACTTACGAGCTTGACCATTTGGAAGAAGCGAAGTTCGATCTGACGCTGTTTATGTATGAAAACAACGGGGCGCTGAGCGGGGGCTTCTTCTACGCCACCAAGCTGTTCAAAGAAGCGATGATCCGCACCTTGAGTGAGGATTACCTGCGGGTACTGTCTCAAATTGTGGAAAATCCGCAACTCGAGCTAAGCCGGATTGAATGTCACAAACCGTCGGCAGGCGCAAAGAGTGCCGTCGATACGATCGAATTCGCGTTTTAATCTTACAAGCGCGCCTCCGACGTCAATCGAAAGCGCGCGTATCCCAAGGAAGACGGCGAACAACGTCCAAGCCCGTAAACGCGCTGGCCGAAAGCAAGCTTTTTCGGACCTGCGCCTGGGCGAGGGGTTACTTCATTTTTAGGGGAGGTACGAATGAAATCTTTATTTGAAAAGGAAGAACGGTACTGGAGCGGCAAGTTTGACACCGATGACAGCCTGAGCTTCCTTCCCTACAGTCAATCCTCCAAATTATCCGCCGACGGGGAAGCTGCGGCCGAGCCGGGCTTGCTTCACCGTACTCTGCCGAGCGAACTCTCGGAGAGAATCATTCGCCTCGCCAACGGTTCGGATTTGGCTTTGTACATTATTGTTTTGGCAGGAGTAAAAAGCCTGCTGTTCAAATATACCGGGCAGGACCAAGTGCTGGTCGGCATGCCTTCTTATAGCGCAGACCCCGACGGGACTCCGCCGCCGCATGACATCTTGGTGATCAAGACGTCCGTAAGCCGCCAGACTACGCTGAAAACGCTGCTCGGGGGCATCAAAGCTTCCATCGGCGAGGCGCTGGAGCATCAGCATCTGCCTTTTCGAAAAATGGTGGAGCCGCTCCATCTGGACTATACGGGGGACGGCCTCCCGGTCGTCAACACCGTCGCATCTTTCGCCCCGATTCATCCGGTACCGCTGGGTAACCGGGTGGCGGCCGATACGGTTTTTCAATTTGACCGCCAAAACCACTCCATCAAGCTGGAAATAAGCTTTGACGGGCAGCGGTACGAGCGGGCATTTGTGGAACAGGCGGCCGACCATCTTGTTCGGCTGCTGTCCGTGCTTTTATTTCAGCCGGATCTGGAGCTTGGACAAGCCGATGTGCTGTCCCCAGACGAGAGGGAGACGCTGCTGAAGCGATTTAACGACACCGAAACCGGGTTCGAGCAGGGGAAAACGATTCACGGCTTGTTCGAAGAGCAGGCGGAGCTTTACCCGGATCACGTGGCCGCCGTCATGAACGAGCGGCAGCTGACCTACCGCGAGCTGAACGAGCGATCCAACCGCCTTGCGCGGAAGCTGCGGGAGACGGGAGTAGAAGCGGATCAACTGGTAGCGATTCTGGCCGAACGCTCGCTCGATATGGTCGTCGGCATTCTGGCGATTCTCAAAGCGGGCGGAGCCTACGTGCCTGTCGATCCCGACTACCCGGAGGAGCGCATCCGCTTCATGATTGAGGATTCGGGCGCGCCGTTATTGCTGATTCAAAAGCATCTGCACGAGAAGACCGACTTCGCAAGAACGCGCCTCGAATTGGACGATTTCGTTTGGGGCGACAGAGGGGCGGACTCCGAAGGTGCGCTGGACGCTTCGAATCTGGAGCCGATTTCCGGGCCGGACAACCTGGCTTATGTCATCTACACGTCGGGAACGACCGGCAGACCAAAAGGAACGCTGATCGAGCATAAGAACGTGGTGCGCCTCCTGTTCAACGACAAGAACCTGTTCGACTTCGGGCCATCCGACACGTGGACGCTGTTCCACTCGTTCTGCTTCGATTTCTCCGTCTGGGAAATGTATGGAGCGCTGCTGTACGGAGGCAAGCTGGTCATCGTACCGCCGCTCACGGCGAAAAATCCGGCCGATTTCCTGGCGCTGCTGGGCCGCGAACAGGTCACGATTTTGAATCAGACGCCAACGTACTTCTACCAGCTGCTGCGTAAGGTCTTGGCGGACCATCCGTACGATCTGCGGATTCGCAACGTCATCTTCGGGGGCGAAGCGCTGAGTCCGCTGCTGCTCAAGGGCTTCAAGACGAAGTACCCGGAGACGAAGCTGATCAATATGTACGGCATTACCGAGACGACGGTTCACGTGACGTATAAGGAAATCACGTGGGTCGAGATTGAGGCGGCGAAGAGCAATATCGGCAAGCCGATCCCGACGCTGAGGGTGTACATCCTTGATGAAAATCGCCGCCCTGTGCCGATCGGCGTAGCGGGCGAAATGTACGTGGCCGGAGAAGGCCTTGCGAGAGGATACCTGAACCGTCCGGATCTGACGGCGGAGAAGTTCGTCGATTCCCCGTTTGCGGAGGGGGAGAAGCTGTACCGCTCGGGCGACTTGGCGGCTTGGCTGCCGGACGGCAACATCGAATACCTGGGCCGGATCGACCACCAGGTGAAAATCCGCGGGTACCGGATCGAGCTGGACGAAATCGAGACGCAGCTTCTCAACGTCGAGGGCGTGGAAGAAGCGGTGGTGCTTGCCCGTGACGACGCGAACGGCCATAAGCAGCTTGTCGCTTACTACGTCGCGGAAACGAGGCTGGCGGCGCATGAACTCAAGGAGGAGCTCGCCAAGCAGCTTCCAGGGTATATGATTCCTTCGCACCTCGTGCAGCTTTCGCGGATGCCGCTGACTCCGAACGGGAAAATCGACCGCAAAGCCCTGCCCGCGCCGGAGGAAGCCGCGGCCGGAGGAGCGGAATATGTTGCGCCGAGAACGCTGCTCGAAATGAAGATCGCCCGCGTCTGGCAGGATACGCTTGGCGTTCCGCAGGTCGGCGTAAAGGATAACTTTTTTGAGTTGGGTGGCAATTCGTTAAGTCTGATGAGGCTCGTCCAAGCCGTTTACGATGAAACGGGCATTGAGATACCGCTGAACCGCCAATTCCATCATGTAACCGTTGAAGCCATGGCTTTCGGAGAGGGGGATCTGGGCCTGGATAAAGGGGGATACTCCTTCATTAAGCTGAATAAAGCAGGAGATCTGAACGTGTTCTGCTTCCCTCCAGGCAGCGGCTTCGGCATCGGTTACCGAGAGCTCGCAAACAGACTCGACGGCCAGTTCGTGCTCTACGGCATTGATTTTATCGACGATGCCGCCGATTACGAGGCCACGCTGAACCGTTATGTGGACGAGATTGTCCGCATCCAGCCGGAAGGACCTTACGTGCTGCTCGGCTACTGCTTCGGGGGCAACCTCACGTTCGAGGTAGCCAAAACGATGGTGAAAAGAGGGTATCTCGTAACGGACGTGCTTATGGTGGACTCGTGGATTAAGGACACGCTGACGCCTCCCGAAACGTCGGAGAAAGAGCTTGAAGAAATGCTTGCCGATTTCGACGAAGAAGAGAAGGAATTAATGAGCAACCCGCTCGTGCGGGAGCGGGTTCATCGGAAGGTCAAAGCGACCTTGGCGTACGAAGCGCAGCTTATTAACTCCGGCACGATCCCGGCCCGGATTTACGAACTGATTGCGAAGGACAGCGAAGCGTTCCGCTTGGAGCACCAATTGCCGTCCTGGCAGGGGGCAACGACGCAAGCTTACGCCGATTACCGGCTGGAGGGCGCGCACGAGGAATTGCTGGAACTCGCGCGCGTGGACGAAACGGCCGTTGTCATCCGGGACATCTTAGAGCAAGTCAAGCGGCAGATCGAAGCGGAGGCCGGGGTACTGCATGGAAGCTGACCGGCAGCCGTCTGTTCGAGAGCACGGCACAGCGGCGCCTTCCAAGCGCCAATCCGCTTACGCCACCTGGAAAGCGTTCCGCTGGCTGATGTCCTATGTAAGCCGTCACAAAGGCTGGATGATCGTCGGTACCTTGTCCGCAATTGCCGCCGCCGTTATTGAGATATGGACGGGAAGTTTGATCGAGCAGTTGACCACCCAGGCCGAGAAGGGGGCGGGGCCAATCGTTCTGCAAATCGTGTACACGGTCTTTGCGGTCATCTTGATCGGTGTGCCGGCGAAGTATTTCATGAGCTTCGGGGTGGAGCGAAGCAGCGCCTCTGCGGTGCAGGATATCCGCAACCATGTCATGCGTCATATCGGCAAACTCCCGGTCTCCTATTTGGAAAAGCAGCATTCCGGCGACGTGTTGTCGCGGATCAACAACGACCTGCAGCTCATCCAGCAGTTTATGATTCGGGACCTTGCCCAGTGGTTTTATCATCCGCTATTGTTCATTGGCTGTTTCGCTTATTTGATCTGCCTCCAATGGGAGCTGATGCTGTACAGCCTGCTGTTATTTCCCTTAGCGCTGCTGGTTTCCCAATGGATCGGCAAGCAGTTGGAACGGTTGACGGAGGAAGCCCAGGCGAACATGGGCCGAATGAACGTCAACCTCCAGGATACACTCGGGGGTATGCCTATTGTAAAAAGCTACCTGCTATCCGGCATGTTATCTCGCTCCTACCAAGTGCTGCTGCAGTTGACGGCCCAAAAAAAGCTGGCCGTGAAAAAGCGGGAAGCCTGGGTCAATCCGTTGCTTTCCACGCTGATGATCAGCCCGATCATTTTCGCCGTCAGTTACGGAAGCTATTTGATCTACCAAGGGCAGCTAGGCGCGGGGGAACTGGTCGCCTTCCTGTACTTGCTGAATCTGTGTCTGGAGCCGCTGGAGCATATTCCCGAGCTCATCACGCGGACGTTCGAAATGGCCGGTGCCCTCAGAAGGGTCTCCGAAATCGTCGAGCAGCCGACCGAAACGGAAAATGGCCGTTCGCTTCCGAAGGCGAGCGCCGCCCCCATCGAGTTTCAGAAGGTAACCTTCGGGTATGAGGAGAGCTCCCCGATCCTGCGGAATGTTAGCTTTTCGGTGCCGGAAGGGAAGACGATCGCGCTTGTCGGAGCGAGCGGCGGAGGGAAGAGCACGGTGTTTAAGCTTGTATGCGGCTTTTATCCGCTTCCGGAGGACCAGGGTGAGATCCGCGTGTTCGGCAGCCTGATCCACGGCGCCGATCCGGAGCAGCTTCGGTCGCATTTTTCCGTGGTAACCCAGGACTCATATTTGTTTAGCGGCACGATTGCCGAAAATATCGGCTACGGGCGGGAAGAAGCGTCGATGGACGAGATTATCGAAGCCGCCAAAGCCGCTCAGGCGCATTCCTTCATTATGCAGCTTGAGGGCGGCTACCAGACGTATGTCGGGGAGCGCGGAGGCTTTTTGTCCGGCGGCCAGCGCCAGCGCATTGCAATGGCCCGGGCTTTTCTGAAGGATGCTCCCGTTCTGCTGCTGGACGAGCCAACGTCGGCTCTTGATCCGGAGTCGGAAAGCGCGGTTCAGGAAGCGCTGGGCGTATTGATGAAGAATAGAACGACCATGGTTATTGCCCACCGGCTTTCTACTATTCAAAACGCCGACGAAATTTGGGTCATGGAACAGGGGAATATTGTTGAAAAGGGCACTCATGAACAATTGTTGGAGATGAAGGGACTGTACGCCCAGTCGTACTACCAGGAATTTACCGATTCTGCCGAACGCAGGGAGGTGGCGTACACATGAAAAAGGGCGGATGGCTTTCGCAAGTGAAAGAACTCGGCTACTTGCTGACCTTTATGAACCGCAAGCGCAAAACCCAGTACGCCATTGGCCTGGCCGTGACGGCGCTCACCCAGACATTGTTCCTGATCGCCTTCAGTTTGGTCGTACATAACTTGGTTGATTTCGCCGTGTCTCGAGATACGTCCCTGATGGTGGAAGCCTTTATTATTTTGGGTGCGGCGCTGTTCCTGGAAAATGTGATTTCACCTTGGTTCATTTACTTATACCAGCGCAGTGTCGAGCTGACTGTGCTGAATATCCGCGAACGTCTTTACGACAAGCTGTGCCGGGTGCGGCCGAGATTTCTGGAACAGACGCACCATGGGGACTTGCTGTCGCGGGTGAACAACGACGTAACGACCGTTGAGTTTACATTTTCGCAGGTTTACTTCGTTTTGCTGCTTCAAATTGTTTTTTGCATCGGCTCCATTGTCTCCATGGTGTTGATCGATTGGCGGTTTGCCGGCGTATCCTTCGTCATTCTGCTGCTGTCCTCCGTGGTCAGCCTGAAATTTGCGCGGGATATTCGAGCCTTGTCCGAACAAGGCTTGCAAACGCTCGGTAAAATGACCGAAAAATTCAAAGATTTTATGGGCGGCATTCAAATTGTGAAGCTGTTCCGCATCCGTACGATTTACGGCCAGTACGAAGCGTTGAACGAACAAATGACGCAGACGCTTCGGCAAACTGCGCAGAAGAATGGCATGCAGGCTGCGGTGAACCATTTTATCAGCTACGTCACGTTCTGCGGCATCATCGTCATCGGCAGTCTTCTTTATGCCTACGGACTGATGGGAATGGGAAGCGTCGCCGCCCTGGCGGTTCTGCAAGTGAATCTGACGCACGCCTTGTTGAACTTGGGGATGGTTCTGTCGATGACCCAAAATTCGCTCGCGGGCGCTCACCGGATTCAAGAGGTACTAAGAGAGGAAGAGGAACCGGAGAGTTTGGGATCTCCTCACAGCGAGCTTGTGTCGGAGGCTGCGGTGGAGTTTCGCGATGTGGAATTTTCCTATCAGTCGGATAAAAAGGTGCTTGTCGACATGTCCATGCAGGTGTTTCCCGGCCAGGTCGCCGCTATTGTGGGGGCCAGCGGCAGCGGCAAAAGTACGCTGATCAAGCTGCTGCTCGGCTTTTATCCTGTGGACAGCGGAGAAATCCTGCTCCAAGGCAAACCGTTCGGCCATTACACGCTGGACGAAATCCGCAGGCAGATTGCATACGTTCCGCAGGAGCCGTTCTTATTTACCGGCACGATTGAGGAAAACATCCGCTACGGCAACCCGGATGCAACGGATGAAGAAGTGATTGAAGCGGCCAAAGCGGCGTATGCTCACCATTTCATTCAGGAACTTCCGGAACAGTATAAAACGCCGGTGGGAGAGAGAGGAGCGTCGTTGTCGGGCGGACAAAGGCAGCGAATTGCGATTGCCCGGGCGATTCTCAAAAACGCCCCGATTCTGCTGCTGGACGAAGCGACTTCCGCGCTGGATAACGAATCCCAGCATTGGGTGCAGCAGGCCCTGAACGAATTGATGAAGGGGCGCACCACCATTCTGATTGCCCACCGTCTCAGCACCGTGGAACATGCGGATTTGATTACCGTCATGAATCAAGGCACGGTAGTCGAGCGGGGCCGTCATCAGGACCTGCTGGCGCTCGGGGGTTATTACGCCCGGCTGTACGGTTAGCCTATCTACAAACAATCTCTAAAACGGGAGTGTGTCGATGTGAGAGAGAATACTAACAAGCAATATGGATTAACGCAAGCCCAGCGCCGGATATGGTTCATGGAAATTATGAATCCGGGCACGTCCATCACGATGCTTTCCGCGACCTACCAAATTACGGGCAAGATCGACACACAGCTTCTGGAGCAAGCGGCGGCAGAGATCGTCAAAACCTATGACGCTTTCCGAATCCGCATTAGCGGGGATTTGCAAAATCCAACGCAGTGGTTCGAAGAACCGGAGAATGTCCAAGCCAGGATAAGCCGCCTCGAAATAGACACAACCGAACAATTCTATGCTTGGGTGAAAGAAGTAAGCGAAAAACCGGCCAGCGTGTTTGACGAATACCTCCACCAATTTACGATTATCCATTTCGCGAACGGCCAAGTATGGCTCAATTTGACGATTAATCATATTATCGCCGACGGTTTGTCCGTCACTGCCTTGCTGCATGCGGTGATGGAAAAATACCTGGAACTGCGCAAAGGCATCTCCAGCAGTTACCAGGCCCCCTCCTATCTGGATTATATTTTCGCGGAGCGTGAATATGAGCAATCGCAGCGGTATCAAAAAGGCAAGGAATACTGGCTGACGAAGTACAGCACTTTGCCTGAAACGACCGGCATTAAATCGTATCCGCCATTCGCGATCGGCAGCGAATCCAATAAACGGGCCATCACTTTGGACGGTTCCCGGTATGAACGCATTCTGGCCTTCAGCGAACAATATCAGGTCAGCTTATATACGTTATTTTTGTCCGCTATGTATGCCTTATTGTACAAGCTGACCGACAGCACCGATATTCCGGTCGGCACGGTTTTCGCCAATCGCACCAGCAAAAAGGAAAAAGAAACGATCGGCATGTTCGTCAGCACCGTGGCTACGCGGATTCGTCTGAATCCAGACGGGCACGTGCTTTCCTTGATCCAATCGGTTTCCAAGGAAAATACGGCGGATCTGCGGTATCAGAAATACCCTTATAACCAATTGATTCAGGATTTACGCGAACAACACGGCCGCAACGATCTTTCGGGGCTGTTCCGCACGTCTCTGGAATATCTGCCTTTGAAAATCGTGGAGTACGAAGAAATCAAGGTGCGTCTGGAGGCTCACTTCGCTAGGCATGAGATGGACGATTTGCTGCTGCGCTTCGACCATATGCTGAGTGAAGGCCATGTCATTCTCCATGCTTCCTATCGTACCGGCCTGTTCGAGACGGCCGAGATTGATCGGATTATGGAACAGTATGTAACTGTTCTGGACCAGTTTCTTCAGACTCCCGAACTGCCGGTACGCGAGATTTCTCTGCTGAGCGATGAGGAGAGACACCGCATTCTCAACGTGTTTAACCCGCCTGTGGCAGGGCTGAGCGAGGGAGAAGCGTTTCATCGGTATGTTGAAAAGTTTGCCCGGGAAATTCCGGATCATCCGGCAGTCGTCTACATGGACAAACAGCTGACCTACGGCGAATTGAACGAACGCGCCGAGCGACTGGCTTCTCTCCTTCGTGAACAGGGCGTCGGAAGGGAGACGATTACGGGGATCTGGGCGGAGCGTTCGGTGGAACTGCTGGTCGGGGTGCTCGCCGTTTGGAAAGCAGGCGGTGCCTATGTACCGCTGGACCCCGATTATCCGGCGGAGCGGATTGAATACATGCTCAGCGATAGCGAAGCATCGGTGCTGCTTACGCAGCGTCATCTGTTGGAGCGGGCCGAAGGTTGGTTGGCCGATGACCGGCTGAAGCTTCAAGCTGTCTATGCCATGGACGATGAACAGATTTATAACGGGGATGCCTTAGCCGGGGAATTTGAATCTGCCGGCAGCGCCCCGCAAGACTTGGCTTATGTGATTTACACCTCGGGTACGACGGGACGCCCGAAAGGCGTCATGATCGAGCACGGTAGTCTCGTGAGTACGGCGGATGCGTACCGTCGCGAGTATCGATTGGATCAGTTCCCGGTGCGGCTGCTGCAGCTGGCCAGCTTCTCGTTTGACGTGTTCGTCGGAGACATCGCCCGGACGCTGTATAACGGAGGCACGATGGTGATTGTGCCGAAGGATGACCGGATTGACCCGAACCGCTTATACGGCTGGATTCGGGATCAAAACATTACGGTATTCGAATCGACGCCTGCGCTCATCCTGCCGTTCATGCAGCATATTTATGAAGAAGGGCTGGACGTTAGCTCCATGCAGTTGCTGATTACCAGCTCGGATGCTTGCAGTGTCACCGATTACCGATTGCTGCAGGAAAGATTCGGCGGACAATTTCGAATCATCAACAGCTATGGCGTTACCGAAGCGGCCATTGACAGCAGCTTTTACGATGAGCCGCTGGACAAGCTGCCGCCGTCGGGTCATGTGCCGATCGGCAAAGCTTGGCTGAACGCCCGGTTTTACATTGTCGATGCCGCGTTAAAGCCGGTTCCTGTAGGGGTTCCGGGCGAGCTTGTCATCGGCGGCGCCGGGGTGGCGCGCGGGTACTGGAACCGTCCGGACCTAACCGCCGAGAAGTTTGCGGACAGCCCGTTTGTGCCGGGCGAACGTCTGTACCGGACAGGCGATTTGGCCCGCTGGCTGGAAGACGGCAACGTCGACTTCATCGGCCGGATCGACTATCAGGTGAAAATTCGCGGGTTCCGGATCGAACTTGGCGAAATTGAAACGGCCCTGCTGCGTTTTCCGGGCGTCAAGCAGGCTGTGGTGACCGACCGTACGGACGAGCAGGGGCAAAAGTATTTGTGCGGCTACGTGGCGGGGGATGCTTCCTTGCAGCTGAGCGATCTGCTGTCCCAATTGAAGCAAGAGCTGCCGGCGCATATGGTCCCGGCCCGGCTGGTGTCTCTTGATAAGCTTCCGCTCACACCGAACGGCAAAATTGACCGTAAAGCGCTGCCTGAACCGACCGGAGAGATAGAAGCAGGCCGTGAGCATGTGGCTCCTCGCACAACGCTGGAAACAAGACTTGCTCTCATTTGGCAGCAGGTGCTGGGGATTGCGCGAGTTGGAGTCCAAGACGATTTCTTTGACTTGGGTGGTCATTCCTTGCGGGCTTCCGCGCTTGTTTCCAAGATTAGGAAAGAACTGCAAGTCGAGGTTCCGCTGCGGGACGTTTTCCGCTACATCACGATTGAACAGCTGGCCCAAAGAATTGGCGGTTTAAGGCAGCAGGAGGCGTATGAGATTACAAAGGCGGCTGAGGCCGAGTACTATCCGGTTTCATCCGAGCAAAAGCGTCTGTACGTCCTGCGCCAGCTTGACGGGGCCGAGCGCAGCTACAATATGTCGGCGGCGCTTCTTCTCGAAGGCAAGCTGGACCGCATGCGCGCCGAGCACGCGTTCCGGGCGCTGATTCAGCGCCATGAGACGCTGCGTACCGGGATCGAGCAGGTTCAAGGCGAGCTTGTGCAGCGCATCTATGACGAGGTGGAGTTTGCTGTTGATTATTTCCATGCAAGCGAGCGGGAAGCGGAACAAGTGGTGGAAGCTTACTATCGCCCGTTTGATCTGACCAAGCCGCCGCTTCTCCGCATCGGCCTGATCGAAGTCGCCGAGGATCGCCACATTCTGCTGTTCGATATGCACCATATCGTCTCGGACGGCATTTCGACAGCGCTGCTCTTCGACGAGTTCAGCCGCCTGTATCGGGGCGAGGAGCTGGCTCCACTGGGCATTCAATACAAAGATTATGCCGTTTGGCAGCATTCCGAAGCCTACGGGCAGATGCTCCAGCCGCAGAAGGAGTACTGGCTGGAACAGCTGTCGGGCGAGCTGCCGGTCTTGGAGCTGCCGACGGACTTCCCGCGGCCTGCGGTGCAAAGTTTTGACGGACGGACCGTGAAGTTTTATATCGGGAAAGAGAGGACGGAGAAGCTGAAAGAGCTGGCGGCACGGACGGGGACGACCCTGTACATGGTGCTGCTGTCGGCTTACTCCATCCTTATGCATAAATATTCGGGTCAGGAAGATTTGATCGTGGGAACGCCGATTGCCGGAAGAACGCAGGATGAAGTGCAGCCGATCGTAGGGATGTTTATCAACACGCTGGCCATTCGCAGCCGTCCAGAGCGTTCCAAACCTTACCTTTCGTACCTGGAAGAAATCAAGGACATCACGCTCGGGGCTTTCGAACACCAAAATTATTTGTTCGAAGACTTGGTGGAAAGTCTTCACATTCCGCGCGCGACCGGCCGGAATCCGCTCTTTGATACGTTCTTCTCCCTGCAAAATACGGAGAACGAGCAAATTGTCATCGAGGGGCTGGAGCAATCGTTTTATCCGCTGGAGAACCGAACATCCAAGTTCGAGCTGCTCATGGATATTTCGGAATTGGACGGTCAGCTTGAATGTCGGTTGGAGTACGCTACGGCTTTGTATAAACAGGAGACTGCGGAGCGGTTCGCCAGACATTATGACAAACTGCTCGAAACCATCGCAGCAGCGCCGGACGGGGATATTGCCTCGCTGGAAATGCTCACGGAGGAGGAAATCCGCTTGCTGGTGCGCGGTTTCAACGATTCGGAGGCGGACTACCCGCGGCAGCAGACGATTCACGGCTTGTTCGAAGAGCAGGCGGAGCTTTACCCGGACAACGTGGCCGCCGTTATGAATGAGCGGCAGTTGACCTACCGCGAGCTGAACGAGCGATCCAACCGCCTTGCGCGGAAGCTGCGGGAGACGGGAGTAGAAGCGGACCAGCTGGTAGCGATTCTGGCCGAACGCTCGCTCGATATGGTCGTCGGCATTCTGGCGATTCTCAAATCGGGCGGAGCCTACGTGCCTGTCGATCCCGACTACCCGGAGGAGCGCATCCGCTTCATGATCGAGGATTCGGGCGCGCCGTTATTGCTGATTCAAAAGCATCTGCACGAGAAGACCGACTTCGCAGGAACGCGCCTCGAATTGGATGATTTTGTTTGGGGCAACAGAGGGGCGGACTCCGAAGGTGCGCTGGACACTTTGAACCTGGAGCCGATTTCCGGGCCGGGCAACCTGGCTTATGTTATCTACACGTCGGGAACGACCGGCAGACCGAAAGGAACGCTGATCGAGCATAAGAACGTCGTGCGCCTTTTGTTCAACGACAAGAACCTGTTCGACTTCGGGCCGTCCGACACGTGGACGCTGTTCCACTCGTTCTGCTTCGATTTCTCCGTCTGGGAAATGTACGGAGCGCTGCTGTACGGAGGCAAGCTGGTCATCGTACCGCCGCTCACGGCGAAAAATCCGGCCGATTTTCTGGCGCTGCTGGGCCGCGAACAGGTCACGATTTTGAACCAGACGCCAACGTACTTCTACCAGCTGCTGCGTAAGGTCTTGGCGGACCATCCGTACGATCTGCGGATTCGCAACGTCATCTTCGGGGGCGAAGCGCTGAGTCCGCTGCTGCTCAAGGGCTTCAAGACGAAGTACCCGGAGACGAAGCTGATCAATATGTACGGCATTACCGAGACGACGGTTCACGTGACGTATAAGGAAATTACGTGGGTCGAAATGGAGGCGGCGAAGAGCAATATCGGCAAGCCGATCCCGACGCTGAGCGTGTACATCCTGGATGAAAACCGCCGCCCACTGCCGATCGGCGTAGCGGGCGAAATGTACGTGGCCGGGGAAGGCCTGGCGAGAGGATACCTGAACCGTCCGGATCTGACGGCGGAGAAGTTCGTCGATTCCCCGTTTGCGGAGGGGGAGAAGCTGTACCGCTCGGGCGACTTGGCGGCTTGGCTGCCGGACGGCAACATCGAATACCTGGGCCGGATCGACCACCAGGTGAAAATCCGCGGGTACCGGATCGAGCTGGACGAAATTGAGACGCAGCTTCTGAACGTTGAGGCCGTGGAAGAAGCGGTGGTGCTTGCCCGTCAGGACGGCGGGGGCGAGAAGGCGCTTGTCGCCTACTTTGTGGCGGACCGGACACTGACGGTCAGTGAAATGAGAACCTCACTGGCCAAGGAAATGCCGGGGTACATGATCCCGTCGTACTTCGTGCAGCTGGAGCGTATGCCGCTGACATCCAACGGCAAAGTGGACCGCAAAGCGCTGCCGGAGCCGCAAGGCGGCATACAAACGGGCGTCGAATACGTAGCGCCGCGTAACCGGACGGAGTCCCAGCTTGTGAAGATCTGGGAGGAAGTGCTGGGTTACTCCGGCATTGGAGTCCTGGACAATTTCTTTGAGCTCGGAGGCCACTCCTTGCGGGCGACGAACCTTGTCAGCAAGATTCGGAAGGAAATGAACGTCGAACTTCCGCTGCGCGATGTGTTCCGCTATATGACGGTAGAGTCGATGGCCGGGGCTATTGCCAGCTTGGAAGAAACGCAGCACAGCTCGATTCCGAAAGCGGAAAAGAAAGCGTACTATCCGGTTTCCTCCGCGCAAAAAAGGCTGTACGTCCTGCACCAGCTGGATGACTCGGAGCTGAATTACAACCTCCCAAGCGCCTTGCAATTGGAAGGGGCTTTGAATGAGGCTAAAGTGGAAAAGGCGCTGACTACTTTAGTGGCTCGTCACGATATGCTGCGCACCGGTTTTGAAATCGTGGATGGGGAGCCGGTTCAGCGTATTCATCCGCTCGCAGCTTTTAAGCTCCAGAAGCTTCAAGCAAGCGAAGATCAGGTTGCGGCCATTCTTGAAGGCTTCATTCAGCCTTTTGACTTGACCCAGCCGCCTTTGCTGCGCGCCCTGCTGATCGAACTGGAGAAAGAGAAATTCCTGCTCGCGCTGGATATTCATCATATTGGTTCGGACGGCCTTTCCATGGACGTGCTGCTGCGCGAATTCGTGCGGCTTTACAATGGAGAAGAATTGCCGGAGCTGCGGATTCAATACAAGGATTACGCCGTTTGGCAGCAATCCGAGGAGCAGCGCCAGCGCATCCAACGGCAGGAGGAATACTGGCGCGGGGTATTCAGCTCCGAGCTTCCGGTTCTTGAGCTGCCTCTCGACTTCTCCCGCCCGGCCGTCCAGCAGTTTGACGGTCAGACGCTCACGTTTACGCTGGATGCGGAGAAAAGCGAAGCTCTCAAACGGCTTGCCGGCGATTCGGGGGCGACGCTGTACATGCTTTTGCTGGCTGCGTACTCCGTATTGCTTCATAAATACGCGGGACAGGAAGATATAGTGGTCGGCACTCCGATTGCCGCCCGTTCTCACGCCGACCTGCAGCCGATTATCGGCATGTTCGTCAATACACTGGCCCTTCGCTTGAGTCCGGCGGCGGAGCGGACGTTCCTGGATTACTTGCAGGAAGTGAAGGAAACGACGCTTGGAGCCTATGAGCACCAGGACTATCCGTTCGAGGAGCTGGTGGAAGCTCTTCAGGTGAGACGGGATTTAAGCCGGAATCCGCTGTTTGACACCATGTTTTCTTTGCAAAAGCATGAAAGCTTGGATTTAACCCTGGAAGGCTTGCAATGGTCGCTGTTCGACATCGAGGAAAAGACGGCAAAGTTTGATCTCAGCTTAGATATCGTGGAAGCCGATAACGAGCTGGTTTGCAAGATCGAGTACGCTACCTCGTTGTTTAGACAGGAAACGATGGTACGGCTGGCGGCTCATTACGAGCAGCTTTTGGCGTCGATCCTGGCTCAGCCGGGTGCGCGTATTGCGGATTTGGATATCTTGACGAACAGCGAAAAGCATGATTTGCTGGTCGGGTTTGACGTGTCGTCTTCGGTTCTTGCGAAGCAACCCGCCGCAGAGGGTACAGGCTTGGAAGCGGATGAGTCGTGGAGAGAGAGAACGTTCCACGAGCTGTTCGAGGAGCAGGCGGAGCGCACTCCGGGAGCGCTGGCGGTTGTCTATGAAGACAGCAAGCTGACGTATGCGGAGCTGAACGCCAAAGCGAATCGTCTGGCGTATGCGCTGCGGGCGCGCGGGGTGAAGCCGGAGCAGGTGGTCGGCATTCTGGCCGGCCGTTCGGCGGAGCTGTTGATCGGGGTGCTCGCCGTATGGAAAGCGGGCGGCGCTTATGTGCCGCTCGACCCGGACTATCCGGCGGAACGGATCGAGTATATGCTCGCGGACAGCGGGGCGTCGGTGCTGCTCACGCAGACTGGCCTGCTGGAGCAGGCGGAAGCTTGGCGCAGCGACGGAGCTCTAGCGCTGCAAACGGTGATTGCGCTTGACGACGCCGCGACGTACAGCCTCGGAGCGGCGGATCTCGCATCGAATCCGGCGAATGTGAACAAGCCGCGCGATTTGGCTTACGTCATCTACACCTCCGGTACGACGGGCCGTCCGAAGGGCGTGGCGGTGGAGCACCGCAGCCTGGTGAACACGGCGGCGGGCTACCGGCGGGAATACCGCCTGGATCAGTTCCCGGTGCGGCTGCTGCAGCTCGCCAGCTTCTCGTTCGACGTGTTCGTCGGCGACATTGCGCGGACGCTGTACAACGGCGGCACCATGGTCATCGTGCCGAAGGACGACCGGATCGATCCAACCCGCCTCTACGGCTGGATTCGCGACTACGCCGTGACGGTGTTCGAATCGACTCCGGCGCTGATCGTGCCGTTCATGGAGCATGTACATGCTGAAGGTCTGGACCTCAGCTCGATGCAGCTGCTGATCACAAGCTCGGATGCGTGCAGCGTAGCGGATTATCGCACCTTGCAGGAGCGCTTCGGCTCGCAGTTCCGTATTATTAACAGCTACGGCGTAACGGAAGCGGCGATTGACTCCAGCTTCTATGACGAGCCGCTGGAGAAGCTGCCGAAGACGGGCAGCGTGCCGATCGGGAAAGCGTGGCTGAACGCCAAGTTCTACATCGTGGATGCGAATCTGAAGCCGGTACCGATCGGGGTGTTGGGCGAGCTGATTATCGGCGGAGCGGGTGTGGCCCGCGGTTACTTGAACCGCCCGGATTTGACGGCGGAGAAATTCGTAGACAGCCCGTTCGCCGCTGGGGAGCGGCTGTACCGGACGGGCGACCTGGCGCGCTGGATGCCGGACGGCAACGTGGACTTCATCGGCCGGATCGACAATCAGGTGAAAATTCACGGCTATCGGATCGAGCTTGGAGAAATTGAAGCGGCTATGCAAAATGTTGCCGGAGTGCGTCAAGCGCTTGTCATCGACCGGACGGACGAGCGGGGGCAGAAATATTTGTGCGGGTATGTCGTAGCGGATTCCAGCTTCGGTCTGGAAGGGCTTGTGGCCCATCTGGACGCCGCGCTGCCTTCCCATATGGTGCCTTCGCGCATCATGCGCCTGGATCAAATGCCGCTTACGCCGAACGGGAAGATCGACCGTAAAGCGCTGCCTGTGCCGGAAGGAAGCATTCGTGCCGAGGCTGCATACACGGCGCCTCGTACTCCTGCCGAGCAAGCACTTGCGTCGGTCTGGCAGTCGGTGCTGGGCGTGGATCAGGTCGGCACGATGGACAATTTCTTTGCGCTCGGCGGCGATTCGATCAAGGCCTTGCAGGTATCGTCCCGTCTTTTGCAAACGGGGTACAAGCTGGTCATGAAAGATTTGTTCCATTACCCGACGATTTCCACCCTTAGTTTGCAACTGCAAACGGCGGAGAGAACGGCAAGCCAGGCCGAAGTGACGGGAGAGGTCATCTTGACCCCGATTCAGCGCTGGTTCTTTGAACAAAACCCGGCCGACTTGCATCACAGCAACCAGGCGTTTATGCAGTTCTCCAAGCATGGCTTTGACGAAGAAGCTTTACGCCAAGCGGTGCGTCAGCTTGTCGTGCATCACGATGCTCTCCGTACGGTTTACCGCCAAACCGAGAACGGCTATATGGCCTGGAACCGCGGCGCCGGGGAGAACGAAGCGCTGTTCGATCTGGAAGTTGTCGATTGCAAGGGAGTCGGCGACGTGAAAGAAGCGGTAGAGGCTAAGGCGAATGACATTCAAGCGAGCATCGATCTGGAGAACGGTCCGCTGGTGAAGCTCGGCTTGTTCCGCTGCGACGACGGCGACCACCTGCTCGTCGCGATCCATCACTTGGTCGTAGACGGCGTATCCTGGCGGATTCTGCTTGAGGATTTTGCTGCCGGCTATGAAAAGGCGCTGCAAGGGCAGCCGATCCGTCTGCCCCTCAAAACGGCTTCATTCCAAACGTGGGCGAAACAGCTCGCTGATTATGCGAACGGTCCGGCGATGGAAAGCGAGAGAGAGTATTGGCAGCATATTGAGCAATTGACCTATGAGCCGCTTCCGAAAGATTTTGAACAAGGCAGATCCAAGCTGAAGGACAGCGGGCTCGTGACCGTCCGCTGGACGGCGGAGGAAACCGAACAGCTGTTGAAGCAGGCACACCGTGCTTACCATACAGAAATGAACGACTTACTGCTTGCCGCGCTTGGCCTCGCGGTACAAGCTTGGAGCGGCCGGGAACGCGTGCTGGTGAATCTTGAAGGCCACGGCCGGGAAGATATTTTGCCGGATGTGGACATTACGCGCACGGTAGGCTGGTTTACAAGCCAATTCCCTATCGTTCTGGAGCCGGGTCACGCCCAGGCGCTCGGTCACCAGGTGAAACAGGTTAAAGAAAGCTTGCGCCGCATTCCGAACAAAGGAATCGGCTACGGCATCCTGCGTTATTTGTCGGTGCCGCGTGACGGCGAGCGCTTCGCTTTGGAGCCGGAGATCAGCTTTAACTATTTGGGTCAGTTCGACCAGGATTACGAAAGCAGCGGCTCGCAGCCGTCTCCGTTCAGCCCGGGCTCCGATTCAAGCCCGAATGCAGTGATGGATTTTGTCCTCGATATCAATGGTATGGTGTCGGAAGGAGTGCTGGAACTCACGATCCGTTATGGGGAAACCCAGTATAAACGGGAAACGGTAGAGCGCCTGGGCACCCTGCTTCAATCGAGCTTGCGTGAAGTCATCAGCCATTGCGTATCGAAAGAGCGGCCGGAGCTTACGCCTAGCGACGTTCTGCTTCAAGATGTGACGGTGGAGGAACTGGAGCGGCTGGCTGAACATACGGCGGCGCTCGGCGAACTGGAGAATGTTTACACCCTGACTCCGCTGCAAAAAGGGATGTTGTTCCACAGCCTGCTGGATGCCGATTCGGAAGCTTACTTCGAACAGGTGACCTTCGATCTGTATGGAAGCCTGAATGTCGAAGCCTTCACCCAAGGATTGGATACGCTGGTGCAGCGGAATGAGGCGCTGCGGACCAACTTTATTACCGGCTGGAGAGACGAGCCGATTCAAGTGGTATTCCGCGAGCGGAAGTGTGAAGTGTACTTCGAAGATATTCGCTCGGTAAGCGATGAAGACCTGGAGAAGACGATAGCCGATTTCGTCAGCGCGGATAAAGCGAACAAGTTCGATTTGGCCCGAGGCTCTCTTATGCGCGTGACGGTATTGCGCACGGGCGACGAGTCCTACCATGTGATCTGGAGTCATCATCACATTTTGATGGACGGCTGGTGCATGTCCTTCATGATCAAGGAAGTGTTCGACACCTACTTCGCGTTCCAGGAGAAGCGGACGCTGGAGCTTCCTCCGGTTACCTCGTACTCCCGGTATATCGAATGGCTGGAAGCTCAAGATGCCGCGAAAGCTTCGCGTTACTGGTCCGAGTATTTGGCGGGTTACGATCAGCAGACCAAGCTGCCCCAGGAGAAAACGCAGCTGAAGCAGGGCGCTTTTGAAGCGGCTGAACTCGATGTGGAACTCAGCAAGGAACTGACCGGGCAAATCAAGCGGGTGGCGCGCCAGCAGCAGGTGACGCTCAATACGTTCATGCAGACCGTATGGGGACTGGTTCTGCAGGTATACAACAACAGCGAGGATGTCGTATTCGGCTCCGTCGTATCCGGGCGTCCGGCGGAAATTCCGGGCATCGAAAGCATGATCGGCCTGTTTATTAATACGATCCCGGTCCGTATTCAAGGCAAAGCCGAGGAGACGGTAGCCGATGTCTTGAGAAAAACCCAGGATCAAGCGCTGGCATCGGGAGCTTACGAAACGTTCCCGCTGTTCGAAATTCAGTCGCTGAGCGAGCAAAAGCGCGACTTGATCAACCATATTATGGTCTTTGAAAATTATCCGATGGAAGAACAGATTGAGCAGGTGGTCGGCGGAGACAAAGAAGCGCTGAAAATCGCTAATATCCAGTCGCCGGAGCAAACGAACTACGACCTGGACATTACCGTCATTCCGGAAGAGCATATTTTGCTGCGGTTTACGTACAATGCGCTGACGTTCAGAGAGGAAGACATCAGGCAGATCCACGGTCACTTTGCCCGGGCACTGGAGAAGGTTGCGGCTAACCCGAACATCCGCGTGAATCAGTTGGAGCTTTTGACACCAGCGGAAAAAGACCAAATTCTCGGCGCGTTCAACCCGGCGCAGCCGGAAGCGGCTCCTGCGGCCGCGTTCCACCGGCTGTTCGAGGAACAGGCGGAGCGCACACCCGAAGCGGCGGCCGTCGTGTACGAGAATGACCGGCTGACGTATGCGGAGCTGAACGAGCGGGCGAACCGCTTGGCGGCTACGCTGCGCGCAAGCGGCATCGGCCGGGAGTCAATCGTCGGCATTCTCGCCGAGCGTTCGGTGGACTTGCTGGTGGCCGTGCTGGCCGTCTGGAAAGCGGGCGGGGCGTATGTGCCGCTCGACCCGGATTATCCGGCAGACCGTGTGCGGTTCATGCTCGAAGACAGCGGAGCGAAGGTACTGCTGACGCAAACGGTGCTGCGAGAGCGTGCCGAAGCCTGGCTTGGCGAAGAGGAGCTGGCGCTGGCAGCGGTGCTCTACCTCGACGACGAAGCGTCGTACAGCGAGGAGCGGGCGAATGCGCCGATTGGCTCCGGCATGGTCTCCGGCAAGCTGACGGATGCTGTGGACGACGGCGATGAGAGCCATCAGCATGTCGGCACCGACAGCTTCCATGAAGCCCGTCCAGAGGATCTGGCGTACGTGATCTATACGTCGGGAACGACGGGCAAGCCGAAGGGCGTGATGATCGAGCACCGCAGCCTGGTGAACACGGCGGCGGGCTACTGGCGGGAATACCGGTTGGAGCAGTTCCCGGTGCGCCTGCTGCAGCTCGCCAGCTTCTCGTTCGACGTGTTCGTGGGAGATATCGCGCGGACGTTGTACAACGGAGGCACGATGGTGATTGTGCCGAAGGACGACCGGATCGATCCGTCTCGTCTGCACCACTGGATGGAGCGGGAGCGGGTCACCATCTTCGAATCTACACCGGCGCTGATCGTGCCGTTCCTGGAGTACGTGCACGATCAGCGGTTGGATATGAGCGGGATGGAGCTGTTGATTATAAGCTCGGACAGCTGCAGTGTGGCGGATTACCGGACCTTGCAGGAACGCTTCGGCTCATTGTTCCGGATCATCAACGCATACGGCGTGACGGAAGCGGCGATCGACTCTAGCTTCTACGACGAGGAACTGACGAAGCTGCCGCAGACAGGCCATGTGCCGATCGGCAAAGCGTGGCTGAATGCGAAATTCTACATTGTGGACGCGCATCTGAACCCGGTGCCGGTCGGGGTGCTGGGCGAGCTGGTCATTGGCGGAGTTGGGGTAGCACGCGGGTACTTGAACCGTCCGGAGCTGACGGAAGAGAAGTTCGTAGACAGTCCGTTCGCCGCGGGCGAGCGGCTGTACCGCACGGGAGACTTGGCGCGGTGGATGGAGGACGGGAACGTGGACTTCATCGGCCGGATCGACAACCAGGCGAAAATCCGGGGCTACCGGATTGAGACGGGCGAAGTTGAAGCAAAGCTGCTGAGTGCAGGTGGCGTGAAGGAAGCGGTCGTTGTCGTCAGGGAAGATCAAGAAGGTCAGAAAGCTTTGTGCGCTTATTATACAGCGGAAGAAGGCATGACGGCGGCGGACCTGAAGCGGGCGATTGCCAGCGAGCTGCCGGGGTACATGATCCCGTCGTACTTCGTCGAGCTGGAGCGCCTGCCTCTGACGCCGAACGGGAAAATCGACCGGAAGGCGCTGCCGGCACCGGAAGGGGGAGCAGACGGAGGCCGCGAATACGTGGCGCCGCGCACCGAACTGGAGGCGAAGCTGGCCGCCATTTGGCAGGAGGTGCTTGTTCGGGAGAAGGCGGTAGGCGTAACGGACAACTTCTTTGACCTCGGCGGACACTCCCTGCGGGCGACGACGCTTGTCAGCAAAATGCATAAGGAGCTAGGCATTGAATTCCCGCTTCGCGACGTATTCCGCTACTCGACAGTTGAGGAAATGGCCGCGGCTATGGAGCGGCTGGAGATCGGCTCGTTCACGGCTATTCCGGCTGCGGAACCTAGCGAGTATTACCCGCTATCTTCCGCTCAGAAACGTCTCTATATCTTGAACCAGCTGGAAGGAGGCGAGCTGAGCTACAACATACCGGGAGCAATGCTGCTCGAAGGGGAGCTCGACCGGCAGCGGTTTGAAGAAGCGTTCCGCGGGCTCGTAGCTCGTCATGAAACGCTGCGTACCGGCTTTGAGATGGTAAAAGGCGAAGCAGTTCAGCGGATTTACGAAGAAGCCGCCTTCCAGGTGGAATATGTGCAGATTAGCGGGGAGCAGGCGGAAGAAACGGTGCGCCAATTCGTTCGTCCGTTTGATCTGGCGAAGCCGCCACTTCTGCGGGTAGGCCTTGCCGAACTGGCGCCGGACAGGCACATTCTGATGTTCGATACGCATCATATCGTATCTGACGGCGTTTCGATGGACGTACTGATCGACGAGTTCGTCCGCTTGTACAGCGGGGAGCCGTTGGAGCCGCTCCGCATTCAGTACAAAGATTATGCGGTATGGCAGCAATCGGACGAGCAGAAAGCTCAGCTTGCCAAGCAGGAAGCCTACTGGCTCGACATGTTCCGCGGAGAGCTGCCGGTTTTGGAATTGCCGACGGACTATCCACGCCCGGCTATGCAGAGCTACGAGGGCCGCACGCTGCAATTGTTTATGCATAAGGAGAAAAGCGAGGGTCTGAAACGGCTTGCAGCCGAGAACGGCGCAACGCTTTACATGGTTCTGCTTGCGGCGTATAACGTGCTTCTGCATAAATATACAGGACAAGAAGACGTGGTGGTCGGTACACCGATTGCGGGAAGAAATCACAGCGACGTTCAGCCGTTGATCGGGATGTTCGTCAATACTCTGGCCATCCGCAGTTATCCGACTGCCGGTAAGACGTTCCTTGACTACTTGAAGGAAATCAAGGAGACGACGCTGGGCGCTTTTGAACATCAGAATTATCCGTTTGAGGAACTGGTGGATAAGGTGAACGTGGCTCGCGATTTAAGCCGCAATCCGCTGTTCGATACGATGTTTGCTTTGCAGAATACAGAGAATTTGGAAATCGAGCTTCCTGGACTGCATTTGTCAACGTATACCAGCGAGGAGATTGTTTCTAAATTCGATCTCAGCCTGGACGTCACGGAGATCGAGGAAGGCTTGGAATATTTGTTTGAATACGCCACTGCTCTTTATAAAACCGAAACGGTGGAGAAATTGGCCGCTCACTACTTGCAGCTGCTTGAATCCATTCTCCGCAACCCGTCGGCGACTATTGGCGAGCTGGGCATTTTGACACCGGCGGAAAAAGAGCAAATTCTCGGCGCGTTTAACCCGGCGCAGCCGGAAGCGGCTCCTGCGGCCGCGTTCCACCGGCTGTTCGAGGAACAGGCGGAGCTGACGCCGGAAGCGGAGGCCGTCGTGTACGAGAACGACCGGCTGACGTATGCGGAGCTGAACGTGCGGGCGAACCGCTTGGCAGCCACGCTGCGCGCAAGCGGCATCGGCCGGGAGACGATCGTCGGCATTCTCGCCGAGCGTTCGGTGGACTTGCTGGTGGCCGTGCTGGCCGTCTGGAAAGCGGGCGGGGCGTATGTGCCGCTCGACCCGGATTATCCGGCAGACCGCGTGCGGTTCATGCTTGAAGACAGCGGAGCGAAGGTGCTGCTGACGCAAACGCCGCTGCGAGAACGCGCCGAAGCCTGGCTCGGCGAGGAGGAGCTGGCGCTGGCGGCGGTGCTGTACCTCGACGACGAAGCGTCGTACAGCGAGGAGCGGGCGAATGCGCCGATTGGCTCCGGCATGGTCTCCGGCAAGCTGACGGATGCTGTGGACGACGGCGATGAGAGCCATCAGAAGGTCGGCATGGGCAGCTTCCATGAAGCCCGTCCGGAGGATCTGGCGTACGTGATCTATACGTCGGGAACGACGGGCAAGCCGAAGGGCGTCATGATCGAGCACCGCAGCCTGGTGAACACGGCGGCGGGCTACCGGCGGGAATACCGGTTGGATCAGTTCCCGGTGCGGCTGCTGCAGCTCGCAAGCTTCTCGTTCGACGTGTTCGTGGGAGATATCGCGCGGACGCTATACAACGGAGGCACGATGGTGATTGTGCCGAAGGACGACCGGATCGATCCGTCTCGTCTGCACCACTGGATGGAGCGGGAGCGGGTCACCGTCTTCGAATCGACGCCGGCGCTGATCGTGCCGTTCCTGGAGTACGTGCACGAGCAGGGGCTGGATATGAGCGGGATGGAGCTGTTGATCACGAGCTCGGACAGCTGCAGCGTGGCGGATTACCGGACCTTGCAGGAACGCTTCGGCTCGTTGTTCCGGATCATCAACGCATACGGCGTGACGGAAGCGGCGATCGACTCCAGCTTCTACGACGAGGAGCTGGCGAAGCTGCCACAGACAGGCAATGTGCCGATCGGCAAAGCGTGGCTGAATGCAAAATTCTACATTGTGGATGCGCACCTGAACCCGGTGCCGGTCGGGGTGCTGGGCGAGCTGGTTATCGGCGGAGTCGGGGTAGCGCGCGGGTACTTGAACCGTCCGGAGTTGACAGAAGAGAAGTTCGTAGACAGCCCGTTCGTCGCGAGCGAGCGGCTGTACCGCACGGGAGACTTGGCGCGGTGGATGGAGGACGGCAACGTGGACTTCATCGGCCGGATCGACAATCAGGCGAAAATCCGGGGGTACCGGATTGAGATGGGCGAGATCGAGTCGCAGCTGCTGCGGGTGGAAGGCGTGCGCGAAGCAGTGGTGTTGGTTCGAAGTGACGCAAACGGGCAGAAAGCGCTGTGCGCGTACTACACAACGGATGGCGAACTGACGGTGGCAGACCTGAAACGGGCGATCTCCAGCGAGCTGCCGGGTTACATGATCCCGTCGTACTTCGTCGAGCTGGAGCGCCTGCCTCTGACGCCGAACGGAAAGATTGACCGGAAGGCGCTGCCGGCGCCGGAAGGGAAAGCAGGGAGCGGAACGGAGTACGTCGCACCGCGCAATGAGCTGGAAACGAAGCTGGTGGGTATTTGGCAGGAGGTGCTGGGGCTTACGAAGGAGATTGGCGTTCACGACAACTTCTTCGACCTCGGCGGGCACTCACTGCGGGCGACGACGCTGGTCAGCAAGGTGCACAAGGAGTTGAGCGTGGACCTGCCGCTGCGCGATGTGTTCCGGCACTCGACCATCGAAGCGATGGCCGAAGCGATCAGCCAATTGGAGCGGCAGGAACACCTCTCCATTCCGGTTCTGGATAAGAGGGATCACTATCCGCTTTCCTCCGTGCAAAAACGGCTGTACATCCAGCAGCAGATGGAAGGCGCCGAGCTTAGCTACAACATGTCCGGCATGACGGTTCTCGTCGGGCGCTTGGAACGGAATCAATTCGAGGCGGCGCTCAAAGGATTGATCGCTCGTCACGAAATTTTGCGAACCGGCTTCGAAATGGTCGACGGCGAACCGGTACAACGGATTTATCCGGACTTGAAGTTTGCCGTCGAGTATACGAAAGCGACGGAAAGTGAAACGAAGAGCATCGCAGACGGCTTTGTGCGCGTCTTTGATTTGGAGCGGCCGCCGCTGCTGCGTGTGGGCTTAGTCGAATGGGAAGCGGAGCGGCATCTGCTCATGCTGGACATTCATCATATCGTCACGGATGGCATGTCGATGGGCATCTTCGTCGAAGAGCTGCTGCGCCTGTATAACGGCGAGACGCTGGAACCGCTTCGGATTCAATACAAGGAATTCGCCGCTTGGCAGCAGTCCGAACCTGTAAAAGAGCGGCTGAAACGTCAGGAAGCCTACTGGCTGGAGATGCTGGAAGGCGAACTGCCGACGCTTGAACTGCCTACGGACTTTGTCAGACCTGCCGCTCGCAGCTTTGAGGGAGATGTGCTGCCTTTCAGCATCGACAAGCAGATGACCGACAGCTTGCAGCGCATCGCCGATGATAACGGTGCCACCCTTTATATGGTGTTATCGACGGTCTATTCGATCCTGCTCAGCAAGTACTCGGGACAAGAAGACTTCATTGTAGGCACGCCGGTTTCGGGCCGCACACATGCCGACCTGGAGCCGCTCATCGGAATGTTTGTCAACACTTTGGCGATTCGCCATTATCCGTCCGGGGAGAAGACGTTCCTCGCCTACTTGAACGAAGTCAAAGAAACGATGCTGGGGGCCTATGACCACCAGGATTATCCGTTCGAGGAGCTTGTGAAAAAGCTGCAGGCGCCGCGAGATCAAAGCCGCAATCCTGTATTCGATGTCATGTTTGCTCTGGAAACGAAGGAAGATAACGTTCAAAGCTTCGGGGATATCAAGATCGAATCTTATCCGGAAACTCATACGGTTTCCCAATTTGATCTTACCTTGGTCATTTCGTTGCTGGATGAGGGAATGAACGGGCAGTTTGAATATGCGACCAAGTTGTTTACGCGCAATCTGATCGACAATTTCGCTCAGGACCTGCTCGTGATCATCACCCAAATTTGCGAACAGCCTTCGGTGCTGTTGAAGGATATTTCCCTGAACGGGCAATCCGAACAGGAGCAAGATGTGCTAGAGGCCATTGATATTATTTTCTAATCCCTTACCCGGCTTGGGTGTATGCCGTATTTCTCTCGGTACGCATCCTGCCGGGTGTTTTTTTCCAAATGAAAGGGAAAAATCCACCACAGGAATCTGAGGTCAAGTGCCGCTGAGTAACGATTTCAATTTATTGGAAAATCGACAAAACACAACAGAAATCTTAGTTTACCTTTGCGGTATACTAAGAATCAAACCATTTAAACAGAGATAATTCCACCATAAATCCGAATACCCGAAAAACGAATAGAAGTAATTGTCGATCGTTGCAGACGAGTTTAATCTTTTGACTATGACACCAGAAGAACAACAAAAGGCACACGAAGACTACAGGAAGAAATACAGATATCTAAAACGTGCGCCGCGGCTACTCGTTTACTACTACCTCATAGGGGAAAAGTTCCGAAATACAATGGCCGAAATAGGCCGCAGGAAGGGCTGAGAGAGATAGCCGACGACGTTCTGAATAAGGAATTTCAACAGGAATGCTAGGCTTGGAATCGATCTCACCGGCAAAATTATGCCGCAAGCATAATCAGGTGGATCCGAACCTGCTCCAGCAGGTTTTCGAGCGGCTGGCTATGCAGATTTTGTCTAGACATGGTTGTTCGATAGCAGACCGCAAAGCACTCCGGACTATCGACTCTACCACCGTTGCTCTTTGCTTGCGGAGGTACAAGTGGGCCGACTTTCGCAAGACCAAGGCAGGTATAAAGCTTGACCTCCGCCTTGCTTTTGCAGATGCTCATGAGGTCCTGCCAGAGAAGGCAACCATTACGACAGCCAAGAAAAATGACCGGACACAGATGGATGACCTTATCGAAGATGCCGGAATCACCTATGTGTTGACCGCGGTTACGTGGACCAACCGTTTCGATCTGTCTTGCGATGAAATCAGTGAGATGTACCGCAGCCGCAGGGCCATTGAGACCTTCTTCAAATGGATGAAGCAGCACCTGAAGATCAAGCATTTCTATGGAACAAGCAAACAGGCCGTGCACAACCAGGTTTGGCGGACACTCGTCGCTTTTTGCCTGCTTATGCTGGCCAAACTGGACGCGAACGTAGAGCACTCCCTCCTGCAAATCCAGCGGTGGCTGAAGGCTCTGATTTAGAAGCCCTATGCACAGTGGATCGGGCGTATGAAGCGAAAACCGAGCCGCAAGTCGGCAGGACGAAAGCGGTTAGAACCCACGTAACCGAGCCGGCCCGAAGGGCGTTGTCTGACGCAAAAGCCAAGTAAATATACATAAATTTTCAAATGGACAGTGCTACCTTTAGTGGCTGCTCGACCTTTTGGTTCTCATGGTAGATGCTAATTATCTGAATTGTCTGTCAATGTTTATGCAACGCTAGTGAGAATATCTAAGGCATTGAAATTACTACTGGATAAAACTACCACCCAAATCTTGGAGAATATGATTGACGCATTTGAGGTGGCACAACATAACGGAGAGCAAGTGGAGTGCGACGAAGCATTGTTGTACCTTATCAAATGTTTGGAGGAAGACATCCCGTATAGAGGATTTTTCCACGACATTTATTCATTCGAAGCGCCTTTTCAATACGAGGAAAACAAGAGGTAACAGCGGTCATGGGCAGTGATGTATTGAATTAGGGATAAACCATCGGTTCTCTTCCCCTGATGCGGGTGATTGTGCATTGCGGAGGAACCGGTGGTTTTTCTTTTGGTTTGTTTATATATAACATACTTGCCAATAATCGATTCAATAATTTTGGAGTTGAAAAATATGACAGTATCCCTATGCAGCATTGAGCTGCGTTTTAATCTGGGCTAATGTATCCCCAACTTGAGCTTGATAGTAGACTTCATAGCGATAGACCCGATAAGCGGAGGAGCCGATAGTCGCCAGATCGGTATCCGATTTCGGAGGCCACATTAGACTCGGAGGTTAACTGGTACACATGTATTTTAGCATCTGCTCAAAAGTGGTAAAAGCCAATTTATTGAGCTAACGTTTCCCGTTAGCGTGTTGCGATCACTGGCAGTGATACGCCCCCCAGTTAGTTCTTTAAACTTTCCTACTGGATTGTGGTGATTGACCTCCGAACTCTTTTTTCTTCATTCTTATGCCCAGTATGATGAAAGCGACATAGATTAGGATGGCAATCGAATCAATTAATGTGTCCGTAAGTGCCGAAACATCATAATATGCCGTTACACCAAGAATGACAATCAGACGAACGAGCAGAAGTGACACGATTATCCATGCAGCAGACCGGATCT
This sequence comes from Paenibacillus dendritiformis, assembly GCF_945605565.1. Lineage (NCBI taxonomy): Bacteria > Bacillati > Bacillota > Bacilli > Caryophanales > Paenibacillaceae > Paenibacillus > Paenibacillus dendritiformis. The sequence continues at coordinate 6,541,534 of NZ_OX216966.1, read as the reverse complement.
TCGATCGCTCGCTTTGAAATGATAGGATAATGAATACAATGCCGAAGATCAGATTCTCCGCAGTGATAATATGCCAGACATACCTAAATACTATCCGTGTATCCATGGCTATATCATTCACCAAGAGCATCGGCAGTACAGCGGATTGCCCGTTCCATGCGTGTGTAACGGCAAACAGTATTGCAAGAACGCCAGCAATCAGATAGTAAAAATTTTTAATTTTCACGTCCATCACAATCCTCCTTAGTTATTCCAGGATCCTTCTTGTGCAGATCCCGGTAAATCTCCCGAACGAACGCTGCCAGCCGCTGGTCACTTTCATGATTAAAGTCCCTTAGTGATTCAATTGCTACGTCTAGCAACTGACTGACCTTTTCAAGATGTGCAATTTTTTTGAGCGTTTCTGCTTTTTTGGAATCAAGGAATTCAGCGACCTCCTGGTAATAAGCAGGATCTACACTCTGCATTCTGTGGAATTGAAACTTCTCTTTGATTTCTTCTAGAGAAAAGTCCGCATACTTCATGATTTGAATATTCATCAAATCGATGAGGTCCTCCTTAGAATAACTGCGGTAAGAATTGTGTTCCCGGGACGGTGATACGAGTCCAATACGGTCATAGTACCGAAGCGTATCCTTCGGAATACCAAGTATCCGTGAAACCTCTTTTATAGAATATTGTTTTTCCATACATCAAAAATAACATTGGAGCAAACTCCAATGTCAATACGTTTTTACTATTTTTTTCACGCGGTATTCTAACAACCACTCTGTTACTGCACTTGACGAGCTTCGTACCCGCATTAATGAGTACATTCACTTTTACGACACTGAGCGATATCAGTGGACATTAAAGAAGATGACCCCTAACGAATATAGGAATCATCTTCTGGCAACGTAGTGCTTTTTTTATACTGTCCACGTTAAGGGCCACAGTTCAAGGCCGTCAGCTACCGGCCGTCGGCGTTATATCATGGCCAGGAACGCTCACCCTTGATCACCTGGGCGCCCAATTCCAGATCACTTGTGTTCTTTAAGTCCGGATGGGCCTTCTGCATCGCTGCACTCAGCTCAGCGGAATTCTTGGCCTGCTTCGCCGCAGCTTCAAATTCTGCAATATAGTCACGGGTAAAGACGATGCTGGATGTATCTTCGGAGCTCTTGTCCAGGTAATGGCCCGGGATAACCCGTTCCGGCTTCAGGGCAAGAATCCGCTCCAGAATCTCCCGCCAGTGGTCACGGCTCTCCGGGGTCTGGTTGTCTGCCATCCAGACATGCAGGTTCTCGTAGATCGGCACACCGCCCAGGATGGTCTTTTTCGACGGAACCCAAAGGACAGTATGAGACGGATCCGAACCGTCGAGACCGATCACCTGCACGGTTTCGCCATCGACCGTCAGTTTATCCCCGTCAAGGACATCAGGAACGATCAGCGCGGTTGGGGCGTTTTCTTTCAGGATCGGACTCCAGAAATCGCTTTTGAGCTGGATGGTTGCCTTGATCCCTTCCACAGTGGCCGGGGTGGCAACGATCTTTACGTCGGGAAATACCTCGCGGATCGTCGACAGGCCGAAGTAGAAATCCGGATCCTGGTGGCTGATATAAACCGTAGTCAGCTTCTTTCCGGTGTCGCGGATCATCTTGACCAGTTGCTCGGCATTGTTCTTTTCGATCTGAGCATCGACGAGCAGTACCTCGTTCGGTCCTTCGATCAGGCTCGAGGTGACGGAGAAGAGGCCGTTTTCTCCAGGGTTGAACGGCGTGATCTTGAGGTCCGCCGCCGGCGTCTGAGTTCCTTCGCTCGCGGTATTCGTCGTACTCGCCTCGCCGGAGCATGCGCTCAGCAATAACGTGATACAAAGCAACAAAATAATTCCCATCGATGATTTCTTACTAAACATCGTCAAATCTCCCTCTTCCTTATATTGATAACGATTTTGGCTACCAGCATGTCATGCACGTCGTAATCCACGACTCTCCTTTCAATGGATTTCGAGATTTGGTGTTGTAACCAACTTTATTACAACCATTCCAAAAAAAATGGGTTCACTTTATTTTCCGATAACCGGATTCGTTCCGACGCTGCCAGCAATCCATTCCGACGTGCAGTGCGCATCCTTGGCTGGAACAAGCAATGAAAGAATGTGAACCGCTTTGGAAAATCTGCTGCTTAGTTTCATTACTGACACCCTCACGGTGTAACTATTATAGTTACAACACATAGCAAGTGTCAAGGGGGCTTTTGAAATTGTTCTCGACGCGCTGGAATCTCCCGGTACGGCACACGGAAGAGGGGGGCGAAAGTTCCGATTATCTGTTAAGGCACCTGTAAATCCTTCAGATGGCATTCCGTCCACAAAGTGAAAGATGTAATTCAATCCCGTTGAGCAGAAGCGTAAAAAACACCTTTGTCATGCAGTTGCATTTCTGGAAAATGATTTAAGGCAATGATGTTACATCCCAGTTAGATGAAAGTTAGATTATCATGTTATAGTGGTGTCGGGTGAGATTATGGAGATTAGAATCTTGGTTGTCGAGGATGATGAGCATATTAGATCGATGGTCCAAAAATTTTTGCAAAGCGCGGGTTATCGGATCGATACGTGTTCGGATGGCGATGACGCGCTGGAGCGATTTTATAACACACAGTACCACCTCATCATACTGGACATTATGCTGCCTGGCACGAACGGACAGGAGCTTTTGAAGGAGTTTCGTAAAATAAACGACACCCCGGTATTGATGATGACCGCTTTGAGCGATGATCGGAACCAACTGACCGCTTTTACTAATGAAGTGGATGATTATGTCACCAAGCCGTTCTCTATGCCGATTCTTGTCAAACGTGTGGAAGCTCTTCTACGACGCAGCGGGGCCATCAAAAAAGAAATTACAGCGGGAAAGCTGACATTATTCCCCGAAACCTACGGAGTGGAATACAGCGGCGAAAAAATTCAGCTGTCGCCAAAGGAATTCGAGATATTGATGCTGCTTGCACAAAACAGACATAAAATTGTGTCACATGAAACGTTGCTGATTAAGATTTGGGGATATGATTTTGACGGCAACGAGGGTATTATTCACGCAAGCATCAAAAAGCTGAGGGATAAATTGCCTAAGAGTATCATCAAAACCGTAAAGGGGATTGGCTATTGTTTGGAGGTCGAGGATCATACAGCGTAGATTTTTTGGAATTTATGGAAAGGTGTTTTTCTATACCGCGTTGATATTGCTTTTTGTTATATTTTTTATGTTTATCTTTTTCTTCGACCAAGTCAAATCGGTCGTTGAGTCAACGCAGCGCCAGCAAATATCAGAGGTATTTCAACCTCTTCTCAATCATCTACATGGAAAATCTGATGATGAAATTAGGAATATGGCTAATAGCTTTCACGAAAAAAACACCTCCTTTGAATTTTGCTTGGAGGCTGCTGATGGACAAATTTTATATCAAACTGAAAATTTTAACATGATACAAAATGATATCGAGTTACCGCCATCAAACAATGTAATCGTCAAAGGAAATGTATTGACGGAGCGTAAATTTCATTTTATAACCGGAGATTCCAGCGAGCGGTTTCAATTCCTGGTGAAAGCTTCCGGGGGCGTAACCTTATATGTTACGGGTACGATATCTGGAACTAAAGTATATAGCGAATTTATAGAAAAAATGGTTTTCGCTTTTGTATTGATTTTCATGGCAAGTCTCCTTGCCGCAGCCCTATTTGCCAGACAAATCGCAAAGCCTATTGAAAAAATCGCGAAAGACACGAAGAAAATGTCTGATTTGGAGCCGGTGTCTGCTCCAGCTTCCCGCAAAGACGAGATTGGTCAGCTTGCCGGAGATGTCTACAAAATGTATAAAACCCTGCAAGTCACGATTCAGCAATTGGAAATCGAAATTGAACGGGAAAAAGAAATGGAAGAAAATCAGCGATATTTTTTCTCTGCGGCTTCGCATGAGTTAAAGACGCCCATCGCTGCCACCAGTGCATTGCTGGAGGGGATGCTGGAACATGTGATTGCGCCCGCGGAATATCCCAAATATCTACGCGAATGTTTGAAAATGATGAATGAACAAAATAAACTGGTCTCGGAGATCTTAGAAATTGTGACGTTGAGCAATGACATGACCGTACAGGAACAAGAGCGAATCAATCTTAACGAATTTATGACAAGTATTCTTTCCTTCTACCGAACATTAGCAGATGTAAGAGAGCAACGCATCGATGTGGATATTCCAGAGAACCTATGCTGCACATTGGATCCGAAGCTGTTCCGCAAAGCGTTGTCCAACATTATCATGAACGCGGTTCAAAATACGCCGGATGGCGGACAAATTCATATCTATACGCAGGAAATGAAAAAAGGCGTACGTCTTTGTGTCTTCAACAATGGCGTGAGGATTCAAGAGAAAATGCTGCCTAAGCTCTTTGAGCCTTTTTACCGCGAGGATAAAGCCAGAAGCCGGAGTCAGGGGCGCAGCGGCCTGGGCCTTACCATTGTGAAAAAAGCTCTCGATTTCATGGGAATCCCGTTTGCGCTTGACAATGTGGACAATGGCGTGTTATTTCGCATGGATCTACCACACGAATAGAATGAGGTCTAACCGGTTAACCGGCAGATGAATCTGCCGGTTATTTTTTATGTTGAAATCCAAAGTTAGATTAAAGTTAGATTGGGACGGTATGCTGTATTCCGATGAGAAGCCGGGGCTCGTCGCAAAAGGATTTTCAGGAGGAGAGAACATGTATATTTTAAAAAATGCCCTTCACAATGTTAGGCAAAATAGAGGCAGAAACATTCTGATCGGCGCAATCATTTTGGGCGTTATCGTGACTACCGTGATTGCGATAATGATCCGCAACACCGCAAATGGCATCATAGAAGATTATAAAGGCCGTTTTGGAGCGGAAGTGCGTCTTGAACCTGACATGCAGAAAATACGAGAGGAGGCAATGGCAAACAGCAAAGATGGGCGGGTGATGATAACCATTCCGTCGATCCCTGCTGACCAGTATATTGCGTTCGGTGAATCGGAATATCTGCAAAACAGCGTATATACGGCCAGAACCGGTGTAAATAGCGAAAACATAACCGCGATTGACGCGGAGCTTGGCCCGGGAAGCGGCATGATGAGGATGGGTGGCGGTCCGGGTATGTCCCAGGATGAACCGATGCAGTTCATGCTGAGTCTTCTCGGAAATCAATTTACTGAATTCGAGGGTGGAATGCGGGAGCTTGCGGAAGGGAGAATGCCGGGAGAACGTAACGAGGCTATCATTAGTACGGATTTGGCGGAGCAAAACGGGATTCAAATCGGGGATAAGCTATCGTTATATAGTGAATTGACCAATAGAGCGGAGGGGGAACGCGCGGATATATCATATGAATTGACCGTAGTGGGAACCTATTATGACGTGACGGATGAATACGCTGAAGGCTCAATGAAAAACGCTTTTACCAACCGCCGCAATGAAATACTTACGACCTATGATACGGTTGTACAGGAAATTCAACCAGAAATGTCGGGTATCAAGGTTGAAGCGACCTATTATTTGAAGCAACCCGACATGTTGGATGCCTTCGCTGAGGAAGTATATGATAAAGGGTTGGAGCAAACCTTTAACGTTACTACGGATGAGGCTTCCTATAACAAAATCATCGGTCCCGTGGAAGGACTCAAAGGCGTGGCCGTGACATTCATGGCGGTCGTGTTAATTCTCGGGGGCATCATTATCGCACTTCTGTCCTCGATGTCTATCCGAGAGCGCAAATATGAAATCGGCGTTCTTCGGGCCATGGGGCTGAAAAAAGGGAAGGTCGCTTTTGGATTGTGGTCTGAAATCATGATAATCACCTGTGTATGTTTGGCGGTCGGACTTGGCGTGGGCAGCCTGTCTGCGCAGCCTGTCACCAATGCCTTGCTTGCCAACCAGATTGAATTGGCAGAAGAGGCGGCGAATCAGCCAAGCGGAGGCATGATGATGATGGCTCCACAGAGCTCCTTTTCCAGCACCGACGTGGAACCGCTCAGCAGCATCGATCTGTCCTTGAATATGAACGCGGCTCTTCAAATTATAGGTATCGCGCTGCTGCTTGTATCTGTCGCCAGTCTCATATCTATCAGCCGAATTACCAAATACGAACCGATCAAAATTCTTATGGAAAGGAATTAAGTGATAAATATGAGTGTATTGACATTAAAAAACGTCTCCTACAAATATGATGGCGCCAAAAAACACGTTCTTAAAGAGGTAAGCACCGCGTTCGAGCCAGGGAAGGTATATACGATTATTGGCAAGTCGGGTTCTGGCAAGTCCACCCTGCTGTCGCTGATGTCAGGTCTTGACACTTGCAAGGAAGGTGCGATTTATTATCGGGGCGATGATCTGAAAAAAATTGACCGCGACGATTACAGGGCTAAAAGCATCGGCGTTATCTTTCAGGCGTATAACCTGCTTACAAACGCTACGGCGGTTCAAAATATTGTGCTGTCGATGAACATCAGCAAGAGCCCTGAAAAGGATAAGAAGGCATTTGCCTATGAAATTCTTGAAAAAGTCGGGATTGACCGTGAAACAGCCGATCGGCCGGTACTGAAGTTATCGGGCGGCGAACAGCAGCGCGTTGGAATCGCAAGGGCGCTGTCGCATCATCCAGACCTTATCATAGCCGACGAGCCAACCGGAAATTTGGACAAAGATACGGAGGTCGAAATTTTAAAGATTTTCACTTCGCTTGCCCATGAGGAAGGCAAATGCGTCATTATCGTTACCCACTCAAAGAAGGTTACATCGATTGCCGATGAGGTCTTGGGGATACATGCGGGAAGACTGTTTTTAGTTGGAGAAACTGACTGAGTCGTGGCCGTGAGGATCGAACATTTAAAAAATCTAGCGAAAAGAGAAGGAAAACATGAGAAAAAAGAAGATTCCCATTTTGAGTATGGTTCTATATGCTCTCGCCGGGTTGCTTATGCTCTATACGGCTTGGTCAGCGTCCCACAGTTATGGTTATATTTCCGAGATGATAGCAATGAATCAGTTGGTGGCGAGCGAAAATAGATATGAAATTGTAAACTTTTTTATGAATAACTGTGCACAATATTTCCTGTTTGCCGTTATCCTATTTACATTAGGGTGGATCCTGCATATGAATTCATCCGTTCATGCAGGAACTCTTAACACGGGGAACCAAGCCGCTTCGTCCGGAGGAGTACGTAAGAATGAAACCGACGAAGATGATTTTGACACGTGGTTTCAGAATAATGATAAATGAGGATGCTCCATCAAGATAACACAAAAAGATCATCGGGTCTTCTATCAAGATGACTCGATGATCTTTATTCATGCTTGTCCAATCAGGCGCGCTGCAGCTCCCCGTCTACGACCTGAGGAAGCGCGGCAATGCCGGCGGTATTCAAAAAGTTCCAAGGCTTGTTAAAGTAAGGCTGGAAGAAGAAGTCGACGAAAGCCAGCTCGTCGATCGTCATCCCGTTTTGAATGCATACCGACAAGGTGTTCATCGCTTGGGTCAGATCGACTTTCGACATGATTTGCGCACCCAGCAGACGGCGGCTTTCTTGTTCATACACAATCTTCAAGGTTACCGTCTCTGCTGTAGGCATAAATTCCGGCCGGTAGGCGTCGGTTACCGTAACCGCTTCGGCATTGATCTTCTCGTCGGCGCATGCGACTTCGGTAAGTCCCGTGGAAGCCAGGTTGAGATCGTATATTTTGAGACCCGATGTGCCCTGTGTGCCCAAATATTTTGTCGTTGGCCCCATCAGATTGCGGGCCACCAGCATTCCCATCCGCACCGCATTGGTGGCCAGCGGAATGTAAGCCGCCTTGCCGGTCGGATTGTAATGCACAGCACAGCTGTCGCCGGCGGCGAACACGTCCTGCTTGCTGGTCTGCATATATGGATCGACGATGATCGCGCCATTCGGCAGCATATCCACTTGACCTTCAAGCAGCTGGGTATTCGGGCGGAATCCGATACAAAGAATGACCATATCCGTTTCGATTTCGCCCTTGTCGGTGATGACGAGGTTGACAAGGCCTTCCTTGCCTTCAAAAGCTTTCACGGTCTGCCCAAGCGCAAGCTCGATGCCTTTCCCGCAGAACGCTTCCTCGATCTGGCCGCTGAATTCGGTATCCAGATACCGGTTCAAAATCCGATCTGCGCTGTCAATCAACGTCACCTGCTTGCCGCTTTGCTGGAACGCCTCCACAAGTTCTACGCCGATATATCCCGCACCGACCACCGTGATATGATTCACTTGTTTTGCCTTTTCGATGATGGTGTTGGCATGCTCGTAGTTTTTGCACAGCAGAATGTTGCCAAGCTCCATGCCTGGAAGCTGTGGAATGACCGGCCAAGATCCCGTCGTGACAATCAGCTTATCGAAGCAATCTTTGAATTCCTCTCCGGTGAGCAGGTTGCGCACCTGAATGATTTTCGCATCCGTATCGACCGAGAGGACCTCATGGCGCATGCGGGTGACGACGCCCAAATCCGCCAGCTGCTGCGGCGAGGAGTAAAAGAGCCCTTCCGGCTTCTTCACGACACCGCCCACATACAAAGCGATACCGCAAGATAAAAACGAGATGTTGTCGTTGCGTTCGTAAACGGTAATCCGGGCATCGGGGTAAAGCTTGGCGGCATTGACCACCGCTGCGGTTCCGGCATGAGTACATCCAATCACGGCAATATTCATCATAATTCCTCCCTAAGTATAAAATCTAAATTAACCAAATGGTTGAATTCTATTGTGATTTCTTTCACACTTACAGTTTACTGTGATTTTTTTCACAAATCAATAGTCCAATTTGTTCAAATTTTCACAGAGGGCATGAATGCCTAATTTGTAGTTCAGTTCAATCAAAACGATATATTGTAAGAAAAAAGCAACACTTTTTGCCATCAACAGCCGTTATAAGAAGTAGAGCCTTTCACGATCATATGAACCTTTTCGAAAGAAACACAGTTTCCTCATTGAGTATCGGAATAAGGCATCGAAAAGATACAATCAGGCAGTTGAGAGAGGAGAAACTTATGAAGTCCGTATTTGAATCAGGAAAAGGCCGCTTCGGTTTTGGTTTGTTCGTTGTTTTTGCGATACTTCTCCTTACCTTATCGTGGCCGGCCAGCATGCAAGCCAAGAGCAATGCCGCAGCCGCTTCCTTTAAATTGAAGGCTGCGTCCAAATCATTAATTCTCGTCATCGGGAAAGAAACCGATCTTCCCAAGGTGAACGCCGTATATAAGGACGGCAGAATCGAGGACGTGACTGGCTCCATCACATGGCAGCCCAGTTCGGATGTGTTGACGATCAGCGGAGGCAAGGTGAGCGGCAGATATGGCGCCTCGGCGAAGCTGAAAGGCACGTACGGCAATCAGACGGTTACCGTTCCCGTTCGCATACAAGAGGATTTCGTGAAATATGATGTAGAACCGAAGACTACCGTCACATTAAGTGCGGGTTCCTCTAAGCCGATTAAAGTAACGGGGTATTACTCCAATGGAAAAAAAGCATCGATCGGAACGAAAATCCAATGGAAATCCGGAAATGATCAAGTTGCGAGGGTTAGCAACGGAACGATAAAGGGAGTGGCGGAAGGCAGTACGATCGTTACGGCCGTTGTAGGCCTGCAACAGTTCGAAATTCCCGTGCAGGTTACACCGAAGATTAAAAAACTAACCGTAACGCCTGCGAAGCTGGTGCTGACTCCCGGTAAAGCGGCCACTTATTCCGTTCAGGCGGTGTACGAAGGCGGGCGCACGGTGGATGTCTCCTCACAGGTGACGGCGAAAGTCGCCGGCAAAGGCATTCAAGCGAGCAACGGCACAGTTACGGCGGTGGGCCAGCCGCAGGGGCGTGCCAGCGTAAAACTGTATTATGGAGGAAAAGGAGTGTCGCTTCCAGTCACCTTGCAGGAGAGCTTGGCGAGCATCGAGGTGAAACCTGCGTCTCTCGTCATTGGGGCCGGAGCCTCTAAGCCTATCAAAGTAATCGGCACCTATTCCAACGGTAAAAAGGTGTCGCTTGCAAACAAAGTGGCATGGACATCCGAAAACGCGCAAATCGCCAAAGCAGCAGGCGCCAGCGTAAAGGGGCTGAAGGAAGGCACGACGAAACTCGTCGGCGTTTACGGTGATCGCACATTTGAAATCCCGGTTCAGGTCACGCCTAAGCTGCAGAAGCTGACGGTTACGGCATCGGACTCGAAGCTTGCTCCATATCAAACGACGACTTACCGGGTACAGGCTATATCCAGCAGCGGCAACAGCACGGATGTAACGTCGCTCGCCCAGTCCAAGTCGAATGGCAAAGCGACCGCCAATCAGGGCACGATTACCGCAGTGAGCAAAGGGAAGGCCGTCATTACCTTTACCTATGGCGGCAAAAAAGCATCCCTGCGCATAACGGTAGAGTAGCATGATTAACTCTCCATTTCTTTAACAGTTTGAATATGACGTGTAGTCTGAGGGCTGTTTCATAGTAGTTCATCTACTTATGAACAGTCCTTTTTGTGATGCATCGTTCCTCGTATACCAATCCATGAAAATGTGTAATTCGTTTGATTTTCATAGTTTCAGGAACCGAAAGGACAACCCCCGAATATAGTAATCCCAGAAAGGCAAGAGGAGGTGATACCATGGCATTATTTCACATCGCTTCTATTTTGGGAATTAACCTCGCGGAGGCGCAGGAGGTTCTGGAAGGAATCCTTAACGGCGTCGTTCCTCCAGCGCTTGAGCCTGTCAAAGATTTAATTTTATTCCTTGTAGACGCAGGCTTGAGCAACCTTGCCGTTGTATTGTAAGGCATTCACGAGTTCTACGCAACGAAGCGCACCCGTTATCGGGTGCGCCTCTTTCAACCGCATCGACCGATTACTAGGTTGCTCACTTCGTTGTACTTGAATCTAGCACGCATGCACGTTTTTCTACATATGATGTACTTGATTACAACCATGGCAGAGGAAGGGAGCGGGTTATGTTGCGAACATTCTGGAAGAAGATTTGGCATGATGAAAAGAAGCTGATTCGGGCCGCGGCAATCTGGTTCTTCGCAGGCATTGCGCTCAGTCTATTCATTGGGAAGCAGATTCATTTGGATAAATCCAATCTGATCACCGGGTTCGATTACGAATGGTACCAGATTGCGGCGAACAATATCGGTGCAGGGCTTCTGATTGCAGCCAGCGGGATTCTATTATCCGTTCCTGCCGTTCTGCTGACTCTCTTCAACGGGTTTATGCTAGGTTATCTCGTTATGCTGTCTGCCTCCCATTATTCTGCGGCGGCAATTATCGCGGCGTTGGCGCCCCATGGCATCTTTGAGCTTCCGGCCATCCTATTGGCCTGTACCATAGGCTTGAAGCCCTTTAGCTGGGTCCTTCGATACGTACGCACCAAGCAATCGGTTGATTGGAAGAAGGAATGGCGTACAATCGCGGCGCTGCTTGGCTTAATGGTCGCATTGTTTACGGTTGCGAGCTTGATCGAGACGTATGTCTCACCCGTCACGATGAGCTGGTTGCAATAATTCGGAGTTAAAATTCAGATAAAAAAGGAAAAAAAACCAATATTTTATCAGGCTTACTCGGTTTACAATTCTGCCGAAAAGTTTTATAATAAAGAAGTAATCAGTTACGGAGTCTATCACTTCGTGGTGGCATTCACCATAATAGCTTCGTTCAATCGGGATATAGAGATCCCCCTTGAACCCAGTATCGAATATGGGTTCTTAGCTCAGTTGGTAGAGCAGTTGACTCTTAATCATCAGGTCGAGGGTTCGAACCCCTCAGAACCCACTAGTTATGTAATCAAAACGGCAGAGATGCCGTTTTTTTTGAATCCAACTAAAAAGTTATACAGCCTGTTCATTATTCGATAAGGAAAGTCCCGATGGATTGCATCGGGGCTTTTCTGTGTTTTAACACGTTTGGTCTATAAGCATTGTGGCCGAACGATTAGGGCCTGCCGTAAAAAAACGATACGCCTCTCCTTTTATGAACGTCCTTTTTTCGGCAGCCTAATCTCGAACGATGTTCCTTGCGAAGGCTCGCTCTCGACCGTAATTGTGCCGTCATGAGCATGAATCAGCTTGTAGACAATGGCCATTCCCAAGCCGGTGCCATCCGAGGAGGAATCCGTGGTGGTGCCGCGATAATATTGTTGAAATAGATTTCCTACCATCTCAGCGGGCATGCCAACGCCATTGTCCATGATGCGAATAGCTGCATGTTCCCCTTTGTCCGCAAGCTGTATATAGATATTCGTATGTTCAGGATTGTGGATAATGGAGTTCATTACTATATTTTGCAGGATGCGCTGCATGTATTTCGGATCAAACTCAACGTGAATGGCAGGCGTGTCGGTTTGAAAATGCAGATGATAGTTACTTGCTTGCGGATTATTGCTGATGTCGGCAACCACCCTTTTTGTAAATTCGACGACATCCTGGTTCGTCTTCTGTAATGGCAAGGCGCCGTCAGCGCGATTGAGCTGTATAACGAGACTTAAATCTTGAATTAATTCTTCCATATGCTTACCTTTATCATCAATTTCCTGGATAAAAGAAAGAGCCTCTTCCTTCGACCATTCATACTGATCATTCAATAAAAGGGTGGAGTAGCCTTTGATATAGGTTAAAGGCGTTTTCAAGTCATGGGAAATTCCTGCAATCCAATCCTGTTTGGCTTGTTCGATTTTGGTTCTCTCGACTTCATTCGCTTGCAAGGTGACACCCAAGGATTGGAGGTGTTGGAGCACCTCCCGATACAGACGGTAACGCATGCGAAGCTTCCCTTTGCGGGTATAAATGCGGGGCAAACCGGCAGGTTGCTTGTAGTTGTCCTGCGAGAGTTGATGAATCCAGGCCATAATGAACCCGATCGGACCGCCAAAATACCATCCAAACAAGCCAATGCAAAGCAGCGTGCTAATCATAAAGATCCAACCTGCGAGTAAGCCTTCAGAATCGGGACTGACATGGATTTTGAGCAAGGGCAGAAGGCCTTCGAACAACATGACAATAACGAATCCCGTCCCTAGCATCCACAGAATAAGTCCCAGCGCGAAATGAAGAGTGAATCGAGTTTTTATTCGCATCGTAACGCCTCATTCGGGGGGATGAATTTATACCCGATTCCTCGCAAATTTACAATGATTTTTGGTTTGCGGGTATCATCACCGAGCTTTTTTCGCAGCTTGGAGATATGGATCGTGACCGTTTTTTCTTCCCCGAACATATCATTTCCCCATACCAATTCGTAAAGCTGAGCCGTCGTGAAAATATGATTCGGATGCTTGCAAAAGAAATGAAGCAGCTCCAGTTCCTTGGCTGTGCAATCTACAGGCTGATGCTTCACAGTTAACGTTGCCGATTCCGGATGAAAAGTGAAGTACCCATAATCGTACACGGTGTTCTGTTGGTGTGAATGCTCAACCATCCTTTGCCGGCGGAGGATAGCTTTGATGCGAGCAATGACCTCCAACGGATTAAAAGGCTTTGTAATATAATCATCTCCACCGATGCCTAACCCCGTTAATTTGTCGAAGTCGGTAGAACGCGCACTGATAAAAATAATCGGTGTACTTGTATGTTTCCGCATCTCCGTACATAGTTCAAAACCGCTTATATCCGGGAGCATAATATCGAGCAAAATGATATCATATGCTTTTTCTTTGATGCGCTGCAGCGCACCTTTGCCCGTGGAAGCGGTGTCGATATGAGTGAAGTTCTCTTTTCGGAGTGTGATCTCCAATAGCTTCAAAATACCGATTTCATCATCGACCGCTAATATGTTTGCAGATTCCATTGTATGCTTCCCTCGTTTCAAACTTATCCTGCCCATTCATTTTCTATCTTACCCTATCAAAAAATATTACGAGCATTTTCCGCAGCGTTTACTTTGATTTTACTTTCATTCCTTACACTTAGTGTAGCACATCAATAAGAAATCGGGAGGAACTCGGAGTGGAAGCCGTCATTCAAATCCATCAAGTAAGCAAGACCTTCAGGGGCACGGAGACGATTTCGAATGTCAATATGAACGTCAACAAGGGAGAAATTTATGGGTTTTTAGGCCCGAATGGAGCGGGAAAAACAACCATCATGAAAATGATATTAAATCTAGTAAAGCCATCTTCCGGTGAAATCAAAGTATTCAACCAGCCGGTTCTGCCAACGTCTTATCAATACTTACAAAGGATAGGCAGCATCATTGAATATCCCGTGTTTTATGATCGGCTAACGGCAAAGGCAAATTTGGAATTTCATTGTGAATATGTTTTAGGCTATCTCGATCAGACTGCGATCAAGGAAGCGCTGGAGATCGTGGGTCTTCACGGAGTGGAAAATAAAAAAATCCATGAATTTTCTCTAGGAATGAAGCAGCGGTTAGGAATTGCGCGGGCGATTGTGACGAAACCGGAGATTCTCATTCTGGATGAGCCTATCAATGGACTTGATCCGATCGGGATTAAGGACATTCGCGAGCTTCTCTTGCTTTTAAGAGGCAAATACGGCATTACCATGTTAATTTCAAGTCATATCGTGTCCGAAATTGAATCTATCGCCGATACGATTGGCATTATTCATCATGGGAATTTAATAAAAGAAGTAAAGATGGAGGCCATCCGCAGACAACATGCCGGCTCGTTAGAAGAGTACTTCATCAATCTAATTCATGGAGGCAATCTATATGCTTAAACTGATGAGACTAGAGTGGAAAAAAAGTAACGTATCCAGTTATTTGAAAGGATTAGCCATTTGTATTGTGGCCATTTTCGCTGCCGTTGCGCTGATGGCGCGGGGCTCTCACGGTGAAAGTAACCCCATGTTTCCGGATTATGCGGCATTCATGTCTTTAACGAATATTTTGATTCGAATCGTATATATCATTTTCTCAAGCGTGATCTTGTCACGCTTAGTTATTGATGAATACAAGAGTAACATGATTCAAGTGTTGTATACCTATCCGCTGCAACGGAAAAAAATCATTCAAGCCAAGCTATCCATTGTGTTTGGATTCTGTTTTTTTAGCATCATCATAACTACGGTGATCATAAATCTATTCACGTTCTTCTTGAATCCGATGATTGGTTTATTTGAAGGATCCGTTCGTATCGATGAAATGGTGGCTACCGTTCCGGCAACATTGTTGAACGCCTTTATGATTGCGGGAATCAGCCTGATTCCTTTATCTTTTGGCATGAGAAAAAAATCGGCTGCTTCCACCATTACCTCGGCAGTCGTCATTGGATTTGTGATTAACGCCACAGTGTCTGATGGGGGAAGCTCGACTAGCTTATTCCAATTCATTGGAATCCCGATTGCGCTCTGTCTGCTTGGCCTTCTCATTGGCTATCTTTCTTTTTATAAAGTGGACAAAATCGATGTGGCCTAATAGACCCATTTGAAATGAATGGAGGGGAACAACATTGAAAAACATCATAATCGCTTCGCTTGTCTTGATTACCGTTGGCGGGTTAGCGGTCGGCTGCCAGGGAGTGGGGAGGCAGAGCTTTGAAAATAAAACTTCCTTTGCGGCAAACGGCATTCAAGCCATCGAAATTAACAATGATTCCTGGGATATTGAGCTCAAAAATACGGACTCCAAACAAATAACCATCACATGTGAAGGAAAACGGGAAGACAAGAAGATCGACCCGGTGACCGTTACAAATGAGGGAAATAAACTTGTCGTCACGCAGCGAGATCAGGGGGGCATGGAAGGCTTCAGTTTTGGCAAGAAAGGCACTATCTATATAACCATCCCCGACAATGAAGTAGAGACGATTACATTGCATAATGGCTCGGGTGACATCAAAATGAAGGGTGTAACGGCCCAAAACATGGTCATTTCCAACGATTCCGGCACGGAAATCATGGAAGGAGTGTCAGCAGACAAGGGTGAGTTTACATCCCAAGACGGGGAATTAAACTTGAAACATAGCTCGCTAAAGAAATTAACGGTAACCTCCATGAGCGGTGACAGCTATATTACCGGTGTGATTAGCCCTGAGATGAACATTACATCAACAGATGGTGAAGTAACAATCCAAGAGTTGCAAGAAGGGAAGTCATTGCGCGTCGAAACCAAGTCAGGAGATATCGCGGTGTCTTATAAAGCGGCTCCCGCTTCATTAATGCTTACCGCGAACAGCGACTCATCGGATATAAGCGTTGATTTAGATGGCTTCAAGGAAAAAAAGAGCACGGAAACAGCGAAAGAAGGCACGATCGGGGATGCATCCAATCAATTGGAGCTCATCAGTAAAAATGGAACGATACAGGTAAATTAGATGGGACAGAATCAGACAAAGAATAAAGAATATTGGGCTCCGGTGCATATTTTCGGCATCGGGGCTTTTTGTGGGCCGCATGCTGGAAGAACGAAGCCTTGGCTTCGGCTCGGCTCGTATGAATGGAAATTTACGTATGGGAGATAGGACTTGGAGGCATGATACAGGAAAAGAAGCGGGACAAGGAGAGGTTATGGAACAGCAGCATGCATTAGATCAGGTGGAGGCCTTGGCATTAAAAAAGAAGGCGGCGTGGGACTCCGGCAAGTTCCAGTATCTGCTTCGTTCCATCCTGGCAAGTATGTTTATCGGGTTCGGCATTGTTGTTGCGTTTAAGACGGGCAATCTGTTCGACGAAGGCGCTTCGCCGTTTGCCTATACGGCTGCTGCTGTGACATTTGGCGCGGCTATTATTTTGATTGGTTACGCGGGCGGCGATTTGTTCACAGGAAATACCTTTTACTTTACCTTCTCTACGCTGCGCGGATCGACGACCTGGGGGGACGTGCTAAAGATGTGGGGCGCCAGTTACACAGGGAATTTCATCGGCGCGCTCCTCTTCGCCGCCCTTTTATGGGGCACCGGATTATTCCGCGACCCGCACAGCAACGTATTTTTCTATGATGTCGTTGCACATAAGATGGACGCTCCAACAGTTCAGTTATTTTTCCGGGCAATCCTGTGCAATTGGCTGGTCTGCATGGCGTTCTTTATCCCGATGAGCCTCAAAGGCGATGGGCCGAAGCTGTTTGCGATGATTCTGTTTGTGTACTGCTTTTTCATTTCCGGATTCGAGCACAGCATCGCCAATATGACCTCATTTGCGATCGCCTTGATTATGGAACAGCGGCCCGGCATCTCCGTATACGGCGCCCTGCATAATCTGATCCCCGTCACCTTAGGCAATATCATCGGGGGAAGCGTCTTTATGGGGTTGGTCTATTTCTATCTGGAAAAGGTGAAAACATAAAGCCTTTGGAAGCGGGAAAAACACAGAGATGAGGTCTCTGTGTTTTTTTGCAAATAATGTTCGTGGCATAGGGAACGAAATCGTGCTTGGGGCGGCCCCAGGCCGCCCCGCATTCGAATCTATCCTTGCGCTCTTAGCTGCGCACGCTTCTGTAGCTTGATAAGCTCGACCACGACGAGCGGGATTACGGACAGAACCGTAACCAGAGCCCAGTGGGCCAAGCTCAGCGGCACGAGATGGAAGATGTCCATCAGCGCCGGGATGACGGCTACGCCGAATACAATCGCCAGTGACAGCATCGCACACCAGAACAATGGCCGGTTGGACATGAACCCGATCGTGAAGATCGACAAGGTGTTGCTGCGCACATTGAAAATATGAACGACAGAGGACCAGCCCAGGATGATAAAGGCCATCGTCTGCCCCACTTCGTAGGACGGCCCGATTTGATCAGAGATTTGTACAAAGTTCCCTACATAGAAGCCAATTAACGTCAGAATCGTGTAAACCGTTGCTTGAAAGGCAATCTTCTTGCCCAAGCCATTCGAGAAGATGCCGGCATTCTTCGCGACTGGCTTCTGCTGCATCGCATCAGGCTCCATCTTCTCGCGGCTCAGGCAGAAGCCCGGGATACCATCAGCGACGACATTGATCAAGAGCAATTGAATCGCGATTACCGGCGCTCCCCAACCGAGCATAATCGCAATAATCATAATCATGATCTCAGAGAAGTTGCAGCTGAGCAGGAAGTAGATCGTCTTGCGTATATTTTCATAGACGCGTCTTCCTTCCCCAACGGCATCGACAATCGTTGCGAAGTTGTCGTCGGTCAATACCATGTCCGAAGCGCTTTTCGCTACATCTGTACCGGTGATGCCCATAGCCGTACCCACATCCGCAGCCTTCAAGGCAGGGGCGTCATTCACCCCGTCGCCAGTCATCGCGACGACAGCATCATTTGCCTGCCAAGCTTGTACGATACGAATCTTGTCCTCCGGGGAGACACGGCCGTATACGGCAATATCTTTGACTTTGCGCGTGAGCTCCTCATCAGACATGCGCGCCAGCTCTTCACCGGATATCGCGAGGTCGCCTTCTTCGAGAATGCCAATCTCGCGGGCAATGGCCGATGCCGTGGCCATATGATCTCCTGTGATCATGACGGTCTTAATTCCTGCATCCTTGGCAGCTTGCACCGCAGCCTTGCTCTCTGGACGCGGCGGATCGATCATCCCTACGAGACCGGCGAAGCGGAGACCCTGCTCCAATTCTTCGGCGTCCAGCCTCTCAGGCAGCTCATCATAGTGCTTGTACCCGAGCGCAAGGACGCGAAGGGCTTGCTCCGCGAATTGATCGTGAACATGATTCGCCTGCGCTTGATGCTGAAGCGTGCAGGCAGCATTCGGATCCAACGGAATACGATCGAAGGCCCCCTTGGTGATGGAGATATAGCCATCCGCGGTGCGGTGCACTGTCGTCATCAGCTTCCGTGAAGAATCAAAGGGAAGCTCATGCACACGCGGATATTTCGCTTCAAGATCTGCCTTGGTCATCCCTTTATTCAGCATGAGACGAATAATCGCAGACTCGGTCGGATCGCCGATAACCGTCTCCTCTCCATCCTTTACTTCGATGGATGCGTTGCTTGCCAGGCTGAACATGACGAGAAGATCGTTCTCGCTGTCATTAAATACAGTTCCGGCGTCCTTCGGCTCATGAGAGACAGCCCAGAGCTGCTTGATCGTCATCTGATTCTGCGTCAGTGTTCCCGTCTTGTCGGAACAGATAACCGACGCGCTGCCCAGCGCCTCCACCGCCGGGATACGGCGAATGATTGCATTTTTCTTCACCATATTTTGAATGCCAAATGCCAGGGTGATGGTGACGATAACAGGCAGCGTCTCCGGCACGGCCGCTACGGCCAAGGATACGGCGGTCATCAGCATTTCCATCATCGTCTCGCCATGCATGAGGCCAATGAAGAAGACAAGCGCACCAGATACAACAGCCACGACGCTTAGCTTCTTCCCGAGCTCCATGAGGCGCTTTTGAAGCGGAGTCTTGCTCTTTTTCGTATTGTTGAGAAGGGAAGCGATCTTGCCCATCTCGGTCTCCATCCCGGTTGCTACGACCACCGCTCTGCCGCGTCCATTGGTGACCAGGCAGCCGGAGAAGAGCATATTCACCCGGTCTCCGAGCGGGGCGGATTCTTTGACCTTGGCATTTTCGTTTTTCTCCGAGGGCACACTCTCGCCCGTCAGGGCAGATTCCTCAACAAGCAAGTTGGAACTCTCGATAATACGGGCATCCGCCGGAACCATGTCTCCAGCTTCGATCACGATAATATCACCAGGCACGAGCTCTTTCGCGCTGATTGGCTGCAGCATTCCATCACGCACAACCTTGGCCAGTGGAGCATTCATATTTTTGAGAGCATCCAGCGCCTTTTCTGCGCTAAGCTCCTGACGGATGCCAAGCACCGCATTCAGGATGACGATGGCGATGATCACGATCGGCTCCGCATAGTCATGCCCCTCTGTCACCGCAAGATAAGTGGAAATGATGGCGGCTACAATCAAGATTAATGTGGTAACCTCTGATAACTGATGCAGGAGCTTCGCCCAGATGCTCTCTTTCTTCTCTTCTTCGAACTCATTGTAGCCCTTTTGCTGCAGCATCTCCGCTGCTTGCTTGCTGCTTAGTCCGTTCTCTCTGTTGGTCCGAAGCGTCTTAAAGATATCTTCCCGTGTTCTCTCCATCCATTTCATTCAATGCACCTCTCTTTATGAAATCTATCCGCCCCAGAGGCGAAGCAAAAATTCAACGAGCATTTCCTTTTTCATATCCAGTCGAACCGGGTGTCCAAAAGCTTCTGCCTTCACTTTTTCAAGAATAATGGTTAGCAGCACACTGTTCGCGATGAGCGCGATGCCGCTGATTTCATCCTCCGTGATGGAGTCGTCCGCCATCTTGGCAATCTCTTTTTCAAGTTCCTCCGTAATATATTCGAAGATCGAAGGATACATAAACTCCAGTTCTTTGCTGCCCATTTCTCTAATGGTGACTAAGAAGAACGCTTTATGCTGTTCATATATCTCATGGATAAAATCAATCTTCGCCAGCAGGAGTTCACGAATGTTTTCATGGTCGGCGTGGAAAAAGGTATCGATCTTTGTTTTTATCAGGGTCATTTGCTGTTCCAGTGCCTCATGAATGAGATCATCTTTGCCTTTGAAATGCTTGAATATCGTCGCTTCATTAATAGCTGCTTGCCGGGCGATACATTTGGTTGTCGTACCCTTGAATCCATGCACCGCCATATTCTCCAGGGCGGCCGACAGCATTTTTTCTCTAACCGTCTGTTTCACGACTATTGTCTCCTTTCTATTCGTCAAGTAAGTACTTGCTTGATTTTTAGTTTACGGATCGATGATGACTATGTCTGTGAAATAGATCGCATTTTTTTTATTTTTTTGTTATCTGCTGCAACTGCAAAGCGCAATATAAGAAATTTGTAAGAATCGGGTAAGAAATAAGCAAACATCGATTCTTATAATGAAGCTTGTAACCAAACGGAGGTGGCGTCATTGCTTGACCTGATGAGGCTCGAAATGCGTAAATTTCGCATCGGCCCTTATATTCGCGCGGCACTCATAGCCAATGTCATCATATTTGCTCTTATATGCCTGATTAGTTTTTTCGGAGAAGTGCAGGAAAAGATGCCTCTGACCGACTATGGCATGGCTTTTTCTATCATCGATACGCTTATGCGGGCGACTTACATCGTGTTCGCGGCGGTGCTGTTGTCACGAATCGTCATTGATGAGTTCCGCAGCAAATCGATCGCGCTTCTGTTCATGTACCCCATCAACCGCAAAAAGCTCCTTGCAGCCAAGCTGCTTATCGTGGTCCTGTTCACGCTGTGTGCGGATATGGCGGGGAATTTGTTCGTCGGGATCGGCTTCTATGTATTCAACCTGTTCACGCCTATCGTGCCGGAGCCGTTAACCGTATCAATGGCGGCCCATTCCCTGCTTACGATGGTGATGAGCGCCTTGGCGACCAGCTTTTTGAGCTTGATTCCGTTGTTCTTCGGAATGCGGAAGCATTCTGTCTCGGCCACCATCTTATCGTCGCTTATCGTGGTGATGCTCGTCTGTCAGAGTATCGACGGCTTCTCGTTGTACTCTATCATTGCCGTGCCAATCGGCTTGGCGCTTCTTGGAGTCATCGTCGCCTATAGGTCGATACGCCACATTGAGCATGTCGATGTGTGACATAACGAAGCAGAGGGGGGAGAGCGATGGCGAATCAAGTGTTGAAATGGCTCTGTTTACTTTGTGCTGCCACAATCTTCGTGAATGGGCTTCTGTTCATGGGGACGGGAAGTCATAAGGTACTCATCAGCCTGTGTAGTGCTGCCGGAATTGGGGTCTTAAGCGGTATCGGACTGCTGGTCACGAGGAAAAAGGGGTAAGCGGGAATCGAAACGTCAAAAGAATAAAGGGGGGGTGTCCCTTAAGTCGAGCTTGGCTTTGGGGGCATCCCTTTTTATATCTGCTGCAATTGCGGCTCGCTTTATGGCTGGCAAGGAGCCAGCGATTGCGGCGATAGGTATCCGGGCTTAAGGATTTTGTAAGAATGGAGTAAGGAAAAAGAGAAGTTCATTCCCTACTATGAATTGTAGAAGGGAATGAACATATTCTACGAAGGAAATAGGTGACGGAATTGAGTGTGTTTGCATCAACTTCGAAAGTATGCGTGCAATCGCTATGGATGATGTGGGAGCGCGTGTTCGACATGATCACGAAAGTAAGAAGCATATCTGTATCCCAATATGGCATATGCAAGCTTGTCGTAAGACGCTATCATGGGCACAGCATGCAATGCAATGACGGACAATGGGTCCATTCCGGAGATTGGGTAGGGGAACTCCATCTGGATAACAGGCAAGTGCTGGAGCTGTCCCGTTCCCTCGGGCCGAACCGGGCCGCCTTGATGACGGCGCGCCAGTTGCGAGATGCGCTCCATCAGATCAGCTGGGCTATGGAGAGCACGCCCGAGCTTGGGAGGGTCAAAGCATTAACCGGCATTACCTTGCTCCATCGCGGAATTATTTATGGTTTGGGCTTTGAGTTGCACCCGATGAAGTCCAAATGGCTCCGGTGGACGACAACGCACTATCTTCGCCTCTTGCTGGCGGTGATGCATCCAAGCGGCACGCGAAGAGTGAAGCAGAACAGCGACAAGCTCAATCCGATGATCTTGATGATGACGAAGCAGTCTTTACTGGAGCGTTACCGCAAAGATGTGATTCCATGCAAAAGCTGATGCTTGGCGGTGCCCTGTTGATTCTGTTCCTGATTGTCTGCTACATGGCGCTCCCCTTTTTTATAACGAGAATATGCGGGTTTGGCGTGTTGAGGAAAGGGAAGCCTATGGCCCGGATCGCCCTTACCTTTGATGATGGGCCTGATCCGCGATACACCCCCCAACTGCTTGATTTGCTCCAGGAGCATGGGGGGAAGGCCACCTTTTTCGTGCTGGGCAGCAAGGCAGAGCAGTATCCGGATTTGACGAGGCGCATCTATCTCGAAGGCCATCAGATCGGGATACATAACTATACGCACCTGTCCAACTGGTTGATGACGCCCGGGCAGGTGAGGGAGCAGCACGTGGAACGAACGGCCGACATTGTCGAGCGCATCGTCGGAGAACGCCCTGTTTATTATCGGCCCCCGTGGGGAATCGTGAACGCCGGGGATTGGCTCTCGCTGCGCAAATCATACCGAATCGTGCTCTGGTCCGTCATGGGGTGGGATTGGATGCGCGGCACGGATGCGAAGCGGCTGACGCGGAGACTGATGCGGAACATCAAGCCCGGTTCGATCGTGCTGCTGCATGACAGCGGGGACACGGCCGGAGCGGACGAGGCTGCTCCGCAGCAAATGCTGAAGAGTCTGCGGGAGGTTCTTGCCAAGCTGCGGCTGCAAGGATATCAATGCGTGCGTGTGGATGAGCTTCAAGGCCAGCCATATGCCGGCCGCAGCCCAATGGTTCGCCCGGGACGCGATCAGGTGAAGATGGCGCTGCCTCGTCATCGCGAATACCACCAAAATCACGGCTAGCGGCGCTATGGCGCCAACTATGCAGAGCTGCGGCCAGACCGCTCAAATCAATATGCCGATAAGAGAATAGATAATTACGGTGGAGAACAAGATGGTCATATGAAAAAGGGAGAACAAGAACATGGATTTGGCCCATTTCTCGGAATCCATGTTTCGATAGCCGAAAATGCTGAACATCAGCCAGGAGACGCTTGACAGCAACGCGACTAGCATCAAGCCAACGCTTAACGGCCAGAAAAGAGAACTGGCCAAAATTAAAGCCACCAAATATAGATTTGTTTGCCTGTAGGTTCTTTGGATGCCTTTGACGACGGGAAGCATAGGAATCTTCGCGGCTCTGTACTCTTCATGCTTGCGGATTGCGATCGCATAGAAGTGAGGCATTTGCCAGATGACAGCGTGTACAAAAAGTCCGATAATCACAGGATGGGTCAGGTCCGGATAGATCGCGGCCCATCCGATAAGCGGGGGCATGGCTCCGGCAATGCTGCCTATCTCCGTATTGTAGACCGTCTTTCTTTTGCTCCACATCGTATAGGGAACCGCGTAAAAGAACAAGCCGAGAAAACCGAGCAATGCGGCCAGCGGCGTGGCCAAATATAAAGACGCCAGACCAAGAATAGACGCGGAGATGCCAAGCCAGAGCACGGCTGCCGGCTTGATTTCCCCGGTCACCGTCGGCCTGTTTTTGGTTCTCTCCATAATGGAGTCGATATCCCGGTCATACAAATTATTGAATGCTCCGGCCGCGCCCATGACGAACACCGATCCAATCAAGGACAGTACAATTTCCGGCAGCTTCTCCACCAAGCTCAGATGGTAGGTATATAGGGCCAATGTTAGTCCCGCAAACATCGGAATCAGGTTGGATTTAATAATTCCGCTCTTGACCGTCTGTGCCAAGATGGCCGTCCGCGTTTTCTCTTGCTTTGGAATGTCTAGCATCCTTCGCATGATGAATCTCTCCCCCTTTTTGATAAATATATACTAATTAGAATTTAAATACTATGTGGTATATTAATGGGGTGTGGTATCATTGTCAAGTGAGGGAGGAAGAACCATGGGCAGACGGAGATTAACCCAGGAACAACGAAAACAGGAAACGAGGCACCTGCTTATCGAGTCAGCGATTGAGATCTTTGCCCAACTTGGCTTTCACGGGTCTTCTGTCGATAAAATCGCGGAACATGCAGGCTTTAGCAAAGGGGCCGTGTATGCTCATTTCAAGTCGAAAGAAGAGCTTTTTCTCGCCATATTGGATCAGCAGATGCAACTGCAAGTAGATAATATTCAGCATGTCATCGACCAGCAGCATTCCATTTCTCAATTTATTGATGCGATGGATACCTGCTTCGGAGCGGTGAAGAAGAGAAACCGAACCTGGAATATGCTATATATCGAGTTTTTGCTGTACGCGATGCGCGAAGAAGGGGTGCGCCATAAATGGTCGCGCATGCTAACGGAGTCCGTGGCGCAAATTTCGGGGTCCATTAAGCAGTTGATGTCGAGGGAGAAGGGCGGGACGGCGTTATCCGCGGATGAAATCGCATGGACGATTTTGTCCTTGGAAAATGGCCTGGCCATATTCAGTTATATTGGCGATGAGAGCATGCCCCCCCATTTATATAAGAAGGCTCTGCATAAGATGCTACTGCCTGCGCGCCAAGAAGAGTAATAAAAAATCCCAGACCGAGCGGAATTCAGGAATTTTCTCCTGTTTTTTTCTCGGTTTTTTGTTTATTCCTGCAAGTTGTCGATGTAAAATAGATAGGCAATTGCTAGCTGCAGATTCGAATCGAATAGAAAAGAGGAAGAAACGTGATTATCGTCAGTGCTTGTCTGGCCGGATTGGAAGTAAGATATGATGGAACGCACCGTCTCGATCATCGCATCGCGAAGCTGCTGGAGGAAGGGAAGGCCGTTACCGCATGCCCGGAGCTGCTGGGAGGCTTCTCGACGCCCCGGGAACCGGCCGAGATTATCGGCGGAGATGGGGAGGATGTCCTGGACGGGAAGGCCCGCGTCATCGAGCGAACAGGCCAAGACGTGACCGCCATGTATGTCGAAGGAGCCTGGGAGACGCTGAGACAGGCCCAGGCGGTGAACGCCACGCTGGTTGTGCTCAAAGAATACAGTCCTTCTTGCGGAAGCTCGATGATTTATAATGGGGAATTCGCAGGCAAGGCGAAGGCCGGCCTCGGCGTGACCGCTGCGCTCCTGAGAAGGCACGGAATCGAAGTGATATCGGAGGAGCAGTTCTCCAAGCGGTATATCGAGTAAGTCATTACCTTGCTGCCGAAGGAGATTCAATGGGCTGCCGTCATCCTTGTTTGATAGGCTTCCGGTACGGGAGGCAGGGGTGCAAGCTCGTGAAGTGAGGCAGCGGCTATTCTATATGAAGGTATGAACAAGCAGGTAGTATAATTCGGGAATCGCTTGATGTGACATCAGGATTGCAGCGTGCGACCCGAGATGGATACCAGGCAATGAAGTGGAAGGGATCGGGAACGCTGTTCGTTTCAACCTCGGATCCCGAGATAAGGTGGATTATGGTTTATTTTACGCAAAGAAGATTACTGAAAATCTGGTGGGAGCGGCCCACCCTGTTAATTGTTATGTACGGATTATGTTTATCGCTTACGATATGGATTGACGTATTCCTCTACCCGGAGCAGGATATGTTCATCTGGTATCTCGTCGATACTGTGTTTGCCGGATTTGTGTTCTGGCGCAATGCGATGCTGCAGGTTCTCGCGGCGGCTGTGATTACGTGGCTCCATTACGCGTTGGCGCCCTTTCCGTTCCCTCATGTCAATGTGTTTATATCCCAAGCCCTCATTCATTTACTGGCGATCTTATCAATTTCATTTGCCATTAAATATTACATCCGGGAAAAAGAGAATACGCTCAACCTGACGCTGACCTTAGCCAAATCGCTGGATTCGAGAGATCCGTATACGGCTTTCCATTCGGAGAATGTGGCTTATTATGCCGTATGCATCGCGAAGGAGATGAAGCTGAAGCGCAAGCAGTGCGGCCATATTTATATCGGCGGACTTCTGCATGATATCGGAAAAATAGGCGTGCCTGAAGCGATTTTGAATAAGCCGTCCAAGCTGACGAAGGAAGAGTACGAGGTGATTAAGCAGCATCCTCTCATCGGATATGAGATGGTGAAGCATATTTCTTGTTTTCAAAAAAACGGCGTTCTCGACATGATTCTGTTCCATCACGAACGCTACGACGGGACCGGATATCCGCACGGATTGCAGGGTACCGACATTCCGTTGGCGGCCCGCATTATGGCTGTGGCCGATTCCTTCGACGTGATGACGTCAAGGCGGGTCTACCGGCCTGAGGCCGATATCCGCTGGGCTCTTGATGAGATTCGCAAGCATAAAGGCACACAATTCGATCCCGACATCGCCGAGATCTTTATTCAGATTGTCGAACGGGAAGGGGAGCGTATTCTGTCTCATCCTCGCAATATTCTTACGAAATCAATGTGAAGGGGCCCCCTCTCCGAATGACTTCCCATATCGCATCGAAATGCTAAGGTCAAAATAAATCAATGCGCACATTCTATCAACCCATATTATGAAAACCTTCATTCTGCCGGATTATTTGCTTGGAAGGGGGCTTTTCGTCTCATCACTTAGGTATATTTTCCCGACAAAAAGATTGTGACTATATACCTATGTACCGGGGGATTGGGAAATGACATGCAAGAGAAAAAGAAGCATGACCGCAGTGCCGATAGTGCTGATAACGCTGCTGTGGGCGGCAGTGCTGCATGCGGAACCGGCAAGCGCGTCGGATGGCAGCGCCGTCTCGATCAATGCCTTCTTGGCGCCGGATCGAACGCTGTAAAAACAATATATGAGAAAGACTCGGTACCGGAGCAGCTGAAGGGCCTGCCCATAATCGTTGATCTCGAGCCTTACTACCGCGGCGCTTTTTTGAACAGCGAGCAATTCGATCTATGGATGCTTAATGATGATCTTGCATCTCCCACAGTGCCCAAGATAGTCAACACCGACTCTCATGTCATCGGCATCTTCAAAAACTTGCCGGAAGTGAAGCTGGCGGATGGAGGCTTCAGCTATTATAGCCAATCTGCTGTCAATGCCGAACCCGACCGCAATCTGAGCGGCGTCATCGCAGCCGAGCATGCGGCGCTCGGCAGCCGGGACGGGCATACGCTCGCAATCGGGGCGGACGGCAGCCTGCTGGCCTGGGGCAACAATGTGTATGGGCAGCTCGGCAATGGGCAGCCCTATCCGATCCTGTTCGATCCGAAGCCCATCAAGGGAATGGCTCAAGTGGAGCTGGTGGCGGCGGGAGACAACCACACGTTGGCCGTGACGAAGGACGGGAAGCTGTACGGCTGGGGCAGCAACCGCGCGCACCAGATCAACGCAGAGTCAGCCGCGCAATATATAACGCCGCGCCTTATCGGCACGTACAACGGCGTCAAGAAGCTGCAGGCCGGGGAAGACTTCTCGCTGCTGCTTCGGAACAACGGAGAGCTGTACGGCTGGGGGAATCTGCAGCGGATTGGGCTGGAGAATGCGGCTGCGCCAACCTTGATCGAACGGTTCGGGCAGGACAAGATTGCCGATATCAGCGCATATGAGCGCGGCGCCGTCATCTTGACGGCGAACGGGGATGTATACCAGATGGGCGGCACCCTTTACTATGGCACGGAGGTTGATCCCGAAGATTTTATTTGGAAGCTGGACATTGGCCAAGCGAAGGCGATCGCGGCGGGGAATTTGCGAAGCTATGCGGTGCTGAAGGACGGCACGGTCTGGTCATGGAAAAATATCGTGCAGAAAAAGAAATATGCGGCGGCGCAGCTGCCGGGATTTGCGAAAATGGCGGCGATCGCGGCCGGAAGCCGGAACGGAGACTTCGCGGTCGGATTGGATGAGAAGGGGAACCCATGGGCCTGGGGCGATAATTCGGCCCGCAATCTCGGATTCGGGCTGCCCTTCAAGATGCAGAAGGGAACGGATGCGTCCGCAGCGCCGACCCGGAACTTCGACGCCTATTCCAACGGGCCGATCGGCAAGCGGGATAAGCCAACCTATGCCTCCGTGACGGCGGGCTCCAACGGGGCCATCCTGCTGACGAAAAATAAGGAGATGCTCTTCTTCGGTTATTTATCCATTCCGTTCCGGACAGGCAATCTGTATCAGAAGGCCGATTACGTCGCCGCGGCCAACAGCAATGTATTCGTCATCTCGAACGGGCAGCTGTGGGCCTACGGAACGAATAATGATGATGGGCAGCTGGGGAACGGTACGCGCGCGAACTATGATACGGCGCAGACGATCCGTTTCTCGAAATAAAGCTTTGTTCCCGATGGTCCTTGTGGGCCGTCGGGAATTTTTATAGGAGTCGATTTCTGCTATGATAGGAATATATGTTCTAGGAAGAAGGAGGTGGGCGGGATGAGCCGTACATACAAAGTGATCAAGCCTCATCGTTCCAATTACCCGCAGCCGATTCGGTTGTCAGCCGGAGAGCGGGTGATTGTGGGCAGATTGGATGATGGCCCGGAAGGCTGGCCCAACTGGCGCTACTGTTATACGCTCGACCGGAAGCTGGAGGGCTGGGTGCCCGAGCAGATTATCGAGAAGCGGGATCAGGAAGGAATCATTAAGGAGCCGTACTGCGCCAATGAATTGAATGTCGATCCCGGCGATATCGTGAATGTGCACCGGGAGCTGAATCAGTGGGTATGGTGCCGGCGGAAAGGGGAAGAAGAAGAATGGGGCTGGGTTCCCCTGGACAATGTGGAGCCGGTAGAATAACGATGTGAAGCTCCCGGCTTCGGCCGCAGGAGCGCGGCAGGAAGCTGCCGATGGTGGAAGGCAATGCAGCGAAGGGATGAGATGATGTTGAACATAACAGACTATAGCATAGAATCAGTAAAGGATCCGTTCCGCATTTTGGCCGGACGGCGCTATGAATTCAGACTCGATATCGAAGTAGCCGAGGAAGATGAATTGTATTCGGAACACGGCGTCTACGTCAGAGTGATCTATGCCGTCGAGGCGGAGCGGTCCTATATCGTGAAGCACGAGCTCTACGAGCGGACGACCGACCGTTATCTGGAGTTCGATCTGGAAGACGATGAGATAGAGGCGGTGAATTTGTTCTGCAGCGAGCATTATGCCGAGGCGGACGAGTAAAGAATCTCCGCCCAGAAGGGAGCAGCCATGGGACGCAGCAACATAACCGTACCGTATGGCTATGAGCCGCCGGTCGAGAAGGAGAAAGGAACGCTCATTTACTACGATTCTTTTGAACGGGCCACGGAGGAAGAGCTCGATCGGGCCGCGGAATATGCCGCGATGTATGCCTTCAAAATACTGGTGCTGTATCCGATCCATGAGGAGACGGTGAAGCGAATGGCGAAGGGAACCGCGACCGCCTATTATAAGCGGTTGAACCGGCTGGAGCAATGGGCCCGGGATCGGGGCGGTGCGAAGGCGGCCGTCGAAGACTGGGAAGGCAAGCGGAAGAAGTATACGCCGCTCGATGCCGCGCTTCGCCATCTGACGGAGAAGTATCCCTCTCCTTATTTCTTATATGTGACGCCGGAGACCGCCAACCAGCTTGCATCCTTCTCTTCCTTCGCGGAATGGATCGGGAAGCTCCGCCTCCTGCTGGCATCCGAGCCGGAAGAGACGCATCCGCGGCTGCGGCAATATGCGCATCGCTGGAGCGTCGCAGGCCAGAGCGAAGGGACGAAGTAGCCGGGAACGAGAGGGCGGCGGGTCATGGGCCATACCTTCTACAGCCATGGTGAACGCATTCATGCTACAATGAAGGGAGCAATGCTGCCGCAGCGGAATTCGAACACGTGAGGTGACGAATGATGGCTCTAACCGCGCATACCCTGGATACCCAGATTCGCAAAACGGTACATATTCAATATTTGCTTCATTTGCCGGAGCAATATGAAGCCTCTTCCGACAAAAAATGGCCGGTCCTTCTGTTCCTTCACGGGGCAGGCGAGCGGGGTGATGATCTGGACAAGGTGAAGGTTCACGGTCCTCCCAAGCTGGCGGATTATGCCGATCTGCCGTTCATCGTCATCGCGCCGCAATGCCCGGAGCATTCGCACTGGCAGTTGGAGATGGACGCGGTGATCGCGCTGCTCGATGAGGTTACAGCCGCTTACCGGGCGGATACGGATCGGATCTATGTGACGGGATTAAGCATGGGCGGATTCGGCACCTGGAGCCTCGGAATAGCTTACCCGGATCGGTTCGCAGCGCTGGTGCCGATCTGCGGGGGCAACAACCCGCAGCAGGTCTCGCTATTGAAGCAGGTTCCGGTCTGGGTCTTCCATGGGGCGAAGGATACGGTCGTTCCGCTAAGCCAATCGGAAGCGATGGTTGAAGCGCTCCGGGACGCGGGCGGCGATGTGAAGCTGACCGTGTACCCCGAGGCCGGTCATGATTCGTGGACCGAGACGTATAACAATGACGAGCTGTACGACTGGCTGCTGCAGCATTCGCTGCGCAGCAGGCCTGAGAGATAAGCCAGGCGGGGGGCTGCCTCACAAGCAGTTCTTCGCTGCGGTGAGCCGGCCCCAACCTGTGTAAAAGAGTCGCGCGCTTTGCCGGACATGTCCAAGTATTCATCATTCTAATTCTTTGATGTGAAGGTTGGTTCAATTTGTTCGTTCTACTTGTCTGGTGCCTTCGGTGGCGCCTGCGGCCCCACCTTCCTTCCACGGCTCGACTTCCCGAAAAAACTGCCAAAATGCAGGTTTCCCTTATAACGTTTATTCCGTTGGAGCAATTCCTGCAAAACAACATTAATTTGAGCCATGCCAATGGATTGAAAGCAAAAATCGGCGAAATGATGCGCTTTTGCAGGAATCTCATCAAAATTCGCAACTCAAGTTACGAAAATTGCTGCGTTTACCAGGCTGTTGGAAACCCCTGTTTTTACGAAAGGGTGGAGATGTCCATTTACCTAATCAAAACTTGGCACTCAAGTCGATTTTTTCTACTGAGAGACGAGATCCACTATATAAAAAATGAAGTGGAGAAATTCCCACAGACTTCTCAAACGGCCTGATTTTACGGAATCCAAGAGACTGCGTCGGATCCTGGGGGCATCATCGCCTCCAGGAGGTATCATCGCCTCGTTGCCTCTCGGGGCTTGAACGTGTGGAGAGAATTGCTGCTATTTTACAGGAATTTCGGCTCAATGAGTCCACATCCCGAGGAATTGCTGCAAATCTACATCATTTATGGCCCTCTTGCTTCAAGTCGAAGCAAAACGTGTGAAATTCCTGCAGTTTTGCAGGATTCCATTTCTGGTAAAGTCGTCATTATCGAATTGCTGTATTTGCGCAGGATTTCGCTTACCGAATAGAAGTGTCTGGAGAAATCGCGTAGTTTTGCGGATTTCACCTACCGGATAGACGTGTCTAGGGAAATGGTGCAGTTTTCAGGTCGTTGGAAAACCCCTGTTTTTTACGAAGGGGTGGAGATTGTCCATTTTCCTGCTCAAAACTTGGCACGCATAGCGTTGTAAATCGATTTTTTCTACTAAGAGACGAGATCCACCACATAAAAAATGAAGTCCCAAAAAATCGCTTGTACTTTCTCAACAGCCTGGTTTACGCAGGATTACGCTGCCTCATCCATTTTCCGCGGCATTACCCGCCGCCGTCTTCCGCACTTCCCGCCTTCATCGTTATCCCGTCTTGTCTCTCGTCATTATTTAATGAAGTAGGGGGCAGTCCCTTTTTGTTATGGCCGTATGCATCAGAAAATGACAAGAAGATATGTTGAAATTCCGAAAAATAGATAAGATACGTTCTGGAAATCAATGAATCCTATGTTGTAGGCTAAAAGCGAATAGGAACAGTGGAGGGGAGGGAGCTGCGGATTATTTCCTGTAGCAGAACTGCTGTGTCATCCTTAACATCGAGCGAAGTCAGAAGTTGTGCACATGAGCGAGAGAGGTGAAGGAATTGAGACGAACAGGAAATCGCATGCTATGCCTGCTGATGGCATTCATGCTGGCTGTCATCCATGTCCCGGGACCCGCCGCGGCGGAAGGAGATCAGCAACAGCTGCTTGCGCAGCAGGAAGCGATTGCCCAATGGGTATTCAAGGATGCGGGAGACAACGGAATTTTTCCCGCGGCCTCCGGGGCTTACAAGAATGCCGCATTATTCAAGAATGTGGGCGGGACCTATGAATACTACAGCGACAACGCGATTACGTACCAAGGCTGGGATCGCGGGGTAGGGACGAAATATTGGCTCGCGACGGTGCCGACCACCGGCTTCAAAAATATTACGGTATCGTCGACCCAGACCTCTTCAGGCACGGGGCCGCGGGATTTCAAGGCGCAATTCAGTCTCGATAACCGGACATGGACCGACATCCAGGGCGGCGTTCTTAAGATGGAGACCCATAATTTTAACTGTAAAAATAACGCATGCAAGCTGATCAACAAGCCGCTTCCGAAGGAGGCCAACAACGAGCCGCTGCTCTATGTACGGTGGGTTGTCAATTCGGATGCAAGAACATCCGGGGAGTCGGGCGGCGTCGGCAGCGCCGGCTCCAGCCGCATCAAAGACGTGCGCATCGCGGGCGAGCGCATTGATGGTTCGGGGCATACGCCGCGGCTCGTCAATATGACGTTCAACGGCGATCCGAAGACGAGCATTGCGCTCGCCTGGTATACGGATCAGATGACGGGCACGGTGCTGCAGGTCGTGGAAGCGTCCAAAATGCAGGGAAGCGAATTCCCTGTCCAAGAGGCGCTGGTCTTCAACGGCAGCGCGGAAGCGATCAAGACGTTCATGAGCGCCAAGGATCGCGAGAAGAAAAAGTATACGACCTTCATCAGCCACCGCGCTTCCGCCGTCAACCTGAAGCCGGGCACCGCTTACAAGTACCGGGTCGGTAACGGGGATGACGCAGGCTGGAGCCGGATTGGAAGCTTCACGACTGATGCCGCGGGCAATCAGCCGTACCACTTCATCGTCGGATCCGATTCCCAAGCTTCGAAGCTGTCCGCCTTCGAGAAGTGGCAGGACACGTTCCGTAAAGCCATTGACCAGATCGGCGATCCGAAATTCCTGATCAACGTCGGCGACCTGGTCGACAACGGCGATTTGGAGGAGCAGTGGCAGTGGATGCTGGGCGTCGCTCAGGAAGAATTGGCTCAGGTTCCTTTCGTTCCGGTGCTCGGAGGGCATGAAGTGCAGGATTATGACGGCGACGAGACGACGCCGAACCGGAACTTCTATAATCATTTCAACGTGCCGCTTAGCGCCGGGGTGAACGGGGCGCATGAAGGCTCGATTTACTCGTTCGAATATGGCGACGCGCTCTTCCTCGTCATCAATTCGCAGTTCGAGGGCGAGCTGAAGTCCAACGGCAAGGATGTCGATTGGGCGGATGACGAGTTCTGGGCCCAACTGGATTGGATGCGGCTCCAGGTCGCCAAGACGGATAAGAAGTGGAAGTTCGTGTCGCTTCACAAAGGCCCATATTCGGCAGGCGACAACGCAGGTCAATGGGAGGACGGCCGGATTCAATTTTATAAAAAATATCTCGTTCCGGTGTTCGATGAGATGGGCATCGATATCGTGTTCGAGGCGCACGACCACATGTATATGCGTTCGTATCAGATGCTGAACGACGTTCCGGTGAAGAACGTGCCGAAGGATGGGCAGGGCCGCGTGCTGAACCCGCCGGGAAGCATCTATCTGATGCCGAATTCCCTCGGCGAGAAATTTTACACGAAGTATCCGGGCTATAATGATTATTTTGCGGCCATTAATGAGCAGCCGTTCAAGAAAATGTTCGTCGATGTCTCGATTGCGGATGATGTGCTCAAGCTGACGGCCTATACGGCGGACAAGGCGAAGCCGGCCGTCTATGACGAGTACGCGATTAAGCGCACGGACGGCAAGCCGGACAAGGTCGAGCAGGCGAAGCTCACCTTCAGCGGCAAGCGGGCCGATCTCTCGTGGAAGATGCCTTCTTCCAGCTCCGAGCCGGTCAGAGGCTTCCGCATCTATGAGAAGAACGGCCAGGCTGGCACCAACTGGAGCGCCTATATTCCGGCGGCCGCAGGACAGACCCAATATACGCACTCCGTGAACAACCTCGATTCGAGCCGTTCCTATGAGTTCATTATTAAAGCGGTCGGCACGCGGAACAACTCGGATCCGGTGTACGTGAAGCGGTAAGACAGCATCCTACGGTGCAGCTCCTTGCAGCCCCTTGCTTGGCCGGAACGGCGAGCGAGGGGCTTCGCAGCATGCACGAGCTTCAGCGCCGCCGGAACTGCTCGATCTTGCGATGGATGAATTGCAAGGTTTGTTCCAGGCCGTGCTCTTGCCGTATCGTCTCGGCAAGCGTGTGCGCGCTCCGCGACAGGCTCTCGTTCCGGGCAAGTTCCCTCAAGCGGGCAGTGAGCGAGTCAACCGTCATATCCTTCTCGCGGAGAGGGGCAGGCGCTGCGCCCAATTGCCGCATTCGCCTCGCCCAGAACGGCTGATCGCCAACGAACGGGCAGACGAGCATCGGCTTGCCGGCCCGCAATGCAGAAGCGGTCGTACCTGCTCCTCCATGGTGAATGATCCCCGTCGTCCGTGGAAACAGCCAGTCATGAGGGGCCGATTCGATAAGGAAGAGGCTGTCGTCATCCAACGGTTTCTCCGCCTGCATACCGCTTCCGCCGGTTAGGATAACGCCTCTTTGCCCTGCCCGCTGCAACGCTGCTATCATCATCGCGAGAATGCGCTCCGGCTGCTTCAACGGCATGCTACTGAAGCTGATTGCCAGCGGGGCAGGGCCTTGACTCAGGAAAGCGGCTAATTGCTGGGGAGCCTGCCATGGCTCTGTCTCCGGCAAATACCAGAACCCGGCCATACAGACACGATCCTCCCAACGCGGGTC
Organism: Paenibacillus dendritiformis; assembly: GCF_945605565.1. Lineage (NCBI taxonomy): Bacteria > Bacillati > Bacillota > Bacilli > Caryophanales > Paenibacillaceae > Paenibacillus > Paenibacillus dendritiformis. The sequence goes on along the minus strand of NZ_OX216966.1, from coordinate 6,506,154 downwards.
ATAGGGAACAACGGCAGGACTGCATCCGTACAGGACAGGAATATCTCGTCCGTTGATTCTCAGATCAGGGGTGAACAGCCTCCGAGCCGGCAAGCCGAGCGTCTCCCGTCTCCACCGGTTCAACAGATTCAGGAAAGGAGCGGAGATTAGACGATTCATGGAATAGCTCATCCGATTCAACCAGCCCATGCCCGTATCCAACGGGAGGGCCGGATTCGCGAAGCGCGAGGTCGGCATAAGCAAGGGCACGGGGTGAGCCGCGAAGACCGGAATATCCAACTTCTCGGCGATATCGGCGCCGCCCAATGCCTTCGGATGGAAGATAAGCGCTTCGGTTTCCTGGGAGGCCGCCCACAGATCGGCAAGCATTTGCTCCATCATCGGATACATGAGCTTCTTCATATTCCGTATGATCGCGAGCGGGTTGCCGCCTAGCATTTGCTTGCCTTCCTCGGATTGGGCCAGATCCAGAAAGCGGGCCCGGATCGGGCTGCAGGAGAGCCCATGCCGCTCGACGAACGGCTTGAAGTTCTCTGCTGTTACTACAGTCACGGCATGTCCCGCGTTCTGAAGCTTCATCCCGAGCGCGACGAAGGGCTGCACATCTCCGCGTGTCCCCAATGTGAGAAGATTAATTTTCATAACCGTATTGTCCTGTTCTGTAGACTCCGTACTTTAACATGTCCAGAAAAGGCGCTAGACCGGAATCCCCTTCTGCCGTCGAATCGTCGAGCGAAGGGGGGCCGTTCTGGGCCAGTTGATGCGCAACGAGCGCCTCCAAGGAGATCAGGATAAACTGGAGGGCTTGATCGGGATCGACCCCTTCGCGGAAATGCGCGTGATTCACTCGCTCCTTCAGCAGCGGGACGTATTGATTCTCCATCTGCTGCTGCATCTGCTTCAGTTCTTGGCGCAATGCCTTCGGAGGGCTGGCAAAGGCGGAGCGAAGCACGCCGAATATCGGAGCATGCTCCAGGAACAGCTTGCGCTTGGCGGCAGAGAGCTGAACCAGCGCCTCGAAGATATCGTCTGACATATGTTCCATCTCGCGCTGCATCGCTTCCATGACGAAATCGTTGCAATGCCGGACCACGGCCATATATAGCGACTGCTTATCCCCGTAATAATGAAATAAGATGCCCTTGGATACGCCAGCTGACTGGATTATCCGATTCGTCGAAGCGGCTTCATACCCTTTCATGGAAAACTCCGACAAGGCCGCTTGAAGCAGCACATCCCGTTTGTCCATTCCAACATGCCTCCCAATTCTGAGGTTTGACCATGTGGTCAATTGATGTGATGCTATTATACTGCGCGTTGACCATATGGTCAATACATTTGAGCTTTAACTGTCCTCTTTTCGGATCTTCTCGCCGCTGTGCTATAATCGGGACAACATTGAACGTCTGCAGGAATGTGGAAGGGGCATGACGGTATGGAACCAAGAGAAGGCATGACATCGCCGGAAGGGCTGGAAATGCTGGAGCGGGTGCGCCGCATCTGCAGCGCGCTGCCGGAAGTGGAAGAGATCATTGACGGATTCGGCCACAACACCTTCAAGGTGAAGGGCAAATCATTCGTCATTATGGGGGAAAACGGCAAAGTGCCCGGCCTGTCGTTCAAGTCGGACCGGGAGACGCAGGATATTTTGCTCCAGCAGGGCGGCTTTATGAAAACGCCTTATATCGGCCATCACGGCTGGGTATCGATCAAGACGGATGAGACTTTGGATTGGGATGAACTGGGCGATCTGATCGAGGAGGCTTATTTGCGCGCGGCCCCGAAGCGTCTCGTGAAGCAGGTGAAGCCGCAGACTTGACACTGCGGAAAATCGCGGCGATCACGCCTCAAGAATTGCCGCCTCGCCCGAGAACGGGTATGATGGGGGAATACATCAGTCTTTATAGCGGAGTTGAACTTGCATATGAATTCATTCCCCAAATTGAAGTTGACGCTGTCGATGGCTATCTTCGGCTCCGTCGGCTTTTTCTCGCAGCAGACGGGCTTGCCCGCGCTTGAATTGGTGTTCGTCCGCTGCATCTGCGCGACCTTGTTCCTCAGCCTGTGCTGGGTGCTGACCGGCCAGGCCAAGCGGGAGCGATACATCGGAAGAGAAGTGATTCAGGTTCTGGCGTGCGGCGTGTTCCTCGTCCTGAATTGGGTCTTTCTGTTCCGATCCTTCGAGACGATGTCGGTCACCATCTCGATTTCAATCTATCATCTCGCGCCTGTCTTTGTCCTCATCTTGGGGAGCTTCCTGTTCCGTGAGAAAATGACGCTGCTGGCGGCGCTCTCCATCCTCGTCTGCTTCGTCGGCACGCTGTTCGTCATCGGCCTCGATCAGGGCTTGTCGTGGCGGGAGGTATGGTCTACAGGCGCCGGCTGGGCACTGCTGGCCGCGCTGTTCTATGCCGGGACGACGCTGCTGGGCAAAGGCATCAACGTTATGAGCGCCTACCTGATGACGGTGCTGCAGACGCTGTTAGGCGTCTTTCTGCTGCTGCCCTTTGTGGACTTCGGCGCGTTCCACAGCCTGACGCCATATAATTGGGCGTATATTGCGGCGACCGGGCTGATCCATACCGGTTTTGTCTATTATTTGTTTTTTGACAGCCTTCGCAATTTGTCGGCCCGGATCATATCCGCACTCATCTTTGTCGATCCGGCGGTCGCCATTCTGCTTGATACGGTCTTTACCGGATTTCGTCCGACACTGCTGCAGCTTGCCGGCATCGTGCTTATTTTTGCCGGGATGGCCGGTTCGCTGTGGAAGCCGGAATCCAGACAAGAATACCTTACAAGCTGACAATCATAAGCTGCACCAGGATACGGCAGATTTTCTTGAACCCGCAGGTCTGGAAGGGCGCATATCTGATGAAGTGCCGTACATCGTGATTGGTTCAGTAGAAGGAAATAAGCAGCGAGGTATGGAAGTATGTTCTTTATAACGGAAAATAACGGAGTGGATTGGGAAGGAGGCGGGAATGTGGCGATCAAGGCGATTGCGTTGGATTTTGACGGACTCATTGTAGATACGGAGACAGCCAGCTACGATTCCTTCTGCGAGCTCGTTCGGAGCTTCGATCTGGACATGCCGCTGGAGGTATGGAAGGAGTGGGTCGGCGGCATTCAGACATGGCAGCTGGCCTGCGATTACTTGGATGAGCAGCTCGGCAAGCCTGTCGATCGGGAGGGGCTGCACCGCCGTCACCGGGAAATGTACACCGAATTAATCGCGGAATTGGATGTGATGCCGGGCGTGAAGCAGCTGCTGGAGGATGCGCGCCGCATCGGCCTGCGCGTGGCCCTCGCTTCCAGCGCCTCGGCCGCCTGGGCCGTAGAGCATATTAAGCGCTGCGGGCTTATTGATTATTTCGATGTGCTGCAGACGCGGGACGATGCCGCCAAGGTGAAGCCGGATCCGGAGATATACCGGAAGGCGGTGGAGAAGCTCGGCGTGAAGCCGGAGGAGACGATCGCGTTCGAGGATTCCCTTGTCGGGACGCTGGCGGCGAAGGCAGCCGGCCTGTCTTGCGTCGCCGTGCCGAACCGGGTGACCCGCCTTTTCTCGTTCGATCATGTCGATCTGCAATTGGCCTCATTGGCCGATATGAGTCTGGAGGAGATCATCCGCACGTTGGAGCAGTCACGGGCTTCGGCCCAGGGATGAGGCGTGCCGTGCCTCTCGGTAACATCTTCCGCCCTTCCATTATCATCAGAAAGGCAGGCGAATATATAGATGGCCGCCGCGAATATCGCCGCCCGTTCCCTTGTGATTCAACGGGCCGCTTCGGAGCATATTGCCCTGCTGCAAGAGCTGTATGTGGAAGCTGCCCGCTGGAGAGCCGCGCGCGGCATTAGGCTCTGGGATGAGCACGCTTTTACCGACGCGTATATGAAGCGCTTCATGCAGGAGAGGGAAGTGTTCATCGCCTTGGCAGGCGGGGACGGAATCGGATGCTTTGCCATTCAATGGAGCGACACTGCGATATGGCGAGAGCTTGACAATGAGGAATCGAGTTACCTGCATCGGCTCGTCGTCAGCAGAAAATACAGCGGGATGAGGCTAGGATACAGGCTGCTGGAACGGGCCGAGGAATATGTGAAAAGCGAAGGGAAACGGTTCTTCCGGCTGGATTGCATGGCCGAAAATAAAGGCCTGAACCAGTATTATACGAAGGCTGGTTTTGCTTTTGTGCGGACAGCAACCGGAGAAGGCTGGAGCGCCAATTTGTATGAAAAGAAAGCTAGGATAAACACCCAGCATTATTTTAACCTTGGGGCATCATAGTAGGGACAGACACAGGCGGCGGACCGCCTGTGTTTTTTTGCTGTGTACAGCTATGCTGCGATTTTGCGGGTTGAAGCGGGGCTCAGGTTGTAATAAAATAGAGCTGTCGTTAATAATGATAATCATTATCAGTAGATTAAGCGATAAGGAGGAATCCCATGTCATTGCCGGGAATACCGGTGCCGAAGGAGCGGCTCAGCGATGAGGACATCGAACGGTTCGTCCGCTGCCGGCATTGTTATTATCGCAAGTGCCGGAATGCTCATGAATCGAGCTGGGTGTATGCGGCGCAAGCGTCGGTCAATCAGATCGTGCATGCGTATTATTCACGTGCTCCCGAGGCGAGAACGGCCGCTTCCGTCCTGTGCGATATGGAGAGCTATTGGACGCCGGAGCGGGACCGTTTCCCGTCGGAACAGCATTATTTGCGAATCAAGCGTTCGGTATTTCACTTTTTGGATGAATACTTGACTGAGGAAGCCCCCGGCCATGCGCTGCTGTTAGGGGAGAAGATGAACGTCCAGGCTGTGGAATTGGGAGCAGATCTGTCGATGACGCTCCAGGTGGCCGAGTGCACGGATTCGTCTCTCGTCATACGGAAGTATGTGGTCGCCGATGAGCCGCAAGTATTTAAAGCCTACGTTCAATTTGCACTCGTCTTCGCATACAAGGCTTTTGGCCGGCTGCCGGACCGAATCGAAATCTATGCCTTGATGAATGGCTCGGCGTATGCCTTCCGCCCGAAGGAGGAGCATTATCATTCTTCGCTTGATTTTGTGCGCTTGATGCTCGGGGTCATGAATGAGGGGCCGGCGGGCAGCGGCCTGTATCACTAAATCAGTTTTTTTGCAGGAAAAGGGGATTTACTCGCTTTGACGATACGATTTCCCATAGCGCCGTTGGCGATGCCGGGGTGATGATGGGTCGAGATAAGGAAAGGATGGGATGAGAGAATGGCGAAGATCATTTTGATATATGCCAGTATGAGCGGAAATACGGAGGAGATGGCCGATGCGATTGCAGCAGGGGTTCGCGAAGCCGGAGAGGATCTCACTGTAATGGAGGTTACGGATGCCAATGCGGCCGACTTGGCCGGATATGACGGAATCCTGCTTGGCGCCTACACTTGGGGAGATGGAGAGCTGCCGTACGAATTTCTCGATTTTTACGATGATATGGAAGACCTTGATCTGAGCGGGACCAAAGCGGCCGTGTTCGGCTCGTGCGATTCATGCTATGCCCAAGTAGGCAAAGCGGTCGATATTCTGGTTGATCGGCTGCGGGAATTGGGGAGCGAGATCGTGCAGGACGGCTTGAAGGTCGAGCTGACCCCGTCCGACTTGGACAAAGAATTATGCCGGGCGTTCGGAAGGAATTTGGTTAACAGCGTCGTTCATGGGACGACCGTGCAGCAATAATTGGATGCATGCGATTTTATGGAGAGGAGTCTTCCGTGATGGAACGGAGGGCTCCTTGTGCCGTACATACTTATGAAACTGCTTAAACCTGCGGAGCGAGGGATGGAGCCTATGGAGGAATTGGCGTTGAACCGGTTGCAGCTGCGACCGCGGCTGTGGCTATGGGGGCATCAGACGGAAGCGGATAGTTGGCACGGCATGACGGGCGCTGTCGTCCGGATGCTGCTCTGGATGGCCGTCGCAGCGGCGGGGCTGTTCGGAGTGGCTGGCTTCTTTTCTCGTTGTCTGGAAAAGATGAGAACCAGAGTGCCGATCTGCGTCCTGCTGCTGGGGGAAAATACGGCCCAGCGCCAGGAGATGCTGTCCTTGTCGATCATGCTCTTTCGGCCGCAGGCCTTGCTCTGCAACCATGGGGTGCAATCCATGCGCTATGTGAGCAGGATGAGCGCCCTGCGGGTTATTTTGCTTCGGATGATCAAAGATCCAGAAAACCGCCTTGTCGCACGACACTCCGATCTCACAGATACGGTGATCGTACAGATAAGGGAGGATTTTCATGGAATCTATTCATTATCGCATACGGAATCGATTGGAGCGCGCGCTCCGGTTCCGGAAGCTCAAGCCTTACGGGGAACGGCTCCAGGCGATACGCGCTCTCTCGTTGGAACAGGAGACGGATCCCCGGCTTCGGGAGCGGGCGTGCCGGCTGATTCAAGCGGCACGGGGCGGAGTCTGCGCCGATGATCTGCTCATCGAATCGTTCGCCCTGACGTACGAGGCGGTGCGGCGCATACTGAACATCCGCTTGTTCGATGTCCAGCTTATGGCCGGCATGGCCTTGCATGAAGGGAAGCTGGTCGAGATGCAGACCGGGGAAGGGAAGACACTGGCCGCCGTGCTGCCGGCCTGCCTGCATGCCTTATATGGCCAGGGTGTGCATATGATGACTTTCAGTGATTATTTGGCGGGCAGGGATGCCTCTTGGATGGGGCCGGTGTATGAGTACTTAGGCCTTACGGTGGGCTGTGTCCGCGAGGGAATGCCTGCAGCCGAACGAAGGGCGGCTTATGCGGCCGATGTTACGTATGTGACGGCGAAGGAGGCGGGGTTCGATTATTTGCGGGACGGCCTCAGCATGGATTCGGATTCGCTGGTGCAGCGCCCGTTCCATTTGGCGCTGATTGACGAGGCTGATTCCATCCTGATTGATGAGGCAAGAGTGCCGCTCGTTATCGCGGGCGAGGGGAAGCCGCCCGGGGACCGCGCCGATGCGGAGAGAATGGCGGCCTTGGCGAAGCGGCTGCGGCCGGGGCTTGATTATGATGTGGATGACGCCGGCGGGCAGGTCTATTTGACGGAGGCGGGGGCGGAACGGGCGGAAGCGCTCCTCGGATGCGGCAGCCTGTATGATCCGGAACAGTCCGGCCGGCTCGCGGGTCTGCACCACGCGCTTCACGCGGAAGCGCTGCTGCGGAGCGATGTCGATTACATCGTCCGGGAGGGGCGGGTCGAGCTCGTGGACGAATTCACCGGCCGCATTGCAGACAAGCGCAGGTGGCCGGACGGGGTGCAGGCGGCTGTAGAGGCGAAGGAGGGCGTGGCGCCGCAGCCTGGCGGCCGCATTCTCGGCATGATTACGCTGCAGCATTTGCTGAGCCTCTATCCGTCGATCTGCGGCATGTCGGGTACGCTCCGCTCCTCGGCGGAAGAGCTGCGGGACACCTATCAATTGGAGGTGGCCGTCATTCCTCCGAACCGGCCATGCCGGAGGCAGGATGAGCCCCCGCTCGTCTTTCCGAACTTGCTGGGAAAACAGCGGGCGCTGCTTACCGAGATCGCGTCAGTCCACCGTACGGGCCGGCCGATTCTCGTAGGAACGGCAAGCGTGGCGGAATCGGACCGGCTGGCGCAGGCATTGCTGCAGGCGGGCGTGCCTTGCTGCGTGCTGAATGCGAAGCATGACGAGGAGGAGGCGGAGCTGATCGCGCGGGCAGGGACCTGGGGCGCGGTCACCATCTCGACGAACATGGCTGGCCGGGGAGTCGACATCGTGCTCGGCGGCGGGGATTCGGCCCAATATGCCAAGATCGCGCAGCTTGGGGGCTTGTACGTCATCGGCACGAATCTGCATGACAGCCGCCGCCTCGACGATCAGCTCCGGGGGCGCGCGGGCAGGCAGGGAGATCCGGGGACGTCCCGCTTCTTCCTCAGCCTGGAGGATCCGCTTCTGCATCGCTACGGCCGAGAGTATCCATTCCCGGAACGGTGGCAGTCTGCGGCTCCGGACAAGCCGCTGCGAGGGACAGCCGTTCCCCGTCTGCTCGCCCATATTCAGCGGGTGGCGGAAGGACGGAATGCGGAGAGGCGCCGCATGTTGAACCGCTACGCGGATGTGCTGGAGCAGCAGCGGCGCATCATCGCCGCCTGGCGCCGGGGCGTGCTGATGGAGGAGGCGCCGCCGCCACTGAAGCTTGCTGAAGATGCGGCGCGGCATGAGCGCTTGTGCCGCCGGTGGGGAGCAGAGCGGGTGCGACGTCTGGAGAAGCGGGTGACCTTGCTGCATATCGATCAGCGTTGGTCCGATTATGTGGAATTTGTATCCACGGTAAGGGAAGGGCTCCACCTGGAGGGGCTGAGCCGCCAGGATCCGCTCGATCTGTTCCATCAGCGGCTTATCGGGGCCTTCGCGGACTTGCCGCATCTCATCGAGGACAGCATTCGGCGGGAGCTGCGCGCGTTCGATGAGTCCGGGCCGGATATATGGCCGGAGGAGAAGCCTCCGCGGCAGTCGACCTGGACCTATCTGCTGCACGATCATGTGGTGCCGAACCGCTTCTCGCTGTTCTAGGCCGCAAGGCGGCAGAGCGAGAATGCGGGAGACCGTAGCGCTGTCGGCGATGCGGTCTCCCTGCATCATTTTCATGCCTTGTACACTCGTACCTCGTACATCAGCTTTCACGTACACTCGTACTTCGTACATCCGATTTCACGTACACTCGTACCTCGTACATCAGCTTTCACGTACACTCGTACCTCGTACATCAGCTTTCACGTACACTCGTACCTCGTACATCCGATTTCACGTACATTCCTACTTCGTACATACGCATTTTCATTTACCCGTATCCTCGTACTTCCACTTTCGCGAGCATCTATCCCGCGTATAACCGATCTTGCCTGCATTTCGCCTACCCCCGGGCAGACCAATGCTGCAAAAATACATTATTTTTCACCAGAAAACGCCGATCGGAGGAAAAATAATGCAGAGATGCAGCAATTTCATACTCTACCTGCCTTTATTCCAGTTTGAGCGCGAAAATGATGTACTTTTGCAGGAATCCTTCAGAGCGGTATATCACCGATCAGAAATGATGTAAAATTGCAGCATTTTCTACAAATAGTCAAGCGCGCCCGGCCTAAGCTCATAACGCACGACATATTTGCCTGAGCCTCCGGTGACAGCCGTAAACCATCCTTTGGAGCAGAGCGACTGCAGCGTTCTCACCGCTTTGCGATGGTTCACGCCTAGATGCGCCTCCACATCGATAGGGCGAATCGGACGGCCGAGCATACAAGCGAGCCGGATGGTCTCCCGTTCCGCCAGACTGTGCAGGCTGACAGGCGCGGAGTTCGCGTGATAGCGGCTCATCACCATGCGCAGCAGCGCCATGCACAGCTCGGGGCGATCCGCGACGTCGTCATAAGCGAAGGAGATGACTTGGAACCCAATCGCGGACAAAAATGTCTCCCGGTTCAGCTCATTGCAGTACTTTTGCCTGTCCATATTTCGGACGTGCGGCACGAAGCCTTTGATCTCGATGATCAGCTTGACATGCGGGGACAACCAGGCGAAATCGCAGAAATAGGACAGGCCCCGCCAATCGAGGACTTCGTATTCCGGATGCAGCTGGCCAAAGCTGCCCCGAAGGGGCCACCATACGTTGCGGCAAAACAGCTTCTCGGCCTCCCGATGTCCCCGCTCCAGCCGCCCCTTTCGCTCTCCCGTTCTCCTCTGCAAGTGGTGCTGAATAAACGCATCATGCGCCTCTTCAAAACTCACCTTACCGCCTCCTTCCACAAAATAAAAACGTCCCGATTCCCTTCGCATGGAAAGGATCGGGACGTTCTTCGTCTCTTACGTTTATTATACTGTGGAATCGGATGCTTGACCAGCCTGGCTCCATGGCTGGCAGCAGTGAGTAGACATAGTGCAGTCACTCACAATCCTTTGCCGAACCACTGGGTCAGATAGTCCGGAACACAGTCATCTTGTTCTCTGCTCGACTGTTACAGATCTTGAGCCAGACGCACCATATCCCGCAGCAGCATGCCGTTCTCGTAGATTTCCTCGTCATAATGGCGAACGAAGAAATCGCGGTCGATGCCCGTCATCCGGAACCCGCATTTCTGGTAGAGCGCGAGCTGGCTTATGCTGGTGCTGCCGGTACCTACTTCTATCGTCTGGTAACCGAACTCCTTGGCGGTCTCGACCGCATGAAGGACGAGCCGCTTGCCGATGCCCTGTCCCTGGTGACTCTCCGCGACGGCCACGTTGACCAACTCGATCGTGCCCGGCCGGGTCGGCAGCAGCACATAGACGCCGATGACTTCCCCTTCCTGCTCCGCAAGGAAGCATGTTCCCCGCCCGAGATATTCCTGCACGAGTTCGGCAGAAGGGTCTGCCAGCAGCAGCAATTCCATCGGAGGCTGTTCCTCCGCATTCCATTTTCGAATCTGCATAATAGTCTTTTTCTCCTTTGATGCGACAAACTGATATCTCTATCTACTTCGGGGCGGTATCGGACATTTCCTGTTTTTGCTGAAAATGTTCGCCTCTCCCGAGGGCTAGGCGGGGATAGCGCTGCCGCACAGCGGGCGTCAGTAGGCCCAGCACGAGTGTCTGACTCCTGCTGCGTTAGCCGAGCGGCGTTAGCGGCCCGAATTGGCGGGAGGCTGGCCGCATCCCGACTCCGTCAGGAAGCTTCATTCCCGCCGGCCGCCTTGGCGCGTGCGGCCCGATTCTTCATCGCCTCCGTCACGACGAAGGCCAGATCATCGTTGCCGTAGAGCGACAGGACGCCGAGCACCGTGTCGTCGGGAATGTCGCCGGCCTCTTCCTTCGGAACCGTGAGGCCGATGGCCTGCTGCAGCGCCGGATTGGCGCCCTGCTGCGGATAGGCCTGCTGATAGAGCTCGGCCGGATCAAGGTCATGATTGACGCACCACTGGGCGAACACCAGGATCATCATCTGCTCATCCCGTTCATAGTTGCGGATAATCTGCTCTTCGATTTCTTTGCGAGACATTGATATATCTCCTTCCAGGCGGTAATATGGGTTCATTATAGCGAATGGGCAGGAGGATTCACAATGATCAAGAACGAGAAGATACGGGCTGCCGAAGTCGAATTGACCGGTCTGAACGGAGAACAGCTCGGCATCGTGCCGACCTCGGAGGCGCTCGCGATGGCCAAAAAATTGAAGGTGGATCTCGTCTGCCTGTCGCTGATGAGCAGCCCGCCACCCTGCAAGCTGATCGGAGCGGGGGCGGCCAAGCAGGAAGCGCAGCAGGCCCGCAAGGCGGATCGGCAGCCGAAGGTGAAGGAGATTCGCCTGACGGCGCAGATCGAGGATCATGACTATGAGACGAAGAAAAATCAGGCGGAACGGATCCTGCGCGCCGGAGATTCGGTGCAGCTCGTCATCCGCATCAAGGGCAAGGAAGGCGCGCTAGCGCAGCAGATCCTCGAGCGGCTGCTGCAGGATTTGCGTCCGGCAGGAACGAAGCGCACCGGCATTCAATTGAGCGGCAAGCAGGCGATGGTACAGGTCGATCCGGCGCCAGGTGCGGAAGCATAGCCTAAGCAAAGCAATCGGCTCCCATCCGACCGTACATTGGACAGATGGGAGTCTTCATTCAAGCCCGGACGCGCTGCGCCGCAGAATCGGTCCGAGTCGTGATGGGCGCATGTCCCCGCGCCTTGGCCAGGCCGAACTTCGGCATATTGCCGTAGACGGCCTCGAACTGGCCTCCTCGTACGATATACGTTTCATGATAGATGCCGACCGCATTCGTTTTCCCGACCGCTTGATAGAATCGCCGCCATGCCTTCAAATGCTCCGGCCCCCGCGCATAGGCTGTCAGATCCTCAAAGGATCGCCAATATTGAACCATCAAGATCGTTCTTAGATTGACGGTCGTCTCCAAGGAGAGAAAGCCAAGCTCCGGGTTCGTATACAGTTCGCGAATCATTGGCGGCATCGCTGTGAAGACCGGCCACCATTGATGAACGGCCCACCATTTGTTCACCCTCATTCCGATCAGGAACACGACAATATCCTGCTCTCTATCCTCTACCGTATAGCGCCCGCCAAAGATTGATTTTCCCATCGTATCTCCTCCTTATCTTTTCTGTTGAAGCTGCCGCATCGCCGCATCGCTCCACTCCATCTCGGCCTGAACGACACGCTTGCCGTAGTCGAGCGTTAGCAGCCAATATTCCAAATCTTCTTCATCCGAACAATGCGTCATGATCTGATTTTCGATCGCTTCGTACATCTGATAACGCTCCTGGAGCATCGACTTGAATCGCTCGATCTGCCGGACCGTCGCATCCGTCTCTTGATGACGGTGGAAGAACAGCTTGAGCAAAAATTCATTTTTGTACGTGTGGAGCTGTTGAAGCGGCTCCTGCAGCCAAGCCTGCAGCGCCTGCATTCCTTGAGGCGTAATATGGTACTCTTTTTTGTCGGGCTTCGATTCCTGGGCGGTATCGGTCACCACGGCCCAGCCGTCCTCGACCAGCTTCTTCAACGTCGGATAGATCTGGCCGTAGCTGATCTTCCAGAAATGATTGAGGCTGGTGTCCATCATCCGCTTCATGTCATAGCCTGTGTGGCAATCGGTCGTGAGCAGCCCGAGAATGGCATAGGTCGTGTCACTGTGCTTAGCAGCCATTGTATCACCTTCTAATGTATCATAATGATATATATCATAAAGATACATTAGAACTTGAAAGGTGACAAGGGGGAATTTTCCTGAGCAGTGGATTAGGGCAGAGCGGCGCTCATATCGTATTTGTGGAACCAATAACAGACCGAACGTCATAACGGACCGAACGTCATAACACGCACAGGCAGCAGGGCTCCCGACAGTCCATGACAGCAGTGCTGCATGAGGGAGATTCTGCTATAATAGGGATGAGGTGAGTGCGATGGCGAAGAAGAGAGGCCGGAACGCCGCTCCGCAAGGGACTGCCCGAACTGGCCAAGATCAGCCGGCGACGCTGAAGGATCTGCTGCGGCCTGATGTCGTAGCGCAGCTGAAGGCGCAGGCTACCGTATTGAAGGCGGAGGAAGTGCAGCGGAAGGAAGACGCGAGACGCCAGGCGGAGGAAGCCCGTACGGCAGAACAGAAGCGGCTGGACAATGACTTCAATTATTTGTTGAACAATAGCAGCATGGATTGGCGCAAGTATAAATAACATGAGAAGAGAAGGTCCGATGATCCGTTCATCGGGCTTTTTTGTATTCGGTAATTGTCAATTGCATGTCTGATATGTTAGTATATTGAACTGTACTCGCAAGAGGAACATTTGTATTTACTGGGGAGACGAAATAGTAATCTTGTTTTTCTCAGGTAGTCAGAGGGGAGAAGGTCTATGAATATGCGATTGGGATTGTTTCCGCGCATTGTCATTGCGATTATGCTCGGCATTGGAGCAGGGCTTATTATGCCGGACTGGTTCATACGAATTTTTGCGACATTAAATCATGTATTTGGTCAGTTTCTGAGCTTCCTGATTCCGCTCATTATTTTGGGCTTTATTGTTCCGGGGATCGGGGAGCTTGGCAGGGGAGCCGGGAAGCTCCTCGGATTGACTGCATTTATCGTATATGTATCTACGGTGCTATCCGGGATGCTCGCTTATGGCGTTGCGGCTTCGTCTTTTCCCTGGCTGCTGTCCGGGGCTTCCGGGCTGGCAGCCAAGAATCCGGAGGAGATGCTGCTGACCACCTACTTCGAGCTGCCTATGCCGCCCGTGTTCGACATTATGACGGCGCTGCTGCTGTCTTTCCTGATTGGGGTCGGCATCACCTTCGTGAAGACGAACGCGCTTCTTACCGCTTCGCTGGAATTCAAGGACATCGTAGCCAAGGCGATACAAGCGATTATTATTCCGTTGCTGCCGTTTCATATCGCGGGGCTCTTCATGAATATGACGCAGGCAGGCGAAGTCGCGTTCATTCTGCAAGTGTTCGTCAAGGTATTCGCGGTCATCCTCGTGATGCATTTCGTGGTCATCCTGTGCCAATATGCGATCGCAGGGGCAGTGAACAAGCGCAACCCGCTGGCGATGCTGCGCACGATGCTCCCGGCATACCTCACGGCGCTCGGCACGCAATCTTCGGCGGCGACGATTCCGGTGACGATGCAGCAAGTGAAGAAGCTTGGGACAGACGAAGAAGTAACGAACTTTGTCGTGCCGTTGTGCGCGACGATTCATATTACCGGATCGGCGGTTACGATTACCTCGGTCGCGAGCGCCATACTATACATTCATGGCGTGCCGCTGACGGTGAGCACCATGGTGCCTTTCATATTCATGCTCGGCATCGCGATGATCGCCGCTCCCAGCGTGCCAGGCGGCGGAGTGATGGCGGCTATCGGATTATTCCAGTCGATGCTCGGCTTCGATGAGGCAATGGTTAGCTTAGCGATTGCGCTCTATATTGCACAGGACAGCTTCGGAACGGCTGCCAACGTCACCGGAGACGGTGCGATTGCACAGATCATTCACGCCGTGAAGAAGAAGCGGGGACGCCAAGAGCCGTCTGCCAACACTAGCTTATGATAATTCCTTGATCGGAAAAGGTGAGAGCCCGGTGATACGTTCACCGGGCTTTTCCCTTAGCTGCATCCGGCCAGCCTCACAGGCGGGAATATCAGCTTCTTGGCCTCTATTGGCCGGTATCCCCGCGACTCAGAACAGGCGATCTGCTATCCCATTGCAGCGCCGAGGCGCGGACGCCTTGCTCATGAGCTGGCAGCCCGGTGACGGATGAAGCATCGCTCCATCCGCAGCCAATCCAATCGTTTTTATCAAATGATTTCATTATAATAAAGATTCTAATTGAGAACGATACTCAATTATTTTGGCCAAATCCATTGACTTTACCGAGGGAACCGCTATAATCATAACTGTTACAACGCGTTACTGATAATGAATATCATTATTATACATGCGGGTGAACACGGGGAATGCAGACCATACATCCGGAACGCCTATACTCTGACTTATAAGGAAAGAGACATGAAGAAGAGATATCTGGTTATTGCGCTTATCCTGTTTTCCTTTATTTCCCTGTTTATCGGGGTCATAGACATTAAGCCATGGGATTTGTTCAATCTGAACGACGACAAGGTTCATACTTTTCTCGTCAGTCGGGTGCCAAGGCTTATCAGCATCATTCTCGCCGGGGTCAGCATGAGCATATGCGGCCTGATTATGCAGCAGCTCAGCCGGAACAAGTTCGTCTCGCCCACGACGGCAGGGACGCTTGATTCGGCCCGCTTGGGGATACTCGTCTCCTTGATGCTGTTCACGACGGCGAGCCCGTTGGTGAAGATGCTCGTAGCGTTCGTCTTCGCTTTGATAGGCACGATGCTGTTCATGAAAATACTGGATCGAATCAAATTCAAAGATACCATCTTCATTCCGCTCGTCGGATTGATGTTCGGGAATATTATCAGTTCCATTTCCACCTTTTTCGCTTACAAGTATGATTTGATTCAGAACATGTCCTCATGGCTGCAGGGCGACTTCTCGATGATTATCAAGGGGCGCTATGAGCTGCTGTATATCAGCATTCCGCTTATCGTAATTGCATACCTGTATGCGAATAAGTTCACGGTAGCGGGGATGGGCGAGGATTTCTCGAAAAACCTCGGGCTCAACTACAAGCGCGTGGTCAACATTGGCTTGATCCTGGTCGCGCTCGTTACGTGCACGGTCGTGCTTACCGTTGGGACGATTCCTTTCCTGGGTCTCATTATTCCGAATATCGTCTCCATTTACAGAGGCGATAATTTGAAGAATAGCTTGTCGCATACCGCGCTTCTCGGGGCCGTATTCGTTCTGTTCTGCGATATATTGGGGCGCATCATCATCTTCCCGTATGAATTGTCGATCAGCTTGACCGTCGGTGTCATCGGAAGCGCCATTTTCGTCTATATGTTAATGAGGAGAAGGGCACATGGGTTATAAAGCGAAAACGGGGGTTCTTGCTGTCCTTGCTCTCACGCTGATTGGGTTGTTCCTGTTCTTCAAGCTGGGGGACAACTGGGACTACGTGCTGCCGAAAAGAACAATCAAAGTACTGGCGATTGTCCTGACCGGCGCTTCGATCGCATTTGCCACAACCGTATTCCAGACGATTACGAACAACCGCATACTGACACCGAGCATATTGGGCCTGGATTCGCTGTATATGCTGATTCAGACCATCGTCATCTTCGTATTTGGCTCGAAGACGCTGATGATGATGAACAGCAACGTGGACTTCCTGGTGTCCGTCGGACTCATGGTTGTATTCTCGGGCCTGCTGTTCAAGCTTATATTCAAGGGCGAGAACCAGAACATATACTTCCTGCTGCTTATTGGCATTATATTTGGCACTTTTTTCGGAAGCATGTCCACCTTCATGCAGGTTCTGATTGACCCGGCAGAGTTCATGATCGTGCAGGACAAAATGTTCGCCAGCTTCAACCATGTCAACACGAAGCTGCTCCTTATGGGAGGCGTGCTGCTTCTGCTCGTCACGCTCTACTTTCTGCGCTTCATCAAGTATCTGGATGTGCTTTCGCTGGGCAGGGAGCAGGCGATCAACCTCGGCGTCAATTACGACTATGTCGTGAAGCGGCTGCTCTTTATCGTCGCTGTACTTATCTCTATTTCCACGGCGCTTGTCGGGCCGATTACTTTTCTCGGCTTGCTCGTCGTGAACGTAACGTATCAGTTTCTGAAGACGTACCGGCACAGCTATCTTATCGCCGGCTCCGTCCTCATCAGCATTATCGCCCTTGTGGGCGGCCAGCTCATTGTGGAGCGGATATTCACCTTCTCCACGACGCTTAGCGTCATCATCAATTTCGTCGGCGGGGTCTACTTTATTTATCTTCTATTGAAGGAGAACAAATCATGGTAGAAGTAAGAGGCGTATCCAAACAATATGGCGGCAAAAACGTGATCGAGGACATTTCGGTTACGATTGCCAAACGAAAAATCACGTCGTTCATCGGTCCGAATGGCGCAGGCAAAAGTACGCTGCTGTCTATCATAAGCAGGCTCATTTCGAAGGATTCCGGAGAAGTGCTTATTGACGGGAAAGAAATCAGCCAGTGGGACAGCAAGGAGCTGGCGAAGAAGATCTCGATTCTGAAGCAGTCGAACCATATCAACCTGCGGCTCACGATCCGGGAGCTGGTCTCCTTCGGCCGCTTCCCTTATTCGCAAGGGAGATTGTCCGACGAGGACTGGAAGTACGTCGATGAAGCAATTGAATATATGGGTCTTGCCGAAATGCAGCACAAGTATCTGGATCAGCTGAGCGGCGGGCAGAAGCAGCGGGCTTATATCGCGATGGTCATCGCGCAGAACACGGAGTATATTTTGCTGGACGAACCGCTGAACAATCTGGATATGAAGCATTCTGTGCAGATTATGAAAATATTGCGCAGACTCGTCAATGAGCTCGGCAAAACGATCGTCATCGTCATTCACGACATCAACTTTGCTTCCTGCTATTCCGACTATATCGTGGCATTGAAGAATGGCAAAGTCATCAAGGAGGGCGCGACCGATGACATTATCGACAGCGCGGTTCTCCATGACATTTATGATATGGACATGAGCATCGAGAACTTTAATGATAACAAGATCTGCGTTTATTATGCATAGCTCGACACAAAAAGGGGTCACACCGTTCGGTAATATCGCATTGTCGTGCCATAATAGTACGAATTTGTGATATTAACGGCGATAAATATAGTTATAAATATACGTGGTAGAGGTGAAAAAAATTGAAGAAAACAGTCCTGATTCTGGTTATAGCCATGATGGCAACCCTCGTTGCAGCATGTGGTTCCAATAAGACAGACAGCAGCAATGGTACGACACCTACTGGAGCCGAAGCGAACAACACGGCGGAAGAAATTGTAATTAAGCATGAGCTGGGCGAAACGCCAGTGAAGAAGAACCCGTCCAAAGTCGTTGTATTCAGCTATGGAGTCGTCGATTCCCTGGATAAGCTGGGCGTGGAGATCGCGGCGCTGCCGAAGAACAACCTGCCTCCTTACTTGAAAAAATTCGAGGACGAGAAGTATGTGAATGCGGGCGGATTGAAGGAACCGGATTTCGAGACGATTCATGGCCTGAAGCCGGACCTGATCATCATTGCCGGCAGACAATCGTCGTCGTATGAAGAGTTCAAGGCCATCGCGCCGACGATCTACATGGATATTGACACGGAGCGTTATATGGAGTCCTTCAAAGAGAACGCGGAAAACCTTGGTAAAATCTTCAACAAAGAATCCGAAGTACAAGCGGAGCTTGCGAAGATCGATACGGATATCAAGCAATTGAATGAGAAAGTGACAGCGGCGAACAAAAACGCGCTTATCATTCTGGCGAACGACGGCAAAATCAGCGCCTATGGCGCCGGCTCCCGGTTCGGCATTATCCATGACGTGTTCGGCTTCACGCCAGTAGATCCAGACATTAAAACATCGACTCACGGAGACCCTGTGTCCTTCGAATATATTGTGGAGAAGGATCCGGACTATCTGTTCGTTATCGATAGAGGCGCCGTCGTCGGCGGCGAATCGTCTGCGAAGCAAGTCGTAGAGAACGAACTGGTCATGAAGACCAAAGCTTACAAGGAAGGACATATCGTCTACCTCGATCCGAGCTACTGGTACCTATCCGGAGGCGGCCTCGTCTCCGTCGAAGCCATGGTGCAAGAAATCGGAGCGGCCATTCAATAATCAATCGCCGGCTTGCAGTTAAGCCGGAACGGCAACCGGGGCGCCTCGTGCGTCCCGGTTTGTTTTATATGATGGAAAGAGATAGTCAGACGATATCAATCGACAAGACAAAACCGCATTGTGGTTTTTGTCTTTTTTTGTTTCTCTTTCTAAATGGATAATATGTAAACAAATGTTTGTTTTTCCCGAATTATATGGTAATATATAGGTGAACAGTAATTTGAAACTGAAGGAGTGAGATTGTGAGTACCGTTGCTGCGAGGCCAAGGAGCTTGGGGGAGCTGATACAGTACCATCGGAAGAAGAAAGAAATGAGTCTGTCGAAGCTGCAAGAAGCAGTCGGCGTTGACAAGGGCAGCTTGTCGAGAATTGAAAACGGCGAGGTTAAACGCCCTGATTTTCAATCCATCTTGTCCATCGCTGGAGTATTAGGCATTCCCCATAGTGACATCGTAGAACAGTACATCGAGATTGGACACAAATCGGAAGTCATATATGCTATTTTGCAAAATGAGTTGGCAACACTTGAGCACCCGTCGTTGATAACAAAAATAGCCGGAAAGTTCCTTGAAGCACCAAATGAAGATACCCTGTATTTAGTAGGAAAGTTGTATCGTGCTACAGACTCCATCAATAATGACTCCATCAAACTTTCGTTGTACGGCCTCATCCTTAATTACTCACGTTCTCATGGCATTATGCCTTACATAGCTAAAAGCATGTACCAACGTTATCTTATTGAACGAAATGATTTCAGCAGATTGAAGGAAACTTACCAGACTGGAAAGTATATTCTGCATTATGTTGATTTCCTATCGTCCGAGGAACGTGTGTGTTTGTATTATAAATTAGGCATTCATGCATACACCCTGAGCAATCATTACGAGTGCATTGATTATTGCAAAGAAGTATTGAAAAGCGGAGAAAGCCAATATAAAGCAGATGCGCTCGGTGTCCTTATAGATGCTTATTTCAGTATTGGAGCATATAAAGAGTCAGAACTGTATCTTATACAGTACAAAAATTTCACATACCCTCAAACAAAAGATAATGTCATACTTATGGATGCATTCTTCAATGCAAAAAAAGGAAATGTCAACCAAGCAATCAAACAGCTCGAATCATTTCTTGATACGTGCAGAAGTGCCTCCGTTATTCCGGCGACCAAACAACTTCTGCAATTGTACTTACAGCTGGGCAACCTCGAAGGCGCTAAAGTTGTTTTGGAGAACGACAAGGCAACTCCCGCTGCCGTTGATGAGAGAAATCCGTTAGTTTGCGCTACATACGCTGATTATCTTCGAGTCAAGGGAGAATATTATTTGGCTGCGGGCGACACCGGCAAAGGCATTACGAATATGGTTCAGTCTGCCTTTTGGTATTCCAAAGTAGATGATGCAGCCAAGGAAAAAGAAGTTCTCAATACCGCTATGCATATCCATTTAACGAATAACGTTTCACCTCAGTTTACGCTAGAACTGTTAAGCAATTACTACCAACGAATCGTTAAAGAATTGGGGGAATTAGCGTGAGAAACAAAATGAAAAAACTAATTTTTAATGTCCTTCTTAGCACTGTTATAATAACCACCACAGCATCCATGTTTACTGGCGGTTCAGGAAGTGTCCACCCTTGGTAAGAGAGCTAGAGAGAGCTAGCTAAGTGCGTATCCTTATGTAAAAAGCAAATGGCAAAAAGAAGAGCCACAGCAAGGAGCCTCGGCCCATCTGAACCAAGTGTTGCAGGCATAAGCAACGGAACAGTTGGGGGCGGGGCACCATGAGCGCTGAGAGAACGTGCAGCGTACCGTAACGGGCAGTTCTCTACGGAACTTTTGGCTCGATACCAACGAAGCGAAGAGTTAGCTATGATGGCGATGGTGCTCCATTGCCCGGGGAGTAGATAGCCCATGCATCTGATTTCAGACTGCATGGGCTTTTACAAGACCTATTATATCTTCATCATTTCTACAATCATTCCGTTTACAAAGCTATTTTTTTACTGCCGTTTTCGCCAGCTTGATCAGGTCTTCTTCGGTCAACGGGTTACCCTTATTGGTTACGATTTGAAAGCTTTTTTCACCTTCTTCCCAGAAAAGATAATTCCTTCCTTCTTGCTTCGGATCTTCCTTTTCTTTGTCTTTAGCGGATATATAGTTATATTCCTTTTCTTTCCTCTTCTTATCTTTTACATCTTCCTCGTCAAAATGAAAGCTCTGAAATGAGATAAAGTCTTCTCCTTTCGTGTACGTTAACGCGATGTGGTGGCTTTTTGTTACGTTCATCTTCTTGGAATATATTTGTTTGCCTAGCTTTTTAGCCTCGGCTTTCACTGCTGCAAAATCCTTAGGAGTGAATACAAAATAAATATTCGCCTTGCTTAAGGTATAGCCCTCCGGCAAGTCAATTGGCTGCTGCAGAACCGCCTCTTTCAAGGTCGATGCTCTTTTGAGGTAAGCCTCATATGTATCGAAGGTTGGAGGTGAGCCTCCCATGAGAAAAACTTCCCGGCCGCCTTTTTCTTTCTTTAATTCATTGCTGACATATAGCATGTACGTATCATCCGGATTTTCTTTCATCAACTTGTTTATTTTATCCTTCTCTTCTTTTTCTAACCTTTCCCCTTCACTTATCGCCTTAGGTTTAGCAGCTGCCGTCTTCAAGGCGATGTCGCTTGAAGCACGGGATGGGGCCGCCTCTGCCGTTAGGTTCATCGAAAAACCCAGTAATAAAATACTGCTTAATGCGGTAATTGCTACTTTTGATGCTGCTTTCATTTTGTAGTACTCCTCTCATTATTGATTTCAATCAAAATAAACTACAACTGTAGTTTAGTAATATACTACAGCTGTAGTTTATAAATGTCAACATCATTGATGTAAATTTCTTCACTTTTCATACATGCAAAAGTTGACCTATTTCAACCTGCGGATCACGCTCAAAAAGATAGCCCCTGCATTCTATTTCAGACTGCATGGGCAACAAAGCTATTTTTTTATTGCCGTTTTCGCCAGCTTGATCAGGTCTTCTTCCGTCAACGGATTCCCCTTATTGGTTACGATTTGAAAGCTTTTTTCACCTTCTCCCCAGAAGAGATAATTTCTTCCTTCGTGCTTCGGATCTTCCTTTTCTTTGTCTTTAGCGGATATATAGTTATATTCCTTTTCTTTCCTCTTCTTATCTTTTACATCTTCCTCGTCAAAATGAAAGCTCTGAAATGAGATAAAGTCTTCTCCATTCGTGTACGTTAACCCGATGTGGTGGCTTTTTGTCACGTTAATTTTCTTGGAATATACCTGTTTGCCCAGCTTTTTAGCCTCGGCTTTGACTGGTGCAAAATGCTTAGAAGTGAACACGAAGTAAATATTCGCGTCGGCGAAAGTATAGCCCTCCGGCAAGTCAGCCGGCTGCTGCAGGACCGCCTCTTTCAAGGTCGATGCTCTTTTGAGGTAAGCCTCATATGTATCGAATGCAGGAGGTGAGCCTCCCATGAGAAAAACTTCTCGGCCGCCTTTTTCTGTCTTTAATTCATTGCTGACATATATCATATACACATCATCCGGATTTTTTTCACGCCATTTGGCGACTCTCTCCTTCTCTGCTTTCTCCAGCATTTCGCCTTCACTGATAGCCTTTGGTTTAGCGGCCGCGGTCATCAGGGCGATATCGCTAGAAGCAGGGGATGGAGCGGCCCCAACATCGTTTCCCTTCGCATTTACCAGCGTCACGCTGCCAAGCGCAACAATAATCGCCATCCCCAAAATGGATAAATGATAGGATTTTTTATGAAATCGCTTGATCATTAACAATCTTTTCTTCATTTGTTTATGCGTCGCGGACAATCCGGCAAGCCCTGGCTGATGTCGTTTGCCGGACAAATGAAAATGCTCCAGCACATGGATGATGGTTTGCCCGTATGTATTGATATGCTGCAGATTTGGCTGTGAACTCATCCGATTCAGTACGCATGCATCGCAGGCCATCTCCTGATCCTGCCTTGTTTTATGTACGGCAAGCCACAACAATGGATTAAACCAATGGAGAATGAGCAAAATGTGCATCGTCCAATTCACCGCCACATCCCGCCGCTGTATATGCGCAAATTCGTGCGCCAAAATGCACCGAAGCTGATGCTCTCGCAGCGTAACGAGCAGACTCGGCGAAACAACGATCGCCGGCTTGCGAAAACCGACTACGGCAGGCCCAGGAATGCCCTCACTTGCTACAAACCGCACTTCACGCTTTACGCCCATTAGCTGCTTCGTTTCCCTGAAGATTGCCGATAACAAAGGCGTGTCAATACATCGGCCCGCGCGCAGAGCTTGTGCCAATCGAAGCTGGTCGTATGCCGTCTTCGCCGCAAGAAACAGCACGCCTGCAAGCCAAACCAACATCAGCAGATTGGTGAATCCCATTTGTTTGAACCCGCTCCACCAGATGCTTATGTCCCGCATAGTTCCCGATTTATGGGGCGGATCTGATACTTCCGCATCTCCTCTGATTTGGCTGATTTTCTCCGGGGTGTAGGAACGCTCTGCTTGAGCTGTCTCTTCGTAATCCCCCTCAGTCCCCTTCAACCATTGATGCCAAGCTGATGGATTTGGAGTTTGTTGTTGAATTCCGGGCGCTAAGACATCCACAGGCAGAACATTGTATAAGCTAAGCGAGGATTCCGGCGCCCAAGGGAGCAGCAGACGAATCGCCACAGGCAACCAGAGCCAATATTTCCATCTAGCCTCAAGCCTTTTGCGCAGCAGAAATTGCAAACTCAGGACAAGCACGACCAGGATGCCGGCCATTAAAGACCCGCGGATGACCCAGCCGAAGAACGACAATAAACATTCGTTCCATGCAGGACTCATCAGGGCTCTCTCTTTTCCGATTCCCCGTCGCTGCGGTTTTCGTCAAACAATGCCTTCAGATCCTCGATTTCTTGCGCATTCAGCTTTTTATCCTGCAAAAAGTTGGCCAACATTGGCTTCAATGCTCCGCCATACAGTTTTTTCATGAAGGATTTAGTTTCAGACCGCAGGTACTCCTGCTCGCTGATGATCGGATAAAATAATTGCGTGCGCTTCGAACCCTTTTCCAGCTTCGCGCCCGCCGCTTCCTTCTGCACCAGACGGCTAAGGAGCGTCCGAGTCGTATTCGGGCTCCACCCCATTCGTTCCATCATTTTTTTTACGACCTCGCTCGAAGGACAATTCGGATTTGTCCACAAGACGCGCATAATTTCCAACTCTGCATCCGTGATGGGCGGTATTTGATTCATGCATAAAACCTCCAAAATCAATTTGCAAAACTACGCATGTAGTTATGGATTATGCTACAACTGCAGTCTGGTAAAGTCAACATCCTTTGTACAGAATACGATGGTGTGAGAGGTCGGGGGTTAGGCCCCCCTTCTAGGGCGGAGAGGAATCGTTAAGCTCCCTGCTGTTTGCCCTCGCGCTTCTCCAAGGCGTACATCGTACACCACAATCCGACGGTGCCGCGCAGCAAGGTGGCGAGGATTGTGAAGCGGGACAGTTGAAGTAAGGAGAGATTTTATGGTAGGGCGGATTTCAAGGAGTTTGAAGTTCGCCCTCTCTTTTTATATGGTCTTGTATGGCATCCTCTCAACCCCGTACCGCTTAAAAACAGGATTCTCTCTATGGTCGTTCAAGCATTACGTCTGCAAAAAGCGGATCACTTTCCACCAAGCATCCCGCTCGGCCATTGCGATATCGCGAGCCGCAGCATGCTTGCTGAGAACAAGCGGCGGCAGACCTGGAATGAAGAAGCCATGATCCGCTTTCGGATAACGCAGGTGAGTGACCTGGTGCGGGTAACGCTCCCGCTCCAACACTTGCAACGTCTCGATCGCCATTTCCGAAGTCGGTCCGAGCGCGTCAAGGTCGCCGGTGACGAGCATCAAGTCGCATTTCATGCGTTCGAGGGGGATTCTTGCGTATTGAATGGCTTCCTTGTCCTGCAGCGCTCGTATATACAGATCCCGCAGCAAGGTTTTGTCGAAATCCTCTCGCGGCTCATAATCGGATGGATACACGGCAAATGGAACGGGGGTTCCGCCGAGCGACCACGATGAAGTGGGGACGTTGACGCCGATTTGGATGCCTTGGAATACATACAGAGATGGAGCGAAAGCAACAATTGCGCGGATATCGTCCGGGAAGACAGAACCGAGCAACAAAGCAAGCTCCGCTCCTTTTGAAATGCCCATTACACCAATCGCGCGTCCATCCGTCTCGTTCCGTGCCTTCAGCCAATCCGCCGCAAGCTTGAACTGTTCGAGTCGTATATCCGCCAATCCGGTCGGCAGACCATACTGGCCGCGGTAATCGAAATAGGCAACGGCCATTGCTGCATAACCACGCGATGCAAGCAGAGCGGCGACCTGTTCGGACCACTGGAAGCCGCCGCCCGAGCCTCCCACGACAAGAACAGCTGGCAAGTCTGCAGCTTCACCAGGCGCAAAGTATTTTCCAATGAAGCCATCCGTTACGAATGTTTCCTGAACGCTATTGCTGCGGAACGAAAGATCGAATTGCTTTTGAATAAGCACAGCTTCATCTTGTTCCAATACAATCGTCACCGTTAATGGTTCACTATTCATTTTCATAAAAAACGGCAGACCGTCCGTTTGCTGAGCCAGATGCATTGACCAGAATAGTCCCGCTGCATCTTGGCCTTCATAGGTTCCCGTCAACGGGGCTGCAGCTCGCAAGTCGATGCAGCCGTCCGGGCAGGCAGTGAACGTCGCTGCCGATTGCCATAACCTGCCGAGATCATCGAGCATGGATGCTCTCAGTTGATACGTTGCTCCCGGTTTCAAGCCGGTGATATGCAGATATGCCGGTTCGTCGGCCAAGTTGGTCGCTCGGTTCACTTCAATAATTGGCTTCAATGGAATTCCTCCTTAGTTTTGTTGTTTTTAATCAATGTTGCATATCCAATATTGGATAATAGACGAAACAAAAATCGCCCGACTGCATCGACACTATGGTTGCAATAAGACGATTATTCGATCGCGCAGCAGAGCCAGAAGGATGAGATGGATCCCCTTCCATGCGCGCGATTCCATGCGCAAGATGATTAACGTTGTATATCCAACATTGGTTATGTTGGTTTGATTATAGAGCGGTTTATTTTTCCTGTCAATACACTTATGTGTGCAGGGGACTCAAGCATACTCTAACAAGAATTGAGAGCGTGCTTACATCCCCGTTTCCGACTTCCTTTTCTCCCGAAATGTCTTATTCTTCGCCCGATTGCCGCATGCCTTCATGGAGCACCATCTGCCCGTTCCCGGCCGGGAGCGATCAACGAATACCCACTGACAATCCTCGGCAGTGCATACCCGGATGCGATGCCACAGGTTCGCCCGCCTTAGATCGAATACCTGCGCCAGCAGGTTGGCCAGCCCTTTGCGGCCATTCTCTACGAGCGGAATAAGCTGATCCGAATGCTCTCCGAACACGATGCCGAATGGGAACAAGCTCATCAGTTCAACCAGCTTATCCCCATGCACAGGACCATCATGCTCGTTGTTCACAATGGTTCTCCGCAATTCATCTCGGAGCGCTCGCGTCAACTGGAGATCCTCTTCAGATACCGTATCGGAAGCGGCAATCAATTGATGCTGCAAGAACCATTCATATAAGCGGCGCGGTTCGGATAAATGCTCGAGCCCAGGATCTCCCTCATACCGCATCCGTCTGTCCTGTGTATTGAAAAAGTCAGCAATCATGGATAGCTTATCATATTCAGCCGTCATCGCAGCAACACTTCCTTCTATTGACATGTATCTCCCTAACCAGTAAAATCAATTTACAAGTTAGCTAACTGTTTACATTATTTTAATGGTTATTCTCTGATGGCGTAATCTCTTTCGATACTTAGTTTACCAGATGGGCGCCCTCTATCCTACCTCTCGGCTGCCCTCTTGCCAGGGCACCATACGGTAAGTATTTACCTGCATCTACCTCATTTTAAGGAGCATGCTGTATGGAAATGACGCCTTATACGGTGCATATTCACGAGGATGATATTCAAGAGCTGAAGCGAAGGCTCGAGCGGACACGGTGGCCTGACGAGCTCCCCGGGGCGAATTGGGATTACGGGATTCCCCTATCCTTCATGAAGGATATGATCGCGTACTGGAAGGAGAAATTCGATTGGCGCGCAGTGGAACGGCGCATCAATTCCTTCTCGAACTATATCGCGACGATTGACGGCATGGATATTCACTTTATCTATGAAAAAGGGAGCGGCTCGAATTCGATTCCGATTATGATCCCGCATGGCTGGCCAAGCACCTTCTACGAAATGCTCGATCTGGTTCCCTATCTTGCCCATCCGGAACGGTATGGCGGAGATGCGGCGCTTTCCTTCGATGTCATCGTCCCGTCCCTTCCAGGGCATGGATTTTCGGGCATTCCGGGGAAAACCGGATTCGAGGATCGGCAAGCGGCGAATATGCTGGTCAAGCTGATGCGCGGATTGGGATATGAGCAATTTGGGGCGCATGGCTATGACTTGGGGGCGAGTGTACTCGGCTTGCTGTGTCTGGATCACCCGGAATGCGTGATTGGGTACCACACGACATCCCCAGGCAACCCGAGTCCCTTTCTGGGGAAGGAGGCACAGCTCTCTGAAGCAGAGCAGGCTTTTCTCGCCTGTTCGGAGCAGTGGTACAGGGAAGAGGGAGGCTACGCCCATATCCTGGGGACGAAGCCGCAGACTGCCGCCTATGCGCTGCATGATTCCCCGGCAGGATTGGCCGCCTTCATTCTGGAAAAATGGCATTACTGGACAGGTCCGGCAAGCGGCGATCTGCTGCGGCATTTCAGCAAGGAGGAACTGCTGGCGAATGTGTCAATTTACTGGTTCACGCAGACGATCAACGCCGCGAACCGGTATTATTACGAAGGCAAGCATATCGAATGGCCGGGACCGGATGAGGTGTGCCTCGTCCCGCACGGGGTGGCCTTGACGGCCACGCAGCCGCATGAGCGCCCGCCGCGGGAATATGTGGAGCGGCTGTTTCCGAACATTCTGCAGTGGGAGGAGCTGCACGCCGGCGGACATTTTGTGGCGTTGGAGCAGCCGGAACGGGTCGCGAGCCAGATTCGCTCCTTTTTTGCCCGGCTTCGATAGCCAGGAGCGATTAGGCGTAACGATTGAGGCATTGACGCAGGACCGGTCCACGGGCAGGCGCCATCGGTCGAGCGATTGCCGCGGATTGACGCAGTCTGCATTGACGCAGTCTGCTCCGCCAATACGCGGATTGACGCAGCCTGCATTGATGCAGTCTGCTCCGCCAATACTGCAAGAATGCAGCAATTTCATTGACACGAGTATGCGAAAATAGGATTGCTGCAAAAGTACATCAATTCCCCTGCGGCAAGGTATAGATAGCGTTCAAAGTGGCAAAATGATGTAATTTTGCAGGATTTTCTCGGAATTTCGCCTCTTGAGATTATAAATGCTGCGCCTGTGCAGCATTTTTCATGTGAAGCAGCTTCCCCTAACCTAACCTGCCCTGCCTTTCCCGGCCCCGCCCTTCATAAGAAAAAAGACTGTCGACAGGACTTTGCCGCAGTCTGAAGCGGGGCGCATGAGGCGCCCCGCTTGTTCTATGTCAGCCGGAACCGTTCGAGCTGATCCCATTGCTGCTCCTGCCGCAGAATCTCCCGCTGGCGCGGGCCGATGAGATCGAAGTGGGGGAAGGGGCGGCGGGCATGGATATAGCGCGGGTTCAGACCATGCTCTACGCACCAGGCGGTCAGGCGGGCCATATCGGCACAGCCGACCTTGGTGACCGTCGTGATTCCCGGGAAGCGTTCATCCTGCCAATAATGCGTCAAATAAGCGATTTCCCCGCGGGCAACGCGACGCTTCCACTCGTTGAGCTCCGTGCGGGATATGCCAAAGGCCATCATTCACCATCCTTAATCCTCCGGGGGGCCAGCGTAGGCCGTATCCCGATCATCTTCCTTAAGAACGGAATGATGCCGGCTGCGGAACAGGCCCCCTTCATTCTACTTCTCATTATATACCATCCAGGCCATCGCTTACCTCCATTCCGCATGTCCGGCTTGACCCTCTCGCTGCGTCACCCCGTACACTGCATAGGAGACGCCAGTTCATCGCGGTGATGCGCAGTAAGAGCTACAGATGCGCAGTCAACAGATGCGCAGTCCAGATGCGCAGTCAACAGATGCACAGTCAACAGATGCGCAGTCAGGGCATCAACGGCGCGACATAACAGGAGGGAATCACCATGAAAATAAACGTCATCGACACGATGGCCATGTATGAACGAATGTATGAACAACCGGCAGCAAAGCGGGAGCAGATGTTCCGCTATGAGCTGATGAAGCCGTTCGAGCCGATGTGGACGACGATACAGGTGCCGCTCAAGGCGGCGCAGCCCGGCGGATATGATGTCGTGATGGCAGCCGGGATGCTCGGCTGCCTCGATGCCGCACGCGATGACCTCGGGCAGCCTGCGGTGAAGACGCTGCGGGAGCAGGGCTGGCCGGAGAAGGCGCAGCAAGTGCTGGCGCAGTGTGCGGCCTATGCCGGCCGCTTCGGACTGAAGGTCAAGGCGGACGAGATCCTGTGCGGCTTCTTCCTCGCCGATCCGGACAAGCTTCGCCTGCAGCGCAGCTACACCGGCTTCGGCGGCATCCCCGGGTATATCCAGATTATCGTATACCCGACGGAATATAACCTGCCTCGGCTGCCGTCGATCTTGGCTCATGAATTCCACCACAATCTCCGTTTCTCTTACACCGATTGGGATCACGGCAATGTGACGCTCGGCGAATACCTCGTCATTGAAGGATTGGCGGAATCGTTCGCCAAGGAGATGTATGGGGAGGAGCAATTGGGGCCGTGGGTCACCTCATTCGACGAAGAGGAGTTCGCCTATTCGATCGAGGTGATTGGAGAACGGCTCACGATGAAGGGATTCGCCGAAGTGGCCGCCTATATGTTCGGCGACAAGATTGCGCGGGCCCAAGGCTTCCCGCCGGCAGGTCTGTCGGAATGCTCCGGATATGCCGTCGGATACCGGGCTGTCCAGTCGTTCCTGGCGCGCAGCGGCATGACCGCAGCAGAGGCGACGACACTGGATAGCTGGGACATTGTGCGGGAATGCGGCCTGTTCTGAGGATGAATTTCCGCCTTTTCTATTTTGCAAGCACACGAAAGTCTGAATTTGTCTAATATAGGCGAAAAACGTTCATTTACGGCTAAATCATCAAATGAACTATTTTCTGTTGCGATTTTTTATTTATTTTCTCTTCCGATAACGACTTTTTAAAATTCATATCATGCCCTATAGGGAAGGATATGGGAGGGATTTTTTGGATCCCTCCTCTAATCTCCCCTGTTCCAAGGTCAGGAGGGCTGAGGAGGAATTAAGTGGGAATATCAAGGGTGAGATACAGGAAGGAACATGTTACCCTTGAATAGGGCCCCAAAAAAAGGGAAAAAGGAGTTGTCGGATGAAGAAATGGTATTCGTATGCGTTATGCTGCGCGCTGGCCATCCTGCTGGTAAGCTGTGCGTCGAAAACCGGCGATAGCCAGACAGAAGCCGGCGGCAGGACATCGCCCGAGCAGGAGACGGTGCTGGATAAAGCGAGGCGGGAAGGATACGTTACCGTAGGCTTCGCGAATGAAAAGCCGTATGCTTATGCCACGCCGGATGGCCAACTGACGGGCGAGGCCGTGGAGGTAGCCCGGGAAGTGTTGAAGCGGATGGGCATCGAGGAGATGAACGGCGTCCTGACGGAATTCGGTTCTCTCATTCCGGGGTTGAAGGCGAAGCGGTTCGACATCATCACCGCAGGAATGTTCATCAATCCGGAGCGGAGCAAGGAGGTGGCCTTCGCCAACCCCGAATACAGCATTGGCGAGGCGCTGGCGGTCAAGAAGGGGAATCCGTCCAATCTGCGCAGCTACGAGGATATTGCTGGCAACAAGGATGTCAAAGTCGCTGTCATGGTGGGAGCGATCGAGCTGGAGTATTTAGCGAACTCAGGTGTGGCGAAGGAACAAATCGTAACCGTGCCGGATCAACCGTCGGCCATCTCGGCTTTGCAGGCGGGCCGCGTGGATGCGGTGACGATGACGGGACCATCCTTGCAAGCCATGCTTGACTCCACGAAGGACGATCAATTGGAGCGGGTCATGGATTTCGAGCAGCCTGAGATTGACGGCAAAAGCGTAAGAGGCTATGGCGCGGCGGCGTTTCGCAAGGAAGATGCCGACTTTCGGGAAGCATTCAATCAAGAGCTGGAAGCGTTGAAGCAATCGGGCAAGCTGCTTGAACTGCTTGAGCCGTTCGGGTTCACGGAGCAGGAGCTGCCTGGAGAGATGACAGCCGAACGGCTGGCGCAAGAGTAAGCCATGAATACGGTTGCCACTATGCTTGAATATTTACCCACGCTGTTGCAAGGAGCATGGGTCACGCTGCAAATTGTTTGCTTCTCTGTGATACTGGCCTTCATATGCGCTTTTGCGGCGGGATTGACTCGCCTGTCCAAATACCGCGTCATCCGCTTTGTCAGCGCGGTGTACGTAGAGGTATTCCGAGGAACTTCTTTGCTGGTTCAGTTGTTTTGGTTATATTTTGCGCTGCCCATGCTGCTCGACATCCGCATGTCGGCGATGGCCGCGGCCGTGCTGGCGCTTGGCTTGAATTATGGCGCTTATGGTTCTGAAGTGGTGCGGGGTTCGATCCTGTCCGTGCCCAAGGGGCAATACGAAGCGGCCATGGCGCTGAATATGAGTCCTTGGCTGCGGATGAGGAGGATCATTTTGCCGCAGGCGATGGCGCTTATGCTGCCTTCGTTCGGCAATCTGCTTATCGAGCTGCTGAAGGGAACATCGCTTGTTTACCTCATCACATTGATGGATTTGACCTATCAAGGCATGGTATTACGCTCCTTTGACAACTCCAGCACGCCGCAGATTTTTGCGTTATTGCTCCTGATCTATTTCATCATGGCCTACTCCTTGACGCTCGGCATTCGATTTTTGGAGCGCAGGGCCGTGAAGGGGAGGATATAGCGTATGTGGAGTTGGGACTACGCATTGGAGATTCTTCCTCAGCTGCTGCAGGTGCTCCCGATCACGATCGGAGCGACGCTGCTCGGATTTGCGGCGGCATGCCTGCTCGGCTTGCCGTTGGCGCTTGCCCGCCGATCCCGATATAAAGCTGTATCCGTGCTTGCGAATGCGTGGATGGAATTCATCCGCAGCACTCCGCTGCTCGTTCAGTTGTTCGTGCTCTTTTACGCATTACCGCTTTACGGCATCTCATTCTCCCCGTTTGTGACCGGAATCATCGGATTGGGCTTGCATTATAGCGCTTATCTTTCTGAAGTGTTTCGCTCAGGGATTGAGGCGGTGCCCGCCGGTCAATGGGAAGCGGCCAAGGCGCTTAACTTCGGCAGG
The DNA here is from genome assembly GCF_945605565.1 of Paenibacillus dendritiformis. Taxonomy (NCBI): domain Bacteria; kingdom Bacillati; phylum Bacillota; class Bacilli; order Caryophanales; family Paenibacillaceae; genus Paenibacillus; species Paenibacillus dendritiformis. The sequence goes on along the minus strand of NZ_OX216966.1, from coordinate 6,473,930 downwards.
CGGCATTCGTGGACGAACATCATACTTCCCCAGGCCATACCGCCAATTATTCCCGTCATGGGCAACTATTTGATTACGATGTTCAAGGAAACTCCCGTCTTATCGGCGATTACGCTGGTCGAACTGCTGCAAACGGCGAAAGCGATAGGTTCCGGCTCATTCCGTTATCTGGAAGCCTTTACGATGGTCGGTTTATTGTTTCTCCTGCTTAGCTATCCTTCATCTCTGCTTGTGAGCAGATTGGAGAAGAAATTTCAGATCAAATAGGGGGTGGAGAGCATGGAGAGCGTTCAATGCAGGCCGCTGGCCTCTCACACGGTACACGATCCGATCGTCAGATATCGGAACATATGCAAGTCGTACGGCTCTGTGAGGGTGCTGCAAGATATCAATCTATCCATTAATCCAGGGGAAAAGGTTGCCGTCATCGGTCCTAGCGGATCCGGCAAGACGACGTTGGCCCGCATCCTTATGACATTGGAGCGGCCCACCTCGGGAACGATTCAGGTCGATGGGGAGTGGCTGTGGCACCAGGAAGTGAAGGGCAAGCTTGTTGCGGCGAAGGAAAAACACCTGCACAACGTACGCAGCAAGATAGGCATGGTGTTTCAGCACTTTCATCTATTTCCGCATATGACCATCTTGCGCAATGTAACGGAAGCGCCGGTTCACGTCTTGGGGTGGAGCAAGCAAGAAGCCGAAGCGCGCGCGCTGGAGATGCTCGCCAAGGTCGGGCTGGCAGACAAGGTGAATGAATACCCTGCACGCTTGTCCGGGGGGCAGAAGCAGCGCGTCGCGATTGCCAGAGCCGTAGTTATGCGTCCGAAGGTGATGCTCTTCGACGAAGCGACCTCCGCGCTCGATCCGGAGCTGGTCGGCGAGGTGCTGGCGGTTATCAAGGACTTGGCGGCCGAAGGCGACATGGCGATGATGCTCATCACGCATGAAATGGATTTTGCCCGGGAGATTGCCGATCGGATCCTGTTTACGGATGGCGGCTCTATCGTCGAACAAGGAACGCCGGAGCAAATATTCGAGAACCCGCAAAGCCCGCGCCTGCAAGCCTTTTTGAGCCGGTTCAGACAGACGTGGTATATGGGAGGAGTTCAGCAAGCTTCACCATCTGCGGAAGAGGGGGGAATCTGAGCATGAATGTCAACGTGACGCCATCCTTGCCCTGCACGATCCGCAACGCGCGGAAGGGCGATGGAACGGAGTTATGGAAGCTGGTGAAAGAGAGCGGCACACTTGATGTCAACTCGGCCTATTGCTATATCATGCTGTGCGACTATTTCGCCGACACCTGCATCGTGGCGGAACACAATCGGAACATTATCGGTTTCGTATCCGCGCTTCGGCGGCCAGATATGCCGGAAACGCTGTTCGTCTGGCAAATCGCGGTGCGCGATCGCTATCGAGGCAGAGGGATCGCCGAAGCGCTGCTGCGCACCTTGTACGATACGGCATGCCGGGATCAGGTGCGATTTATCGAGACGACGATCACGCCAAGCAACACGGCATCCCAGCGACTCTTCGCCAAGATGGCGAAGACATGGAAGAGCGCGCTCGTGACGAAGGTGGGGTTCGCCTCTCAGCTATTTCCGGACGGGGCGCATGAGACAGAGAAGCTGATCCGCATTGGGCCATTGCGCCACAATACACACGATAGAATGGAGACGGTGACATGAAGGTATTGGATGTAAGAACACCATCGTTGCAAGTATTCGATTCGTTGGAGTCTGAGGTGCGAAGCTATTGCAGGTCGTTCCCGGCCGTATTTACGAAGGCGCAAGGTTATAAGCTGTGGGATGATGACAATCGCGAATATATTGATTTCTTCGCCGGAGCCGGCGCGCTCAACTACGGGCATAACAATCGGTCCATGAAGCGGAAGCTGCTGGACTATATTCAGCAAGACGGCGTGACGCATAGCCTGGACATGGCCACCAAGGCGAAGGAGCAATTTCTGAAGAAGTTCCATCAAGTGATTTTGGAGCCGCGAGGATTGGCTTACAAGGTGATGTTCCCTGGACCGACAGGGGCGAACACGGTGGAGAGCGCCTTGAAGCTGGCACGCAAAGTGACAGGGCGATCGACCGTTTTCAGCTTCACGAATGCCTTTCACGGCATGACGCTTGGCGCCTTATCCGTCACAGGCAACAAGTTCAAGCGGCAAGGGGCGGGCATCCCTCTGCACCATACGGTCTCGATGCCGTATGACGGGTACCTGGGTCCGGATATCGATACGCTCGACTATATGGAGAACTATATGAATGATAGCGGAAGCGGGGTGTCGCGGCCGGCCGCCATCATCGTGGAGACCGTTCAAGGGGAAGGCGGCATTAACGAGGCGAGCAATGAATGGCTGCAGCGGCTGGAGCGGATTTGCCGAAGCCACGAGATTGTGCTCATTGTAGACGATGTGCAGATGGGGTGCGGCCGGACAGGGACCTTCTTCAGCTTCGAGCGGGCGGGCATTACGCCGGATATCGTCTGTCTGTCCAAATCGATAGGCGGATACGGGCTGCCCATGGCGCTTACATTAATCCGCCCCGACCTGGATATTTGGGAGCCTGGCGAGCACAATGGCACGTTCCGGGGGAATAATCTGGCTTTTATCACCGCTGCCGAGGCACTTGACTATTGGAGCAATGAACGATTTACGCAAGAGATTATGGCAAAAGGAAAGGTTATTCGCTCTTGCTTGGAAGAGCTAGTCGCACAATATCCTGAACTACAAGGAACGGCGAGAGGCCGGGGATTGATGCAGGGGATTGCCTTCGGCATCCCGGGCATGGCGGAGCGACTCTGCGCCAGAGCCTTTGCGAGAGGGCTCATCATGGAGACATCGGGTACAGACAGCGAAGTGGCGAAGATTATGCCGCCGCTCACGATTGATGACACGGGTCTGCTTGCAGGCTTGGATATTTTGCGAACATGCGTGAAGGAACTGGCGGAAGAACGGTAGCAAGCCATCTTTTCGCGACATAGCGAATGGGAAAAAATGAACCAATGGGAGGAATTTGCGATGATCGTCAAGCAATTGTCTGATATTCTCGGCACGGAACAGGATGTGAAGGCAGAGACATGGAACAGCCGCAGACTGCTGCTCAAGAAGGACGGAGTTGGTTTTTCCTTGCATGACACGTTGATCAAGGCAGGCACGGAGACGGAAATCTGGTACAAACATCATGTGGAGGCGGTCTACTGCATCGAAGGAGAAGGGGAAATCGAGGTGGTCGAGAGCGGAGCGATCTATCCGATTCAACCGGGTACGTTATATGTGCTCGATGGTCATGAGAAGCATCTGCTGAGAGGAAAGAGCCAGATGCGCATGCTGTGCGTATTCAATCCGCCTTGCACGGGCAATGAGGTGCACGATGCGGAAGGCGCCTATCCGTTAGAAGTCTAATCGTGGTTGCAAGCGAACGAATAGAAGCGATAACGAAAAAAGCGGGAACGCGAACCGCCATTCTCTTTTACGGAAGGAGCACGATCATATTGACAGGACACAGCCAAGTTCAGCAGGCCGCAAGAACGCCGGATCTGTATCCGTCCAGAGTGAATACGGAGACCTTATTGTTAAAGCGCCAGGATCCGGTTGTCTACAACCATACGATCGATCAAGCGGAGATATCAGCCGATCAGCTTGCTTCTTATGAAGCGGACGGATACTTGTTCCTGGATTCGTTCTTCAGCGAGGAAGAAGTGCAGGTATGGAAGCGGGAACTGGTCCGCTTGTTCCAAGATAATAAGGGCAGCGCGAAACCGGAAGTGATTCGGGAGCCGGGCAGCGAAGAGATACGCTCGATTTTTGCCGTGCACCGGGAAGGCATATTCCAGCAGCTGGCGAATCACCCGAGAATTATCAAGATCGTGGAGCAGATTCTCGGCAGTCAAGTCTATGTGCATCAATCCCGGATCAATTTCAAGCAAGGCTTTACGGGCAAAGAGTTCTACTGGCATTCTGACTTCGAGACATGGCATGTGGAAGACGGCATGCCCCGCATGAGGGCATTAAGCTGCTCCATTGCGCTGGAAGAGAACAATGCGAACAACGGTCCATTAATGGTCATCCCCGGCTCGCACCGCACGTTCGTGTCCTGTATCGGGGCCACGCCGGACGATCATTATAAGTCATCGCTGCGCCGTCAGGAATACGGCATTCCCGATCGGGACAGTCTCATCCATCTGGCCAATCAAGGCGGCATTGTCGCGCCGACGGGCAAGGCCGGCTCCATTCTCTTGTTCGACTGCAATGTGATGCATGGCTCGAACAGCAATATTACGCCGTTCCCGCGCAGCAATGTATTTATCGTCTATAATAGTGTCGACAATCAGCTTGAACCGCCATACTCAGGCAAGCCGCCAAGACCTGATTTTATTGCGGCCCGTTCATCCTAGCAGAAAATGAGAGACCGGTTAACCATATGGAGAAGACCCATCGCGCGATGGGTCTTTCTTTTACCGTACGCCCAGCATGGGCGTCGCTTCCGCTTTATATTTGATAATAAAACCAAATATGGATTTTATGATATAAATAGCATATAATGTGTATGCAATAACGCGCAGAGTTGTCTCCTGCCGATCCGACGCCCTGTGCATTATGCAAAAAGTGTCCTCCTGGGAGTACTATGTTGATCGGGATACGGGAGAAGAGTGTACAAGGCCAACAAAAGTAAGATGCGGTTGCTAGGAAGAAGCCTATTTTCGCCAGAATAGGAATGGGATGAACCAGGGAAGCGATTTGGCCTCTGCAAAGATGCAGAAGCGCTTCTTTCTGTGGCCGTTTTTCTTACCACGCTAACCCTGCTCATTCATAACCGATAAGGAGCTTGGGACCCGGTCATGAGACCGCTCCGTTTCATTCTCCAGCATATTCCACAGCATGTTCGAATTCATTAACGAACGATGGGATTCAAGCATTCCGTTTTGATTCACTAGAAAAGCATAGGGAACTTTGGTTACACCATAAGCTTCCTTCTTTGTTAGGGAGTCAAAAATCGAGTGAGAACATATCTTTTATTCCCGAAACGGATATGAATCAACAGGATTGGAATCGTAAATACAAAGATAATGATTAGCAATCCCCAATGGATATGAGTAATGTAGCCCACTAACGATACCACCGTGATGATGGTGCTTCCTAGAGACATGATGGTCTTAATCATCGAAACAATTTGGAAGTGGCTATTGATAATTCGCTGGTTCTGATCATAAAAAGACGGGTCCTCAAAGGTGGAGTAAGGCAGATTCATAATTTTGCTGAATATCTGTTTTTTGAGCACCAGTCCGAGCAGATTTTCAAGTTCCCTTCATTAGAGAGATGGATTCAAGCAAATATGGAGCGGGGATCCACTCTGCATGCTGCAGTTTTGCTAAAAGAAGGCGGAATTGACGGCTACAAAGAACTATATAGCCATAGTAAAGGAATCCATTTTTTGCAAGCGGACGCAAAGATATTTGAATCGTACCAGATTACGGAATATCCGTACTTTGTCTATGTCAATACCAAGCAAGAGATTGTGTATGCCTCTCCGGATCCGGAGGGATGGTGGGGAAGGAAGGACATACCGCTTCAAAGTTGCGCAGAGTAAAGAGGATAAAGGCGGGGAGGCGCGTCGCGACGCAGCTCCCCGTATTGTCGTGCTAGAATCTGCCGGATCGGAAAATCGACAGGAGCAGCCAGATGAACATCAAGGCCGCGATGAAGAAGCCGATCTCGATCGCGGGAATGTCCCAGAGCAGCGTCGGCTGCCTGCTGAGCGAAGAGCCGACGATCAGTCCGACCATAATGATGCTGAAGGCTAGCAGCACGATGCTGAAGGAGAGCCGGTTGCTGATCTGATCGAGCTTGTGCAGCACATGCTCCAGATCGCGCAGCTCCATTTCGGCCTTGATCTTGCCCCGGCTGAGGAGGGAGGTCAGCCGATTCGCCTGCATCGGCAGATCGGACACCGCTTGCACCAGATCGAGCGTGCCGCCGACAACCTTCTTCTGAATGCGGCGGAAGCTGTACTTCTCCTTCAGCAGCTTCACGCCGAACGGCTCGGCCATATCGAGGATGGAGAGGGTCGGATCGAGCCTCTCCACGATGCCTTCCATGGTGAGCAGCGCCTTGGCCAGCAGAATCAGATCGGGAGGGAACACGATCCGGTGCTTCTTGGCGACGGCGAACAAGTCATGAAGAGACTGGCCGAGGCTCACCTCGGAGAACGGGACGTCATAGTACCGGTCCCGCAGCCGGTCCAGGTCGCGGCGAAGCGCATCCAGGTCCGTTCGGTCGGAGATGAGGCAGAGCCGCGCAATTGCCCGGAGCATGCCCGAGGTTCGATGCTGCATCAGCGCGATAATCAGCTCCGCTAAATACTCCTTCATTTCCCCGTTCAATTGGCCCACCATGCCGAAGTCGATCAGGGCGATCCGGTTCTGGTAGAGCACCATAATGTTGCCGGGATGAGGATCGGCGTGGAAGAAGCCGTCGATGAAGATCAGATGCAGCATCGCGTGCACGAGGCGCTCGGCGATCCGCTTGCGCTCCGGCCCGTCCGGGAGCCGTTCCGTATAATGGTTCAGCATCACGCCGTCCATATATTCCATCGTCAACACCTTGGCTGAAGAGCGATCCCAATCGATGCGCGGAATATGGATGCCCGGGTCTCTGCGCAGCAGCTGCGCCATCTTGTCGGTATTGCGCCCTTCATGCTGATAATCGAGCTCGGCGATCATCGATTTGGCGAATTCCTGAACCATCTCCGGAATCTGATACTCGGACACCCAGGACCAGCGGCGCGTAGCCGCTTCGATCAGCCCCTGGAGTATTTCCAAATCCCGCTCGATAATGGAGGTAATGCCGGGCCGCTGCACCTTGACGGCCACCGCATCGCCGTTCGGCAGCCAGGCCTTGTGAACCTGGCCGATGGAGGCGGCGGCAAGCGGGATATCATCGAAGCGCAGAAAAAGCTGGCCGAGCGGCCGGCCCAGCTCATCCTCGATGATGCGGCCGGCTTCGGCGCCCGTGAAGGGCGGCACTTGATCCTGCAGCTTCTCCAACTCTTGAATGACGCTGCCCGGCAGCAGATCGGCCCGCGTGCTGAGCAATTGGCCGAGCTTGATGAAGGCGGGGCCGAGCTCCTCCAGCACGAGGCGAAGGCGTTCGCCCAGCGTCTTCGTCTGCAGGGTCTCCTGCGTAATCCAGCGGCGGGGCAGGGACAATACCCGGCGCAGTCCGATTTCCTCCACAATATAGCCGAAGCCATGACGCATGAGCGCCATGGCGATATCGCGGTAGCGGCCGGCATGCCTAATCCGCACGGCCGTCCGTCTCCATATTCGGCTGTCCATCTTCTTCGCGGGGTTCTTCCGGGTCAGCCCCTTCAAGCGCGGCAACCCGCTGCTCCAGCATCATCACCCGCTGCTTCAGCGCGATCAGGTCGGAACTGGCGGCCACATCGAAGTCCTGCAGCTTGCGCTTCACCATATCCTGAATCGAGGCGCTGAAGGAGGCCTGCTCCTCTTCTCCCCGTTCCACCAGTTGGTTAACGAGCGCCTTGGACTGCTCGGGAGCGAGCTGTCCCTTCTGGACAAGCTCGTCGACGGCGGCTTCGATTTTCTCTTTGCTGACCACGGCGAGACCCCAGCCCAAGGAGACCGCTTTTTTCAACAGATCACTCACGTTCCCAATCCCTCCCTCATCGTTATATCCCTAATATGCCCAGGAGGGTCCGATTTCATTGATACGCCACAGAGGCGGGAGAGGGCGGGAACAGTGAGCCATCCGCTTCAATCAGTCTTCCAGATTGGCCAGCTCATAGATGGCGCGGGCATAGATGGCCGTTGCCTTCAGCAGATCGTCAATGATAATGTACTCATCGACCTGATGCGCGGTCTCTTCGCGTCCCGGGAAGAGGGCGCCGAACGCTACGCCGTTATCGAGGAAGGCTGCATAGGTGCCGCCGCCGGTCGTGAGCAGCGTAGGCTCCAGCTGCGTCTCTTCCTCATAGATCTTCTGGAGCGTCTGAATCATCGGATGGTTCCGATCGACATGATGCGGTTCCTTCAGATCAATCTCGCGATCAATCTCGATGCCGTATTCCGCAATCTTCTCCTCGAGCGGCTTCAGCACATCGGCAGAGCTGTAGGAGACCGGGAAGCGGATATTGAGATGGAAGAACGGAGCCGATTCGCCATCATATTGGAAAATACCGGCATTGACCGTAAGCGGGCCGGTAATGTCATCGACACAGGCAATGCCGAGGGCGGTGCCCAGATGGTCATCGACCAGATGCTTGTCGATGAAGCCGATATACCGCGCGGCGTCCGGCTGGAAGGTGTATCCGCCAAGGAAGCGGATGAGCTTCAAGGCGGCGTTGACGCCGACATGCGGCTCCATCCCGTGCGCCGATATGCCCCGCATGCGCAGGGTCGCTTGCCCTGCGCTCACTTCCGCGGTGCCGGCCAGTCCCGCATCGGCGCAGTACGCCTCATAGCGCTTGGCGAGGGAGGCGAGCGCTTCCGGTTCGCCTGCGACGACGGCCATGGCCGATTCCGGCACCATATTGGCGATGCCCCCGCCATCGAAGCGTACGAGCTTGAATTGCGGCATCGCAGCGTCGCTGGCAGAAGAACTGCCGAAGCCGCGAAGGTAGAACTTCGTATTGATCTGCCCCTTCTCCGCATGAGTAATCGGGAAATCCGCATCCGGCGCGAACCCGGATACCGGCATCTTTTCCCGCTCGGTATAGGTCTTCATGCATTCCATTCCGCTCTCTTCGTCCGTTCCGAAGATGACGCGCACCCGGCGCTTGAGCGGCAGGCCCAGGTCCTTCACGAGCTTGAGACCGTAGAAGGCGGCCATTGTCGGTCCCTTGTCATCGATCGCGCCCCGGGCGAACAGCTTCCCGTCGCGGATATCCGGCTCGAACGGCGGGGTGGTCCACTGGCCGGTCGCCGGGACGACGTCCAGATGGCAGAGGACGCCGACATATTCCGGCGCCGCCTCATTCCCGTATTCGGCATAGCCGACATAGCCGTCATGATTGCCGGTGCGGAATTGTTCCCGCTCCGACAGCCCGAGCATATAATCCAGCGCCTGGGCGATATTGCGTCCCATCGGCTGTCCCGGCCCGGCCGTAGCGTTATCCTTCGTGCTCTCAATCCGGAGCAGGCCTTGCAGGTCTTGCAGCAGTTCTTCTTTTCTTTTCTCGACTTCAGCCAACCAGTTCATGTCAACACGCTCCTTCAGCATGGCGTTCGATCCCATGTAATGTATCAATCTGCTTTTCTCCTTCCCGACGGCGGGAACGGATGCAAGCCAAGTCAAGCTTCGCTCTATTAAGTAGTATAAAGCGGGAGGCGCAAAATACTCAACTTTCTTATCCGCCGGACAATCGTGTCATCGGGGCATCTTGTGCCGCGCGCCCGACAGGATCGGCGCGGGAACGCAGGGCAGCTATGCATTCGATACAGCCTCCGAAATTTGCTATAATCATCCATATCAGATATACCGGCTTGGACCGGATGAAGGTAGGAGGGATTTGAGATGAACAAACTCGTATTGCTGCGCCATGGCCAGAGCGTATGGAATGTGGAGAACCGCTTCACCGGCTGGACCGATGTCGACTTGTCGGAGCAAGGTCTGAAGGAAGCGCGTCTGGCAGGAGAAATCTTGAAAAAGCATGGCTACACTTTCGACGAAGGGCATGCTTCGGTGCTGAAGCGGGCGATCCGCACGCTGTGGATCATGCTCCATGAGATGGATCTGATGTGGATTCCCGTCCATAAGACATGGAAGCTCAATGAACGGCATTACGGAGCGCTGCAGGGCCTGAACAAGGCGGAGACGGCCGAACGGTACGGACAGGAGCAGGTTCAGCTATGGCGCCGTTCCGTCGATGTCAGACCGCCTGCGCTGGACCCGAGCGATCCGCGGTATGAAGCGTCCGCTCCTCAATACAAGGATCTCCGGGAAGGGGAGTTTCCGGTGACGGAAAATCTGGACGATACGGAGGCCCGCGTGCTCAGCTATTGGAATGAGACGCTCGCTCCCGCCATCTCGGGCGGCAAGCGGCTCATCGTGTCCGCTCACGGCAACACGATCCGGGCGTTGGTCCGGTATCTGGACAATCTGACGTCCGACGGCATTGTCAGTCTTAATATCCCGACCGGAACGCCGCTAGTCTATGAATTGGATGACTCCCTCGCGCCGCTCCGGCGTTACTATCTGGGGCTGGACGGCGAGATTCCGATGGAGGACTTCCCCCATCTGCCGCACTCCGTCTGAACCGGAACGATTCACTGATTCCATGACTGTGGGGCTGTCCTGCTCCTAGTTTTTAGCTGGGTGAGACAGTCCCCCTTCTTTTCACCGCTCGACTTACTCTAACAGCTCTACTCTAACAACTCAACTTGCTGGAAAAACAGCTAAAATACAGTTTTTCCTTATGAGGTGTACTCCGTTACCCAAATTCCTGCAGAACACAGGCTGTTGGAAAACCCCTATTTTTTACGGAGGGGTTGAGATTGTCCGTTTTCCTAAACAAAACTCGGCTCTCAGAGCGTTTTAAATCGATTTTTTCTTCTGAGAGACGAGCTCTACTAAATAAAAATTGGGGTGGGGAAAATCCCATAGCTTCTCAACAGCCTGATTTTACGGGATCCAAGAGACCGCGTCGGATCCTGGGGACATCGTTGCCTTCAGGAAGCATCATTGCCTTCTGGAGGCATCGTTGCCTTATAGGGCTTGAACGTGTGGAGGGAATTGCTGCTATTTTACAGGATTTTCGGCTCAATGAGTCCACATTTCGAGGAATTGCTGCACGGCTACATCATTTTAGGCCCTTTTTAGCTAAGTCGAGGAGAAACGGGTGAAATTGCTGCAGTTTTACAGGATTCCCTTTCTGGTGAGGTCAAGTCCAAATTTATGTGTAAATTCCTCAATGAGATTGCCAGAGCAAAAAGATGCCTAAGCTGCAGGCTTGTTTAGCTTCTTCCTCCACTCATGGTACTCTTTCATCTCGATATACTTTTTCCCAGCAGACCACTTTTCGTCCTGCTCAATCAACAAGGCTCCAAAAAGACGAAGGACAGAGGCTCGGTTGGGAAAAATGCGAATGACGCGTTCTCGCCGCCGCAACTCGCCATTTAGACGTTCTACGGCATTTGTGGTGCGCGTACGTATCCGACAGGCAGCCGGAAGTGCCAAGATCGCTGTCGCATCGTCAAAGCCCTCTTCCAAGACCCTCATGGCTTTTGGAGCTTTATCTTCAAATGCTTCTTGTGTCCGTTTCAGCAGTGTACGGGCACTGGTCTCGTCCGCAGCTTCGTAGATGGCCCTTACATGGGCCTTCAATTCATCACGGCATGATTTAGGAGCAGCGTCCAGAATATTACGCATAAAGTGGGTTTGACACCGTTGCCAGGTTACGCCTTGGAAATGTTGCCGAATCGCACTAACCAAACCACCGTGATGGTCGCTTGTAATGACATCAATACCGTGCAACCCGCGACTTTTGAGGTGCGTAAAGAAAGCCCCCCACGTTGCTGCTGACTCGGTATCATCTACGGTAAGTCCAAGCAGTTCCCGATAGCCCTCCGCATTAATCCCTGTGGCAATCATCACGCCACGTGAGCGCACACGGCCGTCTTCCCGGACTTTGACGTACAGGGCGTCGACAATAAGAAAAGGGTAGGCCTTGTCCAGTTTTCGGTTATTCCACTCTTCTATGAGGGGATCCAGCTGTTTGCAGAGCTCACTAACTGTTGATTTGGAGAACTCTGTCCCGCATAGTTCTTCGGTGATATTGCTTACTTTTCGCGTTGACACACCATTAAGTACCATCTCCATCATGGCTAAGACAAGGGCCTGCTCGCTTCGTTGGTAACGAGCAAAGAGTTCCGTAGAGAACTGACCGCTGCGGAAACGCGGTACTTGCAGGGTTAATTGACCCACCCGTGTTGTCAGCCGATGAGGGTACGTTCCATTACGGTAACCTGCACGCTCTTCTGAGCGCTCGTAGTGTCCTGCCTTCAACTGTTCCGTTGCCTGCGCCTGCAAAACTTGATTCAAGATAGATTCTAATAAGGTCGCTATCCCCTCATCTCTTGATTCGGATAAAAACAGTTGATGCAAAAGTTGTGAATCTAGGGTAATCTGGTATTGAGTCATAGCTAGATCCTCCTTTGGAATGTTGTCTCGACAACCTCATTCTATACGAGGATCCTTGCTATGGCTCTACTTTTTTGCCATTTTCTTTTTACACAATTATATGGACTTAGCTTCTGGTGAAGTCGTCCCTACCGAATTGCTGTATTTTATACGAAAATAAAAACGTTGAAGTAAGCACGACAGCCCTTTCAAAATGTATGAATAGAACTTTTTCGGGCCATTATTACTCTAAGAAAGCAAAAAAAGACTCACCCCCCGAAAATGATCACATCATTTTCAAAATTTAGCTTGTTTCGTTTTCAGTTAGTTGAAGTGCAAAGCCCAGCTCTTGGAGTTTCTTTACGTAAAAATTAGCTGTTCTTTGTTTAGACATGCGTACCTGCATGTCTATTTCTTTGTATGGCGTTCCTTCTTTCATCATGGCATAAATGATCTTAATTAAGAGATGTCCGGTTGCTACGCTTGCTGTTTTTTCGCCTCGTCGTTTCCGTATCCGTCTAAAGTGCTCACCTATTCGATTCCTTGACCTGTAATTTGCCCATGCCGCTTGCGTTATGCTACGTTTCAGATACTTGTTCCCTTGCAGGCATTTCCGGCTTTTCTTGCGCCCCGCGCTCTCATTATTACCTGGAGATACCCCTGCCCATGAGGTGAATTGCTCGACCGTGGGAAAACGCGTGGCGATATCCGGCCCCATTTCTGCAAATATAGCGGAAGCGCAAGACTTGTCAATTCCGGGAATGCTGTCTAAACACTCAATCTCTTTTCGATAAGGCTCAAGCTGTTCGTCGATTAATGATTCAATTTCTTGCAGTTCTGCTTCCTCGAACAGCAGGTGCTTCCAGTGTGCACGCATCATAACACGATGATGTCGCCGTAGCTGACCATTCAGAGCTTCAACTAACTGAGGCACTTTTGTTTTTAGCTTGGTTTTGACAAGTTCGCGTACGTCATCTTCTACGAGCACTTCTCCGTCCATGAGCTTTTCCAGAAGCAGACGCCCGGATACGCCGAACAAATCGCTCATAAAACTCGTAAGCTTGATGTTTCCGTCTTGAAGAATTTTATGGATACGATTCTTCTCAGAAGCAATGGTCGCCACGATTCTCAGACGATACCTCGTTAGATCTCGTAAATCCCGCAAATGCTGCGGCAACACCACGCTTGGTTGAATGAGACCACAACGATGAAGTTGTGCAATCCACTCCGCATCTTTCTTGTCTGTCTTACGCCCTGGTGTATTCTTGATTTGTTTAGCGTTAGCCAACACTAAATGGCAGCTAGACTCCAAAATATTCCATACCGGTTTCCACAGCACACCTGTGCTCTCCATGGCTACTTCTTTACACTGATGTGCGTTAAGCCAATCTTGAAGTCGGAGTAGTTCGGTAGTCGTTGTTCCAAAGCTTTCGATGACTTTCTTGGGCTTGGATTCTAAATCCCCGTAAAGGATACAGGTCCGCAACAGCATTCGCGTACGGCATCCATGCTTGCACCTGCTTTCATGTGTACTAACAAATCATGCGATCTGAATAAAGAAATTTTATACACGCACTTGGGTGTGCATTGGGCGGTTCTCGCGATCGCAATTGGACGGTTTGTGCAACAGGGTCGTACCCCAATAATACAGTCGTCCTTGGATTTGTTAGTCTCATGATTACCATCTACAGTAACTTTAAAAGTTTACATCTACCTATTTTCATTCTGGGGGGTGACGTCGTAGACGTCATGGGGGTTTGTGCAGGATTTTGCCTACTGAATCAACGTGTCTTGCGAAACCGTGCAGTTTTGAGGACTTCGCCTATCGGATAGACATTTCATTGTGCAGTTTTCAGGCACTTCGATCAGATAAAATTTTTCTACTGAGAGACAGGTCCTGATGAAGTGCCCAAAAATCCTTTGGACTTTCTCAACAGCCTGTATTTTACAGGAATTTCGGCTCAATAAGTCACATCCCGAGGAATTGCTGCAAATCTACATCATTTTAGGCCCTTTTGCTTCAAGTCGAAGCGAACGGGTGAAATTCCTGCAGTTTTGCAGGATTCCCTTTCTAGTAAAGTCGCCCATATCGAATTGCTGTATTTGCGCAGGATTTCGCTGCCTCAGGGGACAGGCTCGCCCTGTCCCGCTACTAGACGCTGACCGTCCACTTGTTGGACATGGACCCAGGCTTTACGTGTTCTTTTTGCCCCCGTCTCCCTCCAACTGAATCAACATTTCTCCATTCGGGGGAGCTACGGCGCAGCAAGGACAGGAGCAGACCCTTCGCGGCGGGAATCTGGCCCATACAGTGCTCCCCGCGGAACAACGCGATGCCGCCACCTCGATCGTACTGGTCTTCGCCTTCCAACCTCGTGGCGACCGATCAATCCTGTCACCGAATAGATCCCGAGTGACCAGATGCAGGCAAGTCCCTTTGGCGGGTGGCTTCCAGCCCCAATAAAACATTACGCATCTCTCCGTTGACCAGCTTGCGGTTATTTTGCCAGATGAAATGTATGTGTGCTTCCTTGCCTGCAACGGTGGATAACGTGACCATTCAATAGGAACCGAAGCGGTTAACGCTCCGGCCTCAGTCGGCCTCCATGGCGGATCAGCCATTCTCCGGATTCCCAGTCGGACAATCCGGCTGCTTCCGATTCATAGTATAAGTCGAACCGGACTCCGAGGCTGCTGTCCCATGGGCTCTGAACGATAACCGATCGGAAAATGTCTTCCAAGCCCGGAATGGCAAATCCGGCCGGATCCGGGAACATTTCCTCCAGCGCTTGCCGCGAAATCTTCGTCTCCAACGCGAATTGAAACACCGGTTTATTTGTATAAACATCATACACGAATTCGAACTTCGGCGTTCTTTTGACCGTGAAGTCAGTAATATCGGTCCTACATTCGGCATCGCTGGCCGGAATGATGAAAGGCCACTCCTCGTCGGGATAACGATACAGATTGCTTACGCTGCCTATCTTTGCCATGGCTGCATCCCATTCCGCTTTGTCTAATTCGGAAGCGGGGATATTCAGCCCGGCATGATCGACTCCTGCCAGACGGTCCTGCAGCTGGTGGAACAGGTAAGATATCGTATTCGGCTCGGTCTGCGGATTATGATCCGTGTCGCGGAGCGGGATCCCAGCCTCGCCTGTCATCGGTGAGCCTTCGATGCCCCCGGATTTGGTGTCAACGAGGAGAGGTAGCTGATGGTGATATATGCAAATCTTCTCGTCCGTGTTCAACAGGATCATCGGGAGCTTAGGAGCCCCCGTCCGGAACTCGATCGCCGGCAGGGCCGTGTCCGCAAAGGATGGGCGGAGCGCCCTTTCTGTGCGGAAGGAAGGGAGTTGTTCCAGCAAGGCATAGAAGTAAGCGCACCATTCCTTTTCTGCTTCCGTGGCGCCAGGAAAAAGAAAGATGATTTTATCCAGTCGGATCATCGTACTCAGATTCATGAAAACCCCTCCAAATAAAAATGATTTGTGACAATATTGTTAATTAAAGTAAAAATAAAAGGATATTAACCTCCCATATAGAAATATATTCCTGTACCAAAATATAGAAGGGAGATCATAAATATGATTACAAAGAAGAAAATGGTGGTTGCAGTACTTACTCTCTCCTTAGGTTTAGGGTTTACGGCAGGAGTAACACCGACTCTTGCACATGCGGATGAATCCGTATCGAAGAGGGTTTCTGTCTCATCCATCGAGAACCAGGAACTATCGACCTTCACCGGATATGTCATTTCCATTGGTGACACGTATATGACCATTGCCAATGCGCCTACAAAAGAAGAAGCGCTGCAAGGGGAATGGTGGGAACTTGTGAATCAAGGCAAGATATTATTAGTTCCTTCTCCGAAAAATGAAACCTATGCGGTAGGAGACAAACTAAATGTGTATTATAAAGCGATGACGATGTCACTCCCGCCCATTGCGCTTTCCCCTGTCCTTGAAAAAATCACAGAGTAATCTATGTAAGTACTGCGAACCCAGCGCCGTTTCGGTGCTGGGTTTTGGTTTGAATATCCGTTACAAGGGGGGATGGAAATAACAGCGGCGGCATACCGGGTAGTAGCGTTCATTGCCGCCAATCTGAATTTGCTCGCCGGAATAGACGGGCTTGCCGTCGTCGCCGACGCGAAGATTCATCGTCGCCTTTCGTTCGCAGAACCAGCAGATCGTCTTCATTTCCTCGATTTTATCTGCATACAGCAGCATATAATGGCTGCCCTCGAACAGCTCGTTGCGGAAGTCGTTCTTGAGCCCGAAGCCCATGACCGGAATATCCAGCTCGTCGACAATGCGGGTCAACTGAAGGACCTGCTCCTTCGTCAGGAACTGGACTTCATCGACGAGCACGCAGGAGACGGGGCCACCGTGCAGGGAGACCTCCCGGAATATATTCGTATCGGCATGGACAAGCCGAGCGGGGCGCTTCAAGCCGATGCGGGACGACACATACCCGACGCCGTCCCGGTTGTCCACGGCTGAGGTGAAGATAAGCACCGGTTTGTTCTGCTCCTCATAGTTATGGGCCACCTTGAGCACTTCGATCGATTTGCCGCTGTTCATCGCCCCGTAGCGGTAATATAGTTGAGCCATTGCTGCCACTCCATTCTATACTGGTAGAGGATCTTGTGATGATAACCGGCCTGTGTGAACACGTTCTATTCGCCTATTGATATATGATGAATTAATCAAATAATGCGGGCTGCTCCGGTCGGCGATTGTATTGGAACAGCATGTGCAGCTGCGCTGCCGTGTTGCGCTGCACGGATAAAGCGGGCAGATCGTCTTCGGGGAAGAAGCGGACGTCTTCCGTCTCGATCCCGGCGCTCGCCGTCCCGCCCGACAGCCGGCATTGAATGAAGATTTTGTAGACATGATGGGGCTCGGGAGGATGGCGGTGCAGCCGCTTATCGAGCACGGCCAGCAGACGGACCGCTTCCGCGTCATAGCCCGACTCCTCCTTAATCTCCTTCACGGCGACTTCGGCGGGCGAGAGGCCGACATCGGCCCAACCCCCTGGCAGCGCCCAGCATCCGTCCGATTTCTCCTTGACCAGCAGGATGCGGTTGTGTTGGAAGACGACGCCGCGAATGTCGACCTTCGGGGTAGCATAGCCGCTGTCCCGGGCGAAGGCCAGCTCCACCGCCGGCTTCTCCGCGCCGGTCTGATCCGCCATCATGGCGACGCTGATGCCGCGCAGCTCTTCATACCGCTCCCGGTCATAGATGTCTCTGCCGTAAGCGAGGCCGGTCTGGGCGATCGCCTGAATGCGCAGCGTCCAGTCGAGCCAGCGGCGATCGGCGGATGAATCGGCTCCCTGGCTGCTGATGACGTCCAGCAGCTCCTGGGGCTGCCGGAACATTCCGTTCGGCTGCGTCTCGAATTGCCGCGTCTGCACCGTGCCGAACCATTGAGCCGCGAATGTGAGGACGCCTGCGCTGCGGCCTGCGGCGATGTCAGCCTCGCTGTCGCCGACCCATACGATCTCATTCGGCGCCAAGCCCATCGTCTGCAGGAGCTGATAGATGCCCTCCGGATGGGGCTTCGGCTGCTGCACGTCATCGCCGGTCACCGAGGCGTCGATATACGCGTCCAGTCCGAGCTGCCGGACCGAGATGTCGTAGGATCGCCGGCTCTTGCCGGTCAGGACGCCAATGGACAAGCCTCGGGCCTTCAGCTCCCGCAGCAGGTTCATGACCGGCTCGGATGAGCGGGCGCGGCTCGGATGCCAGCGGCGGTAGTGCTCATAATACGCTTCGATCGCTTGCGGAAGGAAGCCCTTGTGACGCAGGTTAGCCGCCAAAATGCCCTCTTCCGTCGGACCGAACATGGACATGATGTCGTGGTCTGTCAGCGATCGCTTGTCATAGGTCTGGAAGACCAGCCGAAATGCATGCAAAGACAATGGCAATGTATCCGCCAATGTGCCGTCGAAATCAAACAACACGGTACGAATCATAGTCTTGCCCTCCGTTTCCGCTCGGGAATGGTCAGATCGGGCCCCGCGTCTTGCCTGTGCGGAGCGGTTCATGGAGCTGTCTCGGTTACACTTGCTTCTATGATAAAGAATGCAGGCGGCCAAAGCAATGGCGCAAATTGAAGGCGCAAGCGCTCTGCCCGTCCCGCTGCCATGCGCCTGTCCTCTGCCCCGGTCCATATGATATATTGGAAAGAGCAGGGCGGGAACGGACCTGTTCCCGTCCCGGAATGCATACCATCAAGACCGGAGAAGCAGGAGTGATGCCGATGTTTTTCAACTCAGAAGAAATTGCGTATATCCGCGAGCGGTCGGCGGACATGGAGCGGTCCGGAAGCCTGGCGGCGGGCGTCCTCGATCTGCTAATCAATAAGGGCTGGTTCAAGCTGTTCGTGCCGAAGCGGCTTGGCGGGAGCATGATACCGCTGCCGGAGGCGGTTCGCCTCTTCGAAGAGGCTTCCTGGGTCGACGGGAATGTGGGCTGGACGATCACGATCGGTTCCGGGGGCGGATTCTTCGTTCCCTTCTTGCCGCCCGCTTCCGCGGAGCGGTTATTCTCGCCGCCGCAAGCGGTCGTGGCCGGATCGGGCATGCCAACCGGAACGGCCCGCCGCGTCGAGGGAGGATATATCGTCAGCGGTCAATGGAAATATTGCAGCGGCTCGAAGCATGCGAGCCTGTTCACGGCGAATGCGCTCATCGACAATGATGGCGCCGCTGCGGAGCCAGACATGCGCTCGTTCGCTTTCCTGCCGGATCAGGTGACGATTGAGGAGGATTGGGATGCCTTCGGCCTGCAGGCGACGGACAGCCATACGATATCCGTGCGGGAGCAATTCGTGCCGGAGGAGATGACCTTCCTGCTGACGGAGCGGCAGACAGAGGACCGGGACCCGATCTACGATTATCCGTTCCTTCCGTTCGCGCAGGCATCGTTCGCCGGCGTCGCCGCCGGTCTGGGTCGCCGCTTCCTTGATGAAGCGGAGCGGATGCTGGAGGCCCAGCGCGCCGCCTGGTCGGCCTCCGAACGCGCCGCCTTCGTCGAGCGGCTACTCGCGGCGCAGCGATCGAAGCTGGCTGCCGCTGTGGAACCGTTCTACGGCGAGCTGGAGTCGTCATGGGAGCGGGTGGCCGGAGGCGATGTGCTGGATGAAGATGAGCAGGCGCGCGTGACCGCCTCCTGCCGGCATGCGGCCCGGGCCGCGCTCGAATGCGCCCAAGCGGTCTTCCCGTATATGGGGATGACATCGGTTATGAAGAGCGCTCCATTGAACCGGGTCTGGCGCGATCTGCAGACGGCCTGCCACCATTCGCTGCTCGTCTCGTTCGAAGACGGGGCGGAGCAGGCCTAGAGGACACGCCTGGCAGGCCGACCCGGAGGACGGGTCCATCGCTGAACGCGAACAAGGGGATGCGCCTGCGCATCCCCTTGAGCCGTGTGCGGAACGCTGCTAGGATCCACCCGTGCGGCGCCGCTGGTTGTTCGGCTTCTTCGTATTTTGGCTTTTTAACACTTTGGCTGTCGATGAGCCGGAAAAGCCGCCTTTTTGATTCGCTTGCTGCTGCTTCTTCTTGGCCAGCATTTCCTTCATCGCATCCGCCAGATTAATTTTCTTCGGCTCGTTCTGCTGTTCTGTCATCCTTACACCTTCCTTCGCTTCTGCCGGCGTATCTTCTCCCGCGGAGCCGGTTCAACAGGCTCCTTACCGATAGACTATCATGGGAGCCGGAGTGTGGACAACTCCGTACATCCATACATATTGCTTGTCATGCAGAGTGCAGAGCCTGCCAAGGCTGCCGAGAGCGCCGATGCCGGCTTGTCGGTTATTGATCCGCCCAGATCTGCGGATGATCGTCCGCGGCATGACGCGCCGCCCGGGCATTGCTCTCCACCTGCTCCTCGTTCTTGCAGCCGGGGATGACGCAGGTGACCGCCGGATGGCGGAGACACCAGGACAGGGCCCACTCGGCCATATCCATGCCTTGGGGCACTTCGTTCTTCTGAATCTCCTCCACCTGCTTCAGCCGCTCGTCGAGCTCTTCGCGGCCATGGCGATGGCGCACATCATTGGCGGCGAACTCGGTTCCCGGCTTATACTTGCCGCTCAGGAAGCCGCTCGCGAGCGGAACCCGGGCCAGCACGCCGAGATCCTGCTCGAGACAAGCGGGGAACACCTCTTCCTCAGGCCCGCGATCGAGCCGATTGTAGACGAGCTGAATCGCTCCCGCTCCGACGCGTGTCGCCGAAGCGGTCTGGTGCATGCTGTTGCTCTTGTTCAGCGACAGGCCGATATGCCGGATCGTCCCTGCCTGCACCTGCTTGTCGAGCATCGTCCACAGGTCATCGTTGTCGAACGCCTGATCATTGCCCGAATGGAATTGGTACAGATCGATATAATCCGTCTTCAACGCCCGGAGCGACGCTTCCAGCTGCCCGCGCACCTCTTCCGCCCCATAGCGGTCTGTGCGGTTCAGATGGGAATGGAATTGATGCCCGAACTTGGTGGCGACGACCCAGTCCTCCCGCTTGTCCCGCCGCAAGAAATCGCCGATAAAGGCTTCCGACAGGTGGTCGCCGTAGCACTCGGCGGTATCGATCAGGTTGATGCCGAGCTGCTTGGCCTTATGTAATATACGATCCACTTCCTGCTGCGTATAATCGTGGCCCCACTCCCCGCCGAACTGCCATGTCCCGATGCCGATGACCGATACTTTCAAATCGGTCCGTCCCAATCTGCGGTACTGCATGCCTCGTCACACCCTTCCTTTTTCGCTATGGTCTTGTACCCATAATATCACAGCCTCGCCGACAATTCGAAGCGTCAAGGTTCGGAGCGCAGCGGGTCGCTTGGTCTGTTCTGCCCGACGTGAGTGAGACAGGCCGCTGAAGGGGAAATTGCCCAAACTCCCTTTTTTCGTGGTATCTTATGGAAGGGGCGACCCCGTTCCAATTCTGACGATTCTTTGGAGAACAGAGATGAACTATGATTGTTTAATTGTGGATGACGAGTGTATTCTTGCGGAAACAACATGCGAGTATTTGAATATGTTCGAGGTGCGAACGGCTTTTGTGACCAGCGCGGAGGAATGCGAGCGGTTCTTGCAAGCGAATGAGACCTCCCTGATTCTTCTCGATATCAATCTTGGCCAGACCTCGGGCTTCGAGTTATGCAAAAAGCTGAGGCAAACGACGCAGATTCCCATTCTGTTCATCAGTGCCCGCTCCAGCGATGACGATATTCTGATCGCCCTCCATATCGGGGGAGACGATTACATCCAGAAGCCGTATACGCTCAGCATATTGCTGGCGAAGGTGAAGGCGGTGCTCAAAAGATACGGACACCGCAACTCTCCGGACAGGCTGGAATTCGGCCAGGTTGAGATAGACTGCGTGCGGTCCCGCGTCCGCGTGAACGGGACGGAGGTCAAGTTCAAAGCGCTGGAGTACAAGCTGCTTTGCTATTTGGCGCGAAATAGGAACCGGGTAGTCCCGAAGGAAGAGCTGTTCGCCAAGGTGTGGGAAGACTCTTTTACCGGGGACGGAACCTTGAACGTGCATATTCGTCATTTGCGCGAGAAAATAGAGGCCGATCCGAACAAGCCCCAATATATCAAAACGGTGTGGGGAACGGGATATATGCTGGAGGATGGGAAGCGATGAGGACGAGGGGATTTCTCGTGACGATGCTTGTTGTTTTTGTGGCCGGCCTTGTTCTGTCCGTTCGGATTATTGAGTCGGAAGTAAGCATGGATGTGGATGTTGTGATGGCCAACCAAGTGCTGAAGACGGTGGAGAGCAGCTGGGAGCGGCTCGAGCAGGGCGATTACAGCGGCATCACGCAGCAATTTGTCGTTCTCGATCAGAGCGGGAACGTGCGCTACCAGTCGGCGGATGGACTGGCCACCACCTTGTATGACGCCATCAAAAACCGGGATTCCATACTGGATGTTACCGTTCATGGGGCGGCCGTAGGTAAGCTCATCATTCATGATGACTACGAACAAAAGGCCTTGCAAAATAAGAAACAGCTTATTGCCGCGATCCTGATCACCTTTACTGTAATGGCCGTACTCTGCGTGCTCTATATTCTCTATTTGAATCATGTCATCATGAAGCCGTTCAAAAAGCTGCAAAGCTTTGCCCTCAATGTGGCCCGGGGGAACTTGGATATCCCTCTGCACATGGATAAAAACAATCTCTTCGGCGCGTTCACCGAAAGCTTCGACATCATGCGCGAGGAGCTGGCGGCGGCGCGGCAGAGCGAGTATGAGGCCAACCGCAGCAAAAAGGAGCTCGTAGCCAGTCTGAGCCATGACGTCAAAACGCCGGTCGCCTCCATTAAGGCGATAAGCGAGCTCATGCTGCTTCGCGCGACCGATGAGAAAGCGCTCAAGCAACTGCATATGATCCATTCGAAGGCGGAGCAAATTAACTTGCTGGTGACCGATATGTTCCATGCGACGCTGGAGGAACTGACAGAGCTGAAGGTCAATGCTGCCGAGGAATATAGCGGCGTGCTGAAGGATATCATCGCGAACGTGAATTATGACGGCCAGATTTCATGCGGTCCCATCCCCGAATGCATCATCGTTACGGATGTGATGCGGTTGCAGCAAGTTTTTGACAATATTATAAGCAACTCTTACAAATATGCCGGCACCGCAATTACCATCTCCTCTGTAATCACCCACGCCCATTTGCAGATCGACATTATGGATTACGGGGATGGCGTGAGCCAGGAAGAATTGCCGCTGCTGTTCAACAAATTTTACCGGGGCCATAATATCGCAGGCCATTCCGGGGCAGGGCTTGGCTTGTTCATCTCCAAATATCTCATGCAGAGCATGCAGGGCGATATCGAATGCTATAACCGCGACGACGGGTTTACCGTTACCCTCCGAATCAAGCTCCGCTAATGATGGAATTAAGGATTGGTTAAGGATTGAGCAAAGACTGGATAAGAATTGATTTTGTAAGATGGGACTGTAGTCCAATCCGCACTCCACTTCAACCAAAGGGATGACCGCATGCATGCAAAATACGATACTTCGAACCGAAAAATTATGCAAAACGTTCTCTACGGGCGGAATTCAGCGGCATGTGCTGAAAAATGTGGACATCAGCCTGCTAGAAGGAGATTTCACGATTATTATGGGCAGCTCCGGTTCGGGCAAATCGACGCTGCTCTACGCGCTCTCCGGCATGGATAAGCCATCGCTTGGGGAGGTCCATTTCATCGGGAAAAATCTCACCAAGCTGAATCATGATCAGCTTGCCGTGTTCCGCAGATATTATTGCGGGTTCGTATTCCAGCACATCTGCCTGCTGGACAATATGAGCGTGCTGGATAATGTGCTGGCGTGCGGCCTGCTGGTGAACAAGAACAAACAGGCCGTTGCTGCCAAAGCGAAGCAGCTGCTTGCCCAGGTGGGCTTGCCTGAATCGGTGTGGGGGACATTCCCCTCCCAGTTGTCCGGCGGCGAAGCGCAGCGGGCCGGCATTGTGCGCGCCCTGATCAACAATCCCAAAATGATGTTCGCCGATGAACCTACCGGGGCGCTTAATTCCGCATCCAGCGACAGAGTGCTGGATGTGATGACCGAGGTCAACCGGAATGGGCAGAGCATGGTCGTGGTCACCCATGATATCAAAACGGCTTTGCGGGGCAACCGAGTCCTCTACCTGCGCGACGGCATGATTGGCGGTGATCTCGCTCTGGGCGCATATGATGCGGATCGGAATCGCGATCGGCAGGAGCGACTCCATGCGTTTTTGACGGAAATGGGGTGGTAAGGTGAGAATGGTCGACTTGGCCATCGCCAATATCAGAAAAGGGAAAAGCGCGGCGATCTCGCTGTTCGTTTTGATTTTTGCTGCGGCGCTGCTGCTGAACATAGGCATGGCGATTACGTCTGCGATGAACACCTTTTACGAAGACAAGGTGGAAGAGCTGCATGATGCGCATGTCAGCATGGTGATGAGCACCGCGGACTTTAAGCAGCCCTACGCCGATTTTCTCAAAACCTACCCGGGCGTAAAAGAGACCGGAACGGAACAGATGATTTTTCTCCCCGCGGCCACGATTCGTTACAACAACAACGAGTTCAGCATTCGCCTTGCCCTGTTGAATGCAGATGCCGGCCGTGCCGTTGTGCCGCTGAAGCTGGTTGCGGAGTCGGCTTCCGGCATGGAAGACGGGATGTATATCCCTTATGGCCTGAAGGCCGGCGGCTATCAGCTGGGAGATTCCATTGCCTTTACCTATCGCAATAAGACGTATCGGTACCGTGTAGCCGGGTTTTTCGAGTCCGCCTTGATGGGGACAACCAAGCTCGCCATGCTCAAATTCTATTTGCCGGATACGGCTTACCGCCAACTGTCTGCCGAGCTCGGGCCTGCAGCCGATGGAATCCTGCTGTCTGCCGTTGTAACGAAGAGCGAGCAATCCGGCGCTTTATCACGTGATTTTCACAAGCAATTCCCGCAATTGTATGCGTCTGCGGACTCAAGCTTTTGGAGCGCGAACCTCGACATGGCCGACAGCAGCATGATGACCGTTCATGTCGCCGCCCTGATCCTGATCGCCTTCGCGGCGGTGATCGTGCTGGCGTCGCTCCTTGTCATCAAGTTCCACATCACCAACGGCATCGAGGAGGGGATGGTGAACATTGGCGTGCTCAAGGCGTTGGGCTACACCAACCGGCAGATTGTGTCATCGATTGGGTTGCAGTATATGCTTATTGCGATTCCCGCAAGTGCCGCAGGCGCAGCCGTTTCTTATGCGGCGATGCCGGCATTCGGAGCCGTCCTCTCTTTTTTGACGGGGCTGCTGTGGCCGGGGGGCATCCATATCGGAACGGATCTGCTCACTATACTGATCATGATCTTGCTGGTGCTGGCGGTGACGCTTCTCTCTTCGCTGCGCATTTATAAGCTGCACCCGGCCGCGGCTCTGCGGGGAGGGATCCAGACCCATAATTTCAGACGGAATCCGCTCCCGCTGGATAAGGCCAAGGGCGGCCTGTCATTGCTGTTGGCATGCAAAGCGATGCTGGCGAACCGCCGGCAGAACCTGATGATCGCCGGCATTACGGCCGCGATTACCTTTGCTTCGGTGTTCTCGGTCGTCCTGTACTACAATGCCGCGGAAGATAAAACGGCCTTTTTCCAGCTGGTTGGCGCCGAGACGCCGGACATCGGGATTCAGGTTGCGCCCGGTCATGACAGCGGGCAGTTGCTGATGCGGATGGAACAGATGCCGGGAGTGGAGAAAGCAAATATTTTGGACTATATAACAACGGCGATAGAGGGGCAACTGGTGACGACGGAGTTCTCCGACGATTTCGGCAAGCTGGATAATCCGACCATCTATGAAGGCCGTTATCCGCAATATGATAACGAGATTGCCATTACCCGGGGACTGGCCAGACAGCTTGGCAAAACGGTTGGCGACACGATTCGGGTCGGATTGGGGGAGGCTTCCCATCCGTTTCTGATTACCGGGTTGAATCAGTCGCTTCACAGGGGGAACAATGGCGCCTCGTTAACGCTGGCGGGGGTGCAGCATCTCCTGCCCGGCCACCAAGGCATGTCCATTAACGTCTACCTGCAAGGTGCGGTGAATGCTGACTTTATACGCGAAGCCGAGTTGGCGTACGGCAGCCGCATTCAGGCGATTACCGATGTGAACCAATCGTTGGAGAGCCAGAGCGAGGGATATATTACGGCCATCTTTACGGTCATGAGTGTCATCGTCGCGATAACCGCGCTGGTCGTCGTCTTGCTCCTCTATCTGGTCATCAACGCGAGCCTTATTAAGCGAAAAAGGGAGTTCGGCATTCTCAAAGCGATAGGCTACACTACGTTCCAGCTGATGACTCAGATTGCATTTGGCCTCATGCCCATTGTCATCGCCGGCATCATCGCTGGCGGCGTGTTGGGCGGCCTGTATACCAATTCCGTGATGAAGCTGATTGTTTTTGATGCCGGCTTGTCCAATTCGCGCTTCATCATCCCTGTCCCGCTTATCATGAAGCTCTGCATGGCGATGACGGTACTGGCTTACATTGTATCGATGCTGGTGTCGCGCAGAATCAAGCGGATTACAGCGTATGGACTGATTATGGAATAGACTCGAGAGGAGTACCCGCATGAACAGGAACATGAACATATGGAACCAATTCGTCGTCGCACTCATGATTAGCGTTCTGCTCTTGCCTGCATTTTCGATCCCGGCTTGGGCGGAGGAAGCGGGCCCTGACCGGACCCCTTCCGGTATTCCCTATGACCGGCTTGAGGAAGAGATAGACAGCTATATGGATGCCTATATCGGAACATCCACTCCCGGTGCCGCGGTGGTGGTCACAAGAGGGGACAACATTATCTTTTCCAAAGGCTATGGCTATGCCAACTTAGAAAAGCACATACCCGTAGACCCCGCCAACACGGTGTTTGGCTACGGTTCCATTAACAAGCTGTTCGTCTGGACTTCCGTCATGCAGTTGGCGGAAGAAGGAAAGATAGAGCTGGATCAGGACATCCGGACGTATTTGCCTCCGGAGTTCGCGGAGAAGCTTCGCTACGACCAGCCGATTACGATGCTGGATATGATGAGCCATACCGCCGGCTTCGAGGAATATTCGGGGGGCGTATTTATCAAGCCGCCAGGGAAAAAGGACTCCCTGGAAGAAGTGCTGTTATCTTCCCAACCCGAGCAAATATTCGAGCCTGGCACAGTCATGTCTTACTCCAACTTCGCGACCGCCTTGGCAGGATTCGTGGTCGAGAAGGTAAGCGGGGAACGGTTTTCCGACTACGAAATGAACCGGATTTTACGTCCGCTGGGGATGAATCATACCTCCGGCGATCCGCAATTGCAAGATCATCCGGACTTGAAGGAGGCAGAAGCGACAGGCTATGCGATTGCAGCGGCAGGAGGCTTCGAGCCCAGAGAAAAGTATGATATCCCGTACTATCCTGCCGGAGCAATGAAAGGAACGGCGGAAGATCTGGCACAGTTCGCCCTGGCGCTGACGGCCGATGACAGTCCGCTGTTCGCCAACCAGCAGACGCTGCATACGATGCTTGCGCAGAGCTATACGCCGCATCAGGATCTTCTGTCCAATGCGCATGGATTCTGGGAATATCAGGCACAGCCCCGCACGTTGGGACATAGTGGAGGCACGATTGGCTTTTCAAGCAATTTCGCGGTCGTGCCGGAGGAAAAGCTCGGTATTGTCGTATTAACCAATACAGAGGGGGAACGCGAGATCGTGCCTCATCTGATTAACCTGCTTATATGGAATAACGAAGAGGAGCCCGTGCAGCCGGGCGAAGACCTGCCGCCGTCAAGCGAAGCAGCCGGATACTATGTGCTGTCGCGCAATACCTTCACCACGATCCAGGAAGTGATGGCCTATCTGGGGCTCATTCGTCTGGAGGCCAAGGGCGAACATGATCTTACCTTGACCGTGATGGGAAAGTCGGGAGATTATAAGCAGATTCGTCCCTATGTCTATAAATTGGAGAAGACCAATTATCAGAGTCTTCAGATGATGGCGCCTGTCTTGTACGTTGACAAGTCGGAAGGTAAAATAACGCGGCTAAGCGGCGGGCAAGCGATGGATTTGCTCCCGGTCAAGCCGAGCCGCTCGGCCCCGGCACTGATGGCCTACCTGGTTGCTGCCGCCATCGCAGGCGGATTCTTTTTGCTTGCTCCGCTTGTGCTGATCTTGCGTTGGCTCGTACGGAAAAGAAAAGGAATTGCGCCTTCAAGCAGGGCCAATCGATGGTTCGCAGCGGTAATCGTATGCGGTACCGCTATCATAATCAATGTGTTGCGCCTGCTCCTGGACGTAATCGGCAATCCGCATCTTCTTGTCGAACGATTGAATCATGGAATTATGATCAACTGGATACTCGCGATACTTGCGGGTCTATTCTTTGCTCTCTCTATGTGGATAGGCAGGAACACTCCTCAATCCAGAGGGCAAATAGGGTTTCGCGCAACTACAGCGGCGCTGCTTATCGGTCTCATCCTGCTGATGGCCGATTGGAACTTCTTTCATTTTATTGCCTGACTGTCCGCTAAAGAAATGGAACGGAGCGGGCAATAGAGTTTGCGGCCCGGTTCGTGTATAGGAGGGATAGGCCTGAGGCGGATGCCTTTTACATTCACCCAGTGGGCAGCCGTGCTGGTCATCATCGGTGATAACGCGTTATTTTGTGCTTAGGCAGCGGATGCTGGAGGCAAGGAAGCTGCCGTATGGGAAAACTTCATCCATACTGTTCACAGACGGATCGGCCAGGATACAAATCCAGGGCTGATCCGTTCTTTTGCTGTTGAAAAAGGAACTCTCGAACACCGCACAGCCTAACCTCAGAAATCTAATTTTTCGCATGAAATAATACGGGGAGGGGTATATAATAGTGGGGAGGAGGTGTTCTCGTGCCGATCGTGGAACTAACGGATGCCACATTTGAGGAGCATATACGGAAGCATCCGATCGTGCTGGTAGAATTTTGGGCGCCGTGGTGCAAGCCCTGCACAGCCATGACCCCCGTAATGGAGCAGTTGGCCGCCGAAGCCGGGGGGCGGGCAAGCATTGCCGCGTGCAATGCGGATGTGAACTTCGTCGCCGCTGTCCGTTACCAGCTTCAAGGCATACCATCGCTGATGGTGTTCAAGGAGGGCAGGGAGTTCGCGCGGAAGGTAGGCACCCAGCCGCTATCCGTGCTGCTGGGCATGATAGAGAGCGCTCATGAAGCCGATTTTTAATGCGGAAGGTCCGGGTAGAATCGGGACTTCCCTCTGTTGTTGGCTTCACGCTTCTTGGTTAAGATGAATGCAGAGGAGATTTGCAGCGGTCTTCCATAGGGAGCCGCCGCGCAACAGGTTGATTGTCAAGGAGGAGAAGAAATGTCAGAACGTCGCTTCAACCCGGAGAACATGGCGAGGCTGGATAGCCCGGAACGCCGTCAATCGCTCCCCCCTGAGCGCCTAGTCGCCTTATTGAACATCGAGGATGGAGATACGGTCATCGATATCGGCGCAGGCACAGGATATTTCACCCTGCCTGCAGCGAAGCTGACCCGCGGCAAGGTGATTGCGCTGGATGCCGAGCCGCAGATGCTGGAGGAACTGCAGACGCGGGCCCGCGAGGCAGGCCTCAGCCATATCCAGAGCCAGCTCGGGGAGATTGAACGCATGCCGCTGCCGGATGGGGCGGCCGATCATGTCATCGCCTCGCTCGTGCTGCATGAGGTGGAGCCGCCAGAGCAGGGCTTGAAGGAGATCCAACGCATTCTGAAGCCGGGCGGCCGGGTGCTGATCGCCGAATGGGACGTGAAGAAGCCGAAGGAAGGCCCGCCGCCCGCTCACCGGATATTGTCCGATGATCTGCTGCATGCGATGCTGCAGCTCGGCTTCAAGGAGATCAGCGTCTCTTTTCCTTCTGAACAATATTACGTGATGACCGGCATGAAGGCGTAGCTTCGGAACCAGGGGCCATCATCGCGTGTCAGACCGATCGAGATCAGCCGGATGCGAAGCCGCCATGGCCCGTTATCCGGCTGTTTTGCTTGCTGGACCGCTGCCCGGTCCGGCTATCTATTTAACGTCGATCGTCTTGATGATGCGCGCCGGGTTGCCTCCGACGACGACATTGTCAGGCACATCCTTCGTGACGACGGCTCCTGAAGCGACGACGACATTGTTGCCGATCGTGACGCCCGGATTGATGACGGCCCGGCCGCCAATCCAGACCCGATCGCCGATCGTTACCGGCTTGCCGAACTCTGCCCCGGAGCTGCGCTCTATCGGATCCAGCGGGTGGGTGGCCGTATAGATGTGAACACCCGGCGCCAGGAAGCAGTCGTCGCCGATGCGAATCTCGCATACATCGAGCATGACACAGTCGAAATTGGCATAGAATCGGCTTCCGACATGAATGTTGTAGCCGTAATCGCATTTGAACGACGGCTCGATATAGCCCCCTTCTCCCAAGCTGCCGAAGAGCGATTGCAGCAGGCTAGTCCGCTCCTTGTAATCCGTTTCCACGGTCTGATTGTACAGCCGGGTCAATCGTCTGGCCCGCTCGCGGTCACGCACCAACTCTTCATCTCCGGCAAGGTACAGCTCGCCCCGGATCATTTTCTCCTTTTCCGAAACCATAGATGTCTCCTCTTCGCTAGTCGTAGTATAAGTCACAAGCTCCCCTTATTATGAATCGATCGGTGCACCAGTTGCAAGCGGTCATCATTCCGCCGCACCATACCGTTCTGATAACAACAGGCCAATCAAGTCCGCTAACCGTTCCGGGCATTGCTCCACAAGACATGGCCGCCCCCTTCAATCGCTTCTGTCTTCGCATGGGGCCCGACTCAACCAGCCTCGCTTGGCGGCCCACCGCGGAGCGGCCGCGCCGCAGCTGAATTCACATGGAACGAACAAGCGGGGACCAGGGGATGGGGGCAGGTATTGGCGGGGCCTAGATTGTGGTATACTCGGATTATTCTTAGTAGGGGTGGAATTGAACGTGAGCAAATTTCTGGCCTTTGGCATGCTATTTTGGCTGTTTGGCAATCCGATTGTAGCGATCATCGTGCTGCTGCTCATTCTATATGTGCTCGATCGGCGCTTCGTCGGGCTGTCGCCGAGCTTGTTCAAGCCGCTGAAGCGCCGGAATCGAATCGGGAAGCTGAAGCAGCAGCTCGGCACCAACCCGCATGATGTGTCCGCCAAGATGGAGCTCGCCCGGCTGCTGATCGAGCGCAGAGCCTACCGGGAAGCGAGACAATGGCTGGAGCCGCTGCAGGAGACGATGGATCATTCGGCTGAATTCTGGGATGATCTCGGAACCTGCTGGCTGCACACCGGCGAGCCGGAACGGGGAGAAGCCGCGATCAGGAAGGCGTTGGAGCTGAATCCCCGGGTCAAGTACGGCCAGCCGCATCTCCGGCTCGCCTCTCTGTATGCAGAGACGGACAAGAACCGGGCGATTGAGGCTTTGCAGGACTATCTGGAGGTTCATTCGTCATCATGCGAATCGTATTACCGCCTCGGCCAGCTGTACGAGCAGCTTGGCCGTAAGGAGGAAGCCCGGGAAGCGTGGAACCAGGCTGTCGCGATCTACCGCTCGCTGCCGCGTTACAAGAAGCGGGAAGAACGGAAGTGGATGCTGAAGAGCATGCTCAAGCGGTAGTGTACCATTAAGAGGGTAATCCGGAAATCCTAGTAGTGGAATAATTAAAGGTTCGGGAGATTAATTAAAGGCGATTGTCCGATTGGGGATAATTGCCCTTTTTTTTGCGGCGCAAACGTTTACAATGGACTTGTCGTTGAGTGGAAGCGTTATCTTTCGTATACATAATGGACATTTTTGGAGGGGTTATTAATGAAACGCGTAAAACCAACAGTTCTGTCCCGGAGCAATATGAAGCGCAAATTTGCCGTATTGCTAAGCACGGCGATGATCGCCGGAGCGCTCACCGGATGGGCCGGACAAGCCCATGCCGCGCAGCCGCATTCGTCCTATTGGTATCCGGACACGCTGCTGGAATGGTCGCCGCAGACAGACAAGGATGCGCCATTCAACCGCAGCTCGGTGAAGCTGAATGCCGAACGGGTTCAGGGCTACAAGGTGAATCCGAATGCGAAGACGGAGCCGAAGGTAATGGCGCTCGCATCCATGTACAAAAGCACGAGCGGCGCCCCATCGCAAGGGAACGATCAGTTCCACGGCTATGCATTCAGCTACTGGCAGTATGTGGACAAGCTCATTATGTGGGGCGGTTCCGCAGGGGAAGGGCTGATTGTGCCTCCAAGCGCGGATGTCATCGATGCAGGGCATAAGAACGGCGTCCCGGTATATGGAACCGTTTTCCTGCCGCAGACGGAACATGGCGGCAAGATCGAATGGCTGCGCGATCTGGTGCAGCAGAAGGAGGACGGATCGTTCCCGGTCGCGGACAAGCTGATTGAAGTCGCGTCGTATTACGGCTTCGACGGGTGGTTCATCAACCAGGAGACGCAGGGGGCGACACCGGAAGATGCGCAGCTTATGCAGCAGTTTGTGAAATATATGCAAAAAAAGAAGCCGTCCCATATGGAAATCATCTGGTACGATTCGATGATTAAGGAAGGGCCGGTCAAATGGCAAGGCGCCTTGACGGACAAGAACAGCATGTTCTTCCAGGACGGGGAAGAGCGGGTGGCGGATCAGATGTTCATCGACTTCCGCTGGCAGTTCAAAAAAGAAGGCCAATATGATTACGTCACGCCGTTCCAGAACTCGCCCAAGCTGGCCGACAGCTTGAAGCGCGATCCGTATGAGCTGTATGCGGGCATGGATCTGGAAGGCGGCGGGGGGTACCAGGGCAAATACAACTTCCCGGTATTGTTCCCGGAAGACGGCACGGCCGTAACCTCGCTGGGCCTGTATCGTCCGGACTGGGCATTCAACACGACGAAGACGAACCAGGATTTCATGGAGAAGGAGCAGAAGCTTTGGGTCGGGGAGAATAAGGACCCGTCGAATACGAAGGCGCAAGGCAACGCATGGCGCGGCATCGCCCATGATATTGTAGACAAGACGGT
Source organism: Paenibacillus dendritiformis (assembly GCF_945605565.1). Taxonomy (NCBI): domain Bacteria; kingdom Bacillati; phylum Bacillota; class Bacilli; order Caryophanales; family Paenibacillaceae; genus Paenibacillus; species Paenibacillus dendritiformis. The sequence goes on along the minus strand of NZ_OX216966.1, from coordinate 6,441,188 downwards.
CATTACGAAGGCGGACTTTATTACGCATTTCAATACGGGGAACGGGAAGCAATTCAGTGTGAACGGGAAAAAGGTGCGCGATCGTGAGTGGTTCAACCGGAGCCTTCAGGATATTTTGCCGACCTGGCGCTGGATGGTGGACGAGCAGGGTCAGAAGCTGAAGCCTAGCTTCGATTTCGCCACTTCCTTCTATGGCGGAAGCTCGCTGAGACTGCTCGGGACGGTCGCGCCGGGGGCTTCAACGAACGTGAAGCTGTTCAAGACCGACATCGCGGCGACGTCCGCCTTGCAAATGTCGCTCATCTATCAATCCAATGACAGCGAAGCGGCGGACATTAACATTGGCGTAGCCTTGGAGGGGGCTCCGGACGAGTACAAGATCGTGAAGCCGGCTTCCACCGAAAAAGCTGGGGTTCATGGCGATTGGACGCGTGCCGTCTACGACTTGAGCCCATATGCGGGCCAGAAGATCGCCGGCGTCTCGGTTCAAGTGGAAGGCAAGGAAAGGGACAATCTGTACGAGGTCAATATCGGCCGGCTGGAGATTGGCAATCGGAACGACAAAGCGGCGGAAGTCGGGCAAGTCTCTGATCTGAAGCTCATTGAGAACGATATCCGCGACGGCATCTATGCCGATGCGCGCTTGACCTGGACCCCGCTCGGCGACGATGCGATGCTCTACGAAGTATACCGCGTCCTGCCGGACGGCTCCCGCGAGTTCGCCGGGGCGACAGGCAACAACTATTACTATGTGTCCGAGATGAAGCGCAGCGGCATGGAGCAGGAGACGAAGCTGGCGGTCGTGCCGGTGAATCGTCACTATGAGCAAGGCCGCGCGGCGACGCAATCGTTCGAATGGCCGGCCTATCCGGCGCCGAAGGCGGACTTCGAAGCCGACAAGACCTTCGTGGCGCCGGGGGAAGCCGTGCAGCTGACGGACAAATCGTCCGAGGTTACGGCGGAATGGGAATGGAGCTTCCCGGGCGGCACACCTGCTTCCAGCACGGAGCGCCATCCGAAGGTGAGCTATGCGGAGGAAGGAACGTATGAGATTACGCTGAAGGCCAAGAACGCGGCCGGTGAAGACGTAATGACGAAATCTAAGCTGATTACGGTATCCAAAGAGGCGGCATTCCGCTCGGAGGATCTGGCGATCGGAGCGAAGACGGAGGCGTCCAGCTTCGTCAATGACAGCGAAGCGCCGCAATTCGCCGTCGATGGAGAGATGAGCACGAAGTGGTGCGCTGTCGGCAGCGGCGAGCATTGGCTGTCGGTGGATCTGGGGCAGGCGCATGAGATTACCCAGTTCGTCGTTCACCATGCCGAAGCAGGCGGTGAGTCTCCTGCCTTCAATACGCGCGAATTCAAGATTCAGCTGAGCATGGACGGGGAGAGCTGGAGCGATGCGGTTACCGTGACTGACAACGACAAGGCGACGAGTAAGCATGCGATTGCGAAGACCGAGGCTCGCTACGTCCGGCTGCTCGTGCAGAAGCCGACACAGGGCGGAGACACGGCTGCGCGCATCTACGGCTTTGAAGTGCTCGGCTTGAAGAACAAGCCCGCGGCGGAGTAAGAAGTACGAGGTTAATATGGGGAAAGTAAGGCAGGCCGGAGAAGTTCCGGCCTGCTTTTGTGTAATTCGCCATGTCGGATGCGGAAGGCGGTACGTTTGGTTCAAACATTGAATTTTCACGCTTCTTTTTGCATAATTATTTATCTTTACGTATTCTTATAGTAAAGTGTATATGGACTGATAACGACATCATAATATGAAAGAAGTGTATTTGGTTGAATCTATTTTTCACGTATCTGCTAGCGGGGCTTGCCGTTGCAATGCCAGTCGGTGCAATGACCGTTGAAATGACGAAGCAAGGTCTGAAAAAGGGTTTTATGCATGGTTGGGCTGTAGGATTAGGCGGAATGACCATCGATCTCCTATTAATTATTGCGTTATATATGGGCCTGGCTTCCATACTTGCTATCCCTTACATTCAGATCCCAATGTGGATTATCGGGGCAGGGTTCTTGGCGTTTTTAGGCTATGATTCTATCAAAAACTCGGATCAAGATATTGCGTTAGCTGGCGATAAACCGAACAAATCATTTTTCAGCTCCTATCGCAATGGGCTGCTTGTAGCCGTGTCGCCGGGGAATCTCGTGTTTTGGATCTCCGTATTTGGAGCGGTACTTTCGGATTCGTATGATATGACACAACCTGCCAAATTTTTAATCGTCGGGGCAGGGATTTTAGCCGGCATCCTCGTCCATGATGTTGGTCTGCTGGCCATCGTTGCGGTAACGAGGAAAGCCATGAGCAGAACGATGATCAAAAGGGTATCCATTATTGCAGGATTTATTTTATTTGGTTTTGCGGGCTATTTTTTATATGAGTTTATCGTAGCTATCAAAGGAATAGTATAATAGCTATTAAAGATCGTGCACGAAGCTTCTTTATCGTAATGACAAGGGGCAAAGCTGCAAAAGTGCAGGATTTTATCGGGTTACAACGTAAATTCAATAGAATTCCTGCACAACTACATCATTTCCCCAATATATTCCAAGGAAAGCCGTTATCTTCCGAAAATTGATGCAGATTTGCAGGATTCCCTCTCTACGCCAAGACCGGTCGAAGAAATAATGCAATTTTCAGGCTGTTGGAAAACCCCTGTTTTCTATCATGGGGTGGAGATGTCCCTTTATACAATCAAAACTTGGCACTCAGAATTTTTTCTACGGAGAGACGAGCTCTACTCTATAAAAAATGAAGTGGGGAAATGTTCCTATAGACTTCTCAATGGCCTTATTTTACGGAGCCAAGAGAACGCGTCGGATCCTGGGGGCATCATCGCCTTCAGGAGTCATCATTGCCTCCTGGGACTTGAACGTGTGGAGGGAATTGCTGCTATTTGACAGGAATTTCGGCTCAATGAGTCCACATCCCAAGGAATTGCTGCAAATCTGCATCATTTTAGGCCCTTTTCCTTCAAGTCGGAGTGAAACGGGTGAAATTCCTGCAGTTTTGCAGGATTCCCATTCTGGTAAAGTCGTCCATATCGAATTGCTGTATTTACGCAGGATTTCGCTTACCGAACAGGCGTGTCTGGAGAAATCGTGCAGTTTTGCGGATTTCGCCTACCGGATAGACGTGTCTAGGGAAATGGTGCAGTTTTCAGGCTGTTGGAAAACCCCTGTTTTTACGAAGGGGGGAGATTATCCATTTTCCTACTCAAAACTCGGCACCCATAGCGTTTTAAATTGATTTTTTCTACTGAGAGACGAGATCCACCACATAAAAAATGAAGTGCCACAAGATCCCTTGGACTTTCTCAACAGCCTGAGTTTTGCAGTTTTTTTCGCGGTCCGGCGCGCCACTCCCCCTGATCCTCGACATTTTCCTCAATTCTTCGCCGATTGCAGCATCTGGAAGAAGGGTTCAGTCGAATGAATAGCGAATCCCTTACATAGAAGCACGACCAGGACCTACATCGAATGCGAGAGGAGCAGGAAGCGATGCGCAAATGGATGCTTGCCGGATTATGTCTGGTCATCGGGCTGGGACTCGAATTATTGGCGGGGCCGGGGAACGCGGAGGCAGCCAGCAAGTCGGCGGCCGGCGGGAAGGCGACCAACGTGTACATGAATGGATTTCAGCTGACGGAATGGAGATGGGAGCGCAATTACATCATGGTTCCGTTGTTTGCTTTTGACGATTACAGTTACTTCGGCAACCCGAACGATCAGGAGATTACGTACAAATGGGATGCGGCAACCAAGACGGTATGGGTCTATTCCAAGGGCAAGACGAATGCCGTGAAGCTGATCGCGGACAAGACGGCCGCTTGGGTGAATGGCAAAGAAGTGGAGCTGGCGGCCCCGGTCAAAATCATTGACGGCCACACGTATGTGCCGCTCCGCTTCGTGAGCGAGGCGCTGGGCGGCGAGGTGGAGTGGAACAACAGCAACCGCACGGCGATTATCCGGACGCCGGAACGGGTCCGGCGGGATGAGGTGCTGCGCACGGGAGGGCTGGAGGATGCGCGCAAGGAGGCCTTGCTGCTGCCCTCCGTCTTCCCGAATCGGGAGCTGCCGTATCGGGCCGAAGGCTTCGAGGTCAAGATTGAATTCCCGGAAGGAGAGGCTTTGCGCTACTACTATACGGTGAAGGATGTGAAAAGCTACATCGCCGTGAATGCGGACGGCCTGGCAGAGGTCTTATGGCAGGGACGGACGACGGCCAATCCGGACACCTATCTGGAGGAGAGCGGGACCCGGCCTGAAGGGGAGGAGGCGCTGATCTATTTTCAGCACACGTTCCCGGTTCAGGATACGGTCAAATACGGCAAGATCGACAAGGACGGCAAGGCGACCGAGCTGGGTACCTTCGAGGTTAAGCGATCGCTGCGGAACTCCGCGGACGCGGTGACGGCCATTGCCGGGGAGAAGCGTAAGGATGCGGCAGACCCCGAAGGCGGCGACAAGACCGCAAGCAAGACCGCAAGCAAGACCGCAAGCAAGAATGCAAACAAGACCGCAAGCAAGAATGCAAGCAAGGCCCCCGACAACAGCGAGAGCAAGAATGCGGGCAAGAGCGGAAGCTAGGACTCAACCTCAAATCCGACCAAATCAGTATATGACAGCAAAAAAAGCAGCAGCCTCCCGTTCGGGGGCTGCTGCTGTGCATTGAGCGTTTATTGGATGCGATCCATTCCCCGCATATAGGGCCGCAGCGCTTCTGGGATCCGCACCGATCCGTCCGCCTGCTGATGGTTCTCCAGCAGCGGAATCAGGATGCGCGGGCTGGCGACGGCCGTATTGTTGAGGGTATGGCAGTACTGGAGCGCGCCATCCTCGTCCCGGTAGCGGATCTGCAGCCGCCGCGCCTGGAAGTCGAGCAGATTCGAGGCCGAGTGGGTCTCGCCGTAAGCGGCGCGCCCGGGCATCCACGTCTCGATATCGTACTGCTTATACGTCTTCTGCGACATGTCGCCGGTGCAGACGTCCATGACGCGGAACGGCAGCTCCAAGGCCTGAAGGATATCCTCGGCGTGGGCGACCATCTCCTCCAGCATCCGGTTCGATTCCGCCGGATCGCTGCGCGTCAGGATGACCTGTTCCACCTTGGCGAACTGGTGGACCCGGTACAGGCCGCGTACATCCCGGCCGGCCGAGCCGACTTCGCGGCGGAAGCAGGACGAGGCGCCCGCCAGCCGGATCGGCTCGCTCACGTCCACAATCTCGCCGCTGTAATACGCGGCGAGGCTGACCTCAGACGTGCCGACGAGCCAGCGGCCGTCCTCGGGCAGCGCGTACGTCTGCTCCTCGCCAAGCGGGAAGAAGCCGGTGCCGACGAGCGCTTCCTCCCGCACGAGGAGCGGAACGTCCAGCAGCGTGAAGCCGCGGCCGGCGAGCAGATCGAGCGCCAGCTGCTGCACCGCCCGATGGAGCAGCACGCCGGCATCCCGCAAGTAATAGCTGCGCGAGCCCGCGACCTTCACCCCGCGCTCCGTATCGATCAGGCCGAGCCGCTCGCCAAGCTCGACATGGTCAAGCGGGTCGAAGGCGAAGCGGGGCGGCTCCCCGACGCGCCGCAGCTCCACATTGTCGGCGTCCGAAGCGCCGATCGGAGAATCCGCCGCCGGCAGATTCGGAACGAGCAGCATACAGCGGCGGTACTCCCGCTCCGCTTCGCCCAGCTCCCGTTCCAGCCGCTCCAGCGTCTCGTTCATCTCCCGCACACTCGCCTTCAGCGTCTCGGCTTCGTCACGCCGTCCGTCGCGCAGACAGGCCGCGATGCGGGCCGAAGCCTCATTGCGGGCTTGGCGGAGCGTATCCGCCTCCTGCAGTCTCGCTCTTCTCGCTTCATCCCATTGCAGCAGTTCGTTCACGTCGAACTCCATTCCTTTGACCCGGGCCGCCTCCTGAACCGAATCCGGGTGGCTGCGAATCCATTTGATATCCAGCATTCGTCACAACTCCTTTGATCTACCGAAAATAAACAGAAAGCGCCCCTCATCCGATTGGGACGAGGAGCGCTAGCTCGCGGTGCCACCCAACTTGATTCCCGCTCCCGCTCAGGCGCAGGCGGCGGAGAATCCTCTTGGTTCCGCGGTAACGGGCGGGCCCGGTTCACTTAGAGACAAGGACAGGCACAAAAGGCCGCCCATATCCGATCGAGAACGCCTCCGAGTTGGATGCTCTTCATTGGCGTGATGGCTGTATCATGATTGATATTATTATAGAATATTCTATCCAAAAGTCAAACCGTCATTCGGCCCGCTGCGGAGAAAGCTGCGACAAATGCTCCAGCAGCGTGCGGACGTCGTGCAGCAGGCGTGCCGGCTCCAGACGGGCGCTGTCAGCCAGCTCCGCTAATTGGACAGGGATGCAGGCCGCCTCCTTTTTCAAGGAATGGCCCTTGTCAGTCAGCGAGAGGATGACCTTGCGTTCGTCCTCTGCGGCGCGAGCCCGCCGAATCAGCCCTTGCTGCTCCATTCGCTTCAGCATCGGCGTCAGCGTTCCGGAGTCCAAATATAAGCGAAGACCCAATTCCTTCACCGTCATGCCGTCATGCTCCCATAGCGCCAGGAGGGCGAGATATTGCGGGTAGGTCAGCTCCAGCCGCTCCAGCAGCGGCCGGTACAGCTTCGTCAATTCCCGGGAAGCCGCATAAATGGCGAAGCAGAGCTGATTATCCAGCTTTAGCCGCTCATCCGGCGGCAGGGAATGGGATGTCGTCATCGCAACCACTCCTACCTTCGGGCTCTGCTAGAGCAGAGCCACAATTTCATCTTCCAGCTTGGCCGGATTCGTCTGCGGAGCATACCGGTCCACGACGCGCCCGTCTTTGCCGACGAGGAATTTGGTGAAGTTCCACTTGATCTCGGTGCTGCCCAACAGCCCTTTTTTCTCATGCGTCAGATGGGCGAACAACGGATCGGCATCGGGCCCCTTCACATCCACCTTCGCGAACATCGGGAAGGTGACGCCGTAATTAACCTGACAGAACTCCATCGTCTCCTCCGTCTTCTCGAACTCTTGATTGCCGAACTGGGCGCACGGAAAGCCGAGCACGGCGAAGCCGCGATCCTTAAACTTGTCATACAAGGCCTGCAGCTCCTTGAATTGCGGTGTAAATCCGCATTTGCTCGCGGTATTGACGATAAGGATCACTTGCCCTTCGTAATCCCGCAGGGACGTCAATTCGCCATTCGGCTTCTTCACTGTAAAATCGTAAACCGTTGCCATCATGCATCCGCTCCTTCGCTTAACAAAAGTAACGTATCAACTTACTACCCTATTTATATCATATCTAAAAATTGAGATCAATTAAATTGTGCACAATTTAATTCGAGTGAAACGATAGATACATGAACAGGCAACGAGTGGGTATGCTAACGGTATTCCCGGCATGAATAAGAGGTGGATGAAGCTATGTTCAAAAAAATGACCATGATGATCACTGCTGTAGTTCTTGTAATCGGACTGGGCGCATGCGCTTCTTCAAATAAGCAGGAAGCCGGCACGAATCAGGGGCAGAACCAGGGACAGAATCAAGGCCAACCCCCAGCAGAAACGACGCCCCCTGCCGCTACCGTAGATGCCGCAGCGGTCTATAAGCAAAATTGCCTGGTCTGCCATGGCGCCAATCTGGAAGGACAAGTCGGGCCGAACCTGCAAAAGGTCGGGGCGACGCGCACTCCGGAAGAAATCTCGACCGTCATTCATCAGGGAGGCAACGGGATGAATGCGTTCGAGGGAGTATTGAGCGAGGATGAGATTAGCGCATTGGTAGACTGGTTGTCTGCCAAGAAATAAGCGGAAGCCGCCGTCCGCACGATGCGGAGCGAAGGAGTGGAGATGCAGGTTATCTCCGCTCCTTTTTGCATGCAGCTATACCGATTGGCGGCTCCCGTCAAGCCGTCGGCGGGATGCATATTGTTCCTGTGAACGGAAAATAGTAAGCGTACATAAAGGAAACTGTATAAATTCAGACAAGTTTAAAAAGACCGGTTAGCGGACTTTTTAAACAACCTATAAGAAAAAAGGAGGATGAACGTGGCTGAAAAACGCAGCAACCAACAGGGTCAAGCCCGCGACCAATCCCGCCGGCAATTTCTGAAGGTGTCCGGGGCGGCGCTTGGCGGAGCCGTAGTCGGGGGTGTCGTAGGAGCGGTCATCGATCGCTCCGTGCGGCCGGGCGCCGGGACTCAGCCGGCTCCGAATCAGCCGGCGCCGCAGCAGGTTGCGGATCATAACCAGGCACTGATGTTTTTCAATCAGCGCCAGTTCCGCCTCACCGAAGCGGCCGTGGAACGGATTTTCCCCTCAGACGATACCGGGCCGGGAGCGGCCGAGCTCGGGGTCGCCTATTATATCGATCACCAACTGGCAGGCCAGTGGGGCATTAACGCGCGCGAATATATGCAGGGGCCGTTTTTCAAGGGCGAGCCGACGCAAGGCGGATTCCCGAGCATCAAGCACCATGAACTGTTCATGCTGGGATTGGACGCGTTGGACATGTTCAGCACGAAGCATTACGACAAGACCTTCACCGAGCTGGAAGCGAATCAGCAGGATGAAGTGCTCAAGGCGTTCGAGGCCGGCAAGGATGTCCTCCTGGATAACGGGGAGACGACGGGAGCCTTCTTCAAAATGCTGCGCGCGCTGACGCTCGAAGGCGTCTACGCCGATCCGCTCTATGGCGGGAACAAAGATATGATGGGATGGAGAATGAGACGCTACCCGGGCAACCAGATGAGTTATCTCAATATTATCGATAAGCCTGATTTCGTCGAGATTGAACCCCAAAGCTTGCACAGCCATATGACCCAACATTCATAACCGCGTAAGGAGAGCGATGCTATGGCAACGAAGTTACCGAAAGTGCCCGTCGTCATCGTCGGCATGGGTTGGGCGGGAGGAATCATCGCTTCCGAGCTGACCAAGGCCGGCATCAAGGTGCTCGGGCTGGAACGGGGCAAAAGCCGCAAGACGGAAGACTATTTCATGGTCCATGATGAACTGCGCTACGCCCAGCGCTATGAACTGATGCAGGACTTATCCAAGGAGACGATCACGTTCCGCAACAAACGAAGCCAGCGGGCGCTGCCGTTGCGAAGCTACGGCTCCTTCCTGATGGGAGAAGGTCTCGGCGGCGCCGGAATCCATTGGAACGGCCAGCATTTCCGGTTTTTGCCGTATGATTTCGAGATTTATACGAAGACGGTGGAACGCTATGGCAAGAAAAAAATTCCGGACGGCATGACCATTCAGGATTGGGGCATTACCTATGATGAGCTGGAGCCTTATTTCGACAAGTTCGAGAAAATGGCGGGCATCTCCGGGGAGCAGGAGCAGAATCCGATGGTCGGCAAGCGCTCCAGCCCGTTCCCGACGCCGCCCATGAAAAAAACGCCGGCGATTGCGATGTTCGAGGAAGCCTCCAAAAAGCTGGGCTACCATCCGTACATGATGCCATCGGCGAATCTGTCTCAAGCGTATACGAATCCGGACGGCATCGCGCGGGCAGCCTGCCAATACTGCGCCTTCTGCGAGCGCTTCGGATGCGAATACGGAGCGAAGGCCGATCCGGTCGTGACGGTCATTCCGGTCGCCGAGAAGACAGGGAATCTGGAAATCCGGACGAACTCCAACGTGACCGAGATTTTACATAGCGGCAAGAAAGCAACGGGCGTCGTCTACGTGGACACCGTGACGCGCAAGGAGTTCATTCAGCCGGCTGATGTCGTCATTTTGGCCAGCTACGTCTTCAATAATGTGAAGCTGCTTCTGCTGTCGAATCTGGGGACGCCTTACGATCCGGAGACCGGGCAGGGAGTCATCGGCCGCAACTATGCCTACCAGGTGAACGGCGGGGCCGCGGTCGGCTTCTATGAGGACCGCGAATTCAACACCTATGCGGGCGCCGGAGCGCTGGGCATCGAGGTCGACGATCTGAATGGCGACAACTTCGATCATAGCGATGTCAACTTCATTCATGGAGCGGGCATCCGCCTATCTCAGACCGGTCTTCGCCCGATCGCCAACAATTCCACGCCGGAAGGCGTTCCGTCCTGGGGGAAGGATTTCAAAAAAGCCTCAATTCACTATGCATACCGAACCTTGTCGATCGCTCCGCAGGGGGCGAATATGCCGTGGCGGCATCATTATCTGGACTTGGATCCGACCTACAAGGACTCCTATGGTCTTCCTCAGATCCGGATTACCTATGATTTCGAGGATCAGGATCGAGAGATGGTCAAGTTCATGGCGGCCAAGTCCAAGGAGATTATGGAGGAGATGAAGCCGAGCAAGATCGGATCGAACGGGCAGCTTGCCCCGTATAATATCGTGCCTTATCAATCGACGCATAATACGGGGGGCGTCATTATGGGAAGCGATCCGTCTACTTCCGCCGTCAATAATTACATGCAAATGTGGGACGTGGATAATCTGTTCGTCGTCGGCGCGTCGGCCTTCCCTCATAACAGCGGGTACAACCCGACCGCCACCGTAGGCGCGCTTGCCTATCGCGCGGCGGAAGGCATTCTCAAGTATATGAAGCAGGAAGGGCCGCTGGCGTAAATGCGGATATCCTTCGCGTCCTCAACTTGTCCGGCAAGGGGCGAGATCGAATGAATAACCAGGAAGAGCTGATTCTGCATTTGACGGAGCTGCGCAAGCGGCTGATTGTGTTCACATCGTGGTTCATTGCGATGCTGTGCGTCGGGTTATATTTATCGCCGCGGCTGCTGCTTCTGCTGAAGTCGCATCCAGCCCGGCTCGGGATTCAATGGAACGTGTTCGCGTTCACGGACGGCCTGTTCGTCTATATGAAATGCGCCCTGCTCTTCGCCGTGCTGCTGTCGCTGCCGGTCCTCTTCTATCAGCTATGGGCGTTCGTCCGGCCGGGATTGACGGAAGAGGAGGCGCGGGCGGCGCTGGCTTATGTGCCCGCCTCCTTCCTGATGTTCCTGTTGGGGGTTGCCTTCAGCTATTACCTTGTGTTCCCGATGATGCTGGAATTTCTGATGCAGATGAACCGCAGCATCGGGGCGGCGGAGATCTATGGCATCGACCGGTATTTCACGTTGATGTTCAATATCGTCTTCCCGCTCGGCATCGCCTTCGAGATGCCGGTCGTGGTCCTGTTCCTGACCCGGCTGGAGCTGATAACGCCGGATAAGCTGCGCCGCATCCGGAAGCCTGCCTATCTCGGCCTGACGATTGCCGGGGCGTGCATCTCCCCGCCCGATGTCGTCTCCCATTTGTCAGTGACCATCCCGCTGATCGCACTGTTCGAGTTGAGCATTTTTCTGTCCGCTGCCTATTCCCGCCGGCTGGAGGCCTCGTCTGCCAGTCCGTAGCCCTCACATCACATCTTCAAGGAAGGAGGTGGCCCTCCATGCTGAACAATATCGGGATTTCCGGCCTGGTCATTATTTTGATGCTGGCCTTGATGCTCTTCGGCCCGGCGAAGCTGCCGCAGCTCGGCCGGGCGTTCGGCGACACGCTGCGGGAATTCCGCAATTCCACCCGCGGCCTGACCGACGACGGCAAGGAAGACGAAGACAGAGAGACGATCGAGCTGAAAAAGCTTCCATAGGACCGACGCAAACAGCCGCAGCCTCCCTAAGCCAGGAGTGCTGCGGCTGCGCTGTTGTTATGGAACGGTCTTGAACCAGAGGCCGCTCGTGCCGTCGTCTTTGCGGCCGTTCGCAATGAGCGGCTCCGCATCGTCGTGACGGACTTGGAAGGCAGCCCACCCCGTATAGGTGCCTCCGACATATATCTTCGTCCGGAGCGGGGGATCCGGAGTGACGACCGCCACTGCAGGATAATCGGCGCCGTCGGATGATACCATGGTGAAGTCGAACGCGTTGACGTCGACCGCCGCGTCCGGGTTGGCATGAGAGTCGATGCTGACGGAGATTTTGGCCAATATGTATTCATAGCCCTTGCGCGGCGCTTTATTGAAGCGGTTCGTCGCGTAGATTTGTTCCCAAGCTTCCTTCCCTCTAACAATCTCCTCGACGGTTATGCTTCCTGTCGCCGTCGCATCGGCTCCGTTGCCCGCTGCAAAGACAATCGTCTCGCCCAGTGAAGCCGGGTGCTGCCGGGAAGCCTTGCGCGATTCCGCCGCGTCTTGCACGGCCGGCACAGCACGCGGAGAAGAATGGAGCGTAATCGTATGGCTTGTCTTGTCATAGCGCACGGCGGCCCCAAGCGCTTCCGAGACGGTGCGCAGCGGCACATAGACGGTGCCGTTGATGTCCCGGATGTCCGCATCTATTTTCTTCCCGTCCACGATCAGCTTGTACGAGCCGGCGGCCAACGCTCCGGTTGCACACGCGGCAAGCAGCATCGCGAACGCGAGTCCGATGAACCATCTTTTTTTCATGTCATCTCTCCTCTTGAAGTTATGTACCCAAGAAAGTATAGATTCTATCACTGCTTGGACTTGGCATATGTTTCTCGCAGCAGCGGATATCTGCTTGCTAGTCTATCAGCAGCGGGACTATTTTACCACACTCTTATCTCGTTAGCTCTGCTGGACGCTGCGAGAAGCGGCGGATGTCACGATGCCGTCCTATGTCGCGGCCAGCCAGCTGATGGCATACAGTATCCATACATGCAGAGGATAAAAAAGATAGAACAAGTATTTGGCCCACGGTTGGTCCGGGCCTCGTTGTCCGTTATAGGCCAGTATCAATAGGAGCGCGAAGACCATCATCCATTGCGGATTGACCACCAACAGGTAATGCGCCGTCCACATCTCCTCTCCGTGCACATTGGCGTACGGGGCGAGCGAGAACACGAGAGAAGAGAGGATATACGCCGGAATCATCGCTTTGGTGCCCCGAAGCAGATGGAAGACGATCGCCATCGATACCGCCAGCAAGCTGTACTCGACGAAGAACATGGCTCCCATAATGGTGCCGCAGATCAGGATGCCGCCCGCCGTCTGGCCTGACGATCTCGCCCAGTCCAACGCTGCCATCAGCACGAGTGCGGCGAAGAGCGAGAGGAAGATGTTGTTGTCGATCGTGCCGCCCGGCAGAGCAAACGTCAGCAGCTCGCTGCCGGCCGCCATCACCAGGGCGAAGATGAACATGCGCAGCATATAGCGCCGGATGTCCCGCGTATGAGCGTAGCCTTCCGCCGCGAAGAAGAAGAAGAGGGGGGCGGCCAGCCGTCCCGCGCTATGGAACCAATCGGGAGAATCCGGGAAGTAAAAATGAATATGATCGAGCAGCATGAGTGCGAGCGCGAGCAGCTTCAGCGTGAACGCGTTCAAGGCGTGGAATCCCTCCTTCGATAGCGGCCGCGGCGGTGCGGGCCACGGTTTTCCATTCCTAATCATAGCACAACCTCAGAGGAGGATTACGAAGAAAGTGGTTGAATTTGGTATAATGTCGGTGACAGAGTAGTAAGGCGCATGTCGGAGCTGCCGCCCCATGGCAGACTCGAATGCATTTTACAGGAGAGGAGTCGGGTATTTATGGATTTGCAACTGCACGACAAGACGGCCATCGTGTTGGCCTCATCCAAAGGCTTGGGATTGGCAGCAGCCTCCGCGCTGGCGGCGGAAGGGGCGCGCGTGACACTGGTCGGGCGCCAGGAAGAGACCGTTCGCGAGGCGGCGGGACAGATAGAGGCACGAACAGGCAGCCGGCCGCTCGCCGTCGTGGCGGATATCACCCGCCCGCAAGACATTGAACGCATCGTAGCTGTCACCGTGGAGCGGCACGGCACGGTCGACATTCTGGTCAACAATTGCGGGGGGCCGGCGCCGGGAACCTTCGATGAGATTGACGACGCGGCCTGGCAGCACGGCTTCGAGCTGACGCTGCTCAGCTATATCCGCTCCATTCGCGCCGTGCTTCCTTATATGCGCGGCCAGAAGTTCGGGCGCATCGTCAATGTGACCTCCTCCGCGCACAAGGAGCCGATCGAGAATCTTGTCGTCTCCTCCACGCTGCGGGTCGGCGTGCTCGGTCTCGCGAAGACGCTGGCTCCGGAGCTGGCGCGGGACAATATTCTGATCAATACGGTCGGTCCGGGCCGCTTCGCGACCGATCGCGTCATCCAATTGGACGAACTGGCGGCAGAGGCCCGGCAGGTGGAGGTCGGGCAGATTGCGGAGGAGCAGCGCCGCCGCATTCCTATCGGCCGCTACGGCAGCCCGGAGGAGATGGGGACGCTGATCGCGTTCCTCGCCTCGCCGGCGAACAGCTATATGACCGGACAGGCGCTGCTGGCCGACGGGGGAGCCGTCCGCTCGCTCTAAGCCGGAATGATTCATCGCCATGCGGGCCCCGGGGGAGAATTTCCTTCGGGGCTGCGGACGTTGGCGGCGGTGAAAGGTGCCCGCATTGCGGTTGAACGCCGTGCTATAATGGGTTCAGAGTATCGATAAGGAAGGAATGGACGCATGAAATCACTCGTTCTGGCAGAAAAGCCTTCGGTCGCGCGGGAACTCGCGCGCGTGCTCGGATGCCGCAACTCACATAAAACGTATTTTGAAGGTCCTGACTATGTCGTCACCTGGGCGCTCGGTCATCTCGTCGGGCTGGCGGAGCCGGAAGACTACGATAAGAAATACCAGACCTGGCGTCTGGAAGATCTGCCGATCATCCCCGATCGGATGAGATTGAAGGTGCTGCGGGAATCGTCCCACCAATTCAAGGCTGTCCAGCAGCTCTGCAAGCGTCAGGATCTGAAGGATCTGATTGTCGCGACCGACGCGGCGCGCGAAGGAGAATTGCTCGCCCGCTGGATTATGCAAATGGTGAAGTGGAACAAACCGTTCCACCGCCTCTGGATCTCCTCCCAGACGGACAAGGCGATTCGGGAAGGCTTCCGCCAATTGAAGCCCGGCAAGGCGTTCGATCGGCTGTATGAATCGGCCCGCTGCCGCGCTGAGGCCGATTGGCTCATCGGCTTGAATGTGACGCGGGCGCTGACGACCAAGTTCGAGACCCCGCTGTCCGCCGGCCGGGTGCAGACGCCGACGCTGGCGATGCTGATGAAGCGCGAGCAGGAGATTCGGGAGTTCCAGTCGCAGGAATATGAGACGGTTCACGCCGACTTCGGCGGCTTCGAGGCCGCATGGCGAGCCCCCGGCGGGGATGCCCGCCTGTTCCGGCTGGAAGAGGCCGCGGCGCTGGCCGAGAAGCTGAGAGGGCGCGAGGCGGTTATCTCCGGCTTGAAGAAGACGGAGAAGATTGAGCCGCACCCGCTCGCTTATGATTTGACCGAGCTGCAGCGGGACGCGAACCGGCGCTACGGCTTCTCCGCGAAGCAGACCTCGAATGTGCTGCAGCGGCTGTACGAGCAGCATAAGCTGGTGACGTATCCGCGCACGGACAGCCGGTACCTGTCTTCCGATATGACGGGAACGCTGCCCGAGCGGCTGGACGCGATGGCCGTCGGCCCGTACGCCGCGATCGCGAAGCCGCTCCTGCGCGGGAAGCTGCATGTGACGAAGCGCATCGTCGATGACGCGAAGGTGACGGATCACCACGCCATCATTCCGACGGATGAGCCGCTACGGCTGGCCAATCTGTCGCCGGAGGAGCGCAAGCTCTATGATCTGATCGCGCGCCGCTTCCTCGCTTTGTTCCTGCCCCCGGTCCGTTACGAGCAGGTCGCGGTCACGATCGGCATGGGCGGGGAACTGCTGCATGCGAAAGGCAAGACGGTCATCGACAACGGCTGGAAAAAAGCGTATGAAAACGATTGGGATCTGGCGGATGACGAGGACGATGCCGACGAAGCGGGCAGGGCCGAGCAGCGCTTGCCGAGCCTCGCACAGGGCCAACGGCTGCAGGCGAAGCGCGTCTTCACCCGGCGCGGACGGACGAAGCCGCCTGCAAGATATACCGAAGCTACGCTGCTTACCCAGATGGAGAAATACGGGCTGGGCACGCCGGCGACCCGGGCGGATATCATCGAGAAGCTGGTCTCCTCCGACACGATCGAACGCCAGGGCTCTTCGCTCCAGCCGACCGGCAAGGGGACCCAACTCATCAACCTCGTGTCCGAGCAGCTTCGCTCGCCGGAGTTGACCGCGCAATGGGAGCGGGAGCTGGAGCAGATTGCCCGCGGTTCGTCGCATACGTCCGCCTTCATGGCGGACATCCGCAAGATGACGGAGCAGCTCGTGAGCGAAGTGAAGCGGAGCCAGGCGGAGTATAAGCCGCATAACCTGACGAGCAGCCATTGCCCGGAGTGCGGCTCGCGGCTGATGGAGCGCAAGGGGAAGCGGGGCAAGTGGCTCGTCTGCTCCAGCAAGTCCTGCGAGTACCGGCGCTCGGATGAGAAGAATCTGTCGAACCGGCGCTGCCCGCAATGCCATAAAAAGATGGAGTTCAAAATCGGCAAAGCCGGCAAATTCGTGCAGTGTCTTCCTTGCAACATTACGGAGAAGCTGGAGGAAGGCGGCGGCAGAATCAAGAAGCATGAAGAGCGGAAGCTGGTCAAGCAATTCGAGAAGCAGGAGCCGCTCGGCAACAATCTGGGCGAGCTGCTCAAGGCCGCGCTGGCGAAGCAGGACGGCGAATAAGGAAGCGCGAGCGAAAAGGATAAGGGGGCGAGAGGCGCGATGCGGATCGTCATATTGGATGGCCACGCGCTCAATCCCGGCGATCTGAGCTGGGACGTGCTGCGCGCGGCGGTCGCGGAAGCGGCGGGCATTCCTGCGGCCGAAGTGCAGGTGGAGGCGTATGCGCGCACGAATCGAGAGGATATGGAGGCCCGGGCGCAAGGGGCGGATATCGTGCTGACGAACAAGACGCCGCTGTCTGCGGAGACGCTGCGGAAGCTGCCGTCGCTCCGCTATATCGGCGTGCTGGCGACCGGCTATGACATCGTCGATGTCGATGCGGCGCAGGCGCTGGGCATCACCGTTACGAACGTCCCGGGGTACGGCGCGGACAATGTCGCCCAATTCGTCTTCGCCCTGCTGCTGGCCTGGTGCCACCGCGTGGAAGCCCATGACCGGTCGGTGAAGCGGGGCGGCTGGTCCCGCCAGCCGGACTTCAGCTACTGGCTGTCGCCGCAGACGGAATTGGCCGGCAGGACGTTCGGCATTATCGGCTATGGGCAGATCGGGCGCAAGGTGGCCGTGCTGGCCCGGGCCTTCGGGATGGATGTCATCGCATCCACCCGCACCGTGCCGGAGGGCGAGGCCGGCATTCGGTTCGTCAGTCAGGATGAGCTGCTGGCCGAGGCGGATGTCGTGTCGCTGCATTGTCCGCTGACCGAAGAGACGCGCGGCATGGTCAACCGGTCCTTCATCGGGAAGATGAAGCGGACGGCGGTGCTCATCAATACGTCCCGCGGCGGGCTGCTGCATGAGCAGGAAGTGGCCGACGCGTTGCGGGAAGGGCGGCTCTGCGGCGTCCTGCTGGATGTGCTCGCGGAGGAGCCGCCTCCGGCATCGCATCCGCTGCTCATGCCCCATCAGCGGCTTATCGTCACGCCCCATATGGCCTGGGCTTCGCAAGCGGCCCGCCAGCGCCTGCTCGCGATTGCCGCCGATAATATTCGGGCCTATCTGACAGGCTCCCCGCAGCATGTCGTCCATCGCTAGGAGAAGGCGGCGAGATGAAGACGCCGATCAGGATTGGCCCGGGATTCGTTCCCGGGTCATTTTTTGGCATGCCATGAATATATATAGTTGGGGCGGTCCTGAATGCTGATGCGGCACGCGGGACGGGGCATCGTCACGACCCGCTCCTGTTCAGACAGACGGTTCTCCTGGATCGAGCGGGGCAATCTCCTTCAACCAGTTCACCGGTGCAAGGCATCACTACGGATTAGCGGCAAACATACGGCCTTTTTTCCAACCGATGCAAGTTCAACAGCTTTCTATTCTATGTTATTCCGACCCCTGTTATTTACTAGATTTCCTCGTTCTGCTATCCGATCAAGTCTCGTTTCTACCATATTTTTTCTATGAAATGGTAACAACATTGTTTATATTAATCCCGCTTATTTTCCCTTTTTGTCATGTTTCTGTAATGTCAAAATGCTAGACTTGTATTATAGTAGTGTCGAAAGAAGGAGAAGGAAGTGGAGAAAGAGCATGAGTAATCGAAACGTGATGTCGAGAAGCACACGGAAGCGGAAGAGCAAGAAGAGATGGATCGGGCGGACGGTATTGTTGCTGCTCGTTATTGGCATTTGCTACGGTGCTTATTCGGTGGCCAAGAGCTTGATAGGCACCGGCACCGCATCGGCGACCGGCAGCGAGCTGGTTGTCACGGAAGTAGCCGCATTCGCCTCGGCAGCGGTCGAGAAGGAAGTGCCGAAGGAGTATAATGGCATGACCCGCAAGGTCGCCTATCTTACATTCGATGACGGACCAAGCAAGTATTCGAACGACATGCTGGATCTGCTGGACAAAAACGGTATCAAGGCAACGTTCTTCATGCTTGGCGACAATATGAGAACCTATCCCGACGCGGTGAAGCGGATCGTGGAAGACGGCCATTATCCGGGACTTCACAGCATGTCTCACGACTACAATAAGCTGTACAAGAGCGGCGGTTCGGGCAACTTCATCAAGGAATTCCAGGAAGCGCAGGGCATCGTCAACGATCTGACCGGCGTGACGCCGACGCTTATCCGGGCTCCTTATGGCAGCGCTCCTCAGATCGGGGAATCGTTCCGCGGCGATATCGCGCAGGCCGGATTCAAGATGTGGGACTGGACGCTCGATTCGCTGGACTGGCAATATGTCGGGCAGCCGAACCGGATTCTGGAGCAGGTCAAGGCAGGACTGACAGAGGACGTGGAGGTCATCCTGATGCATGATCGTGAACAGACGCTGGCAGCTTTGCCGTCGATTATCGAGTATATCCAGAGCAAAGGGTATGAGTTCGAGGTCTATGATCCGAACGCTCACTTTGTCTGCAATTTCCATCATGACAAGCGTCTGTAGCAGGAACTAGGGAGGTACGAAGAGTGGCAGGATTGAGAACATGGGGCGCAGCGGCGGCATTATTGTCCATCGCCGTGGCGATATCAGGATGCGGCGCATCGCCGACGACGCAAATTTTCGACCGGTTCGAGAAGGCTTCATCGACGGAAGTGAATGTGCCGGCTGCGATGAGCTCGCTGAAAACCCTTGAAGATAAAGATGAGAAGCAATACATTTCCATTATAAATCAAGGCAAGCAGGACAACCGCAATGTACAGACCCTGATCGATAATACGAATCAGGCGCTCGCCGAGCGCAAGCAGGTGCTGGAGCAGATGAAGGCCCAGTTGGACGAGGCGCGCGATCAGATTGGCGAGATGGACGGGATCATAGCGAATCTGAAGGAAGAGGAGCTGAAGAAGCCGGCGGAAGAAGCTTATCAAGCTTACGTGAAGCGGTATGAGACGTTCAAGTCGCTCTTCGAGAGCTACGACAAGTGGATACAACATGAGCAGTCGCTGTACGAGCAGCTGAAGTCGGAGGAGACGAAGCTGAAGTCGATCAATAAGGCGGTCGCGGAACGGAATGAAGCCTACCGCCAGGTCGAAGAATTGAAGCAGCAGTTCAACGATTACACGACGCAGTTCAATACGCTCAAATCGGCCTTCTACGAGAAGGCGGGCTTGCAAGTGACGAAGCCTGCGCCGCCGAAGCAAGATGATGGCTCCGTCGATCCCGAATTGGAGATCCCGCCAATCGAGAACGACGGCACCGAATGATGTAAATGCTTTGCCCTCATCGCTTTTTCTCCGCCTTGCAGGCGGCGGAATTGGCGGCGGGGGCTTTTTTGAGCGCTGCAGCAGGTTCTTGCATGTTACATGAAGAGGAGAGCGGATCAAAAAAAGCATCCTTATCAGCAAGGATGCTCCGGACGAACAGGTATGGACAGGTGGCTCGTTATCCCCATGTCTTGTGCACAAATTCAGCCGCAATGAGGAAGACGACGTAGGAGACGACGGCGGAAGCAATGTAGGTGATGCCGAGCTTCACACGCTGCTGAAAGAGACGGACGATCCCCAGGCTGACGAGCGGACACACGATAAGCAGAAAAAACAGCACCGTCACGAACAGCTGCGGGCTTATGGAACTGATATCGACGTAGGTCATGAATAATCACCTCTTGAACCGATGGTTGAGCGTTGCTCCTAGTACTGCACATCTATAACCAAATGTAGCCTTCTATATGTAGTGATATACATCACAGTATCATTATAACGATTTGCCGTCCCCGCGTCTTCCATTATGATTGCAAGATTAAGGCGATTTTGAGGCAAAATTGGAGGAGAATGCTGTGGCAGCGCTGTTGAAGGGCGACTGCAGGAACCGGTTGCGCCTTCGAACCGTGGGGCGCCGGATGGAATCTCTTTCTCCTCATTTGCGGGAAATTTGTAATCCGGTGATTTTTTCACGCAAAAGATCGGCGCCTCTCGTGCTATAATACGAATCAAACAGAGCTATCGAACAAGAAGGAAGGGCAGGAAACCAGCATGCAATATATGGTAGGTATCGATGTCGGCGGCACGAATATCGTGTGCGGCCTGGTGAATGAGCGGTATGAATTGGTTGGAAAGCTGAAGCGGCCTACGGAAGCGGCGCTCGGCGTCGACCATGTGTTGGACAAGATCGCCAATATGATTGGTGAGCTGTTCGTTCAGTTCGAGGCGGATCGCACCCGTCTTCTGGCTGTCGGCGCCGGAATCCCGGGGTTCATCGATCCGGAGCGCGGCGTGAGCATCTTCGCATCCAATCTGAAGTGGCATAATGTGGACGTCTCCGGACGGCTTAACGCCAAGGTCGGCGTGCCGGTATTCATCGACAACGATGTCCGGATGTACGTCTATGGCGAGGCGATGAGCGGAGCCGGCCGGGGCGCGGGCGTCGTGCACGGCGTCACCATCGGGACCGGATTGGCGGCAGCTACCGTCGTTCAAGGGGAGCTCTATTACGGAAGCGGCTTCATGGCGGGAGAGCTGGGCCATATCGCGATCCCGGGCGAGACGACCCCGTGTGGATGCGGGCTGACCGGCTGCCTGGAGACGGTGGTCTCGGCGACAGGCATCGTGCGTCAAGCGAAGCAAGCGCTGGAGAGAGGACGCGAGAGCCTGCTGCGCGGCCCGTACGAGCGGGGAGAACTGTCCGCAGCCGATGTATCGCAGGCTTATGACGAAGGTGATGCGCTCGCCATCGAGATTATGGAATATACCGGCCAGGTGCTCGGCACCGGACTGTCGTATTCCATCTCGCTGCTCAGCCCGGATGTCATCGTCATCGGCGGCGGCGGCGCCATGGCCGGCGACCGGCTCCTCAAGCCGGTACGGGAGACGCTGTCCCGCTCCGTCTATCACGGCTATCTGGAGCGGCTCACGATTCGCCAGGGCGAATTAATCGATGACGGAGGCGTCATCGGCAGCGCGGCCTTCGCCAAGAGCCGGGCCGAGAAGCTGCGGCAGACGGGCGAGGGGATCATATAACGATTGGAGCCTCGCCTCCATGCGAAGCGAACGAACAGCCCTATCGGCTGTCATGATAAGAAGTGCCGGGAAGGGGGGCGGAAGGATGGAGTATCCGGACCGTAAGGAAGATCTAACCTCACTCATGCTGCAGGAAAAGATTGTCGCCATATTCCGCGGCTTTACCGGAGAAGCTGCCGATCAGGCAGGGGAAGCGCTGGTATCCGGCGGGATCCGGTTCATGGAGGTCACCATGAATACCGAGGGCGCCCCGGATATCATCCGCCGGTGGCGGGATCGGTTTGAGGGCCGCGCCTTCATCGGCGCAGGCACGGTGCTGGATGCCGATATGGCCCGAGCGGCATTGGCGGCGGGAGCGGAATTCCTCATCTCGCCGAATCTGGACGAGGCCGTCATCGATTATGCCGCCGCGCGCGGCGTCGATGTCTGGCCGGGCGTGCTGACTCCGACCGAGATCGTGCGGGCGTGGAATGCCGGGGCCAAGGCGGTCAAGCTGTTCCCGCTCGGCACGCTGGGGCCGAATTATATCCGCGAGATTCGCGGTCCGCTGGCCCATATTCCGATTATGGCGACTGGGGGCGTCGATCTGTCGACGATGGAGGCTTATGCCGCGGCCGGCGCCTCCGCGTTCGGGCTCGGATCGAAGCTGGTCCGGGGCGAGGATATCCGTTCCGGCCATTACGCCGCGCTGACTGAACATGCCGACCGCTTCGTCCAGCTTGCCCGGACCTTGGGATAGCGAAGCATGCGGGAGAACCGCTGCTGCTCGTGATTCAAGAGAGACGCTGCTGAAATGGGAAGTCGAGTGCCGCACAAGGGCGATGACGATGCAGCCGAGGAGAGAGCGCCCCTTCGGGGCTCCGGCATGGGATGCTGCGGTGAACCGTAAGCGAGATGCCGGAGCGCGAAGGGAGCTTCCTATTGTGGGGAGGAAGCCCCGGGCTAGAGCTTCATATCAATAAAAACAGAATCGCCTTGCGGCTTATTGTCCGGTTGAATCAATTCGCTAATCGAAGGCCCAATACCCCCCTCGGCCGCTTGGGACGGGTCTTGTTGTTTCTTCTCCATCTCCATTTTTTTCTTCAACAGCTGCTGAATTTGCATGTCAATGACCTGCATCTCCATCTTGAGCGCCTTTATTTTTTCGTCCTTCACCTTTTGCGCGTCGTCGCCCGTAGCGACGGCCAACATTTTCTCCGCAATGACGGCTTTTCGTTTGTTCAGCCTTTCAATTTGCCGGTCGATGCCGCTGGCCGCGCCGCTGCCAGCGCTGACCGGACCGCCTGCAGATACCGCCGTTACATTCATATTCAATCCTTCCTTTCTCCCTGCAAGGGATAGATGCGTGCCGCAGCCGCTTGGCGGGCAGCATGGGCATCTCGCCACTATACAGGAGTTATCGGTTTTCTTTCGCAATTTTTGAACAGTTACGGCAAAATTTAGGACATTGAAGTTCAAGGAAACGCTCCGCGGCGAACGGATTGTTCCCAGAAGGCAGCGGTTGCTCTCGTTGACAGCTTCCTTTTATCGTATCTTGAGCCGTAAATCTAGGAAAATTTGGACATATGGTATACAATAAAAGTAAATTGATTTCGGGAAGGATAGCCATTGTGGCGGTACCGATACTAGAAGTTATTCGACAAGTGATCCTGCACATCGCCGCTCCCCAAGGCATGCCGGACATGCAACAGCGGCTTGCGGCACCGATGGGATGGATGAACCCGAAAGTGAGGCGATATGATTATGACAGAGCTGACTGATCTGTGGTCCTACAGCATGGGGGCGATGGCCGCGCTGGGCTGCCTCGCCGGAGGAACCTGGACGCTGGCGGTGAAGAGCCAGTCTCCACGGCAATTGGCGGTGCGGAATGAGCCGGAGCGCCCGTTCGAGCGCATCTCCTTCAACGGATGCGCCACGCTGCATGGCTGGTTCGTGTGGGGCAAGGGGAACACTCCGGCGAAGCGCGCTCCGGTTATCATCCTGTGCCACGGATGGGGCTCGAACCGGGAGCGCGTGCTCCGCTACGCTTATCCGCTGGCAGATGCCGGCTTCAATCTGCTGCTGTATGATGTCAGCAGCCATGGAGACAGCGGGGCGGTCAAGGCTCCTTCGCCGCTATTGTTCCGCGATGACCTGCTCGCCGCGCTTCGATATGTGCGCACCCGTTCCGACGTCGAGCCGGATCGAATCGGGGTGCTCGGCCATTCGCTGGGCGGCTTCGGCGCCGTCATGGCGCTCGATTGCGGACTCGACGTGCAAGCGCTGGTGACGGACTCGATGCCTGCGCGCCCGTTGACCCTGGTCGCTGCGGAGCTGCGCCGGCGGCGGCTGCCGTCTTTTCCGCTCGCTACGGTCATTCCGCGTATCTGGCTGTACCGTTCCCAGATTCCCGTGTCGGTCTATGAAGAGCTGGATCTGGCCCGCTCGCTGTCCGACAACGAGGCTCGGACGGAAGGCCGGGTGCCGGTGTTGATGGTGCATTCCCGGGGGGACGGCTTCATCCCGGCCGGGGAGCTGGAAGGGATTCTGACCCGGCTGGCGTATCCGCAGCAGCACGTCTTCGTCGACAGTCCGGGGCATAGCTGCTCAGAGCAGGATCCCCGCTTCTGGCCGGAGGTGCTCCCGTTCTTCCGCTGGCATCTGGGGCTGTCGGCCGAGATGCCTTGTTCTTATCCGGAGCGGGCGCCTGCGGCGCGGCAGACACTATTGACTTGAATCCGATGATGCGCAACCGGTTTTTTAGGCCGGCTGCGCATTTTTTTTATAGGCAAATGCCGCATCGATTCGCTACGGCTCGTCTTTTTCCAAGAAGGGGGCAAGGGGATGTCCAAGCGGAACAAGCCGGAACCCGCACTGTTGCTGGTGGACACTGTCGAGCGGAATAGAATCGTCAGAGAACGGGATCGGCGAAGCGCATTCCATAACTAGACAGCATCTGCAAAACCCATATGTTACGATACGAACCACCAAAGGCGGACAACACCGCCGGATGGAAAGGTGGGTTGCGGATTGGTTGATGCAGACGTGCGAGAGGGCGGGGGATGCAATGAGGGAACGGCCATCCGGAGGCGGCCAAGACGGCGCTCCCCGTTCTCCGTATTGCGGATTATGCTCTTGGGCTGCTTCATCGTCAGCGTAGTGGCCGGACTAGCCCTGTGGCCGACGGTGGAAGCCCGCCCTTTCGAAGTCGTGCTGAATGATACGGCGGCGATGACGACATGGTTCGAGGAACGGTTCACGGAGCGGGAGGGCATCTCCTCTTTCCGTTATGAAGGCAGCACGGACACGCTGACGGCGCAGGTGACGGAAGCTTTGTCGGCCGCGCTTCATTCTGATCCATTTATCAGGTACAATGTAAGCAAGTATTCGTTCCAATGGAAAGGGAGCGCCGATTATGCGCTCGTCACCGTATATGTGGAGTATAGAGAAACGCGGGAACAAACGCAGTTCGTCTTGAACCGGGCCCATGAGATTGTGCAGGAGATTACGGCCCCGGATGATTCGCCGCATCAGAAGGTGAAAGCGATTCACGACTATGTCGTTAGCCATCTTACCTACGATGAGGGAATGACCAAGTTCACGGCGTATGAAGCATTGACCGAGGGCAAGACGGTGTGCCAAGGCTATGCGCTGCTGGTACATGCCATGCTGATAGAAGCGGGCATTCCGGGCCAAATTATCGAAGGCGAGGCGGGCGGCACCTTGCATGCCTGGAATCTTGTGCTGCTGGACGGTTCCTGGTATCACTTGGATGCAACCTGGGACGACCCGCTGCCTAACCGGGACGGCCAGATTCGGTATACGTATTATTTGCGCACCGATGAAGAGATGCGGGGCGATCATCTCTGGGCGGCGGAGCAGGCCCCGGCTGCCGACCGGGCCTATGCGCTGGCCGTCGATCGGATGAAGGCGGAGGGCGGCGGGCTGAGCAGCTTCGCCCGCCAGTTGGAGAAGGTGTGGAGCCCGGACGTGCTCCTGGCCGAGCGCGCCGTTCATGACGCCTCCACCTTGGCCGAGCGGTTCCAGACAGCCCGCGATTCCGGCAGCGAGCGGATGCAGCTTCGGTATGAAGGCGATGAGCTGCAGCTCCGGTCGGATCTGCATGATATGGTGGCGATGCTCGGTCTTCCCGCTCCGCTGGAATACCGCGTCTCGTCGCTGACGAACAGCGAGGATCGGATCGTGGAGATTACGATTCCGGCTTCGCCCTAACTTACGGTAGTCCTCTTCCTCTCTATAAGGCCCCGGTTCCGTTCAGGCGGAACCGGGGCCTATATTTCATGTATCAATTGATACTTTATGGAAATTGTGATAAAAATGTGGTATCAAATGATACTATGCTTAAGAATGAAATTAACGGAATTATGGCTTATATTAAGCTGAAAGATGAAACCGAAAGACGTGGATGCGTATGTCTATCCTTCCACGAAGATGAGCCTTAGAACGGATGGAGATTACGCTCGTCAAGAAGCGATTACATGATGGAGGGCCACTTATGCAACATGACAAAAGAATCAGATTCTGCGATCATTGCCAGTGTGAACGTGAGGTCGAGGTTCTTGAAAGAGAAGCAAGGTATACGTTTCGAAAGGAACCATTTGATATTATTGAGCAGTATATGAAATGTAACATATGTGGAAATGACGTTACCGATGAAAAATTGGGCACGGAAACCTTGAAAAAATTAAGCCAGGCATATGAAAATAAACATTCCATCAATGCAGAGTCGATTAAAGATTTACGCCAGCAATTCGGCCTGACTCAATCGCTATTTGCAAAAATCTTGAACATGGGGATTGCTACAATAAAAAGGTATGAAAGCGGAAGTTCTTCGCCCTCAACAACCCAAATTAATGTTCTGAAGTTACTGAAGAATAATCCAGAGTCCATATTGAAGTTCTACGAAGAAAACAAGGTAAGGCTCACTTCTGAAGAACAGCATGCTGTGGAGAAAAAGTTTAAACAGCTTTTTTCCGGAAATGAATTTGAACGGATGTCTTCGCAACTCTTCGAAATGATATATAAACCCTTCCAAAACACCATCAATAATGGATTTTCTGCGGTTAATATGAAGAAGTTTTTTCATATGATTTTCTACTTCGGGCAGGAGGGGGTTTTAAAAACAAAGCTGATGAAGCTTCTATGGTATGCTGACTTTTTGATGTACAAACGAAATCGTATGTCGATCAGCGGTGTACCGTATATACACAAGCCATTCGGCCCTGTCCCCAAAGATTATGAAATGGTGTTGGGTTGTCTTGAAGGATTGAATCAAATCTCGATTTCTACGGAAGAGGAACGGGATGGATTCACCAGAATAACAATTACATCGCTGGAACAATTTGAACATGAATTATTCACTTTACAAGAAAACGAAGTGATAGGTTTTGTAAGAAAATATTTTGAACATTTTGGTTCAGGGAAAATCAGTGATTTTGCTCATGATACATTGGCTTGGAAGGAAACAGAGAATGATGAGTTGATACCATACAGTTATGCAGAAACCATCCAGCTCCAATAACATTCTTGACATAAGCATCGCTTCACGACAAGAAGCTCCTGTCGGGCATCTGCCCGGGAGGAGCTTCTCTGAACTGCACTTACGATTCCACTGCTTCCCGCTTGGCGCGCTCCATTTCCTTGGCCCCCATATGGGTCAGAATGCAGAAAATAATGCAGCATATTACGGCAGTCAGCAATACATAGAAGCCGCCGTTCCAGCCGACCCGATCCACCATGAAGCCGAAGAGGGTAGTTCCTAAGGAAGCGCCCAAAATATAGCTCATAAACCCGCGCAAACCAACCGCCGATCCAACGGCGAAGGGCGGCACGACCTCCAACGTCTGCACGGAAGCGAGGAACTGCGGAATGTAAATCAGACATCCGATGATGGCCGCGAAGATGGTCGTGACCAGCAGCGACCCGCTCTGCCAGTAGCCGATGATGCAGAAGAAAATCAAGACCATGGCAATGATAGCCGGGGGCATGCGGTAGCCCTTGAAAAATCGGTCTGATACGTAGCCGACCAGGAGCGTGGAAGGGATGGCCGCCCATTCGAAAAACAGAAAGGCGACGCTCATCTCCGCCTTGGTGAAATTTTTCACATTCAAAAGATAGATTGGCAGCCAACTGATAATACCGAAGCGCACCATATAGACGAACACGTCTACGAACGAGACAAACCAGGCGTTTTTGTTGAACAGGACATAATTTTTGAAAATTTGCCAGACCGACATATCCTCCGGCGGCTTGGAAGCGGAGGAGGCCGATGCGGCCGGCTCGGATTCATCCGGGACGATTTCGTTCAGTGGCGGCAAGCCTTCGTTGACCGGAGAGCCCTTGGTCAGTGCCAATACGATCAGGGCGAACACGATGGCGACCGCCGCCGGCACTTGATAGCTTGCCGCTTGCCAGTGCTCCTGGCCCAGCATGGCGAATCCGACCCCGACGACAGGGGCTACGATGCCGCCGCCGATATTATGCGAGATGTTCCAGATCGCGCCGACGACGCCACGCTGTCTGCGCGGGAACCAGTTGGCGATCGTGATGAAGCTGGGGCCGACGCCCATTCCCTGGAATATGCCGTTCAGGATGACGAGCCCGGCGAACATCCAGAATGCCGTAGAGAAGCCCATCATAACATTGACCAATGCGCACATGAGAAGACCGAGGGCCATATACCTTTTCGGATCGGCCTTATCGGCCAGACTGCTCATCAGGCCTTTGCTGATGCCGTAGGCAATGAGCATGCAGCTGCTCAGCAGCCCGACTTCCGTCGCGCTAAGGTGGAGATCGTTCTGGAGATGCGGCGTCGATAAGGCAAAATTGTTCCGAACGATATAATAGGCCATATACCCGAAGAAAACACCTAGCAACGATTGCACCCGGAAGCGTTTGTACGTTTTTTGTACTTGCTCGGGCGGCACCTTGGCAGCGCTTACTCTAGGCTTCAAAAATGAAATCATGCGATCAACCTCGATTCTTAGCTGTAGATAAATAAAATAGCAAAACGATTACGGTGGGCACGATGCATTTCAACGGTTTGGGGAACCGGTTTCATAAGCGTGCTGTCTATTGGTTGTCCACTGTCTTATCGCTACCTCCCTGTCTTCCGATTTGCTTTCCTCGCCTTTCATTATCGGCCTTAGGCAAGCTGCGATACTATCAGCAAAGTTCTGATTTTTTGTAGGAGTTATCGAGACTGGTGTCAGAAAAAATCCTACACCGGCCGGGATGAGTAGGCATAATCTCTTAAAATCGGTTGGAAAGGGCATCGCTTATAGAGGGGGCCTGCTTTTCATGCTATACTGGGGGATGCAAAAAAAACGCCTCCGAGGCAGGCGCTTTCGAGGGAGGGAGCCTATACGCATCATGAAGAATAGGAGGATCAGGCTGCCAAGGGCAAGAGGCATGTTGCTTCTGATGTTGCTTGCCGCGATGATATCGGGGTGCACGGCGGGGCGCTCCGGCTATCAGATTGTGTTCGCCGAGACGGAAAGCGCGCCGCCCGATTCCCGAGACGATTCGCCGCCCCCGCTTCGTGTGGCGATCTCCAGTGTGCTGTCGCCGACGGATACGATCAATTATTATCGGGCGATTGCCGATTATGTGGGAGACAAGCTGAACCGGCCCGCGATCCTGATTCAGCGCAAGAGCTACAATGAAATCACCATGTTAATGATGAATGGCGGGGCGGATATTGCTCTGCTGTCGTCAGGGGCGTATCTGACCTACAAGCAAAAGCAGGCCGAGGGGCTTGAAGCGATTGCCATGCAGGAGCGAATGGGAGTGCCGTATTATTATGGTTATCTGGTCGTCAATCGCGACAGCGGGATGACGGATATTAACGATTTGAGGGGAAAAAGCATTGCCATCACCGACCCTGCCAGCTACTCCAGCTATTTTTTCATCAGTGAGCGGCTAGCGGAATTCGGGGAAACGCCGGAGCATTTTTTCGGACGCTATGTGTATACCTACAATCATGACAGCTCGCTCAAAGCCGTCATTGACAGAGTCGTGGATGCCGCAGCGGTGAACAGCCTGGTCTATGAGCAGGCCAAGCACAAAAATCCGGAGTTGGCCGATTCCCTGCATATTATCGCCAAGTCCAAGCCGGCAGGCACCAGTCCGGTCGTCATCAGCAGCAGCTTGCCGGAAGAAGAGAAGCAAATGTTAAAAGACATTTTTCTGTCCATGCATGAGCAAGAAGCGATGAAGTCTGCGCTGGAGGGACTGTTTATCGATCGCTTCGTTCCCTTCGATCCGCGGCTGTATGAGACCGCTTACAGAGATAAGCCTTCTTCGCGAGGCCGCCTATGAGATGGATGGGCAGGCTTCGAATTAACCAGAAAATATTCGGCACTATTTTCGCCGCCCTCATCTTCCTGGCCTTGGTCCTCGGCTCCATCATCTGGGACTCGCTGACGAGCATGATGGCGGAGGAGCTGAAGAAGCGCGGCGCCAATATTGCGCACAATATCGCGGCATTGAGCTCGGATTATATCCTTACGGACGATCAATTCTCGCTTCATTTGCTCATCTCCCAGGCCCAGAAGACGAACGAAGATGTTCGCTACATCCTGGTGATCAACAGCAATAACGGTCTGGTCGGGGACACGTTCTCCGGACAGCTGCCGCGAGGCATCCGGACCGCGCACCTGCCCGATGGCTCGAACGGGCAGCAGGCCGCCACGCTGCTAACGGATGAAGGCCGTATTCATGACATCCTGGTCCCCATCGAGGGGGGAGATGTCGGATTCGTTCGCGTCGGCATGGAGGAGACCCAGGCCAGGTCCTATATCTTTATGAAAATCGGGGAACTGATTGTCGCGGCCTTATTGGTGTGCGCGGCTACGGCCGGCATTACGTATTATGTTACCCGCTTCATTACGAAGCCGATCAACAATCTCGTTGCCGTGGCGACCGGGATATCGGCCGGGAATTTGTCTTTGCGGGCGCAAGTGACGAGCGATGATGAGGTAGGGAAGCTGGCGCAGGCCTTCAATGAAATGGCAGATAATCTGATTGACTCCAACATTGAAGTAGAGAAGCTGCTGACCGAGCTGCAGCACAAAGATCGGCTGCGGGATACGCTGATTTTGAAGCTGCTGTCCGCGCAGGAGGATGAGAGAAAGAGAATCTCGCGCGAGCTTCATGATGAGACGAGCCAGGCGCTCACGTCGCTGATGGTGACGATGCGCGTGCTGGCCGATGAAGCGAAGGATGCGGAGCAGCGGGAGCTGCTGTATGCCAGCCGCGATATGGCGGCCGGGATTTTGCGGGAGATCCGGGATTTGGCAGTGGAGCTAAGACCGCCGATTTTGGACGAGTTGGGTTTGATTCCCGCCATCAATAAATATGCGCAAAAATTCGAAGAGAAGCACAAGATTGCGGTGCTGCTGTCCGTACCCGAAGCGGATATCGTCATCGACAGCCATATCGCGGTCGCTTTGTACCGGATTTTGCAGGAAAGCTTGACCAATGTCGTGAAGCATGCGGCGGCGACCCGGATTGAGATCAGGATGGATGTCTCCGATTCTCGCATTCAGTTGACGATTCATGACAATGGTCACGGCATCGATCCGGAAGATTTCGCACGGGCGCGCGAGCAGCAGCGGATCGGAATATACGGCATGAAGGAAAGAGCCGAACTGCTGGGCGGTTCCTTCCATGTAACAACGACGAGTGCCGGCGGGACCGAGCTTCGGGCGTCGATCCCGCTAGCGCTGGAACAAGGGGGCAGTGATGGAACAGACCATTCAGACCGTCAAGATCATGATCGTGGATGACCACGCGTTGCTCCGCGCAGGCTTGAAGCTGCTATTGCACAAAAAGCCTTCCTTCCAGGTGGTGGGTGAAGCCGCCGACGGCGTGGAGGCCCTGCGGTTGTATGAGGAAGTCCAGCCGCATCTCTTGCTGCTCGACATCAGCATGCCGCGCCTGGACGGCATCCAGGTGCTTGCCGAGATCAAGCAGCGCCATGAACAGGCAAAAGTCATCGTCCTCACCATGCATGAAGATGAAGATTATATCACATCGATTATGAGGGCGGGAGCATCCGGTTATATTCCGAAGGCGGCGGTGGATGAAGAGCTGTATACAGCCATTGATTCCGTGATGAGCGGATACGTCTACCTGCGGCCGCAGGAAACACGGATACTGTTGTCGTCGATGCTGAAAAAAACGCCGCATGAAGCGGAGGCCGGTGATCCTTACCGGCTGCTGAGCCCGCGGGAGATCGAAGTGCTCCGTTTTCTCGCCAGAGGCTATACGCTGGTCGAGACCGCCCGGGAATTGATGGTCAGCATCAAGACGGTCGATACGCATAAGACGAGAATGATGAATAAGCTGAACGTAACGCGCCGAAGCCAGCTTGTCGAGTATGCCATGAAGCATCATCTTCTGCAGGGCGGTCCGGAATCGTAGCGTGACATGCAGGTTGGGAAAATCACCTTGAAAGCCGATGGCTGAAAGGTGATTTTTTTGTGCCCGGCCTTCGGAGAACATGTCCGCGATCCATCCGCTGCACATTTCCCTGTAAATTTTATTATTTTAATTTTGTCGGATTCGGTAGTTTTCCGTTGTTTTCCTATTAACCTGTTTGTTATCACCGATTTCATTCCGGCGCAAAGGGGGGGAAGCAATGATTCAATTCCATCAAATCAACAAACATTACGGCAAATTCCACGTGTTGAAGGATATTAACTTATCGATTAAGCAGGGGGAAGTGGTCGTCGTCATCGGACCGAGCGGCTCCGGGAAGAGCACGATGGTACGCTGCATCAACCGTTTGGAAACGGTTACGGACGGCGAACTGATTGTGGACGGCGTCCGGGTCAACGACAAGTCCACCGACATCAATCAATTGCGGCGGAATATCGGGATGGTGTTCCAGCATTTCAACCTGTACCCTCATAAGACTGTGCTGGAAAATATAACGCTCGCTCCGATACAAGTAGCCGGCATGTCGAGGCAGGAAGCCGAGCAGGCGGCGATGCTGAACCTGGAGAAGGTGGGCATTGCCGATAAAGCGAAGGCTTACCCGTCGCAGCTCTCGGGAGGCCAGCAGCAGCGCGTCGCGATCGCGCGGGGGTTGGCGATGAAGCCGAAAATTATGCTGTTCGATGAGCCTACCTCGGCGCTCGATCCGGAGACGATCGGGGAAGTGCTCGATGTGATGAGAACGCTGGCCCGGGAAGGGATGACGATGGTCGTCGTCACCCATGAGATGGGCTTCGCGAGAGAAGTGGCGGACCGCATCGTCTTTATGGATCAAGGACGGATTATCGAGGAGGCGGAGCCGGTCGACTTTTTTACCAGCCCGCGGGAGGAGAGGGCGCGAGTCTTTCTCAGCCGGATATTAAACCACTAAGAAGTCTGCTTTTGATCACGAAGTGACCCAGGTGAATAAAAAAGGAGTGTTCTTAATGAAACGTTGGTTTAAAGTTATTGGGGCCGCTGTAGCCGCCGCATTGATTGTAAGCGCTTTATCCGCGTGTTCCCAAACGTCTGCCGGAGGCCAAGGAACGATTGATCAGATTAAAAAGAGAGGCAAGATCATTGCCGGGGTGAAGTACGATCTGAATCTGTTCGGGCTGAAGGATCCGGGCACCGGGGAAGTGCAGGGTCTCGATATCGACATCGCGAAGCAGATCGCGAAAAAGGTGCTCGGCGACGAAAACGCGATCGAGCTGATGGAAGTGACGTCCAAAACGCGCATTCCGATGCTGAAGAACGGCGACATTGACTTCATTATCGCGACGATGACGATTACGGATGAGCGGAAAAAGGAGATCGATTTCTCGGATGTTTATTTTACGGCTGGCCAATCGCTGCTCGTTCCCGTTGACAGCCCGATCAACTCCATCAAGGATCTGACCAAGGAATCGAAAGTGTTGACCGCCAAAGGATCGACATCGGCCAAAAACATTCGCGAATCGGCACCGGATGCGCAGATCCTCGAATTCGAGAACTATGCCGAGGCGTTCACGGCATTGAAAGCGGGCCAGGGCCAAGCGCTGACGACCGACAATGCCTTGCTGTATGGAATGGCGCAGCAGGACACCAACTTCCGCGTCCTGGATGAGACCTTCACGGATGAGCCTTATGGGATTGGAATCCGGAAAGGCGATGAAGAATTCGTCAAGCTGGTCAATGAGACCTTGAAGGAACTGAAGGACAGCGGCGAATACGACCGGATGTATGAGAAATGGATCGGCAAAAAACCGAACTAAACCGAAACCGTTGAGGGGGGAGCAGGCGCTCGCCCCCTTTTTAGAAAACCGTGACCGAAGCTGACCCATCCTGGGAGGGGGAAACTATGTTGATTCAATTTACCGTCCTTACCGAGCATCTCGACCGCTATTTCATCGGATTCGGGGGGACCGTTGCAGCCAGCGTGATTTCACTGATCGCGAGCTTTATTCTCGGCGCCGTCATTGCCGTGTTCCGCATTACCCCCATCAAGCCGCTGCAATGGTTCGGCACCGCGTATGTCGAGTTTATCCGCAATATCCCGTTAATGCTGATCGCCATTTTTGTTCTTGTTGGCCTGCCGCTGCTGACGGGCGCCCTTCTGGTTCCGTTTGCGGCCGGATTGACCGCCTTGACGGTCTATACCTCCGCATTTATCGCGGAGGTGATTCGCGCCGGCATCCAGGCGGTTCCCGCCGGACAGATGGAAGCGGCACGCTCCTCCGGGCTGACCTATATTCAAGCGATGCGGCATGTCATCCTGCCGCAGGCGATCAAATTAGTCATTCCGCCGTTGGGCAATCAATTTTTGAACCTGGTAAAAAACTCTTCGATCTTGACCGTACTGTCGGCCCCGGACTTGATGTACCAAGCCGACCTGATTAATTCCGACACCTTCGACACGTTCAGCACGTATATTTTTGCCGCGGCGTTCTACTTGCTTTTGACGATTCCGCTAAGCTTCGGCATTCGTTTCCTGGAACAGAAGTACCAGACCGGCAAAGGAGTGGAGGCCTAATGGACTTTATCGGAGCGCTGTCCCCCGTCAATATTCAATTTCTGCTGCAGGGCTTTCTCATTACGATCGAGGTGGCTCTGATCTCGATTGCGATCAGCTTTGTCATCAGCGTCCTGGTGGGAACGGTCCGGTACGCCAAGGTGCCGGTGCTGGGCAAATTATTCGCGGTCCTCGTCGAGGCCATTCGCAACCTGCCGCTGCTGCTGATTATCTTTTTTACCTATTTCGCCCTGCCCCAGATCGGTATTAAGCTTGATAAATTTACCGCCGCGGTCATTGCGCTTGTTATTTTCGAGTCCGCGATGATCTCCGAGATTGTGCGGGGCGGACTGAATTCCGTCGAGAAGGGCCTGATTGAAGCAGGACGCTCATCCGGCTTGACGCAGGTGCAGACGCTGAGGCATATCGTGCTCCCGATCGCGCTGCGCCGCATGGTGCCGCCCATGGTGAGCCAATTCATTTCCCTGTTGAAAGACACGTCGCTGGCGGTCGTCATTGCGCTGCCGGAGCTGATGAACCATGTCAATATCATTAACGGCCACAATATCAACTACGTCATTCCGACGTTCCTGTTTGCGGCGCTGCTGTACTTCATAGTCAACTACGTGCTGTCGATCGCTTCACGCAAGCTCGAAAGCAAGCATTCCTGAAAATGGATATTTTACGAGACAAAACGGGTTCTTTTCCGGTACGATAAGAGGGAGGACGTTGAGGGCATCGGGAGGAAAGGGGCGATACAATCAGCGTGCGAGACCACAGGCTGCTCATTTGGAGCATCATTCTCTTATCGACGGGATTGCTGGGCGAAATGAAGATCACCCCGTTCGGCGGCGATTTTCGCTTCTCGCTCGGAATTATGGCCTATTTTTTCGGACTGCTATGGTTCTCCGTGCCTGTGCTTGCGACCGGCATCGCCGTGGGCGCATTCGTCGTTGTCTTCCGCATCATGTTAGGAATGCTGCTGCATGGCATCCCGGCAGACGAAGGATTTATGCAGCATATGCCCGTATTTTTCTATTATGTCACCTTCGCAGCGATAATCTCCCTGCTCAAATTGAAAGCCAACGTAGAATATCATGTCAAAGTCGCCATATTCGGCGCGTTAGCGGATATCGTATCCAATGGGGCGGAATTGCTCATTCGGTTCGCTGCCGGCACGCCGCCGCACATGACGGCTCATGAGACGATGCTGGTCGTTCTCGTTGGCTTGCTGCGAAGCTTTTTTGCCGTAGGCCTATGCAATATGCTGGCGATTCGTCAAGTTCGGGCATTGGGAGAACAGAGGCAGAAGGAATTGGAGCGGTTAATGCTTATTAATTCGGATCTGTTCGAAGAGGCCTTTTATCTTCGCAAATCGATGTCCCATATCGAAGAAATTACGCGGGAAAGCTACCGGTTGTACCGTTCGCTCAAAACCGAATCTCATCCGGGCGCGTCACAGGCGCTTCATATCGCGGAGCATGTGCATGAGGTGAAAAAGGATTCAGAACGGATTTTATCCGGCTTATTCAAAATTATTCAGCAGGAACGGATGCTGTCCAAGCGTATCTCGATTGCCGAACTATGCGCCTTGGTGACGCGGGCCAATGCGAATTACGGCTTGCTGCTCGGCAAAAGCGCAGACATCCAGGCCACATGCGACATCAATCTGTCCACCACCGAAATTTACCCGCTTCTCTCCGTACTGAACAACATCGTATCGAATGCCGTAGAAGCGCTGCCGCATCAAGGCCGCATCCAAGTGCAGGTTGATCTCCGCGACGATTCCATCTTGTTCTCCGTCACGGACGACGGCCCGGGCATATCCGCCGATGAGCTCGATTT
Source organism: Paenibacillus dendritiformis (assembly GCF_945605565.1). Classification (NCBI taxonomy): domain Bacteria; kingdom Bacillati; phylum Bacillota; class Bacilli; order Caryophanales; family Paenibacillaceae; genus Paenibacillus; species Paenibacillus dendritiformis. Next base: position 6,404,911 of record NZ_OX216966.1, on the reverse strand, counting down.
GATCTTTCATCCCGGATTCACGACCAAATTCGATGCCGAAGGCAACTCTTCCACCGGCATCGGACTATCGCACGCCGCCGATATCGTCCGCTTGCTTGATGGAGACATCCGCGTCCGCAGCGCTCCCGGGAACACATGCTTCGAGATACGAATTCCTGTGGAGCGGCTGACTTGAAGAGGTTGTTCGATCGAAAGGGAGGCTGTCAACGTTGTTGAAATTTTATCTGGTTGAAGACGACCCTGCCGTTCGCAAAATGTTGTCGCGCATCGTGGACGAGAGCGGGCTGGGAGAGGTCGTGGGCGAAGCGGGAGACGGATCTCATGCTTCCGCGGCCGCTGTCCGGGAGGCGGACATTGTCATTCTCGACTTGCTGATGCCGGGGCGCGACGGGATTGAGACGGTCAAAGCGCTGCGCGATGAAAAGTACGGCGGCAGGTTCATTATGATCTCCCAGGTGGAGAATAAGGAAATGATCGGCGAAGCTTACCAGCAAGGCGTCGATACCTTTATCCAAAAGCCGATCAACCGTCTGGAGGTGCTGGCCGTGCTCCGGCGCGTCTCCGATCATCTGCTGCTGGAGAAGTCTATGCAGACGATCCGCAATTCGCTTCGCACGCTGGACAGGACCGGAACCGCGGATGCCGCGCCAGGCATTCCCCTCTACAAGGAAAAATCAATCGAACAACAGGCCCGGTCCTTGCTGCTGCAATTGGGGATTGCCGGCGAAGCGGGCGCTCCCGATCTGATTCGGATTATGACATGGCTCAAGGAACAGGAGCAAGGAGATAGCATCCTGCCGGATCTGCCCCCGCTCAAGACCATCTACGAACAGGTGGCGCTAAGCAGCCGCAAGGAGGCTGGATCCGATGCCCATCTGCAGAAGGACGTGCGCGCGATCGAGCAGCGCATCCGCCGCTTAGCCTTGCAAGCGCTTACTAATCTGGCGTCGCTAGGCTTGAGCGACTATGGCAACCCGACCTTCGAATACTTCGCTTCGCGTTTATTCGATTTTCAGGAAGTGCGCCTGCGCATGCGGGAGCTGGAGGAACAGAGCAAGTCATCCGCTTCCAAAATAAATCTGAGAAAATTTTTGTACGTGTTTTATATCGAGTCCTCATCCCCCGGCCTGTGAACCGGCTCTCCCGCACAGCAAAGCAGCTCCTTCCAAGGGCCGGAAGGAGCTGTCCCGCTTCTAGCGTTCCGCCGTTGCTTCGTCCGCAGGCTGGCAGCGGGCTACGCGATCCAGCATCTCTTGGATGACGAGGCGAGGGGATTTGTTTTGCAGCCATTGCTGGCCGAACATTTGAATAATTTTAATCAGCGGGAAATCATTCCAGAATCCGATGAATTCCTCGTTCAAGACGATGGCTTCTTCCGAATGCCGGTTCATATCCTCCAGGTATTCCTCCAGCACTGCCTGCGAATGGGAATAACGCAGCCAATCGCTTAACAGGCTGAAGGTGTGGAATGCAACGGCTTGCGTGCCGAAATCGCAGTGCAGCCGGCTGCAAAGCCGGATATCGCGAGAGGAGCTTCCCGCGAGGATATTGTAAAACCCGGTATCGGCAACCCAGCCCTGCTCCTTGGTATTGTAATAGGAGAAGTCCCGCCGTTCCAACGTAAAGTGAACCTTTTTCGTTTCCCCCGGCTCCAGTTCGACTTTGGCGAAAGCCTTCAGTTCTTTGTCCGGACGCACCCACTTGCATTCTTCATCATTCACATACAACTGGATGATCTCCTTGCCGCTTCGGGTGCCTGTATTGCGAATGACGCAGGCGACATGCACTTCGTCTCCCGTCTGAACCGCTTCGATCGAATCGTATTCGAATGTCGTATAGGACAGGCCATGGCCGAAGGGGAACTGCGGCTCCAACTGCTTCCGATCATAGTATCGGTATCCGGTGAACAGTCCCTCCCGATAATACAGCTTGCCGTCCTCGCCGCGCGGATAGAGAGTCGCAGGGGTGTCCGACAGCTTGACCGGGAATGTCTCCGACAGCTTGCCCGAAGGATTAACCAGGCCGAACAGCATCTCGGCGATGGCTCTGCCTGCCCCTTGACCGGACAGCCAGCCCTGAATCACGCAAGGTACTTGATCAACCCAAGGGCGCATGACGAGGGAGGTACCGCTGCTGAGAACGACGATACAATTCGGTTGGGCTTCGGCTACCGCTTGGATCAGCTTACTCTGATGGGGCGGCAAGTTGATCGAGGCGATGTCGATTCCTTCCGACTCCGAGGATTCGGGTTGTCCGGCGAAGATGATCGCTACATTCGAGCGTGCAGCCAGTGCAACGCTCTCCTCGATCAAGCCTTCATCGATCTGATCGATCGGGCTCGCTTGGGCATAGCCTTCCGCATAGCGAAGCTCAAGGCGTCCGCCAGCGATGTCTTGAAGCTCGTCCCAAGGGATATCGACGCGAGCCGGCGTCACTTTGGCGCTTCCCGCACCCTGAATGCGCGGCTGCTTCGCGAACCGGCCGATGACGGCGACGGAGGACAGGCGCTCAGGCTGAAGCGGGAGCAGTCCGTTATCATTTTTCAACAGAACCATGCTCTCGGCAGCCGCACGGCGGGCCAACTCATGCCGTTCTTCGGCGGATTGGATCGCTACCGCCTGGTGCTCTCTCGTCCGTCGAACCAACTCCAGAATTCTTCTCACGCATGCGTCCAATTCCTGCTCTTCTAATTCCCCGGCTTGCACCGCCTGGACGATCGCTTGCGTATGATAGTGAGCCGGACCCGGCATCTCCAGATCGAGACCTGCCTTAATGCCTTTGATGCGATTGTCTACGGCGGTCCAATCGGAGAGGACGACGCCGTCATATCCCCATTCTTCCCGCAGAATTCGCTTCAGCAAGAACTCGTTCTCACTGGTGTACTCGCCATTAAGCAGGTTGTAAGAGCACATGATCGTCCATGGGTCCGCCTTTTTCACAATTCGTTCGAACGCGCTCAGATAGATTTCGCGCAGCGTACGCTCATCCACCTCCGAGCTGGTGATCATCTTCTCGTACTCCTGATTGTTGCAAGCGAAGTGCTTGACGGATGCCGCGACGCCCTGGCTTTGAAGCCCTTCCACGAAGGCCGCCCCCAGTTCTCCTGTCAGGCATGGATCCTCCGAATAATATTCGAAGTTGCGTCCCCCCAGGGGTGTTCGCTTCATATTGATGCCCGGTCCGAGCAAGATATCGACATCGAGCTCTCTGCTTTCCTTCCCAAGCGCGATTCCGAGTTCGCGCAGCAGCTCCACGTTCCACGAGGAGCCGATCGCCGAACCTGTCGGGTAGCATGTAGCCGGCACATTGTGCCCGAAGATTCCGAGCTCTTCCGTGCTGGCCGTTTTCCGGATTCCGTTCGTGCCGTCATACATGGCGAGCGAAGGAATATTCAGCCGATCGACGCTTTTAGTCATCCACATATTCAATCCCGCGCAGAGCGACGCTTTTTCTTCCAGCGTCAATTGCGTCAGAAGCATGTTCGTTTCAGTTGCTGTTTTCATAGCCAGACCTCCGTATCATGCGGTGATGTCTATTTTTGATTTTGTGCTTGCTGTTCTTTTTTTAATTCCTGCATGTCATATGCCTTGAAGAAGGGGAACCAGACGGCGAACATGATGAGCAGGACCGCGGCCAATAAGATCAGCCCACTGATTCCCGAGACGATGTAAGTCGAGATCCCAAGCGGGGTGTACCACATCTGGAACAGCTGGCTTGGAATAGGAACAAGACCAAGATCCAGGGTGACATACACGATAATCGGAACAATCAATCCATTGATCCACATCGGGATCATCAAGATCGGATTGAACGCAATCGGGGCGCCATAGACGACCGGCTCGTTAATATTGAACAGCGAAGGCACCAGCGTCGTCTTGCCGATGGCGCTCAGCCGCTTCGATTTGGCGAAAAGGAACCAGATGACCATCGGCAGCGTGGCCCCCATGCCGCCTACCCCGACCCAGCCGGAGAAGAACGTCTCGAAGGTGTTGATGTTCATCGGCTCCATGCCCTGTGCGACGGCGGCGGCATTGGCTTCGATGGCCGGCAGCCAGATCGCGTAAAAGATCGGCATCAGCACCCACGGACTGACTCCGAAGGAATACAGGAACACGCCGATGAAGTTGAACAGCACGAACCCGATTAAGCTTTGGCTAATCTGGTTCAACGGTTCGAACACATTCAAGATCAGGGCGAAGATATCGAACTGCAGCGGATACGTCAGAACCCACCCGCCTAACAAAATCACGGCAATCGGCACGAGAAAGTCGAACCAATCGACAATGAATTCCGGCAGACTCGTATCTTTTTTGAAAAAAGAGAACCGGTGAAACGCGCTGAAGATAACGGCGACAAGCACGCCCACGATGAGCGAAGTGATCATGCCGCTCGGTCCGAACCGCTCCAGGATGAAGCTGATCGTTCCGTCTTCTCCGATGGTCGGTCTCAGCAGCATCAGGTAGAAAGAGAGGCCGGTGCAGCCTGCGATCAGTTTGATCTTATGGCGTTCTTTCTGTTCCATCACTTTATACGGGGTGAGGAACGAGATGAAGAGGCCCAGCAGGCCGAAGCTGAAGGTCGATACCGGCGACAAATCCGGCATTCCCGGGATAAAATCATTGAGAATGGACAGCAGCGTAATCAAAGAGCCGATAAACACCATCGGCAGAGCAATCATAATCGATTCCTGGATCGAGAAAACCCATACATTTTTCGTGAAGCTGTCTAATTTGGGCGCAAAACGTTCATTCATCCACTTCATGTACCGATCCATAGGCCGTTCCTCCTTAGGTTAATTCCTTCGTGCACATCCCCAGTTTAAATAAAAATGAATGCGTTTTCTTGGCCTTTATTGCCGACCCGGGGGGCGTTTTTTGTTCTTCTGGCCATCGCGAACCGGAACTCGAAGCGGAGAACTCGGCCCGAGACAGCAAAAAACACCCTCTCGTTGCAAAAGGGTGTCTTCCACTTCAATATTGGCGCTGCAAGGTCACAAGCTGCACGCCGTGCGGCGGAATCACGAAGCGGCGATCGAAGGAAGAGACGCCTTCGAGGAACTCCACCGTGACGGCCGGCCCCGTTCTCCGCCGTAAATAATCGATTTCCTCCTCGCTCGGCGTGCCGGGAGCGCCCATGCGCACCCACTCGTCGAAGAGCGAGCCATGATCGCGGTCGAGCCGGTACGTTGTCGCCTTATAGTTCCCCGACAGCCCTGCGAGATGAAGCGCGACTTCCAGATCCCCTTTTTCCTCAAATACCGTATATCTGTCCCGCTCCGTCAGTCCGGACCAATCGCCGCTCGCGAACAAGGGATCGACATGAACGTAATGGTATAACAGAATCGAATAGTCACCGCCCGATACCGTAATGGCATACCCGTCGCCCTGCCGGAGAAGGTTCCCTCTCAGCTTGGCAAGAAGCTCGAACGCGTAATAGGCGGGCTTCCTTAATCCATTGCGGTTGACTAAGCCGAAGCCGCCGTGCAAGATGGCGGGAACGGCCTGGCTCTCCTCGAACACGTCCGTGAACGACCAGAAGCCGAGCGAGTGGAGATTCCCTTGAGACTGGAGCGCATGCCGCAGAATGAACGGGGCCATGAACATCGTGTCATGAATATAATTCCGGTCGTAGAGCGAGAAGTTCCACTCCGTCACATGCAGTTCCGGCATCACGGGGAGCTGTGCGGCCTTGAGCTTGCCGCGAATCCGCTCGATCGTTCTGCCGTAAAAATCAGGCGGCATAATGGTAGTCAGCCGCTCTTCATATCTGGTGAACGGATACTCGGAATAGACGTGGAACGAGAAGAAATCAAGCGGCGCTTGGGAGGTCCGGCAATAGTCGAAAAAATCTTCCGCCCATGTATCGTTCCATATCGATCCGTATCCCAGCGCGGGACCGCCCGTTCTCAGATCGGGATCCACCGATTTGATCGCCTCCGCCGTCGCCTGGTAAAAGCGAAAGTACTCCTCCCGGGTTCCGGCCCAGCAGATGCCCTCCAGATCCGGCTCGTTCCAGACTTCAAAATACCATTGCTTCACTTCCTCCAGCCCGTACCGGTTCACGCAATGGCGCACGAACTGGCGCACCAGCTCCGTCCATTTGGTGATGTCGCGAGGCGGCGAGATATTGCCCTTCCACCAAAAAATGGTCTCCTCCGAACGGCGCAGCAGCGAAGGCATAAAGCTCAGCTCGACAAAAGGCCTCGTTCCGGCGCTCAACAGAAAGTCGTACAGCCGATCCACATAAGACCAGTTATAGACGGGCGTGCCGTCTTCCGTCTCGCTATAGATCATCATCTCGTCGTTGAAAATTCCGTGAAAGCGAATGTAGCGGAACTTCAACCTGGACTGCATCTCCCGGAACTGCTCCTGCCAATCGGCGCGGAGTCCCTCGAGCGCCCGTCCGGCCGTGGTGAGCATCCTCCAGTTGGGCTCGTAGGGATGAACCGGGTCATCGGCGTGAACATCAATGGAGATGCTGTCGCTGGCCAGCGGCCGGCTGAGCGGCAGCTCATGGCCGCTCTCCAGATAAGCGTATAAGGAATCCATCGCCTGGATCGTGTCGATATCGTAGTAAGCGCCATTGATCGGGCCTGTGCTTACATTCCAACGGTTGCTTTTTTTGAGCGTGTCCCGCTCCTGCTTCTCCCGGTATCCCGTCGGGGTTGTGCCATACTTTTCCTTGAAATAGCTGTTGAAGGCTTTTACATTGGCGAAGCCGCATTCCGAAGCGATCTGCGTCACGGTTTTATTGGTGCTCGCGAGCAATTCGGCGGATTTCTCCAAGCGGATGAGCGTCAAGTATTTTTGGAACGGGATGCCGATTCTGTCTTTGAAAAAATGGGAAAAATAGTGCAGGCTTAAATGCTCTTGCCGCGCGATATCCTGCAGCGTAATCTTCTGGCTGTAATGCTTATCGATATATTGAAGCACCCGGTTCAACCGTCTGAGTTCGTAATCGTTGCCTGGTTCGGTTCCCGGCTCGCTGTCCGGGAGCGCCTCATGCGGAAAGGATCGAACCAGATGCCCGATCAGCATATGCAGCAGCCCTACGGCGCAAGATTGGTACCCGGGAGGCTTTTTGTTCAGCTCCCACGCCATTCGCGCCAAGTAATGGCGGAGCTTGTCATGCTCAGGCTTGCCGTCGGCCCCGCGATCCTGCGATCTGCAATGAATATGCATGGGCCGCTCAAGCAGATCGGGACTGAACTGCAGGGTCAGCAATACGTTGTCCTGGCTCGTCTTTTCGATTTTGTGCGCGGATAAGCTGTTGATGAACAGGAAATCGCCGGGATGATATTCATGATTATCCCGGCCGACATAGATCCGCACGCTCCCCTGCAGGACGCAGATCATCTCCACCTCTTTATGCCAATGGAAATGAATATGATCCACGCTGTTGACGAACATGCGGAACGGCATGTCTTCTTGGTGCTCAATGAACTCATATAAGTATTTCATGGTATTCCTCCTCGCAAGCGCGGCATCCGGCCGATCCGCGCTTGATCCGAACGGATGCTCGCACCCTTGGTCCTACTTGGGCACTTTCACTGTAGCACGCGCTCCCGCTCCTGTCATTCCGGCTCGTTCTCGAAGTAGCGCCGGTCCTTCAAAAACAGCTTCCAGAACAAATAAAATACCGGGACGAGCAGGAGGGCGCTGACGATATAGCTGATGAGCAGCGAGCGGAAGATCGCAGGATTCGTGATGCTCGCTTCAATCGTCAGCTGCGGATAAATAATGTAAGGCAGATGGGCTCTCCCGTACGCGTAGCTGGCGAAGGCGTACTGCAAAATGACGAGCACGACGGCGGCTCGGGAATGTCCCTTCCAGCCGTCGCGGCGCGAGACGAACAGGCACGCATAGCCGATGGCGAAGGCCGCCGCGGACAGCGCGAAGCCAAGCCATTGCTCGCGGAAGCCCGCCACGATCCAGGCAGCCTCCGGCTGCACGGTAAGCGTGATGGCGAGCGCGGTCAGCAGGCTGAAGGGGCCGAAGATGACGGCCCAGCGCCGATAGATGCGGTAGGTCGCGGCATCGCGCGCCTCGCGGGAGTAATCGGCCAGGAACAGGGCCGAGAAGAACAGCTCCGTCGCGTAGCCGAAGGCGAGATGGGCGTACAGCGTCGGGCTGGCCAGCAGCTTCCCGAAGTCGAGCGTCAAGCCGCCGTCCGGAGTCTCCATAATGAAGCCGCCCAGCGTCACGGGAAGCACCGAGACGAGCAGCCCCGGGATGAGCAGCCCGGTCACGCCCGAGATAATGCTGATCGTGCGGCCGTACCGGTGGACGGAATATCCGTACACGAGGAAGGCGCTGCGCAGCGTGAGCAGCACGAGCACGAGACAGACGGGGACGAGCAGCACGGAAGCGAGCCCAAGCGTCGCCCCGGGGAAAAATCCGACGAGCGCGACGACGAACAGAACAAGGAACGTGTTGGTGACCTTCCACGAAGGGGATAAATACCGGTTGGCCAGCTCGGCTGCCCGGCCGTCCTCGCTGCGGCGGCCGTAGATCATCGACCAGAAGCCGGCCCCGAAATCAACGGAGCCAAGCAGACTGTAGACGAACAGGAACATCCACAATATCGAAATCGCGATCGTGGCATCGGTCATGTAAAGGCCTCCTCCGTATGCGGATGGTCATGGTCCGGTGTCGGCTCCTGCAGCTCCGCAGAGACGGGATGCCGCCGGAAGTAGAAGCGGAGCACGAGCGCCGTCAGCACGAGCAGCAGCACATAGATGCCGACGAAGAGGAGGAACAAGGAGCCCATATCATCGCTCTGCAGTGCCGCCTCCGACGTGCGCTGAATGCGGTAGATCGTCCATGGCTGGCGCGCGGAGCAGCTGAAAATCCAGCCGGTCTCGATGGATAGCAGCGACAGCGGTCCGGTGACGGCCAGCACATAGCGGAGCCAGCGCGGATAAGGGCGCGGCGACTTGCGCGTGAATGCGCGCCACAGCACGACCGCAAGCGACAGCCCGAGCAGGCCGAAGCCAATCACGACCATCAGATTGAACAAGGTGTGGACGAAGAGCGGCGGCCAATCCTCGCGCGGAATCTCATTGAGCCCCTTCACCTCGGCATCGAACCGGTTCGAGGCGAGGAAGCTGAGCATGCCCGGGAATTCGATGCCGTACTTGATTGTCCGCGTCTCGGGATCGGGAATGCCGCCGAGGACGAGCGGCGCGTGGGTCGTCGTCTCGAACAGCGCCTCGGCCGCAGCCAGCTTCTCCGGATTGTGGCGGTACATGCCCTGGGCGGCGGCATGGCCGTTCAAGGCGGTGGCGAGCGTCATGACGAGCCCGATGACGAGGCCGAGCATGAGTCCTTTGCGGTGATAGGCCGCTTCCCGCTCCGTCACATTGCGCTTGAGAAGGCGCCAGGCCGCGACGGTCACGACGAAGAAGGCGCCGGTCATATAGGCCGTGCTCAGCACGTGCAGCGCTGAGGTCGCGTACGAAGGATTGAAGAAGGCCGCCCACGGATCGACGTCGGTAATCTTCCCATCGACGATGTTGAAGCCGGCCGGCGTATTCATCCATGCCTGCGCGGCCGTGATCAGCGCGGCGGAGGCGCTGGCTCCGACCATGACGAAGAAGACGCTCAAGATGCGCATGCCATGGGTCAAGCGATCCGCCGCATAGAAGTAGATGGCCATAAATAAAGCCTCGAAGAAAAAGGCCCATATCTCGATCTGGAACGGAAGCGCGATGACTTGCCCGACGATTTCCATGAAGCCCGGCCACAGGAGGGCGAGCATGACGCCGACGATGGTGCCTGACGGAATGGCGACGCCGAGCAGGATGCCCAGCGTTTTGGTCCAGCGCTTCGCCATAATCGCATAATCCGAGTCCTTCTTGCGCCAGTACATAATCTCCGCGAAGACGATCATGAGCGACATGCCGACCCCCAGCGTCGCGAATATAATGTGGAAGGCCATCGACGTGCCGAACAGGGATCGGGTCATCGTAACGGAATCCATACACACACACCTCTTCTGCTGTCATTTCCGCCTAGTGTGTGGAAAATAGGTGCGGAATATGCATGATTACCCAGTTCTTCGATACAGAAAAACCCGCTTGCGCTACAGGGAAAATCCCCGGCGCAAGCGGGCCGTATCATCTAATGATTCGGGTCAGGTGTCGAATTTGCATTCGTCCAGCGGAATCATTTTCGTCCGGTGCTTCCATTTGTAACCGAGCCAGACGGACAGGAAGATCGGAAGACCGATATAGGTCATCAACAATCCCTTCCAGTCTATGCCGTTCCCGGTGAAGGCCTGATAGTTCTGTCCGACAATGACGATCATACAGAGCGCGAAGGCGAACAGCGGGCCGAACGGGAAGAATCTCGCCTTATAAGGCAATTCCTTCAGATCATGGCCCTGCTTCACGAAGGCACGCCGGAAGCGGTAATGGCTGATCGCGATGCCGAGCCAGGCGATGAAGCCGCACATGCCGGAGGCGTTCAAGAGCCAGATATAGACGACGCCGTCGCCGAAGAAGCTGGCCAGGAAGGCGAGCATCCCGATAATCGTCGTGACGATGAGCGCGTTGATCGGCACGCCGCGCTTGTTCAGCTTGCTCAGGAACTTGGGCGCCTTGCCTTCCTTCGCGAGCACCCAGAGAACGCGCGTCGAGGCATACATGCCCGAGTTGCCGGCAGACAGCACGGAGGTCAGAATGACGGCATTCATAATCGCGGCGGCGAATGCGAATCCGGCCTTCTCGAAGACGAGCGTGAACGGGCTCGTGTTGATGCTGTCCACATCGCTGGCCAGCAGGCTCGGATGCGTGTACGGAATCAGCAGCGCGATGACGAAGATGGCGCACACGTAGAACAGCAGGATCCGCCAGAATACTTGCCGGATGGCGCGCGGCACGCTCTCGCGCGGGTTCTCGCTCTCGCCGGCGGCGACCCCTACGAGCTCGGTGCCCTGGAACGAGTACCCTGCCGCCATGAAGACGCCGAGCACTGCGAAGAATCCGCCGTGGAACGGTCCGTCTCCGATCCGGAAATTTTCGAAGCCGACGCGTTCACTGCCCAGGATGCCGAAGATCATCAGCACGCCAACGACGAGGAAAATAAGGACTGTTGCGATTTTAATGATAGCGAACCAATATTCGGACTCCCCGTAGCCTTTGACGGACAAAAAATTCAGCAAGAAAATGATGCTGAGGAACAGTAGACTCCATAAAAATGAATTGCTGTCGGGGAACCAGTATTTGATGATGAGCGTAGCGGCTACCAGCTCCGAAGCGATCGTAATCGCCCAGTTGAACCAGAAATTCCAGCCCAGCGCGAACCCGAACGACGGATCGACGAAGCGGGTCGCATAGGTGCTGAACGATCCGGGATCCGGCATATAGGTGGCCAGCTCGCCCAGACTGGTCATCAGGAAATAGACCATGATGCCGACGGCAATATAGGCGACGAGCGCGCCGCCCGGTCCCGCTTGGGCGATGGCTCCGCCGCTGGCCAGGAACAGCCCTGTGCCGATGGAGCCCCCAAGCGCGATCATCGTAATATGACGGGTCTTCAGGCTGCGGCGCAGCCCGGACTGCCGATTATCTTCTGTTGCCTTCATTCTTGAAAACCCTCGCTTCCTTGTTGATTGAACAGTGGTCGGAAGGAGCGGCGACATGACAAAAAACCGTTCGAGCGTATCACGTCCGACGGTTAGACCGTCCCCATCATACCCTTCCTTAAAAGATAGCGCACCATACGGGGACGGGTTATCCCGTATGACAGTGCTGCGCCTTTCGGCAACAGCCCCAGCCCGCGTGCCGGAAGATGCCCGCAGACTTCGGCGGTGGTTCCTTCCTCTCTGCCTCCTCGGCGCTTCCCGCCTCCGCAGAGATACTACTAACAACCGCAACCTCTACCTCATCTCGGATAGGATGAGGATTTGCATGATGTGCACAATGGCACGTTATATTCGTTAAGTATAAAGAATACCCCCGGGGGAATCAATGACAAATGTTCCCGAAAGTTTGCAGAATGCGACGAAAGCCATTCCGGAGTCCGTAAAGTAGTAGGAAGAAATTTTTTTCAAAAACAAAATATAAAAAGAAAATAATTTACTGTATGGCGAGAGCGGTGATATAGTAAGGATAACTTCAGAGTGAAGAAATACACTACTAACACGTGGAGATGCATACAGATGAACAGAAATGCCAATGTATTTGAACAAGTCAAAGGGAAGCTGATCGTGTCTTGCCAGGCGCTGCCTGATGAGCCGCTGCACAGCCCTTTCATCATGGGGAGAATGGCGTATGCCGCCTTCCTGGGCGGAGCGGCGGGAATCCGCGCGAACAGCGTCGAAGATATTCAGGAGATGAAGAAGCAGGTGAAGCTGCCGATCATCGGCATTATCAAGCAGGACTACGAAGGCTCGGACGTATTCATTACGCCGACGGACCGGGAAGTCGGACTGCTTTATCGCGAAGGCGTCGATATTATCGCCATTGACGCGACGGATCGGGTGCGGCCGGACGGGACGACGATTGCGGAGCAGTTCCCGCAGTTAAAAGCGAAGTATCCGGATCAATTGTTCATGGCGGATTGCTCCACATACGAGGAGGCCATGACGGCGATCGAGCTGGGCTTCGACTGCATCGGCACGACGCTGTGCGGCTATACGGACGCGACCCGGGGCAAGGCGCTGCCGGACTTCGAGCTGCTCGGGAAGCTTGCGGCCGCTTCCCCTGTCCCTGTCATTGCGGAAGGCGGCATCTCGACGCCGGAGGAGCTGAAGCGGGCATTCGAACTCGGCGTGCATACGGCCGTCGTCGGCTCGGCGATTACGAGACCGATGGAGATTACGAAGCGCTTCGTGAAGGCCATTGAGCGGGACTGAAGATTAACGTCTAGCATGATGTTCTGATTGTTTTCTATACAGCGCATAGAGAAGGGCAGGGCGTTCGTTATGAAAATTGTGGCGGCGGATATTGGCGGGACTTCGACAAAGATCGGCCTGTGCGACGAGTCGGGACGGATTGAGCGGTTCCAGGAATACGAGACCGAGAGCAAGCGCGGCGGCGAGCATGTCATCGGGAAGCTTATGGCTCACCTGGAGGAGTACAGCGGCTATGACGCGATTGCCGTCAGCACGGCGGGTCAGGTCGATGCGGACGCGGGCGTGATCGTATACGCGAATGAAAATATTCCGGGCTATACGGGGATGCGCATCGCGGATAGGCTGACGGAGCGGTTCGGCAAGCCGGTCCGGGTCGAGAACGATGTCAATGCGGCTGCCTTGGGCGAGGGGCGCTTCGGCGCCGGCCGGTCCTATGCCGACTTCCTGTGTCTGACCTACGGCACGGGCATCGGCGGCGCGATCGTCATCAATGGCGACATTTACCGGGGCGCGAACGGCGTGGCCGCCGAGTTCGGCCATATCCTGACGCATGCTTGGGCGGAACGCCGCGATCCGGAATTCAAACCGTATTACGAGAAATTCGCCTCAACGAGCGCCTTGGTTCATCTGGCGCGTCAGGTTGACCCGGAATGTATCAACGGGCGGATATTATTTGATAAAATAGATAAAGGCAACGAGCCGCTGCGGCGCGTCATTGACGACTGGATCACGGAAGTCGCGGCCGGGCTGGCGTCCATCGTCCACATCTTCAATCCTTCCGCCATCGTGGTTGGCGGCGGCGTCATGGAGCGGGACGAGCTGGTCCGCCAGGCGGAAGAGCGGACGAAGGAGTTCATTATGGACAGCTTCGCCGGGGTTCGCATCGTCAAGGCTTCGCTCGGGAACAAGGCGGGGCTGTTGGGCGCCGCATCGCGTCTTTTGCCGTGACAAGACATTAAGGGGGTGGATGCACTGCGCACTGTAAGTATTCTGACTCGCATTCATTCCATGTATAATTCCTTCACGAACACCGAGCGCAAAGTAGCGGATTATATATTGGAGCATACGAGAAGCGTCATCTATATGTCCATTACCGATCTGGCCGATGCCTGCGACGTCGGGGAATCGAGTATTTTCCGGTTCTGCAAGTCGCTCAACTTCAAGGGCTATCAGGAGTTCAAGATCGCATTGGCGCACAGCATTACGGTGGAAAATGAAATTCCGCAGCTGACCGAGCAGATCGGGATGGACGACACGATCGAGCAGGTGGCATCCAAAGTATTGACCACGAATGTCAATGCGATCAACGAGACGTACGATCTCCTCAAGGCCGACGATATCGAGAAGGCGATCGAGTACATGGTTCAGGCGGAGCGCATTCATTTTTTTGGCGTGGGCACGTCCTTGATTACCGCGCTGGAAGCGAAGAACAAATTTATGCGCATCACGAAGAAGACGGAATGCTCCTTCGACTCCCATCTTCAGATGATGTCGGCCGCCCTCATGACCGAGCGCGACGTGGCGGTCATGTTCTCTTACTCGGGCTCGACCAAGGACACGATCGAGGTTGCGAAGAAGGCGAAGGAGAAGGGAGCCAGGATCATCTCGATCACCCGCTTCGTCAAATCTCCGCTGACAACGCACTCGGATGTTACGCTCCTCTGCGGAGCGAATGAGGGCCCGCTCCAGGGCGGATCCTTGTCCGCGAAGATCGCGCAGCTGTACTTGCTGGATGTGCTGTATGTCGAGTATTTCAAGCGCACGTACCAGGAATCGATCGACAACAAGGAGAGCACGGCGAACGCCGTCATTGAGAAGCTGCTGTAGAACGCCCGCGGATAAGGGGAGCGCAGCGGTGGGGCGGACAGCCTCGAAGCTGCGGGGCGAGACGGAAGGAAGCCGGGCTGCGGAGCGAGACGGAAGGGACCGCGATGCTTCTCTTGCCGGCCCCCTTATCTTCCTTGTATCGATCGCCATTATGGATTACTGGAGAGCAGTCGGTGCAGACTGCTCTTTTTTGTTTGTGGGGCACAGGTCCTGCACAGTCTGCAAAAACAACACAACCAACTCCGCCCAGCAGCAATCCTGCAAAAATCAGGCTGTTGGAAAACCCCTTTTTTTCGGAGGGGTGATTACCTAATCGAAACTTGGCATTCAGAGCGTCATCGCCTTCTGGAGACATCATAATCTCCTGGCGTTTTAACGTGTGGAGGGAATTGCTGCTATTTTACAGGAATTTCGGCTCAATGAGTCCACATTTCGAGGAATTGCTGCACAGCTACATCATTTTAGGCCCTTTTGAGATAAGTTGAAGAGAAACGGGTGAAATTGCTGCAGTTTTACAGGATTCCCATTCTGGTGAAGTCGCCCCTACAGAATTGCTGTATTTTATACGAAAATAAAAACGTTGAAGTAAGCACGACAGCCCTTTCAAAATGTATGAATAGAACTTTTTCGGGCCATTATTACTCTAAGAAAGCAAAAAAAGACTCACCCCCCGAAAATGATCACATCATTTTCAAAATTTAGCTTGTTTCGTTTTCAGTTAGTTGAAGTGCAAAGCCCAGCTCTTGGAGTTTCTTTACGTAAAAATTAGCTGTTCTTTGTTTAGACATGCGTACCTGCATGTCTATTTCTTTGTATGGCGTTCCTTCTTTCATCATGGCATAAATGATCTTAATTAAGAGATGTCCGGTTGCTACGCTTGCTGTTTTTTCGCCTCGTCGTTTCCGTATCCGTCTAAAGTGCTCACCTATTCGATTCCTTGACCTGTAATTTGCCCATGCCGCTTGCGTTATGCTACGTTTCAGATACTTGTTCCCTTGCAGGCATTTCCGGCTTTTCTTGCGCCCCGCGCTCTCATTATTACCTGGAGATACCCCTGCCCATGAGGTGAATTGCTCGACCGTGGGAAAACGCGTGGCGATATCCGGCCCCATTTCTGCAAATATAGCGGAAGCGCAAGACTTGTCAATTCCGGGAATGCTGTCTAAACACTCAATCTCTTTTCGATAAGGCTCAAGCTGTTCGTCGATTAATGATTCAATTTCTTGCAGTTCTGCTTCCTCGAACAGCAGGTGCTTCCAGTGTGCACGCATCATAACACGATGATGTCGCCGTAGCTGACCATTCAGAGCTTCAACTAACTGAGGCACTTTTGTTTTTAGCTTGGTTTTGACAAGTTCGCGTACGTCATCTTCTACGAGTACTTCTCCGTCCATGAGCTTTTCCAGAAGCAGACGCCCGGATACGCCGAACAAATCACTCATAAAACTCGTAAGCTTGATGTTTCCGTCTTGAAGAATTTTATGGATACGATTCTTCTCAGAAGCAATGGTCACCACGATTCTCAGACGATACCTCGTTAGATCTCGTAAATCCCGCAAATGCTGCGGCAACACCACGCTTGGTTGAATGAGACCACAACGATGAAGTTGTGCAATCCACTCCGCATCTTTCTTGTCTGTCTTACGCCCTGGTGTATTCTTGATTTGTTTAGCGTTTGCCAACACTAAATAGCAGCTAGACTCTAAAATATTCCATACCGGTTTCCACAGCACACCTGTGCTCTCCATGGCTACTTCTTTACACTCATGTGCGTTAAGCCAATCTTGAAGTCGGAGTAGTTCGGTAGTTGTTGTTCCAAAGCTTTCGATGACTTTCTTGGGCTTGGATTCTAAATCCCCGTAAAGGATACAGGCAACTACTGTTTTTTGATGGACATCTAATCCGCAACAGCATTCGCGTACGGCATCCATGCTTGCACCTGCTTTCATGTGTACTAACAAATCATGCGACCTGAATAAGGAAATTTTATACACGCACTTGGGTGTGCATTGGGCGGTTCTCGCGATCGCAATTGGACGGTTTGTGCAACAGGGTCGTACCCCAATAATACAGTCGTCCTTGGATTTGTTAGTCTCATGATTACCATCTACAGTAACTTTAAAAGTTTACATCTACCTATTTTCATTCTGGGGGGTGACGTCGTAGACGTCATGGGGGTTTGTGCAGGATTTTGCCTACTGAATCAACGTGTCTTGCGAAACCGTACAGTTTTGAGGACTTCGCCTATCGGATAGACATTTCATTGTGCAGTTTTCAGGCACTTCGATCAGATAAAATTTTTCTACTGAGAGACAGGTCCTGATGAAGTGCCCAAAAATCCTTTGGACTTTCTCAACAGCCTGAATTTCGCAGGAATTTCGAGATCTGTGCAGCGAGTTACGCGAAATACCCTCGTTTTTTCTACGGGCAATGTCTTCCTAACCCGCTTTTTGCGATTATAATAGAATCAACATCACAGTACTACAATGGTGACAGTGTAAGGCAAGACATATACTGGCGTAAACGGGGAGATAAGCCGGATAATGAGGGGGAATCTGAATGTACCAAGGCTGGGGCAACCGCCCGGTTCCAATCCGCGATGCGAAGGGCCAGCCGCGCGTCTCAGTGAAAGACGTGTCCTTCAAGCGGATCGGGGCGCTGTTCCGACCGTATCTGTTCCGGCTTTTCTGGATTGTGTTTCTGGCGCTCTCCGGCGCCGTCATCGGCCTGATGCCGCCGCTCGTCATGCAGCGCATTATCGACATCGCCATCCCGAACAAGGATGTGGCGCTGCTGCTGACCTGCGCTTCCCTGCTCGTCGTGCTGCCGATCGCAAGCGGGATGCTGGGCGTGCTGCAGAGCCATCTTAATACGCTCGTTACGCAGCATATCATGTCCGATCTGCGGCAGGGATTGTTCCGGAACCTGCAGCGGCAGTCGGTCGGCTTCTTCACCGCCGCCCGCTCCGGCGAGGTCATCCAGCGGGTGACCGATGATGTGGCCGCGATTCAGAATGTCGTCACGAATGTCGCCGTCTCTTCGCTCACGCAGATCGTCATCATCTGCACGACGATTGGCATCCTGTTCACGCTCGACTGGAAGCTGGCGCTGATGGCGATCGTCATCCTGCCGTTGTCGATGATTCCGGTGCGCAAAGTATCGGGCTACCGCAAGCGGCTGCGCTCGGAGACACAGAAGGTGCGGGCCGATATGTCCGCGCAATTGGGGGAAGTGTTCGGCGTCTCGGGCGCAATGCTGACCCGTATCTTCGGGCGTGAAGCTGCCCTGCAAGCCCGCTTCGAGGAGCAGAACAACAAGGTGAAAGAGCTGGAAGTGAAGCTCAATCTGGCCGGACGCTGGTTCTTCATGTTCGTCTCGACGCTGGGGCCGCTCGGCACGGCGCTGATCTATATGTACGGAGGTTATCAGGTCATATACGGCCCGATGACGATCGGCGCGATCGTCGCCTTCGCGGCCTATCTGTCCCGGCTGTATCAGCCCTTCGGGACCTTGCTGAATCTGCACGTCGAGGTCGTGACCGCGATGGGCGTGTTCCATCGCATTTTCGAATATATGGATATGGAGCCGGAGGTGACGGACCGGCCGAATGCGAAGATGCTTGACACGGTTCAAGGCGCGGTGGAATTCTCAGATGTCACCTTCCGCTATGGCAGCGGAGGAGAGGTGCTGCGCGGCATCAGCTTCCAGGCGGATCCCGGGGAAGTGGTCGCCCTTGTCGGGCCGAGCGGCGCCGGCAAATCGACGCTGATCAACCTGATCGGCCGCCTGTATGACGCGAGCTCAGGCACGGTCTCCATCGACGGCCATGACGTGCGGGACGTGACGCTGGAGTCGCTGCGCGCCCAGGTCGCGTACGTCACCCAGGAGTCGTTCATGTTCCATGCCACCGTGGCCGATAACCTGCGTATCGCCAAGGACAGCGCGACGCAGGCCGAGCTGGAGGAGGCTTGCCGCAAGGCTTATATTCACGATATGATTGCCGGCCTGCCGCAAGGCTATGACACCGTCGTCGGGGAGCGGGGGCACCGTCTCTCCGGCGGGGAACGGCAGCGGCTGGCGATCGCGCGGGCGATTCTCAAAAATCCGCGCATCCTCATTCTCGATGAGGCGACATCCCATCTGGACTCCGAATCGGAGGCGTATGTGCAGGCAGCTCTGTCGGAGCTGATGCAGGGGCGGACGACCATCGTCATCGCCCACCGCTTGTCCACGGTCCTCTCCGCCGACCAGATTCTCGTCGTGGAAGAGGGCGAGATTGTGGAGCGGGGACGGCATGAAGCGCTGCTGAAGCGGGAAGGGCGCTATGCCTCGCTGTACACGACGCAGTTCCATGCGACACAGCATCCGGAAGAAGCGGCAATGGCGCCGTCGCCGGGACATTGAGCTGATTCCCGGGCTGTAGAGTTCGGATATGATCACAAGACGGTATCCGCTCAGGATACCGTCTTGTGCTATGGGCAGGCGTGGCGTGTCCTGCTAAAAAGGGAAGCACCCTGCCGTTCCGTTGTTCCATTGTCTACTGAACTGCTGCAGCGCCGCCTAGTGTTAGGCCCTTTCGGCTTCGGATTGCTCGCGCAGGCGGGCCATCTGCTGCCAGACCGTGCCGACCGCTTCCTCGCCGGAGCGGATGCGTTCGAGCGCCATGCGCGCCTGCAGCGCGACCTCGAATTCGCTGTCGTTCGCCGCTTCCTCCAGCGCCGGCACGGCCCGCTCGTCTCCCGCTTCGTAGAGAAAGCGGGCCGCGCGCCAGCGGACCAGCTTGTTCTTGTCCTTCAACGCTTCGATCATCGGCTCGATCGCCGCCGGATCGCCGATATCGGACAAGGTGTCCCCTGCTGTGCGGCGGACGCTGACCGAGGCATCACGCAGCGCTTCGAACAGCAGCGGCAGGCATTCCTGCGTCTTGATCTCGCCCAGGTAGACGACCGTCAGGCGCCGAATCTGGCTCTGCGGGTCGCGGAGCGTCTCCGCCAGCAGCGGCAAGCGGCTGGCCTCCGGCTCCATCCGATCGAGCGCTGCATAGCGCACGCGCCAATCGCTGTCCTTCAAGCGCGCGGCCAGCTCTTCTTCCGTCAGCTCGCGCCGCTCCTCGATGAACGGCTCATCGCTCTTGGCCTTCTCGATCGCCTGGCGCACGAGCGAAGCAAGCCGCTCCTCCGGATAAGCGGCCTCCAGCTCCTGCTCCACCTCGCGCGCGATATCCGCCAGCTCGCCGTAGCGGATGCCGTAGTCGCTCAGCTTGCGCTCCTTGATCAAGGTGGCGCTGGCGACCTCGGTGACCGCCTTCACGAAGCGCTCGGACAGGCCGACGCGCTCCTCACGGTTATCCGCCTGCACCCGAATCTGCATCGGAATGCCGCGGAAATATTGAACATAGACCTGCGCCTCGCCGAAGGAGGTCCAGGCCGACCATTCCTCGCCCTGTCCGCTCTCTTCCTGAGACTGTCCGAAAATATCGCGCACATCGGCCAGGATGCGGGCCCAATCCGCATTCGGATAGCGATCCAGCGCGATGAAGTCCGCGGTATGAAAGACGCTCTTCACGCCGTCGATATCGAGCAGCTGCCCGATGATCGGCGGCGCGGAGCGGCGGTTATCTTCAGAGTAGGTTCGCCGTACGCCCGCCGGCAGCGTCTCATCCAGATGAAGCTTCATGGAATTCGGACTCGGCGTCGGTTCGATTGTGATCAATTGCATTGACGGCACCTCCTGTATCATTCTGGTATGTCTCCATTGTACATGAAGGCATAGCCGGGAACAATGCGGGTCCTCGGACAAGATGTTGTGAGGGAAGAGGTTGGAACGGGCCGCTTTGAGTTAAAAATAGAGAAAAGCGCTTTGCGGCAGCAGCCTGCCTCAACCGCTCTAGCGCTGTGGGCGTTCGCTGCTTTTGCCGGACGGAGATAGACGGCGCTGCGGCGCGCGCATACGATAGAGGCAGACAGCGCCGGGCCGCGTGCGGCGCGGAAGCGGAACGACGCAATGGTTGGAGAACGCCGGCTGGGCGGCGGGGTGAATTGGAGTTCGCCGGACCGATTTGTTATTCTAGTACGAGAATGGATTTTTCTTGCCCGGCCCTTCCTTGCTGATGCACGATCGAACGGCAAGGCTTACGAATACTTGGTGTGCAAATGAGGTGGTGCCATGAAGCGCTATTACACGAATATGGACAATGTGTCGACAGAAAAAGCATGGAAGCAATTCCGGCGTTGGCGCGCCGAACGCAAAGTGCGGCTGAAGCAGAAGGATTATTCTTATGTCGTTCCGCAGGTGGAGCCGGATCTCGCCAGGCTGCATGCCAATGATGGCGGCCTGTCCGTCACCTGGATCGGGCATTCCACCTTCCTGCTGCAAATGGGCGGCTTGAATATCGTCACGGATCCGGTATGGGCGGCGAGCATGGCGATGGAGAAGCGATTGTCTCCGCCCGGCATTCCGATTGATCAGATGCCGCCGGTTGATGTCATTCTCATCTCGCACTCCCATTATGATCATTTGCATTTGGGCTCGCTTCGCAAGCTGGTAAGCCCGCGCACGCTGCTGGTCGTGCCGGGAGGGCTCAAGGCGAAGATGGTGCGCAAAGGCTTCCCGCAGACGGTCGAGCTGGAATGGTGGAAGGAACTCGTGATTGATTCCGTACGAGTGACCTTCGTGCCGGCCCAGCATTGGACGCGACGGACGCTTTCCGATATGAACCGCTCCCACTGGGGCGGGTATGTGCTGGAACGGATGGATTTCGAAGCCGCGGAGTCGGGAGAGCGGCTGCCAGCGAAGGAGACGGTTTATTTTGCCGGGGACAGCGGATATTTCCGGGGCTTCCGGGAGATTGGCCGCCGCTTCGCTATCGATGTCGCGCTGTTGCCCATCGGCGCCTATGAGCCGGAATGGTTCATGTCCCGTCAGCATGTGACGCCGGAGGAAGCGCTGCAGGCGTTCGAGGATGTAGGCGCGAAGCTGATGATCCCGATGCATTACGGCGCCTTCAAGCTGGCCGATGACACGCCGAAGGAAGCGCTCGATCGGCTGGAAGCGGAACGGCTGCGGCGGAAGCTCGATGAGTCGAAGGTCAAGCTGCTGGCGCTCGGAGAGACGTGGCCAGGCGGACAATAGAAATGTAATCCATGCCAAAAAAGCCATTTGCCAAGGCGCTGAGCCTGGGGCAGATGGCTTTGTTGATCTTGGGGCGGGCATTGCCCGTCCAGCGAGCGGGAAGGCGAACCGTCCGTCAGGACGGCCCGCTTCGGCTGCGCTTAGCGGCGCTTGGCCGGCTTCCTTGCGCCCTTCGCCTCCAGGCGCCGCAAGCGGACTGCCTCGGCTTGGCGCATCCGGGCCTCTTCGCGCAGCAGCTTGCGGTAGCTGGCGAGGCGGCCCGCTTCCAGCTCGCCGGAAGCGATCGCGGCGTTCACCGCGCAGCCCGGCTCCTGGCTGTGCGAGCAGTCGTGGAAGCGGCAGGCGGCCGCCAAGGCCTCGATGTCCTCGAAGGCCGAGGACAAGCCGTCATGGTCGGCGGCGGTCATGCCGACCTCGCGCATGCCGGGCGTGTCAATGAGCCACGCCCCGCCTTCGAGCGGCAGCAGCTCGCGGTGCGTCGTCGTGTGCCGCCCTTTGCCGTCGCCGGCGCGCACCTCCTGCGTCGCCATCCGCTCGCCGCCGGCCAGCGCATTGGCAAGCGTCGACTTGCCGACGCCGGACGAGCCGACGAGCACGACCGTCGTCCCCGGGGCAAGCCGCGCGCGCAGCCGTTCTAGGCCGTCGCCGGTAAGCGCGGACACCGCGAACACGTCGGTGCCCGGCGCGGCGAGCTCGGCCTGCGCGATGAAGGTGTCAGCATCGTCGGCCGCATCGGCCTTCGTGAGCACGATGCAGGGCACGGCCCCGCTGTCCCAGGCAAGCGCGGCGTAGCGTTCCAGCCGGCGCGGCTCGAAGTCGAGCGTCATCGACGTGACGAGCAGCGCCACATCGGCGTTCGCCGCCACGACCTGCGCCTCCGGGCGGCAGCCGGCGACCTTGCGCGCGAACAGGCTGCGGCGCGGCAGCACGCCCGCGATCGTCGCGCGGCCTTCCGCCGGCCGCGGCGCGGCGGCCACCCAGTCGCCGACGGCCGGCCAATCGGCCGGAGCCGTCATCTGGTTGCGCGCCTGGCCGGATACGTCGGCGAGCCATTCGCTGCCGTCCGGGCCGGCGATGCGGTACAGATGCTTGTGCGCGAGCAAGACGCGCGCCGGCACCAGTCCGCCCGCATAGCGGCGCTGGGCGGCTTCGTTGAGCCCGTTCAACCATTGGCTCCACGTCTCGGTCCAGCGGCTGTCCCAGCCGAGGCTGGCCAGCCCGGCCAGCGCATCGCTGCCCGCAGCAGCTCCATTTATTTCATTTCGTTGTTGATTGTGGTCATTATGGATGTTGCAATAGCTATCGGTTTCGTTCAAGCCTGATATCTCCTTCGGTGCGGTCGATGCCGCATAAAATGAACTTGCGTTGCAGTACCAACGATGTCCCTTGCAGGGACAGACGACGTAGCGGCAGCAAGTTCGGGAGCACGGTATCAGGCGGGCCGACGCTTGGGATTAGAGTTGAATCATGCCGAAGCGCCGGGCGCTTGCTCGTTCCTCCCGAACGTTATATACAGATGCATTCACCATATAACATCCCTCGCTTTCATTCACAGATAGTTACATTATATAGGAAAAAAAGCAGCGGAAACAGCCCCCTGGCATATTTATCCGAACATCCCGGGAACGGCGAAGGTACGCGGGGGACAATTCGTCAGATTCAGATAGCAGGGGCGTCATTGCGCAGGAAGCGGGCATAACCGGCCATATTGTGCTATAATAGTCATTTGAATGATAAATCGCGTGTTAAAGGACGGGAATGCCATGATTAGTACAACCGGCGTTACGCTCCGATACGGCAAGCGGCCTTTGTTCGAGGATGTGAATATCAAGTTCACTCCCGGCAATTGCTACGGTCTTATCGGCGCGAACGGAGCAGGTAAATCGACATTTCTTAAAATATTATCCGGCGAAATCGAGCCTACCAACGGGGAGGTTCACATTACTCCGGGAGACCGTATGTCCGTATTGAAGCAGAACCATTATGAATACGATGAATTTCCGGTGCTGGAGACGGTAATTATGGGTCACCAGCGGCTGTACAGCATTATGAAGGAGAAGGATGCGCTCTATGCGAAGGCCGACTTCAGCGAAGAGGACGGCATGCGCGCGGGCGAGCTGGAAGGCGAGTTCGCCGAGCTGAACGGCTGGGAAGCCGAAGCGGATGCGGGCGAGCTGCTTATCGGGCTGGGTATTCCGAAGAATCTCCACGACGACAAAATGTCGGAGCTGGACGGCAACCAGAAGGTCCGCGTCCTGCTGGCGCAGGCCCTGTTCGGACGCCCGAACATCCTGCTGCTTGACGAGCCGACGAACCATCTGGATCTCGAGTCGATCAACTGGCTGGAGCATTTCCTGATGGATTATGAAGGCACCGTCATCGTCGTATCCCACGATCGTCACTTCCTGAACAAGGTGTGCACGCATATCGCCGATATCGACTTCGGCAAGATTCAGCTGTATGCGGGGAACTACGACTTCTGGTACGAGTCGAGTCAGCTGGCGTTGAAGATGGCGCGCGACCAGAACAAGAAGAAGGAAGAGAAGATCAAAGAGCTGCAGACGTTCATTCAGCGCTTCAGCGCGAACGCGTCCAAGTCGAAGCAGGCGACCGCCCGCAAAAAAATGCTCGACAAGATTACGCTCGACGACATCCGTCCGTCGAACCGGAAATATCCGTTCATCAACTTCAAGTCCGAACGGGAAGCAGGCAAGCAATTGCTCACGATCGAAGGCCTCACCATGACGGTTGAGGGCGAGAAGGTGTTCGATAATCTGCATCTCGTCGTGAACAAAGGCGACAAGATCGCCCTTGTTGGACCGAACGGCTTGGCGAAGACGACGCTGTTCCAGATTTTGATGGGCGAGCTGGAGCCGGATGCCGGCACGTTCAGCTGGGGCGTGACGACGTCGCAGGCGTATTTCCCGAAGGATAACTCGGCTTACTTCGACGGGGTGGAAGACAATCTGGTCGATTGGCTGCGCCAATATTCGAAGGATCAGGACGAGACATTCCTGCGCGGCTTCCTGGGCCGCATGCTCTTCTCCGGCGAAGAGGCGCTGAAGAAGGCGAGCGTCCTGTCCGGGGGCGAGAAGGTGCGCTGCATGCTCTCGAAAATGATGATGGCGGGCGCGAACGTGCTCATCCTTGACGAGCCGACGAACCACTTGGATCTGGAGTCCATCACCGCGCTTAACAACGGTCTGATCGACTTCGACGGCACGATGCTGTTCACGTCGCATGACCATCAGTTCGTGCAGACGATTGCGAACCGCATCATCGAGATTACGCCGAACGGCATCATCGACCGGGTGACGACATTCGACGAATACCTCGACAGCGACGAGATCAAAGGCTTGCGCGAGCAGATGTATCCGCAGGAGAGCAAGAAGTAAGGCTTATCGGAAAAAGAAAGGCCCGGACGACCTGGGAACAGGCGGTCCGGGCTTATTTGTCGTTGTGTTGTGGCCCTCATCCGCTATGACCCGGGAACACATACTGGAACGCGTGCAGCAGCTTCTGGAAGGCCCGCTTGCGGATATGGCCGTAGGTGACCGCGCTGATCGGCGGGTCGAAGGCGAAGCTGTATACGTTCGTGTCCGTGATGCGCGCCCCCTTCATATAGCGCTCGCGGATGAGCAACTGCTCGTCCGGCTCCAGTTGGTCGACGAGCGATTCAATCACTTCACAGAACGCGAGACATTCGTTCGCCTTGTCCGCATTATGCGCGGCGATGCTGCCGGTTGGATCGCCGACCCGGTTCGTCGCGCCGTGCTCCTTCGCTTCATATTTCATCGTGACCGCCGCTTCCCGCACCGCATACCGCATCACCTTGCACATCCGGTATTTCGCGAAAGTCTCCTCCATGAACCGCTTGGCCGCCTTCGGATCGAAGGAATCGAACGAAGGGATAGTGAATTGCCGGTCTTCCATATAGATTGTCCTCCTCCATAATCTGTTGCGATACATCCTTGTCTTATGAAAATGAGCCTGCCGATTCTGTGCCTCCCGCCGGCAGATTCATGAATAGATGAGAATATACTCATTATACCACAAAACGAGAACAAATGTTCGTTAATTTATTTAAAATAACGTTTTATAAATACTGTTGCTATTCTATAAAAATAGGATAAAACAAACATATGTTCCCCATATTATAATGCTATTGTGGACGAGTTGAGCAGAAGGGACACGCAATCGGCGGACGAGAGGGTGCGCGGCGAAGCTGCCAGAGGCACCGAATTTTCCCTTGCTCTGCTCCTCGATCCGCAACAATCGCCGGCGATGCTGCCGGTTTTTTTATTGCCGAAGAGAGGGGGGAGAGGCGGCTTGATTGTGTATCGCGATTATTTCGAGCAGTGGCTGCAGCCGCTGGCGGAGTCCGCGGGACTGCCGCTCGAACCGCTGCCGCTGGAGGCGTCCGGGGAAGGGCAGGCGCCAGACGGAGCCAGGCTGCTGTATCGCGTGTCCGTGCCCTACGCGGATCGCTCGCAGCGGCACCGGGATACGACCGGGCCGTTGACCAGGCTGGTCGAGATGGAATGGCAGTTGATCTGGTGTTCGCCCGATCCGTGGACGGCGATGGAGCACTGCCGCCAAGCGATCGGCTGGCTGTGGACCGAGGGCGTAGACAAGCTGGAAGGCTTGTCGGCCGCGTTGGTTCATGTCAGCGACGCGCAATGGGTGGCGGAACCGGTTCACGGACTGGAGATCCGCGTCCGTCTGCGCATGCGGGACTCGTTCGCCAGGACAAGTCCCGGCCATATTGAGAAGGTTCATATGACATTGAAGGAGATGAAGGAATAATGACGATCCAGGATGTTCAAGTGACGATTGATTTGCAGAAGCCGACAGGACGGTTGTCCTTCGGCATGCCGCTCATTCTCGGCAAGAAGGCGGGAGGATCGGCCTATAAGGAGTACGGCGATCTGAAGGCCGTTCAGGCGGATTTCGCCGAATCGACGGCGGAGTACAAGATGGCCGCAGCTCTGTTCGGCCAAGGGGACCGTTCTCCGGCCCGCATCGCGATTGCGGCATGCGATGAGCAGGAAGACGCGGCGGAGCGCCTCCGTTCCGTCATGGATATGGGCTGGTACTATCTGCTCTCCCCTGATAATAGCGAAGCGACGGTTACGGCGCTGGCGCAGGAGCTGGAGAAAGAGGACTACCGCCTGTTCGTGACGCGCGTGTCCGACAAGACGAAGCTGCAAGCGTTGAAGGCCGCCGGGTTCAACCGCACGGTCGCGTTCTATCATACCGATGCCAGCGCCTACCCGGATGCCGCGCTCGTCGGCTCGGTCGGATCCGCGGATGTCGGTTCCGTGACCTGGAAATTCAAGACCTGCACCGGCATCGCTCCATTGAAGCTGACGGCCGGCGAATTGATGGAGATTCATGACGGCGGGGCGATTACGTATGTGAACAAGCAGGGCGAAGCCCGCACATCCGAAGGCAAGACGCTGTCCGGCGAATATATCGATGTCATTATGGCGCGCGACTATGTTCGCGCCCGCATGGAAATGCAAATTCAGCATTTGCTCAATCAATCCAGCAAGATTCCATATACGGACGCAGGCATCGCGCAAATCGAGAGCACGGTGATCAATGTGCTGCTGGAGTCGTTCCGCATGGGCATCATTGCCGCGGATGACAGCGGCGAACCGCTGTTCGGCACCTCCTTCCTGCTTCGCAACCAGGTCGATCCGAGCGATCGCGCGAACCGCGAATACCGCGGCGGCTCGTTCTGGTTCGAGATTGCCGGAGCGGTGCATCAGGTGAAGGTGAACGGCGTCATCCGTTTCTAAGGGAGGCAGTGCAAATAGTCTGCTTTTGATCCCAAAGCATCCTTGCGGTTAAAAATATTGAATTTAAGGAAGGTGCACATTCATGAGTATCGGCATTTATGATGCGAAGCAAGTGTCCGTCGTCATTAACGGCGAGTATATTACGGGATTCGGCGAGAATACCTTCGTCTCCTGCGAAAAGGACGAGGAGCAGAGCGTGGCTCATGTCGGCGCGCGCGGCGAGGTGGCGATCGCGCACAAAAATAATCCGCTCGGCACAATCAAGCTCACGCTGATGTCGACGTCGCCGCAGATTGCCCTGCTGCACCGTCTGGCTCGCGAGAAGAAGCTGTTCTCGATCTGGGTGAAATCCAACAACGAGCCGGGCGAAACGATCGGGGGCACGCAGGCGATCGTGAAGAAGCTGCCAGCGGCCGCTTACGGCTCGGAGCTGGAGGATCGCGAATTTGAAATTCAAGTGCTGGATTACACGCATCGGGTGAACTAATTTCCATATCTGGATTCGGAAGAAAGGGTGAATGAAGTGAGCAAGCAACAGACGGTAACGATCGAGCAAGAGGAATATGTGCTGCAGCATCCGGGCGCCCGCGCCCTGATGCGGCTCTATGATGTGGCGCTCAAAGCAGACGGGGGATGGAAGCTGGAGCCGTCGATGGACTTTTTCCTTCAGCATGTCATTGTATCTCCGCGCCTGAGCTGGGAAGGGCTTGAAGAGAAGACCGACATCATGACGCCGCTCTGGCTCGAATGCGCGCGCTTCCTCGGCATGGTAGATACGCCCTTGGAATCCGAATCATCCGACGTATAGACATTCCATCTCCCGCAATCCGCTCCGGCAATTGTTCTGGCGCGTCGTCCTGAACAGCCGGGGCGGCATTACGTATGCGGAAGCGAGCGGGATGAGCATCGAGGAATTATGCGAGGCCGCCGCCGCTTTGGAATGGATGTACGGGACAGGAGGGGGGCAAGTCAATGGATGATCGGATTACCAAAAATGTGCACCGCGAGCTGCGCACGATGAACGGCAAGCTGGACGAGATTGGCTCCGTGTTCCGGATTATGACGGACAGCATACAGGAGCAGATCGCGGAGATGAAGCGCGCCGCCAGACCGAAGCGGGGCGGACCCGCCCTGGCGACCGGCGGCATCGCGTCGGATGTGAAGTCGATCGCGAATATGATGCGAAGACAGGCCTCTATCCGTCCGGGTGGGCAGAATCTTGCGCATGCAGCCCGGCCAAATGAGCTGGGGCAGCAGTTGTCCGCTTCGCTGTCGGCCCTTCAGAGCACGACGGTCGTGGTGCAATGCCCGGCGCAAGCGGAGGATAAGAAGTCAGGGAATGAGGAGAAATCGTACTGGAAAAAAGCCCTTGAATTCGCGAAAACCGCCCAAGATTATGTCTATGCCGCGAGCGATAGCATCACGAAAGTAAAAGATGCCATTGAAAATGTGGAGTTCGTGAAAAAGCTGTTCAGCGGGGAATCCGGCAGCCAATGCAAATGCTGCTGCTGCCAGGGTGGAGGAGGCATCTCGTCTGGCCTCGCGGGGGGAGGACGGAACAAGAAGAAAAAGCCGGGCCGGGGCAAACCTCTCAAGCTGAAGAGAGGAGCTCCAGGCCGAAGCGGCGGAGAAGGAGCGCAGCGCCAGAAGGAGCTTGGCAAGGCTGTCGCTCCGTCCAAGAACGGGACCGCCGCGCCGCCGGGCAAAGGCGGTACAGGCGTGCCGCCAGCCAAAGCCGGATCACTCGTTCCGCCAGCCAAAGGCGCTCCGGCTGCATCGTCGCCGGCTAATAGCGGTCCAGCCAATCCGCCGTCAGCAGGCGGAACGTCCGCCCCGTCGGCAACCGCCGCTTCGCCCGCTTCGGCTCCGCAAGGCAAGAGTGCATCGGCGTCCACGCCGTTTGCTCGCGCGCGACGGAAAGTAACGAGCCCCAAGCCCAAGCGGGGACTTTTGAAAAAGGTCGGGACCTGGGGCGCAGTGGCCGCCATGGCGGGCGACTTCGCCCTGAACATGTTCGGCCGGAAGAAGGAAGAGAAAGAGGAAGAGGAAGGCGGCGAATATGCGATCACGGCCGCCCAGACGACGGCGGAGACCGTGCAATCAGTCCAGGCCGCCACCGGGACGATGGCGGAGATCGCCACTTCGACATCAACCGCATCGGATGTCGGCAAGGCCGCGTCCGCCGCCAAGAAGACGGGCTGGTTCGGCAAGCTGCTGAAAGGCGCCCGCACCGTGAGTAAGGCGACGAGGTTTCTGCGCTTTACGCCGGCCGGATTTTTGGGCGGGCTGGCTTTGGATGCCGGGCTGTGGGCGGCAGAGAAGTTTTTGCTTCCAAAAGAGGAGGAACAGCCCGCCGCCGCGCCTGACGCGAAGAAGCTGAGCGTGCAAAGCCGGCTCCCCTCGCCTGCAGTTGCTGCGGGAACATACCGGCCCATGGCAGATGCTCCGTTGGCGTCTGCTCCGTCTTCTCCATTGCCGGAGCCTGTCCATTCCAGCAGCAGGGGCAGCTTCGGTCCGCCACTTCCTGCCGGGAACCGGAGCGGCCTCGATGTCACCGCCAATAGCAACGTGGTCATGAATCTGAATGTGAACGGCTATATCGATATGCGGATGATCGAGGAGATTAAGCGGATTGCGCGTGAACAATTCGACGCATCGTTCCGTTCGTTCGAGCGAAGCATCGCGAGCAAGCTGCCGCCGCCGAAGCCAATGCCGAAGCCGGTGGTTGCGGAAGGAGGCATGATGTCCTATTAGTACGCGAAAAAGCAAGTTAGGCGGAGTCGAACTGTTTGTGATTTCCGAGGAACCGGAATATTCGGTGCAGGTAAGCAGCCATAACATCGAGAAGGGCGGCATGGTCACCGACCATGTGCAGAGGGAGACGGTGAGCCTGCATTTGGAAGGCTTGCTGATCGGGCCGCAGGCCTCGAATTACAGGCATCGGCTCGTCACCGCGATGAATGAAGGGAAGCTGTTGCAATATAGCGGCCGCAATATGCTGTTGAATTGTGTCATTACGAGTCTGCGGACGACGCATGACAATTCGATCGCGAACGGCATGTCGTTCGCGATGACCTTGAAGCAGGTCAATCTCGTCAAGATCGCGTACGACAAGCTGCCGCCCAAGCGGAAAGCGGCCGTCAAGCCGAAGAGCCGCTCCGGCAAGCGGAATACGGCTTACCGGCCGAAGCCGGACGTTCATGTCGTGCGCCCCGGCCAATCGGTCAAAGATATCGCGGCCTACTACCAGGTCAGCGAAGCGGGGATTCGGGCCGGGATGAAGCTCGCCGGCATGCCGGGCATCGCGCAGGCGGGCATGATCGTGGCGCTTCAGACCGGGAAGAAATTGCTGTCGGACCAGAGCAAGACGAAGGCGAAGGGCGATCCGGTACGGATGTATCGCGTTCAGCCCGGCGACAGTTGGCCCTCGATCGCCAAGCAATTCGGAATCAGCGTAACAGCATTGCACGCCCTGAATTTCAAAAGGGTCAGCACCTATATGAGTCCGCCGCCAGGGACGGTCATTCGCGTAAAATGACGGGATCCCATTGGGAGAGCCCGCCCCGCTTGACTGGCGGCGGCCGGAAAGGGGGAGAAGCATGGCAATCATCCGGATAGATAAAGATCTGATTCCCTACTCCTTCGATATGGACTTGGGGGAACGAACATACACGTTCGAAGTGCGCTACAATGCGGCGCATGATTATTTTACGGTGGATCTGTCCGAAGGGGATAAGCCGCTGGCGCTCGGCGTGAAGCTCGTGTGGGGGCTGCCCTTGTTCGAGAGCATGGAGACGCGCGAGTTCCCGCTGGAGGTCATTGTGCCATATGGCGATCATCCGGGAGAGTTGATTACTTGGGACACGCTGGGGCAGTCTGTGCACCTTCATTTGGGGGATGACGATGGAATACTTATATAAGCGCGGCTGCGAGATTCTGATTGGCGGATACCGCTTCACCTATGGAGACTTGACGATGCAGGTCATCGCCGACTTCGACGACGACAAGGAACCGAGCGAATCAACGGTGGAGATCTACAATCTGTCCAAGCATACGCTCGCAAATATTCGGACCGGCATGCGCGTCATTGTGAACGCGGGGTACGGCAAAGACCTCGGCACGGTGCTTCAGGGCCGCATCGTGGAGGTGCGGACGAAGCGGGAGCAGACCGAACGGATCACGACGATTCAAGTGAAGGATGACGTGGCGGTCTCCATCTATGAGATGGCGCATACGTACCGGCCCGGGACGAAGGCGAGCGCGATCATTCACGATCTGCTGACGCAGGCGCAGATTCCGCATGGACCGGTAGATTTGGAATCGGATCATACCTATATGAAGGGCTTTATCGTGAAGGGCGATCCGGTGGACGCGATTCGCCGCGCGGCTTCCGCCTGCAAGACCGGCGTATATACGCGGCAGGGGAAGCTTTATTTTCAGGCGCAGAGCAATGGGGGCGGAGGAAGCTCCATCGTCAGGCTATCGCCGAAGAGCGGCTTGATCGGCAGCCCGCAGTCCTATGAGGAGAACAAGGAGGCTGGGGTCCGGGCGACATCCCTTCTGAACTACCGGCTGCATGCGGGCGCGCAGATCCGGCTCGTCAGCGAAGAGTTCGAAGGCGTGTACAAGGTGAAGCGGGGCAAGCATACGGTGTCGGCGGATCAATTCCTGACTGAGGTGGATTTGGTCAAAATCTAGGCGGGTGTCATTTTGGCGGAATGAGAGAAGGAGGTGGCGCGCATTGGGAACGAATCGGGCGGTCAGCGCCCTGGAGGCCTGGATCGATCATAAGATGTCCGGCACGGCGGGCGCGCAGATCGGCACGGTTGTCAGCCTGGCGTCGGGGACGGCGGATGTGGAGCTGGACGGGGAAGCCGGCCTCATCCGTTATCAGCTCCCGATGGTGGAGCAGGCCCCGGACATCGTGATCGAACAGGGGAGCCGCGTCCTCGTCGTGTTCACCGAGGCGGGCCAGAACGGCGGCGTCATTGTCGGAAAGGTGGCGGGATCATGAGAACGTGGGCGCTCCATGAAGGAGATATTCGAATAACCGATGGAGATATCGCCTGGATCGACGGGCGCGAGGAACTGGCGCAAGCGGTTTGCATTCGGCTGAGCACCCGTTTGGGCGAATATTTTTTGGCGCCGGATATGGGGCTTGATCATGAGCGGCTCGTCGGCAAGCAGGTAAGCGAAGACAGCATTCGCGAGGCGATTATGCGCTGCATCGCGGATGAACCGCGCGTGCAATCGGTGGAAGAAGTCACCGTGGAATGGGATGCGCATTCGCGCACCGTGCAGGCGCATGTCCTGATGACGAGCGCGGACGGAGAGGAGGTTGAGCTTGTCTATGCTGACAGAAGCGGGATTGAAGCGTAAGACGTACCATGAGATTTATGAGGAAATGGCGGCCGGCATGAGCAAGCGGCTGGGTCAGGATATCAATATGTCGGAGACGTCGCCGCTCGGCATGATGATGCAGGTGTTCGCCTGGCATTTGGCGGAGCTGTGGGAGGATGTCGAGCAGGTGTACCATGAGTCGTACATTCAATATGCGACAGGGGTCCAGTTGGATGCTTTGGCCGTATTCTACGGTCTGCGGCGGAAGCTGGAGCAGGCCGCGCATGGGCGTATTCAGGTGACCGGAACCCCGAATTATACGGTGCAGCCGGGATTGCAGGTTGGCACGAAGTCGGGGGTCTGGTTCACCACGGACGAGGTTTGCGCGCTGGATGAGAGCGGCAAGGGCGCGGTCACGGTGACGGCGATGGTGCCGGGCAGCACCGGCAACGTTCCGGCTGGCTCGGTCACGGAGCTGCTTACATCGGTGAAGGAGATTGCGGCGATCACGAATCCGAATAGCATGACTGACGGACGCGAGCGGGAAAATGACACCGAATTCCGCGATCGGCTGCGGGCGGCCCGGGATGGCAGCCATGCCGCCACGGTGGACGCGATCGTATCGGCTCTGCTGCAGCTTCCGGAGGTGAAGTCGGCGGCCGTACGCGTCAACGATACGATGGAGACGAACGCGGAAGGCGTTCCGCCGAAGTCGATTCGCGCCTATGTGCACGGGGGGCAGTCGGAGCAGATTGCACGGACCCTTTTCGAGAAAAAGGCGGCGGGCATCGGCACCGACGGCACGGAGAGGGTCAAGGTACGGGATGTGAGCGGGAACGAGCATGAGATTTGCTTCAGCCGCATGAAGCTGCTGGATGCGCATGTGGAAGCCGTCGTCAAGGCGGGGCCGTCGTTCCCGGCACGCGGCGAGGACGACATCGTCACCGCGATCGCGCAGTATATCGGCGGCGTCGGCGCGGATCGGCAGGATTATACTGGCCTGCCGCAAGGCTCGCGCATCGTGTACAGCCGCTTGCTGGCGGCGATTCAAAACGTGGACGGCGTCGAAGAAGTGAGCGAATTGAAGGTGAAGCTGGGCGCGGGCGACTGGGTCAGCGGCAACGTCGATATTCCGCTGTATGAGGTGGCCCGCGTGGCGCCGGAGCGGATTAAGGTGGCGGTAAGCGATGATTAAGCTGCATGACGTGATGGCGCTGCTCCCGGATGTCATCGAGAAGGAAGACAGCCGCTTCGCCCAGCTTGTGAGCGTCTGGCTCGAACAGATGAACGAGATACGCGCCACGGTGGAGGGCATCTCGGCCTGGAAGAGCATCGAGGAGGCCGAAGGCGCCGCGCTGGATGACATCGGCGGCAACCTGGGCCAGCCCCGCGGGCAGGCGACCGATGAGATCTACCGCATCCTGCTGCGCTCGAAGCTCGCCCGCATGAATGCGAGCGGGGATATCGATTCCATCATCGGCGTGCTGGCGTTAGCCCTCAATGCCGATCAGTCTGTCCTGGCAATCCGGGAAAAGCAGAACGACGCCCATGATCCCGAGCCCGCGGCGATTCAGGTCGTCAAGGTTCCTTACGAGCAGTTGAACCGCGTCGGCATGAGCCCGGCGCAGTTCGTCCGCCTCGTCCAAAGCGTCACCTCCGCTGGCGTCCGCGTGGCGCAGGTGGATCTGTCAGGGACGTTCGAGCTGTCATCCGTGGCGGACAAGCCGGAGCAGAGCGAGCACGGGCTGGCCGATGAAGCAATGACCGTCGGCGGGACGCTCGGGGATGTCTATACGCCGGGGCATGATTATCCGATTCCGGTGTAAGAGGGTTGCAGCATACAACAGCAGTTTTATTAATTGGAGAAGTAGATTCCTCAAATGGTCTAAAACTTTTTCAATAGATTCGATATGGGAGGGAGCCATATGGCATTTCTGAAGCCGCTTCCGGAGTGGAAGCAGCCCGGCATCCGGCCGCCGGAGTCCAAAATCAAAGAAGGCTACCAGGTTCTCGACAAGCCGCCAGCTGCGTGGCTGAACTGGCAGATGAACACGACCTACGAAGCCTTGCAGGAATTGCAGGAAAAGGCGGCGGAGAAGGAGGATGTCTCGGAGGCGCTGGGAGAGGCGAAGGCGTATACGGACGAGAAGGTCGCCGATATCGACCTGACCAAAATCTCGCCGGAGTCCATCGGTGCCGCCAAAAAGGCCGATCTGGATGCACACGCGGCCGACGCGGTGAAGCATATTACGGCGGCGGAGCGGACGGCGTGGAATGGCAAAGCTGATGTGAAACACACCCATGACGCTTCTGATATTGTTTCTGGTACGATTAATACAGGTAGATTGCCTGGCGCAACCACCAAACAATTTGGGGTTTGTAAATTATACGACGGGATAGATGGGGGTGTGGGGGCTGGTAATTATCTTGCCGCGTCACCACTCGCTGTAAAGCAAGTATATGATGAGATGATGCTGGTAAAGCAATCTGTCGTTGATGGGAAGGGGCAAGTGGCGGCAGCCATCAACGGCAAAGGTGGAGGGCCAGTTTCGTCCGCAAGCACTTTCCCTGAACTGGCCGCCGGAGTCAACCGCATTAGTATGGGCGGGTATTATCCTATATGGGTGGATGAAAAAATAACTGCTGAATATCAAATAAGAAACATAGACTTGGTTACCATAACCAACCCTAAGATAGTGATTTTCAGCCCCCTAGAAAACGTCAGTAATCCGTGCTCCTTCGAGATAAAAAATCATTACGGTGTTAATTGGGGTGATAGTAGAGCGTATGCCAGTCTGCAAATGGTAGATGACGCGGAGCGTATCATATACCTCCACGACATGGAGACTAACTCCCCCAAGTCATACTCAAGCTTACGCTTGCTGGAAAATGCTACATTCCGGCGCGACCTGCCTCATACAGTCTCCATTGAAAAAGGGTGGTATAATACCGACCCACTGGAAGAGCGTCGGTACATGATACCGAGAGACTTTAACTTCAATGGCCCTATAAAAATCAGATTAGCGCTAAAGTCAGCCCAATTTGTAGGCAATTCATCGTACCCTGAATATATTCAGGCAGTGTTGCGAGGAAACATTGTGTGGGCATAGCTCCGCGAAAGCGGGACTTTTAAAGATATTTAGGAGGGATAGCATGTAAGTTATTTACGATGAGCGGAGTAAAAGAGTAGAAACCATCTACCACAACCCAACACCCGAACAGATGAAGGAACCGGGGATGCACGTCGAATACCGCAACCGGATCATATTCTAGGCTTGCGTCCCATCCTTAAAATCGACGTGGATAAGGCTCAACTTTATTACGATTACGAGCGCCCCGACACTTTGGAGAGTAGAATCCTTGATCTATGCAAGGAGAATGTTGAAATAAAACTTGCCCTCGCCGAGCTTGCAGAAGCACAGGAAAAAGATAATACCGATACACACTTAGCTCTGACCGAGGTTGCAGAAACTCAAGAAAAAGACATTACCAACATGCAGATGGCTCTTGCCGAACTAGTAGAGATGAGCGAAGGAGGTGAGATGTAATGGTTATCATTTATTGCGACTTGATTAAAAAGGCATTGAAAACAATCGAAGATGTTCCAAAGCGCTGGAAAGCAGCCGTAAAGGAAAAGGTGGAACAAGAAGCATAAGCGTCGCACAGGCGCATTTTTCACGCCCTCACACCCCGTGAGGGCATTTTTCATCCCTGAAAGGAGGGACCACACATGGAAAGACTGGACGTGCTCTTAAAGTCAGCCTTTGCGGCGGCGGGCGGGACGGCAGCGTTTTTGTTCGGCGGCTGGCCGGCGCTGCTGCAAGTGCTGCTTATCATCGTCGCGATTGATTACGTGACGGGCGTGATGGCGGCCGGGGCCGAAGGGCGGCTGCGCAGCAGCATCGGGCTGATGGGCATCGCGCGCAAGGTGTTTATTTTTTTCGTCGTGGCGGTGGCGCATCAGGTGGACAGCGTGCTGGGGGATCAGCATTTGCTGCGCGACGCGACGATTTTTTTCTATTTGGCCAATGAGCTGCTGTCGATCATTGAGAATGGCGGCCGCCTGGGCGTGCCGCTGCCGCCGGTCATCAAGCAGGCGGTCGAGGTGCTGCGCGGCAAGGGCGAGGTTCGCGACAAGAACCAGTAAGCGCGGTTCGCTGCCGCCAACGGAGGCCGCGAGATAAACTGAGCGTTCAAAAGGCCGGTTTTGCTCCGGAAAGGGGGCGGAATGCCGGGCTTTTTGAACAGCTATCCGAAGGGGAGGAATGACGAAGTGACTCCGCAGACGACTCTTATGGAACGTGTTCGCAAGGAATTGTATCGCAGAGCCTGGAGGCTGCAATACCGGGCGAAGGCGGACCGCCACCGCGAGATCCCATGGAGGGCGGAATCCTTCGCCGCTCCCGATTTCACGGCGCAAGCCGACAACCGCATGCTCGTTCGGCAATTGCTGCAGGAACTGCCCCGCGACAAGGGTCGGGTTATTCTATACAGCCTGTATATAGAGAACGAGACAGAGGTTCAGATTGCGAGGAAGCTGAATCTGAGCCAGCAGGCGGTGAGCAAATGGAAACGCAAATCCCTTCACCGGTTATGTCAGAAGCTGAGTTCGCTGAATGGCTGAGGCGGGTCCGGCAGCATGACAAGGACGCCCTGATGCGCTTGCTTCGCTATTTCGAGCCCGACATTCAATATATGTGCCGCTTCATGCTCATGCCGAAGGAGGATGCGGAGCAGAGCCTTCGTCTGGAACTGATCGATCTGCTGAAGCATGCCGAGGTATGAGCATATGCGAGGAACCATTTGTATGGATGACAGCCGCTGCCTGGGAAGGTTGCGGCTTTTTTATTTTCAAGAGAAATGAGAGGATAACAACGATGAGTCTGGAAATTAAGCAGCGGCTGCTGCCCGACGGGCGGCCGAACAAGCCGAGCCGGCCGATGAAGCCGCAATATATAACGATCCATAATACGGACAATCCGGCTCCCGGCGCCACAGCCGAGGCGCATTCCCGCTATATTTTGAATGGAAGCGGCGGGGCGAAAAAGAGTTGGCACTATACGGTCGACGATCGCGAGATCTATCAGCATTTGCGAGAAAATGAGCAGGGCTGGCATGCGGGGGACGGCAACGGACCCGGCAATCTGCTGTCGCTTGGCGTCGAGATCTGCATGTACGAGGGGATGGATGAGCCGAAGGCATGGCGGCGGGCAGCGGAGCTGATCGCCCGGCTGGCGGAGAAGCACGGCATCGCCATGGAGCGTATCGTTCCGCACCGCCACTGGAGCGGGAAGGCTTGCCCGTCGCGCGTGCTGCCGCGCTGGCAGGAGTTCATGAAGCTCATAGAAGAGCAGCGGGGAGGACAAGGCAAGCCCGAGGAGCGGGATTATGCGGGCCACTGGGCCGAATCGTCGATCCAGTATGCGATCGCCAATGGATTGATGGCGGGCCGCGGCTCCGGGTTTGCCCCGAATGAGCCGGTCACGCGTGCCGAGCTGGCGGTCGTCGTCGAGCGCCTGTGCAAGCAAATAAAAGCATAGCCATTCCTGTGTCCTGAGGCTATCCGGTTCTATCGCCACCTTTTGGAAAATGGTAACATAGAAAAAACGAAGCTTCCGAATAGGGAGGAGATTATGGATACCATCGAGATCGAACCGGGACAAGCCATTGGAACGATAAAGCTCGGGATGAGCAGGGATGAAGTGGAGGAATGCATTCGCCAATATGCGTCCCGCTATGAATGCCGCGATGATATTTCGTTTGATTTTTCCTCGTATTTCATGCCGGAATATGATTCGAATGACCGCTTGATTGCGCTCCAAATGACAAGCGATGTGAAGGAGCATGCTCATTGTCTTTGCCATGGATTTCATGTGTTTCGCACGAAGGCAGATGACTTGGTTGAGGCGCTGGACAAGATTTCTCCATATTCGCGAACATGGGATGCATCCGCTGGATTCTGCTATCTCTTCACGGAGATGGGACTCACTTTATATCGTTCCCGTGTCTTTACCGAGAAAGATTTGGAGGAAGAGTGGTTTTTGGCCCAGTCGCTGGATGCTCAGGAGGATGATAGGAGGTTTTTCTATTTTGAAACGGTCTCGGTATGCGAATGGAGTTATTATGAGAGACTTAAGGAGTTGGAGGGAACCGCGAACGATTCCGAACTCTCCACCGAAGAGCCCCCTGCATCCGGGTCGAAGAGCAGCGAAGAATTGATTTTGGAGCTGAAAAGAAAGCATGGTCTCATCTAGGGATTCTCGATAGCCCCCGCAAGTATACGCCGCCCCTATCCGGTACAAGCTAAGAGGATGAAGCAGTGTTGCCTCTCAGCAACTTTCATTAACGGTCCCAACTTTTCTACCTGGCAGCAACAGGTTGTTGCCGGTTCAAGAGTTGTATGGGGGGTCAACACTGTTTCTGTAGACCCACACGGGATCCGTCTGTTACGATAGTAACTCAACATGAGCGCTGACAAAGTCCATCGGCTCATGACAGTTGTTCGTAGTGGCGGATTGATAGCGGGGGAGGGCTTGACCGTGAGTGCGGATGTATACGCGGATATGAAGCAGGGAGAAAAAGGGGCATGGATTAGCATCGCCGCTTATATTGCCTTGTCCGGCGCCAAGCTGATGATTGGCTGGATGTATCAGTCGCAAGCGCTGCAGGCGGACGGCTGGAACAACCTGACCGATATTATCGCTTCGGCGGCCGTTCTCATCGGCCTGCGCATCTCGCAGAAGCCGCCGGATCGGGATCATCCGTACGGGCATTTGCGGGCGGAGACGATTGCGGCGCTAATTGCGTCCTTCATTATGGCGACGGTCGGCATTCAGGTTATTCTGTCCACCGCACGCTCCTGGTTCGCCGGGGAAGAGAGCAGCCCGAGCCCGATTACCGGCTGGGTGGCATTAGCCAGTGCTGCTATTATGCTTGTCGTATACACCTACAATAAGCGTCTCGCAACGCGGATCCGCAATCAGGCGCTTATGGCGGCGGCACAGGACAATCGTTCCGACGCTTTTGTCAGTATTGGCGCGGCAGTCGGTATCTTCGGTGCCCAATTCGGACTCAACTGGCTTGATCCGCTGGCGGCCTTGACCGTCGGCCTTCTGATTTGCAAGACGGCGTGGAATATTTTCCGCGAGGCCACCCATACGTTAACGGACGGCTTCGACGAAGCGCAGCTGGAGCGGCTGCGGAAGACGGTGGAGAGCACGGAAGGCGTGCGGGCGATTCGCGAGGTGAAGGCCCGGCTGCATGGAAGCCTGGTGCTGGTGGATGTCGTCGTGCTGGTCGATGCGGGATTGAGCCTGGTGGAGGGCCATCGCATCTGCGACGATATCGAGCAGCGGATGCAGCGCAAGCATAATATTGCCCATGTTCATGTTCACGTCGAGCCGATGGTGTCCGGAGCGGAGCAGAACCGGCCGCAAGGCCGAACGGCTCATTAAGCGGATGCCGTATCGGGAATCGTATTCTGGTATCGGAAAAGCGTTCGGAAGATTCTGATCGGATCAGACTCTTTTGGGCGCTTTTATGTGATCAAGGGGGTACGGCAAAACCAAATAGAAGGTGCTTTTTTTCAAAAAAAACGATTGACAAAAGCCTTAATTTTTAAATATGATTACGTTAACAAACATTCCCAATAATGGTTGTGGATGTTCGATGACCTCTTCTTTTATGGCGAAGCAATCATCCTACATACCTGATCGGCCGATCGATTTGGTTTGCTTGGCGATAAAGAAAATCCGGGTCCGGAAGGGGAGAAATAGCGTAGCCTGATTCGTGTTCGGTTATCGGTAAAAATTTGCGCATGCAGGATTTCCAAGCACACTCCAGTGCAGCATTCTCTTTGCCGCCAGGCAACCCCAGACGCTTTGCCTTCGCTTCATGTTCTTGAACCCTTGCCATTCTTCAGATTTGCACATCACCTATGAAAATGCCCTCCTTTTTGTTTTTTCACTCTCGTATTCAACAGAAATAAGCATGGTTAAGAAGTCGAAAAATGAATAAGAAAAGAGGTTGATGCGAATGAAAGCAAGATTTTTATCGGTTTTCGTCTCTTTCTTGCTGCTTGTCTCGCTTGTGCCCCCGGTAGCCTCCGCTGCCCAAAACCATTCGATCCCTTCCGGGTGGAATCTATATTCTATTACCTTTGCCAGTGCGGACAGTGACAACGGACTCTGCGCGCAAGGGGCCAAAAACTGGACGGCGGCTGCGGGAACGACCATGACCGAGAAATCGTCGTCCCAGAATAAATGCTATTACCGGGACTATCCGGAGTCATGGTATGGCCTGTACAGCAAATATAGCTCCTATTTTACGATTAAGGTGAATAAGAGGTTGCTGGCTCGCGATTTCCCGAGTCAAGTCTGGAACGCCAGTCTCAGCTCCACGACCCACGAATTCGGGCATGCTCAATTTCTGGGGGATCATGATACGGCGGGCGAGGGGGTCTACGGAACCACGTCCATCATGAGCTACAACCGCAATCGCGCCACGATGACTACGCCTCAGTCTCACGATTTGAGCGACCTCCAGCAATTAAGAAATTCTTCTAACGCGCCTGCCTCAGCAGATGAAGCCGTCCATGCGGATTTTCCTTACTACCATATTGAAGAATTATTAGATGGCAAGACCGACTTGGTTGTCGTTGCTCATGTCGATGCAGTGAGTGAAATCCAGGAAAACGGAGCCGATCCGCTCGCTTCGCATCAAGAGGCTGTCTTGCGCATTGATGACACGCTGTATGGCCAGGCAGAGTCGCCAACGATTAAGCTCTATCAATCCGTTGACAAGGTGAAGGCCGGCCAACAATATTTGCTCTTCCTCTCGTCCCGGCCGGATATCGGGCAATATGTCGTATCCGATGGCGCCTCACAAACGATTGTCAATCAAAATCAGCATAAAGCGAAATCGATTCAACCCGCCTCCGATAAAAAGTTGACCGTAAACATCAAAGGCATCAAAGGCCAATATTCGAATGAAGAGCTGCGTCAGCTTTTGAACGAAAAGTATAAGTAATGTGCTGCCATTGCGGGTCAATCTGAAGGGGTTAGAGGGCAGTTACTCGATTGCGGAATGGAGACAATTTCTTGATTGGTAAAATGAAAAGCGTGCAGGAAGACTCGGAGTTCGCATCCGATTCGGCCTGCACGCTTTTTTGGCATTAGGAAGGCGACCTGTCCGCCTTCGCTTCCAGCGCCGCGATGAATTCATGCGGCTGATCGAGGCAGAGCGCGACATGCTCCAGGTCGCGGCGGCTTCCGAACCGGCCCGTGACCGAGACGGGGGCGGACAGATCCAGCATAATATTCGGGGTACCGAACAAGGGAGCCGCCGTATTGCGCAGCTCGTCATTCGGAAGCGGCTCCTTCAACAGCCGGACAGCGGCAATCTGATCCCGAGGGATATCGGTCCAGATGTCATGCGCGACGCGGATTCGGATGAGGCGTTCCGTCACCAGCACCGGGTTCAGCTTCGTCAGGCGGTAGTCCGCGATAAGGACGAAGATAAGGTATACGTTGGATAGCGATAAGATCCATGCCGCCGCCGAAGACCATAGGTGAACGAGAAAATGCAGGCCGATTCCTTCCAGGACGAGCAAATGAATGGCGCCGATAACGACGACCAGCATGCTGGACTGCTCCGTCGCGGGGAAGGCGGCGGCATGCTGCGTCGCATACGGCTTTTTCCGCCAGCTGAGGAAGGCATGGTAGCCGATGGAGGCTTCATGCGCGAGCAGCCGTCCCAGCTTCTCCGAGGATGCCGTCTCGGCGAAGGCGAAGCGGATGCTGTCTACGGGAGAAGCACCGCCGCTCCGCGATTGGCGGCAGGTTGCCCGAAGCCGCGCCGCATAGTAGAGCGCATATGCCGCCAATCCGATTCCGGCGCCAAGCGCGGCCGAGTCAAGCGCCAGCCGGAGCTCGGCTCCGTGAATAGGCACGAACAGCCGGGCAGCGGCATAACCGGCGAGGGCGGTGGCGAGCGCCCGAGCGAAGGCGGCCAGCTTGGCGTTGTTCATCCGGCGCATGCATAGCCAGAACACAAGCAGCGGCAGCACGATCATGAAATCAAGAGCCACTCCCATTGACACGAGCGGCGGTGGCGACGGGGAAGTTAAGAGCATGGAAATATCGGCCGCTGCAACTAATAATAGGATCAAAAATGGCCACGAAATGGAATTCCGGGACATCCGAACCATCAAAACACTCCTCTCCAGTCTATCAACCATTTTCTATAATATACCTTAATTTCCTGGGTAATAGTTACAAAATATTCTTTTTTCTTACGGGTAATAGGCATATTGAACTAGAGAAAGTTACAATTTTGTCTATTTTTAAGCAGATTG
The DNA here is from genome assembly GCF_945605565.1 of Paenibacillus dendritiformis. Taxonomy (NCBI): domain Bacteria; kingdom Bacillati; phylum Bacillota; class Bacilli; order Caryophanales; family Paenibacillaceae; genus Paenibacillus; species Paenibacillus dendritiformis. The sequence goes on along the minus strand of NZ_OX216966.1, from coordinate 6,361,597 downwards.
TCGGATAGTTTCCTGTATCCGGCTCTATTTATAATTAGGGCAAGTTGTTTCTGGGATGTCATAACATTTTTAGTATAACTATTAAAATATACTATTCTTTGACATCTTGTTCATATGAACAACAGCTCAATTTTCCGTTGCAACGTCACAATCACACCATTGTTAGAACAACAAGGAGGATGACATGAAAAAACAACTATTGCTAGGATTATTGATGGTTACGATGGCCGGACAAGTATTCGCAGGGGTGTCCCATGCTGCCGAAGCTCCACAGGCTGCGGCGGCGCAGCAAGTGTCGACAAGCCAGACAGGCAATATTATCGCTTCGGTTAATTTGCGCAAAGAACCGTCTACTTCTTCTTCGGTTATCCGCCTCATGAAAAAAGGCGAGAAAGTTACGATATTGGACAAGCATAACAGCTCTTGGTACAAAGTGAAGGACGAAAAAGGCAATACCGGATATATGAGCACGAGCAGCAAATACATACAGGTGGCTGAATCCGGTACAGCCAATCAGCCATCTGACAAGCCTTCTGTCAGCGACCAGGCAGATTCTTCCAGTCGCGCAGCCAAAATCGAGAAGGTCATCCAGGTCGGAGAAAAATATTTGGGCACGCCATATGAATTCGGATCCAACCGGAACAGCACCAAAACATTCGATTGCTCCGCCTTCGTGAGACAAGCTTATAAGGAGGCGCTCGGCATCGTGCTGCCGACGGATTCACGCAAGCAAGGAAGCTGGATTAAATCCAATTCCACGGCGAAGACAAGCATCAGCCAGTTGAAGCGCGGCGATCTCATGTTCTTCATGTCCTATAAAGGCTCCAAGGCCTCCGATTATAAAGGCGTCAACAAGAGCACGGAGCGGATTACGCATGTCGGGATTTACTTGGGAGACGGTAAAATTCTGCATACGTACTCCCAAAAATCCGGCGGCGTTCGGGTCAACAATGTGCTCAACACGACCTGGGAGCACCGCTTCCTGTTCGGCGGCAGCGTGGTGAAGTAAGTCGGGAACCGCTTACTGACCGCCTTCATACGCACTTATATTTCCTTTCATATGAAAAGAGGCCGCAAGGGCCTCTTTTCTTGTTCGCGATATTTTCCGCGCACGCGGGCATGACGCCGGAGCGCGGGGATGGGCAGTGGTCACTGGAACTTCGGCGGTTCCTTCTTATGCTCGTCGATGACCGGCATCGTCCGGTACTTCTTCGTGCGCGCGAGCCGCACCGCTCCGAAGGAGCTGACGGCGCCGAGCGGGAGCAGCAGCGCGATCGCTGCGTACTGGGGAACCGCGCTCCCGGCAACGACATAGGCGATGACGAGAACCATGAGCGGCGTGTAATCGAGATAGCGGACAAGCCAGTGCCGCCGTCCCCAACGGTTCTCCACGATGCCGAAGCAAATGAAGCCGGCAATAATCAGCGCGGCGAACAGGAAGGAATTCGTTATCCAGCCGAGCGTCCTGGCGAGAAGGGCCAGTCCAATGATAATATAGCCTGCGAACCCTACCGGGGTGAACATCATAAGTGAATCATTCCTTTATATTCAGTATTGCGGATGCCACAGCAAATCAATGACGGCGCGCGGGCAGCCGTCCGGCTTCACTTCCGGGGAAGGCCCGAGCTGCCGCTTCTGCCGAAGCGTCTCGTAGTGCTGGCTCAAATCATGGAACCAGCGGTCGATCGTCTCTCTCGATTCCAGCAGTTCCCCCAGGCCGTGCTCGATGAAGAAGTCGCAGTTCTCTTCCTCTTGTCCGGGAATCGGCGCATGGAAGAGCATCGGAATGCCCTTCATCATTCCTTCCGTACACGTCATGCCTCCCGGCTTCGTAATGAGCAGGTCGGAAGCGTCCATCAGCATCGATACTTCCTGCGTATAACCGAAAATCCGGATATTCGGGTGCTGGAAGATCGGGTCCTGCTCGATCCGCTGTATCGCCTTCTCATTGCTTCCCATGCAGAGGAGAAGCTGGATCTGCTCCCGGTACTTCGTCATATAACGCAGCAGCTCCTCGTCCAGAGCGAGTCCCCAGCCTCCGCCCATCAGCATGACGGTCGGAAGCGGCTTCAGGCCGAGCCGCTGCTGGGCCTCCGCTTGCGGACAGCGCTGCCAGAACTTCGGATGGACGGGAATGCCGGTGACGATGATCTGCTCGGGGGAGATGCCCCGCTGAATCAGCTTCTGCTCCACCTCGGGGGCCGAGACGAGATATTTGTTCACTTCCGGCGTGATCCAGGTACCGTGCGCGTCATAATCGGTAATCAGCGTATACAAAGGAACGTCGAGTCCCGCCCGCTTCAGCCGGGAGACGACGATATTGGGAAACGGATGAGTGCAGACAATGGCATCCGGCCGCAGCTGTCTGATGACATGAGAAGCTTGCGTATAGAATATGCGATGCAGAGCCGATTGCGTAACCCGGTTCAATGATTTTTTATACTGCTTGCGATAGAGCATGCCGACCAGCTTCGGAGACACGCTGACGGTCTTGCGATAGGCTGCAAATATTAAGGGAGCGACCGTTGGGTTCAAAAATTTGCCCAGCTCCATGACGCGGGTCTGCACTTCCGGCGCCAGCTGCCTGATTCCGACGGACAATGCATAGGCTGCCTGCGTATGTCCGGTTCCGAAGCCTTCGGACAACAGAAGAATTCTTTTCTTTCGCATATTCTCACCTACTCTCATTATAACCGGAAACTGAAAAGGAAGCATCTTACTGCATTCGGAAATGTCAAGGGCAGCTGCGTCCCGGAAGCTGTCAAAGTTGAAAACAGACCGGATATATGCTATGTTCAATAGTATAAAAGAGATGACCGAAAAATGATATTGGTCATTTAGTCATATCAGCCTCCCAGCGGGAGGAAGGAGGCGGAGTACATGTCCGTTGACCGCCGTAAGCTCATCGTAGATGCGGCTGCCCAGTCTTTTGCCTTGTTCGGCTATAAGGCGACAACGATGGATCAAGTCGCCAAGATCGCCAAGGTAGGCAAGGGAACGATTTACACGTTCTTCACGAACAAGGAAGAACTCTTTGATGAGATTTTACAACAATTGATTATGGAAATGAAAGGGATTGCCGACCGAGAAATTCAGGAAGACAAGCCTTTCTTCGACAATCTGTATCGCGTCCTTGATCGGGTGCTTGAATTCCGGGGCCGCCATGAGCTGGCTATCAAGCTCACGCAGGAAGTCCGCGACCTGGGCACGCCCATGGCCCGGGAGGCGATTCAGAAGATGGAGAGCGAGCTGCTCACCTATATTGAGCGCCAAGTGCGTCTCGCCATGGACAAGGGCGAAGTGAAGGGGCATAATCCGAAGATTATCAGCTTCGTCATGCTGCAGATGTACAAGGCGCTGACGACAGAATGGAACAAGCTGTACGATCCGCTGGACAAGGAAGAGATTAAGTTCCATTTCCGGCTTCATTTTATGGAAGGGCTTGCGCCGTAGAATTTGTCGCCTATTATAGAGAAGATACCTGGTCCGCGACCGCCAAGTCTGTCGTCCGGGTATCTTTTTTGTTGTTGCTGCGGGACTCGGAGGCGAGACCTGAAGATATGCATACTTTTCCCGTGCAAACCGAAAGCGTTCCCGCGTTCGATGGCTTACAGTGTTGCTATGATGTACATCATAGCAGCCAAAGGGGATGAGGAAATGAGCACAACAATATGGCCGGCATCCGAGGTGGAGCACTATCGCAAGAACGGGTACCTTCTTCACAAAAAGCCGCTCTTCGGTCCGGAGGACTTTGCCGAGCTGACCAGCATATTCGAGGATCAGCTGGCTCAGAAGGGCGACAAGCTGTCCGATGAGCTGGACACGCCGCATTTTCGGGATGAGCGTCTGCTCCGCTTCCTGCTGAGCGATGAGGTGCTGGACGTGGTCGAGCCGATTATCGGGCCGAATATCGGATTGTGGTCGAGCCATTTTATTTGCAAAGACCCGTATACGGGGCGCGCGACCCCGTGGCACGAGGATTCGGCTTATTGGAAAGGGCGTCTGGACCGCTTCGACAAGATCGTGACGGTCTGGCTCGCCATCGACAGAAGCACCAAGGAGAACGGCTGCATGCGGGTCATTCCCGGCACCCATGATAATGGTTTCTCGGAATATGTGGATGCGGACGGGAAGGAGAACCTGTTCCCGACCCAGATCAAACAGGTGGATGAGTCGAAAGCGGTCTACTTCGAGCTGGAGCCGGGCGAATGCTCTCTCCATGATTCCCGGATTATCCATGGCGCGGAACCGAACCGGAGCATGCACCGCCGCTGCGGGTATACGATGCGTTACTTCTCGACCGAGGCGAAGGTGATCCCGGAGAACAATCAGGGCTTCAAAATATGGCTGGCCCGGGGCAAGGACATTGCGGGCAATCCGTTCTGCAACGTATAATAAGCCCACAGCTTGAAGGAAGGAGGGGAGGGGAATGAGTCATGCAACGCCGGAGCGGCTGCGCCATGAACAATATATGTCTCTCTCGTCCCCTTTTCGCATTTTCCGCCATCATATCGATACGCGGATCGATGTGCATTGGCATGAATTTTTTGAGCTGGCGCTTGTGGTCGGCGGGCAAGGCACCCATGTGGTGAACGGAACTCCCGCTCCTCTGCGCAAAGGGCTTCTTTTTCTAATGACGCCTGCCGATTTCCATGAGATCATTCCGGATCCGGGACAGCGCATTGACTTGTATAATGTCATTTTCTCGGAGCCGTTCATCCGGCCGGAGCTGTTCCGGCGGCTGTTCGCCCCACGGGGAAACACGTGCGTATGGCTGGGGGAAGAGGCCTTCCCGGCCTTCGAGGCGGAGTTCGCCCGGATGTGGCGCGAGAGCGAGCAGCGGCAGGAGGACAGCGAATTCATTATTCAGGGGGCACTGGAGCGGGTGCTGATCGAGAGGGAGCGTCTACGCAGGAACGGGAGGGAGAAGCGGGAGGAGGCCGGATCGCCCTTGCCGGAACCGCTCGGGGAAGAGGCGCGGCGGCTTCATCCTTCGATCCGCAGCGCGGTAACCTACATTCAGCATCATTTCCGGGAGCCGTTGACGCTGGCGGAGGTGGCAAGCCACGCCGGATTATCCGCCAATTATTTCAGCGAATGCTTCAGCAAGCAGGTCGGGGCTTCGTTTCAATGCTATCTGCAGGAGCGGCGGCTCCAGTTCGCCCATTCCCTGCTGTGCGTGACCGCCCTTCCGGTCACGGAGATCTGCTACGCTTCCGGCTTCAGCACGTTGAATCATTTCGAACGATCCTTCAAAAAGAAATACGGAAGGGCACCGCGCAGTCTGCGGACGGAGCGGAACGCTCGCCCTGACCATATGCCAACGAACAGCCCCGGCGGATGATCTCTGCCGCGGGCTTTTTCGGTTGGTTATGATGCGGCTAAAGGTCCTGTGTAACGTATGCGGATAGATATAGGAAAGAAGCCCTAAATCGAGAATCGCCGCTTATATTTTTTTGTTATGAGGTAACATTTTGACGTCTTTTGTCCGTTATATTAACTATCAGTAATTTGTATTTTTAGTGCAGGGCAAGGCTGGAAGGGAGAAGATAACGAGTGAACCCAACGTGGAAAAGAACTTCGTGGCTCAGCGTCGTGTTGGTATGCGCGCTTGTGATCGGCTTGCTGCCGTTCCATGGAGTGGCTAACGCAGCGGAGACGGTAACCGACGTCCACTTTGAATCTGATGTATCGCCGATTCATGTCATCGTGGATGGAGAGTCCGTTCAATTGAAGCTGATCGGCACGATCAAGGGAGAACAGAAGGATGTGACCGGCCAGGCGAACTGGAGCTCCTCCAATCCGGGCGCGGTCACGGTAGACGCGGGCTGGGTAAAGGGCGCCGGCAAGGGGACTTCGGAGATTACGGCGAAGTACCAAGGGTATACCTTGAAGAAGACGGTCGTCTCTAATTATATGTATGATGAATTGAGCATACGCTCAGCAGACACCGGCGTAGATATCGACAAAGAAACGACTCTTTACCTCGGCATGAAGCCGAATTGGAAGGCGTTTGCTTACGACAATGACGGCAAGACGGAGAACGATGTGACCTCCGACGCTTCCTGGAGCTCTTCCAATTCGAGCGTCGTCGAAGTGAACAAGGGCAAGCTTACGCTGAAGGACAAGGGCGAAGCCGAGATCACCGTCAAGCATAAAGGCTTGAGCAGCAAAATCAAGATCAAGGTCGAGCTTCCGTATGAAGAGTTGACCTTGTCCCCGGACAAGCTGATTGAATTTGAATTCGGCGATGCGGCGGTCAACGTAATCGCGAAGGCGAAGACGAAGGATGGCAGTCTGGAGGATGTAACCGACAAGGCGGATTGGTCGACGAGCGACAGCGGCGTCGCGGAAGTGAAGGACGGCGTTGTCAAGCCGATCGGCGTCGGTTCGGCCACCATTACAGCCACCTATCTGGGCGCGACGAAGTCGGTCTCGGTCGTCGTGCGTCCATCGTACCAAGCGATGCGGATCTCGCCGGAGAAGAAGCAGACGATGCTCCTGGGCGACGCGCCGCTGCAAGTGCAGACATTCGTCCTGAACTCGGCCGACACGCAGCAAGAGGTCACGCATCTCGCGGAATGGACATCAAGCAATGTGATGGCCGTGACGGTTGAGCAGGGCCAGGTCTATGCCAAGGCAGCCGGCACGGCGACCGTGACAGCGAAGTACAAAGGACTGTCCAAATCGGTTGAAGTGAATGTCATTCCGGCGATCGACAAGCTGAAATGGCCGGAGGAAGACAAGGATAAAGATAATGACGGCATCCGCAAGATGGATATTTATATGGAAGAATCTCAGAGCCTGCCGAAGGTAAGCGCGGTTACGCTGGGGGGAGACACCGTAGATGTATCCGATCTGGCGGTATGGACAAGCTCCAACCCGGGCGTCATTTCCATTAAAGACGAGAAAATGAAGGCGGAGAGCCGGGGCACGGCTACTCTAACCGCGACCGTGCGCGATCATACGATTTCGATGGAAGTGACCGTGAAGCGCAAGGCGCTCATTCTCCAGTCCAACACGGCGGAAATGAATATCGTGACGGGACGGGAGCAGGCGGTCCCGGATGTGACGGTCATCTATATGAACGGGGATGAGGAGAATATCACCTCCGAAGTGAAATGGGAATCGAGCTCTCCGAATCTGATTGTCGTGGGTGGAAAGATCAAAGGACTGGTGGCAAGCAAGGTGACGTTGAACGGAACCTATGCCAATGTCAAAATCTCGGTCAAAGTCACGGTTGAAGAAGAGGTTGTCCGCTTCGAGATTGAACCGGAGAAGCTTACCTTGAATGTGAAGAAGAGCCAGAGCATCAAGGTAACGGGCTACTACAAGAACGGGAAGAAGGTATCGCTCGGATCCAAGGTGAACTGGAAGTCGGACAATGAAAAGGTAGCGACAGTGAAAGGCACGTCCGTCAAGGGAGTCGCTATCGGCAGCACGCTGCTGACCGGCGAGTTCCAGGGGCAGAAGCTGGAAGTGCCTGTCACGGTGAAGCCGAAGCTCACGAAGCTGATTGCCGAACCGGGCAGCCTGAAGCTGACCGCCGGCCAGAAAGCGAACTGGAAGGTGAAGGCGATCTACGACACCGGGGAAGTCGTCGATGTTACTTCCTCTGTTACGTTCGTGCCATCCAACACGAAGGTGAAGGTGGAGCGGGGCAGCGTGCAGGCCGTGTCGAAAGGCTCGACCAGCGTGAAGCTGACTTTCGAGGGCAAGAGCACGTCGCTGCGTGTCAGCGTGAAATAAAGCAATAATGTACGGCCTGCCGGCTTCCTAAGAAGCGGCAGGCCGTCCGTATATGACAGGCCAGCCTCGGCGTGGAAGGAAAACCGCGTGCCGGTGTTTTTGCATTGGCAGCGGATTCAAATAACGTCTTGTCGTTCACGGCGAATGTGATACAATAGCATTATTTCATGGTACCGGACTAATCGTCCCTGGCTAAGGGATGGCGACACGAAAGAAGGAACGCAAAACATGATGGTTTATGGCCTTTTGCTCGTCATCGCATCCGCATTCACGCATGCGTTATGGAACTTATTCGCCAAGCGCAGCCTGCACAAGGAATCGTTCTTGTTCTCGCTCCATGCGGTTGCCACTGTTTTGTTTTTGCCTTTTTTTATCCGCGATCTGATCGCGATGACCTGGACATGGGGACATGCGCTGCTCCTTATCGTATCCTTCCTGCTGCAGGGAACCTATCTGTATCTGGTGTCCCAGGCGTACAAGTCAGGCGAGCTGTCGCAGGTGTATCCGATGATGCGGGGGACGGCCGCGCTGCTCGTGCCGCTCGTCAGCGTCTCCCTCTACGGGGAGAGCATGTCGGTAATCGGCTGGGTCGGGTGGAGCTTGATCGTGGGAGGGCTGTTCGGCTTGAGCGGCATGCTCTCCGTGAAGCAGAAGGACAAGTCGTGGTGGATTGCGCTGGCCTTGACGACCTCCGTCGGCATGTGCACTGCCGCATACACCTTGACCGACAAAGCCGTCGTCGAATTTTTCAGCCCGCTCGGGCTGATCGAGATTTCGAACATCGGGGCCGTTATCTTCCTGGCGCCTGCCGTGAAGCGGGCCGGGCTGCTGCGGCGCGAATGGCGGACGAACTGGAGCACGATTGGGCTCGGCGCCGTTATTTCGCCAGGATCGTATCTGCTATTCCTGTTCGCGATGACTTTGGGGCCGCTGGCTCATCTGGCGCCGATACGCGAATTCAGCATTGTTATCGGTACCCTTCTCGGGTATTGGATTCTGAAGGAGAAGCAGGGCAAGAAGCGGCTGGTCGCATCGACGATTGTCGCGGCCGGAATGGCCTTAATCAGCATGTGGGGCTGAAAGGGGAAAAATTCCATAATAGAGCGTGAATCGCAGACTGTATCTTCCGGAAAAAGGGAGATGCAGTTTTTTTATTCGCATTAATGAATAAAAATTCAATCTTTTCAGGAAATGATTGGGGGGATTCTTGTGAATTAATTAATAATATGTAGTATTGTGCAAAAGAAATATCAATGGGTGCAAATTGGGGGCAAGGATGTTTCTGTATGCAAATTTAATGTGCAATACTTATAATATAGGCGTAATCCCGATATCCGAAGAAGTTATCGGATCCATAAAAACATTCAATTGCTCTAAAAAAAACATGATGATAAAATGATGAAACAATACAAATGCATAAATATGTGATTTCGTATGTACAGAATACATTTTCATCAGGAAAGGACGGTGCCCTCATGAAGCCGAATGGTTTACCTCCACAGCAAGGCTTGTATGATCCCCAATTCGAAAAAGATGCATGCGGCATGGGCTTTGTCGCTCATATCAAGGGCAAGCGGTCCCATGATATCGTCCGGCAAGCGTTGGGCATGCTCGTCCGGATGGAGCATCGCGGCGGTCAAGGCAGCGAGCCGAATACCGGGGACGGGGCGGGAATCATGCTTCAGCTTCCCCATCCATTTTTCGCGCAAGCGATGGCCGCTCAAGGAGGGGAGCTCCCTCCGCCCGGAGACTATGCTGTCGGCATGCTCTTCCTCTCCCCGGATGACTCGATCCGTGCGGGACAGGAAGCGGATTTCGGCAGACTGATTGAGGAAGCAGGGCAGACGCTGCTCGGCTTCCGGACGGTGCCAGTGAATGCGGGCGGATTGGGGGCCACCGCCCTTGGAGCGATGCCGTGCATCCGGCAAGTCTTTATCGGCCGCGGGCTGCGGGAAGGAGCGGGAAGCCCGCTTGATTTCGAACGGAAGCTGTATGTGATCCGCAAGCGCGCGGAGCGCACGATCCGCTATGCGGCGGGCGCAAGCGGCGGCGGGATGTATATCGCGAGCCTGTCCAGCCGCACGATCGTGTACAAAGGGATGCTGACGACGGAGCAGCTCGGCCGTTTTTATTTGGATTTGCAGGATGAGTCGCTGGATACGGCGCTGGCGCTGGTCCATTCGCGCTTCAGCACGAATACGTTCCCGAGCTGGGAGCGGGCCCATCCGTACCGTTACATGATCCACAACGGGGAGATCAACACGCTCCGCGGCAACGTCAATTGGATGAATGCCCGTGAGAAGCAGTTCGAATCCGAGGCGTTCGGCGTCGGACTGAAGGAGGTGCTTCCCGTCATCCACGGGGACGGCTCCGATACGGGCATGTTCGACAATGCGCTGGAATTTCTGTATCTTGCGGGACGGCCGCTGTCTCATGTCGCCATGATGATGGTGCCGGAGCCATGGGCCAATGACGAGCGGATGGACGAGGCGAAGCGGGCGTTCTATGAATACCACAGCTGTCTGATGGAGCCGTGGGACGGACCCGCCGCGATGGCGTTCACCGACGGGGTCCAGATCGGGGCGATTCTCGATCGGAACGGGCTGCGTCCTTCCCGCTACTGGGTGACGAAGGACGATGTCATTATCCTCTCCTCGGAGACCGGAGTCGTCGACATCGCGCCGGAGCAGGTGCTCCGCAAGGATCGCCTTCGTCCGGGACGGATGCTGCTGGTCGATACGGAGCAGGGCCGGATCATCTCCGATGAAGAGGTGAAGTCTGCCATCGCCGGTGAACAGCCGTACCGGCAGTGGCTGGATGAGCATCTCGTCGATCTGGAAGAGGTACCGGATGCGCCGCGGATGCCCGCTCCGGAACATGTGAGCGTGCGCCGCCGCCAGCAGGCGTTCGGCTATACATTCGAGGATCTTCGCAAGGTGCTGGAGCCGATGGCTTCCAGCGGGGCGGAGCCGATCGGCTCGATGGGCTATGATGCGCCGCTGGCCGTGCTGTCCCGCCGTCCCCAGCGATTGTACAACTATTTCAAGCAAATGTTCGCCCAGGTCACCAACCCGCCGATCGATGCGATTCGGGAAGAGATTGTGACAGCGACGGGCACGACCATCGGTCCGGAGCGGAATCTGTTGGCGCCGGGGCCGGAGAGCTGCCACCAGATTAAGATCGAGAACCCGATTCTGTCGAACGAGCAATTCGCGAAGCTGCGCCATATCCGCTTGCCGGGCTTCCGGGCGATCACGCTGCCGATCCTGTTCACGGCGTCCCGGGGGACGGACGGCCTGTGCGAGGCGCTTCATACAATGTGCGAAGCGGCGGACCGGGTCATTGGGAAGGGGCATAATCTGCTTATCCTCTCCGACCGCGGCGTCAGCGAGGAGGAAGCGGCCATTCCGGCGCTGCTGGCGGTATCCTGCCTGCATCACCATCTCATCCGGCAGGGGACGCGGACGAAGGTCAGCCTGCTGCTGGAATCGGGCGAGCCGCGGGAAGTGCATCATTTCGCGCTGCTGCTCGGCTACGGCGTAAGCGCGATCAATCCGTATCTGGCGTTCGAGTCGATCGAGGATATGATCCGGGAAGGGCTGCTCGCCGGCGTCTCGCCGAAGCAGGCCGTGAAAAATTACCGGAAAGCGGCCATCAAAGGCATTGTCAAAGTGCTGTCCAAAATGGGGATCTCGACGATTCAATCGTACCGCGGGGCGCAAATTTTTGAAGCGGTCGGTCTGGACCAGGCGTTCGTGGAGCAGTACTTTACCGGAACGCCGTCCCGCATCGGGGGAATCGGAATCGAGGAGGTCGCCCGGGAAGCGCTGCAGCCGCATGAGCGGGCGTTCACCGCTGAGCACCGCGACCGGACCCTGGATCCCGGCGGCGAGTACCAATGGCGGCGGGACGGGGAGGAGCATCTGTACCATCCTCACACGATCCATGCGCTGCAGCAGGCGTGCCGCAACGACGATTATGCGCAGTACAAGGTTTATTCGAAGCGGGTGCAGGGCGAGGGCGAGCGCCATTATACGCTGCGCTCCTTGCTGGAGCTGAAGCCGAACGGTCCTGCGGTTCCGCTGGAGGAAGTGGAGCCTGCCGAGAACATATTGCGCCGCTTCAAGACGGGGGCGATGTCGTTCGGCTCGATATCGAAGGAGGCGCATGAGAGTCTGGCCATCGCGATGAACCGAATCGGCGGGCGTTCGAACTCCGGCGAAGGCGGCGAGGACCCGGCGCGCTATCAGCGGGATGAGAACGGGGACTACCGGCGGAGCGCGATCAAGCAGGTCGCTTCCGGGCGGTTCGGCGTCACCTCGCACTATTTGGTGGAGGCCGATGAGATTCAGATTAAGATGGCGCAGGGCGCCAAGCCGGGCGAGGGCGGACAGCTTCCGGGCCGCAAAGTGTATCCGTGGGTCGCGGAAGTGCGCGGCTCGACGCCTGGCGTCGGACTCATCTCGCCGCCGCCGCATCATGATATTTATTCGATCGAGGATCTGGCGGAGCTGATCTTCGATCTCAAAAACGCCAATCCGCGCGCCCGCATCAATGTGAAGCTCGTCTCGGAAGCGGGCGTAGGGACGATCGCCGCCGGGGTTGCCAAGGGCAAGGCCGATGTCATCCTGGTCAGCGGCTATGACGGCGGCACGGGAGCGTCCCCGCAAGGCTCGATCCGCCATGCGGGCCTCCCGTGGGAGCTCGGCCTGGCCGAGACGCACCAGACGCTGCTGCTGAACGGCTTGCGGGAGCGCGTCGTGCTGGAGACGGACGGGAAAATGATGACCGCCCGCGATGTTGCTGTCGCCGCGATGCTCGGGGCCGAGGAATTCGGCTTCTCCACCGCGCCGCTGGTTGCTCTCGGCTGCGTCATGATGCGGGTCTGCCAGCTTGATACGTGCCCGGTCGGGGTAGCGACGCAGAATCCGGAGCTGCGCAAAAACTTCAAGGGCGACCCGGAGCATGTCGTCCGCTTCATGCGCTTCATCGCCGAGGAGCTGCGGGAGCTGATGGCGGAGCTTGGCTTCCGCTCGCTGGAGGAGATGATTGGCCGCACCGACCTGCTGCAGGTCGGCGCGGAGATGCAGCGCCATGAAAAGCTGCGGCATCTGGATCTGTCGCCGCTCCTTCACCGCCCGTCCAGCGCCGCCGGGAACGGCGCCGCGGCTGACAAGGAAGCGATGGCCAAGCGGAAGGAGCGGGAGCTGGCCGCGACCCTCGATGCCCGGGAGCTGATCCCGCGCGCCAAGCTGGCGCTGGAGCACCGCCATCCGGTGGAAGGGGTGTTCGCCATCTGCAACGAGGACCGGGCGACCGGCACGCTGCTCGGCAGCGAGATTACGCGCCGCTATGGTGCCGCGGGCTTGCCGGAGGACACGATCCGGTACAGCTTCCACGGCTCGGCAGGGCAGAGCTTCGGCGCATTCGTGCCGCCTGGCGTGACGCTGACCGTCGTGGGCGACTGCAACGACTATGTCGGGAAAGGGCTGTCCGGCGGCAAGCTGATCGTGCAGCCGCCGGCGGAAGCGACGTTCCGGCCGGAGGACAATGTCATCATCGGCAATACGGCGCTGTACGGCGCAACCGGCGGCGAGGTATACATCCGCGGTATGGCGGGCGAGCGGTTCGCGGTGCGCAACTCCGGCGCCGAAGCGGTCGTCGAGGGCGTCGGCGATCACGGCTGCGAATATATGACCGGCGGAACGGTCGTCGTCCTGGGCCCGACCGGACGCAACTTCGCGGCCGGAATGTCCGGCGGCATCGCCTATGTGCTCGATCCGGAACGCGTCTTCGCCGGACGCTGCAATCTGGAGATGGTCCTGCTGGAGCGGCTTGATTCGGACGCGGAGGAAGAGCAGGTTCGCCGCATGTTGGAACGGCATGCTTCCTACACTGGCAGCGATCTTGCCGAATGTCTGCTCGCGCGCTGGGAATTGACGCGTCAGCAATTCGTCCGGGTCATTCCGAAGGATTACAAGCGGATGCGGGAGCATATTGCGCTCGCAGAAGCGTCCGGAATGACGGGCAAGGATGCGCTACATGCGGCATTTATGGCCAATGTAAAAGATTTGACACGTGCCGGAGGCAACTAAAATATGTTACGATAGCCTTGTTTCGCCGTGCGAGCCCTTCGGGGCCGGCGGCGGAACAAGGCTATTGCCCGTTGGCGGGAAGGCCTGACTTCCGGGGAACTGACGGTGAATCGATATGAAACTGATGCCGCGCGGCATGATGAGCAAATATACAGGGGAAATGAAAGTATTTATATGGGCCAGCATGATCAACTCGACCGGCGGCGCGCTGATGTGGCCGTTGACGACACTGTTCGTGCATACGCAGCTGAACCGGCCGCTGGCGGATGCGGGCTTCGTTATTTTGATGCAGATGCTGGGCGGATTTTTCGGCCAGCTGTTGGGCGGGGGGAGTGTATTACCGCCTCGGGGTGCGGAGGCTGCTTATCGGCGCGCTGGCCGCCACTTCCCTGCTGCAGCTGTCGCTGGTCGTGACGGCGCATGCCGACTGGTGGCTGTACGTGACGACGATGACGGTGCTTGGCCTGACCAACTCGGCGTCGATGCCGGCGATCCAGTCGTTCGTCGGCTTCCGCTGGGCGGATCGGCGGGATGAGCTGTTCAACGTCATCTACGTCGGGAATAATGTCGGGGTCGCGCTGGGCACCGCGCTGAGCGGGGTGTTGGCGGATATCTCCTTCAACCTGACGTTCGTGCTTAACGGGCTGACGTCCGCCGGCTTCGCCCTGTTCTTCTACCGCTTCCTGCGGGGGCAGAACGAGGAGGCGGCTGCGGCCGGCGCCGTGAATGGAGCGGCGGTGAATGGTTCGGTGGCGGATGGATCGTCCGTGAAGGGAGACACTGCGGATGGAGCCAACAGGGAGGAGAAGACAGCTGCCGCCCGGGCCCAACGGGGCGTTCTGCCTGAGCGCAGTCTGTGGGAGAAGCTGTCCGCCTACCGGATCTACCTGTTCATGTCGGTAGGAAGCTTGTTCATCTGGCTCGCCAATTCCCTCTGGGGAACCGGGGTTGCGCCGCATATTGCGGATCAAGGGATGAACTTCTCCATGTACAGCCTGCTGTGGACGCTGAACGGAGTGCTTATCTTCGCGGCGCAGCCGATCACGTCCTGGATGAAGCGGACGATCGCGGTGCCGTTGACGTCGCAGCTGACATGGAGCGCGATATTTTACGGATTGGCGTATATCGTCATCTGGTTCCTGCCCTTCTACAGCGGCTTCTTGCTGGCGATGGCGCTCGCTACCTTGGGCGAGATGCTGGTCTCCCCGGCGGTGCCGGCCTTCCTGTCGGCCCGCGCTGGACGGGATGCGCCCTTCTATATGGGCGTGTCCGGGGGGATTGCTTCCATCGGGCGCATGATCGGCCCGTATATGCTTGGCCTGACCTACGATCACGGCGGCCTCGACGGGGTGTCGTTCATCTCCGTGCTCATCGCGGTGCTGGCCATCCTCAGCTTCGTGGCGCATGCGGCGCTGCAGCGCAAGGAGCGTTCTCCGCAGCATGACATGATGATGCGCGGGTAAGGGTCGAGCGCAAGCATCGCTTCACTAACATAGATTCCCTAGCATTACTGACAGAACTCCATCAGCATAGTTTCGTTAGAGAGCTTCGCCAGCATAGTTTTAGCACTAGTCGTTTCAGTAACATAGCTCCATTAGCATAGTTTCAGCAGCATAAATTCACTAGTATAGTTTCAGCAACATAGATCCGCTAACTTAGTTTCAGTAACATAGATCCAGTAAGATAGCTTCACGAACTCAACGGGACATCCTCGCGTACAAGGCGGGGGTGTCTTTTTTATGTCGTTTAGAATGTGCATGGCCGTCTCTTTTGGGCCGATTGTGCTTCGATTGACGCACCGAGCTATCAATCCTGCGATATTACATCATTTTATGGCGGTAGAGGGCATTTTCGGTATGATTCCTGCAAAAATACAGGTTTTTCTCATGTTATATCCCATTTCGAGCGATAAGAGGGAAAATTGATGTACATTTGCAGGCTGTTGAGAAAGTCCAAGGGATTGTGTGGCATTTCATTTTTGTGTGGCAGATCTCGTCTCTCCGTAGAAAAAATCAATGTAAAACGCTAGGGGGCCAAGTTTTGAGCAGGAAAATGGACAATCTCCACCCCTTCGTTAAAACAGGGGGCTTCCAACAGCCTGAAAACGGCATGATTTCTCCAGACGCGCCTAATCGGTAAGCGAAATCCTGCGCAAATACAGCAATTTGATATGGCCGACTTTACCAGAAAGGGAATCCTGCAAAACGGCAGGAATTTCACCCGTTTCGCTTCGACTTGAAGCAAAAGGGCCTAAAATGATGTAGATTTGCAGCAATTCCTTGGGATGTGGACTCATTGAGCCGAAATTCCTGTAAAATAGCAGCAATTCCCTCCACACGTTCAGGCCCCGAGAGGCAACGAGGCCTCCTGAAGGCAACGAGGCGATGATACCTCCTGGAGGCGATGATGCCCCCAGGATCCGACGCGGTCTCTCTTGGATCCCGTAAAATCAGGCCGTTGAGAAGTCTATGGGAATTTCTTGCTATTTCATTTTTTTATATGGTGGATCTCGTCTCTCCGTAGAAAAGTCGACTTAAAACGCACGCTCTGAGCGCCGAGTTTTAATTGTGTAAATGGACCTCTCCACCCCTTCGTAAAAAACAGGGGTTTTCCAACAGCCTGACATTAGCCGGTTTTTCGTTTTCGAAAAGCGGGTATAGCGCCAATCCTGCGCTTTTGCAGGATTTTGCAGCTGCTGAAAGGGGAAAGGGCTTGCTGCCGAAAGGATTCGCCCCCGTTCCCCCTACCGCATCATCCGCTCCGCCCGCACGAAGGCGACGAATCGGCGCGCCTCCTCGTAAGTCAATGGCTCCCCGTCAACCTCGAAGCGAAGGCGGCTCAGCGCCGCCGGATCCGCCAGCTCGATCCCGGGGGCGGCTTCCGCGGGCTCCGAATCCGGCGGAATGTCCCCGCAAGGGAGGCGGCCGATCAAATAATCAACCGATACGCCGAACAGATCGGCTGCTCGTATCAAGGTATCGAAGTCGGGCTTGCGCCGGTTCTTCTCGTAATGCGATAGAGCCGCCCGCGTAATTCCGAGCTTCTCTGCCATGTCTTCCTGCGTCCAGCCGCTGCGCTCGCGCAGCTGCCCCAAGCGGCTTCCCAGCTCCATATTATTGCCCCTCCTTTGCTTCGGATACGTATGTCCGATACCGTATTCGGTCCCGGATGTGCGGCCGCGTTGAACCGGTGCGGCTCTAGCACTCCTGCCAGTCGTGAGGCGCCCGTGAGGGGCTCGTCTTTTGCGGCCGGTTTCCGTCTCATTATAGGCCGGTTGCATCCGGGGCGCAATGAGCATACCGTCCGGCTTGGATCGTTCCGGGCCGTTCTCGGCGGGATCATCGTTTGGCATCCGCGGGCATATATATGAGTAGGCGTCGATATGATTCCAGCCATACAGACGCTGCGCTGCGGTTCTGCATAGGATGAGGGCAGAGGTAATCAGCGCTCGGCGAGGCTGTCCCGCAATAGGGGCGCGGCCAAGCGTCTGAACCGTCCGATTCGTCAGAACAAGGAGTTGGGATTTATGAAAATCATAACTACGTCGCTGGACGGCGTTTTGATGTTGGAGCCGCAGGTGTTTGAAGACGGACGCGGTTTTTTTATGGAAAGCTATCATCGCGAAAAATGGGAGGCTTGCGGTATTCCGCAGACGTTCGTGCAGGATAATCATTCGCTCTCTGTCCGGGCCGGCACGATTCGCGGGCTGCATTATCAGCTGGAGCCGATGGCGCAGACGAAGCTGGTGCGGGTGCTCGCCGGCGCCATCTACGATGTGGCGGTCGATATCCGCCGCGGCTCTCCGCGGTTCGGCCAATGGATCGGCGTGATTCTGAGCGCGGCCAACAAGCGTCAGCTCCTGATTCCGCCGGGCTATGCCCACGGATTCTGCAGCTTGGTGGATGATACCGAGGTGATGTACAAGGTGGATGCCCACTATGCGCCGGAATGGGATCGGGGCATCCGGTGGGATGATCCCGCCCTCGGGATTCCGTGGCCGGCATCGAATCCGATAATGTCGGACAAGGACAAGGCGCTGCCGCTGCTGGAAGACGCCGAGACGTTCTTCCTGTCCAGTCTGGAACGAGGTGGATGAGACGATGAATCAGGGAGGAATTGTACTCGTTACCGGAGCGGAGGGCCAACTCGGCAAAGATATGATGGCGGTGCTGCGCCGCTATGGTGTGCCGGCCCGGGGCTATGGCCGCCAGGAGCTGGATGTGACGGATACGGAGGAGGTTCTGCGGATATTTCTGCGGGATCGGCCATTCGCCGTCATTCATGCCGCTGCTTTTACGAAGGTGGATGAAGCAGAGCAGAACCCGGATCTGGCGTATCAAGTCAACGCCTTCGGTTCGCGCAATGTCGCGGCGGCAGCCAGCCAGGTCGGTGCGAAGCTCATCTACGTCAGCACGGATTATGTGTTCGATGGCCGGGCGACCAAGCCGTACAACGAGACGGCCCGCACTCGCCCGATCAATGTATATGGCGCGTCGAAGCGGGAAGGGGAGCGGTTCGTGCAGCTTCTGCAGCCGTCCTCCTTCATTGTTCGCACTTCTTGGGTATATGGGCCGCACGGCAATAACTTCGTCAAGACGATGCTGCGTCAGGCGGCGGTCCAGCCGGAGCTGAAAGTGGTGCACGATCAATCGGGGTGCCCTACGTATACGCTTGATTTGGCCGAGATGATCTTGCGGCTGCTGCGGACAAACCGCTTTGGAACGTATCATGTCACGAATGCCGGGATCTGCTCCTGGTATGAATTTGCGCTCGCAATTATGGACGAGGCGGGATTGTCCGTCAAGGTGCGTTCGGTGCCGACATCGCAATTCCCCCGTCCTGCCCGGCGGCCGTCTTTCTCGGCCCTGGAGGGATGGGCGCTGCGCTTGAACGGCTTTCCGCCGATGCGCCCGTGGCGCGAAGCGCTGGCGGATTATTTGCGCCGTTATGCCGCGAACGGTCCGCTTCGCAAGGAATGACGGCGGCAAAGGAGGGAAAGGCATGCGATGCGCCGTACTGGGAGCGCGGGAGGGGGGCCTGGACCTGGCCTGGCGGCTGAGGAAGCTCGGCCATGACGTCTGGCTCGTCCTCCCGGAAGCCGAAGAGGCCGAGCGCTGGCGCCGCGTCTGCGCCGACCGCATGCTGTGCACGGTGCATGCGGACTACGCCGTCCGCCGTGCCGATGCCGTCGTCGTGCCGGGCTCCTGGCCGGGCGGCGCTGCGCTTGCGGATGCGATGCGCCTCGCCATCGTGGCCGCGCCGGCGGCTGCGCCCGGCTCGACGGAGCGCCTGCGCGGGAGCGGGGAGGCAGGTGCGGCGACCGATGTCGCGTATCTGCCTCCCGCCTGGCTGCAGGCGACCGGCACCGTCCTCCTCGGCACGGCGGACGGGCAGCCGCTGGCGGCGCTCGCGGAGCTGTTCGCGCCGATGAAGCGGCCGGTACGCTATGTGCCGTACCGGGTGGCGGAATACGCGCAGCTCTGGGCGGCGCGCGGCGGGGTCCCCCTCTGGCGGGAGCGTCCCGCCGAACCGGCGGAGGAGCAGGCCCGCCGGCTGTGGCGAAGCTGCTGCCGCCCGGAGCTGGACAGGGTGGAGCGGCTGCGCTATCCGCCCTGGCCCAAGCCGATGCCGGGCGAGTCGTCGCCGCCGGACGTGACCGGGGCAGAACGGCGGAATGTGTCCGGCGAGAACGCGGCAACGCGGGGGATACAGGAGTGAATCAATTCCGGACGAGGGGAGCAAGCAAATGAGAGCGAAGCAGTTGCACACGGCAGTGAAATGCCTGGGCTGCCAGCGCCTGCTGGCGAATGAGGAAGCGATGCTGGTATTTCGGACGGGCTTCTGCGGCGATATTCCGGTAGGCGGGTGCGAGCCATGTGTCTCGAAGCATCCGCCGTTGAACCGGATGTGGCGCGTCCGGCTGACGGACTTGCCCTATGATTCCCTGCACTAACCGACAACGGCTGCCATCTCCCGGCAAGAGTCCTGTCGGGAGCAGGGAAGAAAACAGCCTTGGGAAGAAGGATGAAAGGGGGCAGAGTGGAAGGAGAGAGCAGAGGGGGAAGAAGAATAGGGATAGGAAGGGAGCGAGTAAGGAATAAGGGCTAAGGCGGCTGGCGGATGGCGAAGAAGCGGGCGGAGAGCGGGTGTCAGGTTACGATATTGGGAGCAACTACACACTGTCCCTGTATGATGGAAAATGAGAAAATATGTCTTTCAAATAGTGGACACACTTTTGAAAAAGAGATATCGTTTCCTCTGTCTCAGGGTCTACCATATGTAGTGGGAACATGCAGAGATATATCTATATATTGACACTTTTCCTTGGTGAGATCATATCCCCCTTTTGTCCACTTATGTATAGACACTTTGGCTAGTTTGTCCATTTGGAGAGTACAAGCTCACGTGTATACCGTATGTTGGCCAAGCAATCGCGCTGGCTGCCGTAAGAATTGAAGGAAAAAGGCAAGAACTCACATGATGACGAGCTCGAAGCAAGAGATGCATTGTATGAACGAATTGAATACGGAATTACATAGCGGGGCCAGATCATCTCCTTATCGGGAAAAGAGACAGAGAGGCCCCGAAAAAAAGCAAGCGGCTTGGTTAGCCCGCTTGCTTTTCTGCGACAGCCGCCTCGTCGTCCTTCTTCTCTCCGCGTTCCCGTTCGGGCGGCTCGTGGGCGGCGGCAGCGCCGTTCGCTGCAGTGCCTTCCTTCACCTCCCGATCCACCATGCTCGTGCCGTTCAAGATGCCGCCTTCCTCGACGACAAGCAGCCCCGATTCGCAGTGGCCCAGCACCTGTCCGGACGAGGTGATAAGCAGCTTGCCCGTCGTCTTGATATCGCCGACGACGATCCCCGCGACGACGACATGGCGGCCGATCAGGGTGGAGTGCGCCTCTCCGCGCTCGCCGACGGTGATCGTGCCGCTGCTGCTCAACTCGCCCGTAAATTTCCCGTCGATGCGCACATTCGACTCGGAGTGAACGGTGCCGTTCATATCGGTGCCGTGGCCGATGAACGTATCCGTTGGCTTGATACGCTGGGATGAGCGTTGAAACATCGTAATCCCTCCTGCTTAGACAGATTTGGCTTGCTTGTGCCCCAGTTTATGTTCCGTAGGCTTGCTCATTTCCCGTAATCCACATCGGCAGCGGCGACAGTCTCTTGACGGATGGCGGGGAATTCCCGGGACCGGGGCTTCCGAAACTTCTGGAACTTCCAAAGCCTCCAGAACCTCCAGAACTTCCAAAGCCTTCAGAATCTCCAGAACCTCCAGAACCTCCTGACCTTCCTGAACTTCCGGAGCTTCTGACACCCTCGGAACCTCTACGGTCTCCAGATGCCCACGACTCCCCAGACCCCCCTGAAGCGCTGGAGGCGGCAGAGACCTTCACGGGCCTTCCCTCTGCCGGGGTGTCTGCGGTTGCATTGTTCAGGAATGGCAGCGGATCAATCGGCTCGCCCCGCTGGACTATCTGGAAGTGGAGATGCGGCCCGGTGCTGCGGCCGGTCGTGCCCAGCGCGCCGATCGTATCGCCTTTGCCGACCTTGTCGCCCACGGAGACGTGAATCTGCTGCAGATGCATATACCAGGTGTCCAATTGGTTGACGTGCCGGATAATAATATAATTGCCCCGCGAAGCGTTGAAGCCGGCTTCAATCACTTCTCCCTCAGCCGCTGCGAGGACGGAGTCGCCCGTCTCGCCGCCAATGTCGATGCCGGCATGGAAAGCGGCATATCCGGTCAACGGGTCCTTCCGGTACCCGAAGCTGGAGGTCAGGCGACGTGACTTTGTCGGCCAGACGGACGGTGTTCCCGCGATGAGTTCCTGCTTCTTCTGCGCTTGATTCAATACGGTCGGCGCGCTGCGCTGCAGGGAGGAGAGCATGCGTTGCATCTGGACGAGATCCAGCCGCGAGCGCTTGGCCAATTGCAGCATCTGCTCCATACCGACGCCAATCTCCTCGCCGCCGACCTGCCGCTGTTCGTTCCAGGCGGTGGTGCGGACGAAGCGGGCCTGCTCCTCGCCGCTTTCCTTAGGTAAGCCGGAGGTTCCTTCCACGAAGTCTTCCAATTGCTTTTCCAGACTGCTCATGTGATTGATCCGCTGCTTGACGGTCTCGGTCTCCGAAGAGAGGCGGACGATCTCGTTTTGCAGCCGTTGAATCGCTTCGTCCTTGTCTTTGACCGTAACTTCAAGCGCCTCGGACTGATGAGACAGCAAGCCTTCCAATTCGCGGATCTCCGCCGCGGCCTTCCACTGCATGCTCAGCACCAGACCCGATATCGACAAAACGGCGGCAATCGGGACGGAGACAACGAGCATTTTCGGCACATTCATCTGCTTAACCGCTTGTTCCGCGTCGCGGATGACGAGCAGTGTCATACGGCCATTCCACCAACGCCCTTTCATCACATCACCTCAGATTCCGCGTAATCCTGCAAAGTCTATCTATTGCACTCTATTCCAGTGTCCTGCCATACAGAACGGATATCTGTCCGAATGAACGATTTTGCACGTATGATTGCGCCGAAAAATACACAATACTGGAAGGATAGGGTGACCGGGGGGCTTGGAAGGATGGGGCGCCAGAACAGGATAGGGACAGCCCGAGGGGACTGGAAGGGTGGGGCGCCAGAACAGGATAAGGACAACCTGAGGGGATTTGAAGGACAGGTTGATCGGACAGGAATGAAAGGATAGGGACAGCCGAATGGGCAGAGTTGACAGGACGTCCGCTCTGATGTAATACAAGAAATAAGTCCTGCAAAGGCAACGAGGTCAATGACAGGCGGAGGTTAGAAAAATTGATGTTATGGCTGGTAGTCGCCTTGCTCATATACATATTTCAAATTTTTACGATCGTGCTGCTCGAGTACAAGCATCCTTCCAAGACGGTCGCCTGGCTGCTGATTCTGTTCTGCTTCCCGCTGATCGGCTTCGTCATGTACTACTTCCTCGCCCAGGAATATACGGCCCGGCTGCGGGTGCGGAAAAGGGGAGGCTGGGCGCATCCGGAGAACCGGATCGGTCATCTCCGCATCCAGACGGTGAACCGTCCGGATGAGCTGAATAACCCGGAAATGCATACGCAGGAGCGGTTATTCTCGCTCATGTCTTCTTTGTCGGAAAGCCCGATTACGAGCTCCAACGAGACGCGGGTGCTGACGAACGGACAAGCGACGTTCGAAGCGATGTTGACCGCTATTCGAGAAGCGAAGAATCATATTCATATGGAATTCTATATATTGCGGGACGACGGCATCGGCACCGTCTTCCAGCAGGCGCTCATCGCCAGGGCGAAGGAAGGGGTCAAGGTGCGGGTCGTGGTCGACGGCGTCGGCAGCATCGAGCTGCGCCGCAAATATTTGCGGACGTTCAAGGAAGCGGGCGTGGAATTCCACTGGTTCTTGCCGCTGTCGGTTTCGTTTTTCCGCCGCCGCCTCAATTACCGCAATCATCGGAAGCTGCTTATCGTAGACGGCCGGATCGGCTTTGTCGGCGGAATGAATATCGGTGACGATTATTTGGGATTGGACCGCAAGCTTGGCTTTTGGCGCGATACGCACTTGCAGGTGAAAGGAGATGCGGTATATGCGCTGCAGGCGATCTTCCTGCACGACTGGACGTTCGTGACCGGGCAGTCACTGGCGTTGCGGGAGCTGTTCCCGCCGCACCAATGCAAGGGGACGGAGCAGGTGAAGATGATCTCAAGTGGCCCGGACGCAAGCTGGGATGCGATTCAGGAGCTGTTCTTCGGCGTGCTCAGTTCAGCGCGGGAACGGGTCTGGATCATTACGCCTTACTTCGTTCCCGATGCCAGCGTGCGGCTCGCGCTTAAGATGGCTGCCGTCAGCGGCCTCGATGTCCGCGTCATTATTCCGGGCAAGTCGGACTCCCGCCTCGTCGATTGGGCATCCCGCTCTTACGTGGAGGAGCTGCTGCAGGCGGGTGTCCGCTTCTATCAGTATCAGAAAGGCTTCGCGCACGCCAAAACCTTCCTCATGGACCGGACCTTGGGATGCGTGGGGACGGCGAATCTTGATATGCGAAGCTTCTTCAGCAACTTCGAAGTCAATGCGGTGCTGTTCGAAGCTTCGGCGGTCGAACGGCTGGAGGAAGATTTTTTGCGCGATTTCGAAGACAGCGTCGAGATCGATTACAACCAGTTCGTGACCCGCTCGCGCGGACAGCGCGCCGCTGAGGCGGTTATGCGGCTGCTGTCGCCTCTGCTGTAGCCTCTCTCTCTCTAATTTGAGGGTACGTACGGAAATTAGCCTTTTCGGGACCGAATGGCTTGAATCTGGCTGGAGAATGCCTTCAGAATCGGCTCGATCGCCAGCGGCTCGGCTTCGCGGATCAGGTCGCCGACCTGGGCGAGCCGATCGGCGGCATTCAGCAGATGGTAATCGCGCGGCTTCGGGTTGCGCTTCACCTCGTCCCAGGTAAGCGGCATCGACACCGAGGCATACGGCGTCGCCCGCGGCGTGTACGGCGCTGCGATCGTTCGGGAGGCATCATGCTGCATGTAATCGATATAAATGCGGGTGCCCCGGTTCTTCTTCAGACGCTCGATCGTGAACAGCTGCGGGTGAAGCTCGCACAGATAGATGGCGAGCATCTCGCCCAGCTCGCGGAGCTGCATGAAGGTCGGGCCGCGCTTGATCGGCACGACCAGCTGCACGCCGGTGGCGCCGGACGTCTTCGGGATCGTCCGGATGCCGATCCGCTCCATCGCTTCGCCTACGATCCAGGCGGCCTCCATAATCCGCTCCTCCTCCCGAACGGACGGATCCAGGTCGATAATCCATTCGGCCGGGAGCGGGTCGCCGATGCGGTGCAGCGAAGGATGGAACTCGATGCAGGCCAGATTGGCGAGCCACAGCAGCGTAGGCACATTTTGGAGCACGATATAGCGGATATCCCCGGACATCGCTGTCTCGACGAAGGAGGGGGCGCCAGGCGGCACGTTTTTCTGGTAAAAAAACTCCCCCGGAACGCCATGCGGATACCGGATTGTCGTCAGGAAGCGGTCGCGGCACGCCGCCAGCAAATAAGGGCTCAGCCGGATCATTTCCCGGATATAGTCCGTCTTCGTTATGCCCGCTTCCGGCCACAACAGTTTGTTCGGGTTCGTGATTTGGATTTCATGCCCTTCCACCATTAAGGACGCGGGCGGTTCTTTGCTGGCCATAGCCCCACCTTCCTGTATCTGCATTCCTGTACTCTCGGTATTCTGATGCCGTTCCCTTCAAACTCGCGCGTAGCGTTGCTCCCGTTACTTCAGCAGCGGCAGCGTATCGATGCGCGGATGGCGGAGCTGCCCGGTCGGCGTATATTCCAGGGCCGCAGCCCGGCACGGAATCGGCACACTCATCCAGACGATCGGCTCCCGGCGGAGAGCCGGAATCGGTCCTCCGGGCGGGCCCGAGGCCGGATAACGCGCTGCCCAGCCTTCCAGCAGCTGCCGGCGGATCTCATCAAGTCCGATAGATGCCTTGCCAATATAGCGTCCTTCCAAGTCGGTAAGAACGACGCTCGCCGGACGGCCGTTATTGATCATATAGCCGACCGTCAAGGCCTCGATGAGAAGATCCTTCTTATGCTTGAACCAGTCCTGATGACGCTTACCTTCCTGGTAAGGGGAGCTTCGCCTTTTGCTGACGACGCCTTCCCAGCCGTGCTGCTCCACCCATTCCCACAATTGATCGCCATCCTCGAAAATATCCGCCACGAAGCAGGCGGGATGCTTCTCGGGGAACAGCTCCAGCAGCAAGCGGTGCCGCTCCTCATAGGGCAGCCGCCTTACATTCCGCTCTTCGATGCCGAGCACGTCGAAGAGGACGTAGACGGCGGGAAGGGCGCCGTCGGGCCGCTGGCGCATCCGCTCCCGTTGGAGCGCCAACGGGAAAGAAGGCCGTCCCAGCTTCGGATCGAAGACGACGACCTCGCCGTCGAGCAGCAGCGTACGCCCCCGAAGCTCGGGCCGCGCTTCCATCATCACCGTCACGTCCGCATAGATGGACGTCTTCTCCAGCATCCGCTTGGAGAACAGCCGCACGCGGCCCTGCACGCACAGGGCGAGCATCCGGACGCCGTCCCATTTCAGTTGGTGAAGCCATTCTTCGCCTGCGGGGATGCGGTCGCTCCGAAGCGGAGACATCGGCGCCGCAGGCAGCGCCAGAGATGGAGGGAGCGCCTCGGCGAAGCCTTCGGCGTTCCGTTCCTCCCGGCCCGGCGGCTGTCCCAAGCCTTCCATCGGCGGCCGCGGCATTATGTCTCCGTCCGCGCCCGCTTGCGCCGCGTGCCGCCCGTGGCGGCCGGCTCCTCGCCGTCATTGGCCGCCTTCTGCGCGCCCGCTTCCGCCTTGCGGGCCGTCTTCTTGCGCCGCGGTGCGGCTTCCTCGGCAGCCGTGTCGGCGGCCGCCGCCGGTGCGGCTCTTTTACGCCGCTTCGGTTCCGCCGCTGCTGCCGGAGCCGCTGCTGCCGCCGGGCCCGGGTCGGTGCCGATCGGCCGCGGCCCCTTCATCGCCTCGATGCTCGCCTGCAGCGCCGCCATGAGGTCGACGACATTGGCGGCCGGCTGGGCGGCCGGCGCGGTGCGCACTTCTTCGCCTGCAATCTTTTGCCCGATCCGCTCCAGCAAGCGCTGACGGTATTCATCCGTGTACTGCTCCGGCTGGAAGGCGGTCGACAGCTGGCCGATAAGCAGCTTCGCCATCTCCAGCTCCTTCGGATTGACCTCCACATGCTCCGGAATATTCGGAACCTGCTTGACCGCGCGAATCTCATCCGGATAGAACATCGTCTCCATGACGAGGCAATTCTCGATGACGCGAATGGCCGCGAGACTGCTCTTCGCCCGGATCGTCACCTTGGCGATGCCGATCTTGCCCGTCTGCACCAGCGCCTCGCGCAGCAGCTGATACGCGTTGTTCCCGGCCTGATCGGGAGATAAATAATACGTCTTCTGATAATAAATCGGATCAATTTCGGGCAGGTCGACGAAATCGAGAATCGCGATCGCCCGGCTTGCATCATCCTGCAGCTGCTCCAGCTCGTCTTTGTCGAACAGGACAAATTTTCCTTTTTCATACTCATAGCCCTTCACGATCTCGTCCCAGCCCACCTCTTCCTTGCAGACCGGGCAGGAGCGGACATAGGAGAGCGGGCTGCCGCATTCCTTGTGTATCATTCGCATCGAGATGTCTTTGTCTTCGGTGGCGGTATGCATTTTGACGGGGACATGGACCAAGCCGAAGCTGATTGCCCCTTTCCAGACCGTATGCATCAATTATCCTCCTCGCGCCTATTCACTCATTCGCCTGCACATCGCTGTGCCGGCATCTGTATCACTGTATTCATGGGGTTCCCGCCTATATGTCAGTGTGTAACCTCTCTATGTAAGTATGCGATAGTTCGCTATCTTCTACGCATGCATGAAAAAGGCGCCTTTGCGTCACGTTAAGGCTTAGATGCAGTGGAAGGGAGGTTTTGAACATGGATGTACAACGCGCGAAGCATATTTTGGAAATGAAGGATACGGTCCCTGTCCAACTGGACGGCGAGCAGCCGGTCTGGATCGAGAGCGTGGATGTCGCCAATGGTATGGCGACGGTGCAAGTCGGGAACAACCCGCTCAATACCGAGACGGTAGCGGTTGACCGGTTGAAGGAGCCGCAGCAATAAGCGAAAGGGCAGAAGTTGGACATTCCGCGTCAGGCACAGGAGCGGGAGCAGGGGAAGGCGCGTTGTCTGGCCTTCCCGTTTTGTCATTTGCCCGCAGTTCTGAATTGGCTGCGCCAGCGGGACATAAGGAGGAAGATGGCAGGGAGCAGCACGATGGCGGCGAGGCCATCCCACAGCAACCGTTCCGGCGCGATGACGCGATCCGCGAACAGGCGGAAGAAGGCATAGCCGGAGTAAGGCAGAACGAGCAGGACGGCGGTGATGACACCGGGCGCAAGACTGCGGGTATAGACGGACATTCCGATATGGGTGAATACATGCAGGAAGAAGATAAGGAGCAGGATCAGATACAGGTCGTACCAGGAAAACAGCACGGCCGCGAGCGTCGCCGTTACGACGACGAGGAAAACCCAGAATACATCGCCCGCGAAATCCCGCGTCGTCATCTTCAGGCTGCTCGCGGCAAAGCGGCGGGCAACAGGGGACATCTGCCCCAGAATGCGGTCGCCGTGACGGCGAAGCCAGGGCTCGACATAAAGGATCTCTTCGAAATCATGGAACATGAACACGATAGGAAACAGCCACATGACCGAGACGGCATCAAGATGAGCGGCTATCCAACCGGTTACCGCGTCGATCATCGGTTACCCTCCTTCCCCGAATGAAGCAGCATGCCTTGAAGGAACAGGCTTGCGGTATGGGAGCCAAGCTCTTCCGGCGTTCTCTCTCCGGTCTCCACATAGCGGTAGACGAGTCTCTCCATCGCAGCGACGATCGATTCGGCCGTCAGCTCCGGATCGATCTCCGGCTTGACGATTCCAAGGGATTGGTTATGAAGCATGTTGGCGACGATCTGGCGGACGATGCGTTCCCGCACCTGATCGCTGTCGTCGGAGATTTGCAGCGCGATCTTCGTCAGCTGGGGCTGTTCTCCGAACAGACGGAACAAGTCGGTTAGTGCCGAGACGATATATGCCTCGACATCCGAAGCGGGGAGATGCTTCACCTCCGAACCGGCGTTGCCAAGGCGCAGCAGCTGCTCATTGAACTGCTGCAGGAGCTGAGCGGCAAGATCGTCCTTGCTTGTGAAATACAGATAAAAAGCAGCTTGGGTCAAGCCCGCCCCGGCGACGATCTCGCTGACCTTTGTACCGCGCACCCCCTTGGCGGCAAATAACTTCTCGGCTGATTGCATCAGCTTGCGCTTGCTCTCCTGAGCGGTATTGCGTGCCATAGGGCAACCTCCTCATTACTAACTAACTAGTTAGTAACATCGTACCATTCGAGTCCTGTCGTGTAAAGGGGGAATACCGATAGAATTCTCGGTGCTCAGGTCCAGTGTCGGTGCACTCCCGAGTCCAGTTCAAAATCGATCTTGCGCCTGAGTAAAACTTCCTGCAAGATTCAGGCTGTTGGAAAACCCCTGTTTTTTCGGAGGGGTGATTACCTAATCGAAACATGGCATTCAGAGCGTCATCGCCTTCTGGAGACATCATAATCTCCTGGGGTTTAAACGTGTGGAGGGAATTTCTGCTATTTTTACAGGAATTTCGGCTCAACGAGTCCGCATTTCGAGGAATTGCTGCACAGCTACATCATTTTAGGCCCTTTTGAGCTAAGTGGAAGAGAAACGGGTGAAATTGCTGCCGTTTTACAGGATTCCCATTCTGGTGAAGTCGTCCCTACAGAATTGCTGTATTTGTACAGGATTTTGCCTACTGAATCAACGTGCCTTGAGAAACCGTGCAGTTTTGAGGACTTCGCCTATCGGATAGACATTTCATTGTGCAGTTTTCAGGCACTCGATCAGAACAAATTTTTCTACTGAGAGACAAGTCCTGATGAATGCCCAAAATCCTCTGGACTTTCTCAACAGCCTGAAGATTAGGGCAATAAATGTAAAAAGAGAGACCTTGCAAAATACATATACATGTGCCAAATACGTGGAATCTTAGTGAAGATGGCAAAGCGTATATTGCAGCTGCATCGCGGCCGGCGTTAGAAAATATGCTGCTGATGATGACGCATCCGGGGCGGAATATGCGGGGGAAGAAGTGACATAGGATCCCGGGGCACGGGCAGTCCTCAGGCAGCGGGAGGGTTCCTGCCTGGAGCATTGCCGCTTGTGAGGAGAGACGGCGTTTTTGTGGTATAATGAGGTGTCAGTAACAGTTGAATGTCGTGGAGGGAATTATGAACCAATCAGCGGAATTCGCCTTTTACTCCGCGAGCGAAGCGGATACGGAACGGCTGGCCGCGAAGCTGGCCGAACGCTGTCAGCCCGGCACGGTGCTCGCTCTGGACGGAGATCTGGGGGCGGGCAAGACCCGGTTCTCGCAGGCGGTCGCGCGTGCGCTCGGTATCGAGGGGATCGTCAACAGTCCGACGTTTACGATAATTAAGGAATATGACAGCGGCAGGCTGCCGCTCTATCATATGGATGTGTACCGCATCTCGATGGCGGAAGCGGATGAATTGGGGTTGGATGAGTATTTGTATGGCGACGGCGTGTCGCTGGTTGAGTGGTCAAGCCTGATTACGCCGCTGCTGCCGCCGCGTTATTTGCATCTTTTTATGCAGACGGAGGGCGAGACGGAGCGGATCATTCGCTTGACCGCCTACGGGGAGCCTTATGTAAGCTGGGTTAACGAACTTAAACGGATGGGAGTCTGACATCGTGCATCAACAGGATCATAACAGAACACGGGTGCTGGCCCTGGATACATCGACGGCTGCTCTGACCGCCGCCTTGC
This sequence comes from Paenibacillus dendritiformis, assembly GCF_945605565.1. Lineage (NCBI taxonomy): Bacteria > Bacillati > Bacillota > Bacilli > Caryophanales > Paenibacillaceae > Paenibacillus > Paenibacillus dendritiformis. The sequence goes on along the minus strand of NZ_OX216966.1, from coordinate 6,331,305 downwards.
TCGAAGGGGGCGCGCTCGTGGCCGAGCGCCATTCCCAGGCCGAACGCAATCATTCGATCAAGCTGCTGCCGACGGTGCAGTCGCTGATGGCGGATAACGGGTGGAGCGGCAAGTCGACGGATCTTGTCGCCGTCGGTGTCGGCCCTGGATCGTATACGGGCGTGCGGATTGCGGTCACGGCCGGGAAGACGATGGCTTGGACATGGGACAAGCCGGTTATTGGCGTATCCAGCCTGGAGGCCTTGGCGCTCTCCGGCCTGCAGCAGGCCGAACAGGACGGCGCGGCAGCGGGCGGCGCTGGGCGAATCCTTGTGTACCCGCTGATGGATGCGAGAAGGGGGCAGGTCTATACGGCTCCCTTCTCTTCGAACGGAAGCGGGGACGAGGCCCTGGCGAATGGCGTGGAGCGGCATGGAGAGGACGGGATTCGCCTGTTCTCGCTGGTCGCCGAGGAGGCGTCCCGGGCGCTGCAGGCTGATGCGGGAGGCGCGGATCATTCGCATGCGGCCGCAGAAGTATGGTTCGTCGGCGACACCGGAGCGCAGCAGGAAGCGCTGAACGGCCTGCAGGCGCAATGGGGAGACCGGATTCGCGTCATCCCGTGCGGGATGGAGGCGCGCTGGATCGGCCGTCTCGGGCTGCGCGCCTATGCCGCAGGCGAGCGGACAGACACCCATCGGCTCGAACCGAACTATACGCAGTTGGCCGAAGCGGAAGCGAAGCTGCTGGCGAAGGAGCGGGCGGACCGGAAGCAGCAGTTATAGAAGGGAGCATGTCAGATGGGACAACGACCTGAATACGATGAGGATGAACGGGCGGCGGAAGCCGGCGGAGTGGAGTTCCGGCCGATGCGGCTTGAGGATATTCCCGGCGTGCTGGAGGTGGAGCACGCTTCGTTCACGGTGCCGTGGACGGTAGATGCGTTCCGGAATGAATTGACGCAGAACCATTTTGCCAAATATACGGTCATGCTTCATGGCGATCGCATTATCGGCTATTCCGGCATGTGGACGGTTGTGGATGAAGCTCATATTACCAATATCGCCGTTCATCCCGATTTCCGGGGGCAGAAGCTCGGGGAGCGCTTGCTGCGGGAGATGGTCGTTCAGGCGATGGCCTACGGCATGGAGGCGATGACGCTGGAGGTCCGGGTGTCGAATCATATCGCCCAGCGGCTGTATGCGAAGTTCGGCTTTCAGGGAGCGGGCGTGCGCAAAGGATACTATTCGGATAACAAGGAAGATGCGCTCATTATGTGGACCGACCTGAAAGCGTTGGCCGCCTCTTCCTATCAACAAGCGGAATAAAGCAGGTGACATTCGTGAATATATCAAGTTCTCATACCCATCCGGCGGAAGCGGACGTCATACTCGCGATCGAGACAAGCTGCGACGAGACGTCCGTCGCCATCGTTCGCGGCGGGCGCGAAGTACTGGCGAATCAAGTCTCCAGCCAGATCGACGTCCATCAGCGCTTCGGCGGCGTCGTGCCGGAGATCGCTTCGCGCAAGCATGTGGAGACGATCACCGTCATGCTGGAGGAAGCGGTCAAGCAGGCAGGCGTTGCCCTGACTGATATTACGGCCGTCGCGGTCACGCAGGGGCCGGGGCTCGTCGGCTCGCTGCTCGTCGGCATCGTTGCGGCGAAATCGCTGGCGATGGCCCTGGACGTGCCCTTGATCGGGACGCATCATATCGCCGGGCATATTTATGCGAACCGGCTCGTGCAGGAGCTGGCCTATCCATGCATGGCGCTCGTCGTCAGCGGCGGGCATACGGAGCTGGTTCATCTGGAGCGGGAGGGCGTGTTCCGCGTCATCGGAAGCACGCGCGACGACGCGGTTGGCGAGGCTTACGACAAGGTCGCCCGCGCGGTCGGCTTCCCTTATCCGGGCGGTCCGCATATCGACCGCCTCGCCGTGGACGCGGATGACGCGATCACGCTGCCGCGCGCCTGGCTGGAGCCTGATTCCTATGATTTCAGCTTCAGCGGACTGAAGTCCGCCGTGCTGAACGTCGTCAATCAGGCGAAGATGCGGGGCGAGCCGCCGATGTACGCCGCCGTCGCCCGCGGATTCCAGGAATCCGTCATCGACGTGCTGACGGAGAAAGCGATGCGCGCCGTGAAGGAATACGGCGCGGCCCAATTACTGCTGTGCGGCGGCGTGGCCGCCAACCGCGGATTGCGATCGGCGCTGGCCGAGCGCTGCCAGGCCGAAGGCGTGCCGCTATTGATTCCGCCGTTCGAATATTGCACGGACAATGCGGCGATGATCGCGGCCGCGGCGCATATCAAGTGGAAGCACGGGCAGTTCACGCCGCTTGATTTCCAGGCGCAGCCGCTGTTCTCGCTCGAGGCGTGGTCGGTGGAATAGCTGCCAAGCGCTGCCGGACGAGTGGGAAGGAGCGTGCCTTATTTTCAAATTAGGTATTGACTCCCCTCCATCGGGACAATATAATAGTCATCAAACCTCAATCCTTCCATGGAATGGGAATATCGGTTGACACGCAATGAACAGGAGCAGTAGAGGATAACGGTCCGAACCAGAGAGCTGCGGGATGGTGCGACGCAGCGGCGGTTGCCTTGAACTCGCCTGGGAGCGGAACGGCGGAATGCCGGCTTGAGATGCGGAAGCAGGTGGACGGGTGTCCCTCAAGCGGGTGGTATGCCGTTACGGTGCCCCCGTCATCGGGCGCGCGCATCGCCATGATCCGGATCCGGCGGTGTACGCATAAGCGGACGATCGCTTCATCTTGAGCGCGAAGATGAAGATCGTCAACTAGAGTGGTACCACGGCATCTACCTGTCGTCTCTAACGAGATGGCAGGTTTTTTTGTTATCAATGAACATGCATATATCGAACACGTAGAACGGGAGCAGTAAGACACGGAAGCCGATCAGAGAGCTGCGGGGTGGTGCGACGCAGCGGCGGAACGTCTGAACTCGCCCGGGAGTGGAGCGGCTGAACCGGCTGAACATGTCCGTAAGGATGTCCGCCGGCAGTAGGCAGCTACGGTACCTGACCGTTATCAGGCCGAGGGGGAGGATCTTGCGGATTGCGGATGATCTTCCAACGAGAGTGGTACCGCGGCAGAGCAGAGCTTGTCGTCTCTTAAGAGACGTCAGGCTTTTTTTATTTCAAGAGAAGATGGATTATTTTCAGAAAAACTGCATTAATGGGAGGAATCGCGATGGGTACACATACACAAGGGAATTCGATGCAGGCCGAAATCGGGCAAGATCAGGAGAAGCGGATGATTCAGATTTTCGACACGACACTGCGGGACGGCGAGCAGGCCCCGGGCGCGGCCTTGACGCTGCCGCAGAAGCTGGAGCTGGCGGAGCAGCTCGTCCGGCTCGGGGTTGATGTGATTGAGCCGGGCTTCCCGATCTCGAGTCCGGGTGAATTCGAAGCGGTGCAGCGCATCTCCCGCTTGTATCCGCAAGTGGAGATCTGCGGCTTCGCGCGCGCGGTTCGGGAGGATATCGACGCAGCCGTGAAGGCGACGGCCGATGCCGCCCTGCGCAGGATTCATGTTTTCATCTCGTCGTCGGATATCCATCTTCAGCATCAGCTGCGCAAATCGCGCGCCGAGGTGAAGCAGATGGCGAGAGAGACGGTGGCCTATGCGAAGCAGTTCGCCGATCGCATCGAATTCACGGCCATGGATGCGACGCGCTCGGATGTGGACTTCGTTATCGAGCTGGTGGAGGCGGCGATCGAGGAAGGCGCGTCGATTATCAACCTGCCGGATACGGTCGGTTACGCGCTGCCGGAGGAATACGGAGCGCTGTTCCGCAAGGTGCGGCAGGGCGCACGCGGGGCGGAGCATGCGGTGTTCAGCGCGCACTGCCACAACGACCTGGGGCTGGCGGTCGCGAACAGCCTGGCGGCGATTCAAGCGGGCGCGACCCAGATCGAGGTGACGGTCAACGGGGTCGGCGAACGGACGGGGAACTGCGCGCTGGAAGAATTGATTATGGCGCTCGATACGCGCGGCGATGCCCTGCGGGCCGCGGCCCGCATTCGTCCGGAATATTTGTACGAGACGTCGCGCGCGGTCAGCCGGATGATGCATTTCCCGATTGCCTATAACAAGCCGGTGGTCGGCCGCAACGCCTTCCAGCATGAGTCCGGCATCCATCAGGACGGCCTGCTCAAGAACCGCAACACGTATGAGATTATGGATCCGGTGAAGCTGGGCATCCCGCATCATATGATTATTCTGGGCAAGCATTCGGGCCGGCACGCGCTCAAGCACCGCGCGGAGCAGTATGGCGTCCATCTCAATGCCGACCAGTTGAACGAAGTGTATGACCGCTTCAAGCGCGTGGCCGATGCGCAGAAGGTCGTGACGGACGATCAGCTGCTGCAATGCATCGGCGAGACGCTGAACGAGCAGCTGGAGCCGTTGAGCTTGCTTGATGTCGAAGTGGTGGCGGGCAATGACCGCAAGCGGGCCGCGTCCGTGACGGTGCAGGAGCAGGCGACCGGCAAGAAGCAGACGTATGCCGGAGTGGGCAGCGGACCGATTGAAGCGGTTATCCGCGCCTTGTCCCAAGCCGTCCGGGAGCCGATCCGGTTCGAGGATCTGGAGCTGCATTCGCTCTCTTCCGGGGAAGAGGCGTCGGGCGAAGCGATCGTGACGGTGTCGCTCCATGATCAGGTGTATCAGGGAAGCGCGACGCATCAGGACATCGTGCTGGCTGCGGCCCAAGCTTATATGGCCGCCTGCAACCAGGCGCTTCGCAGCGCCGCCGCTGATGGAGAGCCCGTTCAAGAGCAGGAGCTCCTGTCCGCCCAGCGTCACGATGCATCCTAATGCGGATGTGGACAAAGTTATCCACATATCCTGTTGAAAATGGGGATAAAACGCTTACTCCCCTTTGGTACCAAGGTCTGTATCCAGGTGAAAAAGAGGACAGATTTTTCAAGATATGCCCTGTTGGTTGTGGATAATGTGGATAAAACAGTGGATAATGCTGGTGATTCCACGAAAACCATTGGTATGACAGCGAAAAATGAATATGAAGCATGGGATCAGCAGCCGATCGTTCAGTCGCGAGCTGTGTATAACTTGTGATTTACGAGTGCGTGGAGAGTTCCGGGGTTCATCACATGAAAACGGGCAGCCGCCGCGGCTCGCGAGGCAAGATGACAGAGGAATAAAACGCGCTATTGATTTCAGCGGCAGATTGGGTTCGAAGCAGGAGGGATCTTCACAATGGAAAAAATCAATGATCGGGTTCAAGCGGTGCAGGACAAATTGGAGGAGCTTGGCTTCGCCAATCGGGTCGTCGTCCTTCCGGACAGCGCACGCACGGCCCAGGAAGCGGCAGAGGCGATCGGGTGCGAGGTCGCGCAGATCGCGAAGTCCATCATCTTCCGGATGAAGCAGTCAGAGAAGCCGCTGCTGGTGGTCGCTAGCGGAACGAACCGCATTAACGAGAAGCGGATCGGACAGGAGATCGGCGAGAAGCTGGGCAAAGCCGACGCCGGCTTCGTGCGCGAGCACACGGGATTCGTCATCGGAGGCATCCCGCCCATCGGGCATAAGGAGCCGATAGTGACGCTAATCGATGAAGATTTGCTTCCGTATGCGGAGATATGGGCTGCAGCGGGACATCCGCACGCCGTCTTTCCGCTCACGCCGCAGGAGCTGATCGGGATGACGAGCGGGCGGGTGATGCCGGTCGTCTAGGCGGCAGCGGCGCCGTGTAAACGCCAGCCGTCTCATGACAAGGGCCGCCCTCAGAGTCCGAACAGACCCCGGGGCGGCCCCTTGTTCTTGGGATAGGCGGGCATGCAGATGGACGCGCTTCTGCTTCTAGGCTTCCATCAGCTGCTCCCATTCGGCGTATACCGCGTTCAATGCTTCCTTGTCTTCCTCGAGCTGCGTCTGGATCGCTTGGACGCGGACATAGTCGTTATAGACGTCCGGCTCGGCAAGCTCCAGCTCGCGCTCCGCGATCGCCGCTTCCAGCGCGGCAATCTGCGTCTCCAATTGCTCCAGCTTCCGCTGGCGCGCACGCTCCTCGCGCTTGGCCTGCTTGTCGGCCTCATACGCCTCCGCCGCGCTCAAGCCCGCATCGGCCGCACTGTCCGCCGCGGCGCTGCCCTGGAACGCGGCCGGCTTGCTTGGCGCCGGCTGCAGCGAGGCGCGAATCGCTTCGTCTTCGGCAAGCTCCTGCTTTTTGGCCATATAGTCGTCATAATTGCCGAGATACGGGTGCGTTCCGTCCGCATCCAGCTCGATGATGCGCTCCGCCATCTTGTTCAGGAAGTAGCGGTCATGGGAAATGAACAGCAGTGTGCCTTCATAGTCGTACAGCGCCGATTCCAGCACTTCCTTGCTGAACAGATCGAGGTGGTTGGTCGGCTCGTCGAGAATCAGCACGTTCGCCTGCTGCAGCATCAGCTTGGCCAGGGCGACGCGCGCCTTTTCCCCGCCGCTCAGGGAAGCGACCTTCTTCGTCACATCATCCCCGCTGAACAGGAAGTTCCCCAATACGGTCCGTATCCGCACCTCTTCCAGATGAGGATAGGCGCTCCATACCTCTTCGAGCACCGTATGGTTCGGATTCAGCGTCGATTGCTCTTGATCATAGTAACCGATCGAGACATTGGTGCCCCAGCGGACGCTTCCTTCGCGAAGGGGATGCTTGTCGATCAGCACCTTCAGCAAGGTCGACTTGCCGATTCCGTTCGGACCGATAAGGGCGACCATCTCGCCGCGCTTCAGATCGAATTCGGCATGGCGGAACAATGGCTCCGCGGCGTCATAGCCTGCGGAGAGCTGCTGCACATGCAGCACGTCTTTGCCGCTCTGTCTCGTCGTCTCGAAGCGGAAATGCGCCTTCTTCAGCTCGCCGGCCGGCTTATCCAGCCGCTCCATTTTCTCCAGCGTCTTGCGCCGGCTCTGCGCCCGCTTCGTCGTCGAAGCGCGCACGAGGTTGCGCTGGACGAAATCCTCCAGCCGGGCGATCTCGTCCTGCTGCTTCTCATACAGCTTCATCTGCTGCTCGTACTCGGCCGCTTTTAATTCCATATACTTCGTATAATTGCCGGTGTAGCGCTTCGCCTGATGCCGCTCGATCTCGATAATGGTGGTGACCATCGCATCCAGGAAATAACGGTCGTGAGACACGACCAGCACCGCTCCCGGATAGGAGCGAAGATAATTCTCGAGCCAAGTCAGCGTATGGATGTCCAGATGGTTCGTCGGCTCGTCCAGCAGCAGCAGATCCGGCTGCTGCAGCAGAATGCGGGCCAAGGCCAGCCGGGTCTTCTGGCCGCCGCTCAGCGTATGAATGGGCGTGCCCGGGTCCATCTGGCCGAAGCCCATCCCGTGAAGAATGCTCCGCACCCGCGTCTCCATCTCATAACCGCCCTGCATGCGGAACCATTCCGAGCGTTCGGCGTACCTGCGCAATACCGCTTCATGGCGGGCGGAGTCGGCGGCGGTCTCCGGGTCGGCAATCTCATGCTCGAGCTGTCTCAGCTCCTGTTCCGCTTCCACTAATGGGGCGAATACGAGCATCATCTCGTCCCAGATGGAGCGGTCGGACTGCAGTCCGCTGTTCTGGGCCAGGTAACCGATGCGTGTTTCTTTGGCTTTATAAATGGTCCCGCTGTCTGGGGACATCTCTCCGGCGATGAGCTGCAGGAGCGTCGATTTGCCGGCCCCGTTCACGCCGACCAGCCCAATCCGCTCGCGCTCCAGAATCTGCAGCGTAATATTCGACAATACGGGAGTTATCCCGTAACTCTTGCTCATGCCGTTCACTTGAAGCAGCATAGGGGTATCTCCTCCGTTAATAACAAGCTATTTTCATATAAGGATTCAAAAATAATGAAAGTATCTGTTCGGCCTGACACATTTTCTATTCTCGCCGATCGCGGGAAATTTGTCTAATCATTCTGGCCGTGAACCGATTGATACCCCATGATTGGGAAAGGCTTCGGATTCGGAAGCCACAACGGGAGGAGGATACGCATAACGAGAGCCCCATCCCGGGAGAGGATGGGGCTTTCATTTGGAGCGGTAAGCGATAATGGCGATCACGAGAAGATGCAATCGATTGGAGTGGTTCCAATCATAGATTCAGCATCAGCTTAGCCAAAGAGAAGTAGATGATAAGTCCGGTGCCATCCACCAAGGTGGTGATAAACGGGCCCGAGACGACGGCCGGATCGACTCTGAGCTTGTGGAGCACCAGAGGCAGCACAGCGGCGATGAGGGAGGCCCAGATCACGATAAAAATAGCCGTGACGGCGACGACGCTTCCGATATCAAAACCGACCCCCAGTATCTGGGCGCGAATAAAGGTTGCTACCCCCATACAAAGTCCCAGAATTAATCCCGTGGACACCTCTTTACGGATGACTCTGAATATATTCTTCGGCTTCACTTCCCCGAGCGCCAGGGCGCGAACCAGCGTTGTTACGGTCTGTGTTCCCGTATTCCCGCCCGTGCCGACTAACAAGGGGATGAAGAAAGCGAGCGCAATCACTTCCGAGAGCGTGTCTTCGAAGTGACGCAGTACATTCCCCGTATAGGCTTCGGCTACAAATAAGATGAGCAGCCATCCGATCCGCTTGCGGAACAGCTTCCAAAAGGAATTTTTAAAATACGGCACTTCTAAAGGCTGGCTTCCGCCCATCTTCTGAAAATCTTCCGTCGCTTCTTCATGGATAACGTCAATTAAATCATCGACCGTGATAATCCCGATCATTCGCTGTTCATCGGTGATTACAGGCAGAGCCACCAGATCATAGTTGGATAAAATCGTCGCCACTTCCTGCTGGTTCATGCGAGCAGAAACCGACACGAAATCCTTGAGCATGATATCCTCTAGTCTGGAATCGGCTTTGGCCAGGATAGCTTGCTTCAGCGAGACGATCCCTACCAGCTTGCCGTTATTATCGAGCACATAAAAGTAAGAGACCATTTCCGCATCTTGCCCGACTTTGCGGACGTGCTGCAGCGTATGCTCCACCGTCCAATAATTCCGCACCGCAATATAATCTACGGTAGCCAGGCTTCCCGCCGACTCTGGAGGGTATTGCATCAGAGAGCTGATTTTCTCCCGGTAATCGGCAGGCAGAAGCTCCGATAACGTTGCAGCTTGGTGGGGATGTATGGCTAGCAGCAGATCGGCCACTTTATCACTGGACATCTCATTAAGCAGTAAAGCTGCTGTCTCCTTGGTCCCGCGGTCTAAAATTCGATACTGCAACTCGGGATCGACATATTCCAAAATCTCTGCCCCGAGGGCAATGGGAAGCTCGGCAATAAATCGAATTTGCTCGTTTTCCTCAAGCTCAATTAACATTTCGGCTAAGTCATAAGGTTGGTACCGGGCCAGAAACTCGGTAAGGGCATCCTGCTTTTGTTCGGCCAATCTATCTTTCAAGTCTTGAATCATCCATTTTTGAACCATAATGATTTCCTCCTATTCGCAAACATCCTTCCACACATGGTTACTTATTATCCATTCGGAAACAGACACAAAAAAGCCCTCCCTGCACATAGGAAGAGCTTGTAGTTCCTGTTCTCGTTTACACTCACTGCTTGCATCTATGCATACTTAAATACACCTGCCCTGATACCAGGCAGCATGCGAATCACAGTATGAATAACAGTTAAGGGTAAAGAGAACCTCGTTCTCCCTCTTCACAAGATTATGAACTTGATTCGATGACGGAATACTGGAACTACTATCCATTGAGTGTTCTCCCCCCTTTGCAGAATAAAATAAAAACCCTCCAGGAGTCCTAGAGGGTGTGATGAATGCACGCAAATATAACATTCCCGCGCCCCCTAGTTGAGTTTTAGCACTATGCAACGTAAAGAGAAGCCTTCTTCTCTTAGCCACCTTAAGAAAAGCCTTAATCCGGCAATTCCTGTTCTACCCATGGGCATCTTTCGATATTTCTGGGCAGTGGCCTATGTTTGCATAGGAGCCTCACCTAACAAGGTCTTTATGACATGTTAAACCTTAACACCGTCCTTTTGATTTTGTCAAGCTCTGGGGAGCAACTTTAACCTTTTCATAACCTCTTTTGGGTGATGAGTCAATACACTTGAGTAGTGTCGCAGGAACAGCGAGAGGCATAGATGACAATCATTTTAACGTTTTCATTTTGCAGGATGCACGAGGTGAGTTCTTTTGAAGCAAACGATAAAAGGCCGTCCGGATTTTTTGCTGCTTTTTGTGACCTTGCTGCTGGTCATGTTCGGATTGGCGATGATATACAGTGCCAGCTCGGCCGTTGTCAGCCTGAAGTATGAGAATCCGTCCTATTATGCGTCGAAGCAAATGTTGTTCGCTCTCATCGGCCTTGCCGCTATGTTTGTTCTCATGAACATTCCCTTTCGCAAATGGAGCAAGGCCGCCCCCTTCTTGCTGTTGTTCTCGATCGTGCTGCTTGTGCTCGTTCCTTATTTCGGCATCAAGGTGAATGGCGCAACAAGATGGTTCAACGTCGGCGGCATGCGGTTCCAGCCGACGGAATTCGCCAAGCTGTCCTTGATCATCTATTTGTCGCATCTAATCAGCAAAAAAGGAGAACGGATTCGCGTCTTCGTTGGGGGATTGCTGCCCATTCTGATGGTCATTGGGACGATGCTGCTTCTTATTATGCTGCAGCCGGATTTTGGCTCGGTGATGATCATTTCGATTATATCCATGACCATTATTATTATCGGCGGGGCGAATATGCGTCATATTGCGATGCTGAGCGGGGGACTTGGAGTGCTGTTGGTCTTTCTTGCCTTCAGCCGCAGCTATCGCTATCAGCGGATTATTTCGTTTTTGAATCCGTTTGATGATCCGGAAGGGTCCGGCTACCAATTGATTCAATCTTTAATCGCGCTGGCTCACGGGGGGATGACCGGAACGGGATACGGCCAAAGCGTGCAGAAGCTGTTCTATTTGCCGGAAGCGCACACCGATTTTATTTTTGCCATCATCGGAGAAGAATTCGGTTTTGTCGGCGGGTTATTGCTTTTGTTTTGCTTTTTTCTTTTCTTCTGGCGCGGCCTGATGGCAGCTCTTCGCAGTGATGAGCCCTTCGGGATTATGCTCGGAACGGGCATTATTACTATGATATTCGCCCAATTCGCGTTCAACCTGGGGGCGGTAACCGGGGCGATGCCGATCAAGGGCGTGCCGCTTCCGTTCATCAGCTATGGCGGCTCTTCTCTCTTGTTGTGCATGGCCAGTACCGGAATTCTGTTAAATATTTCTCGTGATAATGATCGGAGACAGCGCGAATAGGCATGCCTTCCTACACAACCTACGAACTAGAGGTACTCACATGATGTTTTATATTCGCAAGCTGACAAAATTGGACAAGCCGACACTTCTGCTGCTGCTGGGTCTTATGATTCTCGGGACGGTAGCCGTGCATGAAGCTACTTCCGGCACGAATCTCGATGGCTTGTACAAGTATAGCATTGTCTTTTTCGTTCTCTTCCTTATCCCCATGCTGCTGATAGCGTTGCTCGACTACTCTGTATTTACGGGCGCCGTATCTTATATTTTGTATGGAATCGGGCTTGCTCTGCTTGTGATCGTGATGTTCACCGGAGAAAATATTAACGGAGCGGTACGGTGGATAAGAATCGGCAGCTTCCAGCTTCAGCCCTCCGAATTGGTTAAGATAGCTGCCGTGCTCGTCACATGCAATCTGCTGCAAAAGCGGTCCGGCAATAAGCTTCGGTTCATTCAGGATTTGCTGCCGATTGGCGCCGTGTTCTTCGTTCCGGCATTCATCATTATGAAGCAGCCGGATTTGGGCACTGCGCTCGTGTTCGTCGGCGTCCTGCCCGTCATGCTGTGGATGGGCAACATTCGCGTCTTGCATATGCTGCTGCTGCTCGCGTCGATGGCTTTGCCGGTCGGGGGCGTCTGCTGGCTGTATTTTGCGAATTATGATATCCTGGCCAACCTGTTGAAGCCCCATCAATTATCGAGAATCGAGACGTTTCTTGAACCAGGTCTAGATCCTGATAAATCGTGGCATGTCAATAACGCCATGAACGCGATCGGATCGGGTCAGATGAGCGGAAATTCCGGCTTCTACGTTGATCGCGGTTACATTCCGTATGCGTATTCGGATTCCATCTATGTGGTCATTGGCGAGAAATTCGGATTTATCGGCTCTGCTGTCCTGCTGCTATTGTTTTATTTGCTTATTTTCCGCATGCTGTATATCGCCAGGGAGAGCCGGGATCTGGCGGGCTCCTATCTCGTTGTCGGACTTGCCGGCATGCTGCTGTTCCAAATCTTCGTTAACATCGGCATGCATATCGGCCTCATGCCGTTGACCGGCATATCGCTTCCGTTCATCAGTTACGGAGGCAGCTCCTTGCTGGCGAATATGCTGTGCATCGGGCTGGTGCTGAGCGTCCATATCCATAAGGACGACATTGCCATGGCGGCAGACACTGACGGCAATAGGAGTTAGATAAGGGCGCGCTTGATTAGGGATAATCGAACATCGCCAGTCATCCCTCTGCGCGCTGCGCAGGGGTTTTCGAATTGGTTGAGATTATGGCTTCTATTCGTGCCAAAGAATCGCTAAGAACGTGCGCCATGGCGTTTGCTGCGTAAAAATGGGCCGGATGGTGGCGCTAACGGGGGAAGGATGGTAAACTAAGGTTGAAAATAATGAAAAATGAATGAAAATGTGAGTACATACCTATATAGATTGCCCTGCGGAATTCCGATACCACTTCAGGGCGGATATCGAAGGGGGCGGTAACGGTGACGGCAGCGGAGGAGAAGCGAATGCTTCGTCTGCAATATAAGGCGCGCAGGAAGGCGGTCGACCGGCAGGAGCGGGAGGCCAGCAGCGAGGCCGTATGCCGGCGGGCTTACCCATTCATGAAAGCGCTGCGAGAGCGGCATGCCCGTCCCTTGCATTTATGCGCCTATTTTCCTTTTGGCAATGAGCTGGATATTACCGCCTTGCTGCTTGCTTGCCGGAAGCAGGGCGATGTCGTCTATCTTCCGCGCACGGATGCGGCTTCGCGGACGATGTCGCTCCACCCGTGGACAGAACATACGGTATTCACGAGCGGCACCTTCGGCTTGCAGGAGCCGGGACCCGATGCGGAACGGCTGGATCCGGAGCATTGGGACAAGCTGGACGCGATTCTCGTCCCCGGCATCGCCTACGATCGGCAGGGCGGACGGCTCGGGCTGGGCGCCGGATATTATGACCGGTTCTGGCATGCCTATCTGGAAGCGCTGGACCGTGTGCCGCTTGACCGGAGACGCGATCCCGCCGTGCGGCTGGCCTGTATCTATTCCTGGCAGCTGGCGGAGCGCGTGCCGATGGAAGCGCATGACATCGCCGTCGAGTGGCTGATTACCGAGGATGAGATTATTGCTTGCGCAGCCGATACAGATCTGCTAACCGCGAAGAACGGATGCCGCAAGCGCGAGTAAGTGTGGATAGAATGACATCGCATGCGGAAGAAGGATAGACATCCTTCCTGCGCGTGCCAGTATATTGAAGAAGGCCGGTTATGCCGGCTAGGCGGGAGGAGGAGCCCTGATGCGCTGGAAAGTAGCAATATTGACGGCGAGCGACAAAGGTTCTCGGGGAGAGCGCGAGGATACGAGCGCCCAGGTCATTCGGGAACTCGTCGAAGAAGAACTGCATGGTGAGATTGTGGAATACCGGATTGTGCCGGATGAGATGAATGAGATTTCCGCATCGCTCATCGAGATGGCCGATTATTTTCAGGCCCATTTGATTATTACGACGGGCGGAATCGGCATGGCGGAGCGGGACGTGACGCCGGAAGCGACGCTCAAGGTCGTCGATCGGCTCGTGCCCGGAATGGCGGAAGCGATGCGCTTCGCTTCGATGCAGAAGCAGCGCCGGGCGATGCTGAACCGCGGCGTGTGCGGAGTGAGGGGACAGACGCTTATCATCAATCTTCCCGGCGACCCGAAGGGCGTGCATGAGAATCTGCTGCCGATTATGGATCAGATTCCGCATGCGCTCGCCGTGCTGAACGGTGAGTATAAGGGCGCGGAATAGAACGCTTCATAATTGTTACAGATTATTTGGTATATTACGGATGGCGCGTATGATATGATGTAGATCACAAGCACTCTATTCTAGGATCTGCAGAAAGGAGAAATTTTTGCTATGTTCAACGGCATTGGCGTCTCGGGAATACTTCTGCTCTTGGTCATTGCGCTATTATTGTTCGGACCGAATAAGCTGCCTGAATTGGGACGGGCCTTCGGCCGCACCCTGCGGGAATTCAAGGAAGGCGCACGCGATATTATGGGGGATGAGCCGAGCGCGAAGCCTGCTCGCCAGGAAATTCAGACGGTTGACGTAGAACCGGCTGGTCAGGAGCCGGCCAAGGCTTCCGGCGAATCGAACAGCGCGAATCAGCGCCGCCTCCCTGAGTAACGGGAGCACTCTCTGTTATTTTCAGCGGGCCGGGCCCGCCTTTTACCATGGAAGGAACAGGTTGGTGAGGCATGTCGAATGTAACGGAAGAACAAATGACGCTGGTCGAGCACATTACGGAGCTTCGCAAACGTGTCGTCTATATCATCCTTGTCCTGGTCATCGGCCTGGTGGCAGGGCTCCTCGTCGCTGATCCGATATACGAATATTTGCGCAATACGGAGCCGGCCAATCAGATGCCGCTTCACGGCTTCTCGCTATGGGACGGGATCGGGATATACATGAAGTTCGCCTTCATTATTGCATTGGCTGTGACGCTCCCGTTTGCGATGTACCAGCTGTGGGCTTTTGTCAGCCCTGGGCTCCGGGAAATAGAACGGCGTGCTGCCCTTCGGTACGTCCCTTTTGTATTTGTGCTGTTTTTGCTTGGGCTGTCCTTTGCCTATTTCGTCGTCTTTCCGATGGCGTTTTCTTTTACGTCGGGCATTAACAAGCATATGAACCTGACCGAGACCTACGGCATTACGCAGTATTTTTCGTTCATGTTCAATCTGCTGGTCCCGATCTCTCTGCTCTTCGAGCTGCCGGTTGTCATTATGTTCCTGACCCGGATTCGGCTGTTGAACCCGCTGAGATTGCGGAAAATGCGGCGGATTGCTTACTTTGTCTTGATTTTGCTCGGGACGATGCTGTCTCCGCCGGATATCGTCTCGGACTTGCTCGTGGCGATACCGCTCCTCATTCTATATGAGATCAGCGTATTCATGTCTTCGCTCGTCTATCGGAAGCAGTTGCTGGAGCAAGAGGCATGGGAGAAGGAATTTGAGGAAGGCGCCGATACGACGGCGGTCTGATTATGAAGTCAGTTATGCAGGTGTAACAGGTTCGCATGGAGCGTTCATCTTGTTGTGCCTGCATTTTTTGTGCCCGGCGGACGAATGCGGGCGCTCGGCGTGCAACGGGGCCAATCCACGGGCGGGATGGAATGTTATGAGCCTTATTGGATAAAATGGGTAAGGTGCCCTCGCGGAAACGCCGGATCGGAAAAATAATTTTTTCACGCGAAACCCTCTTGCAATGTAAACCCAAAATCAGTATCATAGAAATTGGTTATTAGCACTAAGCATCATCGAGTGCTAACACCAGGCGAATGCTTCGTTTTTGAGGATTCTACCGCTGCCTGTCCGTCAGGCGCCGGGGAATTCTTCACCTTATAAACTCTTGTTCAAAGGAGGCTATTTTTCATGATCAAACCATTAGGTGAGCGCGTATTGATCGAACCAATCGCGAAGGAAGAAACTACAGCTTTCGGTATCGTTCTGCCGGATACGGCGAAGGAGAAGCCGCAAGAAGGCAAGGTTATCGCGGTAGGTAACGGGGTATGGAAAGACGGTCAACGTGTGCCGCTCGATCTGAAAGAAGGAGACCGCGTTATTTTCTCCAAATATGCCGGTACTGAAGTGAAGTATGAAGGCAAAGAGTATTTGATTATGAAAGAAAGCGACGTTCACGCTGTTATCGGCTAATCGGCCCGGCGGAACAGCCTTACCGACATAAGTACGCTCGAGTCTTTCCGGAATGGAAGACTCCCAGACGGACATATATGTACGCCGTATCATTCTGAATGAATTGAGGAGGGTTTCACGATGGCAAAAGAAATCAAGTTCTCGGAAGACGCACGCCGTTCCATGCTTCGCGGAGTTGACGCTCTGGCTAACGCGGTGAAAGTGACACTTGGACCGAAAGGCCGCAACGTCGTATTGGAGAAGAAATTCGGTGCTCCGCTTATCACGAACGACGGTGTGACGATTGCGAAGGAAATCGAACTGGAAGACGCTTTTGAAAACATGGGCGCTCAACTGGTTAAAGAAGTAGCTACCAAAACAAACGACGTTGCCGGCGACGGTACGACGACCGCTACGGTTCTGGCTCAAGCGATGATTCGCGAAGGCTTGAAGAACGTTACGGCTGGCGCGAATCCGATGGTCGTTCGCAAAGGGATCGAGAAAGCAGTGAAAGCTGCAGTCGAAGATCTGAAGAAAATTGCGAAGCCAATCGAGAACAAGCAAAGCATCGCTCAAGTTGCTGCCATCTCTGCCGATGACGAAGAAGTCGGCGCATTGATCGCAGAAGCAATGGAGAAAGTCGGCAATGACGGCGTAATTACGGTTGAGGAATCCAAAGGCTTCAACACCGAGCTTGAAGTTGTTGAAGGTATGCAATTCGACCGCGGTTATGTATCTCCATACATGATCACGGATACCGACAAGATGGAAGCTATCCTCGATAACGCATATATCTTGATCACAGACAAGAAGGTTTCCAACATTCAAGAAATCCTTCCTGTTCTTGAGAAAGTCGTTCAACAAGGCAAGCAGCTCCTGATCATCGCTGAAGATGTGGAAGGCGAAGCTCAAGCAACCCTGATCGTGAATAAGCTTCGCGGCACATTCACTTGCGTAGCCGTTAAGGCTCCAGGCTTCGGCGATCGCCGCAAAGCGATGCTGCAAGATATCGCTGCATTGACTGGCGGTCAAGTGATCACGGAAGAGCTCGGACTTGAATTGAAATCGACTACGATCGAGCAATTGGGTACAGCACGTCAAATCCGTGTTACGAAAGAAAATACTATCATCGTTGACGGTGCAGGCGCAAAAGAAGATATCAATGCTCGCATCAAGCAAATCCGTACACAACTCGAAGAAACGACTTCCGAGTTCGACAAAGAGAAGCTGCAAGAGCGTCTGGCTAAATTGGCAGGCGGCGTAGCGGTAATCAAAGTCGGCGCTGCGACGGAAACCGAATTGAAAGAGCGCAAGCTCCGCATCGAAGATGCTCTGAACGCGACTCGCGCAGCCGTGGAAGAAGGCATCGTTGCCGGCGGCGGTACGGCATTGATGAATGTATACCAATCGGTAGCGGCCGTTCAATCTACTGGCGACGAATTGACTGGTGTCAACATCGTTCTTCGCGCGCTGGAAGCTCCGGTTCGCTCGATTGCGGACAACGCAGGCCAAGAAGGCTCCATCATCGTTGAGCGCCTGAAGAAAGAAGCGACAGGTATTGGCTACAACGCCGCAACAGACGAGTGGGTCAACATGATCGAAGCGGGTATCGTCGACCCTGCGAAGGTTACTCGTTCCGCACTGCAAAACGCTGCTTCCGTAGCTGCTATGTTCTTGACGACCGAAGCGGTTGTCGCTGACAAGCCGGAACCAGAAAAGCCAGCAATGCCTGATATGGGCGGCATGGGCGGAATGGGCGGCATGATGTAATCCATCGCCCGCAAAGCTTGATATAGCAAGGAAAAAGGCTCCCGAGTGGAGCCTTTTTCTATAAAAAAATCACATTTAGATCACATTTTTTGTAGTATGATATCCTCTATGTCGTTTTTTCTTCAAAATTCCATTGGATACGTAGATTTATTTTTTGGATATACGGGCAACCGTTAGAGTTTGCTAGGGGCTTTGCCCTAGAAATGCTTAGTCCACATAAACCAAGGAGCTTGAAGCGTTGGAGATTTACGCCGCCCATGGCTTGAAGCTATGTTTTTTTGAACAGGACGACATTGTTTATGTAATATTGAAATATAGAAAAAAATTACATAAATCTGATACTTGGTATGGCATTAGGATGGCTTGTTGGATATTTTTTTGTGCTAGGAATGCGTACAATTCAAAATTCACTTACTTCCTATTTTAATTTTGAAATGGGTGAAAAAACGATCGTCCTTGCTTCAATAGCTTTCTTCGGCATACTAGCCCGTTGTGTAACCGGGCGGCGAAAGGATATATCTCCCTAATTATCCGCGAGAAACCAACACAACTCAAAAAGGGATGTATGATCCGATTATTGCTTTAATCTTACTAATTCTTCTTGGGATACAAAAAATTTTGTTATTGGCGCAATAGCCTCGGCCCACTCTTTAAATGCGTCAGGAGTAACTATAATGTTAGGAGTATGTGTCTGCCAAACTGCATATCCTGCTAAATTCTTTAATGCGTCATCAGGAATTGTTTCATTCCAAATGTCTTCTCGACTTGGATCCCCTATGTAAATGCCATTGACACCATACGCGTGGGTATCAGTCGCATGAAGGATGTTACCAGAAGCATCTGTAAGAAAAACAACAACAGACCCAGTAAATCCTTCCCAATGATCAGAAGTCCAGGTTTTTGTAGTAGCATCAATTCTTGCGTTTGCTGAAATTGTAAATCTTGTCTCCATTGCTCTTTGGTTTCCTAATTCATCGTGCTTAGAACCATGAACGGGAAAAGAAAGCATTTTCATCAACCTTTCCTTAAAATTTTCTCGATATTAATGTTCACCAAATGAAAGAATAAAATTCTGTATTATTCATCCAAATTCGTTGAAGCTGCGCCGCAGCATTGAGGAATTTGGGTATCGTTAAGCTCATCGTCTGGAACGAGCGAACCGGGAACATGGTTGGCTGGGCGACACATGAGGCTGCAGCCTGCAAAAAGGCAAAAAGGAATTGGGAAATCCGGGTAAACATGAAGTATCTCCGTTATAAGCAAGAAGCGCGAAAAAAGCTGCGAAGTGAAGAAGGATATGCCCTGTCGGTTCGAAGAATGATAGAACCGGAAAGTGTATTTGGGCAAATGAAAAACAAAAGAGGATTCAGACGCTTCCTGCTCCGAGGCCTGTCTACAGTAAGCCTCGAGGTCGGGTGGCTTTCCCTTGCCCAAGATTTGCTAGTGGACAGTGATGAAGCAAAGAGGTCGAGTACGGTAACAAATGTAAACCCTAACTCGACCTTTTTGAATCTTACGGTCATCTCAAGGGTAGTAAAAAACTACTTATGGGATGGCCCCTTTTCTTTTTCTGATACATCAAATATTTTTAGATGTAATTCTGTTTACACCGGAAAAGTGCGAGCGGATTAGAAAACAGGAGCCCGGAGGGTTTATTAGGAACGCGCGCGCGTCACCTGATATGGTGGAAACGATTCATTAACCTCCCATGACTCGACAATACGCCGGGCGGTGGGGAAATCATATCCTCTTCCCATCAAATAAGAGATGGCGGTAACCTCATACATTGAATGAGTTACTGATGTGTACTTCATTTCATATAAACCGTACTTAACGACCGGTGAAATGGTGCCAAGAACATAATCCTTCATAGTGTGAACGTTCATTTTCTTCTCCCTTCACAGTTTGATTATTGTGTTATAGGTATTTATCACAATCACATGTTATTCATCCCCATATATGAACGACCCGGTCAAATGTCTATTGTAGGCTTCGCTCAAAATAAAGCCCCTGGAAGCAGTCAGTAAGTCACTTCTTGCCGGATAAGGGATTGTGAATGAATGCGCGAATATTGGCGGAAAGCGAGGAAGGGGCGGCATGATGTAATCCATCGCCCCCAGAGCTTGATATAGCAAGGGAAAAGGCTCCCGAATGGAGCCTTTTTTGCTGGAAAATCACGTATAGAGATGGCCTGGAGCAAGAGGTTTGATCCCTGCTTCGATTTATTTTGCCATTAGATTTTGTAGCGGCTCATCATTTGGCTCAACGTCTGTGCCATTTGATTAAGCTGCTCCGCATTTTTCATCAAGGTGGACATATCGAGCAGCTGCTGATCCGTGAACTTCACGAGTGTCGTGGCATGCTCCGCGTTCTTCTCGGCGATGTGCGCGATTTCATTAACAGATGCAAGCACTTCTTCGGAGCCGGCGGACATTTCTTCCGTCACGGCCGACGTGTCTTGAATTTGGCCCGCCATATCGGTAATTTCCGATAAGATGTGTTGAATCAGTTTTCCGGAGTTTTGTACTTTGTAAATGCCATCGGCCACGCTTTCCCGAACGTCATCCATCGACTCGACGGCCTTGTAGGCATCATTTCTCGCTTCTTCGATCAGGTCGGCGATTTCGCGCGCGGAATCCGCCGAGCGTTCTGCCAGCTTCCTTACCTCATGGGCAACGACGGCAAAGCCTTGACCATGCTCCCCGGCGCGAGCGGCTTCAATGGAGGCATTAAGGGCAAGCAAGTTTGTCTGTGTTGCGATTTGGGTGATGGCATCGACGATAGAGGCCATCTGTTCCGAGCGCTCGCCCAGATTTTGAACCAGGACCCCCGAATTACGTACCGATTCATCAATCGCGTTCATCTGCTGTACCGCTTCCTGCAGCAGCATGTTGCCATTCTTCGCCTGCTCGGACGTATCCATCGACGTCTCGGATATGCTGGTTGTGCTCTCCGCGATGCGCTGAATGCCGATGGCCATCTCTTCCATCGCCTTGGAACCTTCTTCTGTGCCCCGCATCTGCGTCTCGGCGCCGCTTGCGACAATCTTAACGATAGATCCGACTTCTTGAATCTGTTCCGTGCTCGCTGCCGTGTGGGCAGACAACTCCTCTGAAGAGGCTGCCAATGTAGTTGCGGCGCCGCGTATTTCTCCAACCAGATGGCGAATGGATGATTGCATCGTCTGCAACGATTGTCCTAAGACGCCGATTTCATCCTTTTTCTGCTGGATATAAGCAGGGACCTCGCCCGTGAAATCGCCTGAGCTAATCGCTTTCAGATTGGTGACGACAGTCTGAAGCGGCTTCGTAATGTTTGATGCAAGCGCCAGTGCCAGCAGTACGGCCAAGATAGCGCATATCGAGCTGGTAATAATATTGATCTTCCCAATTTTGTTGGCTTCTTGCGTCAATTCGTTTTTTTCAACGACAGATAGGTATTTCCAACCGGTTTGCTGTGACGTATATAAATTGGTCATGTAGTCTGTGCCATCCATCTGTATCTCCAAATGATCTGAAGTCTTTTCTTTGATGTCGGCAAATTCCGGCACGCCGATATCCGCAATATTTTTAGAGATTAGCTCCGGTTTGCGAGGATGGGCCAGAATCGTTCCGTCATGGGAGAGCAGAATGACATAGCCTGTCGTCTTGATTTTGATGCTGTCGAGCTGCTCGGCCAGTTTGCTCAAGCTCATGTTAAGTCCGATTACGCCCAGCGGCTTGTTATTGCCGTTGTTGACGGCGGTGACGCTGCTCATTCTCAAAGCGCCGCTAACCGCATCCGCATACGGTTCAGACATCGTGACTTGGTCGGGATTCGCTAACCCATCGGTGTACCAAGGCCGGGTGCGCGGGTCATATTGGGCGGCCACTTCTTCTTCAGGCCATTGCACGTAGCCGCCGTCAACAGTTCCCAAAAACACGGAAGACGTGTTTGGATGTGTTTTGGCAAAACGCTCTAATTCTTTATAAATTTCGGTTTCAATGCCGCCGTTTTTGGAAGGTGTTGCCTTTCTGTTTTGTGAATGGTTCATATATGAGGTGATGGTGTCATCGGCTTTGCTGACGATTGGGCTGGTAGCCAAGAGCTGGACATTTTCTTTCACCGTTTCGAAATAAAGAGACATTCGGCCGTCCACCTGCGAGACTTCATTTGTTGTAGATGTCACGAAATTATCGGTTATTTCCTTTACCATACTATTTTGCACAATCACGCCAATCAAAGAAATAGGAATGAGAATCGTCACTAAAAAGGATAGAATCAGTTTCAGTTTAATGCTTTTTAACATAGAGCCCCTCCTCTAAGATGTTTGTAGTAGTAGTGAATTTTCCAATGAAATTCGACAACAAACAGTAAAATTCGACATGAGTACTTTATCGTCCAAAAAAAGGGGCTTATTAATACTTATGTCGGATGTGGGCAGGAAAAATGTATTGGGTTTTGCAAGGAGCTTAGGCCTCTAGTCTTGAGGGCCAGAGTAATTGCTGGGTCAAATGGGAGGTGGGATATGAAGAGGCGCATATGTAGATTTGTAGTTCGAATGATGACAGGCGGCAAGTCACTCTAAGGGCCGTATAGGCATGACTAACTCAATAAGGGAGCGGATTGTCCGTGATGGACGAGAAGAGGAGCGGGCCATAGCGAGTACTACTTCATTTGTGGTCTGGTCAGTGTCATTGCACCTGTCCCATAGTGACATTATCTTTATCAAAGAATAACAATATGCGATAAACGTTTGGGTTGAAGAAATATCAAAAACATGGTAGACTTATCACAGAATCGTCAAGTTCATTAGATCGCCATATTTGGGACGCCATATACAGCTTCATTGAGTCTGGGTGTTCGATGCGAGCACGCCCAAGACCGCCAGAAGAATGTCACTTTCTGACGGCCATGAGCTGCGAGTACATATGTTGTCATTCCTAGTAGACAAGGAACCTGGCTGTGTCATTAGAGGTGGTCTGCTTATTTTACCCCTTTCATATAGCCTTGAATCTTTGGGGACAGCAGGTAGAGCAGAAGACTCAGCACTAGGGCTGCCCCTCCAATCACACCAAAGTAAAGCATCTCGGTTTCTGGGGTATAGAACTTTACGATCTGAGCATTAATGGCTTGAGCTGCGGCATTCGATAAGAACCATAAGCTCATGGTCTGGGCCGTGAAGGCAGCGGGCGCTAGCTTCGTAGTAGCCGAGAGGCCTACTGGCGACAAGCATAACTCACCGAGTACAACGACGAAGTAGCTGAGCACGAGCCACAATGGATTGACGAGCGAAGCGGCTCCGCCGAAGTAAGCCGGCAGCAGAATGATCAAAAAGGACAAACCGGCAAACAATAAGCCCAGTGAGAATTTTTGCGGTATGGTCGGCTGGCGATTTCCGAGCTTAACCCACAACCAAGCGAATACAGGTGCTAGTAGAATAATAAAGAGCGGATTCAGGGACTGGAACCAGGCGGGTGAAATATGGATACCTGCGAATTCCAATTGGGTACGCTTGTCTGCATAGTTGGCTAGAATCGTGGACCCTTGCTCCTGAATTGCCCAGAACATAATCGAAGCAATGAACAAAGGAATGTACGCAATAATTCGTGAACGCTCGACGGGCGTTGTTTTTGGACTACGATACATAATAATAAAGTACAGGGTGGGAATCAGGATGCCTAGAATCCCAACCAGCTTGATAAAGGTATCGAAGGTAAGAATACCAAAGGCAATCGCAGCCACGATCAAGGCGGCCAAAATAACGATACCCACACCTATAATAGTAAACACCTTTTTCTTTTCAGCGGGTGAAAGCGGGTTGACCACAATCGTACCGGCAAGACCTAGATTTTTGGATCGGGTTACCAAATAAACGACCAATCCTATGAACATCCCGATTGCGGCAAGACCAAAACCAAGATGGAAATTATTCATCCCGACGGTCCCTACAACTAGAGGAGAAAGGAACCCTCCAAGGTTAATCCCCATATAAAAAATGCTAAAGCCCGCATCTCGGCGGTTATCCTGTTCGCTGTAAATTTCCCCTACTAAACTGGATGCATTGGGTTTCAAAAGACCGGTCCCTAACACAATCAAGATCATGGATACAAAGAATAGCGAAGCATTCCCCGGTACAGCCAGCACGATATGACCGAGCATAATCAAGATACCGCCATAGAAAACGGCTCTCGACGTACCTAAAATCCGGTCAGCCATCCAGCCACCGATGATTCCCGACATATACACGAGTGATCCATAGATGGACATAATGGCAAGCGCGGTGTTCTCCGGAAACCCGAGTCCGCCCCGCGACACTTCATAGTACATAAAGAATACAAGAATGGCCCTCATTCCATAATAGGAAAATCGCTCCCAGAACTCAGTGAAAAAGAGGGTAAACAAGCCTTTGGGATGCCCGAAAAATCCCTTTTGCGGAACACTCTCTATAATCTTCTTTCTGTCATTACTCGGCATAGCAGTTCTCCTTTAATAAAATAATCCTTTAACGTAATGAAGCTAATATTTTTTTTTATTATAATACCCTAATTAGTTAGACTGCAATCTTTTCGAAGTGACAATATAAGACAATTAACCATTTTCATTGTCTGTGATACTGTTACTTGGTGAACACACTTCGGCCTTACCAGGTGAACTATGCTTAGCTATATTGTTAAGCGTTTACAAATATAACTGGAAAATTAAGTATAAAAAAGATGTAGGCCAACCCAGAAGCTTCTGGCTGGCCTATTCATATGAAAAGAGCCACTGAGGGAATCATTGCCTTCGAACTGATTAATCGAACCAATCGTCAATATGGCATAAAAGGTTTGACTCTCCGTCTCTGCAAACTTGTTCGATTGCAGACCAGTTGGAAGTATCAAATGTAAGATTATTGTATATCATATTTTCGCGAGGGGCTGAGGTATAATTGGATCATAAGAAGGAGAAGGACGTGATTCTCATGACGACTGCAACGCTCCGTAAATGGGGCAACAGTAGTGCTGTCCGTATTCCGAACCAAATTGTTAAACGTCTTAATCTGGAAGAAGGCGCGGAAATTGAGCTTATCGTAACTCCGGAAAATGATTTATTGCTTCGCCCTATGAAAAAAGCGCAAGAATCGAACGAGGAGTTGCGCGCTCATTTGAAATTGCTTCTTGCAAAAATTAAGCCAGATTCGCCTCGTCATGACGAAGTGGATGTAGGAATTGAAGGAGACGAAATGATTTGACGGTTCCAGGACGTGGCGATTTAGTTTGGCTTAACTTTGATGCGCAAGCCGGATATGAACAGGCAGGCCGGCGGCCCGCCATTGTGCTGTCCGAAGCCGATTTTAATGAAGTGACCGGCTTTGCGGTTGTATGTCCGATTACAAGCCAAGTTACAAATTATCCTTTTGAGGTTCCCCTTCCGGAAGGATTTCCATTTACAGGGGTTGTCCTTACCGATCAATTGAAAAGCCTCGATGTAAAAAATCGCAGAATGAAAATCGTGGCGAATATTCATGTAGAATCAGAATGTATGAAAGCTGTGCTTCGCAATGCCCGGTCTATCCTGGCTTAGGGCTACCCTATTGAAGGCAAGCGTTAAGATTCTCATGTGACTATATTTACATGCCAGATATAAACGATTATTAGTTGTCATAGGAAATTCGATAATCAGGATGATAGCGAAAACAGGGCTTATCTTTACGGAGAGAAATTTTCTCTACAGGTAAGCTCTTTTTGGTTGCTTCCTTACATCAAATGGAGCGAAAATTGCCGCAGACCGGTGAGGAAGCACCTGCTTTCCCGATTATAAGCTGGCTCTTATGTGCCGCCGGCGTTGCGTTGTGGTACGTACGGAAAAGAAACAAGCGAGACGGAGCATAACACTATTTTTTTCAGCCGCGAAGGATAGATTCCTAGGCGGTTTTTGCTATGTTTGCAATGCTCATCGAGAAGGGGAGGTATTGGAGGAAGCTGGATATATATTTTCCATCTTAATAAACAAGCTTTTGGCACGGGACATATGCAATCGGCGCATTCTATCTTTTCGTCATAGAATTTACTATGGAAGATAGAAGCTGAACATCATAGCGATGAAGTCACTCTTTCTATCGCAATCGGATTTGTTTTCTTCCAGAAAAATTTTGCTGAAGAGAGCTGATGAAAAGTGACTATCGAAATCAAGCAGCGATTGCTTCCCGACGGGCGGCCGAACAAGCCGAGCCGACCGATGACGCCGCAATATATTACCGTTCACAATACGGATAATACCGCTCCCGGGGCTACGGCCGAAGCGCATAGCCGTTATATATTGAACGGAAGCGGCGGAACGCAGACAAGCTGGCATTACACGGTAGATGACCATGAGATCTACCAGAGTCTGCGGGATAATGAGCAGGGCTGGCACGCCGGCGACGGCAGCGGCCCCGGAAACGCGTCATCCATCGGCGTCGAGGTCTGCATGTACCAGGGAATGGACGAGCCGTTGGCATGGCAGCGGGCCGCGGAGCTAATCGCTCTGCTGGCCAAGCGGCACGGCATCGGGCTGAACGCTATCGTACCGCACCGCCACTGGAGCGGGAAGGCGTGCCCGTCCCGTATTCTCCCGCGGTGGCAGGAGTTTATGCAATTGGTAGAAAAGGCAATGAAGGCAAGCGATAAGCCGGTTCCACCCGATATCATCGGCCACTGGGCAGAAGCCTCTATCAGAGCAGTGATCGAGGCCGGAATTATGGTGGGGCGGGACTCTGGAAATTTCGAACCGAATCAGCCTATCACCCGCGCCGAGGTGGCTGTGGTCGCTGAGCGGCTATTGAGACGTATTGCAAATAACCCTGGAGAATGAGGCAATGCCCATAACAGATCGCCGGAGCACAAGCTTCGGTGATTTTTTTGCCTTTTATGCGGTAAATCACAGATTCAGAACACTCGGAAAATAATAAACATAATTTTCGGATATATAGAAAATTATTTTCCTGAAAGCATTTACAATTAACTTTTTGTCTGATAGGCTATGGGTAAGCAGCAATCATACATCACTTAATCAGAAGGAGCGAGGACGGTATGGGGAACAGGCTGAAGTATGATGTGGTGGTCATGGGCGGCGGCATATCGGGAGCGATGGCTGCCGTTGCGGCATCCAGCTTGGGGGCGAAGACCCTGATTGTGGAGTCGCACGGATTTCTGGGCGGGACGCTTACCGCGAATGGGGTAGGCCCGATGATGACCTTCCATGCGGGAGAGAAGCTTGCTATTCAAGGGTTTACGGATCAGTTGATTGAACGGCTGAAGAAGCAGGGCAAGTCGCCGGGACATATTTTCGATACGGTCGGCTTCACGTATTCGGTTACCCCGTTCGATGCCGAAGCGATGAAGCATGAGCTGGAGCTGATGGTCACCGAGAGCGGTGGGGAGATTCTGTACCATACGATGCTGGCCGGCGTGAAGACCGAGGGCGGACGAATCGTCAGCATAACGGTATGCAACAAATCCGGTCTGAGCGATATCGAGGCGTCCGTGTTCATCGACGGGACGGGCGACGGCGATTTGTCCGTCGGCGCGGGAGCCGAGTTCACCAAGGGCAGGGAATCCGACGGGGCCATGCAGCCGATGACGTTGAAGATGAAGATGTACAACGTTGATATTCCGAAGGTAAAACAATATATTCACGCCCACCCGGAAGACTTTCCTCTGTATCAGGGCGACACGTCCATTATCGAGAAGGCGCCGCGCTTGTCGGTAGGCGGGTTCGACAGCCTGTTCAAGCTGGCGAAGGAGAGGGGCGAGATCTCGATCCAGCGGGAAAATGTGCTGTTCTTCGAGACGAATAACCCTGGTGAGGTCATTATGAATACGACCCGGATTCTCGGTCATGACCCGACAGATGCATTCAGTCTGAGCAAGGCGGAGATGGAAGGCCGGAAGCAGTGCCGCGAGCTGGAACTGTTCGTGCGAAAATATATTCCGGGCTTCGAGCATGCGGTCGTGGAATCGACCGGCCCGAGTATCGGCGTTCGGGGATCCCGCCAGATTAAGGGCGTGTATACGCTGACGGCCGAGGATCTGCTGGAGCAGCGGATGTTCGAGGATACGATCGCGCATTCCGGTTATCCGATCGATATCCATAGTCCGGACGGCGAAGGAACGAAGCATCAGAAGCTGGAATGGGGAGGCATGTATAGCATTCCTTACTCCTGCATGATCACGGATTCCGTGCAGAACCTGATCGTCATCGGCAGATGCATTTCGGCCACCTTCGAAGCGCAGGCAGCGATGCGGACGACGCCGACGACGGGGGCGATCGGCCATGCCGGCGGCGTAGCCGCTGCGGTAGCCGCCAAGAACGGCATTCGCGTGCAGGATGTGAACATCAAGGAAGTGCAATCCGTACTCAAAGCACAAGGCGCTTATTTAGAAATATAGATGAACCTGAGCATGATAAGAACTTGATTCGAGAGGGGAAATCATCGTGACATCGTTAATGTGGGTTCAAGCCATCGGCATTTTACTTGTCTTTCTTGTGTTCGTCGGGTTAATGATGACCCGGAAGCTTCCGACTATTCTCGCCCTGCCCTTGATGGCGATTCTGTTCGCCGTCATCGCTGGCGTGCCGTGGATGTCGAACGATCCCGAGGCGACCACGATTGCCAAGACGATTCTGTCATCCGGCTCGATGCGCCTGTCCGGCGCCATCGCAGGCTTGATATTCGGGGCCTGGTTCGGGCAAATCTTGAATAAAGTCGGCATTACCAAGTCGATTATCCGGAAAGCGGCCGAGCTTGCAGGCGACAAGCCGGTGCTGATCGCGGTCTTGTTTTTCGCAACCGCGT
Source organism: Paenibacillus dendritiformis (assembly GCF_945605565.1). Lineage (NCBI taxonomy): Bacteria > Bacillati > Bacillota > Bacilli > Caryophanales > Paenibacillaceae > Paenibacillus > Paenibacillus dendritiformis. The sequence goes on along the minus strand of NZ_OX216966.1, from coordinate 6,302,786 downwards.
CGATTATTTTCTCGGCGGCCGGAGGCCTGGGCATGGTCATCCTGGTCGGTACGATCGTTATTCCGATTATGCTGACGGCGGGCATTTCCCAGTTCGTCGCCTCTATCGTCGTCATTTCCGCCGTCGGCGTCGGCGCGCTGTTCAACGTCTCCAACTGGGCCGTCTATGTCGATGTGCTCGGCCTCTCGGTTCAGACGATTGCGGATTATACGCTCGTCGCCGCGCTGCCGCTCATTCTCGTATCGTTGGCGATGATTATTTTCTACATCCGGCGGGACGGCAAGGGCCGCAAAGCATGGGCGATGCCGACGGCTTCCGGTGGAGAAGGCAAAAAAGTGCCTGCCTTTGCGCTCATTAGCCCGCTTGTGCCGGTCATTCTCGTCTTTGCGTTCAAGCTCGACATCGTGCCGGCGGTGGTCATCGGCGCGTTAGTTACGATACTGCTGACTTGGCCGAAGCGGCCGATTCATGTCCTGTCCAGCGCGTTGGTGGAAGGGATTCAGGACGTCGCCGGCGCGATGGCGCTCATGATTGGCATCGGCATTCTGTTGAATTCCGTCATGGCGCCGCAGGTATCGGCGCTGATCAGCCCGTTGATTGAAGCGGTGCTGCCGACCAGCCCGCTGATGTACATTCTGTTCTTCACGCTGCTGTCTCCGCTCGCCATCTACCGCGGGCCGCTGAACGTATGGGGACTGGGCAGCGGCATTGCTGCCCTGTTCGTCTCGGCGGGCATGACTCCGGTCGCGGCGATGCTGGCGCTGCGCGTCGTCAGCAACGTGCAGGCCGTATCCGACCCGACCAACTCGCATAATGTGTGGGTCGCGGATTTTACGAAGAGCGACATTAACGATATTTTGAAAAAGACGCTTCCTTGGATGATGGTCGCGGTGCTGATTTCGATGGTATTCGGGTCTTTCATGGTCTTTTAGATGAAGAGAGAATCAGGGCGGAGACTTGCGGGTGTCCGCCCGTTGCCGCAGGAGGAGAACGATGGAGAGAAGAAAAGTAAGGGTTGGGATTGATGTCGGAGGCACCTTCACGGATGCGGCCGTCATTGACAATGAGACGTATGAGGTTATCGGGAAGATGAAAATTCCGACGACACATCATGACGAAGACGGTGTGGCGAAAGGGATTGTGCAAATATTGAAGCGGATTTTGGAGAGCGAGGGCATTGCTCCGGACGATGTGACCTTTATCGCCCACGGGACGACGCAAGCGACGAACGCCTTGCTGGAAGGGGACGTGGCCCGAGTTGGCATTGTCGGCATGGGTTCCGGCCTTGACGGCATGAGCGCGCGCTCGGAGTCGAATCCCGGGGACATTGAACTGGCGCCGGGAAAATATTTGAAGACGTACCATACGTACCTCGATTCCAAAAATTTGCGGGATGAGGATATCGAAGCTGCGATTGACGAGCTTGCCCGGCAGGGGGCGGAGGTGATCGTCGCTTCCGAGGCGTATAGCGTGGATGATCCGGCCAACGAGCTCCGCGTTGTCGAGATAGCGAACCGCAAAGGCATGTATGCTACCGGCGGGCATGAAATCTCCCAGTTATATGGACTCAAGACACGGACAAGAACGGCGGTCGTAAATGCGTCCCTCATTCCGAAAATGATGGAAACGGCGAACATGACGGAGAAATCCGTCAAAAACGCGAATATTCAATCCCCGCTCATGATTATGCGCTGCGACGGCGGCGTTATGAGCATCGACGAGGTGCGCAAGCGTCCGATTTTGACGATGCTGTCGGGTCTAGCCGCCGGAGTTGCCGGCGTGCTGATGTATGAGAAGGTGTCGGACGGCATCTTTTTCGAGGTCGGCGGCACGAGCGTCGATATTTCCGTTATCAAGAACGGGAAGGTCATGATCAAGAATGCCCAGGTCGGCGGCCACCGGACCTATTTGCAGTCCCTGGATGTCCGGACGCTTGGTATTGCCGGCGGAAGCATGATTAAGGTGGCGAACGGGAAAATCATCGATGTCGGTCCGCGAAGCGCCCATATTGCGGGCAAGGAATACGAGGCGTTCGCCCCGACGGAGCAGATCGTCAATCCGAAGGTCAAGTTCGTCAGCCCGCGGGAAGGGGATCCGGCCGAATATATCATTTTCGAGAGCGAGACCGGCAAGGAATTCTCCTACACGCTGGCCGGCGCGGCCAACATTCTCGGCTATATTCCGGAAGGCGATTACGCGCGGGGGAACAAGGAAGCGGCCGTGCGGGCATGGGAAGCCCTTGCCGCCCATGTCGGCTTGAGCGTCGAGGAGGCCGCCAGACAGGTTATGAATATCGCGATCGACAAGACGATGAAGACCGTCAATGAGATGATCGAGGACTATGAGCTGGATCGCTCGTTCGTGACGCTGGTCGGCGGCGGAGGCAGCGGCGCCGTGCTCGTCCCGGCGATGGCGGAGCGGGAGCGGTTCCGCTTCCAGATCGCGAATAACGCGCCTTACGTATCGACCATCGGCGTCGCCCTGGCGATGGTGAAGGAGCAGCTGGAGAGAACCGTCGTGAATCCGACGGAAGAGGACATCAAGCGCATCCGCTCTGACATCGTCGAGCGTATCGTCCAATCCGGCGCCAGTGAGGATACGGTCGAGGTGACGATCGAGATCGACAGCCAGAAAAACATTTTGCGGGCAGTCGCTACCGGCTCGACAGAGCTTCGCTCCAAAGATCTCGGCCAGCAAGCGCTGTCTGTCGAGGAGATGGCCGCCATTGCCGCCAGCTCCGTCGATCAGCCGGCGGACAGCATGAAGCTGGCGTCCCAGTGCGGCCGCTGGAGCCTGTTCGTCTGCGAGGAGACGAAGAAATCGTTCTTCGGCCTGATCAAGAAGAAGACGAACTATGTGAGCGTATTGGATCGGGAAGGCGTGGTCCGGTTCAAGAAGGGGAACGTTCATTATGCGAAGGTGGCCAAAGCCGAGTTCGGGAACCGGCTGCAAGATTTTCTAGACGATAATACGATCTACTCCGACGCGAACGCGACGATACCGAAGGTATTCGTCTTTTATCGGGAGAAGATGCTCGATTTGACCGGGATGCAGACGAAGGAGCAACTGATGTCGATTCTCGAGATCGAGACGGAAATGCTGAAAGAGGAAGAAGAATTGATCGTCATTGCTTATCAGTAAGGAGGGGAAGGTATGCCGGACGAGGTCATCCGTCGCTTGACGGAAGGGGAAGGGTCCGATGAATTGCTGGCGTGCGCGGAGCTGGAGCAGGACCCCCTTTTCCACAAAATACCGAAGGACCGAATTGCGTACTATGTGAGCATGTCGCTTGAGCGGGGCAGAGAGACGGCGGCTGCATACAAGGGCAAGGGCAAGTCCATACGGGAGCTGTGTCAGATGGAAGGCTTGCAGTATGAAGTGACGAACCAGTCCGGCACATTCCACAACGTAAGCTTCCGCGCGCAGATTGATTTCGCCAAGAATCCGCCGGCGATTATCATCTATGCGTCGTCGCTCCGCGATATGCGGCAGGCATACCGGTCGGTGATGGGGAATGGATGCGAGGAGCAAGGACAGGAGCTTGATCGGCTCATTGACATTCATCTGGCGCATGAGTTTTTTCATTATACAGAGTACCGGGCAGGGCAATTCACGAATGAGACGCTGGAGCCGATTGCGGTTTTCAAGCTTGGAAGCTGGTATACGAAGAGATCAACCATTGTGAAATGCAGTGAAATCGCGGCGCATGCGTTCTGCAAGACGATGCTGGGCTTGCCCTGTTTGCCAAATGCGCTCGATTACGCGTTTCTTGTTCAGACGGGGGCGATGGATGCAGGCGAGCTCCGCCGGAGGGCGGAAAATTGGAAAATGATGCTGGCCTGATTTTCTCATTACCTCCCTTGATATGATATAATGGGGTGTGCTAGCGAGGTTACCGGATTCGCATTTTTCCCATTGGCAGTCAGGAGGAGGTACCATGTCTTCACAGGTTCCGGCGGTCATCGCAAAAATTGTATCGCAAACGCAAAAATTAACATACGGCGAAAATCAAATCGCCAATTTTGTTATACACAATCCGGAATTCATCACCCGTAATACGATTACGGCCATCGCGAATGAAATCGGCGTATCCGAGACAAGCATCAACCGTTTTTGCAAAAAGGTGGGCTTCAAAGGCTTCAACGATTTTAAAATCGCGTTCGCCCAGGATGCGTTTTACCGCGATATGCAGGCCAAAAAGAAAGAGAGACGCGAGATTAACGTCATTGATGCGCTGGCTCTCGATTATAACGAGCTGATCGTCAACACCTCGGCGCTCATTACGGAAGATCAGCTTCATCAAGTGGTCGAGCTGCTGAAGGGAGCGCGCAGAATCGTCCTCATCGGATTGTTCGATTCGTTCCTCGCGGCCATGGCCTTGAAGAACCGGCTCGCGATTATCGGCGTTCATGCCGATGCCATCAACGACAGCAGGGAAATGAAGATCGCCGCCTCCCAATGCGGTCCCGAGGATGTCGTCATCGCCTTCTCGCGTTCGGGTTCGACGCGGGAGATTATCGATGCCGTCTCCATCGCGCAGGTCAATCAGGCCAAGACCGTGGCGGTCACCTGCTACGACTCATCGCCGATTACGGAAAATGCGGTGGTCGATATTATTGCGCCGGATAAAATCTCAGTCAACAACAGCGCCTTTATGTCCAACCATATCACGTTTCTGTTTGTCGTCGATCTCATTATGAGCGTTTTCATTTCATCGGATAAGCAGTATTTGAAGAAAAAGCTGGACAGCGAAGGGATATTGGCCAGCGATCAGTCGATAACGAATTATTTTCTGTGATTGCAGGAACAGACGCTCTTGTCACGCAAATGCGCGGCGGGGGCGTTTTTTTAATAAATTTATGATCCACCGCATAAAAAATGAATCGCCAAAAGCCCCCATGGCCTTTCACAACGGCCTGATTTACGGGATACAAGAGATGGTGTTGGAACCTGGGGGAGTCATCGCCTTCTGGAGATATCGTTGCCTTTCTGGAGACATCGCCGTCTTCTGGAGGCATCATCGCCCCCTGTGGCTTGAACGTGTGGGGGGAATTGCTGCCATTTTACAGGAATTTCGGTTCAATGAGTCGACATTGCGAGGAAATGCTGCGCATCTACATCATTTTAGGCCCTTTTGCTCCGAACCGAAGGGAATCGGGGGAAATTGCTGTAATTTTGCAGGATTCCCTTTCTGGTAGAGTCGTCCATATCGAATTGCTGTATTAAAGCAGGATTTTGCTTACCAAACAGGCTTACCGAATCGACGTGTCCCACTAGATCAGGATGAGAATGCCCTTCTGGGCTTATATGTACGTTATCCCAATGGGACAGGATAAGATGTCCTTCTATTTCTTATTACGCAGGAACAACAACTTTTTCCACATCTATTTGTAACTCGTTCCATCCAGGGAAGCTATCTGATGCCCCCTTGCCGATCTGGCGGTGATGTCAATGCAAGTCAAGTAGGGGAGGAAACAAAACGGCGGGCCGCACTGGTAAGCGCGGCCCGGTCCATTGGTCCAAATCCGGGGGATTGCCCTAATATCCGGCTTTGGGGATTTACTTGCTCAATGTGTCTGTCAGCACAGGCACAATTTGCTTCTTGCGGGATACGACACCTTTCAGAAGCGCGGTGTTGTTCTCCAAGCTTACATTGTACGCCTTCTCGACAGCGTCCGCCTTGGAGCCGAGCGCAATGGCCACGGAATTGCTGTTCAAAATATCGGTGACGACGAACACGAACAGGTCAAGGCCCTTTTTCGCGATAATGCCGGACAAGGCCGCCTCCACTTCCGCTTGGCGAGAGAGCACATCGTTCACGTCCACTGCATTGACTTGCGCAATTTCCACCTTCGCGCTGCCCATGGTGAATTCCTTCGCGTCGAGCGAGAGCAGATCCTCGATGCTCTTGTCGCTCAGGTCCGCACCCGCTTTCAGCATGTCCAATCCGTACTTCTCCGCATCGACGCCGGCGATGGCGGCCAGTTCGCGGGCAGCAGCCACGTCTTGCTCCGTGCAAGTCGGGGATTTGAACAGCAGCGAATCGGAAATGATGGCTGACAGCATCAGGCCGGCAATATTTTTGCTGATCGTTTTCCCGTTCTCTTTATACATTTTGTTCAAGATCGTAGCGGTGCAGCCAACCGGCTCTGCGCGGTAGTACAGCGGACCGCTCGTCTCGAAGTTCGCGATACGGTGATGGTCAATCACTTCCAGCACCTGAACTTGATCAATGTCGTTGGCGCTTTGCTGACGTTCGTTGTGATCGACGAGAATAACGCCGTTCACTTCGTTAGCCACGGTCTCTACCAGGCGCGGCGCTTCCGCTTGGAACGTATCCAGGGCGAACTGTGTTTCCCCGTTCACGCTGCCAAGGCGAACCGGCTCGACATGGAAGCCTAATTGGGTTTTCAAATCTGCATAAGCAATGGCGGAACAAATCGTATCTGTGTCTGGATTTTTATGTCCGAAAATGAGAACTTTTTCCATGATGTTTACTCCCTTACAACGATATTCTGGCGAGAAAAGTATACCTTAGAATCCATTTAACAATCAAGGTTACAGCGGATGGCAGACGAGATAATCGCAAAATCGAAGCCGCGATTTTAGCCATTTTCAAGTCCAAACCCTTTTTGTCAATACCCGGCGAATAATGAACAATTCCACTGGTCTTCCCTCACATAGGAGACAATAGTAACCTGAATCCGTGATCGTTGCTCCTTGAAAATGTGGAAAAATGAAAGGAATTACAATGATGTTGTTGGCGGTATACGAGGAGAAGAAGCTGCAGGAAAGCTACAGCTTCTGCCTGGATCGTTTGCACGAGAAGCTCAGCAACGGACAGTAAAAAGTGTTCTTGTTTCAGAGCGGCAGTCCTTACCCCCACCCAGTGACGAATGAACCGAGCGGCCCAGACCGAAGCCGATGACAAGTAACAAGCCACATAACTGTAGCTTGTTACAATCCATTCGCTTATTGTTCTCCCCATTTATTATGAAATATTAGATTTTTAAGAGATTTTCGTTTTTCCCACTTCACTTGTTCTAAAATGGGAGCAGAGGGGTAGTCGTCCGTATATCCAATGGAAATTAAAGCAACGGGGTCAATGTGCGGAGGTATTTGCAAAATATCTCGAACATCATTTTTTTTGTAAAAACTTACCCATCCCATGGCTAAACCTTCTACACACGCCGCTAACCACATATTTTGGATTGCACATGCGGTAGAAAGAATATCCGTCTCCGGAATCGAATTTCGTCCTAGTACATGCGAGCCACCGCTTGTTGGATCGCAGGTGACACAGATCGTTAAGGGCGCCTCTTTAATTCCTTCAATTTTTAAACTTAAAAATTGGGTAGCGCGCTCTTCTTCGTAATGAATCGCCAACGCTCGTCTTTCTTTTTCTGTCGCCCAAGCTAATCTCTCTTTGACTTCCATAGAATCCACTATAATGAAATTCCATGGCTGCATAAATCCTACAGAGGGTGCATGGTGTGCCGCTTCCAAAATTCGGTCGATAATCTCTTCAGGTACAGGATTCGGAAGAAAATTCCGAATGTCTCTTCTTTTATGAATGACATTATAAACTGCTTCTTTTTCGATCTCATTAAACATGTGATGCGCCTCTTTCATTCTGTATCGTGTCTCCCTCATCCTGCGTTGTTTTGAAATCGGAAACATCTCGAATTATCTACTCCTCGATCCGTTCACCCTTTTAGGATAGCATAGATTCCATATATTCAACAAATTAGATCAATTTTCTACTTTTTTTTCATTCTACGTTTGAGCCGAGCGACGATTCGCCGTTGTGTTCAACCAGATCGATTTCTAGCGCCCCGGACGTGTTTCATTCCAATCGCAGGCAATCATGGGCGGTTGACACTTTCATCACAACTTCCCTTCGGTAACATTTCGATGTAAATGAACCGGTATTTTTTTAGTAACATTCTTGCCAATCCACTTTTTTATGCTATAATGATGTCGAATGGACGCCCATTCACGTCATGCACAACAGAAGAAGTTATAGGCAATGGAAGTTTGGTGCAAATCCAACGCGGTCCCGCCACTGTGATAGACCGAATTCGCGGTCTTAAGTCAGGTCTTTTGCCTAGTAACTTTGCTGGACCAGTCATTTCGAGGCGAAAGTGGCTGGTTTACAAGTCTAGTGACGATTACCGCCTCGCTAGGCTTTTTTTAGGTTTGCAGGAAGGCAGCCGACATTGCTGTCGGCACAGCCGGGTGGTCGCCGCCGAACAGATACGATGAAGTATAGCTTGGCAAGCGGGGACGTTCTTCAAGGCCGAAGAACGGATGCACAGCGGCGTGCAGGTCCCTTTTTTTACTGCCTGCCGATAAGGGCAGCCGTGATCGGACGGGTTGACGAATGTCCGGTTCACGGTGTACAGTGATGGTAGACAATTGAATGATGGCGAGTTGCACAATGGCGTGCACCTATATCATAAGCGAAGAGGCTTTTAAAGGAATCCGTTCTTTTAAAAGTCTCTTTTTTTATTGCCAACTACTTCATTGGAGGTGCCTGTTATGGACAAAATATCGATGAAAACCGACATTTATCTGGGGCAAGGCGCGCTGGATCGCCTCATGGAATGGCGGAATCAACGAATCTTCATCGTCACCGACCCGTTCATGGTCAAGTCGGGGATGATTAACATGCTGTTCGAACGGCTGCATGAGAGCAACGAGCAATACATTTTCAGCAACATCGTGCCCGATCCTCCGATCGAAATCGTAACGGAGGGCGTCGAAGCGCTCGGAGCGTTCCAGGCCGATCGGATGATTGCGATTGGCGGCGGTTCCGCGATCGATGCGGCCAAGGCGATGAAGATTTTCGCCCAAAAAATATTAAATCAGCACGATATGCCGTTCGTGGCGATTCCGACAACGAGCGGAACGGGCTCGGAAGTGACATCGTTCTCCGTTATCAGCGACAAGAAGAAAAACATCAAGTACCCGCTCGTATCCGATGATATGCTGCCGCAGGAAGCGATCCTGGACCCGGAATTGGTCAAGAGCGTGCCGGACTTCATTACCGCCGATACGGGAATGGACGTACTGACTCACGCGCTCGAGGCGTATGTATCCACCAAAGCGAATGATATATCCGACGCCTTGGCGGAGAAGGCGATCAAGCTGGTCTTTGCGTATTTGCCGAGAGCATACAAGGATGGAAACGATCTGGAGGCGCGGGAGAAAATGCACAATGCCTCCTGTCTGGCGGGCATGGCGTTCAATATCGCGTCGCTCGGACTCAATCACGGCATCGCTCATGTGGCCGGAGCGAAGTTCAAGATTGCGCACGGGCGCATGAATTCGCTGCTGCTGCCGCATGTGATTGAATTCAATGCCGATTACAAGCCGGGCTACGGCAAAGAGGAAAGCAATGCCGCGGCGGTCAGATACGCAGAAATCTCCAAGAGCTTGGGGCTGTCGGCTCCGAATCCGAAGAGCGGCGTTCGCAGTCTGGTTCAAGCGATCAAGCAGCTGCAGAAGCAATTGCGCATGCCGCAGTCGCTGCGGGAGTGCAATGTCGACGAAGCGCTGCTGGAAGAGATGAGCGCATCGATTGCCGAGGGAGCGCTCAAGGACGGCTGCACCGCCACGAATCCGCGCGTTCCGGTCGTGTCGGATATTGTCGGAATTTTGAACAAAATGTTTCAATATTAAGTAATCAAATAAATACCATGCGCGTTCAGGTTGACAACGTTTGCAGCTTCAAAGTATAGTAAAAGTAACACAAAGGCGTGTTGCATACCAATCAAAGCGAAGAGGCTTCTTAAAAATTCTACGTGAACTTTTAAGGGGTCTTTATGTTTTTTTACGGCTATTTGATGTTGTTTTCTCATAAGAAATGAGTGATGAGAGTATGGACCAACATAACGAAAAACAACGCGTCATTCAGGAGTACGTGCCAGGGAAGCAGGTCACGCTGGCTCATATTATCGCGAACCCAAACCCGGATATTTACAAGAAGCTGGGCTTGGGGAGCGATGCGCAGGATGCCATCGGCATCATGACCATTACGCCAAGCGAAGCCTCCATTATTGGCGCGGACATCGCGACCAAGGCGGCTGGCGTGCAGATCGGCTTCGTCGACCGCTTCAGCGGATCGCTCGTCATTACAGGCGATGTATCATCCGTGGAATCGGCCGTGAATGAAGTTCTGCTGGGCCTGCAAAACATTCTCGGCTTCTCGGCTGCGAAGATTACGAGAACGTAGGAGAAGCGATCATGAAGACCATTATTTTCGCCGGCAGCACCGGCTCGGGCAAGACGACGCTGTGCCAATGGCTGCACGGCCAGGAGATTGCTTACAAAAAGACGCAAGCGGTGGAGACCTTCGACCAAGCGATCGATACGCCGGGGGAGTGCATCGAGAACCGTTATTTGTATAAGATGCTCCTTGTGTCGAGCGTCGACGCCGATGTAATCGGGCTTGTGCAAGATTGCACAAAGGAAGAAAGCTATTTTCCGCCGGCCTTCGCGACGATGTTCGCCAAGCCGGTCATTGGGATTGTGACCAAGACCGAGCTCGCCCGGACAGATGAGGATATCGCGCAAGCGAGAGCTTTTCTGCAAGCGGCGGGCGCAGAGCGCATTTTCGAGGTCTCAACGGTGGAGAACGTAGGAGTGGACGCTCTTCGGGCTTACTTGGAGGAGTAGGCGGTTGGTTAGCCGGATACAAGCAAATATCGACATAGAGGTGCATGACACATGAATGGAAAAATTGTAATAGTCGACGACGAACCTATTACAAGAATGGATATTCGTGAGATGCTGGAAGAGGCGGACTACAACGTAGTAGGCGAAGCTTCTGATGGGTTTGAAGCCATCGAATTATGCAAAAAGCATCTGCCCGACCTGGTCATCCTGGATGTTCAAATGCCCATACTGGATGGGTTGAAGGCGGGTAAACGAATCATTTCAGAGCAGCTGGCCGGCGGAGTTATTCTCCTGACGGCATTCAGCGACAAACAGACGATTGAAAAAGCAACCTCTATCGGTGCGCTTGGTTATCTGGTAAAGCCGCTCGATGAAAAGTCGTTCATTCCCATGGTCGAAGTGACCATAGCCAAAGGCAAGGAAATACGCAAGCTGGAACAAAATCTATCGAAGCTGTCGCAGAAGATGGAAGAGCGGAAAGCGGTTGAAAAGGCAAAAGGGATTCTGATGAAGGAAAATGGCTGCACCGAAGAAGAAGCCTATCAGACCCTGCGCAAACTTAGCATGGATCGACGGTGTCCGATGATCGAAATTGCAACAACCATCGTCATTTCCTATGATTGAGATCAAGGAACGGATTCGGCGGCTGTGCAAGCGGCACACGGCACTGACGGAGGCGGATATTACCCGGCTGACGGAGATTGCCGAGTCGTTCGAAATGTCCGAAGTGAAGGATGATGTGTTCATCGACGTCCTGTCCAGCATGGGCAATGAGGCGATCGTGGTGTACCACCGCCGTCCGGATGACGGCAAATCGCTGTACGAGCGCCCGGTCGAGGGCGAGAAGGCGCTGCGCGAGAACGAGCCCGGCGTCCTGAGGACGCTGGAGACCGGAATCATGTCGCAGGGTCTCATCGCCAACACGCAGGAAAATCATCTGGTTCGGCAGACGGTGTATCCCATCAAAAACCAGGAAGGTGTCATTGCGGTCGTCATCTATGAAAAAGATGTGAGCGACAATATTCAAGCCCACTTCAATGTGACGGGAACGCAATACGAAGACGGCGAGATGTCCTCGATGCTGACCGCCATGCTGCGGTTCAAGGATTCGATTATCAATCAGCTGGAGGATGCTGTTCTCGTCTTCGACAAGCACGGATTTTTGAAGCTGAAGAACAAGAAGGCGGACGCCTATTACCGGAAGCTTGGTTATTTGGAGGATATTCAGGGCCTGCATTATGATAATCTGTCGCTGGATCAGACGATTTTCTCCGACGTGATGAAGCAGTACTCCACCTCTCCTTCCTGTCCGCTGACGACAGATGTGAAGGTGGCCGGCTCTTATTATCAGGTGAAGCGGTTGTCCATCGCGGAGCGGGATCTGTGCATCGGCGTCATCCTGCATGACGTGACAGAGATCAAGCACAAGGAAGCGGAGATTGTCTCGAAGTCGGTGGCTATCCGCGAGATTCATCACCGGGTCAAGAACAATTTGCAGACCGTGGCGTCGCTGCTCCGCATTCAGGCGCGGCAGTGCGACAGCCCGGAAGCCAAAAAATGCTTGAATGACAGTGTCAGCCGGGTGCTTGCCATCGCGGCGACCCATGAGCTGTTGTCGACGGAGATCGATGCGCAGGTGGACTTGCTTGACGTTATTCGGCTCATCGCTTCGAATATCGAGCGCTGCTTCGTCGATTGCAGCAATGTCGCCATCAAGATTGAGGCTTCGCCAAGCATCTGCCTGGACAGCGATCGCACGGTCGCGATCGCGCTCATTGTGAGCGAACTGCTGCATAATAGCTATGAGCATGCGTTTGGGGATTGCTCGTACGGCACGATTACAGTGAACGCGCAGCTGGATGGCGGATTGGTTACCGTGGTCGTGGCGGATGACGGCGTCGGCTTCCCCGTGAAGGACGTGTCCAACAAAAGCTTGGGCTTGTCCATTGTCCGCAGTTATGTGAAGGACAAGCTGAAGGGCAAGCTTGACATCGAGTCCGGCCCGTCGAAAGGCACGACCGTGACGTTCACCTTCAAAAAATAATAATGAATCGGGCTACAAGGATGTAGTTCTGTAAGCAAAGAGGCTTAAGGTTACCCATTCCCGCTAAGCGGGAGGGGGATATAACTTTAAGCCTTTTTGCGTGCATATATGTGTATCAAGCGACGGGGGGGAGAGACGTGAACGAGCAACTGCTAAGCGTTGGCATCGATATGGGGACCTCGACGACCCAGCTCGTGCTGTCGAAGCTGCATATTCAGAACCTGGCATCGTCCTTTTCGGTGCCCCGCTTGGTCATTACGGACAAAGAAGTGGTCTACCGGAGCGATATCTGCTTCACGCCCGTGCTGGCGGACAACCGGATTGACGCCGGGCAAATCCAGACGTTCGTGCAAGAGCAGTACCGGAAAGCGGGCATCCGCAAGGAAGAAATCCAAACCGGCGCTGTCATCATTACGGGCGAGACGGCCCGCAAGGACAATGCCAATGAAGTGCTGCAGTCGCTAAGCGGCTTCGCCGGAGACTTCGTGGTCGCCACCGCAGGCCCGGACCTGGAAAGCATCATTGCCGCCAAAGGCGCGGGGGCCCACACGTATTCCAAGGAGCATTCGACGTCCATCGTCAATATCGATATTGGCGGCGGGACTAGCAATCTGGCCTTATTCGACGATGGAGAGCTGCTGGACACGGGATGTCTCGACATCGGGGGCCGCCTGATCAAGGTCGACCAACGGACGCACGAGATTACGTATATCGCGCCAAAGATCAAGCAGCTCGCGGAACGAAGGGGATTGCAGCTGGCTCTTGGGCAGCAGGTGACGCCGGCCGCGCTGGAGCCGATCATCGGGGAGATGGTGAAGCTGCTCGAGGAAAGCGTCGGGCTCCGGCCGCCGGGTGATTTCTACGACACGATCGTCACCAACAAAGGGCTGAAGCTGGACCGGGACATACCGTGCATCTCCTTCTCCGGAGGGGTAGCCGACTATGTGTACCAGGAAGCGCCGGGCGATGTGTTCCAGTATGGAGATATCGGAATCCTGCTTGGGAGAGCGATTGCCGCTTCCCCGTTGACGCAGCGGATGACCGTGGCGCGATCGGCCGAGACCATCCGGGCCACCGTCGTGGGGGCCGGTTCCCATACGACCGAGATTAGCGGAAGCACGATTACCTACACGGAAGAGAGCTTCCCGATCAAAAACATTCCGATTCTGAAGCTTGCGTCTGCGGATGAATCGGGGAGCGCCGAGGCGCTGGCCCAGGCTATCGCCGACAAATTGAACTGGTTCAAGCTGAACAATGATCTGCAGCGGGTCGCCATTGCTTTGGAAGGGAAGAAGAGCCCAAGCTTCCAAGAGGTGCAGAAGTATGCGTACGGATTGCGCGAAGGCATGGCGGAGCTGCTGGAAAGGGAGTACCCGCTAATCGTGATTGTCCACCACGATATGGCGAAGGTGCTGGGACAGACGCTGTACGCCCTGCTGGATTACAAGAAGGATGTCGTCTGCATCGACAGCGTGCAGGTCGACAACGGCGACTATATCGACATCGGCAAGCCGATTGCGGAGGGCAAGGTATTGCCTGTCGTTATCAAAACGCTTGTGTTTCATTAATTGAGGTTGAACCAATCCATTGGGTGCATTTGAAAGGAGGAGCTTTTGTGATTTTAAAAACGAGACTGTTCGGCCGCACCTATCAGTTCAACACGCTGATGGAAGTGATGGCCAAAGCGAATGAAGAAAAATCGGGGGATATGCTGGCTGGACTCGGGGCCACGTCTTCGGAAGAGCGCGTGGCAGCCAAGGTGGTGCTGTCCCAGATTACGCTGAAGGACTTGCGCAACAATCCTGCGGTTCCTTATGAGCAGGACGAGGTTACCCGCATTATTCAGGACCAGGTCAATGAGCGCATTTACAGCGAGATTCAGAACTGGACCGTGGAAGAGCTGCGGGAGTGGATTCTGGACGATAACACGACCGAACAAGACATCAAGCGCGTATCCCGCGGGCTGACCGCCGAAATGGTGGCCGCGGTCGCCAAAATCATGTCCAACCTCGACCTGATGTACGGGGCGAAGAAGATTCGGGTGACGGCCCGCGCCAACACGACGATCGGCCGTCCGGGCACGTTGTCGGCCCGCCTGCAGCCGAACCACCCGACCGACGATCCGGACGGCATCATGGCTTCCCTGATGGAAGGCTTGACGTTCGGCATCGGGGACGCGGTATTGGGGCTTAATCCGGTGGACGACTCCGTCGAGAGCGTAACGCGCGTCCTGAAGCGGTTCGAGGAGTTCCGCCAGAAGTGGGAGATTCCGACGCAGACCTGCGTGCTGGCCCATGTCACGACCCAGATGGAAGCGGTCAAGCGCGGCGCGCCGACCGGCCTTATCTTCCAATCCATTGCCGGCTCGGAGAAAGGCAACGCGGCATTCGGCTTCAACGCCGCCACGATCGAGGAAGCGCAGCAGCTCGTGCTGCGGCATGGCCAAGTGTCCGGTCCGGACGTGATGTACTTCGAGACGGGCCAAGGCTCGGAGCTGTCTTCCGAAGCCCACCACGGAATCGACCAGGTGACGATGGAAGCGCGCTGCTACGGCTTCGCCAAGCGGTTCAATCCGTTCCTCGTCAACACGGTCGTCGGGTTCATCGGCCCTGAATACTTGTATGATGCGAAGCAGGTTATCCGCGCCGGGCTGGAGGATCACTTTATGGGCAAGCTGACGGGCATCTCCATGGGCTGCGACGCTTGCTACACGAACCATATGAAGGCCGATCAGAACGACCTGGAAAATCTGGCCGTGCTGCTGACGACGGCAGGATGCAACTTCTTCATGGGCATCCCGCATGGCGACGATGTCATGCTGAACTATCAGACCACCGGCTATCACGAGACCGCGACGCTGCGCGAATTGCTTGGCCTGCGTCCAATCCGGGAGTTCGAGCAGTGGATGGAGAAAATGGGCTTCATCGAAAATGGCAAGCTGACGAAAAAAGCCGGAGACGCGTCAGTGTTTCTCAAGTAAGGAAAGGGGGAAGCTCTCATGAATGAAAAAGACCTGAAATCGATGATTGAATCGATTCTGAACGAGATGGTAGGCAACTTGCCGCAGGAAGCCGCCAAGCCGGCCCAAGCCGAGGCGCCTGCCCAGCCGGCAGCCGAGCCCGCATCTGCCCCGCAGATGGCGGTGACCGAGCCGGTTCCGGCCGCGGCCATGCAGATGGCGCTGCCTGAGGAAGAGAAAGCGGACAGCGGCGAATGTCTGGACGATATTACGGAGATCGACCTGCGCAAGCAGCTGCTCGTTCCCGAACCGGCCGATCGCGAAGGCTATATGAAGATGAAGGAAAAGACGCCGGCCCGTCTTGGCGTATGGCGTGCGGGCCCGCGCTACAAAACCATTACGTCGCTGCGGTTCCGCGCTGACCACGCCGCCGCCCAGGATGCCGTATTCTCTTACGTGTCCGAGGATTTCGTGAAGGAAATGAATCTGGTGGCGATCGAGACGATGTGCCGGGACAAGGATGAATACATTACCCGGCCGGATCTGGGGCGCCAGTTCTCCGCAGAGACGATTGAATATATTAAGCAGCACACAGCCAAGGGCGCCAAGGTGCAGATGATGGTCGGCGACGGCCTGAGCTCGGCCGCGATCGAAGCAAATCTGCGCGACATCGTGCCGGCGATCACCCAAGGTCTCAAGATGTATGGCATCGAGACCGGCAATATTTTGTTCGTCAAGCATTGCCGCGTGCCATCGATGGATGTCATCGGCGACGTCACCGAGGCTGACGTGGTCTGCCTGCTGGTCGGCGAGCGGCCGGGGCTGGTTACGGCGGAATCGATGAGCGCCTACATCGCCTATAAGCCGACGGTCGGCATGCCGGAAGCGCGGCGCACGGTGATTTCCAACATCCATTCGGGCGGAACGCCTGCGGTGGAAGCGGGCGCGCATATCGCCGAATTGATTAAGACGATGATTGACCGCAAAGCATCGGGGATTGATCTGAAACTGTAGAGGAAGTTCTCGCAATTATAAAATCGCAAGGAGGCTCGTATGAGAAACGATCCGATTCATGCCAAGGTGTTAGGCGTTAAGCTGATTCCCAACGTAAGTCCGGATCTGGCTGGTACGCTGGAGCTGAAGCCGCATCATAAAAGCCTGGGGATCCTTACCGCAGACATTGACGATGTAACCTATACGGCGCTGGACGAAGCGACCAAAGCGGCTGCCGTGGATGTCGTCTATGCGCGAAGCATGTACGCCGGTTCGGCCAATGCTTCGACGAAGCTGGCGGGCGAGGTCATCGGGATATTGGCCGGCCCCAGTCCGGAGGAAGTGCGCAGCGGCTTGAACGCTGCCGTTGATTATATCGAGACCGGCGCTCATTTCGTTAGCGCCAACGAGGATGACAGCATCACGTATTTCGCCCATTGCGTCTCCCGTACAGGAAGCTATTTGTCCCAGACCGCCAACATCAAGGAAGGGGAAGCGCTGGCGTATCTCATCGCCCCGCCGCTGGAAGCGATGTATGCGATCGATGCGGCGCTGAAGGCCGCCGATGTAACGATGGCCGCCTTCTTCGGTCCTCCTTCCGAGACCAACTTCGCCGGCGCCTTGCTGACGGGCAGCCAGTCTGCCTGCAAGGCGGCATGCGACGCGTTCGCGGACGCTGTCCAGTTCGTCGCCGATAACCCGGCGAGCTATTAAGGTAGCGGCCCATGAGACATAACGCGTTAGGTTTGGTGGAAGTCAGAGGCTATCTGGGAGCCATCGCCGCGGCGGATGCCGCCTTGAAAGCGGCGAGCGTCACCTGCATCGGCGCGGAGATCGTCAAGGGCGGATTGGTGACGGTCAAGCTGAGCGGCGACGTCGGCGCCGTGCAGGCTGCCGTGGAAGCGGGAGCCGAGGCGGCGAAGCAGTTGAATGTGCTGCTGACAAGGCATGTCATTGCGCGTCTGCATGAGGAGACGGCCGCCATGGTGGCGGGTCCGGTTGACGCAGACGCCAATGAGCCGCAGGCCGGGGAGGCAGCCCCCGCCGGAGACGAAGCGCCAGCGGGCGAGAAAGTCGCGGCAACGTCTTCAGCCGCTGAGGAAGCAGCGGAAGCTCCTCCCGCGGCAGAACCGGCTGAGGCTAAGGCTGAGGTGAACGCCGCAGCGCCGGCAGGAGAGACCGCAGCGGCAAGCAAGGCGGAAGCCGCGGTTCAACCGGATTCCGGCCGGACCGGAAGCATGTCTGCGCCTGCCGCCAAGGCCGAAGCTCCTGCGCCGGCTGCCGAGATGAAGGCAAGCGCGCAGCCAAGCCGCAGCGATGCACAGTCACCGCGCACAGAGCCGGCCGTCGCGCCGGCAGCGAAACGAGCGAAGAAAACGAAAAAAGCCACCTCGTAACAAAAAAGTAACGGAGAGAAGGAGTATTGATGGAAACATTGGATAAAGACCTAAGATCCATTCAAGAAGTCCGCAATCTGATCAAAAAAGCCAAAGAGGCGCAAGCCCGACTGGCCACGATGTCGCAGGAGCAGATCGACGCGATTGTCAAAGCGATCGCCGATGCCGGCTATCAGAACCGTGAGAAGCTGGCGAAGATGGCCAATGAAGAAACGGGCTTCGGCCGTTGGCAGGACAAGATCATCAAAAACGCATTCGCTTCGAAGCAAGTGTATGACTCGATTAAAGATATGAAGACGGTTGGCGTCCTGAAAGAGGACAAAGCGCACAAGGTGATGGAGGTGGCCGTGCCTGTCGGCGTTATTGCCGGCCTGATTCCATCCACCAACCCGACATCGACCGTTATCTACAAAGCGCTCATTGCGCTTAAAGCCGGGAACAGCATCGTCTTCTCCCCGCATCCGAATGCGCTGAAGTGCATTCTGGAGACGGTGAAGATTATCAGCGAAGCGGCCGTACAGGCGGGCTGTCCGGAGGGCGCGATTGCGGTGATGTCGGTTCCGACGATTCAAGGCACCGATCAATTGATGAAGCACGACGATGTTGCCTTGATTCTCGCTACCGGCGGAACGGCTATGGTCAAAGCGGCTTACTCGTCCGGCACGCCGGCCATCGGCGTCGGCCCGGGCAACGGCCCTGCCTTTATCGAGAAGAGCGCCAACATTCCGCTTGCGGTCAAGCGCATCATGGATTCCAAGACATTCGACAACGGCACCATTTGCGCATCGGAGCAATCCGTCGTCGTCGAAGCATGCAGCAAGGATGCGGTTATCGCTGAATTCAAGAAGCAGGGCGCGTACTTCCTCTCCGCAGAGGAAGCCGCACAGCTTGGGAAATTCATTATGCGGGCCAATGGCACGATGAACCCGCAAATCGTCGGTCGCAGCGTAGAGCATATCGCGAAGCTGGCGAACCTGGATATTCCGGCGGGCACGCGCGTGCTGATTGCCGAAGAGAACCGCGTCGGCCGCAACGTTCCGTATTCGCGCGAGAAGCTGGCTCCAATCCTGGCGTTCTACACCGAAGACAGCTGGGAAGCGGCGTGCGAGCGCTGCATCGAGATTTTGAACGGGGAAGGCGCCGGACATACGATGGTCATTCATTCCGAGAATGAAGAGATTGTCCGGGAGTTCGCACTGAAGAAGCCGGTATCCCGCTTGCTGGTCAATACGCCGGGAACACTTGGCGGCATCGGCGCGACGACGGCGATTGCACCGGCGCTTACGCTCGGCTGCGGCGCAGTCGGCGGAAGCTCGACATCCGACAACATCAGCCCGCTCAATCTGCTCAACATCCGTCGAGTCGCTTACGGGCTTAGAGAAATGGAAGACCTGGCTGAGAAGCCGGCAGCACAGACCGGAGCGGCAAGCATCGATCTTGGCGATAAAGAGCAGTTGATCAATTTGATCGTCAAACGCATCCTGGCAGAAATGTAATTCGAAAGGCAGTTCAAAAAGCCGCTTCTGATCACGATGTGGATACAGAAAGCAGCTCGGCATCGAATCTTTAAGTTAACCCGGTTTTTCACAACATTTCATATAAACCATACAACTCACTAGGAGGAATTTAATCATGGCAAACGCAAACGCATTGGGAATGGTAGAAACAAAAGGTCTGGTAGGCGCAATCGAAGCAGCAGACGCAATGGTCAAAGCGGCTAACGTTACTTTGATCGGCAAAGAGCAAATCGGCGCAGGTCTCGTCACGGTCATGGTTCGCGGCGACGTAGGTGCCGTCAAAGCGGCAACGGATGCAGGCGCGGCTGCGGCAGAGCGCGTGGGCGAATTGCTGTCCGTGCACGTTATCCCAAGACCGCACACGGAAGTGGATGCCATCCTTCCTAAGACAAAAGCCGAATAATAACCGACTCCGGACAAGCCTGACGGGTTAGAGGGAGCTGAGATGCGGCATCGGCCGCATCTCCCTCCCCGCCTGCCGGCTCATCGCCAGCGGCGCGGACGCCCGCGTGTAACCAAAGATGCACGCAATAAAAGGATGTGAAAACATGGCTGTGATTACGGAAAGCGAGCTGCGCAAGCACTTTCGGAATCAGAATCTGAAAGAGGTTGCCGTATATGAGGCTCCGGCGGGCACGATTCTGACCCCTTCCGCCAAAAGCTTTTTGAGCGATCATCAGATTGAGCTTCGTTATGTGGGAGCCCCCGCTGCAGACAGCCCGGCGCCCAAGAAGGAAGTCAAGCTTCAAATCACCAAAAACTTGGACACTCAGCAAGACCCGGCCGAAGGAAAAAAACGTTTCCGCACGCTGTACGGCGGTTTTCTGGAGACGAAGCCCGAGCATATGACCCATTTATATGGAAATATGCTTGTTTTTAAAGATCATCCCCGGATTTTATTCCGCGGCAAGCTGGATTCATTGGAAACCAAAATTTTAGAAGCGCAAATCAGCTGCTCCAAGCTGAACATGACCAAGCTGGTCGACGATTTGGAAGAGATTTTACAGTTCGTGCGAAAAATCGTGCGCTGTGAAGTGTTGAGCGAAAGCATCGAGGAATTTCATTTGCTTGGGATGACACCGAAGGAATTGCGCGAGCAGTCCCATTTTCCCAAGAAATACTTTGGATTGGAACATTTTCAACCCAGCTATGATATGGGCGAAGCGGTTGTTGTCATAAATGCGTTGCGCACATTGACGAGGGAGACGGAGCTGCTGGCTTACCAAGCCTTCAAAACGGAGCACGGAGGCGCCGAGCGCGAAGACATCATTCGGACGCTGAACCGGCTGTCTTCATTGTTCTGGATCATCATGTTCCGAATCCGCGTAGGACAGTACAATTCTTGAGGTGAGAATGGTGGATAATCAACTGGTAGAAAGCATCGTGAATGAAGTGGTCAAGCGGGTGCGGGATGAAGCCTGCATCGAGATCGAAGCATCCGGCAAGCATGTGCACTTGAACCGGGAAGCGATTGATGCGCTGTTCGGCCCAGGCTATCAACTGACGAAGGCGAAGGATCTGTCCCAGCCGGGACAATACGCTTGCAAAGAGCGCGTCACGCTGATCGGGCCGAAGGGCGCTCTGCACAACGTCGTCGTGCTGGGGCCGGAACGCAAGGAATCGCAGGTGGAGGTCTCGCAGACGGACGCCGTCGTGCTGGGCATCCCTGTTCCCGTCAGAGAGAGCGGCAAGCTGGAAGGAACTCCGGGCATCGTCATCGCTTCGGGCAGCAACATGATCCGGCTGGAGCGAGGCTTGATCGCCGCGCAGCGCCATATCCACGTGAAGGCGGAAGACGCCGCGAAATACAATGTGGAGAACGGCGAAATCGTGCAGGTGAAAGTGTACGGCAAGCGTCCGCTTATTTTCGACGACGTGCTGGTGCGGGTGAGCCCGAACTATGAAACGTACATGCATATCGACTATGACGAGGCGAATGCGTGCGGCTTTGTGAAAGGCACGAAGGGCAAGATTTTGAAAAAGACCAACTAGGACTAGGTCTAGGAGTGTGAAATTATGAACATGGAAGCTCCGGATCGGGCAGCGTTGATTGAAGCGGTTGCGGCCGAAGTATTGAAAAGGCTGCGGCAGGCCGCCGAAGCCGAGACAGCCGCGTCCAGGAAGCAGGCGGTTCTGCTGGCTGCGGAGCCGGCTCCGGGACTGGAGAGCGTCCTACAACCGCATTATGACGTGCATTATTACGACGAGTCGCTCCGGGACTGCGACCTGCTCCTCATTCCGAAGACATGCATCCAGCTGTTGTCCAACCTGGCCAATGGCATCAGCGCGGGCCCGCGCGAGCGATTCGTGCTGACGATGCTGTTGAAGGGAAGGAAGGTCATCTTGCTGGAGGACGGGCTGGCTTACCGGAAATACAAGCCGACAGCGCCTGTCCTGCTGTATAAGCTGTACGACGGCATGGTGGACAAGCTTCGCGGCTACGGCATCCGTGTGGTCAAGCAGACGGAGCTGCCGGCGGCTTGTCTGGAAGACGGAGGAGCGGCGATTGTGCCCGAAGCGGGGGGCGAAGCTGCGTATTCGGATGCTGAGGCGCTTTCCCAGCCGGAAGCGCTGCACGGCAAAGTCATTACCGAAGCCGAGCTCAAAAAATGCCGTCTCCAAAACAAAACGGAAATCGTGATTGATCGGCACGCGATTATTACGCCGCTGGCGCAGGATTATATGCGCACGCAGCAGATGCGGGTGCACAGAAGATAACGGGCGAGGTGAACCTATGATCGTGGGAAAAGTGGCGGGCAGCCTGTGGGCTACCCGTAAAGACAATAAGCTAAACGGGCTGACCTTTCTGGTGGTCAAGCCGTTATCGGTGGACGGCGCGCCGGTTCAGCGCGACCATTTCGTCGCCGCGGACAACGCGGGAGCAGGCATCGGCGACACCGTGCTCGTTACGACAGGAAGCGCGGCCCGGACATCGATAGCCAATGCGGACGTGCCCGTTGACGCGGTCATCGTGGGCATCGTCGATTCGATCGAGGTGGCCCGCCATGAGTAGCGCGATTGGTGTAGTGGAGCTTCGCAGCATCAGCAAAGGATACGAAACGGCGGATCGCATGCTGAAGACCTCTCCCGTGGACGTGCATCATCTGAAGCCGATTTGCCCAGGCAAGTTCCTCATCATTATGAGCGGCGATACCGCTGACGTACAGGCGGCGATGGATTCCGCGAAGGCGGAAGCGGGTGAATTCCGGATTAGCGATTTTATGCTGAACGGCGTTCATCCCGGTCTCGTGGACGGCTTGAAGAAGCGCTATTCTTCCCAACCCGTGGACGCCGTCGGAATTTTGGAGACGTCAACGGTTTCTTCCGGGATTTATGCGTTCAATGAGGCTTTGAAGCAGTGCGATATTTATGTGAAAAGGATGAACCTCGGCATGGCGATTGGCGGCAAGTTCCTCGCCGTGTTCACGGGAAGCGTGAGCGACGTGGAACAAGGGATGAAGGTGATCGCCTCCTCCATGGATGAAAAGCGGATTGTTCATTGCACCGTGCTTCGTTCCCCGAGCGAGGAAATCAGACAGCATTTCCGATAGGCAGTTCAAAAAGCCCGCTTTTGATCATAAAAACCGCCTTTTTGAACCTTTCCGATATATAGTTCGATACGAACGCTAACACGCAATTCAACACGCACAATAAGAATGGAGGAGCACGTTCGTGGAGATTAACGAAATCATCATTTACGGCATGGTTATTTTCATGATTCTCGGCGCCATCGACAAGTGCATCGGTTACAAATTCGGGCTTGGCCATCAATTCGATGAAGGACTTATGGCCATGGGCTCGCTCACACTGGCGATGGTCGGAATCATCTCGCTGTCTCCCGTGCTGGCCAAGCTGTTAAGCCCGATTGTCGTCCCGCTGTACAGCGCGCTGGGAGCAGACCCCGCGATGTTCGCAACGACGCTGCTGGCCAATGACATGGGCGGATTTTCATTGGCGCAGGAATTGGCGCAGACGCCGGAAGCCGGCTTGTTCGCCGGTACGATTCTCGGCGCCATGCTGGGGCCGACTATCGTATTCATCATTCCGGTTGCGCTTGGCATCATTAAGAAGGAAGACCACAAATATTTGGCTACCGGCGTCTTGGCCGGCATTGTCACGATCCCAATCGGCTGCTTGCTCGGGGGATTAGCGGCAGGTTTTCCGATTATGATGATTGTGTCCAACCTGGTGCCGATTCTGCTGTTCGCCCTGCTGATCGTGCTTGGCTTGTGGAAGTTCCCGCAGGGCATGATCAAAGGCTTCACCATTTTCGGACAGTTCATTGTTATCGTCGCGACGCTGGGGCTCGCGGCCGGCATTACGCAGCAGCTGACGGACATCACGATTATTCCCGGACTCGCGCCGATTGAGGAAGGAATCAAGATTGTCGGCGACATTTCCATTGTACTGGCCGGCGCCTTCGCGATGGTCTTTGTCATCACGAAGGTATTCAACAAGCCGCTGATGAAGCTGGGCAAAATGCTCGGCATGAACGAGATTGCGGCGGCGGGCATGGTCGCCACGCTCGCCAACGTCATCCCGATGTTCGGGATGATGAAGGACATGGATGCCCGGGGCAAGGTCATCAACGTGGCCTTTGCCGTGTCCGCGGCATTCGTATTCGGCGATCACCTCGGCTTTACCGCCGGGGTCGCCAAGGAAATGATCTTCCCGATGATTGTCGGGAAGCTGATAGGCGGCATTACGGCCGTTTTCGTAGCCGTATACTTGGCGAAGAAAATGGCGCCGGAACCGAACGAAGGGCAGCAGGAGGCCGCATAAAGGCCGGGCTTGCCTAGCAAGCCGCTGCTCTGTTGTGTAACGTTTTCTCTCAATACTGAGCTCTCATATATATATTTGATGCCTCGCAGGCCGATTGATCGGCTGCGGGGCTTTTTTTTTGCAAGGAAAAAGAAAGGGAAATCCACAGCAGTTGCAGTTCAACGCAAGCTCCGTCTCTTTTCGCAATGCAGTAATTCCGTGCCTCGAAACGATATTCATGAAAATATAGGTCTGGGTACCTATTGGATATTGGAAAAAATTATGAAATAATTAAAATAACCAAAAATATAAAATATTTACATATTGGAATGGCTGCCACGACTTGTTCATCACCTCATCGCTATTATAGAGCCAACTAGATCCCCATTTAACACTAATTACAGCATGCCAAGAGACAACTGCTTATTTGCAAACTATAACCTTCCTGCATGAAGACAGAGCACAGCTTTCTTTCGACTGCCGGGCTTGATTTCGGACCCCGAGACGATTGCGCAGCAAGCAGCGCATCGAAGGTACGTACAGGTGTTTTTGTTTCACAACAATATTAAAAGGAGGAACTTTTGAATGAGGAGGAAATCGATAGTTGCTGTTTTCATGGCCATAACATTGCTTGCATCTGTTTTTGTGACCAGTGCATTTGCTGAAACTGCAGAGGTGGAAAACGGACTAGCCATAAGTTCAGCACAGCTTCTTCCGAAAAGTGATGTGATGAAGATCGTAGATATGAATCTGCAAGGATATTTAAGTACGGATATTCAGACACAAGGTAAGGCTCTTACGGCTTCTGAAGATTTTATTCCACTGTATGATTTGCAAAATAATATGTTTGCATATATGGTTCCTCTTTTGGAAAACGGAGAAGATATCGGGTACATGACAGTAGGAGCTATTGAAGATGGATATGCCACCTACAATATTTTCATTGAAGATAATATTATTTCCAACATTCTCAGCGAGCTGAATGCAACGAACGCTTCCGACGCAGGTTCCGCTCAGCTCGTATTTATACCGCCAATGCAGTATTTGATAAAAAGAGAAATGAATCAAAATGTGCAATATTTTGATATAACTAATATAAGGCAAATTAATGAAGTAACAAATATTATCGAGAAGAATCAATCCGATATTCAGGATTCTTATAAAAACATCAGAAATGAAGAAAATAGAAAACATATGACTAACTTGAAACAGGCAAGTCCTAGCTACTCGACGCTTGCAGCTAAAGAAGACGTCAGCTTATATTCGGAGCGGACGTATGGAACTTTTGTTCCGATAGAGTTATCTAATCGTGTGTATAGTTATGGAGGCGACCAAAGGTGGTGGGCGGATACTAATAATGAACGAGCAGAACGGGGATGTGGTCCTGTCGCTGCAGCAAATATTACAAACTACTTAGCTAAATTCACAAACTCGTTGAGATACGGGAAATTATATGATGGATTTACGTCATATACAGACTTTATGAAGCATATGAATACTTTGTACGATTATATTAATCCGGGTATGTTTGGGGAAGTGTCCGTTAGTGATTTTGCTTCTAAAGTGGAACGTTATGCCAAGGATAAAGGTGTTACCTTGAGCCGGGTTACGGATAACTCTTCTTTTACATTGGATAATACGGCGAATTACATTAAAGCAGGCTTGTCGATTGACTCTCCTGTGGCCACACTGAATACAAAAAAATGGTCGAATTATGAATATGAATGGCATTGGATGACGATAACGAAATATTATAGAGACCCCAATGACAACCGGTGGATTGCCGTGTCCACTTGGGGGCAGCGCCGCAGTATCGATTACCGAGTTCATTTTGATGCAATGAAATACGGTTGGTGGCAAGGCGGATTGATGTACTTCGAATGACGCTTCTATGTAATGCCATGAAGGGTTGCAATGGCGAATGGAGGTGGATTATTGAGAAAGTGGTGCTTGGCTTGCTCGATCATTGTACTCACACTGTTAGTCGGATGCACCAGTTTTAAGAACGTAACTTCACCGCTCGTAGATGAGTTCCGGCAGCGTATGCTTGCTCAATACAGCGAAATTGATCAGGTGAAAGTCAGTTCTGCTCCAATATTGGTACATTTTTTATACACGATGAAGAAGCAATACAGTGCGAGCGAGACGAAAGAAATATTTTTGGAAACGAGGGAGTTTGTGAAAACTCCTGGTTTTGACAGCGAAGTCATACACGGTGAATACTTTAAAGCTTATAAAGGGGAACAAAATTACCCGCGAATCGTGATCAGCTTTGCTACCAAGGGGAATAAGGAGAGTGATTATGCATACCGTTCGGACTATGATGAGAAAACAACTTCTGGCCCGGAGCAAGACTCAACCGGATATTCAACCTGGTATTACAATCCAAATAATGGAGAGATGCTTGTAGAAGTTCCCGATTAAGTCCTTTTGTTCTGATGCAAAGATACGGGTGGTGGCAAGGCGGATTGATGTACTTCGAATGACGATCCTATGCCTTGAGGAGTTGCAATAATGAATGGATGTGGGTTTTGAGAAAGTGCTACTGGGTTTGTTCACTCCTTCCGATTGTACTGCTAGCCGGCTGTATGAGTTATAAGAAGGTAACTTCACCGCTTGTAGATGAATTCCGACAACGTATGCTCGCTCATTATAGCGGAATAGGTCATACGGAAGTCATGTTTGCTCCAACGGCGCTGCAATTTGTATACACGATGAAGAAGCAACATCAGGAGACAGAGACGAAAGAAATATATCTGAACACGACGAAGTTTGTTACAACACCTAGTGTGTTCAACGAAGTGATAGAGGGTCAATATTTTCAAACCTATAAATTCGCAAAAAAGGCAAAAGAGTACCCTCGAATCTCTATCAGCTTTAATGTCGATGGGGATAAAGTAAGTGATTATCCGTACCAATCGGACTATGATGAGAAAACAGGTTCTGGCTCAGAGCACGAAGCAGATGGGTATTCTACCTGGTATTACAATAATTGTAATGGAGAGATGCCTGTTGAAGTGCCGTAATTCAACGGCCCCCCGGCAGTAGAGGCGGAGCAAGCCGCTGCTCTGTTGTGTAACGTTTTCTCTCAATACTGAGCTCTCATATATATAATTGATGCCCCGCAGGCCGATCGATCGGCTGCGGGGCTTTTTTTTGCTGATTGCGAGGATCAATTCTGACATGGAGTTGGATGGTTCCATTTAGGAAGAACTTTCCTTGAAATACTGGAACAAGATGGTATACTGTACGGAACGTAACAACGGCGGGTGTAGTTTCCTTGCAGAAGAGATAACGCTAAGGAGGAAATCATCGTGTCCAATATCATACTCATTGGTCCTATACTAACAGGTAAATCTACGCTAGCAGACATTCTGTCACAAAAACTAGGATATCCGCGCTGCAGCGTAGATGGTATGCGTTGGCAATATTATGAGGAAATCGGCTTTGTTGAGCATCAATCGAACTACAAGCTGGCAAAGCATATCATTTATACCAAAGATAAGACTCCCGAGGAGTGTGCGGAAGAAATCATCTCACTCGTAAGGTGCGGAACTAAATGAATTCGATGTCTGTGGAAGAACGGCTTCGCCATTGGGCAGAAGCCTATGATCGGAACGGCTATTTGCATGGAGCGATCTTGGTGGCCATGAACGGCCGCATCCTGTTGAATGAAGGCTTTGGGATGGCGAATTGGGAGCATCAGGTGCCGAATCGGCCGACGACGGCATTCCGCATCGGCTCCATTACGAAGTCATTTACGGCGATGTGCATATTTCAGCTGCACGAGCGGGGGAAGCTGAGCATAGATGATGCGATCGGCCAGTATATTCCCGATTATCCGCACGGGGAGCGCATCACGCTCTACCATTGCTTGACGAACAGTTCGGGAACTCCCAACTATACCAGCTTTCCTGACTTCTGGCCGCATACAATGAGACTTCCTGCGACGCTGGATCAGGTAATAGATTCGTTCAGCGGGCTTGACCTGGAATTCGAGCCAGGCAGCCGATTCGGTTACTCCAATTCGGGCTATGCGATGCTAACGGCCATCATCGAGAACGTGTCCGGTCTGTCCTATGCGGATTATGTGGAAGAGCATATATGCCGGCCGCTCGGACTGCGCCATACTGGCTGCGATGAGGGAACACAGGTGATACCAGGGCTGGCTGCGGGTTATTCCTGGTGGGAGCGGCCGATTCATGCGGCATACGCCGACATGTCATTTCCGTTAGGAGCCTATGGCCTGTATTCGACGACAGAGGACTTGCTCGCGTGGGATGCGGCATTGTCATCAGGACGGCTGCTCAGCCGCGAATGGACGGAGAAGATGTTCGCTCCGCTCCATGGTTCGTACGCGTGCGGATGGATGATCTCGGAACTGTTAGGCCGCCGATGCGTGAATCATTTTGGAGAGGTTAGCGGCTATTACAGCGATTTGCTTCGCTTTCCTGATCAAGAAGCGGCAATCATTGTGCTGAGCAATATGAATGTCGTTCCAGTGACGCAGGTTAGCCGGGAATTGGCGAAGATCCTATTTGGGGAGCCAGTGTTATTGCCGATTCCCGCTGTTCCCGTCGCTTTCACTGAGGTTGAATCGGTAGCGGGGAAATATGCGATGGAGAAGGAGCCCTTTCATGTGCTGGATATCTCCGTCAAGCAAGGGGAGCTGTATCTGACCGTGCCGAAAATGTATGGGGTGAGTTATAAGTTCAAGCTTATCCCGGTCCATTGCGATGGCAACCATGCTACCTTTGTAACCGAGATGATTTACGAACGCCTTCTGTTCTCGGCTTCCCCGTCGGGCGTGATGAGGCGCGTAGAGTATACTGACTGCTGCGGTGCGCGGCATACGGCCCATCGAGTCGAGTAGAGCGGGATTCGGGAGGCTATTGGCGAACCGAATGTGCCGCCATATACCGTGAAGACTCTCGCAGTCTATGGCGGCAGCAGACGCCGGACGGCACAGGCTCTACGCTTTGCCGGCAGAGCCCAGTTCGTTTATCTTTTCTTTCACCTTGGCAACCAATGCTTCCTTGGCAGGCATCATAATAACTCTAGGCTCGCATAGAGACGGGTTCTCCTCCAGTACCGCCCGGACTGCCTCGGCCCAAGCCGTCACCAGCTCCGTATTGTAGTTGACTTTCGCATGGCCCAGTTCAATCGCGCGCTTCAATTGCGGAAGCGGAATGCCGGATGCGCCGTGAAGCACGAGCGGAATGCGCACTGCCTCCGCAATGGCCTGCATTTCCTTGAAGCCCAGCACGGGCTCGCCTTGATACTTGCCGTGAACGGAGCCGAGCGCAGGAGCGAGGGCATCAACGCCGGCTTCTCTGACCAGGCGTTCGCACTCGGATTGATCGGCATACCGGATCCCGCCAACGAGTCCGTCCTCCATCCCTCCGACCGATCCGACTTCAGCCTCGACGGATACGCCGTGAGCATGAGCGTAAGCGGTTATTTTTTGCGTATTAGAAATATTATCCTGTATCGGAAGCTGGGAGCCGTCATACATGACCGAGCTGAATCCCGCATCAATCGCTTGCACGCAGCGGGAGAAGCTGGAGCCGTGATCGAGATGAAGCGCGACCGGCACGGTAATCTCCAACTCTTCCTTCACCGTCTTCACCATGGATGCGATGGTGGCGAATCCGCCCAGATACTCGATCAATCGATCGGAAGCCGCCAATATGACAGGAGAGCGTGCTTCTTCGGCCGCCTGCAGAATGGCCTGAACCCACAGCATACCGTTAATATTGAACTGCCCTATGGCATAGTTTTCCTTCAGAGCGCGTTGCAGCATCTCTGTCATCGGTACGAATGTCATTCTTGTTCCCCTCTTTGCCTATAAAGTTTCCACAAGGCTCCCTCTGATTACGCGTTGGCACGGATTAGCGCTTCAATCTCCTCAACCGAAGGCATCGCTTCCGAGGAGCTGTGCCGGCTGACGACAACTGCTGCCGAAGCGCTGCCGTACTGGAGAGCGGTCTCAATATCTTTGCCGGACAGCAGGGCATAGAGGAAGGCCGCAGCGTAGGAATCCCCTGCGCCGAATGTTTTCAGCACCTTGCTCTTGTAGGCCCGGCCGCGGTACACCTCTCCGGCTTTCGTATACGCATAGGACCCTTCCACGCCGTGCTTGATGACGATCAGCTTCGGCTTGTGCCGGAACAGATATTGAACCGTCGCTTCATTCTCGCCCTTGCGGTTCTCCATCACGTCGAACTCGTCCCGTGTTCCGATGACGATATCCGCTTGCTCCGCTACCAGCGTATAGTATACGGACGTCTCATGAACCGAGGTCCAGGTATAAGGGCGGTAATCCAGTTCGAATATAATCTCGATCTGATGTCTCTTGGCATAATGAATCGCTTGCAGGACCGCTTCCCGGGACGGGCTTTGCGCCAGCGCCGTGCCGGACACCAGCAGCGTCTTGGCTTGCTGAATATAAGCTTCGCTCACTTCTTCGGGCTTCAAATACAAATCAGCCACATTGTCGCGGTACATCAGGATGCTGCATTCTTCCGGGCTTTTAATCTCGGTGAAAGCCAGACCGGCTTTGCGGCCTTCCGTATCGACCACTATATGGGATGTATCGACGCCCGCCCCGGACATATAATTTTGAATGAACCGCCCATGCTGGTCGTCGGGAATTTTGCCAATGAATCCGGCTCTCAAGCCCAGCTTGGCGCTTCCGATCGCGATGTTCGCGGGGGAGCCCCCGACATATTTGGAGAACGTCATCGTCTCTTCCATCGGACGATTATATTCCACTGCATTCAAATCAAGACAGGCGCGACCAACGGCGATGAGATCGTATTTCTTGGTGTTATCCATCGCATGAGGCATAGCTAGGACTCCTTTTTTTGATCTTAAAATGCAGAACCGGCTTTATTCAAATGCTGGTTTTGGATATCGTGCCGTCACGACTTTCTTTCGCGTATAGAAATCGACGCTGTCTTTGCCGTTCGCGTGCAAGGTGCCGTAGAACGACGATTTCCAGCCCGAGAATGGGAAGAAGGCCATCGGCGCAGGAACACCCAGGTTGATTCCGAGCATGCCGGCATTAATGTTCTCCCGGAAATAGCGGATAGCGGACGCATTGGTCGTGAACAGGCACGCCCCGTTGGCGAACTCCGATTGATTGGCAATCTTGATCGCTTCCCTTAGATTTTTGACACGAATGATCGAGAGCACCGGAGCAAAAATCTCTTCCTTCCAAATGGTCATCTCTGTCGTGACATGGTCGAAAATGGTCGGTCCGACAAAATAACCGTCCTCCGAGGCCGATTCACGGCCGTCGCACAGAAGGGCGGCACCTTCCTCGATTCCTTTCTCGATATATTGATGAGTCCGCTTCAGATTATCTTCGCGGATCACGGGACCGAGGAACACGCCGTCTTCCAACCCGTTGCCGATCTTGATGCCGGCCGCACGTTCGCGCAGCATCGCGATGAACTCGTCGGAAATGTCTTCCTCGACCGTGATGACGGCGCAAGCCATGCATCGTTCGCCGGCCGATCCGAAGGCGGCGGAGATGACATTCGTAACCGTCTCTTCCAGATTCGCATCCTTCAACACAATGGTATGGTTTTTGGCGCCGGTCAACGCTTGTACGCGCTTGAGGTTCTCGCTTCCTTTTTTGAACACATATTCGCCTACCGGCTTGGAGCCGACGAAGGATACGGCCTTGACGGCCGGATGCTCAAGGATGCCGTTCACCACGTCATGCGCGCCATAGACGACGTTGAATACGCCTTTGGGCAGCCCGGCTTCCGTGAACAGCTCGACCAATTTCTCCGTTAGGAGCGGCGTTCTCTCGGAAGGCTTGAGGATGAACGTATTGCCAAGCGCGATCGCCATCGGGAACATCCAGCACGGCACCATCATCGGGAAATTGAATGGCGCGATGCCGCCAATGACGCCGATCGGATAACGATAGTTCACCGCTTCCACATCTGTCGCAATGGAGGAGAGGGAATCTCCCATCATCAGCGTGGGTGCTCCGGCGGCGAACTCGACATTTTCAATGCCGCGCTGTACCTCGCCAAGCGCTTCCGTAAGGTTTTTGCCGTTTTCGATCGTAATGAGCCGGGCCAGCTCTTCCCGATGCTCGATGAGCAGCTGTTGGTAGCGGAATAGAATTCTGGCCCGTCGGGGAACGGCTACATTCTTCCATTCCTCGAATGCCTTCGCCGCGGCGGCAGCCGCCGCATCCAATTCGGCTCTTGTCGAGAGCGGAACCTGCGCTATCACTTCCTTAGTGGCCGGATTATATACGCTTTCATAGTGGGCCGTGCCGCTCTCCACCCATTCGCCATTGATGTAGTTCTTGATTTTTCTGATCTCGTTCATGGTGCTCCTCCTCCGTATGGTTTGTAAGTGTTGTTAAGTTCTTGATGAACTCCTATCATTTCTTGGTTATCTTTCGAGTACATATTAATCCTATGATGGGTAATTGTCAATCGAATATTTGGTGATATCATGGTTATATTGAGTCGATGTTTCAATTTTAAATGAACATTACCCTGTTTAAATTGGTAACTGTTGATTAACTTTTGGTTATATGTTATATTTTTCTGTAAAAGAATAAGGGGGAGGAGCCGATGCGGGAGAAACGGCTGCAAGATATCGAAGATTATATCCATTCGGTAGGAACGGCCTCGTTGGACGAGCTGTGCGAGCATTTCAATGTTTCGAAAAACACGATTCGCCGTGATATCAGCAATATTTTGGACAAGGGGACGATTCAGAAGGTCTATGGCGGCGTCACCTCGATGTCCAGTCATCTGATTCCGTTCGAGAACCGGGATATTACGAATTCATCGGCGAAGACGGCAATTGCGAAGTGCGCGGCTCGATTTGTGGAAGGAAATGAATTGATATATATCGACTCCGGGACGACGACGCGCAGTATGGTGGAGTATTTGCCCCGGGTTCCGAAGTTGACCATTTTGACGAATAGTCTTGATATTATCAATGCGGCAGCGAATCTGGAACATATCACGCTATTGACGATCGGGAATTCCTATAAACGGGACACGAAATCGTTCGTCGGCAACGACAGCCTGCATATTCTCGACAAATACAATATTAACAAAGCGTTCATGGCGGCTACGGGCGTATCGATCGAGAGCGGATTGACGAACTCGGATATTTTGGAGTACGAGATTAAGAAGAAAATCGTGGACAAGGCGCAGCAGGTCTATTTGCTGGCCGATGCCTCCAAATTCGGGCGTTCGACGCTGCTGACCTATGCCCCGTTCGACAAAGTGGACACGCTGATCACTTCGGAGCCGCTGTCGAAGGAATATCAAGAGTATTGCGACGAACATGGAATTGCCGTCATTGCGGCGGAACAGGAATCAGGTACAAGGGGGATGTGATCTATGCCATTGCTGCGTTTTGATGTTATCGAGGGCCGGAACGAACAAGAATTGAGACAACTGCTGGACGCTGCCCATGAAGCGATGGTGGAGGCATTCGATGTGCCGCACAGCGACCGCTATCAGATTGTGCATCAGCATCCTGCCCATGAGATGATTATCGAGGATACGGGCTTGGGCTTCGAGCGAACCAAGAATCTGGTCATTATCAGCATCGTCAGCAAAGCGAGAACGAACGCCCAGAAGGAACGGTTGTACGCGCTGCTTACTGAACGGCTGGAGTCGGCCTGCGGAATATCGCCGGATGACGTGATGATTTCCATTACGGAAAACGGAGCGGCGGATTGGAGCTTTGGCCGCGGAGAAGCGCAATTTTTAACGGGCAAGCTATAAATGAAAATGGAAAACAAGCCTCAAAAGCAAAAAAACTCCGATGACGGAGTTTTTTTGTTTCCATAGAGACTGTATTTGCAAGCAGATCCCTTCATTCTTTACTTAGGAAAAGAGAAATGCAGCACAAACCAAATAATAAAAATGAGGGATACGCCCCATACCATGAACATGGTCAACAAATGAATCACTTGTTTATCGCATTCGAGAATTGAAGCCTCGTCGTCGCATTCCGACTTTGCTTTCAGCTTGAATAGCGATCTGAATATCGTAATACCCATAAAGATATAGATCGTAATGAAAGCGACACTGCCTGCCGTATGCATTTGCTCATCCCCTTGACACATTGATTACCATTATTTTTGCCCAAGAAGGATGCGTTCATTCGCTGAAGGGAGGAAATCTTGCTTCTGATCATGATGGAGGGGGAGGAAGACATCCCCGCCAAGGCTTCCCGCCCGGAGATGTCTGTCCCTTGCCGTGCTACTCCTCGGCCAGCTCGCGGAACGATTTCACTTTGCCGTGGGAGTGCGGAGTTTGTTTGCGGATTTTGTCCGCATTAACACGCCGGTGCTTCGGAGAGGTCATCGGCTCAGCCTCCTTCATGATAATGGAACATAAGGGCAATAACATCCGTCATTCGATGGGTCGCTGCACAACCGTAGCTCCTGCCCGGCATCCGTCGGACGGGGGTCTCCCCATCGAATGTGTCATTAATATGGTTCCGGGCGCCCCTCCTTATCCCCGCCAAAGTCAGGAGGTGCAGCAGGGGGAAGAACAGGTATAATAAGGGGTAGAAAACAAGGAGCCATCCTTGGCGGCTCTATGAAGGGAGAGATGAGGGACATGGTATATCAAGCAGACTCGAAGCGTTATGATTCGATGGTTTACCGTCGCTGCGGCCGTTCGGGCTTGAAGCTGCCCGCGATTTCGTTGGGGCTGTGGCATAATTTCGGAGGCATCGATTCATTTGAGAAAGGACGGGCCATGCTGCGGCGCGCGTTCGATCTGGGAATTACGCATTTTGACCTGGCGAACAACTATGGTCCGCCGGCCGGTTCCGCCGAGCTGATGTTCGGGCAAATGCTGAAGGAGGATTTCCGTCCGTACCGGGATCAGATGATCATCTCGACCAAGGCAGGCTATTACATGTGGGAAGGCCCGTACGGAGAATGGGGATCGAGAAAATATCTCATCGCCAGTCTCGATCAAAGCTTGAAGCGGATGGGGCTGGACTATGTCGATATTTTCTATTCGCATCGTCCGGATCCGGATACGCCGCTGGAAGAGACGATGATGGCCCTCGACCAAGTTGTCCGCCAAGGGAAGGCGCTGTATGTGGGCATTTCCTCGTATGATGCGGAGCAGACGAGCGAAGCGATCCGGATTTTGAAGGAATTAGGCACGCCGCTGCTGATCCATCAGCCGTCCTACTCGATGCTGAACCGCTGGATCGAGGATGGCCTTCAAGATGTGCTGGAGGAACAAGGCGTAGGCAGCATCGCGTTCTGTCCACTGCAGCAAGGGCTGTTGACGAATCGTTACCTCCACGGGATCCCGGAAGATTCCAGAGCCAAAAAAGCTTCCGGATTTTTGAAAGAGGGAGAAGTGTCTGACCAAGTCCTCACCAAGGTTCGCCCGCTTCACGAGATCGCGGAACGCCGCGGCCAATCGCTGGCGCAGATGGCGCTTGCCTGGGTACTGCGCGGCGGGAAGGTCACTTCCGCCCTCATTGGCGCAAGCCGGGCTAGCCAGATCGAGGAAAATGTGAAGGCGCTGGAGCAGTTGGCGTTCACGATGGAAGAATTGGCTGATATCGAGCAAGTATTGCAATCTTAGGGGAAGCACAGGTAGGCGACATCGTGACATCTCCCTTTTTGGCGATTTCTTTGACACCCCAAGAAACGCTGTGCTATTGTTTTTTTTGGATAATTATTTGAAATGGCAATGATTTATGTCGTTGCAGCTACATATGAAATGACTCAGGGGGAGAAACTAATGGGAAAATCAAGCTGGAAATGGATGATCGCCGGTTGTCTATTATTCGGAAGCATGGCGCCGCTCGCGATGGCGCAAGAAGCCGGAGCGGCAACCGAATCCGCGGCTGAACTGGTGCCGCTGCGGCAAGCGGCGGAATCGATTGGGGCTCTCGTCGAATGGGATCAACAGACGAAGACGATCACCGTAACCTTCGGCGATCGGGTGTGGACGGTTGATTCCGCCAGCGGCCGTTCCGAGGTGAACGGAACAGCTGTCACGCTCGGTGCCGGCTCTTTGCAAGGCAAGGAGAAGGGACTGCATTACATCGCTTGGGGCGCCATGAAGGAAGCGCTGCAGATTCAAGGGAAGTGGGTGAACGGCAAGGTGCTCGCCGATGAGGCGGATTGGAAAACGCGCGCCGCCCAATTTACGGTCCAGTGGGCGGCCCTGGCGGAAGCGCCGCAAGAGGAAGCGCAGCTGGCCTCTCTCTTAACACCGGAATTGAAGGAAGCGACCAAGGTGGCACACTTGTCTCGCTTGGCGCAGCAGATCATCCCTATGGTCGGGAAGCCGACGCAATTCGTTCAAGCCTCCTCCGACAACGATGGCGTGCACCAAAACGTGCAGGTGCTGTTCAAGACGGACAAAGACTTGATGCTGTCACTTACGCTTCGTTACAAGGAGAACGGCCTGTTGAACGATGTATTCTACTCGTATCTCCCATCCGGGAACTACCAGCCGCCGGCCTATGACGACGCCTCCCTGTACAAGGAAGAGACGATTTTTATCGGCGACGGGCAATTCAAGCTGCCGGGCACATTGACCCTGCCGGCAGCAGCGAATGCGGCAGGCACATATCCGGTGCTCGTGCTGGTTCATGGCTCGGGGGCCAACGACCGGGACGAATCAATCGGGGCGGCCAAGACGTTCCGTGACATGGCGATCGGACTGGCCAAGGAAGGGATTGCTACCATCCGCTATGAGAAGCGGACACGGGAATATCCGGTTCAATCCGCAGCGATTCCGCGTTTCACCGTGAAGGAAGAGACCGTTGACGATGCGGTGCTGGCGGTGAAGTGGGCGGGTCAAGACAAGCGGTTGAACAAAGACCGCATCTATGTGTTGGGACATAGCCAGGGAGGCATGCTTATCCCGAATATCGTCAAGGCCGACACCGGGAATGCGATCCGTGGCGCTGTCATCGCGGCCGGTCCGTCCGGACCGCTCGAAGATTTGATGATTGAGCAGATGGAACGCCAGCTGCAATATGCCAAAGACAACGGCCAACCGGCGGAAGTCGTCGCGGCGGCAGAAGGACAATTGAAGATGTGGCAGCAGATGGTGGCCATCATCAAGGATGAGCAATACACACTTGACAATCTTCCGGCTAATTTCCCGCTGCCGAACGCTTCGTGGTGGATCGATTTCCGGAACCACCACGGTGGAGAGATCGCCAAGGATCAGAAGGTGCCGCTCTTCATCATCCAGGGGGACAATGACGTTCAGGTCGGCAAAGAGCATCTGGACGGATGGAAAAAGGCACTCCAAAACCGCACCAACGTCCAATACAAGCTGTATTCGAAGCTGAACCACGTCTTCGTGGAGAGCGACAAGCCGTCCACGGGCCAAGAATACATTATTCCAGGCAACGTGCCAGAACAAGTCATGAAAGATATCGCCGCCTGGATTCGCAGTAACTAGACTGAGCATGACGGACCGGACCGTCCGCAGCGTAAACGCTGCCGGCGGTTCTTTTTTGTGCGCTGCCCCTGCAGTACCACCTATCCCTCTTATAGTCGCTATTCCAAATAATCAGGTGAACATAGTATGTATGTCTTGCCTCTTTTCGTCGCTATCCCAAGCAGTCAGGTAAACGTAATATATGTGTCTTTCCTCTTATCATCGCTATCCCAATTAGTCAGGAGGCCGTCCATGTGTCTGGTCTCTTACCGTCACTCTCCTAACCAGTCAGGGGAAGGTCTATGTGTCTGGCCTCTTAACGTCGCTATCCCAAGCATTCAGGAGACCGTCCATGTGTCTGGTCTCTTACGTCACTATCCCGAGCAGTCAGGTAACCGTATATGTATCTGGTCTCTTACCATCATTCTCCCAATATTCAGGCGAAAGGAACGGAGTAGGGACATGCCTGACCGAATGGGATAACGAACAAAAGGAACGGAGTAGGGACATAGCTGACCGAATGGGATGACGAACAAAAGGAACGCAGTAGGTACACATCTGACCGAATGGGATGACGAACAAAAGGAACAGAGTAGGGACAAATCTGACCGAATGGGATAACGAACAAAAGGAACGGAGTAGGAAGAGATAGCTGACCGAATGGGATAACGAACAAAAGGAACGGAGTAGGGACAAATCTGACCGAATGGGATAGCAGCAACCAAAGCAGCAGAGTCAAGACTTCCGGGAGATGGACCAGATCTTGTCGCGCCAAGTAATGAAGATGACAATTGTCATACTGACATCATGACAGTCCATACTAACCTGCCCAACCCCGAATATTTATGATAAGGATAGAAGCAAGGAGTGAGGGGGACGCAAGATGGATGCAGTGATTCAGATGGACAATGTCACGAAACGATTCAAAAATAAAACGGCGGTAAACGGGGTGTCGCTGGACATTATGCGAGGTTCCGTCGTTGCCATTCTAGGGCCGAACGGTGCTGGGAAGACCACGACGATTTCGATGCTGCTCGGCTTGATGGAGCCGACCGATGGAACGGTCAGGCTGTTCGGTAAGGAGCCGAAGCATCAGCAAGTAAGGCAGAGGATTGGGGCTATGCTGCAGGAGGTCAGTATCATCGACCGGCTGAAGGTGCATGAGGTCATCGAGATGTTCCGCAGTTATTACCCGAAGCCGCTGGCGATGGAGCGGCTGATCGAGCTGACCGGCTTGAGTAAGCCGGAGCTGAATATGTATGCGGAGAAGCTGTCCGGCGGGCAGAAGCGCAGAGCGGGCTTTGCGCTGGCACTGGCTGGTGACCCGGAGCTGGTCTTTTTCGATGAACCAACGGTAGGGATGGACGTTGCGGCGCGGCGCCGCTTCTGGGAGCAAGTGCGCACACTGGCATCCGAAGGGAAGACGGTCCTGTTTACGACGCATTACTTGCAGGAAGCTGATGATGCGGCCGACCGGATTATTTTATTTCATCAGGGAAAGATTGTGGAAGATGGCAAGCCAGCAGATATCAAGGCGCGGCTCCTGAAGAAATCCGTCTCCTTCCAGCTTGAGGGAGATATGGGCGCAGTCTCCGCCAGCATTCGTCAATGGCCGAATGTGTCGGATTGCGAATATATCGACGGGCGGATCCATATCCGTACGGATGACACCGACAGCGTGCTGGCTGCCATGTTCGCGCGGCAGCTTCCGGCCAAAGATATCCGCATCGATCAAGGGCGCCTGGATGAGGCGTTCGAGCAATTGACTATGAGCACCCAGGAGGTTGCATACTGATGAAGCTGTTATTCGTCCAATGCAAGATGGAACTGCTGCGCGTTATCCGGAACCCGTATTTTGTATTTTGGTCGCTGCTGATGCCGATGGTCTTCTATTTTATCTTTACCCGCATCGTGAATGTCGGTGTAGATAATAAGGCTTGGTGGCAGGCGCATTATTTGATGTCAATGACCGCATTCAGCATTATGGGTTCGGCGATTATGACCTTGGGGATCCGCATCGTGCAGGAGCGCAAGAACGGATGGACAACCTATATCCGAATTACGCCGCTGCAGGGCAGCATTTATTTTGCAGGGAAAATGTTCGGTCAGTTCATGATGCATCTGTTATCGATTATCGCAATTTTCCTGTGCGGGTATCTATTGAATGGAGTGTCCTTGTCCTGGTCGGCCTGGCTTAGCTGCGGCTTGTGGCTGTTGCTCGCATCGATCCCGTTCCTCGGGCTTGGCGCCCTCGTGGGGACGATGAAGCGGGTGGATACGGCGAGCGGTGTCAGCAACGCGATCTTCATGCTGCTGGCGATTACAGGGGGCATGTGGTTCCCGCTGGATGTCATGCCGAAGTTCATCCAGACGGCTGCGAAGCTGCTGCCGGCCTATCATTTCGGGGGCGGAGCTTGGGAGATTGTGCGCGGCGAGACGCCGCAATGGGAGCACGCACTGTTTTTGGCAGGTTATCTGCTTCTGTTTATGATACTATCTACGTATATCCGAAAAAAGCAGGAAGCGGTGTAGGTTCATGTCCCGGACGAAGTTCAGCTTGTTTCCCAGACAGTTGGGATTCTATCCTTATATATGGTTAATCTATATGGCCCTGTTTATTTACAATATGCAATTCGAGCATGGAGTGAAGAAACTCATCGGCTACGCGATGCTCGCCTTATTCGTCGTAACCTATCGGCAGCTTTATTTCGCTTCGGGCCGGGCCTATGACTTTTGGATTGCGCTGCAGATGCTGTTAAGCGCTATTCTGCTCACATTCTATAATCCCAACTATTTGTTTCTTGGTTTTTATACAGCGAACTTCATCTCATTTTATCAGGATAGGCGAAAATTCAATATTGCGTACGGCGTGCTTGTCGCGTACATTCTTTTGCCGATGATATTCCATTTACGAGCCATTGATGTGTCCCAGTATATCTTTTTTATTCCGTTTATCGCCATCATGCTGGCCTCGCCATTCGGAATGCGGTCGATGCATCGGCGCCAGCAACTGGAGCAGGAGTTGGACCAGGCGAACGAACAGATTCGTGAATTGGTGAAGCGGGAGGAACGGATGCGCATCGCCCGAGATCTGCATGATACGCTCGGCCATACGTTGTCTCTTATCACGCTCAAGAGCCAATTGGTCGAGAAGCTGATCACGAAGCAGGAAACCGATCGGGCACGGGAGGAAGCCCGGGAGATTGGCCAGACCTCCCGGGCCGCGCTGCGGCAGGTGCGCGAGCTCGTATCCGACATGCGCGCCGTCACGGTTGCTCAGGAACTGGTGGAGGCCGAGCGCATGCTGGGGAGTGCCGGGATCGAGCTTCAGGTGAAGGGGGATTTGGCATTGGAGGAAGTCCCGGACCTGACACAGAATATGCTCAGTCTGTGCGTCCGTGAAGCGGTCACCAATATTGTTAAGCACAGCCGCGCGAAGAACTGCCGCATCCATATCGAGCGGACGAATGCGGAGGCCCGGATTCGTCTCCAGGACGACGGCATCGGCTTGTGCAGCGGAAGCGGCATGGGCAACGGCTTGAACGGCATGTCGGAACGGCTTGCCTTGATCGATGGAAGCTTGACGCTGGGTTCGGATAAGAGCGGCACGCAATTGACGGTAACGGTTCCGATTATCGTCAAGGATGGTAAGGACGGAGGAGGTGCGGCATGATCAGGATTGTTATCGCTGAGGATCAGCGAATGCTGCGCGGCGCGCTCGCATCTCTCCTTGATCTGGAGGATGATATTGAAGTGGTTGGGCAGGCAGGCGACGGGGAGGAGGCTCTGGCTCTGATCGCGAGGCTGGAGCCGGATGTCTGTCTGATGGACATTGAGATGCCGACCAAGAGCGGCCTGGATGTAGCCGAAGAGCTGAAGCTCCGGCACTTGAATTGCCGGGTTATTATTTTGACGACCTTTGGCCGGCCGGGATATTTCGAACGGGCCGTGAAGGCCGGGGTGCAAGGCTATCTGCTGAAGGATGAGCCGAGCGAACGGCTTGCCGCCGCAATTCGCAACGTGATGCGGGGCGAGCGGGAGATTTCGCCGGAGCTCGCCTTTGCCGTGATTCGCGAAGAAGACAACCCGCTGACCGAGCGGGAGCGGGAGATTTTGAAGCTTGCCGCCGAAGGGCGCACTGCGAATGAGATCGCGTCGGCGCTGTATTTATCTTACGGAACCGTGCGCAATTACTTGTCCAGCATCATGAACAAGCTGGAGGCCAGGACGCGCATCGAGGCCATCGAGATCGCAAGGTCCAAGGGATGGTTATAAAAGCCTGACAACAAGCCAGAGCCGAGTTCGGATCTGGCTCGTCTCGTTGGTCAGCACAGCCGGGGCTACGGCGCGCGTGCGTCGCTGACAAGCTTCATCAGCCCTTGGTAGCATTGTACCAGATCATGGGGATCCTTGTAGTTCGCTTCGAACATGAAGGGACCGCCGTACCCGCTGTCCATTAGCGCTTGAAGCACTTCCGGCCAATTCACGATGCCCCGGCCGGGAATCCAGTGGCGCTCATCGACGCCGTCATAATCCGAGATATGCAGGGTGCCGATGCGACTCCCGATGGAGCGGATGAATTCTTCCGGCTTCTCCGTCAGCAGATGGTTCGTATCGCAGCAGACGACAGCGTGCGGCGCGCTGCTGATCAAGGCGGCAATCTCGGCGCTGTCCCGGCCGAGGCAGGATCGAGGCAGATCCTCGACGGCTAGCTTCAGGCCGCGCGCGTGGGCCCGTTCGCTTAACTCGCGCACGGAAGCCGCAGCCAGCTTCAACCGCTGCTCCCGCTGCTCATCGGGAATCGGCTCGAAGCTGGGATGAATGACGACCACCTGCGCGCCCCAGTCTCGCGCCCAATCCATCACGTGAGTGTGGGCCTCGATGATGGCCATTCTCTCGGCATCATTGAATGCCGAGATGTCCCACGGGTTCCCGAAGGGCAGATGAACCGACCAGATCTCGATACCGGCCTTCCCGGCGGCATCCACGGCCTGCTGGTAACGTGTGCGCATGGCGGGAGTAAGCGCTTCCTCTGGAAGGATATCGTTATCCAGATTCAGCTCAATACAAGCGATGCCGGCTTCTTTTACCTGCATAAGCGATACCGATTCCTTGTCGTACCAATACGTGCCCAGCTTCCATGGAGAGTGGGCTTCGGACATAGGTTGCTCGCCTCCAATACGATGAGGATGGTTGCATGGGAACTTTGCCCTTACTCTATCATTGGAATGGGAAGGTGTAAATAAGACCGGACTCCCTTCAAATGCTAATGGTGTCGAATTTCCCCCGGCTTTTTCGAACGATTTTTTTGTAGGATTCGAGAGTCTGGCAGCGGGTAAAAGATAGGAGGAATTTCTTTTTGAATCGGAAGCAGGAGAGAAATGAGCCGGAAGGATGTGCTATAGTATACATGAATTTAACATCAAAGGGAGGGATTAGGAAATGAAACTGGTTAAGGATGACATCCAGGCCGATGTCGTAATCATTGGCGGAGGATTGGGGGGCGTCGCGTCTGCCTTGTCCGCCGCCGGAATGGGACTGCGTGTGGTGATGACGGAAGAGACGGATTGGATCGGCGGTCAATTGACGTCGCAGGCGGTTCCTCCCGATGAGCACAAGGTCATTGAGACCATGGGCTGCACCCGTACATACCGGGAGATCCGCGAGCGATTGCGTGCTTATTACCGGGCGAACTATCCGCTTACCGAGCAAGCGGCGGATAATCCCCTGCTCAATCCCGGACGGGGATGGGTCAGCCGCCTCTGCCATGAGCCGAAGGTGGCCTTGCGCGTGCTGCATGACATGCTGGCGCCGTATACGAGCAGCGGCAGGATTACGATTCTCTACGAGACGAGTCCGGTCGAGGCAGAGACGGAAGGCGACATCGTCCGTTCGGTCACGGTATCGCATGTGCGCACGCAGCAGTTGACCCGCCTGAGAGGTTCATACTTCCTCGACGCGACCGAGTGCGGCGACCTGCTGCCGCTCGCCGGGGTGGAGCATGTGATCGGGGCCGAGTCCCGCACGGAGACGGGCGAACTGCATGCGTCAGAGCAGGCGAATCCGCTTGATATTCAGTCGTTCA
The DNA here is from genome assembly GCF_945605565.1 of Paenibacillus dendritiformis. NCBI lineage: Bacteria > Bacillati > Bacillota > Bacilli > Caryophanales > Paenibacillaceae > Paenibacillus > Paenibacillus dendritiformis. The sequence continues at coordinate 6,258,914 of NZ_OX216966.1, read as the reverse complement.
CGCATGTCTTCGCCATCGATTATTTCCCGGAAGGGAACTTTACGATCGAGAAGCCGGAGCAATATGATTTCTGGCGGGAGTATGTTCCGGAGCCGTCCATCTATCCTCTGTTAAGCATGTATACGATCAATGTCAATGATCCGACAAAGTACCGCAAATTCAACCTGTTCTCCGACGGCCAGGATCCAATGCCGCTGTGGACGTACCGGCGGATTATCGACAAGGCCCAGTTCGAGCCGGGCTTCTACGACAGCGACATCACGCTGGTCAACTGGCCGCAGAACGATTACTACCTGGGCTCGATTATCGGCGTAAGCGAGGCGGAGAAGCAGAAGCATCTGGAGAATGCAAAGCAGTTGAGCTTCTCGCTTCTCTATTGGCTGCAGACGGAGATACCGCGGCCGGACGGCGGCAAGGGCTACCCGGGCTTTCGCTTGCGCACAGACGTGCTGGGCACGGAGGATGGCATGGCCAAAGCACCGTACATTCGGGAATCTCGCCGGATCAAGGCGCGTTATACCATTACCGAAGCCGATGTCGGCAAAGAGATGCGGGGAGAGGCAGGAATTCGCCGCTATCCCGACAGCATCGGCGTAGGCAGCTATCATCTGGATCTTCATACGACGACGGTCTCGCACCGCAAGTTCTACCTGCCTAGCTATCCATATGAGATTCCGCTGGGCGCCCTGCTGCCTGTCCGGATGACCAATATATTGCCGGTATGCAAAAATATCGGTACGACCCAAGTGTCGAACGGCAGCTACCGGCTGCATCCAACGGAATGGAACATTGGCGAATCGGCAGGCTATCTGGTCGCCTATTCGCTGCAGCATCAGGTTACGCCGCATCAAGTGTATGAGGAGCCATCCCATCTCGAATGCTTCCAGTCGCTCATTCAGGAGAAGGGCGTCCAGATCCATTGGCCGGATGGCTTCGAGATGTAGTCTGCGCGGGACGGAAGAGGGGGCGCAGGCCCCCTTTTTCATGTTCGGCCCCCTGCCCGAGTTGCGCTGAACAAGCGCCACGCACGCCTCGCCAAGACCGGTTCGGGAACGGCACGGGAGAGGCGGCCGGATCAATAGCTCTTCATACCGGTGCCAAGGACGGCGACGCGCTTCGTTCCTTGTTCCTCCAGCACTTTGACGTTGATCTGCGCCCCTTCCTGGAATTGCGGAATGTTTATCATATGAATGGCTGTTCTGATCTCGATTGGATACGATTCTCCGTTCGGCATCGCCACGTCCAATGCCAGCAGAACAACAGGTTGATCATCGATCATGGATGTTGTCGGCGAGAGGGACATAATCGTGGCGGAAGCGGGGATGCCTCGTGTCATCACTTCATGCTCTTGTTGTCTTTCACGCTTTTTCTTGCGCAAGATAGACGAGACCACGCACAATACAATGATAATATCAATCACCAAAATTCCAATGATAATCCACAGAGTCGTATTCTCCATTCGGCTTCTCCTTCGTCTCGGACAGAGTGCCGCCGTAGCCTGGTCAGCAGGCAAGCAACTTGAGCGCAAGACCCGAAGGGGCCTTAGACCCTCAAAATTGCTGTTAGCGGTATCCCCATCTGCATCGTGTTGTGTTGTCCCATTCGCATATAGGAGAGCAGCACGGGGCATGGGACCCCGCTTCCCCGGTTGCGAACAATATACAGAAGAGGGGACTTCTATTGTATCAACCATTCATTTCCACCGTCCCGTGACTTTGGATTCATTTTGCGGCATCTCAGGCCCAAAATGTGGAATCGATACAGGACTTTTACCCGGCATGTTGAAATATAATAGGTTGCCGTAAAACTATAGGACGTCCAATATCGCCACGGGAGGGCTATCCATGATTGAAATTCGTTTGTCGGTTGGATACGAAGAATATGAAGACGGAGAGAGAATGTCTGCGCTGATCGAGAAGCTGGCAGCCGGAGAGCATAGCGAGCAGCTTGTCAGCTTGATTATCGGCGACTGGGGGCAGGCCTACGAGAATTCCCCTGACAGCTTCCTCGACACCCTGATTGCGAATCGGGAACGGTTCCCGAACTTGAAAAAGCTGTTCATCGGAGATATGGACTATGAAGACTGCGAGGTCTCCTGGATTATTCAGACGAACCTGTCTCCCTTGCTGAAGGCATTTCCGAATCTGGAATCATTCACGGCCAAAGGAAGCACGGACCTGCGGCTGGAGCCTCTGGAGCATGCGCGGCTGCAGGAGCTGGTCATTATTTGCGGCGGACTGCCGGAAGAGGTGCTGGCCGACATCCGGAACGCGAAGCTGCCGGAGCTGCGGAAGCTGGAGCTGTATCTCGGCGTGGATGAATACGGCTTCTCCGGCTCGCTCGATGACGTGCTGTCTGTAGCAGAACCCGGTTTATTTCCGAAGCTGACCTATCTCGGATTGAAGGACAGCGAGATTCAGGACGAGATCGCGCAAGCGCTAGCCGATGCGCCGATTCTGGATCAGCTGGAGACGCTCGATCTGTCATACGGCACCTTGTCGGATGCAGGCGCAGAGGCGCTGCTCGCCAGCGCCCGGGTCAAGAAGCTGAAGCATCTTGATCTCAAATACCATTACATGTCGGACGAGATGGTGAAGCGCTGGAAAGATTCCGGATTGTCCGTCGATGTCAGCGATCAGCAGGATACGGAAGACGACTGGCGCTATCCGTTCCTGACCGAGTAGCGATGAACGTGTCTGAGCTAGAACGCCGGACTGAGCTGGCTGTTGCGGGGGAAGGAACGGTTGCGGATACGCCGTACATCCTGATCGGCAATGCCGGGAACCGGCGCACGGACGGCCTGCAGGCGGCCCGCCGCAGATTCGGGCTGGCGCCCGCGCTGCTGCTGACCTATCAGGAGCTGCTGCAGGGATCCGCCTCGCTGGAGGAACTGCTGGATCGATTGCGCCGCTCGGGAGCCGGTAGCCCAATCATCCGCCTGGACGCTCCGGGCGAGCATCCCGCCGTCGAGCGGGAGCTGATTGCGCTCGGCGCCCCGAATGGGTCCGCGGACGAGACAGGCGTCCGGGCGCAAGAGAGCATCCCGGGTGAGGCTGCGCGGCGCCTTCCCGAAGAGCATGGGCGGATTCGCTATCCGGCTCAATGGTTCCGGGGATATTGCCGCTTGCTCGCCCGGCTCCGGCTGCAGGCGTTATCTGCCGGTATCCCGGTGCGCTGGGTGAACGATCCCGCCGACATCGCGGTCATGTTCGACAAGCGGCGCTGCTGGGAGCATCTATCCCGGCATGGCGTGCGCATGCCTGCTCTCCCTGGCCCGGCCGGCTCGATTGCCGGCTACGAAGAGCTGCAGGCGGCCATCCGGTCGAGCGGCATGCACCGCCTTTTCCTCAAGCTGGCCTGCGGCTCTGGAGCGGCCGGGGTTATCGCGTATCAGTGTCAGCCCGCGACCGGAGCCGAGCTGGCGGTCACGACGCTGGAGATGGAGGAACGGGCGGGAGAGACCGTCTTTTACAATTCCGGCCGTCTGCGGCAGTACCGGGACCATGCGGTGATTCGCCGCATGGTCGATTGGCTGTGCGGGGAAGGGGCTCACGTGGAGCGCTGGATCGCGAAGGAGCGCCTCGACGGCAAATCATTCGATGTGCGCCAACTCGTCGTGAACGGGTCGGCTTGCCATGCCGTCCTGCGGCTCAGCTCCAGCCCGATCACGAACCTGCATCTGCGGAATGAGCGCCGTCCGATGGACAAAGGCATGAGCGCTTCCGGGATGGCGGAAGCGGTAGCCTCGACCGCGGAAGCGGCCTTGGCGTCATTCCCGGCTTCGACCGTTGCGGGAATCGACGTGCTCGTCCGGCGCGGCAGCGGGATGACCTATGCCGTCGACATCAATCCCTTCGGCGATCTGCTCTACCGGGTCGAATATGAAGGGTGGAACACCTACGAATGGCAGATGCGTCAGCTGCTGGAAAGGAAGAATCACCGATGATCGATATGAATCAAATCGTGGGCACCCACGATATTGTCATGATAACGCTCGACACGCTGCGGTACGACGTGGCGAAGCTGGAGGAGGCGAACTGTCCGAACCTGTGCGCGGACGGCCCGTGGGAGAAGCGGCATACGCCGGGCAGCTTCACCTATGCGGCGCACCATGCCTTTTTTGGCGGCTTCCTGCCTACCCCGGCGAACACGGACAAGGCATCCCATATCCGGCTGTTCCATACGCGTAATACCGGGCTGAAGACCCATCCGTACACGTGGCAATTCGATGCGCCGGATATCGTCTCCGGGCTGGCGGCGGAAGGATACCGGACGATTTGCATCGGCGGGGTCATTTTCTTCACGAAAAAGAACAAGCTGGCCAAAGTACTGCCCGGCTATTTCCAGGAGAGCTATTGGCGCATGACCTTCGGAGTGACGAATCCCCGCTCCACCGAGCATCAGGTGCAGCATGCGATCAAGCTGCTGGAACGGGCCGATCCGGGGCAGCGGCTGTTCCTGTTCCTGAACGTGTCCGCGATTCACGGGCCGAACCATTATTTCGTCCCCGGCGAGAGAGAGGATTCGGTCGAGACGCAGCGGGCGGCGCTGCGCTATGTGGACAGCCAGCTCGGCGTTCTGTTCGATGCGCTGCGCAAGCGGGGCAGGACATTCTGCATGGCGTTCTCCGATCACGGCACCGCCTATGGCGAGGATGGTTATCATGGGCATCGCCTTGCGCACGAGGTCGTATGGAATGTGCCGTACCGGGAGTTTTTTCTGTAATGAGAGAGGGGAGAGGCATGATGAGTGCGCCGAAATCAATTCCGGCCGGGGTGAACGGGCCAACGGACAGGGGAACAGACAGGCTAACGGAGAGGCTGACGGGAGGGCGAGCGGAGAGGCAGGCTGAAGAGCGAATGAGCGAAAGAATGGACGAACGAATGGACGAAGTGGCAGAGGAGCGGCAGCGTTGGCTGCAAGCCCCGTACCGTTCCTACCTGTATTCGTATCCGCATAAGACGGCTTACCGTCCCCTTGAGCCGGCGCTGCCGCTGGAGGAGCTGTGGAAGGGGGAGGAGACGGACTATTATTTCCTCTATATGCATATTCCGTTCTGCGGCGCCCGCTGCGGCTTCTGCAATCTGTTCACGCTGCCGGACCGGCGGGCCGATGTGCATGAGCAGTATGTCGATGCGCTGGAGCGGCAGGCCCGACAATGGGCGCCTTGGTTCGCCGGGCGGTCATTTTCCCGGTTTGCTGTTGGCGGGGGAACGCCTACGCTGCTGGAAGCCCCCTTGCTGAGCCGATTGTTCGATATTGCGGATCGGGTGATGGGGCTGGATCCGTCACAGGCCTCCATCTCGGTGGAGACATCGCCGGACACGGTGACGGAGGAACGGCTGCATGTCCTCAAGGAGCGGCTGACGGACCGTGTCAGCATCGGTATCCAGAGCTTCGTCGAGCAAGAGGCGTCGGCGATCTACCGGCCGCAGAAGCCGCGGTTGGCCGAGGAGGCCCTGGAGCGGCTGATGGCATTCGAGTTCCCGCTGGTGAATGTCGATCTTATCTACGGTTTGCCGGGGCAGACGCCGGAATCCTGGCTGTACTCGCTGGAGAAGGCTATCAGCTACGGGCCGGGGGAGATCTTCATCTACCCGTTGTACACGCGGGAGAATACGATTCTGAAGCCGGATCAGATACGCAAGCAGGGCACGGACATCCGGCTGGAGCTGTACGAGATGGCGCGCCAGCGGCTGGAGGAAGCAGGTTATACGCAGTACTCGATGCGGCGCTTCTCCAAGGTGAACGGCTTCGCTCACAAGCGGATTCTGCCCTTCAGCTGTCAAGAGGAAGGGATGGTCGGCCTGGGCTGCGGCGCCCGCTCGTATACGCGCCGCGTGCATTATGCGTCGCGCTACGGGGTAAGCCAGGCGGCGACGAGAAGCATCATCGCCGACTATGTAGCGGCGGAGCGGCATGATCAGGCCGATTACGGCTTCGTGCTGAGTGAGGCGGAACAGAAGCGGCGCTATCTGCTGAAGGCGATTCTGCATCGCGAAGGGCTGGAGCTGGCCGCTTATGAGGAGCGCTTCGGCAGCAGGGCGATGCAGGATCATCCCGAATTGGAGCAGCTGCTACGCCTCGGTCTGGCCGAGCTGGAAGCGGGCGTGCTGCGTCTGACGGCGCTTGGGATGGCGTATTCCGACGCGATCGGGGACGAGCTGATCTCTGCCGACGTGAGAGAGCGGATGGAAGGGTATGAGCTGCGATGAGGGCGGTGCTCTATTACCGGGGGAAGCTGTCGTCCTGCAATTACAGCTGCCCGTATTGTCCCTTCAGCAAGACGAAGGACAGCAAGGAGACGTTGGCCCAGGACAAACGCCAGCTGGAGATGTTCATCGGCTGGATCAGGGCGCAGGAGGAGGCCGGGCACCGGCTGGCTTTGTTTTTCAATCCGTATGGCGAGGCTCTCATTCACCGCTGGTACAGGGAAGCGATGATTGAGCTGTCCGAGCTTCCGCATATCGAGAAGGTGGCCATTCAGACGAACTTGTCCTGCCGGCTGGACTGGACGGAGCGGCTGAATCGGGACAAGGCGGCCTTCTGGGTCACGTACCATCCGGGACAGACGAGCCGGGACGGCTTCTTGTCGCAATGCATGCGGCTGTATGAGCAGGGCATCTCCTTCAGCGTCGGAACGGTCGGGGTCAGAAGCGCCTTCGACGCGATCGAGGAGATCCGGCGCTTGCTTCCGGAAGACGTATACATCTGGGTGAACGCCTACAAGGATCAGCCCGATTACTATGCGGTGGAAGAAGTGAAGCGGCTGCAGGGCATCGATCCTTATTTTGCGATCAATCTAAGGGATTACGACAGCCTCGGCCGGCCCTGCGCAGCAGGGGAGACGGTCTTCTACATTCAGGGCTCCGGCATCGTGAAGCGCTGCTATCAGGATCGGCGCGTCATCGGCCACCTGTACCGGGACGGGCTGGAAGGGCTGGCGGCAGAGCGTGCTTGTGGAATGAAGAACTGCGGCTGTTATATCGGGTATATTCATATGCCGGAGCTGGAGCTGGGCAAAGTGTACGCGGAGGGATTGCTGGAACGCATCCCTGTGCGGCATGCTTCGATGCATAAGGAGGGAACAACGATTGTCTGAACACGCATTCACATTATGGCTGACGGGATACTCCGGGGCGGGCAAGACGACGATGGCGCATGCGATCGCGGCCTCGCTCCGATCGCATGGCCGCCGGGTCGAATGTCTGGACGGAGATGAGCTTCGCGCCGCCATCGGCAGAGGACTCGGCTTCAGCCGGGAAGACCGGATGGAGAATATCCGCCGGATCGTATATATTAGCGGCCTGCTGGCCCGCAACGGAATTATTCCGATTGTCTCGGTGATCAGCCCGTACCGGGACATGCGCGCTTACGCGCGCGAGCAGCTGGCGCCCTTCATCGAATTGTTCGTCGATTGTCCGCTGGACGAGTGCGAACGGCGCGATCCCAAGGGCTTGTATGCGCGGGCGCGGCAGGGAGCTATCCCGATGTTCACCGGCGTCTCGGATGTGTACGAGCCTCCGGAGGCGCCCGAGATTGTCCTCCCGACGGATCGCTGCTCCGTGGAGGAAGGGGTGCAGCTCGCGCTGAACCGGCTGAAGGACCTGTCCTTGCTTACCTAGAAGTCCTGGTCATGGCACTCTGCCAGGCGGCTTCTATCCCTCTTCTTCAGCCGGAGGCGGGGGAGAGAGAGTTGGCGCTGCTGCAAGGAAGCCCGCCGTTGTGAAGCTACTCCTGACCGGCTTCGTTCAGATAGGGCCGAATATCTTCGATCGGGATGGCAAGTCCGACTTCAACGGATTCCCCGGATTCTTCGCCCTGCTTCACGGTCGAGGTGGCGAAGACGACGGCGATGACGCGGCCCTGCTCGTTCAGGACCGGGCTCCCGCTGTTGCCCGAATGGATCGGAGCCTGGATCATCAGCACGGGCCGATCGCGTTGCTGCAGCGGGGTCAGACCGAGAATCTTGCCTTCGATCGCGATATGATAGAAGGAGAGCGGGTTGCCGATGATATGAACTTGGGCGCCTTCCCGCCACCCGGAGTCCGTCTCCAGCGGCAGGGCAGGCAAAGAATCATCGGGATTGTCCCGCAGCTTCAATACAGCTACATCCAAGGCGGCATCGCTTGCGATCACGTCGGCGAGATACGTCTTGTTATGTTGAAACGTTACCGTTCCGGTCTTGTCCTCCGCCATCACATGGCGGTTCGTAATGATGATGCCTTCCGCGGCCACATTGAAGCCGGTGCCCTTCCGATCACGCGCATTGACGATGACGACCGCCTGCTTGTATTGCTGTATCTGTTCACTCTGCGATAATTCCTTGTCCGCATGGAGGAAGCGGAGGGCAGGCAGATTGTAGATCTGCGGCCAGAACGCGAGCACATTGCCGAACAGCAGCAGGGCAAGCAGTATCGTTATCGACTTTGCCATCCATTTTCTCCGCGGAGCAGGTTCCAGATCCTCCTCCTCGTCCTCCCGAATCCATAGCTCGAATTCTGCTGCGGTTAACGGTTCTGAATTGTCATTGTCGGGCTGCGGCCATTCGCCGGGCCGCTGCGTCATGGCAGCGGGCTGCCGTTCGCTGGAGGCTTCGGCAGATCCGGCTGGGGCCTCTTCCTTGCCCGGCTCCGCTTCCCGGAGGTTATTTCCTTCGCTCGCGTCCCGATCTTCCATTGTCTCCTTGCCGGCGGCTGAGACATGCCGTGCATTCCCGCTCTCGATTACGGAGCTCCCGGGAATGGACCGCTGTGCCGATTCCTCGGCCGGGGCCGGATCGGACGCTCGCCTGGCATCGTTCGGCTTGCCTGGATTCATCGCTTTATCCTCCTCGCATCAGGTTCGTGCAGAGACCCTGGAATGTGTGATCCCCTTGCTGCGGGGCTCATACGGATATTATAGCAAATCGCCTTCCGGTCAACGAACCAATCAGACCGGGCTCGGGAGCTTGACGGGATGCAAAGCATTGTACGAAATAGTAGAATGGGGAAGAAGCAGTTTGCTGAAGGCTGTTCCTGATTGAAGCGGGACCAGATCGGGTATTTATTATTGTCGAGAGGACTGTTCGAGTTCCATGTCTGCAGAAGCAGAGACCAAGCAAGCATGAGTCTTTTTACATTAGGCAAAGGCTGCTTCCGCAAGCTTATCATGAAGAGGAGGAACCTTTGATGAAATGGGATGTTCGAATCAATGTGCACCGTTATGATCCTTATCATTCCTGGTATGCGCACCCTTACGCGAGACCGGCGATTCGCGGAGGCCGCTCCCACACCAAGCCCAGCTTCTATGACATTCTGCATGAGAAGCGGAAGCGGGCCGGCCACCGGGAGCGACAAGCAGATCGGCAGGCCAAGCCAGGGAAGGAGCATGCCATCGTTGCCCGGCTAGCTCGGCTGCAGCCTCCGCTCGGGTAGCGACCGCTGCAGCCCGGAACACACCGCCTGCGTGGTATCCGCGACCCGTGTTGGGCTGCAGACGGGTGCCGCCATTTACGTTACACATTATCCGAGATGTTCGAGAATGGTCCGGTATGCCGTGACGGCCTCGAAGTCATGAACATTGAAGACGGCCGGATCGACGCCGGACTTGACGATGACGGCATGATGCCGCCGATTGATATAGATCTGTTGCCCGTAAATGCCGCGGGCCATCACCTCCGAGCCGTCGCTGCCGAGCGGCGTCCACCACTGATACTGATAGCCGAAGCAATCCTCGGCTTGCCCCGCCTGCAGGTTGGACCGATCAGGAATGACCGATTCCTTCATCCATTTCTCCGAAATGATCTGCCGGCCGTTCCAGGCTCCCTGATGCAGAACAAGGCGGCCGAATTTCGCGTAGTCCCGCAAAGCGGCATTCAAGAAGGCGAATGCAATCTCATTGCCGTGCAGGTCGGTGTTCCAATAGGCATCGTATTCCATGCCAAGCGGCTGCCACAGCTTTTCCTCCAAATAAGCCGATAACTTTTTCCCGGTCGTCCGCTCCAGCAGCATACATAGCACTTGGGTATCCACACTCTTGTATTGGTAATGTCCCGGCGGTTGCAAGCGCGTCAGCTTGCGCACGTACTGCGAGATCGGCATCGCCGACTCCCCGAAGACATCGTTCATAAAGGTATAAATCTCCGCATCGGGATCGGCGTAGTCTTCATTGAAGCGAACGCCGGAGGACATTTGCAGCACATCTTTGATGGTTGCTCCGTCATAGCCGCTTCCGGCCAGCTCCGGCAAGTACCGCGTTACCGGATCATGGACGTCCCGCATCGCGCCTTCGTCGAAGGCGATGCCCATCAGGGCCGAGATGAACGATTTGGCGACCGACATCGACGTGGCGGTCGATTCCCGCGTATATCCGTTATAATAACGCTCAGTTACGATGGCATCATCCTTGATGACCAGCCAAGCGGTGGCTTTCACCTTGGCCATATACTCGCCTACGGTGGATGCTTGTCCGTTGTAGCTGTAGCGGACATCGGCCAGATTCTCTAAGTTCTCGGAGAACCGGAACTTGTCCGCCGGCGCGTGAACATCGCGCTTCGGCAAAATATGATCCATATTGCGGAAATTCCAGGCGATATGATCCTCGTGCAGCAGCGTATCCAGCTTGACGAGATCGTATTGGGGCTGGCATGCCCCGGTTTGCGCGGCTGTCTTCATCGTTCTTCAAGCCTCCTATATTCAATCTGTGCGGCTGCGCAGCACTTCCTTCATTGTACTGTACCCTGTGGATAAGGACAAATTTTACCATCAAATCCAGGGGTTCGGGACAGCGGACGGATGTCGGGTGAACCGCAGCAAGACCAGACAGCCTCGGAAGCACAAAAGAAGAACGGGAAGGAAGGGGAGGAAGGCTCTCCGCCGTCAAAGGATATAGAGGTTCGCACGCCCCCTCTTTCGCTGAACGATTATACGGGAACGTTTACCCATCCGGGCTACGGCAATTTGGTAATGAAGCAGATCGAGGATCGGCTCTCGATGCCGTTGAATCTGGAGCCGGCAGCGAAGGAGATCGAGTTTGAACAAGTCAAGGCGGCGATAGCGGGCGGTTGAACGAACTCGAATGAAGTATAAGGAGGAACTATGATGAGCATCATGCATGCGAAGTTACATGGATTCTCGGAATACATTCGACAGCAGATGGAGCAATGGAAGGTGCCGGGACTATCGATCGCGGTTATCCAGGGGCAGCAGATCGTGATGGCGGAAGGGTTCGGTCTGCGGAATGTGGAGCAGGGGCTCGAGGTGACGCCGGAGACGTTGTTCGCGATTGGCTCCTGCACGAAGGCATTTACGGCCATGTCGGCGGGAATGCTCGTAGATGAGGGCAAGTTGGACTGGGATCGGCCGGTGAAGGAGTATCTTCCCAATTTCAAACTATATGATAGCTTCGCGACGGAACGAATAACGATCCGGGATATGCTGTGTCACCGCTCCGGACTTCCGCGGCATGATCTCATGTGGTACAATGCGCCGTTCACGCGGGAGGAAATCATCGAGCGGCTGCAATATTTGGAGCCGAACCACGATTTCCGCTCCAAGTGGCAATACAACAATTTGATGTATATGGCTGCGGGGTATCTCGTGGGACAGCTTGCAGGAGTTCCGTGGGAGCAATGGGTGCAGGAGCGGATTTTCGCGCCGCTGCGAATGGATAACAGCAACTTCTCCATTGACGAGATGGAACGTCATCCGAATGCCGCTGTGCCATATATAGATAAGGATAATCAGGTGCAGGCGACCGCTTACCGCAATCTTAATGTGATCGGTCCGGCAGGCTCGATTAACAGCAATGTCATGGAGATGGCGAACTGGGTGCTTCTCCAGTTGAATCAGGGGACATTCCAGGGGAAGCAACTGGTCACGGAAGGAAGCATCGCCACGATGCATACGCCCCAGATGCCTTGCGGTTCCTCGCATTTCTGGAAAAAGGAGCTTCCCATCTGCACTTACGGCCTCGGCTGGTGCATTGAAACGTATCGGGGCTATCAGTTGGTTCATCATGATGGCGGAATTGACGGATTTTCTTCTCTCGTCTCTTTTTTGCCGCAGGAGAACATCGGTGTCATCCTTTTAACGAACAAAAATGGTTCATTTCTTCCGCGCTTCCTCTCCTATACCTTGTTCGACCGGCTGCTGGAACTGGAGCCGATTGACTGGAGCGAGCGAATGGCCACGGAGATGAAGCAGTACGAGGAATGGGCGAAGCAAGGGAAAGAGGCGGTGAGCAAGGAAACGAACCGTCCCGGCAATGAGGAACAGGGGTGCGTATCCGTACGCACAGTGAATGAGTATACGGGGAGATTCGAACACCCGGCCTATGGGGAGTTGGTTGTCGACATAGCGAATGGCCAATTACGCGCCTTATTTCATGGACTGACCTTTGCGATGACTCCACTCGGCGACGACAGGTATGAGCTCTATTTTGACGTCCTCGATCTGCGCATTCCGGCTGCCTTCCATGCGGATGCAGAGGGGCGTTTATCCCGCCTTGCGGTCTCGTTCTTGCTGGATCCAGGGGAGAAGGAGATCGAATTTGTAAAAGTCCAGGATCCGGTACCAAGCGGATAGGCTCTGGTAGCTGGCATGCAGGGAGACCGAAGCTGTTCCTGTGCGCAGCGTTATCCGGCTGCCTGGGATCGGAAAATCGGAAGGAGGCATTATGGTGGACACGAGGAGCAGATGCCAAGAGTTGCTGCACAGACAAAAACTGTCGCAAGAAAACTCCCTTGCCCATGTCATGGATTTGCTGGAACACGAGTTCGGAATTCAGTCACAGATCTTCAGCCATTCCTTACTGGCGATACAGTGCAGACTGCAGAGCAAGGTATCCTTGAATGAAATCAAGTCCTTAATGGAGGACGAGAAAAAAATAATCAGGACGTGGTCGCTCAGAGGCACATTGCATCTGATGCGTACAGCGGATGCCGCTGTGATGTGGAGCGCGTTCGGTACGGAATGGATGACCCGATGGGGAACGTATCTGAAGCAGCATGTGACCGAATATGACAAGCAGCTTGTCTCCGAGGCGGTGCTCTCTTCCTTGTCCGATGGACCGAAGACGCGAGAACAGTTAAAAGCGGATTTGAACGCATCGTTGAAATGCGAGACCGCTCTCATAGACTATTTACTGTCTCCGTGGGGCGGGATATTAAAGGACTTGTCTTATAAGCGGATGGTGATTCACGGGAACCCGCTTGAGCCGGACATCGCATTCCATCTTACAAGCTCGTGGCTGCAGGACCAGCCCGACATCTATCATATGTATGATCAGGAAGAAGCGCTTGGCCTCATTCTATTGCGTTATTTGCAGGCTTATGGTCCGGCAAGAGCCGAGGATTTTGCGTACTGGTCAGGGATAACGGTCACGCTGGCGAAAAAAATATTGAAAAATAGCAGTGCCGATCTCATTTCGATTGGCGATCTGTACGATAATAAAAACATATATAGAACGAACAGTACGGAGGCTATTCCGGCGGTAAAGCTGCTGCCGAAATTCGATCCGTTGTTGTTGGGGCATAAAGAAAAGTTTTATATGGAAAGCGAGTATTATAAAAAAATTTATGGCGCGGCGGGCCATGTCCATGCGGCTGTCCTGATCAACGGCATGATAGCGGGAACATGGAAAGTAAAAGGAAAAAAAGTAGACGTGTGCCTGTTTGGAGAGGGAGATGGAGGTTGGCGGGCCGAGCTCAGCCGCGAAGCAGAGAAAACAGCCTCTTTTTTCAATCAAAGCTCCCCGCTGCATCGTGCAGGCGGATAACTCTGATTCCGTGCGTTCCGAGCCTCTATGGAAATGCCGCAGCAGACCGTAGGCGCAGCTTCCCGGGAAATGAAGCACATCGTGACATGACAGTGAACCTGAGCATGCAAGGAGCGTGAGAAGCGATGGCAACGAGCAAGACAGCACGTGACGAAGACTTGAAGCTGTGGTACACGCGGCCCGCGGACAAGTGGACGGAAGCGCTGCCGCTTGGCAATGGGCGCTTCGGGGCGATGGTGTTCGGCGGTGTCCGGCGCGAGCGAATCCAGCTCAATGAGGATACGCTGTGGGCAGGGCATCCGGTCAGCGAGTATAATCCTGCGGCGGGAGAGCTGCTGCCGGAAGCGCGACAGCTGCTGCATGCCGGGAAGTATGCGGAGGCGATGGAGCTCATCGGTACGCGCATGGTCGGAACGGAAGGCCATGGCATTCAGCCGTACCAGCCGCTCGGGAACGTTTATTTGGAGTTCGATGGCCCGGAGGCGACAGGCGGGGCGGCTGGCGGGAAGCCGGCTGCGCCGGCGTATAAGCGGGAGCTTCAGCTGAAGCAGGCGCTGGCCGTAACTTCCTGCCAGGCGGGAGACAGCCTGGAGAAGCGGACCGTGTTCGTCTCCGCTGCCGATCAGGTCATGGTGGTGCGTCTGGAGAGCGATTCGCCTTACGGCGTGCGCGTGACCGTGTCGCTCGACTCGCGGCTAGAGCATAGCGTAGCGGCGGATGACGAGGGCGGACTAGTTATGACGGGACGCTGTCCGCAGCGGGTACGGAATCATAACAACTCCGCCGTCCCGCCTATTGCCTATGACGGGGATGGCGCGGAGAGCGAAGAATCGGGGCGGGCTCTCCGCTTCGCCGTGAAGATGGCCGTGCTGGAGGAGGACGGGGAGACCCGGGTACGCTGTATCGATAACCGGCTGAAGATTGGCGGGGGCCGAGCGGTCACGCTGCTCTTCGCGGCGGCAACCAGCTTCCGAGGCTATGATCGGATGCCTGACGAAGCGGCCGTTCCTCCGGCTGAGCGCTGCCATGCCGTGTTGAAGGAGGCGCTCCGCCGCAGCTACGGGCAGCTTCTGGATGCCCACATCCAGGATTACCGGCGCTTGTTCGAGCGGGTCTCGCTGGAGCTGGACGATGCGGATGATGCCGGCCGCAAGCTCCCGACCGATGAACGGCTGCGGCGCATTGGCGCCGGGGGAAGCGACAACGGAATCTATGCGCTCTTGTTCCAATACGGCCGCTATTTGCTCATCTCCAGCTCCCGGCCCGGCACGCAGGCCGCCAATCTGCAGGGCATCTGGAACGACGAGGTGCAGCCGCCCTGGAACTGCGATTATCATCTGAATATCAATCTGCAGATGAATTATTGGCTGGCGGAGGTATGCCATCTGCAGGAGTGCCATGACCCGCTGTTCCGGCTTATGGAGGAGCTGGCCGTTACCGGCGCGGCCGCGTCCCGCGTCCATTATGGCTGCGGAGGCTGGATGGCGCATGCGATGACCGATCAATGGCGCAATCACAATGTCGGCCCGTCCGGCGATCCCTCCTGGGCGTACTGGCCGATGGGCGGCGCCTGGCTGTGCCGCCATCTGTGGGAGCATTACGAGTATACGCGGGACCGGGCGTTCCTGGCGGAGCGGGCCTGGCCGCTTCTCCGCGGAGCGGCGGCCTTCCTGCTCGATTGGGTGGTGCAGGAGGACGAGGATGGCCGCCTGATGACGAGCCCTTCCGTCTCGCCGGAGAACGCCTTCCTCATTCCCGGAGCGGAGGAGGGGGAGAAGCAGACCTGCACCGTATCGCAGTCCAGCGCGATGGATATGCAGATCGCGTATGATTTATGGATGATCGTGAAGCAGGCCAACGATGTGCTCGGCCTCGATGACACGTTTGCCCGAGCTTGCGAGGCCGCGGCGCTGCGGCTGCCGCAGCCGCGGATTGGAGCCCGCGGGCAGCTGATGGAATGGGAGCGGGATTACGCCGAAGCCGATCCGAAGCACCGTCATCTGTCCCATCTGTACGGTCTGTATCCCGGCTCGCAATTCGCGCTTGAGGATAACCCGGAGCTTCTGCGCGCGATCGCCCGGACGATGGAGCTTCGCGGCGACGAAGGCACAGGCTGGAGCATGGGCTGGAAGATGGCGGTATGGGCGCGGCTGCTGGACGGGGACCACGCGCTGCGCATCTTGAACAACTTCCTGCATGTCATCGAGGAAGAGGGAAGCGCCAATTATCATCATGGCGGCATTTACGTCAATCTGTTCTGCGCGCATCCGCCATTCCAGATTGACGGCAACTTCGGAGCTGCGGCCGGGATCGCGGAGATGCTGCTCCAGAGCCATCGCGGCATCCACCTCCTGCCGGCTCTGCCTCGCCAATGGCCGAGCGGCACCGTGCGGGGACTGCGCGCGCGGGGCGGCTTCACGGTATCGCTGGCATGGAGGGATGGGGCGCTGGCCGCGGCCGAAGTGGCGCCCGATGCGGACGGGGAATGCCTCGTCCGGTACCGCGGGCAGGAGCGGGCGTTCAGGTGCAAGGCGAATACGCCCTTGCTCGTCACGCCCGCCTCGTTTGAAGCGGGCGGATAAAGGGAAGCTGCAGCCTGGCGGGGGCTGCAGCTTTTTTTGTGCAAGCGGCGCGGCGGTTCATGCCCAAGGCGCGCTGCACGCCGCGCATGAACGGCCCAATCCTGCAAATTTGCAGGATTTATTCCCGAGGAAGGCGCATTCTTGGCATGATTCCTGCAGAAATGCAGCTTTTCACACCATTTCTCTTCCATGAGCGCCCAAACGCAAGAAATTGCTGTATATTTGCAGGATTCCCTTTTCCAGAAAGCGATACAGGCGAAAATGCTGCAGTTTTGCAGCAATGAGGAGCTCCTGGCAGTTCCTCCGCGAAGCGAAGTTGTTTGTACGAATTTATTTACGATTTTATATAGTGAAAGTGATAACTTTCACTAATAAGCATTGATTACTGTGCTATCATGATGGTGTAGTGCACAGTACTGTTGCTGCAGACGAATACAACAAGAGAAGACAAGGGGTTTTAGGGACATGAAGAGGATGAAGAAAGCGGGAATCATGGCACTTATCCTGTGTATGGCCGTGATGTTAGCGGCATGCGGGAGCGGGAACAAAGATGGCAAGGAGGGCAATAATGGAGGGGATCAGGATCGGATCGTGACATCCATCGGAGAAGGCGATGGCAAGCACGGCACGATTAAGGTAGAGGTCACGTTTGAGAACGACGAGATTACAGATATTAAAGTACTCGAACAGAAGGAAAACGAAGTATTGGCCGAGCCTGTATATAAAGAGCTGAGAGAGACTATGATCGCCTCGAACAGCGCGGAGGCGGATGCGATCAGCGGCTCGACGGTCACAAGCCAAGGCTACATCGACGCGGTGAAGGATGCGGTAGCGAAGGCGGGCTTGACGCTTGTCGCGAAGCAGGCGGCTGGGAAAACCCAGACAGACGAGCCGGCCGAGCAGACGTATGATGTCGTCATTATCGGGGCTGGCGGCGCCGGCTTCAGTGCGGCTTTGGAAGCGAAGCAAGCGGGAGCTTCGGTGGTCCTGCTGGAGAAAATGCCTAGCGTAGGCGGCAACACGCTGATTTCCGGCGGTGAAATGAATGCGGCCAACACGTGGGTGCAGAAAAAGTTGGGCATTGAAGACAGCACAGAGCTGTTTATTGAAGATACGCTCAAAGGCGGAGACAATGTCGGCGATCCGGAAATGGTCCGTGTGCTGGCCGAGAACGCGACCGCGGCGGCAGAATGGCTGAAGGATGAAGTAAAGGTGAACTTCCTGGAGGATCATTTATTCCAATTCGGCGGCCACTCCGTCAAGCGGGCGCTCATTCCGGAAGGGCATACGGGAGCCGAACTGATTACGAAGCTGAAAACGCATCTGGACGAGATGGGCATCGATCTGAAGACGAACACGAAGGCTGAGAAATTGCTCACGGATGACAGCGGCAAAGTGATCGGCGTCGAAGCAGCCGGAGCGAACGGCGGCACCATCACCTTCCATGCCAACAAAGGCGTCATTATTGCCTCGGGCGGCTTCGGATCCAATGTCGAGATGAGAAAGCAATACAATCCGGAATACGATGAGAAGTATATGACTACGGATGCGCCGGGCACGACGGGAGACGGGATTGTGATGGCGCAGGCGATTGGCGCCGCCCTGACCAATATGGAGAGCATTCAGACTTATCCGGTGTGCAATCCGAAGACCGGCGTTATCTCGCTCGTTGCGGACAGCCGTTTTGACGGGGCGATTCTCGTGAATCAGAGCGGCCAGCGCTTCGTCGAAGAGCTGGAACGCCGCGATGTCATTTCCAAAGCGATTTTGGCTCAGGAAGGCGGCTATGCCTACCAGTTGTGGAATCAGGAAATTGGGGATATCAGCAAGACCGTCGACACGCATAAAGACGAATATGAAATGCTCGTCAAAGACGGCCTCTTGTACAAAGCGGATACGCTGAAAGAAGCTGCGGAATTTTTCAAGATCGATCCGGAAGCGCTGCAGGCGACAATCGACCGCGTCAACAAATTCGCCAAGTCGGGCAAAGACGAGGACTTCAAGCATCGCGCAGGATTGAAGGATATGAGCAAAGGGCCTTATTATATTCAAAAAGCGGTGCCTTCCGTTCACCATACGATGGGCGGTCTCGTGATCAATAAGACGACAGAGGTGCTGAACGAGCAAGGCCAGCCGATTCCGGGGCTGTTCGCCGCAGGCGAAGTCACGGGCGTTATTCACGGCAAGAACCGGCTTGGCGGGAATGCGATTGCCGATGCCATTACCTTCGGCCGTATCGCCGGCCAGCAAGTCGCTAAGTAAATAGCAATGGGAAAGAAGCCGAAGCGAAGCCGCAGCATCAAGCTGCGGCTTTCATATTGAAGACAAACTCCCGCGAATACTGCAACCGCAGGAGTTCTTTACGTTTTTTATCCTTATTTAGAAATACGGAATTTTTTATATTATACTATATTAATGCAGTGAATGATTGAAATATTATCTTATAAAAAACAAGACTGTCGACAATGGCTTTGCCGAGATAGGCCGCCTTGTTACACGGTGTCATTTGTCAATTCCCTGATAGGCGGTCGATTCCATTCCGTGAGAATCACCTTGTCGGACAGCCTTTGCTGGCCAGCAGCTTCATCTCCTGCGCAAGCATGTCCCGCAAATACACCGGATTTGGAGAGATCCCCATGAACTCCTCCAATATTCAGCGGTACCGATGCAAAGGGAGCCCCAGCGGAGCGGCCAGTTCGGCGTGAAGCACCTCCTCAATATGGTCATGCGGATAGAAATGAAGCGGTATGAAGTCCGGCAAACACGGATTGCTGCGGCAGAACGCAAAAATTCATCATTCAGCCGCGGCGAGCGGATGGTGATGATCCGCCTTGGCGCGCAGCCGCTCCGAAATACATCTCCATATCATCTTCCATCGTTCCCGGCCAGAATGTCTGCAGCTCCGGTCATCCACTCCCCTAAAGCAGCAGTATCTCCCGCCACCCTAGTCATCTGCTCCGCCAATACTGCAAGAATGCAGCAATTTCATTGACACGAGGTTGCGAAAATACGATTACTGCAAAAATACAGCAATTACCGTGCGGCGAGGCATAAATAGCGTTTAAAATGGCGAAATAATGTAATTTTGCAGGATTTTCTCGGAATTTAGACTATTGAGGTTAAAAATGCTGCGCCTGTGCAGCAATTTCATGCGGGGACCAGCTTGCTTCATGCGCGGACCAACTTGCCCTAACCTAACCTGTTCTGCCTTCCCTGGCCCCGCCTTCCTAAGAAAAAAGACTGTCGACAGGACTTTGTCGCCAGTCTGAAAGCCGCAGCATCAAGCTGCGGCTTTTTGCATGGGGCGGCGGTCGTTGAAGCAAGCCTGTTCCCGGAGGAGCCTGTATCTTGTGACCCAAGGTGCAGGCTTTGTTACATTCTCGGCTGGAAGCGCTCTATCTAAGGAATACTGCCCATTTTGTTATATAACAATAAAAATATTTAAAAACAGTATTGAACAGTTCTTTCCAGTGTTATATAATGACATCAACAAAACAGTTTTGTTATATAACAGTTATGAGGGGGTGCACGGCATGGATTGTCCCGTATGCAGCGGCAATGGCGATTTGGACTGCTTCAAATGCATGAGCCCGATGGCTGAAGGCCAGGAACATCATGATTGCCCGCTATGCGAGGGCAGGCGGGTTCTGCCTTGCAGCCGGTGCTCCGGCAACGGTTATCTGGAGCAGGAAGCATGAATCGAACGAAATTCAAATCGATGGAGGAGGATTGGCGATGAGAGAGAATGGGAGAACGGAACTCGGGCAGATGAAGGAGCATTGGTCTGGAACCCGGTATCAAGGCATCCGGCGTCCTTATTCGCCGGAAGACGTGCTGAGATTGCGGGGGTCTGTGAAAATCGAATACACATTGGCCCAGCGAGGTTCCGCGAAATTGTGGGATCTGCTTCATTCGGAAGATTATATCCACGCGCTGGGGGCCCTGACCGGCAACCAAGCCGTTCAGCAGGTCAAAGCGGGACTGAAGGCCATCTATCTCAGCGGATGGCAGGTGGCGGCGGACGCGAACCTGTCCGGACAAATGTATCCCGATCAGAGTCTCTATCCGGCGAACAGCGTTCCTCATGTCGTGAAGAGAATCAATCAGGCGCTGCAGCGCGCCGATCATATCCAGCATTCCGAGGGCAAGAACGACATCGATTTCTTCGCGCCCATCGTCGCGGATGCCGAGGCCGGCTTCGGAGGGCCGCTGAATGTATTCGAGCTCGTGAAGGCCATGATCGAAGCGGGAGCGGCGGCAGTCCACCTGGAGGATCAGCTTGCCTCAGAGAAGAAATGCGGCCATATGGGCGGCAAGGTGCTCCTGCCGACGGGCCAGGCGATTCGTCATCTGATCGCGGCGAGGTTGGCGGCGGATGTGATGGGGGTGGATACGGTGCTGATTGCCCGGACGGATGCGAATGCGGCGCAGCTGCTCACCAGCGACATCGACGACAACGATCGGCCTTTCCTGACCGGACAACGCACAGTGGAAGGTTTCCATTATGTAAGGGCGGGACTGGATCAAGCGATATCGCGGGGCCTGGCTTACGCCCCTTATGCCGACATGGTCTGGTGCGAGACCGCCGAACCGAATCTGAAGGAGGCCGAACGATTCGCGCAAGCCATTCACGCCCGCTATCCCGGCAAATTGCTGGCGTATAACTGTTCCCCATCCTTCAACTGGAAACGGAAGCTGAGCGACAAGGAGATCGCCACCTTCCAGCAGAAGCTTGGCGCCATGGGCTATAAGTTCCAATTTGTCACCTTGGCCGGCTTCCATGCATTGAACCACAGCATGTTCCGTCTGGCGAAAGGGTACAAGGAGCGGGGGATGGAAGCCTACTCCGAGCTGCAGCAAGCGGAATTCGCCAGCGAGGCGGAAGGCTATGAAGCGGTCCGCCACCAACGGGAAGTGGGAGCCAGTTATTTTGACGAAGTGACCCAGCTTATTGCCGGAGGCCTGGCCAGCACGACGGCGTTGGCAGGTTCGACCGAGCAGGAGCAATTCACCCGCTAATGAACCATATTTCAGCATTTCAGCCATTTTAAAAAAGGGGGTTCGACCTATGAACCGTGTGAGCCAGTCACACCGTGAATTGAAAGGGGATTGCAGCTCGGAAGCGCACAGCATCATCTTGACGCCTGAAGCGCTGGAATTTGTGGCGTCGTTGGAAAGGCGGTTCGGGAAGCGGCGCAAGGAACTGCTCCGAATGAGAGACGAGCGCCAGCAACGATTGGACGCGGGCGAGTGGCCGGACTTCTTGGCGGAGACGGCACAGGTCCGGAACGGCGATTGGACAGTTCCGTCCATCCCGGCCGATTTGCAGGATCGGAGGGTGGAAATTACAGGTCCCTCCGGGGATCGCAAAATGGTTATCAATGCGTTAAACTCGGGCGCTAAAGTGTTTATGGCCGATTTCGAGGACGCCAATTCCCCAACCTGGGCCAACACGTTGGAAGGCCAGGTCAATCTTCGCGATGCGGTGAACCGGACGATACGGTTCGTGAACGAGGCGGGCAAAATCTATGAATTGAACGAGAAACCGGCCGTGCTCAAGGTGCGGCCGCGGGGCTGGCATATGGAAGAGAAGCATCTGTTGATCGACGGGCAGCCGATCTCGGCGTCGCTATTCGATTTCGGTCTCTACTTTTTTCATAATGCGAAGACGTTGATTCGGCAGGGAAGCGGCCCTTATTTTTACCTTCCGAAAATGGAAAGTCATCTGGAAGCGAGGCTGTGGAATGACGTGTTCAAATTCGCGCAGCAGGAGCTGGGCATTCCTCACGGCACCATTAAGGCTACCGTCTTAATCGAGACGATTCTGGCCGCCTTCGAAATGAATGAGATTCTGTTCGAGCTGCGCGATCACGCGGCCGGCTTGAATTGCGGGCGCTGGGACTACATTTTCAGCTATATCAAGAAGCTTCGGAGCAAGCCGGACGTCATTTTGCCCGACAGGGCGATCGTGACGATGGAATCGCCTTTTATGACGGCCTATTCGCTGCTGGCCATCCAGACGTGCCATCGGCGTCAAGCCTACTGCATCGGGGGCATGGCGGCCCAGATTCCGATCAAGAACAATCCGGCGGCGAACGAAGCGGCGCTGGAGAAGGTGCGGAAGGATAAGCTGCGGGAAGCGCAGAACGGCCATGACGGCACATGGGTGGCGCATCCCGGTCTCGTGCCAGTCGCCATGGACGTGTTCAACGCCCATATGCCGGGACCGAACCAGCTCGGGAAGCTGCCGGAACGCGAGATCACCGCGGCGGATTTGCTGGAGGTTCCTCAAGGGCCGATTACTGAGGCTGGCGTGAGAATGAACATTTCGGTCGGCATTCAATATTTGGAGGCATGGCTGCGTGGAATGGGCGCGGTGCCGATCAACCATCTGATGGAGGATGCCGCGACCGCCGAGATTTCGAGAGCCCAGCTGTGGCAGTGGATTCGCCATCCGCGGGGCGTGCTCGACGATGGGCGCAAAGTAACGGTCGAACTCTTCGATCGCATCTTTCAGGAAGAGCTGGAGAATCTCCGCCTTCGCCTCGGCGAAGAGCAAGTCCCGGGCTCCCGGCTGACGCTGGCTGCCTCTCTGTTCCGCGATATGACAGTTGCGGATACATTTGAGCCGTTTTTGACCCAACCGGGTTATATGCACTTATCCTAATTTCGCATAAGGAGGTTCACGCATATGGCGATGAACAAGGTCGAACACGAGACAGACGAGACGATGGAGTACACAGCGTTTTATCCGCTGTCTCCCGTATTTTTGGACCTGTACTATCATTCGAGCAGCGAGGAAGTCCAGCAGTCCTCCTTGCCGCTGTCGCATTATTTCATTACTAATTATTATTGCTACCGCAATGATTGAGTAAAGACGTTCAATCTGATCTCCAACAGAGCCTGTTCGTGGAAGAACGGGCCTGTTGGATATTTCTTTTTCCGCTTCCGTTTCAATATTTTCCCCATGCTATATAATAGAAGTATTCCGCTATATAACAGAGGGGATAGCTTATGAATTCTCAAGAAATGATGACGAAGCACGGGCAGATTATTCAATACATTGAGGAGCTTGACATCGGGACGCGTATTTCGGTGCGCAAAATCGCGCAAGCGTTGAACGTGAGCGAGGGGACGGCTTACCGCGCCATCAAGGAAGCGGAGGGCCGGGGCATCGTCAGCACGAGAGAGCGTACGGGCACCGTACGGATCGAGAAGAAAGAGCCGCAGCATATCGACAAACTGACCTTCGAAGAAATACGCAGCCTGGTGGACGGAGAGGTGCTGGGCGGCAAAGCGGGCCTCGACAAGACGCTGAACAAGTTCGTGATCGGGGCCATGCAGCTCGAAGCGATGATCCGCTACATTGAACCGGGAAATCTGCTGATTGTCGGGAACCGGAACAAGGCGCATCACAGCGCTCTGACCTTGGGCGCAGGGGTGCTGATTACGGGCGGCTTCGATACCCCGGCGGAGGTTCGCGAGCTGGCGGACGAGCTGGCGCTTCCGGTCATCAGCTGCAAATACGACACCTTTACGGTGGCTGCGCTCCTGAACCGCGCCTTATCCGAACGGATGATCAAGAAGCAGATCATTCTGGTCGGCGATATCATTCGAAAAGACATTCCGCTCACCTCGATTCACCAATCCAGCACGGTCGGGCATTTGAAAAAGCTGATCGAGGAAAGCGATCACAACCGTTTTCCTGTAGTGGATGATGCGAACAAACCGGTGGGCATGATTATCGCCAAGGACATTATCGGCGCTTCCGACAGTGAACGAATCGAGCATTTAATGAGCCCCAATCCGATTACGGTCATGCCTCACACCTCGATAGCGACGGCGGGCCATATGATGGTATGGGAAGGCATTGAGCTGATTCCGGTCGTTGACGGGGAGAAGAAGCTGATCGGCGTGATTAGCCGCAAGGATATATTGAAAGCGATGCAGTCGGTTCAGTCCCAGCCTCAACAGGGAGAGACGCTGGAGGATCAGATCTGGTCGGCGTTCGAGGAGATTCGGGAGGACGATGGCAGGCTTTATTTCCGCGGGCCCGTTCATACCTCGATGATCAACCAGATGGGGTACATCTCCGAGGGCATCCTGGGCAGCATGATCACGCTTGCCGTCACCCGCACGATTAAGCAGCATAAGAAGAAGGATCTGCTGATCGACCACACCTCCGTTTATTATTTGGCGCCGATCGAGATCGAGAACATCGTGGAAATGATTCCGACCGTGATTGAATTAAGCCGCAGGTTCTGCAAGATCGAAGTGGAAATGTTCGTCCAAGGGCAGCGTGTGATCAAGGCGATGGTGACGGCCCGAATTTTGGATTAGGGCGCTTCGCGAAAAAAGCTTGCCCGGGGAATATCGTATATTGAGCAGGCCGGGGGAACCGTGGTATACTTCCGGCCATCAAGCGATATCCCGATTCGGATTCGGGATCCCGAATAAGGAGGCTGCCCCTAATGAGTCAGACATTGGCGTTCCGCGAGGATGGATTATTCAAGATTGTCCAGTTCTCCGATACGGAGTTCTGCGTGGAAAGTGAATTCAATCTGGAGGACCCGCAGAATATCGATGATATGACGCGGGCCGGGATGGATCGGATTATCGAAGCCGAGCAGCCCGATCTCATTGTCATTGCGGGAGACGTGACGGCGAGCGCGAAGGGAGATCCGTTATACTTCCTGGACAAAGCAGCGATGACATTGGAGCGGCACCGGATTCCGTGGGCGTTCGTATTCGGCAATCATGATTCGGAAGGCGTGGCTACGCGGCAGCAAATGCATCAGGCGCAGTTGACTTACAAGCACTGCGTCGCCCAGCCTGATCCGCCTGGAGTTAGCGGTAACGGGAACTATGTGCTGACGATTGCCGATCAGAGCGGCAAGGCAGCGGCCGCCCTTTATTTTCTGGATAGCGGAGATTATTCGCCGCTGCGCCAGGTGGGCGGCTACGACTGGATACGCCATGATCAGATTCAATGGTATATCCGGCAGTCGCGGGCGCTGACCGCGCAGAACGGCGGGCAGCCGCTGCCGGCGCTCGCGTTCTTCCACATTCCGCTGCCGGAGTATCACGAGGTGTGGAAAACCCGGACGTGCGTGGGCCATCGGATGGAGCCGATTTGCTCGCCGGTGGTGAACTCGGGCCTGTTCGCGGCGATGGTCGAGATGGGGGATGTGATGGGCACCTTCGTCGGGCATGATCATGCGAATGATTTTTGCGGGACGCTGCATGGCATTCGGCTCTGCTACGGCCGGTCGGCGCAATATGTCAGTTCCGTGGATGGAGAACGGAGCGATTATTTCCCGACAGGCGCGCGCGTCATTCAATTGAAGGCCGGGGAACGCGGCTTCGAGACATGGATTCGCGAGAGCGACGGCCATACCGTCGGGGAACAGCCGGAGCATCGCCCTGAGGTTCACGCGTAATAGAATCAGGCAGCCATCCCGCGGGACGGCTGCCTGTTGTCATATTATAAGAAACAATTATTCTTCCACGAACAGCGGAACTTCTACGAAGCCTTGCTCCGTCGTCTTGATCAGGCCGATATCCGACAGGCGCAGCTCAGGCACGACGATCAGCGCCAGCAGGGACAGGGTCATGAACGCGTAGTTCATCGTGCAGCCTGCATCGTACAGGGCCTTGCTGATGGCGCGCGATTGTTCCGCGACCTCCTCGAACGGCGCATTGGACATCAGGCCGGCAACTGGCAACGGCAGCTTGACGACGCCATCCTCTGTCACGACGGCGATGCCTCCATGCATGTCGGCCACGGTATTGGCCGCTGTGGCCATCAACGTGTCGGAGTTGCCGATCACCATCAGGTTGTGGCAATCATGGGCGACAGTCGTCGCCATGGCGGCCGGAACCTGGAAGCCGACGTCGGACACGAGGCCGAGCGCCTGATTGCCGGTTCCTTTATGGCGCTCGATGACGGCGATTTTGCACAGGCCGTCCTCTACGCGCAGCGCCACGCGGCCGTCCTCGATGCGGACGGATACCATCTGCTCTTTCGTATCGACGTGATTCTCCCGCACTTGAATCGCTCTTGCCTTCCGTTCGCCGGATGCGGCCGGAGCGGCAATGACGAAATCATCTGCACGCACTTCCCGCGTCAGATGCACCGAACGGATGGCTTCCTCCGGATAGTTGAACTCCGGCAGCTCCACGATCATGCGCCCGTTCTCGGCCACGACTTGACCGGCGGCAATCGTCATGGCGACGTTGACGTCGGCCAGGTTGCCGTCGAGGATAATGATGTCGGCGAACGAGGCCGGCGTGATCGTCCCGACATCGCGGGCGACGCCGAAGCGCTCCGCCGTATTAATGGTCGCCATCTGGAAGGCGGTAACCGGGCGAACGCCCTGGGCGATGGCGTGGCGGACGACGAAGTCCATATGTCCTTCATCCACCAGCGATTCCGGGCTGCGGTCGTCGGTGACGAGAATCATGCGGCGCGTATCGATGCCGTAGTCGGTATGCGCCTTGATCGATTCGGCGACATCATGCCATGCCGAGCCGCGTCTCATCTTCGCGTACATGCCGCGGCGCACCCGCTCGATGACATCCTCGGCCTTGACGCTCTCGTGGCAGCCGGTAATGCCGCTCGCGGCATACGCGGAGATTCTCCAGTCGTCGACCGGCCACGTATAGTGCCCGTCCGCGACGCGGCCCGCGCGCAAGGTCGCCTGGATCTCGCCGATCATTTTCTCATCGCTGAACACGACACCCGGGAAGTTCATCACCTCGCCCAGGGCGATCATATCCGGCCCCCAGGTGAAGGCTTCCGCCACTTCGGCCGGGCCGATTGAAGCGCCGCTGGTCTCCAGCTCAGGCCCTGTCGACGGCACGCACGAAGCGACCTGCATATAGGCCGCGAGCGGTGTCGTTCTCGCTTCCTCCAGCATCAGGCGGAGGCCGGGCAGGCCGAGAACATTGGTAATCTCGTGGGCATCGAAGAAGCCGCCGGTCGTTCCTGTGACAAGCACGGCCCGCGCGAATTGCGACGGCGTGATCTGGCTGCTCTCGATATGGCAGTGGCCGTCGAGCAGTCCGGGCGCGACATAGCGGCCGCCCGCATCGATAACCTTCGTCTCCTCGCCGATCATATGACTGGCATCTTTGCCGACAAAGGCAATGCGCGATCCCTGCACGCCAATGGACATATCAGCCTGAATCTCCCCGGAGCATACATTGACGAGCTTTGCGTGCTGAATGACGAGGGTTGCCTTTTTGTCCCCTCTCGCCGTCGAGATCAGGTCGGGCACGCAATCGGCAAGATGAGGCCGGGCAAAGGGGTTGCTAGTATTCATTGTGTCGTCTCCTTTGGTGAGCTAAAAATTATGGCAACAGCATAAGTATAGATCAAGGAAACATTTTCTACACGTTGACCGATTGAAGCGAATCCTATGAAAAAAGCGATTTCATAGCTTTATCCCCACACAGAATTGGAAAATCATAGTATAATTAGGGCTATCAAGTTCAAAAAGGAGCTGCGCTTGTGTCCATTTCTGCGAAACCGAATTTATTTATCGGCTCATCAAGGGAAGCGATTGACATCGCGACTGCCGTGCACTCGCAACTCAATTATTACTGTCAAGTTTCCCCTTGGTATGCCGGGGCATTTGGCGGAAATGAATATACGATGGAGACATTGGAAAGAGAACTTGAACAGCATGATTTCGGTATTTTCGTTTTCGCGCCGGATGATGTGGCGTTGCATCGCGGGAAGTATGTGTTTGTTCCACGGGACAATACGTTGTTCGAGATGGGGCTTTTTTGGGGAAAGCTGGGACGGGGCAGAGTGTTCGCCATCATTCCAGGTGGAGTCCGGGAACGCAGCGATCTGATTGAGGGGAAGACGATACATGAATTTCACGTGCTCTCCGATCTGCAGGGGCTTACCCTGTTGAGCTATGAGCTGCGAACCGATAACAAGCATGAGGCGGCCGTGTCTGTCGCTTGCCAGCAGCTGATTCGCAAAATTAAGGAGGAGGGCTTTTTTCAAAACCCTCGCACCTTGTTGGCTGTCAAAGAAACCGAGCTGCTGCAGAAGCAAAGCTTGCTTCACTTTTTTTGGGAGTATAATCGCAATCTGACGACAGCCAATGTGCAGGAGAAGTATGAAGCGCTGTATGAGGCGGTCCGCAATTCCATCATGCCTCCGCACGGATTCCGTGTCACGGGGGCGGCGCTATGGCGCAAGCAAGGCCATGATGGCATCGGGCAGGTGGCGGGTAATGTAGGGAGAGGACAATTTTTCTCGTTCAGCGCGGCGGAGCGCCAGCAAGACAAGGATCATCAAATTTATGTGATAGATGTCTTTCTTAACGGAAAATGGTCTTTTTTCAAGCGCGAGGAGCTTGCGTTGGTATATGTGCTATGCTATCCTCTTGGTAGAGAGCACGTGCTGTCCGTGCATTTTGCCGGGCAGAAGCTGCTGGATGAATCCGCATTAGCAGCGATTGTATATCTGAACAATGATTTGCTGCGAACCATTGACCACTTAATTGGAGGTGATTCCGCATGACGGGCGATCATCCTATTCACTTGCATAAGGGAAGTGCCGGAATCAACAAGCTTAACCGCCAGGCAAGAGGTCCGTTTGGCCGTTCCAGGAAGAAAGGCATTCGTGGAAGCGGTCAGCATAATGCGGCAGACATTGTCTATATCGGCCCTTCCGTCGAAGGCTCTGACGAAGAATATGTGAAGGTGCTCAGCGGCGAAGTCGATCGAACAAAGCCTTCATTCGCATAAATCGATACACGAATTCAACCCGTTCAGCGGGCGCAAGATGACTTCTTCCAGCGAGGAGTCATCTTTTTTAGATCCTGACCACGCGGGTTGCCGGATGGTCAGCGGGGGCCGTATCATCATTATCAAATTTGTAAGCGTATTCAACTTTGTTGGGAGGGATGAGGTATGTCGGATAAGAGATGGGCCGCGGTCCTCGGCTTGCTGTTCCTGTCCTTTCTGTATCTGCTCTTTCAGTTCATGTCATCCACCTACCGCAACCAGGAGTTGATTCGCCAATGGAGCGAGACGGAGACCGGGGCGTCCAGCAAGCCCCATGTCATGCTTATCTCGCAGGAGCTGGACAATCCGTATTGGCGGATGATCGAGCAGGGGGCGAGAGATGCGGCGAACCGGCTGGGCATTGCCTTGGAATATGT
Source organism: Paenibacillus dendritiformis (assembly GCF_945605565.1). NCBI lineage: Bacteria > Bacillati > Bacillota > Bacilli > Caryophanales > Paenibacillaceae > Paenibacillus > Paenibacillus dendritiformis. Next base: position 6,229,390 of record NZ_OX216966.1, on the reverse strand, counting down.
CGGGCCGCTCCGCATCAATACGGAGGAACAGACGATGCTGCTGGAAAAAGCTATCGCCGCGAAGGTGGATGCGATTCTGCTGCAGGGCATTCACAGCATCGCTTATACCCGGCTGATTGACCAAGCGGTAGCGCAGGGCATTCCAGTCATAACCGTGGATGCCGATTCGCCGGACAGCAAGCGGCTCAGCTATGTCGGCACGGACAATTATGAATCGGGACGGAGACTGGGCGAGATCGTCGCCGAAGCCGGCCGTGCCTTCTCCGATCGTCCAGTGACCAAAATCGGCGTTCTCATCGGCAGCAATCTCGCCGAGAATCAGACGCTGCGGCTGGACGGATTCCGCTCGGTCATCAGCCAGCACCGCTCGCTGCAGATCGTCGATGTTCGGGTCTCGAATATTTCACGGATTGAAGCGGCGCAGAAAGCGTCGGAGATGCTGTATTTACATCCGGACATTGCGATTATCGTCGGGATGAGCGCGCTGGACGGGGCGGGCATCTTGCAGGCCGCCAAAAGCTCGGGCCGGGACGATTTGCTCATCTTCGGCTTCGATGATATCGAGGAGACGAAGCAGGCGCTTGCCCGTGGCGAGATCGAGGCGAGCATCATTCAGAAACCGTACCGGATGGGCTATGACAGCGTCTCGATCATTCATGACGTGCTGGAGGGAAGAAGCGCTCCGGCCCATCATCTGATGGATACGGAGATACTGACGAAGGATGGAATCCGATTGGAGTGACGTTCGATGAATATCCGCACGAAGTTATTCGTATTTATTCCTCTTCTTGTCATCCTTGTCAGCTCCGTCACTTATTTTATTTATTTCAGCAGCCGAACGATGCAGGAGAGCTACAACCTGATGATGGAGCGCATTCTGTTGTACAAGCAGATTGCCCAACAGACGGAGCAGCATCTTCGGACGCTCAGCCGTTATTTAATCGACCAGAAGGATACGACATATCACGAGCTGGCGGCCCAGCAAGAGGAGCTGCTCGCCTTGAAGGGGAACCTGGCCAAGCAGGCGGAGACGGACACCAATGAGACCTCGGTCCGGAATTATGACCATATGCTGGACTCTTTCCTGGAGAAAGTGGAGGAGGTGTTGGGAGCGACCGATGTGCGCGGTTTGCGGTCGTATGTCGTCTTGTACGAGGATACGGAAAAAATCGCTGGATTCATTCGGGATCAAGGCCAGTCGCTCGTTGATCTGGAGCTGAGCAGCTATCAGCCATATTACCGGCAAATCCTGCAAAATACGCAGCAGATGAACAAGATCGGCCTCGCCTTGTTCGGGGTGAGCATGCTGCTCAGCATCGTCTTCGTCATCTGGCTGTCGCGGAGCATCAGCCGCCCGATACATATGCTGGTCCGAACCGCCAAGCAGATCGCGAAGGGGAATCTGCAGATTGCGCCTCCCGTGTTCCGCCAAGATGATGAATTCCGGATCTTGTCCGAGGCGTTCCAGCATATGCTGGCCAATATCCGCAAGCTGATTGCCAAGGATATGGAGCATCTGGAGCGGGAGCGTCTCGTGAAGGAACTGGAGCTGCGGGCGCTGCAGAGCCAGATCAACCCGCACTTCCTGTTCAATACGCTCAATGTGCTGTCGAAGCTGGCGCTGATCGAGGGGGCCGACAAGACAAGCGACTTGACTGTGTCCGTCTCGAATTTGCTCCGCTACAATTTGCGCAAGCTGGATACCCCGGTGACGCTGCGCGAGGAAGTGGACAATACCGCGGAATATTTCTCGATTCAGCAGGCGCGGTTCCGGGAGCGCATTCGCTGCGAGATGTGTATCGAGGAGCGGGCGCTGGCACAGTACATTCCGTGCCTGTCGCTGCAGCCCATCGTCGAGAATGCGTTCATCCATGGCGTCGAGGGCATGGAAGAAGGCGCGGCCGTGCGCTTGTCCATTACCCGCTCGGATACGGAAGTGATCGTGACCATCGCGGATAATGGAGCAGGGATGGATGACGCGACCCGGGCCTCACTGTTGGGGAAGGGAGCGCCGGAAGCGGACGCCCGCTTCCGCGGCGAAGCGCACCGTTCGACCGGGCTTGGCTTGCAGAACGTATTCAAGCGGCTGCAGCTCTTCTACGGCCGGCAGGATATCGTGGAGCTGGAGAGCGAGGCCGGGAGAGGCACCACGGTAAGGCTGCGGCTGCCCATTTATGAGGAGGTGGAAGCGGATGTACCGTCTGTTAATTGCGGATGACGAAGCGTTGGAACGGGAAGGCCTGGAGTTGATTATTACCCGTGCCATGCCGGAGCGTTTCGAGATGATTCATGCGCCCAACGGGCGCCGGGCGATAGAGCTTGCGGAACGGCATCGTCCGGACATTGTGATGATGGACGTGAAGATGCCGGGCATTCAGGGGCTGGAAGCGCTGCAGGACATCCAGGCGATCCACAGCCGGGTGAAGATGGTGCTGGTGACGGCTTATGATCATTTCGCTTATGCGAAGCAGGCCATTGCCTTGGGAGTGAAAGACTACATCGTGAAACCGGCGAAGAAGGAACAGATCATCGGCATATTGCAGCGGCTCGTCCAGGAGCTGGAGCAGGAGCGAAGCAAGCGCGATACCGAGCTGGCCTTGCGGGACACCGTCTCGCGGTTGATGCCCCTGGTGGAGAACGAGCTGGCGATGATGCTGATGAACGACCGGGTCCAGGACTGGAATGTGCAGCAGCTGGCGGAACTGGCTCAGTTCCCGCTGCAGATGGGGTATGCCCTGGTCGTCGCCGTGGCCGCTCCCGATACGGACGAGGCTTGCGAGGGCGGGAGCCGGCGCTTGCGGCTGGAGAAAGTATACAACGCCGTCAGGCATGAACTGGCCGGCCGCCTGTCATGTATCGTCAGCCCGATTATCGGCGAACAGATGACGGTCTTCGTCCGCTTGAAGGACGGCACACAATATGCGAACGAGGATGTGCTCGCGATGGGAGAGGAGCTTGTTGCCCTGCTGCGGCAAGCGGCGGAGGCCGCGGTCCATATCGGAATCGGGCGCTTGAAGCTCGGCATCGACAAGCTGCGCGAATCGTATGCGGAGGCGGCTTGCGCGGCAGCATATGCCCGGAATGCAGCTTCTGCCGCGGTCGTTCATTTCGAGCAGGTTCCGGTTCGAGCCGGCAGCTGCTCCCGTCCGGCACAGCTGCATGCGGTCCGAAGCGGAACCCATACCGAAGAGGCGCTTCATGCAGCCATTCATCAAGTGCAGGCGGGCCGCGATCGTGAAGCGCATGCCGTTATCGAGGAGGCGCGAGCCATTATCCACGAGCGGTTCCACCTGCCGCTTGCGATGGAGGAAGTGGCCGGGATGGTTCATCTGAGTCCTTATTATTTCAGCAAGTTGTTCAAGCAGCAGGCCGGAGCGACGTTCACCGACTATATTACGCAGCTGCGCATTACCCGGGCATGCCAGTATATTGAGCAAGATAAGCTGTCACTGAAGGAAATCTGTTACCAGGTCGGGTACCGGGATCCGAATTATTTCAGCCGCGTGTTCAAAAAGGTGACAGGGGTAGCCCCGACCGAATACCGCAGCCGTCATAGCGGCGATTAGTCGGCGAGCTGCTTGAATGGGCCGGCGAAGCATAATACGCAAGCTTCATGCGGAGAGGCCGGCCCGTCCCCCCGCAGCGCAATGGCTTATTCCGTTCCTTGCCTGGACGGAATTGTCTCATGTAAGCGGAACGAGGCAAATAAGTGCTAGTTCATCAGCTATCGTCTCCGTATTTTTTCCCCTCCTTAAATGAATCCAGATAAATGACAAACGAGTGCAGGTCTTCGCGCCCCGGCAGGGGAGAGAGTTGTGTTACTTTGAATGTAAGCGATTTCATATGTGCGATGATGAAATCCGCAATGGCAAATCCAAGCGTGAAGGGGGATATGATATGAGAAAAAAACTGCTGTTGATGCTGTCCGTTATCTGTGTCATGAGTCTGTTCCTGGCTGCTTGCGGCTCCGGTTCGGATACGAAGCCGCCGGAGGCGGCCAAGCCGGCAGCGTCCGGGCAGGAGGAAGGGCAACAGACAGACGGAGACAAGCCGTCTTCCGGAGAGAAGAAGTCGGTTGAGATTTTCAGCTGGTGGACGGGAGCGGGGGAAGAGGCAGGGCTATTAGGCCTAATCAAGCTGTTCAACGAGAAGCATCCGGATATCGAAGTCATCAATGCCGCCGTGGCCGGAGGCGCGGGCACGAACGCCAAGGCGGTGCTGGCCAGCCGAATGCAGGGCGGGGATCCGCCGGGAACGTTCCAGGTGCATGGCGGGGCTGAACTGAACACGGGCTGGGTCGCGGCCGGCAAGATGGAGGGCTTGAATGATCTGTTCGAGAGCGAAGGCTGGATGGATAAATTCCCGCAGGATTTAATCGAGATGGTGAGCGAGGGCGGGACGATCTACTCCGTCCCCGTCAATATCCATCGCGGCAACGTCATTTTCTACAATAAGAAAGTGTTTGACGATCATGGAGTGACTCCTCCGGCCACCTTCGACGACTTCTTCCAAGCGGCCGATGCGCTGAAGGAGAAAGGTATCACTCCGCTGGCGCTCGGCGACAAGGAGCCTTGGACCGCGACCATGGTCTTCGAAGCGGCGCTCCTTGGCGTGCTCGGCCCGGAAGACTTCAAGAAGCTGTACACGGGCGAGATTCCGTTCGACGATGCGAGAGTGAAGGACGCGCTGGAGAAGACGAAGCACATGTTCAGCTATATTAATGACGATCATGCGGCGCGCAACTGGCAGGACGCTGCGCAGCTGGTCGCTAACGGCCAGGCGGCGATGAACATTATGGGCGATTGGGCCAAAGGCTACTTTACGACCGATTTGAAAATGCAGGCGAATGTCGATTTCGGCTGGATTGCGACGCCGAATTCTGGGAACAGCTTCATGGTCATTACCGATACGTTCGGCCTGCCTCAGAACGTCAAGGATGCCGATTCGGTGAAGGAATGGCTGAAGGTGCTCGGCTCCGTCGAAGGACAGGATGTGTTCAATCCGCTCAAAGGGTCGATTCCGGCGCGGATCGATGCGGATGCGAGCAAATATGACGCTTATGGCCAAGCCACAATCGAAGACTTCAAGCAAAGCAGCCTCGTGCCGAGTCTGGCGCATGGTTCCGCCGCTCCCGAAGGCTTCGTGACCCAGGTCAATCAGGTGATGACCATCTTCGTGACGAACGGGGACGTAGAGCAAGCGGCCCGCTCGCTACGAGACGCCCAGCTATCCAGCGGCATCGCCAAGTAGGCGGCTGACCGAGGCGATCCTCGGCCGGCTCTGACGGACATTGCAAGCGGGGCCGGGGGCGGGATTCCGCTGCCGGCTGCCGCGGTCAGGAGGGATCAATATGAATGCCGCAGGCACAGGCGGAGAGACGCTGCGCCCAACCATGCCGCCGGAGCGGAAGGCGCGGCGGCGGAAGAGGGTCAACATCGTACCCATATTGATGGTGCTGCCCTCACTTGTCGCGATTGCGATATTTGTGTACGGCTTTATCGGATGGAGCGGATATGTGTCCTTCACCGATTGGAACACGCTGGCCCGCAATTTGGACTTTGCCGGCTGGAAGAACTATCTTTTTCTATTTCAAGATTTCCGGTTCCAATCGGATTTGCGCAATACCTTCGTGTTCACGGTGCTCTTTATTGCGGTGACGATTAGCTTCGGCTTGCTCTTGGCCGTGCTAGTCGATCGGAAGATTCGCGCCGAGTCGTTCTTCCGCAACATTTTTATTTTCCCGATGGCGCTGTCCTTCATCGTTACCGGCGTCGTCTGGCAGTGGATCCTGAACCCGTCGACAGGGGTCAACTTGATCCTGAAGGCCATCGGGATAACGGATGTGCCCAAATGGTATGTCAGCACCGACATTATCCCGGGCTTCCGCTTCGGGCAGATTGAGCTCGGGCTGCCCGTCGCCCTGATTGCGGTGGTCATCGCTACCGTCTGGCAGCTGTCGGGCTTCGCGATGGCCATGTATCTGGCCGGGCTGCGCGGCATACCCGAGGAATGGAAGGAAGCGGCCCGGGTGGACGGAGCCGGCGAATGGACGATATTCCGGCGCATTCTGCTGCCGCAGCTCCGCCCGATTACGGTCAGTCTCATCATCATGCTGACCCATATTTCACTCAAAATATTCGATCTTATCTACGCCATGACCGGTCCGGGAGCGATGTTCGTCACGGATATGCCCGGGGTCTACATGTTCGAGACGACGTTCCGGGGCAATCATTACGCGCAGGGGGCCGCGATCTCGATGGTCATGCTCGTGCTTATCTCGCTGTTAATCGTCCCGTATCTTCTGTCAAGCATGAGGAAGGAGGAGGCATAGATGACGCAAAAACGAGTGCAACGGATAGCGCTGTACGCCGGTTTGACGTGCTTGGCCTTGCTCTTTCTCGTGCCGGTATATGTGCTGCTTGTCACGAGCTTCAAAGGGTTGGACGAGATTACGCTGGAGCGGATGTGGGCGCTGCCGAAGAGCCTCGATTGGTCGGGGTATCGCGAAGCTGTGTCCAAGCTGTATCCGCATTTGAGCAACAGCTTCCTGCTCGCGATTCCCGCCACCTTATTATCGGCTCTGTTCGGGTCAATGAACGGCTATGTGTTGTCCAAATGGCAGTTCAAAGGCTCGAACGCGCTGTTCGCGCTGATGCTGTTCGGGATGTTCATCCCGTATCAGAGCATCTTGATTCCATTGATTCAGTTCATGCAGCGCATCCACCTGTACAATTCGATTCCGGGGCTTATCCTCATTCATGTCGTATATGGGTTGCCGGTCTGCACGCTCATGTTCCGGAATTTCTACGTGGCGATACCGAATGAAATGCTGGAAGCGGCCAAAATCGACGGCTGCGGCTTCTTCGGCATCTACAAAAACATGATGGTGCCGCTCTCCGTGACGGGATTCGTCGTCGTCGGCATCTGGCAATTCACGAACATCTGGAATGAATTCCTGTTCGCGGTGACGATGACAACGCAGAAGCAGCAGCCGATTATGGTCGCGCTGCAAAATTTGTCCGGCAGCCAGATTGTGCAGTGGAACGTCCAGATGGCCGGGGCGCTGCTCGCGGCCTTGCCGACGCTGCTCGTCTATATTTTCCTGGGAAGATATTTCATTCGCGGATTGCTGGCCGGATCGATTAAAGGATAAGCGGTGCCGTTTTCCGGGCGGAACTATTCGTCTTCAATCCGTTCCCTTTGCGATTCCTCCGTCATCAGGTCTTCGCCCGGATAGTTCCGTTCCAGTCCTTGATGCAATTGCAGATTTTCATTGCCGAACGGGTTGGGACCATGCTGCCCCTTTCGCCATGGCGTACTTTTGCCAAGCGATTCCGATTCGATGCTCGCGCCATATGGCCCTTCCGGGAATTCCTCCGCTGTCAAGTCATTGCGCTGCGATTGCACCGTCGACACATCGGTATGGTTGTGTTCGGTCTCGCGATCCGATGGATCCATCAATGGGAGCACCTGCCTTTCTTTTTCGAGTAGTGTATCCGTGAACTCCTGCCGTCATTCGCGGCCCTTCTTTCACCGCGTCGCAAGCAACCGTTCTGGGATGACAAGCTGGAAGAGCAGCTGCGCGACAAATTGAACCTCTAAACCTCTTGAAAATGGGCGGATTTCACGAAATGTATGTTAATCCATTCATAGATATGAAGCGGAAGGAAGAGTATAGTATTTGTCGAAAGCGCTGACAACCCTGTGCTAGTCTGGCTTCGCAGCCGATGGGAGAGCGGCGCTCGTCAAGGATGATGAATCGATATGAGGGGAGCAGCAGCATGATGATCCAGAGCAGATCCACTTGGAAAAAATGGCTGAGCGCGTTGATGGCGGTTACGATGCTGACAAGTCTTGTCGTCACTTCAGCGGCCGCTTCTGAAAGCGTTGCCAATGAAGGCTTGGCAAAGAAAGATGTACATATTACCTTGTTAGGGACTTCGGATATCCATGGGCGTTCCATGCCTTGGGATTATGCCTCGGATGCGCCCAATCCGAGCGGAAGCCTGACGCAGTTATTCACCGCCATTCAGCAGATTCGCCAGGAGAATCCGAATACGATCTTGGTGGACGCCGGGGACATGATTCAAGACAACTCTGCGGAGCTGTTCAATAGCGAGCCCCAATCGCCGATGATGGTGGCGATGAATGCGATGGGCTATGATGCATGGGCATATGGGAATCACGAGTTCAACTTCGGGTTGGATGTATTGGACAAGGTGAGCAGCCAATTTGAAGGCGTCATGTTAGCGGGCAATGTATATAAGGACAATGGGGAACGCTTTTTTCCTGCCTATACGATTATAGAAAAGGAAGGCGTCAAAATCGGTTTAATCGGCATGACGACGCCGTTTGTCCCCGACTTCGAAAAGGGAACGGATCATGTGAAAGGCTTGGTCTTTACCGATCCGGTGGAAGAAACCAAGAAGGTGATTCAAGAATTAACAGGCAAAGTGGATGTTATGATCGGGGTTATGCATATGGGGCTGGACAATGAAAACAACACCCCTCATTCCGGCGTGCGGGATATTGCCAACGCGAACCCGGAGCTGGCGGCGATTTTTGCCGGGCATATGCATACACTGGTCAACAAAGAAGAAGTAAATGGGGTATTGATTACAGAACCGAATAAATATGGAACGCATATTTCCCGCATTGATTTGCATTTTAGCCAAGAAGACGGGAAGATGGTGCTGACGTCCAAAGGTGCTTATACGATCCCGGTCACAGACGCGGACGGCAATGTTCTTGCCTCCGATCCGGGGCTTGAGGCAATCCTGAAGCCATTCCATGAATTTGCGCGTCAAGATGCCAATACGGTTGTCGGCCGGCTCGTTGGAGAGAATCTGGTTCCGCCGAACGAAATCGAGGGGATTCCGCAGGTTCAGGTAGAAGAAACGCTGCTGTCGGATTTCTTTGCGGATGTGATGCAGCATTACAGCCAAGCGGATGTCGTCGCTTTTCAGATTGACAACGATAAGGCTCGACTAGATGTCGGCGACATCAAGAAGAAGGATATCGCCTATAACTATCAATTTACATTTGGCGAAGTAACGAATTATAAAGTAACAGGCCAAGATCTGAAAGATTATATGGAGTGGGCTGTAGGGTATTTTAACTCCACGCGTCCGGGAGATGTGACGGTTAGCTTTGATCTGAAGCGCCGCTCCTCCAAGTACAGCACCAATGATTTTTTTGGGAACATCAAATATGATATCGATCTGCGCAAGCCTTATGGCCAGCGGATTACTAACTTGCGCCGTCTGGATGGTTCCCCGATTCAGGCAACCGATTCGCTGGTGCTCGGAATGAATGCGTATCGAATGGATGCGCTTGTGGCCAAGGGCGGGGCTCTCGAAGGAAGAACGTTCGAACAGCTCTGGTCTTCCAAGGACAACAGCGCGTTCGGTGAAATGGGCGGCACGATCCGCAACCTGGCGATCAAATATATTAAGGAAGAGAAGAAGGGCGTGCTGGAGCAAAAGGCGCAAAATCGCTGGAAGATTGTCGGCGTGGAGACGGACGCCCCGGCGCGCAAAGATGTCATCGAACTAGTCAATGCGGGCATTCTGAAGGTTCCGGCGACGGAAGACGGCAAATATACGAATGTGGCTTCCATTAATATTTTGGATGACGTACAGGCCGATGAAGTTAAGGCGCTTGCCGAGAAAGCCAATGTGGACGTGAAAATGGTTGCCGGGGCCCGGAACAAAGGTGAACTCTATTCCCGATTAAACGCTGCGTATCAAGCGGCCCAACAGAACACAACGCCTAAAACGGAGGTGCCCGCCCAGCCGGACAAAGCGGCGAAGCCTGAACCTGACAAGACGAAATCAGACAAACGGGAACCGGACACAGGCAGACCGGCAGAGTCGGTCAAACCGGCGAAGCCAGCTTCCCGGGTAACGGTTACAGCCTACTACTTAAACGTGCGCAACCAGGCGTCCCCGAACAGTAAAATTGTAGCCGTAGTCAAGCAAGGAACCATTCTTGAAGTGACAGGTAAAAAAGACGGCTGGATTCAAATTGCCATCGATGGGAAGACCGCATACGTCGATGGGATGTATGTGAAATAATGAGCCCTCGCGCTAAAAGCTCTCTTCGGAGAGCTTTTTTTGTTGATCCGTGTGCTCGAACGTGCCAAAAATCCCTCAAACGGGGAATATCGGATTCATAGGGGATGCTCTACAATTTGGTATGGATTACGACAAAAAGCGGGGAAAGGAGGATGCAACACATGAAAAACAGTGACCAAAAGATAAGGTTTCGGGTGGCGCTATCCATGCTATTCGTCTCCCTGTGTGCGCTCCTGCTTCTGACGGACGAAGTGTCGGCGAAGCAGGTCCAGGCGGAATACCTCAAAGTGATTGTTTACAAGCCAAGCGGCTTTTCCGGCGTGATGCACTTTTATAGCGATGGAAGCAAGGTATCTTATATTGACGTGGACAAGGGTACGCTCCATGCGCGTTGGGTCAGCTTTATTCCACTCAGCGCATTTGAAGAAGGGGTGGAGCTTTATTACAGCCGTGACGGCATCACTACAGAAAAGCAATTCATTAAGATGCAGAATTGGAATGATGCACCGGCCGATTTGAAGTGGCTGACGATTAGCAACTTCGATGGAGCCTTCGGCGAAGGACATGCCATTACCAATCAGCAATACAGGTACAGCGTGGATGGAATCCGTGTTTTGAGCGGGCCGGAGGTTCCGGCCAATGCTTTATGGGCCACCTTAAGCGAGTATGATACCGTGTGGTCAGGAGAGCACAAAACGCTGGACTACGCTCGCTCTTACGAGACCTATACGCTGGACATCGACCCGATCAGAACGGTGGCCATCGCATCAAATCATGCCACCAACACGAGCATCGCGAAGGCCGGCGATGAAGTGACGCTTTCTTTTACTGCCATCTTTCCTTTACAAAAAGCGACCGTCACCATTGCAGGACATCCGATTGAAGCGAAGGAAGAAAGCGGAAAATGGACAGCGCGCTACCGGCTAACCTCTGCCGATGCCGAAGGAGAGATTGCATTTCGCATTGATTACGAAGAAGCGGACAGCGATATCGTGAAGTCGCGTACGGAGACGACCGACGGCAGCTCGGTCCGGTTCGATAACACCCCGCCGGCTATTGTCCTGAAGCAAGCGCCGACAGCCTGGACACGCGATAATGTCCAGGTAACGGCCGAGGTTACAGATGATGGCGGAAGCGGAGTAGAGGTGCAGAAATGGGCGGCGGGACAGAAAAACATCGCCTATTTTCAAGCTGGCGGCAACATACCGGCGGGCAACAGCTTCAACGCCTCCGCCAACGGCGTGTACACCTGGTACGCCAAAGATCGCGCCGGCAATGAAGCCGTGAAGACGATCGAGATCGCCAATATCGATCGCATCGCCCCGACGTTGAACGTCCAATATGAACCGCATGAATGGACCAATGCTCCGATCGAGGTTGCCGTTGCGGCCGAAGACGAGCAAAGCGGGGTGCAGCAGTTGAAATGGGCGGAGGAAACCCGGACTGCCGACTACTTCGATAGCAATGGGACAATGATTGTCAACGATTCCTTTACCGTCCAGAAGAATGGCACCTATACCGTCTATGCAGCCGATCGGGCCGGAAATGGGACGATCCGCACCTTTACGATCGAGAACATCGATCGGACCCCGCCTGGCATTGCGTTGTCCCCATCCACCGAGACGCCGACCAATAAGGAAGTGACGGTTACGGCCAGCATTGTGGATGAAGAGAGCGGAGCAGCGGTGCAAAAATGGGCACCCGGAGAGCAAAGCATCGCATTTTTCGAAAATGGAGGAAATACGCTCACGGGAAACCGCTTCAACGTCTCCGACAATGGAGTCTATACCGTTTATGCCAAGGATCGGGCTGGCAATGAAGCTGTCGCAACGATTACGATTTCGAATATTTACAAGCAGGCTCCGCAGTTGACGCTGGCGCGTTCGCCGGATACGTGGACGAACCAGCCTGTAACGATCTCGGTCATGATTGGGACCGACCGAGGAATTGCGGTCAAGCTCAAGAAATGGGCGCGCGGGAAGCAGCCAACCGGCTATTTTCAAGACGCTGGGGAGCTTCTGGAGGGGAAGAGCTTCACCGTGCACGACAACGGCGACTACACCGTCTATGTGCAGGATGAAGCAGGCAATGAGGCGATCGCCCAGATCGCGATTACGAATGTGAACACCACCCCTCCGCACATTCAGATCACGCTCGAGCCCGCGGGCTGGACCAATCAACCGGTCACGGTGAGCGTGCTGGCGACTCATGAGGCGAGCGAGATCAAAATGCTGAAATGGAGCGAGGGCATCCGGCCAGCGAGCTTTTTTGAGACGGGCGGATCGATGATTGCCGATTCCCGGTTCATCGTCTACGCGAATGGGGACTATACGATCTTCGCCCAAGATGAAGCGGGTAACGGGGCTGTCGAGCATTTTGAAGTGAAGCAGATCGATGTAGACAAGCCTGTCATCCAATTATCCGTTCATCCCGAAGAGAAGACGAACGGCAACGTGACGATCGCAGCCCGGATTAGCGACAGGACCAGCTCTATCGCCAGACAGAAATGGGCGCCGGGCAAGCAGCCGGAAAGCTATTTCGAATCCGGCGGAACCAGCTTTATGGGCTCGGATTCGTTCGAGGTGGAAGTCAACGATGTCTATACGGTCTATGCCCGGGATGAGGCCGGCAATTCCGCCATCGCAACGATTGAAGTGACCAATATTCATAGGCTGGAGCCGGTGATTTCATTAACTCTATTCCCGACGGAGCCTACGCAAGGCCCGGTCACGGTAACGGCTTCCGTATACGCTCCGATTGATATCGCGGATCGCAAGATGGCGCTTGGACTTCACGATGCGGCCTTCTTCCACAGCGAAGGCGAGCCTTGGTCAGAGAAGCAGCCGATTGAAGTGCAGGATAACGGCTGGATTAGCTTTTATGCCACAGATACGGCGGGGAACGAGACGGTAAAGCAGCTTGAGATTACAAATATCGATCGGGAGAACCCGGCCATTACCCTCATTGGTGATCCGGTCATCCATGTCGTCCAGGGCACGGCTTTCCAGGATCCCGGCGCCTCCGCGATGGATAATGCCGACGGGGATATCTCGGCCTCCATCATCGTATCCGGACAGGTCAATACCCAGATCCCGGGTGAATACATTTTGCGGTACAATGTGACCGATAAGGCGGGAAATGCGGCTGATGAAGTCCTTCGCACCGTGAAAGTGACTGCTCGTCCGGTGGTCGATGACAACGATAATGGAGGCAGCCATGGAGGCGGGAACACATCGCCGCAGGATAACCACAAGGTTCCTGCACAGGTGCCTCAACATAATGACCCTAAGAACAAGGAAGAGCCTAAGCAATCTGATGTACCCGAAGACAACAAGCAGTGCCCGCCAGAGGGGTCCTGCGACAACACAGGGAGCTTGCCTCGCTTCACGGACGTGGAAGGCCACTGGGCAAGCGAATCGATTCTTGAGCTTGCGGCCGCTGGTGTCATTACAGGGTATCCCGACGGTACGTTCAAGCCGAGCCGCTCGGTAACGAGAGCGGAATTCGTAACCCTGCTCGTCCACACGCTGAAGCTGGAGAAGCACCAAGAGACGGTATTTGCCGATACAGGGAACCATTGGGCGAGTAAAGCGATCTCGATTGCTCAAGAGTACGGCTTGATTAAAGGGTATAATGCGAGCACCTTCGGCCCAGACGATCGAATAACGCGTGAACAGATGGCTGCCGTCATTGCCCGGGTATATGCGGGGGATAGAGCGGCTTCATCTGAAGAGCTGCCGGCGCTGGCTTATGAAGACGCTGCCGGTATCTCGGCATGGGCAGCGGATGCGGTCCATTGGGTTACCGTGCAACAGATTATGATCGGGAGCGATCAACGCCAATTCCGGCCGAAGGCGTTCACCTCCCGAGCGGAGGCCGCCGTTGTCTTGGCTAAATTACGGGCCCAATCAACATAAGGCTGCCTGATCAAAGCCTTCCGATCGCTGCGTTCTGATCGGAAGGCATTCGCTTTTTCACTCGCTCAAGGTCCGTGGCAGCCGCGTGCTGGAAGCCGCTCCATCAGTAGGGCTAGCCGATTCGAGACCGGCGAAGGCTCGTCAAACTAGTCCGCATAATTGGCCAAGTTCCCTCATAGACATGTTATCAGTGATGCGGAGTACACCGAATCGAAGAATACTCATGTCAGAGGGGATGATTACATGCGTCGAATCACGTGGATGTTGGCCATCGTGATGAGTGTGGCGATCCTGGTCGCCGGCTGCGGGAAGAAGGACGCAACCGATGTGGTCCATGACCTGGATCAAGTAATGAGCAAATTGGAAAGCTATGCCGGCATCGGCACGATGACGCTGCATTCCGGTACTCAGCCGCTGCAGTATCGCGTGGAGGTGTGGTATCAGGATCCGACCTATTATCGGATTGAACTGACGAACGAGAAGAAGGACATCAAGCAGATCGTGCTTCGCAATGAAGAGGGCGTATTTGTGCTGACGCCGAGCCTGAAGAAAATTTTCCGCTTCCAGAGCGAGTGGCCGGACAATCAAGGACAGGTGTATCTCTACCAGACCCTGGTCCGCAGCATTCTCTCGGATGAGGGACGCCAGTTCACCGAGGATGGCGACAGCTATGTATTCGATGTGGCAGCCGATTATCAGACCGACTCGCTCGTCCGCCAGAAGATCTGGCTGCACAAGAGCGATTACACGCCGAAGCAGGTGCAGGTCACCGATTCGGAAGCGCAGGTTGTCGTCGAGATGAAGTTCAATCAATTCGAATTCGGCAAAAAATTCGATAAAGATTCCTTCGACATGCAGCGCAATATGACAGGCATGAATCATGCGATGATCCCGAACGGGGAGCTGGATGAGAACGGACAGCCGCCATCCCAGGAGACGCTTGCCCCTCCGGACGGAGCTGAAGGTACGGATGCGGCAGGGGAGCAGCTTGACAGCGCGAATGTGGAAGAGGATATGGGGCCGTTCGGCTTCATTGAACCGTCTTATCTGCCGGAAGGTGTGGCGAAGCTCGATGAGAAAGAGCTTCCGAACAACGGAGATCATCCGGTCATGATGCGGTATACGGGCACATATTCGTTCACGCTGATCGAATCCCGGCCGAAGGATATGGAAGTCGGGCTTCAGGTCGGCGAGTCAAAGGCGGTGGATCTGGGCTTCACCTATGGGCAAATGACCGGCGAGGAGCAGAAGACGCTGACTTGGACCTATGAGGGAGTCAAGTATCGGATGCTCAGCGGCGACCTGCCGGAACAAGAAATGGTGAAAATTGCACAGTCACTCGTGGATCAGCCTGGGAAATAACGGCTGCAGCACATTTCTTCGGTCCGTATTTCGTGGCACTCCACGGATGCGGACCTTCTCGTGATCGGCGCGCAGCGCGAATCATAGTACCTCCGGCACACGACCGACCGCGAGCAGCGGAATTTTCCTAAGCAATGGTTGGTTATTTCCATCTCTCTTTGGTTGACAGTCTCCGCCATGGGCATTAACATAGGTTTGTTACATGGAACGGGATGAACAGACATGAAGAAGGTGACTGACCATGGAGGCGTATTATCGTCCCACGCGAGCGGAGATTTCGCTGGATGCGCTGCATCACAATATGGAAGCTTTTCGCGCCGCGCTTCCGTCTTCCACGAAGCTGAGCGTCTGTGTGAAGGCGAATGCTTACGGACATGGCGCCGTGGAGATCGCGCGGGCGGCGGAACGGTTCGGAGCGGATTATGTGAACGTGGCGTTCCTGGATGAAGCCGTGCAATTGCGCCGGGCCGGCGTACAGGTGCCGATATTGGTGCTGGGCTATACGCCGCCTGCCGGGATTGAAGCCGCCTTTGAGCATGATATTTCCTTGACAGTATTTACCGGGGAATGGATCCGCAAGCTGGAGGAAGAGGCACCTGGGCTGTCCGGCCGCTACGGCGGGCGCCTGCTCAAGGTGCATGTCAAGACGGATACCGGCATGGGACGGTTGGGTATTCGGACGCCGGAGGATACGGCCGGCTGCGTCCGCCGCTTGCAGGCGATTGCGGGTGTGCTGGTCGAAGGCATGTTTACCCATTTCGCGGGTGCGGATGAGAAGGATCAAGCTTACAGCCGTCTGCAGCAGGAGCGGTTCCAGGCCGTCATCGATGAGCTGAAAAGACAGGAACTGACAGTTCCGTTGATACATGCGAGCAACAGCGCGGCGGCAATGGAATTGCCTGAGTCCGCATATGATATGGTAAGGGTGGGCATTAGCGCCTACGGGTTGTACCCGTCAGCCGATGTGAACCGGCAGCGAATTCAATTGCGGCCGGTGCTTAGCCTCAAGACGGCCATCGTCCATGCGAAGACGGTTCCCGCTGGCGAGGCGATCAGCTACGGCATGCATTACTATACGAGCGCAGAGGAGTGTATTGCGACAATTCCCGTCGGATATGCGGATGGGTATTCCCGCATGCTGAGCGGGAAAGCGCATATGCTGATCCGAGGCCGGCGCGTCCCGGTGTTGGGGCGCATCTGTATGGATCAATGCATGGTCTCGCTGGAGCCGCTCGCCAAAGATGGGCCCTTGCCGGAACCGGGAGAAGAAGTGGTGCTCCTTGGCGAGCAGGGCGAAGAGCGCATTACGGCGGAGGAGATCGCCGATCATCTCGGGACGATTCATTATGAAGTCGTCTGCATGGTTGCCCATCGTATGCCGCGCCTCTATATCGAGAGCGGGAAGCCCGTCAAAGTGATTAACCCGCTGCTGCAAGCGGAGGCATACGCCGAAGCTGCAATAATTGACGGAATTTAGGGGAATGGTACCTTTTACCGAAATCATTTTTACATTTTCGGCAGGATTTTCAGGTTGAAGAGAGAATATGTATCAGGGATTGTCTGTAGGCAGAAGGTCTGCAACATACTCGATATGGATGAAGCATATATATGCTGTTGTATAATTTTTCTACAGAATCGACATAATGGGTACTAGGCAGCAAAGGCTTTGGGGGTGCGAGGACAGGTGGCTAATATTCAGAACACCAAACGAATTATGATCAGCTTGCCCGACCAACTATTGCAAGAAGTGGACGGTATCGTTGCTATGGAAAAATCGAATCGAAGCGAGTTCATTCGCCAAGCGATGAAGTTGTATTTGCAAGAGCGCAAGAAGCGTCACATCCGTGAATCGATGCAGCGCGGCTATATGGAAATGGCCAAAATTAACTTGACGATGGCATCCGAGGCTTTTTACGCAGAAGTCGAAGCGGATGGCACGCTCGACCGCCTGGTTAGCGGGGTGTAGACATTGATTGTAAAGCGCGGCGACGTTTTTTTTGCGGATTTATCGCCCGTCGTAGGTTCAGAGCAGGGAGGGGTCCGTCCCGTTCTCGTCATTCAGAATGATATCGGGAACCGGTTCAGCCCAACCGTCATCGTGGCGGCAATTACGGCGCAGATTCAGAAGGCCAAATTGCCGACCCATGTTGAAATTGACGCGAAGACGCATGGCTTCGACCGCGACTCCGTCATATTGCTGGAACAGATCCGCACCATCGACAAACAACGGCTCACCGACAAAATAACACACTTAGATGAAGAGACGATGCACAAGGTCGATGACGGGCTGCTTATCAGCCTCGGATTGATTGATTTTTAAAACCGATTACGACCCACTTAACGAGGCCTGCCTCGTTTTTTTGTTACCACGCTAAAAAATGCGAATCTTCGGGCGGGGGCTGGCCCCTGCCTTTTTTTGTTGCCTGCTTGAGGGGCGGGCCGCATATATGTGCCTCTTACGTTTAATATCCCCGTGGCTCAGAAGAAGCCAAGGCAAGCCACACAAGCCATTTGTGTCTCTTACGTTGGGTATCCCCATGACTCAGAGCATCCAAGGCCAGCGCTATCCGGAGCCCCTTTTGTGCCTCTTGCGTTCAATATACCAATGACTCAGAACAGGCAAGGCAGCTCTACGAGCTATTTGTGCCTCTTATGTTCAATATCCCCATAGTTCAGAGGAATGAAGCCAGTCCTGCCATCCATTTGGTTTACGATAGTTGCTATCACAAAAACACAGTAGATAATGAGTCCTGAGTGGAAGGGAGATTACAGGAGATTACATAAGGACGTTGGAGAATATTTTTACCTGAACGACGGGGAGAGCGATCAAAAAAAGGATTCAAAACGAAAGAAACAAATACGAACAAGCGAACCACCGAACAACCGAACCACCGAACCACCGAACAGGCGAATAAGCTCCCAAGGGCTGCATTCTGAGCGATTGGGAGAATGGGCAAGGGGAGTGTGAAAGCAAGGCCCCGACCGGCCGAATGAGCAAAAAATAAAGGGACAGCGGCAGCGCGCCATCCCCTTATCGCGATAATGCGTACGCAATCACTTTTCCTTGTCCTTCAATGTCCAAATCGGGGTCTTAGGCTTCGGCAATTTCATTGCTTCCACCTTGTTCTTGGCTGCAGCGGAATATTTTAAGCCCCATTTGTCGAAAAACTCCAGCAAGTTATTTCCACTCAGCTGCGACGCCTTCGTCACGAACAAATCGATGCGCTCTTGATCGGTCTTTGGCAGCAGATCGGCAGGCATCTCGCGAACGTCATGATTCAGCTTCGTGTACAGCTCCCAGCCGTAAGCGAGCTGCAGCTGCCGGAACATGACAAGGCGGGTCCACACGTCGGCTTGATTGTCATCATTGAAGTTTTTATCCGCATTTGTTGCCTCGATATATTTGAAGGCTGTGTCATAGATGGTCGTGCCGTCGGACCGTTTTTGCAGCAGACGAGACGGATTGCCGAAGTGGTCCTGAATGTACAGGGAGAAAATGTTGACGGTTACTTCCGTCACTTTGCCCCACGTCCAGGCATTTTGCTGGTACTCATGGCCCGTCTCATGCCACCAGCCCCATCCGTCCAGTGTCTTGATGCCATCCACGGTAACGGCATCGATGGCGGACGGATCGTTGAAGAACATGATCGGGTATCCGGCATGCATGAAGCCGGCGCTGATCTGGATATCTCCCACATAGCGGTAAGGCAGGGAGATGCTTCGATGAGGCAAGCTTCGATTCGGCGCCGTGCCGACGAGCTTGTCATATTCGGTCAGCATTTCGTCCCACAGCTTCAGCACTTCATCCGGATGATCGAGATTGCGGACGTGCTCCGAAGGCAGGGTCAATATCACTCGATCGGTCTGAAGCTCGGCCCAAGGCGCTCCGTAATGGCGAATCGTATCTTGCCAATCCTTCAGCTTAGTCGTGCCTTTGATGTAATGCGGGGCTTGAACGCCGCCGTTCAGGTTGACCGTGACGGCTGTCCCCGGCTTCGGCTTCGTCGGAATCAGATACACCAGGCCGCCATAAGGGCTTGTGATCGTATTTCTTCCCGGAGACAAGGTTTCCCGCTTCGTAATAACCGGGGCCCGCTTCCAGTTGTCCAGCGACAGGCTGCTCAGGTTGTCGGTATGAGCCCCGATCTGGACATCGAGATTCGTGGTTCCTTGCGGGACATCGATCGTGATCGGCTTGCCTGCTTCCGCATACACGCCGGTGCTGATCCAGTTCTGAGGCACGTAGAATTGACGCAGATAAGAGTAGGTGGAATAGTCGAAATCGATCCAGATGCGCTTGCCGGTTACCGCCGGACCGCCGTCCAGGGTTTTGCCCGGGAACGCATCCGCGAAGGGCGATTTGGCGCCGGCCGGATCGCGGAGAAGGCGCTCCATCAGCGCAGGCAGCAGAGAAGCGCTGTATGGCTTGGCGGCAGGCTCGACAGGCAGCGTAATGCTGCCCAGCTTGGACGCGTCCTCCTGGACCTGGGCATAGGCCGGGCTTGCCGGAGACAGGGATCCGAGCGTCGAGCCCAATGTCGAGGTGATGATTTTCATTTTGGCCTTGTCGTCGGAATCGGAGAACCCGATAGTGGCTTCGCCGATCGTTTTCGTTCCGGCTTCAATCGCTTTGGCTTCGGCCATAATATGGTTCGCGTTATAGTGAGCGGCTTGGGTCAGATTCAGGAACGGCGCCGAGCCATCCCATGTCGTCGCCTGGTTGTTCATGAGCGACAAGCCCGCCTTATTCAGGAGACGCTGCAGCGGATAATCGGATGCGAGCGATGCGGTGGCTTGGTCTGTCTCTTTCGAGACGGATGGATACTGCTCGAATACCCAGCCCTTGGCGGCGAAGACGAGGCGGCCGCCTTCCCGTATGTAGTCCAGCAGCGGCTGCACTTCCTCTTCCTCCACATAGGTATAGTCGATAAAGGCGACCGGATATGCGGCAGGATCCAGCAGAGCCTTGCCTTGTTCATCTGTAGCTGTCCATCGGTCGACATGGGTAATATCGATAGGCAGATCCGGGCGGGCGGCGAAATCCGAAGTTTTCGTGATGATGGCAATACGGCCTTGTCCCGTGCGCGCTTGCTCATAGCTGAGCGGCAAACCTTCCGTAATCCAGTTCAAAATGTTGCGGGCGACAATCGCATTGCCGCTCGTATCGGGCTCGGTCAGCTTGAAATATGCCTCCCCGCCAATTGCGGCGATCCGGCCTTGGCCGTAGCGGGCCGCGGCCATAATCGAGGTTGAGCGCGGATCGGCAGCGACGGCGAAGGCATGCTCCCCGAATGCGGCCACGCCCCCATTATAGGAATTGCCGTCCAGAGGAATGCCGGCAAGATCGCGGCTGAGCACATCGAGATCATGCTGAGAGCAGGATGGTAAGGTTGCAACTGCGGAAGAAGAGGACTGCTGCGCAGATGTGGCAGGCTCGGCATGGATATGGAGGACAGGCTGCAGCAGGGATACAGCGAGAGTCATTGAGCAGAACGCGCTGATACGGGATAGCTTTTTGTTCAACATTCGAACACTCCTTATCTCTTATCGTTTGGGGAAAAGGATTGCCGATAGGTTCTCTGCCGAAATAACCTTGTGTTGCATAGCCGCTTTCTAACGGGGTTCGGTGTTGCGTTTATGCTTTCGTGCGCGGTGGCGGCGGGACAACACACCGTTGTCCGCGAGACATTGCGGGCCTCCTTTCATATCGCATATATTGGATGCTGTCCATTATAGTGCTCTAGTTGTGTACTAAATTGTACATAACCGGAACGATCTTGACAATCATGCGGAACGTGATTCGCCTAAAATGCTCCTAATGTCATAGCCCTAGTCCGAAAAGCCTTGGCTCTGCTCCCGGAAGGCTTCACGTTCCCTGCGAATTCGACGCGTGCCGCCGAGGACTGCCAGAACAGGAGGCGCTGGATGTCGAACCAAGTCCGGCGCGGGAGTCTCCGCGTATCGACCATCTTCTGCATACGGGTATGCACATCGCAATGAAGAAGAGTGTGGATTTTGCGGCTTGTTTTTGCGACAATAATGAGTAGGCTGTAAAGGGTTGCAGAAACAGGTATGGAAAGGAAGTCATACATGACCGTACGTGACGAAACGATGGAAGTCCAAGCATTAGACGCGGCAATTGAACAGATGAAGACAAGCGAACCGGAACGTCTTCTCCATCAGTTGACCTCGGAATTGTCTCTTGGACGCGGACAAGTTCAACGGACGATCGAGCTGTTGGACGAAGGGAATACGATTCCGTTCATTGCCCGGTACCGCAAGGAGATGACCGGCGAGCTGGATGAGACGCAGCTCCGGACGTTGGAGGAGCGGCTCGGTTATTTGCGGGGGTTGGAGGAGCGCAAGCGCGAGGTGCTACGGCTCATCAATGAGCAGGGCAAGCTGACAGAGCCGCTGCAGGAGTCGATTGTCCATGCCTCGAAGCTGCAGGAAGTGGAGGACCTCTACCGTCCTTACCGGCAGAAGCGCAAGACGCGCGCCAGCGTGGCGAAGGAACGCGGGCTCGAGCCGTTGGCGCAGTGGATTTTGTCCTTGCCGAAGCAGGGCGATCCGCTGCAGGAGGCGTCCGCTTATGTAGATGAAGAGAAGGGCGTTCCTGCCGCCGAGGATGCGCTGCAGGGAGCCCAGGATATTATCGCGGAGATGCTGGGTGACGACCCGGATATACGCGCCTGGGTTCGCCGGTATACGATGGATCAGGGCGTCATTCGCACGGAAGCGAAGGATAAAGAGCAGGAATCGGTCTACGAGATGTACTATGAATATACAGAGCCGGTCAAGCGGCTGCCGTCCCACCGGATTCTGGCCATTAACCGGGGGGAGAGAGAGGACGTCCTGAAGGTCGCGCTCGATGTTCCCGTGGACAAGATCGTAGTGTATATGAGCAAGCGCACGATTCGGGGCGATTCGGTCGTGAACGACTTGCTTCAAGCGACGATCGAGGATGCTTATAAGCGCTTGATCGCGCCTTCGATTGAGCGGGAAGTGCGTGGGGAACTGACGGAGAAGGCGGAGGAGCAGGCCATTCAAGTATTCGCGCAAAATCTGCGCAGCCTGCTGCTGCAGCCGCCGGTACGGGGCCAGACCGTGCTTGGCGTCGACCCGGCCTTCCGGACCGGGTGCAAGCTGGCGGTGGTCGACGACACGGGCAAGCTGCTGGAGGTGGCCGTCACGTATCCGACCGCCCCGCATCATAAGACGGCGGAAGCCGTCAAGACATTCAACCGGCTCGCGGATACTTATCGCGTCGGACTGGTCGTGATCGGCAATGGGACGGCTTCGCGGGAGACCGAGCAGTTCGTCGCCGACTGGATTCAGTCTCGTCGGGACTTGAAGCTTCATTACGCGATTGTCAGCGAGGCAGGGGCGAGCGTCTACTCGGCTTCGAAGCTGGCGGCCGAGGAGTTCCCGAGCCTCGATGTGGCGGAACGGAGCGCCGTCTCGATTGCCCGCCGGCTGCAGGATCCGCTCGCCGAGCTGGTGAAGATCGACCCGAAGGCAATCGGCGTCGGGCAATACCAGCACGATGTCGCGCAGAAGCGTCTGGAGGAGAGTCTGGGCGCCGTCGTGGAGTCGGCGGTCAACCACGTCGGGGTCGACGTGAATACGGCTTCCCCGTCGCTATTGTCCTATGTATCGGGCATCAATGCGACGCTGGCCAAAAATATCGTCAAGCATCGCGAGGAGAACGGCAAATTCACCGAGCGCAAGCAGCTGTCCAAGGTCGCCCGCCTCGGGCCGAAGGCGTTCCAGCAATGCGTCGGATTCCTTCGCATACCCGATGGCGCGCATCCGCTGGACAATACGCCGATTCACCCGGAGTCGTATCCGGTAGTCGACCGGCTGTTCGCCGAGCTTGGGGTCCGTCCCGACAAGATCGGGACGCCAGAGCTGGCTGAGAGTCTGCGGAAGGTGGACGTGAACGGCTGTGCGGAACGGCTGGAAGTAGGCGTGCCGACCTTGAAGGATATTATCGACAGCTTGCTCCGTCCGGGCCGTGACCCGCGGGAGGAGCTGCCTCCGGTCGTATTCCGCACGGACGTGCTTCAGATTGAAGACTTGAAGCCGGGCATGGAGCTGAAGGGGACGGTCCGCAATGTAATTGACTTCGGCGCCTTCATCGACATCGGCATCAAAAACGACGGCCTCGTGCATATCTCGCAGCTGAGCGATCGGTATGTGAAGCATCCGCTCGATGTCGTCTCCGTCGGGGACAATGTCACAGTATGGGTACTGTCCGTCGATGTGAAAAAAGGCCGCGTCGGCTTGACGATGAAGCGGTCCAGCGTCGATAACCTGCAATAAGAGGATATCGCGCTCGCCTGCACGCGAACGCTAATAAGCCCCCGCTGCCGTCCGTCGCATAGACGGTCGCCGCGGGGGCTTCATTCGATCGGGGCTACGGCTGCCGTCCGGACATGTCCTCAGGCGCCTTGGATTTGTGGAAATAGCGCTTGCATTTACGGATGAACGCGCTGCTTCGAACGATAAAAAAACCAGCACTCGTTTAACAGCTTAATCTGGCGGCGGTCCTTCTTGTGAAAGGCCCGCATCAGCTGGTTGCATAACCATTGCGGCATGAGTATCCCTCCTTCAGCCCGGGGACGCAGATTCCTTGTTGTAACGCTATCTTATGGGCTGTCGCCGCATTTGGTGCAGGTCCGACGCAAAAAGCCGGAACGTAGCGGCGGGCTTCGTTCCGGTTATGATTCGTTGTTGCTTATTCGGTTCTCCGCTTGCGGTTTGTCGTGCTGACGTTCCGCTTACTGGATGCCGGCCGCTTCGGCCTCTTCCTCGTACCATTGCTCCATCTGGGCCTGCAGCGCCCGTATCTCCGTCAGCAGCGCGATGAGGGGATAATGCTCCTCTTGAATCCCGGCGAAGGCCTGTTCCAGCCGATTCATGTATTCAAGTCCGCTGAGCGTGCGCGCCTCCTCCTGCAGCATCTCCAACTGCTCGCATTCCGCGATCGCCACCGGCAGCTTAGGCACCCGTTCCGCTGTCAGCTTATTGATTTCTTTATGCAAGCGCAAATTCAGCGCGCTCAGTTGGTAGGCGTACTCGGCAGGCATCTCGACGAATTCCCAGTTGCTCCCCAGTTGAAACAGAATATAGCGCATCTTCGCCATCCGGCAATCCCTCTCTTCATCCGCAATTCTTCTCTTGACAGTGTACTGGACATCCAGTACAAATTCAAGTAGGGAAGCAGGGTGATACAGATGACCTATACGAATCAGTCGCTGCAGCAATGGGTGGAAATGGTGTCCTTGCGGGACTTCGGCAAACCGTTCCGGCATCAGGCGCGCTATAATGGGCGGCTGAAGTCGACGGGAGGCCGCTATCTGCTGGCCTCGCATCATATCGAGATCAACCCGAAGCAGCTGGAGGCCTTCGGCGAGGAGGAAGTAGAACGGATCATCAAGCATGAGCTGTGTCATTACCATCTGCATCTGGAAGGCAGAGGGTACCGGCACCGCGACCGCGACTTCAAGGAGCTGCTCCAGGCCGTGGGGGGCTCGCGCTACTGCCGTTCCTTGCCCGGCGCGGAGGGCAAGCGCAGGCTGCCTTACCGTTATCGCTTGGAATGCGTCGATTGCCGCCACACCTATCTCCGCAAGCGGAGAGTGGATGTGACGAAATATGTGTGCGGGCGCTGCCGCGGCAAGCTCCGGATCGTTCCGGTCCGCACAGAGACGGGGAGGAAGGATCATGGCTAAGCTGGAAGGGAAGACGATTGTTATCACGGGGCCTCGCAAGGCGGAAGAAATGTCCGCGCTCGTGCGCAAGCAGGGCGGGACGCCTTGGGTGAGGCCGACGCAAGGAACGATGCTCGAGGGCTTCGAGCGGCTGGAGGCGGAAGTCGACAGGCTGCTGGAGGCCCCGGTATCGCTGGCCGTCTGGACGACGGGCATGGGGTTGGACAGGCTGCTGGA
The DNA here is from genome assembly GCF_945605565.1 of Paenibacillus dendritiformis. Taxonomy (NCBI): domain Bacteria; kingdom Bacillati; phylum Bacillota; class Bacilli; order Caryophanales; family Paenibacillaceae; genus Paenibacillus; species Paenibacillus dendritiformis. The sequence continues at coordinate 6,204,082 of NZ_OX216966.1, read as the reverse complement.
AGCGGCCCGCGAAGCAGGCAAGGAGCAGGCGTTCCTCCGCAAGATGGCGGAGATGAAGCACGCGGCCCGCGGTTACAAGACGGTGAATGCGCTGAAGCGAATCGGCATCAGGCCTGCCGTCCGGGATGACGACGGGTCGACAGCCGGCCTGCTCCGCTCGCTGAACGCCAGCGGGAACGGCTTGGCAGGGCAGCTCGTCTCGCTCCAACTGCACGGCGATCCGGCGCCGGCGCTTGTGCAGTACTTCAAGCAAGCCGGTGCCGATACAATGGAGCTGATGCCTTACCGCCATACGCCGCCGCCGGAGGACGTGCTGCGCCAGCTTGCGGCCGAGCTGCTCGCCGGGGAAGTGGATGCCGTCGCGATGACAAGCGCTCCCCAGGCACGCTTCCTGTTCGACTATGCGAAGCGGAACGGGTTGACGGAGCGGCTCCTGGAGGTGTTCGCCAACCGGACATGGATGGCCGCGGTCGGCAAAGTTACGGCAGCCGCCATCGCTGAGGAAGGAGTGCAGCGGATCATCATCCCCGAAGAGGAGCGGATGGGCGCGCTTATCGTGGAACTGGCCAAGCATTTCGGGAAGGAAAGCGGGGCGGCAGAGTAGGCGATGGGAGGGAGATGAACGGGACAACGAAATTCATCTCCCCCTGCTTGACATCTGTTCTATCCTGTGATACATTAATACTTGTCATTCCCCGATAGCTCAGTCGGTAGAGCACTCGGCTGTTAACCGAGTTGTCACAGGTTCGAGTCCTGTTCGGGGAGCCATTTTTATACGGAGAGGTACCCAAGAGGCCGAAGGGGGCGCTTTGCTAAAGCGTTAGGGTGTAACAGCCGCGAGGGTTCGAATCCCTCTCTCTCCGCCACTTATGATTCCAACAACAAGTCCCGCAAGGGATTTTTTTGTTATCTGAATGTAAGCGTTTACCTTGGATGGTTCAAGCAAGGGAGGCCCCTTATGATGAATGCCAAGCGATGGTTCTACCGTCTACTGCTCTCGTATATGCCCGTGTTCATCATCGTCGTCAGCTTCTTGTTCTTCGTCTTTTTCCAGACGCTGAGCGAACAGAGCCGGAATGACGCCATGCGCACCAATGCCTCGCTTCTGCTGCAGACGCTGCGTGCGACCGATGCCTCGCTCAAAGCCATCGATCAGACGCTGGTCTCCGAAGTGGTGAACTCTCCGGAACTTGCCCAATTTTTTCAACAAACGACGGATGACGACGTTCCGCTGCATATGCGAATCATGAAGCTGATGCGGCGAATGAGCGCCAGCTACCCGCTTATCGACTCGATCTACCTCGTTCGCTTCCAAGACGGCAAAGTGTTCAGCAGCAGCAAGGAATGGAGCCTGGAGCAGTATCTTGACCGGGAATTCATCGCGAAGCATCAGAATCTGAAGAGCACCGACTATCCCTGGATTGGAGCCCGGCCGTTCAAGGAATTCGACTTCCAGGAATCGAAGCGCGTCATCTCGCTTGTCCGCAGCGTGCCGAATTCGGGCGGAAGCGGCGGAATGATCGTCGTCAATGTGGCCGCCGCATCGGTGACCTCGATGGTGAAGGACTGGTACGGAACCGAATTGAACAGCATCCGCGTTATGGATGGGGAAGCGAATGATCTGCTTTTCGATGATACCGATAACTCCGCGGGCAAAAGCTTCAAGGTCGTCTCGAATTACATGTCACCGTATACCGGTTGGGTATATGAGAGCGGATTCCGCCAGGACAAGGCGGTGCTGTCCGCCGATCGGTGGTTCAATGTGTGGATTATCGGGGGGATGGCGCTTCTGCTCGCTGCGGTGGCCTGGATCGTCTATGTGACTCACCGGCATTATCAGCCGATTGCGAAGCTGGTGAACCGTGTGAACGAAATCGCCGAGACTCCGGCATCGAAGCGGTCGGACACGGTTCGCTGGGATGAGTTCGCCGTCATTGAATCGGCGCTGGACCGCATGTTCGCGGAGCGGGATCAGTCTGTCGAGCAGGGGAAGAAGGATGCGGTCTTCCTGCGCAATTATACGTTCCGGCAATGGCTGGACGGGACTTACGAGGATCATCCGCTCGGAACGGCCCAGCATATCGATGTGCCGCTCGCGCCCGATCGGCCATGCCTCGTCGCCGTGCTGGAGATCGATAACTATGCCGCCTTCGTCGAGGCGTATTCGAAGCGGGACCGGTTCCTGCTGCAATATGCAGCCAAGTCCGCATGCCAGGAGACGGCCGCTCAGCACGGCTGGTCCTTGTGGGCGGACTGGCTGACCGGAGAGCGGTTGGCGATGCTCTGGCAGCCGCCGGAGCAATGCGATGGGGAGCCGGTTGCGCCGGCAGAGGCCGAACGCAGGCTGGCGGCGATTGTGGAGGATATGCTGGCATGGATTAACGGCTATTTGAAGTGGACGGCAACGGCAGGCATCGGCGGCACGGCGCCGTCAATCCGGGCGATTCCCCATGCGCTCGATCAAGCGCTGCGCGCCTTGAGCCGGAAGATGACCTGCGGCTCGAATCAGGTCTTGATCGAGGAGGAACTCCGCCGGGATCCGCCGGATTTGCAGCCGTTGGCGCGCGCGATCGCCCACAGCCTGGCGGGAACGGCCGCAGATCGCGAGGCCCGCCTGTCGGAATGGGTGGAGCTGCTCCGCGCCGGGTGTCTGACCCGTGAGGAGGTTCGCCGCGCCTGCCGCCAATGGGTGCCGGAAGTGGCGCGCCGATTGAAGACCGCGGCGGAAGAAGCGCCGGAAGCGGCCTGGCTGGAGCGGCTGGATGCGTGCCTGACGCTGGAGGAGCTGGAGCGGACGCTGCGGGACGGGTTGGAGCAGGCGGCAGAGCGTCTCGCCTGCGCCGATCAGGAGCGCAACGCCCTGCTTATCGGCCGCGTGCAGGCCTATATGCGGGAGCATTATGCAGATCCGCAAATGTCGCTGAATCTGCTGAGCGAGACGTTCGACATCGCGCCGAAGCTGCTGAGCAAAAGCTTCAAGGAAGTGACCGGCGAGAAATTCATCGATGTCCTGATCGGGCTAAGGCTGGAAGAAGCGAAGCGGCTGCTGCGGCAGACCGACCTGCCGGTGCAGACGATTGCGGAACAGATCGGTTATGGAGGGGCCGTCTCCTTCAGCCGGGTATTCAAACGAATGGAAGGCATCTCTCCGGGGGAATACCGGAGCAGCTATAGCGCCGCCGCTTCGGCGGATGTGGCGCCGTGATTGAATGGGGCGACGTGCATGCACGTCGCCCTTTTGGCGTTCATCGGGAGTGCGAGAGTCTGCAAAAGTGCAGGCTGTTGGAAAACCCCTGTTTTTTGCGAAGGGGTGGAGATTGTCCATTTTCCTAATCAAAACTTGGCCCTCAGAGCGTTTTCAATCGATTTTTTCTAGTGAGAGACGAGATCCGCCATATAAAAAATGAAGTGGACAAAATTCCCACAGACTTCTCAGCGGCCTGATTTTACGGGATCCAAGAGACCACGTCGGATCCTCGGGGCATCATCGCCTCCAGGAGGTATCATCGCCTCGTTGCCTTCAGGAGAGGGAGCATCGTTGCCTCTCGGGGCTTGAACGTGTGGAGGGAATTGCTGCTATTTTACAGGAATTTCGGCTCAATGAGTCCACATCCCGAGGAATTGCTGCAAATCTACATCATTTATGGCCCTATTGCTTCAAGTTGAAGTAAACCGGGTGAAATTCCTGCAGTTTTGCAGGATTCCCTTCCTGGTAAAGTCGTCCATATCGAATTGCTGTATTTGCGCAGGATTTCGCTTACCGAATAGAGTGTCTGGAGAAATCGTGTAGTTTTGCGGATTTCGCCTATCGGATAGACGTGTCTAGGGAGATGGTGCAGTTTTCAGGTCGTTGGAAAACCCCTGTTTTTTACGAAGGGGTGGAGATTGTCCATTTTCCTACTCAAAACTTGGCACGCATAGCGTTTTCAATCGATTTTTTCTACGGAGAGACGAGATCCACCATATAAAAAATGAAGCGCCAAAAAATCCCTTGGACTTTCTCAACAGCCTGCAAAAGTGCATGAATTGATCGCCAGCGGAACGGGAACTGCCTTAAAAAGCTGCAGCAGTGCAGTTTTTTGCCCGAAACGGTCCCGAACCGAGCGATAACGGAGAGAATTCCTGTATATTTGCAGGTTTTACTATTCCACGCCCCGATGCTGTAGAAAAAGATGTACTTTTACAGTTTTCACGAGCTCATGTGTGAGAATCTGAAAATCGTGTGGTCCGGATCGGGCGGGTACGATCAACTCGTAGTGCCCTTGAACGCGCAAGGCGATCCCGCCAAGGAAGCGGCGGGCGAAAGTTATCAAGCGAAGGGAAAACGGTCAATTGACCGCTTGCCGCAAGGGGAATCGCTGCGGGAGAAAATGGTTCTTCCCCGGGAAAATGGTTGATTGTGCCGGCGGAATTCCGTCGCCTATAATCAAACTCAACCCGGGAGGCTTTCGGACCGGCGTTCCGGAAGCCGGAAACCAGCGCTTCGCTTCTGCGCCATGCGTCTCGAACAGAGATGAAGAGCCTGCCATGGGATACGCAGACTTGAAAACGGTAACATTCTGCATTAATGCATCTGACAAAGGAGGAATGCCCCTTGGCAAACGTCACGCCCGGATCTGCATCCCGCCGCCTGACATCGCGCTTCGCGTTTGCCCCAGGCACCGGCAAGCGGATCAAGAAGCATTGGCAGTTCTACCTGCTGGTCTTGCTGCCCGTCGCCTACCTGATTATTTTCAAATATGTGCCTATGGGCGGCGTGCTGATTGCGTTCAAAGAATATAACGTCGTGCAGGGCATCTGGGACAGCCCGTGGGTCGGACTGAAATATTTCGAGCAGTTCCTCGAGTCCCCCTACTTCTGGAATTACATCCGCAATACGATCGTCGTCAGCCTGTACGGGCTGGCAGTGGGGTTCCCGGCGCCCATCTTGTTGGCCTTGCTGCTGAATGAGATTCGGAACGGCTGGTTCAAAAAGACCGTGCAAATGGTGACGTACGCGCCCTATTTCATTTCGACCGTCATTATGGTGTCGATCGTGATCGTTGCCCTGTCGCCGAACGTCGGCATGGTGAACAATGTGCTGCGGCTCTTCGGGTTTGAAGGGATCGACTTCATGGGACGGCCGGAGCTGTTCAAATCGATTTATGTCTGGTCCGACGTATGGCAATTTACGGGCTACGGCGCCATTATTTATATCGCCGCGCTGGCCGGCGTCAATCCGGAGCTGTATGAAGCGGCCAAGGTCGACGGCGCGACGCGCTTCCAGAAAATATGGAACATCGATTTGCCAAGCATTTTTCCGGTGATGGTGATCCTGCTTATATTGAATGTCGGCAGCATGATGAGCGTCGGCTTCGAGAAAATGTATCTGATGCAGAACCCGCTCAATCTGGAGTCGTCGGAGATTATATCGACCTATGTCTACAAGGTGGGGCTGTTAAATGCGAACTTCAGCTTCTCGACCGCGATCGGGCTCTTCAATTCAGTCATCAATCTGATCTTGATCGTGACGGTTAACGCGATTGCGCGCCGGCTGTCCGAGTCAAGTTTGTGGTAAAGGGGGCTCTCGTTCATGAGCAAAACGATGATTCGGGAATCGCTGCCCGACCGCTTGTTCCTCGCTGGCGTGTACGTTTTTTTAACGTTGATCCTGGTTATTATTTTATTCCCGCTGCTTCATATTTTGAGCGCTTCGTTCAGTTCGCCGCAGGCGGTGAATTCGGGGCGGGTCTGGATCTTTCCCGTCGAGTTCACGCTTGCCGGGTACAAGGCTGTCTTCGCGAATTCCAATATATTGATTGGCTACGCGAACTCGATCTTCTACGCCGTCTTCGGCACGTTGGTCAATGTCGTCATGACGGTGCTCATCGCCTACCCGCTGTCGCGCAAGACGTTCTACGGACGGCATCTGCTCATGATGCTGCTCGTCTTCACGATGCTGTTCGACGGCGGTCTCATCCCGAACTATATGGTCGTGAAGTCGATCGGTCTGATTGATACGCGCTGGGCGATGATCATTCCGGGCGCCTTGGCGGTGTTCCAGGTCATTATCGCCCGCACCTTCTTCCAGTCGTCCATCCCGGAGGAGCTGTCGGAGGCGGCGGAAATTGACGGCTGCAGCGATATCCGCTTCATTACAAGCGTCGTGCTGCCGCTGTCCAAGCCGATTCTGGCCGTCATGACGCTGATGTATGCGGTCGGGCATTGGAATTCGTATTTCGGGGCGCTCATTTATTTGAAGTCGCCTGATATGTTTCCGCTGCAAATTGTGCTGCGCAACATTTTGATTCTCAATACTGTTGATCCGGCCATGATGGCCAATGTGGATGACATGCTGCAGCTGCAGGGCATTGCCGAGCTGCTCAAGTATTCGCTGATCGTGGTGGCCAGCGCGCCCGTGCTGATGATCTATCCACTCGTGCAGAAGCATTTTGTGAAGGGCGTCTTAATCGGATCGTTAAAAGGGTAACACTGCATGCCTCATGCATTCCTATACTTAAATGACATTTTCAAGGAGGGTCCAACCATGAGACAAAAGGGAGCTGTCTTGCTCGCGATGCTGTTGAGCATCTCGCTGCTGCTGGCGGCATGCTCCGGAGGAGGGGGCACGAAGCAGGGAGCGGAAGCAACCGACCCGGCCGATGCGGCCAAGGCGGAGGAGCTCTTCAGCCCGGTCGGGGAATTCCCGATTGCGAAGGAGCCGATGACGCTGAAAATGTTCGCTCCCCAATCGGCGGCGATCGAGAATCTGGAGACGAACGAGTTCACGAAGTTCCTCGAGGAGAAGACCAATATCCAGATTAAATGGGATGTCGTGCCGGAAGGCGCGCTGGAGGAGAAGAAGCAGCTCATGATGGCGAGCGGCGATTATCCGGAAGTGATTCTGGCAGGCTCCTTCAGCAAGGCGGATCAAATGAAGTACGGCCAGCAGGGCGTCTTCATCCCGCTGAACGATCTGATTGAGAAGTATGCGCCGAACATTAAGCAGGCGATGGCGGATATTCCGTACTTGAAGGACGCGATGACGACGCCAGACGGCAATATTTACGCGATCCCCAAGGTGAACGAGTGCTATCACTGCACCTATGCGTCGAAAATGTGGATCAACCAAAAGTGGCTGGATCAGCTCGGGCTGAAGATGCCGACGACGACGGAAGAGTTCTATGAGACCTTGAAGGCATTCAAAGAGAAGGACCCGAACGGCAACGGCAAGCAGGATGAGATTCCGCTCACGACCGCCGGGAAGAAGGAAATGTGGGGCGGTGGCCTGGACGCGTACTTGATGAATGCGTTCATCTATAACGATGCCACGACCTATATGTATCTGGACAACGGGGAATTGAAGTTCTCGCCGAATCAGGAGCCGTGGCGGGAAGGGCTTCGCTACATCCATAAGCTGTATGCGGAAGGGCTGATTGACAAAGCATCGTTCACGCAAAACGCGGATGCCGTGAAGCAGGTCGGCAACCGGCCGGACAATGTGATGGGAGCGGTCGCCACCGCGCTGATCAGCTATGTGTATTCGCCAAATGAACTGACCCCGCGCCACAAGGACTATGTCACGGTTCCGCCGCTGAAGGGGCCGGAAGGCGTGCAGCTTGCAGCCTATTTCGTCGGCGCCGGCAACGGCCAGTTCGCGATTTCGAACAAGGCGACGGCCGAACAGCAGATCGCGGCGATCCGGTTCGCGGACTATCTCTACTCGGAGGAAGCGACCCTGTTCACCAGCATGGGCAGAGAAGGGGATGGATACCGCAAGGCCGAAGCGGGCGAGAAGACGGCGGACGGAACGCCGGCGCGCTTCAAGCAGACGCCGAAGCCGAACGTGGCCCAGGTGCAGAATGGAACATGGCAGGAGCTCGGCATCATGAAAATGACCAATGAGCTGCGCGACTCCTTCGCCGTGCCGGAGGATATGTATTCGGAAGACGGCTACGGGCTGCGCCTGCGCAACGAGTCGAAGAAATACGAGCCGTTCGCGAAGCCGGAGATCGCCTTCCCGTCCGATATCTTCATTGCGGCGGAGGATGCTTCCCTGGCCGCGCAGCTGCAGACCTCGATTAATGATTACGTCGAATCGAACATGGCGCAGTTCATTACCGGCAGCAAAGATTTGGACAAGGATTGGGACGCTTATGTCAAAGGGTTTGACGGGCTGCAATTATCTAAGTATCTTGAAATTTATAGCAAGGCTTTGAAAAAATAAGGGGCAGTCTGCCGTCGGAAGCGCTTCGGCGCGGATTCGGACGGCGGCCGGCTCGTCATCTGGAGAGCAGCGACAACCAATCTATCGGTAGAGAGGAGCAGCGGCAGGATGAATCAGAGGCTGGCTGTGCCCACGCCGCAGCAACTGGCGTGGCAGGACTTGGAGTTGGGGATGTTTTTTCACTTCGGCATCAATACGTATTGCGATCAGGAATGGGGAGACGGGACGGATTCCCCGGAATTGTTCAACCCGGCGGAGCTGGATGCGCGGCAATGGATCCGGACCGCGAAGGAAGCCGGCTTCAACTATGTCATTCTGACGGCGAAGCATCATGACGGCTTCTGTCTGTGGCCGACCAAGACGACCGATTATTCGGTCCGATCGAGCCCGTGGAAGAACGGCCAGGGCGATGTCGTGCGCGAGGTCGCGGACGCCTGCCGGGAGGAAGGGATGAAGTTCGGCCTATACGTGTCGCCGTGGGATCGCAATGCGCCATGCTATGCCGACCCGGCTGCGTATGACGATTTCTATGCGGAGCAGTTGACCGAGCTGCTGACCGGATACGGGCCTCTCGTCGAGGTGTGGTTCGACGGGGCCGGCTCCGAAGGGCGCGAATATGATTGGAAGCGCATTATCGGCCTCGTGAAGCAGCATCAGCCGGACGCGATGATCTTCAATATGGGCGCTCCGACGATCCGCTGGGTCGGGAATGAGGACGGCGTCGCGCCGTATCCGTGCTGGAACACGGCGGAGAGCGCCCGGGTGAGCATGTTCACGAGCGACATGAATACATGGATGGAAGAGACACCGGGCTGGGTGCCCGCGGAATGCGACGTGCCGATCCGGAAGCGGCATTGGTTCTGGCATCCGAACGATGAGCAGAGCCTGCACTCCCTCGAGCATTTAATGGACTTGTATTACCGCTCGGTCGGGCATGGCACGACGCTGCTGCTGAATGTCTCTCCGGACAAACGCGGGCTGCTGCCGGAGCCCGACACGGAGCGCGTGCTCGAATTCGGGGCGGAGATCCGCCGCCGCTTCGGACAGCCGCTTGGCTCCGCCTCCGGCACGGGATCCGAGCTCGAGCTGGCGCTGGACGAGGAAGCTCTCGTCGATCATGTCGTCACGATGGAGAATATCGCCCACGGAGAACGGGTGCACGCCTACACGATCGAAGCGGAGGTCGGCGGGGAGTGGAAGCCGGTCGCAGCGGGAAGCGCCATCGGTCACAAGAAGATCGACCGCATCGAGCCGACGCGGACATCCCGCGTCCGGATCCGCGTAACGGAGGAGGCGGCAGAGCCGCATATTCGCAGCTTGGCCGCCTATTCGGCGGGGGAGTAAGGCAGAAGTGGATTGGCATACGGAGCCATAACGGCAAGGATGGACCGCAGCGGAAGGAATGCGGTTAATCCTTGCTTTTTTTCATATAATATGAAAGATTTAATAGGTAAAGTTCGCAGGCAGCACGATGTGTCGGTACCCAACGAATGTGTTAATCATATGATGAAGCGATTGGCCTTGGTGCGGTGCATGGACAGTGAGGGAAGAAAGCCCGCAGAACATCATGAAGGAGGTGGCGGCGTGAGCAGACAACAGACCGATGACCCGAACGAAGCGGTTAACGGAGGCAGAGAGCCCGAAGATATCGTGGCGGAGGCGATTCAGATTCTAGAGGGAGATAACGAGTCGATCCGGCATGCCTTCCGGTACTGGCACCCGTATGACCTCGCTCTCGTCTATCGGGACGCGAAGATGACGCACCGCTCCCGCTTGCTGGACGTGCTCGACGTCGATCAGCTTACAGGCATCATGCGCGAGCTGGATCCGGCGCTGCAGCTGGAGTCTTTTCAGATGCTCGGGCACGAGCGTGCTGCGGAAGTATTGAACCGTATGGATAACGATGACTTGGCCGATACGATGGCGGCCGTCAGCGTCGAAGCGAAGGAATTCCTGCTGTCGCTGATGAAGCGGGAAGAGAGCGATACGGTACGTCAGCTCTTGACCTATGAGCCGGAGACGGCCGGCGGTCTGATGACGAACCGCTATGTCTGGTTCTATGAGCGCTATACAGTGCGTGAAGCCGTCGAGAAGGTGAAGGCATTCGCCGAATTGACGAAGCATGTGCATTATTTTTATGTCGTAAATGAAGCAAAGCGTCTTGTCGGCACGCTCTCGTACCGCGAGCTGGTACTGGCCCAGGAGACGGAGACGATTCACGCCTTGATGAATGAGAAGGTCATCTCCGTTACGGCCGATACGGATCAGGAAGAAGTCGCCCGCCTGTTCGAGCAGTATGACTTCCTCTCGATGCCGGTCGTGGATGAGAATAACCGGCTGATGGGGATCGTGACGGTCGATGACGTCATCGACGTCCTGCGGGAAGAGGCGCATGAGGACTTCAATAAATATTCGGCTACGGACAAGACAATCGATTTCCGCACGAATCCGTTCACGGCAGCGCGGCGTCGTCTGCCCTGGCTCATTATGCTGCTGTTCCTCGGCCTGGTATCGGGCAGCATTATCAGCCGCTTCGAAGAGACGCTGCAGCAGGTCGTCGCTTTGACCTTTTTCATGCCGATGATCGCCGGGATGACGGGGAATACGGGCACGCAATCGCTGGCGGTTGTCATCCGCGGCCTGGCGTCGGAGAAGCTGGACAAAGGCTCTGTCAGCCGGCTGATCGGACGCGAGCTGGTCGTCGGGCTTATCATCGGCACCGTATGCGGCCTCGCGGTCGCTCTTGTCGCTGGCTTCTGGCAATCCAGCCTTCCGCTCGGGCTTGTCGTCGGCAGCTCCTTGTTCCTGACAGTCATTATCGGAACGATGGCAGGGACCGTCATCCCGCTTATTCTGTACCGCCTGAACGCCGATCCGGCGGTAGCGTCCGGTCCGCTCATTACGACGCTGAACGATATCTTCTCGCTCACGGTCTATTTCGGAACGGCGACCCTGTTCTTGTCCTATATCCTGTGAGAAGCGGGAAGGAGCTAAGGGGAAGAAGCATTCATTTCCGATATATAGGGGAATAATGTAAGGGAAGAAAGGCAGGCATCTGTAGGCGTACATTCAATTGTGCTGTTGACCGGTGCCATGCTGTTTAGAATTGTATTGTGGTATCGCGCACTGGGGGATATGGGGCAATGGGTGATTTACGCTAGTGATGGGGGCTGTCGCGATGATTGTTCTCTCTGAGTGGACAAATATCGGAGAAGTCCATACAAATGCGGACACGAAGGGGATATGCTTCAATTAAAGAGGAAATCTATATACAGTGTATATGATGGATGCCTTATTCTATATCTAGTGTATTTGGTGTCGAAGAGAACATATCTCCTTCACAGAAAAGTGTCCACTATTTGAAAGACATTTCCTTATATTTTCCACGAAATGAGGACGTTGTCCCCGACTATGCCTGTCCTGAAAAGCACATTGAAAAAATCCCGAAAAAAAAGCTTGTCAACGGCCATGTCGTTTGTTATACTCTTAATTGTCGCCGCGAGGTGATGCAGTTTTGAAGAGGACATGGCCCGTTGGTCAAGCGGTTAAGACACCGCCCTTTCACGGCGGTAACACGGGTTCGAATCCCGTACGGGTCACCATCATTTTTTATGGATGTTATGGCGGACAGCAATGTTCAGTCAGCACGAGCCATTAGCTCAGTTGGTAGAGCACCTGACTTTTAATCAGGGTGTCGAAGGTTCGAGTCCTTCATGGCTCACCAGTTTTCTTTTTTCGGTTGCAATGCGGAAGCATCGTTCCCAACATACGTGCGGTAGTGGTGGAATGGCAGACACGCTATCTTGAGGGGGTAGTGGGCGTACGCCCGTGGAGGTTCGAGTCCTCTCTACCGCACCATAATATTCATGACGAATGAGCGAAGTCTTGGCATACAAGGCTTTTTTTGTTTTTTACCGGGACATCGCATTGAACTTGAACCTCGTTACCATTTCCAAGCGCCGGACGGAGCGAAGGAGCGTTCCGAATCTGATCCGGCAGCGAACCAAGAGGTGTTGAATATGATTATTATCAAGACCAAAGAACAAATTGCCAAAATGCACGAAGCGGGCAAAATTTTGGCGGCCTGTCACAAAGAGATTGCGAAAATGATCCGCCCGGGCATCACGACGATGGAAATCGATCGCTTTGTGGAGCGGTTTCTGAAGGAGCATAACGCAACACCGGAGCAAAAAGGCTATATGGGCTATCCTTATGCGACATGCGCTTCCGTCAACGATGTCATCTGCCACGGCTTTCCGAGCGAGACCGAGCTGAAGGACGGGGATATCGTCACGATCGATATGGTCGTGAATCTGAACGGCTGGCTGGCCGATTCCGCCTGGTCCTATCCGGTGGGCAACATCTCGGACGAAGCCGCACATCTGCTGAAGACGACGGAAGAGTCGCTGTACAAGGGCATCGAGCAAGCGGTCATCGGCAACCGCCTCGGCGATATCGCCCATGCGATTCAGACATTGGCCGAGGCCGAAGGCTTCTCGGTCGTGCGTGAATTCGTCGGCCATGGGATCGGGCAGGATATGCACGAGGAGCCGCAGGTGCTTCATTACGGGCCTGCCGGCAAAGGCATGCGCCTGAAGGAAGGCATGGTCATCACGATCGAGCCGATGCTGAATACTGGGGTCTGGCAGAGCAAGCGCGATCCGGACGGCTGGACGGCGAGAACGAAGGATGGCGGCTTATCCGCGCAGTATGAGCATACGCTCGCGATTACGGCCGACGGCCCGCTTATTTTGACGATGCAGGACTAAGTTGCTGAAAAACGAGGCTGTCCCATTCCGTGCACAAGGATACGGGGCAAGACAGGACAGCGGAGAATTAAGAGGCGGGAAGATGGCGTCGGAAAAGCGGCGGAAGGCAGCAGCGGGAAAAGCGTCGGAAAAAGCGTCGGAAGGCTGCGGAAGATGGATGAGGAAATAAATCCTGCGCTAATGCAGGAATTTACACTATTTGAGTCGATATTTTATTAAATTGCTGCAGAAGAGCATTATTTCCGCTGATCTTTGCTTCTATCTATATGGATAGGCTGAAATTGATGCGGTTTTGCAGGAATTGTTGTAACGGAATAAACGTCAGATAGAAAAACTGCATTCTTGCAGCTTTTCGGCAAGTCGAGCTTTGAGAATCAGGAGGGGGCCGTCGGGACGGCCCCTTTCTTTTGCGTCCGGTCTGTGAACGATGATCATTCGATCGTCCCAGCGGCCCGTTGCCTGGCTTGAATCGGACTTACGCCGGCAGCACTTCCCGAATCCGCTCCAGCGCCCAATCCAGCTCTTCCTTCGTAATGACGAGCGGCGGGGCGAAGCGGATCGTATGGTCGTGGGTTTCCTTGGCGAGCAGGCCGACCTTCTGGAGCTGCTCGCAGTAAGGGCGGGCGGGCTCCGTCAGCTCGAGCCCGATCAGCAGCCCGCGGCCGCGCAATTCCTTGATGCGCGGCGATTGGAGCTTGGCGAGTCCGTCCATGAAGTAATCGCCAAGCTCCCGCGCCCGTTCGGCCAGCCGCTCGCGGACGAGCGTCTCCAGGGCGGCGTTGGCGACGGCGCAGCCGAGCGGATTGCCGCCGAAGGTGGAGCCGTGCGACCCGGGCGTGAACGTGCCGAGCACCTCGGCATCGGCCGCGACGGCGGATACCGGAATGACGCCGCCGCCGAGCGCCTTGCCGAGGATGTACATATCCGGCACGACCTCTTCCCAGTCGCAGGCGAACATTTTGCCGGTGCGGCCGAGCCCGGTCTGGATCTCGTCGGCGACGAACAGGACATTGTGCCGGCTGCACAACGCGCGTGCCGCCTTCAGGAAGCCCGGCTCCGGCACGATGATGCCGGCTTCGCCTTGAATCGGCTCTACCAGGAAGGCGGCCGTATGCGGGGTGATGGCCCGCTCGAGCGCGCCGATATCGCCGTACGGGATGAGCTTGAACCCGGGCGTGAACGGGCCGAAGCCTGACTTGTACTCCTCTTCCGACGAGAAGGATGTGATCGTGACCGTCCGGCCGTGGAAGTTGCCGTCGCAGACGATGATCTCGGCCTGGTTGTCCGGGATGCCCTTGCGCTCGTAGCCCCAGCGGCGCGCAGCCTTGATGGCCGTCTCTACCGCCTCGGCGCCCGTATTCATCGGCAGGATCATCGCTTTACGCGTCAGGTTGGAGAGGCGCTCGTAGAAGGGGCCGAGCTGATCATTATGGAACGCTCTTGAGGTGAGCGTCACTTTATCGGCCTGGTCCTTGAGCGCCTGGATAATGGCCGGATGACGGTGTCCATGGTTCAGGGCGGAATAGGCGCTCAGCATATCCATATAGCGGCGCCCCTCCGGATCCTCGACCCATACTCCCTCTGCCTTCGCAATGACAATTGGCAGCGGATGATAGTTCCGTGCGCCGTATTGCTCCGTCTGGTCGATAATTCGCATCGATTGATTCAATCTCGTCTCCTCCTTTTTCAAAGTGCTGGAATGGTCTCAGGCAAAAGTGAACAAGCTGCTTGGTATCTTCCTTACGATAAGGGGGTAAGGTCTCGGCTTGCCTGCCATTATAAAATCTGTTCGCCCAGCAGCGAGCCGATGAGGCCGATGGCCAAGCGGACCGTGCGCTTCTGGCTGTCCAGCGGCGGACTGACTTCCACGAATTCGGCGGATGTGATCAGGCCGGATTCATACATCATTTCGAGCGCCAGATGCGCTTCGCGATAGCTGACCCCGCCCGGAATGGGCGTCCCGGTGCCGGGAGCTTCGGCGGGATCGAGGCTGTCGATGTCGAAGCTGAGATGGACGCCGTCGGTTCCGTCGCCGAGGATGCGCAAGGCTTGCTCCATCACATAAGGCATACCCTTGCGGTCGATATCATGCATCGTGAAGCACGTAATGCCGGCTTGGCGGATGTACGCCCGCTCGCCTTCATCCAGCGATCTCGCCCCGATAATGACCACTTTCGCGGGATCGATGCGGGACGATTGCCGCCTGATCCGGGTGAGCAGCGGATGCCCCTGATCAAGATTGACGGCCAGCGACATGCCGTGAATATTGCCGCTCGGGCTCGTGTCCTCGGTATTCAGATCGCCGTGGGCGTCGAACCAGATGACGCCGAGATTGCGGTAATGTCTTGTCAACCCGGCAATCGTGCCGATGGCAATGCTGTGATCGCCGCCGAGAATGAGCGGAAACCGCCCGCTGGCGGCCGCTTCCGCGACGCGGTCGGCCAGCTCGCTGTTGAGAGCGGCGATTTCCTCCAGATGCTTCAGCTTCGTACCGGACGCTTGAGTGCTGTCTTGCGCGCTGGGGGGCAGGACGGCCCCTTCGTCTATCGTCTGCAAGCCCAACTGCGACAAATGCCGGACGAGTCCGGCCTCCAGCAGTGCATCCGGTCCTTGCTCCGCTCCCGGCCGTGCGCCTCCCTTGCCGTAGGGAACGCGCAGCAATGAAATCAGATTACGGTCCATAAGAGGGCTCCTCTCTCGAAAATGTAAGCGTTAACAAATGTATGAAGGAGGATTCAGGATGTAGTGGAACAATCAGGATGAAGCTCTATATATTACGGCCGCTTTGGAAGGAAGTTGCGGGTGGAATCCGGTATCTTTCGGGGAAAAAGCTTAAAAATTAAGCATTTCGAAACAGGGACGGCTTGCTTTTATGCAGGTTTTTTATGCATAAATGCATAAAATCGGTTCGTTTTTAATTTCAGGGAACGGCATCGAATGCATGAGCTGTATACCCGATGAATGGATTTGAATCGCCGTGCATCAATATGAAGGAACAAGTTGTTGGAAAAATGATACTTTTTACAATACATTTACAATAGATTGATCTGATGAAAACATAATCCTTCTATGATTGTGGTATCCGGTTTGTTTGATTGTGTTTTGTCTGTATTGTTGCTTGGTTGCATACAGCCAGGTCTGAAAGGGGAGGAATCGCGATGGAGCGCATTGCAATCGATATGGATGAGGTGATGGCCGATACGGCCGGCACGCACCGGGAATGGTACAACCGGGATTTTGGCGACATGGTTACGGCCGCCGAACTGCAGGGCAGGACCTTGGCGCAGGTCAGGCCCGAGCGGAAGCGGGAGATTGACAGCTACTTCGGGCGCGAGGACTTCTTCCGGCAGTTGAAGGTGATGGAACATAGCCAGGAGGTTATCCGCGAGCTTAGCCGCCATTATGAGATTTTCATCACGACGGCGGCAATGGAGGTTCCGGCCTCGTTCCGCGCCAAGTACGAGTGGCTGCAGGAGCATTTTGACTTTTTGTCCGACATGAACTTCGTCTTCTGCGGAGACAAGAGTATCATTCGCGCCGATTATATGATCGACGACAATGTGAACCAACTGCGGCGCTTCCAGGGCCAGGGCATTCTCTTCTCGGCTCCGCATAATGCGGGGGAGCAGGGGTTCGTGCGGGTCGATTCCTGGCTGGAAGCCGGGGCGTGGTTCATGGCCAAGCTGCGGGGCCCAGATGAAGCGGCTGCAGCGGGAGGCTTGCGATGCAGCGTGAACGCATGATGCCGTTAGCGGAACGATATCAGCCCTTGTCCGTGCTGGCGCATTGGCGATTCGATCCTGGACAGGTCGTGTCCGGCTCCATTGAAGCGGGTGCGCTTGTGCTCGCTGACTTGAGCGGCAGCGGGAACCTCCTGGAGTCCGTTGCGGTTAGGCAGGGGCCGGATGCCGCAGGGCAGGAGCCGGAGGCGGAGGCAAGCCTGCCGCTGTCATGGGCAGACGGCTGCGGGGATAAAGGCGGTCTCGTCTTCCGGAACGATAACACCCCCTTCGGTTGTTATTTCCGGACGGCGGCGGACGCGCCCATTAACCGGGAACGCTTCGAACAGGGCTATACGATCGAAGCCATCGTGCATCTTCCCCGTCCGTTCCGGGAAGAGAAGCACAGTTGGATGGGGGTGCTCACCCGGCAGGGGCGCGGAGCGGATATCGGCAGACAAGGGGAGAATGAACTGCTCGCCACCTTATCCGTCTCGAACTGCATGGAATATCAATGGGTCAGCCATTCCTGGAGCCGGGATATGCCGGCGACAAGCTGGTCGCGTTATTTGAAGGAAGAGGAGTGGCATCATATCGTCATCGTCAACGATGGGGATCGGACGCTGCTGTACGTGAACGGCATATGCGACTTCAACAGTCCGGCGCGGAACATGATCGGCATCGCCGCCATCGAGGGCAAGGGCTGGAATGTCGGCGCATCCGAATGGGGAGGACGTCTCGACAAGCTGTTCACCGGAACGATTCGGGAGATTCGCATAGCGGGCGAGCCTCTGGAGCGGGCAGATTGGTTAGTGGAGATCGAACCGAAGCGGGTGCTGGAAGGCGCCAATGACCCCTTCCCTCTGTTGGAACGGGCAGAGAACTATCAGTTTGCTTTTGTCCCGGATGCGCAGAAGCTGGTCTATCTGAATCCCGAGATGTTCGAGGCGCAGACGGAATGGCTGGCGAAGCACCAGGCCCGGGACCGCATCGCCATGACCGCTCTGCTGGGGGATGTCGTCGACCATAGCGAAGCGGAGGAGGAATGGGACCGGGCGTCGCGGGCGGTCGCCATTCTGGATGACGCGGATGTTCCGTACATGATGACCGCGGGCAATCATGATTATGATGCGGCCGGGACCTATCTCCGGCATTTCGGGCCGGAGCGCTTCCTTCCCAAGCATTATGTCCGGGGCTGCTCCCCTTCCGGGTACAGCTCGTACGGCATCATCGAAGCGGGGAGCTACCATTACGGCTGGCTGATGGCGGATATGAAGCATCTGCGGCAGGATATGGCTTGGTGCAAGGAGATGCTGGAGCTTCATCGGACGCTGCCGACCGTTCTCGTCTCGCATGATATCCTGTATGCGGAACGGAATGAAGCCGGGCGGCGGACGGCCCGCGATTCGGAGAACGGTACGCTTATCTGGAATGAACTGGTCTGGCCTTGTCCCCAAGTCTTTATGACGGTGAACGGGCATTTTGACGGCACGGCGCATCGGATTCGGCATAATGCGAAGGGGCAGGACGTTATCCAACTCCTTATCAACTATCAGGACAGTTACCGCGGCGGCAACGGCTGGCTGAGGCTGGCGGAATTCGATGAGCGGGGGAACCGCATCACGTTCCGCACCTTTTCCCCATGGGTAGATCGCTTGGCTGGCCTGACCGGAGCCGAGAAGCTGGCTTATCCGGATTACCGATTGTTGACGGGATCGTATGATTACTTCACCATTCCGCTGTCATTCGAAGAGCGTTTCGCGCTGCGGGAGTAGAGGATGGAAGGCATAAGGCGATTTTATAGGAAAAAGGGGAGGGGTGAGGCCGATGTCGCTTTTGGCGGAAGAACGCAAAGGTTATATTATCGAGCAGCTCGATGCGGTCGGGAAGGTGCGCGTCGTCTCGCTCGCCGAACGGCTGCATGTCTCGAACGAGACGATCCGGCGCGATCTGGCGGTGCTGGAGGAGGAAGGACGGCTGCGGCGCGTATACGGCGGAGCGGTCAAGGTGCAGTATGAGGAGGGCGAGCCTCCATACCAGCAGCGCCAAGTCCTCAACCATGAAGCGAAGCAGGCGATTGGCCGCCGCGCCGCCGAACTGATTCAGGACGGGAATACCGTCTATATGGATACGGGCACGACGATTCACGAGCTGGCCCGTGCCTTGAAGGGCAAAAAGCGGGTGACGGTCATCACCAATTCATTGGCGGTGGCCAGCTTGCTTCGCGAGTCGCTGACGCAGGGCTTGTTCAGCGGCAGGGTCATCATTCTCGGCGGGGAGATCTCGCCTGAGCAGCAGTCGGTCAGCGGGCATCTATGCCAGGAGATGCTGCGCAATTTCTATGTGGACAAAGCATTCATCTCCGTGGGCGGGATGTCGGTGATGACCGGAATCAGCGATTATGACATGAATGATTCCGTCATCTCCCGGTTGGTGACCGCGAGCGCGAAGGAGGTCATCTTGCTGGCCGACTACAGCAAGATCGGCATTCAGGCCTTCTGCCATATCGCGCCGCTGGAGCAAATCGATGTCATCGTCTGCGATCAGGAGCATCCGGCGTCATGGGCGCAGGAGCTGGAGATCAAAGCCATCACCTGGATCGTCGCGGATGGCCGCATGGAGACGGGGAGCCGGACATGAGTCCGGTTCCTTCTGACTGTCGACCAAGTCCCGTCGATAGTTATTTTCTTAGGATGGGCGGGGCCGGGGAAGGCAGAACAGGTTAGGTTAGGGAAGTTGGTCCGCGCATGAAGCAAGCTGTTCCCCGCATGAAATTGCTGCACAGGCGCAGCATTTTTAACCTCAAGAGGCTAAGTTTTGAGAAAATCCTGCAAAATTACATTATTTCGCCATTTTGAATGCTATTTATGCCTTGCCGTAGGGTAATTGCTGTATTTTTGCAGCAATCCTATTTTCGCATCCTCGTCTCAATGAAATTGCTGCATTTTTGCAGCATTCGCGGAGCAGATGACTAGAGTGGCGGGAGATATTGCAGCTTTAGTGGAGTGGATGACCGGAGCTGCGGACGTCCTGGCCGGGAACGGTGGAAGAATATATAGAGATGGATTTGCGAACCTATCGGACCTTGAAGGGAGTTTCGGAGCGGCTGCGCACCCGGGCGGATCATCACCATCCGCTCGCCGCGGCTGAATGATGAATTTTTTGCGTTCTGCCGCAGCAATCCGTGTTTGCCGGACTTCATCCCGCTTCATTTTATCCGCATGACCATATCGAGGAGGGTGCTTCACGCCGAACCGCCCGCTCTGCTGCGGCTCCCGTTGCATCCGTACCGCCGAATAGTGGAGAGTTCATGGAGACTCTTCCGAATCCGGATGATTTGCGGGACATGCTTGCGCAGGTGATGAGGCTGCTGGCCGAGCAAGGGCTGTCTGACAAGGAATTGGTTCTCACGGAATGGAATTCGACCGCCTATCAGGGAATTGACGAATGACACCGTGTATAAGGCGGCCTATCTCCATTGTCGACAGTGTTGAAGAACCGGACGTGAGTCCGGTTCTTTTTTACGATGAGGCTGGAAAAATACCACAACAAACCACAAACCTCTCTCGCCCCGCGCGCCAAATCTCGCCTGCATCCGCCTGTCTGGCGGGGCAACGGATAAGATCGGGCTTCAAAAAACGTTAATATCCCGTTCATCTCACGAAAACATTCACTCCTTATAGTGTACATATCACAACATCAGAAGGAATCAAAAGGAATCCGCAGCAAGCGTTGAAGTCTAGCATCCGGCGCGAATCGGCCGCCTGCCTGTTCGCGGCAGTGGATGAGAGAGGAGTTACATGCCAATGAGAGAAAAACGACTGCTCGTCACCGCCCATACCGGCTGCGGCGAAGCGCCAGCCAATACGTGGGCGTCCTTGATCGAAGCGGCGGCCACGGGAGCGGATGTCGCCGAGGTGGATATCCGCGTCACCTGCAAGGACGAGCCCGTGCTGCTCCATGATCATTCGCTCCTGCTTGAGTTGTACGACGCGAGAGAGCTGAACCGGATGCCGGCCAGAGCGAGACTCGGGCCGCCGCACCGCGAGCACGGGCTGGTGCTGCTGGCCGATGTGCTCGAAGAGGCGAAGCGCCGCGGCCTGATGCTGAACCTCGATATCAAAAATGCGGAGAGCGTCAATCCGACCTTGCGGCTCGTTAAGGAGCTCAAAGCCGAACGGCTCGTTTTCGTTACGGGTTGTACGGAAGGGATCGAGGTCGATACGGAGGGGATATCGCTGCTGCTGAATGTGCCGGAGAGCGCCGATGCGGCTCCGAATGCGACTGGTGCGGTGCCTGGGGCTGTGAATGCGACTGGCGCTGCATCTGGTGCTGCGAATGCGGCTGCCGAAGAGGCATTCATCCGTTCCTTCTGCGAGCGGGCCAAGCGGCAAGGCTACCGGGGCGTCAATGTGCCCTATGAACGATGCAGTCCCGGCTTCGTCGCCTGCGCGCATGCGCTCGGGCTTATCGTCTCGGTCTACACGGTCGATGACGCCGATGCGATGCGGAGCTTGATGGAGATGAAGGTGGACAGCATGACGACGAAGCGGCCGGAACAGCTGCTCCGGCTCAGGAAGGTGGATGAATGGCATGAAGCGTAAGCGCATCGATGTGAAGGGAGGGCGAGACGGATGACACAGGAAGCGTCCGCGGTGAAGGCGGCGGGATGGGGCCGGCGGCATCGGGCCGGAACCGGCGAACGGTCGCGGTTATGGAAGCGGGTGGGCCGTCATTACCAGCTGTATTTGCTGCTGCTGCCCTGCATCACGTTCTTCATTATTTTTTCCTATATTCCAATGGCCGGGCTGGTGCTCGCGTTCAAGGAGTATCAATTCAACAAAGGAATCTTCGGCAGTCCCTGGATTGGTTTCACTTATTTCGAAATGTTCTTTCAGGATCCGCAGAGTCTCCAGTTAATCCGGAATACGCTCATTATTAGCGCGATGAAGGTGTTCCTGGCGATGCCGTTCCCGATTGTGCTCGCGCTGATGTTCAATGAAGTGAAGAACTCGAGGCTGCGCAATTTGTTTCAAGGAATCGCGTACTTGCCCCACTTCTTCTCCTGGGTCATCGTTATCGGCATGCTTCAGCGCATTCTCGCGCCGGATACCGGGCTCGTCAATCAGTTGATTTCCTGGTTCGGCGGCGATGGCAGCACCTTTTTCCTGATGGAGGAAAAGGCCTTTTACCCAACGATGTTCTGGAGCTATATATGGAAGGATGTCGGCTGGAGCTCGATTATCTATTTTGCCGCCATCGTAGGCATCAGCCCTTCCCTGTATGAAGCGGCCAAGATGGACGGGGCGAACAAGTGGCACCAGATCTGGCATATTACGCTGCCGGGCATCCGGCCGACGATTATCGTGCTGTTCATCTTATCGTTAGGCAATATTTTGTCCGCCGGGTTCGACCAAATCTACCTGCTCAAGACGCCGGGCAATATGAATGTCTCGGAAATATTGGACACGTACATCATCTACATGGGGCTCGAGAGCGGCCAATTCGGCTTCGGCACCGCCATCGGCATGATGCAGGGCGTCGTCGGCTTGATTCTCGTCCTGACCGTGAACCGGGTAGCCAAGAAATGGTTCCAATCTTCGTTGTGGTAGGCAGCAGGGATGGAGCACCTGCCCGGCAGCCGTTCACATATTCAATGCAGAGGAGAGAAAACAGACATGACAGTGAATCGAATGCAGCTCTGGTCCAAATTGACGGCATTGACGCTTGTATTTTCCATCCTGTTGACCGCATGCGGCGGAGGAAGCGATACGAAATCTGGCCAGGAGGCGGGAACGGATGCGAATAACGCTGCCGCGGATAAGCCTTCGACCTGGATTGCCGATCGCAAAATCAAAGGCCTGATTTTCATGGGCAGCGACGTCACCGAAGCCATGAATCCGGAGATTGCGAAGAAGCTGAAGGAAATGACCGGAATTGAGCTGGAGCTGCAGGCCGTCGGGCATGACGGATCGCAGAAGGCGCTCGCGGCGGGTCTGGCGGCAGGGGATCTGCCGGACTTCATCGGCTATTACCTCAACCATAGCGGACGGCCGGAGATGGAGATGATCAACAAGGCGGCGCGCGAAGAAATGTTTCACGATCTTACCCCGTTTTTGCAAAATACAAAGATCTATAAAAAGTATACGGAAGAAGGGTATTTGCCGCTCGATACGCAGTATGGCGTGGTGTTCCGGCCGGAATTCAACGGCGCCGCCTATACGATGCATTTGAACATTCCGCGCGAGGGCGGTTATGAGGTGCGCAAATATGTGCCGGGCCCTTACATCCGCAAAGATATTGCCGATGCCCTTGGCGTGGATCCGCGCACGATTACGACCTCGGAGCAGCTCTATGAGCTGGCCAAGAAGATTAAGGACGGTCACTTCAAGGACAAGAACGGCAAAGAAGTATACCCAATCGGTCCGACGGTATGGGGAGGCATCGATCGCGATGTGTTGTATAACGACCTGGTATGGACCGGCTTCAACGGCGAAGGGTTCAATCGGGATAAGGACGGCAAGATTCTGCATGAAAGCCAGACCGAATATGGCAAGAAGCGCGTCGAATTCGTCCAGAAGCTCCTCCGCGAGAAGCTGATGCATCCCGAATATTATTCAATGGAAGAAAATCGCGCCAAAGAAGGCGTGCTCAACGATTCGTTCGCCATTATCGGGGATATGCACAATTATGTCATCGAGAACAAGGACAACCGCTATATTCCGCTTGGACCGTTGAACTCGGTCAATGGCACATATCAGATGAACTTGACCTATAAGGGCGGTTACGGTGCCTGGTCGATTCCGAAGACGACGGAAAATCCGGAGGATATCGTGAAGCTGGCTGACTTCCTGGCGAGCCGCGAAGGCAAGCTGTTGTGGAAGTACGGCCGGGAAGGACGCGACTACGAGCTCGACGCGAAGGGCAACCCGGTGCCGAAGCAGGAGGTGCTCGATCTGCTGGACAAGGATCCGGTCAAGGCGAAGGAGCTTGGCTTCGCTGGCGTAGGCAATGACTGGGGCTGGTATCTCGGCGGCACGGATTTGAACGACCTGGCCGACTTCGGCGAGGCGAGCTATGGCGAAGCCGCCAAGCCGGACATGAATAAGGGCCCGCTGGAGATTGCGGACGATTGGCACTATGACGAGAAGAAGAAGCAGGCGAATATTAAGGACGGCTATGCGGCGTTGGCGTTCATCGGTGAGTTCAACAAAGGCACGCAGCTGACGATGGCGCTCGATAAATACAAAGAGAGCTTGATTCGTGCCTACTACGCGAAAAACATGACCGAAGCGCAGGCGATTCTGGACAGCGCGGCAGCGCTGCTCAAGACGGCGGGGCTGGAAGATTACATCAAGCTGCTGGAAGAGAAGGACAAGGATCCGAAGACGAAGCTGCTGTTCTAACCGAACGGTTTTAAGAGAGTATGAGAGGGCCTTTCCGCTAGAGCGGAGGGCTCTCCATCCATGGATAAAGGGGAGGAACGAGGATGAGAAAGACGGCTGCGTTCGGACGGCTTCTGACGGGCCTGAATTACGCCCTGCTCGGATTGCTGTGCCTGTCCATAATATTGCCGACGTTGAACGTGCTGGCGCTGGCATTGAACGTGGGGACGGATGCGGCGAAGGGCGGTATCTATTTTTGGCCGCGCCAATTCACGCTCGATAATTTCAAGGAAGTGTTCAGCCAATCCAACATGGTGAACGGCTTCTTGATCTCGGTATTCCGCACGATCGTCGGCACCTTCCTCAGCGTGCTGCTGACGGCGATGGCCGCCTACGCGCTCAAGAGCAAGACGCTGCCCGGGCAGAAGCAGATCACCTTCTTCGTGTTCTTCACGATGCTGTTCAGCGGCGGACTTATTCCTTACTATATCGTGCTGAAGGAGCTTCACCTGACGAACAGCATCTGGGTGTATATTGTGCCTGCGCTGTACAGCGTCTGGAACATGATGATTATGCGCTCCTTCTTCCAGCAGGTTCCGGAAGGGCTCGAGGAGGCGGCGCGGATTGACGGCTGCAGTGATCTCGGGATTTTCTTCCGCATCATTCTGCCGACGAGCAAGCCTGTCATCGCGGCCATCTCGCTGTTCAATGCGGTCGGGCACTGGAATGACTGGTTCACGGGCACCTTCTATGTGCGCGATCCGAACTTGAAGCCATTGTCGACGGTGCTGCAGGAGATGCTGACGAAGCAGCAGGCGTTGACAGAGACGCTAATGAACACGGCAGGCTCGCTGCAGATGGATATGCTGGACAAGATGCAGGTGACCGGCACGTCTCTGAAGATGGCCACGATTATTATCGTTATCACGCCGATAGTGCTTGTCTATCCGTTTCTGCAAAAATATTTCGCCAAGGGCGTCATGATTGGCTCCATGAAGGAGTAGCGATACAACGTCTTACCCGCTCAATGCTTACGAACAGACAGGAGGCCGGCTGGATGAAGATTCGAAATCCATATGCACAAGAAGGGGTATGGCTGCGGGGAAGCTTCCACAACCATACGACGAACAGCGACGGGCATCATCCGTTGGCGACGGTGTACCGGATGTACCATGATTATGACTTCCTGGGGATCTCCGATCATGATCAGATTACGCCGCATGCGGGGGATTGCCCCATCCCGACGCTGTTCGAGGCGATCGAGGTGAGCAGCCCGCAGGCGCATATGCTGCTGGTACAGCCGCCGGAGACGCTGATGGAACAGTATTCGAATGAATTTACGATCGAAAATTACGGGCGTCTCTCGTCCCTCTGCCTGGAGAACGGAGGCATCTCGGTGCTCGTTCATCCGAACCGGTATTTTTCGCAATATTGGAAATTCGGTGATATGCTGCGGCTGCCCGCTTATACTGGCATCGAGATCATCAATGGCGACGGCCATCCGCAGTATGACATCGCCTTCGACAAATGGGATGCGCTGCTGTCCTCCGGACGCAAAGTATGGGGCTTCGGCAATGACGACTTCCACGCGTACGGCCAGGAGCGGCGGGCGTGGAATATGGTGTATGCCCGCGAGAACAGCCGCGAGGCGGTGCTGAGCGCCATCCGGCAGGGCAGCTTCTACGTCTCCACCGGGTACGGCTTCGGGTCGATCCGCGTCGAGGGGACGGCCATTGTCGCTGACTTATTGTCCGACGTTCATCTGGATGGCATGTACAAATACGCGACGGTCATCGGCAAGGACGGCCGCGTGCTTCACGAGCAGACGGGCCGATTCAAGCAGCTCGTGTACGAATGCAAAGGGGACGAGCAGTATGTGCGTTTGGCCGTTTATTTGGAAGGGGGCTTCGGCGCGTTCTCGCAGCCGCTGTTCCTGAGCAAGGGGGAATGAGCGGGATGAGCATACCGCTGCAGTTCCGTCCGGACGGAACGTTTACGATCGTTCAATTCACCGATCTGCATGTTAGAGGAGGGAAGTCGGAGCTGGATGCCCGCACCTTGGCCCTGACTGAGCGCATCATCGAGACGGAGCGGCCCGATCTGGTCATCTACTCCGGGGATATGCTGTACGGGAAGGAAACGGTTGAGCCCGTCGCCGCGCTTCGCCGCATTGTCGAGGTTGCGGAGCGAAGGGAGGTGCCGTTCGCCGTTATTTTCGGCAATCATGATGCGGAGGGCGGAGCCTCCCGCGAGGAGCTGCTGGAGGGGATTGCGTCCTGCAGGATGTCGCTGGCGGAAGCCGGCCCTGCTGATATACACGGGGTCGGCAATTATGTCATCGCGGTGAAGGCGTCTGCCCAGGCGGGGCCGGCCGCTCTTCTCTACCTGTTCGACTCCGGCGATGTGGCTCCGCCATCCGTTGGCGGATATGCCTGGATCCGCCCGGATCAAGTGGACTGGTATCGCCGGGAAGCGCTCCGCCAACGACAGCGACATGGCGCTCTGCCGAGCCTGGCCTTCTTCCATATTCCGGTGCCGGAGTTCCGGGAGGCCTGGGAATCCGGCCAGGCCGCGGGCATTCGGCAGGAAGCCGTATGCTGCCCCCGCCTGAACAGCGGGCTCTTCGCCGCGATGGTGGAGAGCGGCGATATGATCGGCGCCTTCGCCGGCCATGATCATGATAATGATTATGTGGGCAGTGTGCACGGCATCCGGCTCGGGTACGGGCGAGTGACCGGATACGGCGGTTACGGCGGTCTGCAGCGGGGAGCGCGGGTTATCCGTCTGCTGGAAGGGCAGCGCCGCTTCCGGACATGGATCCGGCTGGATGACGGGAGCAAGGTAAGCCATGAGCCTTGCGAATAATCGCCGCACCGGCATTCTGACGTTGACTTGGCCCATCTTCATGGAGTCCTTGTTCGGGATGCTGCTCGGCATGGCCGATACGATGATGCTGAGCAGCTATTCCGACGGCGCCGTGGCGGCTGTGGGCGTGGCCAATCAAATTTTGACGGTGGCCGGTCTCATGTTCGGCTTCGTCACGGTCGGGACAAGCGTCATCCTGAATCAATGGCTTGGCGCGGGCAAGCTGGGGGAGGCGGGTGACCTCGGGAGAACGGCGCTCACGTTGAATCTGATGATCGGCATCCTGTTCAGCGCCATATTATGCACCTGCGCCGACGCCTTCCTGCTTCTGTTCAAGCTGCCTCCCGGGCTGCTGGCGGAAGGCGGGGCTTATTTGTCCATCACCGGCAGCTCGGTCTTCCTAATCGCCCTCAGCATGACGCTCGGAACGATGCTGCGGTGCCGGGGCCTGGTGAAGGAGATGATGGTCATCTCGTTCGGCGTGAACGTGCTGCATATCGTCGGCAACTATATCGTGCTGATGGAGCCGTTCGGCCTGCCTTCGTTCGGAGTGGAAGGGGTGGCCGTATCGACCTGGATCAGCCGGGCCGCCGCGATGATCGCGTACTGGATTGTATGCAGCCGGCGGCTGGATCAGCCCGTCCGCCTGATGCATCCGCTGCGCATGCGACGAGCTGATCTTCGCCTTATTTTCAAGCTCGGCATCCCGTCCGCCGGGGAGCATGTTTCCTATAATTTGTCCCAGGTCGTCATTACGTATTTGGTAGCCATCCTCGGGGCGGCGGCATTGACGACCAAAATATATACGCAGAACATCACGTCCTTCGTCTTCGTCTTCTCGATGGCGATCGGCCAAGGCACGCAAATCATCGTGGGCCATTTCATCGGGGCGGCGCGCAAGGAGGAAGCCTATCATTCCGGCATCCGCCATCTGAAGCTTGGGGCCGGCGTGACGCTGGCCGTCTCCCTGCTCTTGTTCGCCTTGTCCGGGCCGCTGATCGGACTCTTCACCTCCGACCCGCAGATTATCCAGCTTGGACGGCAACTGATGCTCTTGTCCGTGCTGCTAGAGCCGGCCCGGGCCTGCAACATGGTGCTTATCAGCTCCTTGAACGCGGCGGGAGACGTCAAATTCCCGGTGCTGATCGGTCTCGTCTCGATGTGGGGAATCAGCGTACCCTTGGCTTATCTGTTCGGAATCGTATTCGGCTTGGGGCTGGCGGGCATCTGGCTCGCCTTCGCCGTTGATGAATGGGTGAGGGCGCTCGTCATGCTGCGCAGATGGAGCAAGCGCGGCTGGGAGCGGGTAAGCATTATTCCTGAATAACATATTTATCCTCCTTATATGACGTTTATCATACTCTCGACTTGACGTTTATGACTACAACCGGCGGGTTGTCTTTTCTATACTGAAGATAGGAATTTGCCGTTGATGAAGGGATACGTTCCCGATGCGTCATACTAGGAGGAAAACCATAAGATGAATACGATTCATTCCAAGCTGGCCCATCTAAAGAAAAGCGTCGCTCCGTATGAAAAAAACGATACGAAGTCCAGCATTCGGCAAATGATTAACACTTTGGGGCCATTACTGCTGCTCTGGTATGCGGCGTACGCAAGCCTTTCCGTCTCGTACTGGCTTACGCTTCCCCTTGCGATAATTACTTCTGGATTCGTTATTCGTACGTTTATTATTTTCCATGACTGCTGTCATCAATCGTTCTTCAAGAGCCGCAGGGCCAATGATATCCTCGGCACCATCACGGGGATCCTGACACTTGTGCCATACCAGCAGTGGAAGCACAGTCATTCGATCCATCATGCGACGAGCAGCAATCTCGATAAGCGGGGAACCGGGGACATGTGGGTACTCACTGTAGATGAATATGCCGCGGCTCCCCTGTCGAAGCGAATCGCCTACCGCATATACCGCAATCCATTCGTTATGCTGGGACTGGGGCCAATTTTTATTTTCCTGATTGCATACCGCTTTAACCGCAGAGGCGCGAGACGGAAGGAGCGAATCAACACTTACGTAATCAATGTGTCCATCGCCGCTCTGTATTCGCTTCTGTGCTGGGCCATTGGCTGGCAGGCGTTTGTGCTTATTCAGGGGCCGGTTTTCTACGTATCTGGCATGCTCGGCATCTGGCTGTTCTATGTTCAGCATCAATTCGAGGATTCTTACTTCGAGAACGAGGACGAGTGGAGCTATGTGAAGGCTGCCGTGGAGGGAAGCTCTTATTATAAATTGCCCAAGGCGTTGCAGTGGATAACCGGAAATATCGGGTTCCATCATGTCCATCATTTGAGTCCCAAGGTGCCTAACTATTATCTGGAGAAGGCGCATGAGGCAACCCCTCCGCTCCAAATGGCGACCACGATTACGCTCATAACCAGCCTGAAGTCGCTGCGGTTCCGGCTGTGGGATGAACAGAACAAAACATTCGTCGGGTTCAAGGATGTGAAGCATGTGTTACGCAAGCCCAACCGCGCGGCCGATCGCATTCCAAGGAGCACCCAGAGCATCCAGGGAAAATGACCGTTCAGCGGCGTTTGTGTTACTATACAATTACATCGATCTTCAGGGAGGACGACCATGCAGAAGTGGTATCAGATTTTTTACAAAAGCACGGGTCTTAGTCCCTATATATGGGTCGTCTTTTACATCCTCCCGTTCTATTTCATATTTCGTTCCTCTTCGACGTACCAAGTCGTCATCGGGATCGTCATGATTTTAATGTTTTTCGTGTGCTACGTGCTTTCTTTTGTTGCGAGAGGTTGGCAAGTATACTTCTGGACCTCCTTGCAAATATTGATTTCCATTACGATGACTGTGCTGTTCGGCTATGTCTATTTCGCCCTGTTTTTAGCGTTTTTTATCGGAAATATTCAGCACCGGATCGGATTTATTACGCTGTACTCGATTCATCTCGTCAGTACGATCGCAACGCTCAACTTCGGTTTTGTCACGAAAAATCCGGTATTGATCTCCCAACTTCCGTTCGTGCTTATCAGTCTCATCGGTGTGATTCTCCTTCCCGTCACCACGTATAACCGCAATAAACGGGAGAAGCTCGAGGGGCAGCTGGAGGATGCGAATAAACGGATCTCCGAGCTGGTCAAGCTGGAAGAACGCCAACGAATTGCGCGCGACCTTCACGACACGCTTGGCCAGAAGCTCTCGCTGATCGGGTTGAAGAGCGATCTCGCCAATAAATTAATAAGCAAAAACCCCGCTCAAGCCCAGATCGAACTCAAGGATGTCCGGCAAACGGCCAGAACTGCCTTGAAGGAAGTGCGGGAAATGGTTACTCAAATGCGGGGGACGAGGTTAGAGGATGAGCTGTTTCGCATCAAGCAGATTTTGAAGGCGGCTGAGATCGAGTTCACCTTGGAAGGCGAGCAGAAGCTCAGCAACACCTCGCTGCTGAACGAAAATGTGATCAGCATGTGCCTGAAGGAAGCGGTGACCAACATCGTAAAGCACAGCAATGCTTCCGCTTGCTCGATCATCATGGAGCCCTTGGATACCGAGCTGTGCGTGAAGGTGAAGGATAATGGAATCGGCATCGCGGCGGATTCAGCGGGTTCGCGGGGCAACGGGCTGCGGGGCATGAAGGAGCGGCTTGAGTTCGTGAATGGAAGTATGGACATCGTACCTGATAATGGAACAACGGTCATCATTACAGTGCCGAACGCATTCAAGCAGTCACAATAGGAGGCGGGGCAATGATTCGAATCGTAATTGCAGAGGACCAGCGGATGCTGCTGGGCGCACTGGCATCCCTGCTTGATCTGGAAGAGGATATGAGTGTCGTCGGCCGAGCCTGCAATGGGGAAGAAGCCGTACAACTGGTTCATCAGCATAAGCCGGATATCTGCATCATGGACATTGAAATGCCGGGGATGAGCGGCTTGGATGCGGCCGAAGAGATTAAGGGCTGCGGATGCAAGGTCATCATTTTGACCACATTCGCCAGAGCCGGATATTTCGAACGAGCGGTGAAGGCGGGGGCGCACGGCTACTTGTTGAAGGATAGTCCCAGCGAAGAGCTGGCAGACTCGATTCGCATCATTATGGCCGGGCGGCGCATCTATGCTTCGGAGCTGGTGGACGAGGCGTATAGCGAAGAGAATCCATTGACCGAGCGGGAAAAGGAAGTGCTGGTGCTTATCGCCGACGGTAAAAATACGAAGCAAATCGCCGAACAGCTATTTATTACGACGGGGACCGTCCGCAATTACATCTCCGTTATTCTGGATAAACTCAATGTAAGCAACCGGATTGAAGCGATTACGCGCTTCAAGGAGAAGGGCTGGTTCAAATAAGGGATGTGTATGGAGAACAATTCCACTTTACATCCGGCTCAAATGATGGTATAGTAACTGTTGTTGTCCTCTTGTTGAGGAATTCAATGTGCGGTAGTGGTGGAATGGCAGACACGCTATCTTGAGGGGGTAGTGGGCGTACGCCCGTGGAGGTTCGAGTCCTCTCTACCGCACCATAACAGAGTTAATGGAGAAGCCTTTGATATAAGGCTTTTTTTGTTTTTTATGGAAACTATTTTCCGGACGTATAAAATCAGCTTCTTGTACACAACATAGACACAATGACAACAGTACATAGGAGCGTGTTTAGGTTGAAAAAAGTGGTGCTTGGCGTTCTCGCTCTGGTCAATGCAGGCATGGCGGCCCTTACCCTATTTCCTGCTGCATCTGAAGCGCATGCCGCCTATGAGGCTAACCAGCCGGCCCAGCGAGTGATTAGCGAACAAGAGGCGAAGTCGATTGCTCTTCAGCAAGTGAAGGGAAGAGTTCTTCATGTTGATCTGGACACGGATGACGGGAAGATCAAATATGAAGTGATCATTATGACGGATCAGAACAAGGTGTTTGAAGTAGAAGTAGATGCTCAGACCGGCAAGGTGCTGAAAGTCGAGCAGGAAGATTGAACCGTATAGCAAGCAAGAAGGCTGTTCTCCGTATGGAGGACGGCTTTTTTTGTGTTGGCTCTGTTAAGGGGGGGCCGTAGATCCGGGGCCATGCTCGGGGTTGCTAGGGAGGTTGCACGGAGGGGTAAACGGGAGGTTAAGCTGGAGGTTGATCAGGAGGTTGAACGCGGAGAGTTGAGCTGGGGGTTGAACGCGGAGAATTGTGCGGGAGGTTGCACGGAAGTTGCGCTTGAAGAGACGGTAGAAGAAGCGTAACGAGAACCACATGCAATGGCCGCGATGCACGCCGACTTCTTGTTCTTGTGCTGAGGAGTGAATTGCTGCAAATATACATTATTTATCCGTTCAAAAAGGGGATTTTGTTAGAATTCCTGCAAAAAGACATCAATTCTGGGCGGATAAACTAAATAGGCACATTAATAGGAGAAATTGCTGCACTTTTGCAGGAATTGCGCTGTGGGGCACGAATGCGGCACAATTGATGCACTTTTGCAGGATTGCCGCTGCGAGGCACGCTCAAATCACAATTGCTGCACTTTCGCATAACTTCTACTCCCCGGCTCAATTCCACCATCACAACGCCATTTTTTCGCGGCTTTGCCTTTCGCCACGCGCATGCCGGCCGGCCCGCTCTAACGCGGAGCGGCATATTCAAGAAGCGGCGTCTCCCCGACGCTCAGGCGAAGCGGGGTTGTTCCCCTCTAGCCGCCCCGCTGGACAGCATCGGCTCCAATGCCCCTCCCGCTCCTCCGGGGCATTCCGTCCTTGTTTTACATTGACCGGACTCGGCAGCTATGCTACTTTAATAAAGCGATACTGATAATCATTATCACATATTAGAATACAGCCGAGGTGCTTGAATTGATAACGACAATGATGGACTCCGAACATATTTGCCGCTGCTTGGAGCAATTTTGGTTCAAGCTGCGCGGCGTTGATATTGCGCGCTTCGGGCGTATGGAGCCGCAGCTGCTGAACACGCATGTCCTCGTCCTGTCCAAGCACGGCGAAGGGCGCGTGGCCATTGATTACGCCGAATACCGGCTGGGAGAGGGAGCCGTTCATGTGGCCGCGCCCGGACAAACGATCGGGATGACGGCGGAAGAAGGGCAGGAGGCAGAAGCGTATGTGATTCGCTTCGATACCCAATCCGATGGGGAGCCGGAGGCGGAGTTTCCCCTGCGCGGGGAGGTGCCTGTGCACCGGGAAGCGCCGACCGTCGTGCTCTGTGAAATGTTGTATGACAAGAGCCGCTCTGAGCTGAGGACGGAACGGCTGCTCGCTCAAGCGGCCTTCCAGGAGCTGCTGTGCGCGGTAGTAGCCAATATTCGCCGGCTGCCGGACGATCCGCGGGCGGCATTGGAGCGCACGAAGGCGTACATTGATAATCATTTCAACGAGAATCTGACGATTGGGAAGCTGGCGCGGATGGCCGATATCAGTCCGAAATACTATGTCGATCTGTTCAAAAAAACATACGGCCAAAGCACGATCGACTATATTACGGAAGTAAGAATCCGCCATGCGAAGCGCATGATGCTGCAGGCGGATGCCCGGCTGCGGGATATTGCCCAGCAGGTCGGCTACAGCGATGAATTTTATTTCAGCCGCAAGTTCAAGCAGCAAATTGGCGTCGCCCCGACCGTCTATATGAAAAAGCGGCGGCGCAAAATCGTCGCTTATACGCCGGGGATTGCCGGCCATATGCTTGCCCTCGGGCAAATCCCGTATGCCGCGCCGCTTCATCCGAAATGGTCCGCTCACTATTATGAGAAATACCGCTTTGATATCCCGCATCATCTGAGCGCCTATCGCTACAATAAGGATTGGAAAACCAATATCGAAGCGTTACGCGCAGCCAAACCGGAGCTCGTCATTTGCGACTCGCAATATTTGCAGCCAGAGGAGAAGACTTGTCTGGAAAGCGTGGCCGAGGTGAAGTATATATCCGGCCGGGATCACAACTGGCGGGAGCAATTCAGATTGACAGCCCGTTACATCGGCGCTGAGCCGGAGGCGGAAAGCTGGTTGTCCGCTTACGGACAGAAAGCGGCTGCCGCAAGGGAGCGTCTGCAGAAGCTGCTGTCCGGCGAGGCGTTTTTCATTATGTGCATCCACAAAGATTGCTGTTATCCTTGCACCTGCCGCGGAATGAGTGAAGTGCTGTACGATGAGCTGCAGTTGAACAGAGCGCCGTATCCGGCCGGAGATTCCGGCAGACAGGCTATGAGCTTGGAAGAACTGGCGCATCTGAACCCCGATCGGATCTTGCTGAATGTATGCCAGGAGCCGGAATCGCTGCAAGCGTGGCAAGCTGTCCAGGCTTCCCGCTTATGGTCCGATATGAAGGCCGTGCGCCGCAATCATGTCTATCCCATTTCTTCCGATCCGTGGCGTGAATACTCGGCCTATGCTTGCGAGCGGATGATCGACAATCTGATAAAGCAGCTTGCGCACGAGCTTGGCATGGAAGAATAGCCCGATCTGGAATTTGTCCAAGTGAATTCCGGAGATTATCCATGTTCGCTAAGGGAAGAGCGAGTATATAATTTTCAATGAGAATCGTTATCATTATATTGATAATAATTCTCATACATTATTCATTGAGAAGGAGAAGTAACATGAATAAAAAAGTAGGGGTTCTACTATTATCTTTAGCTATGATGTTCAGTATCGCGGCATGCGGAACGAAGGATGAGCCCGCCGCATCGGCTCCGCAGCAGCAGGAGACACAGACGGAGAGCGCTCCGGCTGCGAATACAGACAATACGGCCAGCGAGACAAAAACGATTACATATCTTGGAAAAGAGTATACCGTCCCTGTGCAGCCGGCCAAGCTGGTCATTACGGGCTCGGTGGAATCGCTGGAAGACGCGCTCGTGCTGGACGTTCACCCGGCAGGGGCGATGACGACCGGCGGCGAGTTCGCGCCGATGTTCGCCAAGATTACGGATCAAGCGGAAGGGATCGGCGAGAAATCCCAGCCGAATCTGGAAGCGATCTTGAAGCTGAAGCCGGACGTGATCCTGGCAAGCACCAAGTTCCCGGCGGAGGCCATTGAGAAGCTCAGCAAGATTGCCGTCACCATTCCTGTCTCCCATATCGCGACCGACTGGCAGGACAATCTGAATCTGCTGGCCGAGCTGTCCGGCAAGCAGGAGCAGGCGAAGCAAGCGCTGCAGAACTACAATGACGAGGTCCAAGCCTTGAAAGGTCAAATCGGACCCGTTCTCCAGGACAAAAATGTGCTGATTCTCCGGCTGCGCGCAGGCAATTTGTTCATTTATCCGGAAGATGTGTTCTTCAATCCTTCCGTCTATGCCGATCTGGGAGCTTCCGTTCCGGAGGAAGTGAAGAAGGCGGAGGCGCAGCAGATGGTTACGATCGAGCAGTTGTCTCAGATGAACCCGGATTATCTGTTCGTCCAGTTCGCGGAAGCGGAGAACAAAGATAATCCGAAGGCGTTGGAGGATCTGCAGAAAAATCCGATCTGGGGCAGCATCAATGCCGTGAAAAACGACAATTTGTTCGTCAATCTGGTCGACCCGACCGCTCAGGGAGGCACGGCTTACAGCAAAATCTCCTTCCTGGAAGCACTAAAAAACAGCAAGCTCGTTCAAGCCAAGTGAGCCGGTTCCTATGCGGCTAAAATCATATGCAACAGCGATCATCCTGTGGGGCTCGCCTCTGCTTGCCGTGCTGCTCATCCTATTATCGGTTCAGTACGGGGCCAAAGACATTGATACCGGCACGATTTATGAAGCGGTGTTTCACTTTGATCCGGGAAATGTGAATCATCAAATCATTATGCACTCCCGGTTCCCGCGGGTGATTGGGGCTTTGCTCATCGGCGCGTTCCTGGCCATATCAGGCGCGCTGATGCAGGGGATGACAAGAAATGATCTTGCATCCCCTTCCATTATGGGGGTGCTGGACGGCTCCGTGTTTGCCGTAACGGTATGCATGATCTGGCTGCCGGGCTCCTCGTCGCTGGAATTAATCGTGTTTTCTTTTATCGGCTCGGCACTCAGCATCATTCTCGTATTCGGCATGGCGTCGCTGCTGCCCGGGGGGCTGTCTCCGGTGAGACTGGCTATTTTGGGCACGATTATCGGCACGTTTCTGAGCAGTATTTCGGCAGCGCTGGCATCCTATTTTCAAATCTCGCAAAATATCAGCTTCTGGTACAACGCCCGGCTTCATCAGATGGATCCGGAGCTGATCAAGATGGCGATCCCGTTCGCGGTTATCGGAATCGCGTTGGCGGTCGGACTGTCCCGATCGATATCGGTCCTGTCTCTTGGCGAAGAGGTGGCGGTCGGACTTGGCCAAAAAACAACATGGATCAAATTCGGCGCCACGTTCAGCGTCGTCCTGCTGACCGGGATATCGGCGGCGATCGCCGGCAAAATCGGGTTCGTCGGTCTTATTATTCCGCATATCGTCCGGATGCTTGTCGGGGTCGATTATAAATGGATCATCCCGTGCTCGGGGGTGCTCGGAGCCTTGTTCCTTGCGCTCTGCGACCTGCTCAGCCGCTACGTGAATTATCCGTTCGAGATGCCGATTGGCGTCATCACCTCGCTGCTTGGCGTTCCGTTCTTCCTCTATCTTGTGCGGACGAGAGGAGGCGCGAAGAATGAATAACATCTCGGGCGCCCGCTTTGCGGCTGTGCTGCTCGCCGGAGCTGCCCTGATTTTGATCGTCACCTATGTCAGCCTGACCAACGGCATATTTGATATGAGCGTGAAGGATGTTATCGATACATTGCTGCGCATTCAGCCGCAAGACGACTATGATCTCGTCATTTTCGAGTTCAGGCTGCCGCGGATCGTCATTGCCATCCTGGTCGGGATGGGACTCGGCATCGCCGGCGCGGTCATTCAGAGCATTACCCGCAATGGATTGGCGGATCCGGGCATTCTCGGGATCAATGCGGGGGCCGGCGCGGCGATGGTTATTTTTATGTTCTTTTTCCAAGGTCAGATCAAGGGGACCGGGCTGCTGGCGATTATGGCGATGCCGTTGTTCGGCTTGCTGGGCGGACTGCTTGCGGCTGTCCTCATCTACTTGTTCGCCTGGAAGGACGGCAGGCTGGAGCCGCAGCGTCTGCTGCTTACGGGGATTGCCGCCGGATCGGGCCTGAGCGCAGTATCGCTATTTTTGACGCTGAAAATGAATCCGAATGATTTTGAAATGGCCGCGGTATGGAGCTCCGGCAGCATCTACAATGCGAACTGGAAATACATCGTTTCCATCATTCCTTGGCTTCTGCTGCTGCTTCCGGTCATTATTCGCAAGTCCTATATTATGGATATTTTTCAATTGCGAGAGGAAAGTGTCATCAGCGTGGGCGTCTCTTCGGAAAAAGAGAAAGCCGTGCTTTTGCTGTGCAGCATCGGCATCGTAAGCGCCTGCGTATCCGTATCCGGAGGCATCGGATTTATCGGGCTGATGGCGCCGCACATCGCAAGACGGCTCGTCGGAACCGCGCATCGCCGCATTCTCCCGGTGTGTGGAATCGTCGGTGCGCTGCTGGTGCTCGTATCCGATTATATCGGCCGCACCGTGTTCGCCCCGGCAGAATTGCCCGCAGGCATCGTAACGGCCATCATCGGCGTTCCCTATTTCATGATGCTGCTGTACCGGGGAAGAAAAAAGCGAGGCTAGACCGTTATTTACGACAGATGAGGAGTGGACATTGATGTCTAATAGCCATATGGCGCCGCTTGAACCGCTGCTTCCGGATCAGGCGGGCCGTGAAGTCACCTTGCCGCGTTCGGAGCAGTGGGATGTCTGTTCCCGAGGCAGCGGCCGGCCATACCGGATTTTTGTGGCCTTGCCAGCCGAGGAGGCGCCGCCGGCCGGCCATCCGGTCATCTATGTGCTGGACGCGAATTCGACATTCGGCACGTTAGTCGAGACGGTTCGCGCCCAGTCCCGCGCCAAAGCCAAAACCGGCGTCGATCCCGCCGTTGTCGTCGGCATCGGCTATCCGACCGATGCCCCGTTCGATCCGGCGCGGTTCTATGATTTTACGCTGCCGGTTCCGGCCGACGAGCTGCCGCCCCATCCGCATGGAGACACGTGGCCGGAGATGGGCGGAGCCGAAGCATTCAGCCGCTTCATTGAAGAAGAGCTGAAGCCGGCCATCGAGAGCAAGTTCGCCATCGATCGGAGCAGGCAGGCGATTATCGGCCACTCGCTGGGCGGCCTGTGCGTGCTGCAAATGCTGTTCACCCGCCCCGAGACGTTCCGGACCTATATCGCGGGCAGCCCGTCCATTCATTGGAACAGGTCGTTCATCCGGGAAGCGGGGGAACGTTTCCTGGCTCGCATGCAGCAGGAACATGCCGATATTCAGGTCATGATTGCGGCAGGGGAACGGGAGCAAGGCCATCCTAGCCGCATGACCGAGAATGCGAGGGAGCTGGCCGAACGGCTGGCTGCCGTCTCGCCGTCCGGGGTGCGGACCGCGTTCTATGAGTTCGCGGGCGAAGGGCATATTTCGCTGCTTCCTGTCTTGATGAGCCATGCCGCACGCTATGCGTTAACGAGCCCGATCAAGACGGGCTGAATGATGGGCAGAAGGGCCGGGCGGGTTCGCCGCCCTAAGCGGAGACCCGGCCCTGTCCATTGCCGCAAAGAAGCCCCCTATGCCATCTTCGGCTTAGGGGGCTTGCTGCCGTGAGGTCCTGAGGCTGCTTAACGGCGGGGTCTGTTTGGCTGCGCTTAGTAGCGCTTGTACATTCCTACCGAGCGGGGATAGGTGTAATCGAAGCCGAATTGCGCGTACAATTGATCGGCAGGCCCATCGGCAATTAAGCTGACATACGATTGCTTGGGCGCGTTCTCGTCCAGGTAACGGGAAATCTCCGTCATAATCGTTTTTCCCCAGCCTTGTCCCTGATGGGAAGGCATCACGCAAATATCGACCACTTGAAAAAAGCAGCCGCCATCTCCGATGATTCGGCCCATGCCAATCAGCTTGCCGTCCTGCCGCAGCGTTACCGTGAAGCAGGAGTTCTGCAGCCCGACGGCGGCTCCCTCCAAGCTTTTGGAACTCAAACCGGCCGCTGTCCGAATGGCAACATACTCTTCCGGGCTGGGAGCCTCATGCAAAATAAGTACATTGGAATTCATAAATACCCTCCATTTCCCCTGAGCTGCGGGCGGAGCTATGCTGTCATTCAGGGATAATTTTTTTCAAAATACGGGATCAATCATCATCGTTATTCATACAGGGCGTCCTTCAGCTTGGTAGACATGCCTGAACGGCTGCGGGCCGCAGCGAGCGCAGACTTGCGGAGCCGTTCATTCTCGCGCGTCAATGCCTCCATCCGGATCATCATCTCATCGAGCAACTGGCGAGCCTCTTCGCTTAATCCGCCCTCAAGGGCCTGTTTTCTCTCCGCGAACGCTTGAACGGATGTTTCCTTACTCATTGAATTTGCCTTCTTTCTTCTGATTCTATGGGTTCGATCTCTATCTTCCATTCTCATTCTATTATAGAACAGATGGGTACAAGCCAAAAGCAGGATATAAAAAAGATGACCGTATTCATCTCCAGTTTGTGATACAATGATGGTTGCCAATTTAATAGCAGAAGGGATCCTATCATCATGAATAGACTTTACGAGAGCCGATTCCATCGATGCTGTATTGCATCACTTTCCATTTTCACGGCGGCGAAGGCGGCAGGACGATGACGACCCGAACCATCCAAGATGCCATGAATGTGCGCCAGTCGCAAATCCGCCGCATGTATCTGTACATGTTTATGATATTTACGCCGGGAGCGGTATTTTCTTCATTCTTTCCGCTATATTATCGAGATATCGGATACACCGACGCGATGTATGGAATGCAGAACGCGATTATGCCGATTATCGCTGTAGTTGGCAACTATCTGTTCGGGTATGTGAGCGACAAATTCGCGCGGATGAAGCCGTTGATTTTGGGGCTGATTCTCGCTTTGATAGCCGTACTGTACTTTGTCTTCCACGTCACGGATCCTTGGACCGTGATGGGGTTGATTTTCCTGTTCCAATTTCTATGGGTGCCTATGATGACCTTGACGGACGGGATGGCGATGCTGGCTTCCCGGAGACTTGGAGATTCCTATGCGGTCATTCGCGGCTTCGGCGCGGCCGGGTTTGCGGTGTCCGCTCTCATCATCGGCTGGCTCCTCGGCCGGCTGCCGGGGCATGCTGCCATGGGATGGATCATGATGGCTCTGCTTGCGGCAACCGGGGGCGTACTGCTGATGATCCGCGATCCCCGGCGCCCGGAGGCGGACGACCGGGAAGCACCGGAGAAGAGCGGGACGCCTTCGCGAACGGAAGCGGCGGACATGTCCCAATTTTGGAAATACGTATTCGCCCGCCGTTTCCTCTTATTCATCACGGTACTCATTACGTACAACATGACCTTAATATTCAATGATCAATATTTCAGCTTCCTCATCCGGGAATTGGACGGAACGTCCTTCCATATCGGACTTGGCTGGATGCTGCCGGCAGCTACGGAAGTCATTATCTTCCTGTATTTGGGCCGCGCGGGCAGACAGTTCCGCCCGTTGACGATGCTGGCCTGGTCTGCCGTCATTCTCGGCATTCGGGCGCTCGTCATCTACGTTACCGATTGGCTGCCTCTCATTCTGTTCATGCAGGCGGTTCAGGGAATCGGCATTGCGCTGTTCTTCATCTATCTTGCCGAGTACATGATGGACCTGATACCGGATCAGTTCCGGGCCAGCGGGCAGGCGGTAATGCAGGTGGCGCTCAGCATTGGCGCGACGATGACGGGCAGCATTATCGGGGCGTATATTTACAGCCAATGGGGCAATAAAGCGCTGTTCCTCGTGATGGGGGCGGTGTTGGCCATCGCGGCAGGCGGCTTCGCCGCGGCGGATCGGCTGGAACGGCGGAGGGAACGGACAGAAGCAGCCTCCTTCTAACAACCTGACTAACATAACAGCGGAAGTCTGGGCATTCAGCCTGGGCTTCCGTTTTTTTGCATCACCAAGATTTTTGTTTGAAAAGGTACCTTGCAATATACAGTAGCGTATGTTACGATGTACTCAACACCGATGGAAATCATATTGACGTTGAGGGGAGGTTGGCTAGGGCGTGAATACCCAATTCAAGAAAGGCGTGCTGGAATTGTGCGTCCTCGTTCTCACCTATGAGAAGGATCGCTACGGATATGAACTCGTGAACCGGATCTCGGAGAAATTCCAGGTCGCGGAAGGCACGATGTATCCTTTGCTGCGCCGGTTGACTCAGGAAGGGCATTGCTCGACGTATTTGAAGGAATCGTCGGAAGGCCCGCCCCGCAAGTACTATAAGCTGACCGAAACGGGAGAGGCGTATATGCGGGATATGGTGAAGGAGTGGACTTTGTTCTCGCAAGGCGTAGATGAGATTATTAAGGAGGTTATGAATGGTGAGCGAGCGTAAACATCAGTTTTTGACCCGGCTGGAGCAATTGCTGGGAGCGGTTCCCGAGGCGGAGCGCCGGGAGATTATGTCCGATTTCGAGTCACATTTTCAGGAGGCCCACGAGGCGGGGAGATCGGAGGAAGAGATATTTCGCTCCCTGGGAAGCGAGCAGGCGATTGCCCGCGAGATACTGGCCCAATATGGATTGGAGCTTCCGAACGTCCAGGAGCCGCTTGCAGCGGAAGAGGAAGCGGTACCGAATGCCGCTTCGAATCGCAGCGCTTTAGCGCATAGCGCCTTCACCGCTCCGTTCGGCTCCAGAACCGATTCTCCACTCCGGCTTATCCGGCTGGACACGGATGTTGTCGATGTTCATCTCGATACTCATGACGGCGAAGACATATCTTATCATTTTGATTCATTCGACGCGGGGCAATTCGATGTGCGGGAAATGAGAGAAGGGGATACCTACCGTCTGACCGTCCAGCTTCGGCGGAGCGGAATGAAGCGCTTCTTCTCTCCGGTAAGCGGAGATCTTCATGTTAGCATCCCGGCCTCGTTCGGGGGAACCGTGGAGCTGGCATGCGGATCCGGCGATGCCGAGGTGCGGCAGCTTCGGGCAGAACGCCTTGACGCGGAGCTGAAATCGGGTGATCTCACGATTGTTGACAGCTCATGCGGACATCTAACGGTAAGGATGAAATCGGGCGATGCCGAACTCCATGATTTCACTTGCGTCAATGCTGATCTGCATACGCTGTCGGGCGATATCACGATATTTGATCTCCAGGCCGACGAGTTCGCGTTGAAAGCGGCGTCCGGCGATATTGAACTGCACCGGTTGGCGGCTCAAGCGCTGCGTGCCGAGCTGCTGTCCGGCGATATGCATATCGTTGAAGGGCAGGGCGCCACCTGGAAATTTACGGCGGCCTCCGGCGATCTGGAGCTGGCGTCCATCGCCGCCGACGTCCACATTGACGTGGCATCCGGCAGCATCTCGACGAAGAGTGTCCGCGGTTCATTGACCGTTCTGGCCAAGAGCGGGGAAGT
This sequence comes from Paenibacillus dendritiformis, assembly GCF_945605565.1. NCBI lineage: Bacteria > Bacillati > Bacillota > Bacilli > Caryophanales > Paenibacillaceae > Paenibacillus > Paenibacillus dendritiformis. The sequence continues at coordinate 6,161,689 of NZ_OX216966.1, read as the reverse complement.
CGAATGCGAGCTGGCTTCGGCAACGAGTCAAGCTACAATCGAGAATTTGGCAGGGAATGTACGGCTTCTGGTTCCTTCCGACATGCAGGAGCTGGAGCTGGAGGCGTCCACCGTGCTTGGATCAGTGTCGGTCCGCCTTCCTCAATTCCCGGAAGGGCATGCCCCAACCAGCCGTTTCCGCGGACAGCTTGGGTCGAACGGTCCCAGAGTTCAACTGGCGACGAAGGCAGGCTCGATTTCCGTAGCGTCGATATGAATCACCAGGAGGAGGACGAGGAGAAAGTGGATTATTTCAGTTCGTACAAGCAAATTAAGCAGGTACAGTGGGAAGCGGCCCGGGAGGCGGAGCAAAGCCGCTTGTGGCGAGCCTTTACGGCGGGAAGATTGTCAGGTGAAGAAGTAAGGGAGAGAGCGCTTCATGTTCTGAATGACTTGCTGAATTCAGAGCGGGATGACGTGAGGCTGCGCGCGGCCGAGATTATTATGAGCGGCTGCCGCCGGCGCCGGTGGTTCGCATTAAGATAATGATATCGTCTGCTATAAGGCCGACTCTTCCCTTGCGGGGCGGGAATCGGCCTTTATTTCTAGGCCAACGTAGTGACTAGCAGATACAGATTAAGTATGGCGATGATCGTTCCGGCAATCCAGGCGAGCGTATGCATCCAGCGCGGACTGGCGAAGGGGCCCATCTTGCGTTGGTCTCCGGTAAAGCGAATTAACGGAAAGACGGCGAACGACAATTGCAGCGACAAGATGACCTGGCTGAGAATAAGCAGCTCGCCGGTGCTCTTTTCCCCATAGATGGCGATGACCGCTACCGCGGGAATAATCGCGATCAGCCGGGTGATGAGGCGCCTAACCCACGGCTTCAAGCGAACATTCAGGAAGCCCTCCATCACGATCTGGCCGGCGAGCGTGCCCGTCAAGGTCGAATTCTGGCCGGATGCGAGCAGGGCGACGGCGAACAGGATGCTGGCCATCCCCGTGCCCAGGAGCGGCGCAAGCATTTGATACGCATCTTCAATCTCCGCGATCTCGGTATGTCCAGTCCGGTAGAATGTCGAAGCAGCCAGCATGAGAATCGCGGCGTTGACGAACATAGCCAGCATCAAGGCGATCGTTGAATCGAGCGTGGCGAAACGGATCGCCTGCTTCTTGCCTGCAAGCGAGTCTTCGAAGTTGCGCGTCTGCACGATCGAGGAATGCAGGTACAGGTTATGCGGCATGACGGTCGCTCCCAATATGCCGAGGGCGATATAAAGCATCTCCGGATTCCGGATCATATCCGGGCTTGGAATGAACCCCTGCGCGACTTCCCGAATATCCGGCCGGGACAGGAACAACTCGACGCCGAAACAGGCCAGAATAATCAGAAATAGAGTGACGACGATGGATTCGATGTAGCGAAAGCCTTTATGCTGCAGCAGCAATACGATAAAGATATCGAGAGAGGTAATGATGACCCCGATCAACAGCGGCAGGCCGAAGAGCAGCTTAAGCGCGATCGCGGAGCCGATAATTTCGGCCAGATCACAGGCGGCTATGGCGAGCTCGCATAATACCCACAAGACGAAATTCACCGGTTTGCTGTAATGATCATGGCAAGCTTGGGCCAGATCCCGTCCGGTCGCGATGCCGAGCCGGGCGGACAACGACTGCAGCAGCACCGCCATCAGATTGGAGAACAGCACGACGGACAGCAGCGTATAATTGAAGCGAGAGCCTCCCGCAATATCAGTCGCCCAGTTGCCAGGATCCATATATCCGACGGCGACCATATACCCGGGCCCGACAAACGCTAAAAATTTGCGGAACCAGGATCCTTTCGTCGGCACGGGCATCGATTTATACGATTCGGCCAGCGTTGGCTCCGTTCGCTCATGGCGCCAGCCGCTGCCGGAGGATTTCGTTCTCTTGCCCATCCCAGATCCCCCTTCCTTAATGACTTCACCCTGCCAAGCCATGCCGTACAGCTTCCTGATTCCCCCTTTATTATGTGATATTATTACCCTGACCGGACGCATTGTATCAGCGACAGCTTTTTTCTGAATGGTTAGGATTCACATTTTGCCAAAAGAGTACTATAATAAAAATTGAAATAATTACTCTCTTCAAAAAAAATAGCCCCAGTGAAAACTAATCTCATTCTCAATACCATGCTGTTCCCTATCAGGGAACAGCATGTCGCATTTTAAGGGGAATAACAACGATAGTCATTATCAATGAAGAGGGTGTGTAAAGAATGAATAGAAAGCAATCATTCACAGAATGGATGGATAAATACGGAGAGGCGCTGGCTGCGGCCGGAAGCGCCTGCTTTATCGCCTTGGCGTTCATCGCCGGCTATGCCTCGGAGACGTTGGCGATTGTGTTCTATGCGCTCTCCTATGTAATGGGAGGCTGGCTGAAGCTGAAGGATGGGCTGGTTACGCTTATCCGGGATAAGGATCTGGATGTCAATCTGTTAATGATCGCCGCAGCCTTGGGCGCCGCCAGCATCGGATACTGGTCGGAAGGCGCGATTCTCATCTTCATCTTCGCCTTGAGCGGGGCGCTGGAGACGTTCACGATGAACCGAAGCTCGCGCGACATTTCGGCTCTGATGGATTTGAAGCCGGAGCAAGCCATCGTCTTCCGGGACGGGCAGGAAGTTATCGTTCCGGTGGAGCAGCTGCAAGTAGGCGAGACGGTTCTGGTCAAGCCGGGAGAGCGCATTCCGGCGGACGGGCACGTGCAGGAAGGAAGCTCGGCCGTCGATCAAGCTTCGATTACCGGGGAGAGCGTGCCGGTTGACAAAGGCCCCGGCGATGAAGTATTCGCAGGCACGGTGAACGGCCAAGGCGCGCTCTATATGGAAGTGACTCAATCCAGCGAATCGTCGCTGTTTTCCAAAATTATTCGGCTAGTCCAGGAAGCGCAGAGCGAGATGCCGAAATCGCAGCGCTTCATTGAGAAGTTCGAGCGGATTTATGCGCGGGTCATTATTCTGGTCACTCTGCTGCTAATCTTCATCCCGCCGCTTCTTCTCGGCGAGACGTGGGAGGCTGCCTTCTACCGGTCGATGGTGTTCCTCGTCGTCGCCTCCCCTTGCGCGCTCGTCGCGTCCATTATGCCGGCCACCTTGTCGGCTATATCGAATAGCGCCCGCAAAGGCTTGCTGTTCAAGGGCGGCGCTTATCTCGATCACATCTCGCGCGTGCAGGTGGTCGCGTTCGACAAGACCGGAACGTTGACGCAGGGCCGATTGACGGTAACCGACCTGGAACCGCGCGGCGGACTACAGGCTTCGGAGCTGCTTCAGGCGGCAGCGGCGCTGGAGTCGCTGTCGACCCACCCGATTGCCAAAGCGATCGTCCTGGAAGCGGAGCGCGCGCGGCCGGACGGCAGCGAAGCCGCCTGGGCTCGGCCGACCGATTTCCAAGCCCGGTCGGGACTTGGAATCGAGGCTGAGATGGAAGGTGCGCGCTGGCGCATCGGCAAGCCGTCCTATATTTTGAACAAGACCGAGGCGGAGGTTCTCGCCCGGACGGCCGAGCTTCAGAGCGAAGGCAAGACCGTCATTGGGGTTGAGCGGGACGGAGTCGTCGTCGGCTTGATCGCGCTCCAGGATCGGATTCGTCCGGAGACGCCGGCCATTGTCCGTCAATTGAAGCAGAGCGGCATTCAGGTGGCGATGCTTACGGGGGATCAGGAACGGACGGCGCAGGCGATTGCGGCCGAGGCCGGAATCGACCTCGTATTTGCCGAATTGATGCCGGAGGACAAATTGACGATCGTCAAAAAGCTGAAGTCGGAGTATGGCGCGATAGCGATGGTAGGGGATGGCGTCAATGATGCGCCCGCGCTTGCCGCGGCCAATGTCGGCATTGCGATGGGAGCCGCCGGCAGCGATGCGGCGCTGGAGACCGCAGACTTGGTGCTGATGAATGATGATCTGGGCAATATCGAACATGCCATTTCACTCGGCAGACGCACCCAGACCATCGTGAAGCAGAATATTATTTTTGCCGGTGCCGTAATCGTAGCTCTCATCTCTGCCAACTTCTTGTTCGGAATACCGCTTCCGCTAGGCGTCGTCGGGCATGAAGGCAGTACAATCCTCGTCATCCTGAACGGATTGCGCCTGCTTCGATCGTAAGAGCTATCCGCAATAATCCGATTCGTATCCATATCATGAAATCCATATTTGACATACATGAAAGACAGGCGAAGAGCCGGAGCTGCGCAAGCAGTCTCCGGCTTATTTGCGATTCCTCCAAATTGGGTATCCTAGTATTGTAGTCGGACAATAGGGTGCCAGCGGAGGTGAGCTAGATTGTGGACGACCGATACGATTCTATTTCTGCTTGGCGTTTTGCTGCTGGCTGGGGTTGTCAGCGCCAAGTTTTCGAATCGCTTTAACCTTCCTTCGCTCGTGCTGTTCATCGCCGTCGGCATGATCATGAACCGGTTCATCTACTTCGACAACACGAAGCTGGCACAGTTATTCGGAATATTGGCGCTGATTGTGATTCTGTTCGAAGGCGGGATGCAGACCAGCTGGAAGCAAATGCGGCCCGTTGTCGGTGCAGCCGTCTCGCTCGCTACGATAGGCGTTGTCGTAACGGCCTTGGTGTTCGGCCTGTGTGCGGCCTATATTCTTGATATTTCCTGGAAGGAAGGGCTGCTCATCGGCGCTATCGTCGGCTCCACCGACGCGGCGGCCGTGTTTGCCGTCATGGGGAGCCAGCGGGTGAAGCGCAAGCTGTCCTCGACATTGGAAGCGGAGTCGGGCACGAACGACCCGATGGCGGTGTTCCTCACCGTGTCATTAATTGAATGGATTCAGGTGCCGGATGCGAATCTGTTTTCTATGTTCCTGTCGTTCCTATGGGAAATGGGGTTCGGACTCGTATTCGGGCTGGGCGTCGGCTGGCTGGCGATTCAGATCGTCAACCGCATCCATCTGGACACCTCCGGGCTGTATCCGGTGCTGTCGATCGGACTTGCCTTCGTCACGTACAGCGGAGCCGCGATGCTCCATGGCAGCGGGTTCCTGGCCGTCTACGTCATGGCACTGGTGCTGGGCAACGCCGATTTGCAATATCGCTTCACGATCAGCCGCTTCAATGAAGGCTTCGCCTGGATGATGCAGATTTTGATGTTCATTTTGCTCGGGCTTCTCGTCTTTCCGGGGGAACTGGTTGAAGTGATGTGGCAGGCCATCCTGCTGTCGCTGATTTTGATGCTGATTGCCCGTCCGCTAGGGGTGGCGGTGAGCTTGCTGTTCGGGCGCTTCTCGCTGCGCGAGCAGACGCTTATTGCCTGGGCGGGATTGAAGGGCGCCGTGCCCATTGTCCTCGCCACCTACCCGATGATTGCAGGGCTGGAGCAAGGCCAATTGTTCTTCAATGTCATCTTCTTTATCGTCCTGACTTCGGCGTTGGTGCAGGGAGCAACCATATCGCCTCTGGCGAGAAGGCTGGGGTTGGCCGGCGATCCATCTGCGGGAATATCGCAAGGGCTTGAATTGGTCTCTGTCGGCAAGGCGAATCTGGATATGGTCAAAAAGTCAATCGAACCGGGAACCTGTGTCGAGAACTGCACGCTGCAGCAGCTGGAGCTGCCGGAAGATACGCTGATTACCGCCATCGTGCGAGGGGAAGAAATGCTGGCCCCCCGGGGGCATACCCGCTTGCAGGCCGGCGATGTCGCTTATGTGCTCGTAGCCAAAAAAAATCTGGATACAGTGCGCAGCATGTTCACCGAGCCGGCCAGGGAGGGCTGCTGCTCTGACCGGAACCGGGAAGGGGACGCCGAGGTGCCATAGTACGAGATGATATACGGCATATATCAACAAAAAAGCAACTATAGACCGATATCTGCGGGGAAGCTCGTAGGTATGCGGTCTTTTTTTTTGCAGATTTCCAGGGGCGTGCTACATTCTCAGAGAAATTTTCCCTGTTCCTATTGTGAAATAGGACCTACGATCCGATACTTATATTATGTGCCCTCATTTACCATGACAATGCTTTGCGCAGCCGGACGGCAACCAGCGGAGCTGCGGCAGGGACGAGCCGGCAGCTTGCGATATGGTTCGCAAGCACCATAGTCGCAGAGCTTGTCTCGAATGAATATCTGAATATCGCCACGAACGGAGATATCGCTATCGCCGTATTCGCAGCTCAGAACGCAACTGTGACAAGGAGATGAAACAATTGAAGGAGAAGCAAGAGAAAGACAAAAAGAGGACATCAGGGCCAAAAGCGCCCAAAGAAAAATCGGGACAGCGGAAAGAGAGCGCTTTTGTGAATTCAGTGAAGCAAACCGTTAAGATGATCTCTTCCTCCGTATTCAAAAGTCCGACCCGATCGGTCGGGGCGAAGCTGTTCCTGGTGTTCGTCATCAGCATTATCATATTCGTCTTCGCCGTCGGGATGTTTTCTTACTCGGTAGCGAAGAATGCGATCGAGGATCGCTCGGCGGAATCCAGCTACCAGACGATGATTCAAGCATCCCAGAAGCTGGACATGCAGCTGACGCAGTTCAACAATATGACGATGCAGATTATGTTCGATCCGAACTTGAAGACCCAGGTGGCGAAGCTGAAAGGGCTCAAGGATGGCACTTATGATATGATCCAGGCGATTGACAGCATCTCGAAGACGCTGCAGACCTATAGCATGAGCAACGATCAGATCGAGAATATATATTTGATTCCGAAGGAAAAGACCGAACTGGTTATCGCCGCCATGGGCGTTCGCCGCGGTCTGGACAAAGTCTGGGATTCCGACTGGTTCCAGGAGGCGAAGAGCAGCAGCGGACAATCCATATGGGTCAGCACTCAATTGGGCGGGTTGAGCGACGCTGCGGAGCCGACATTCGGGATTGCGAGACCGATGCGGGATCTGAACTCGGGCGAGGCGAACTTTATTATTTATATGGAAATCAAGCAGCGCACGCTGAAAAACTCGTTGCGGGACATTCATATTGGTGACGGATCCAGTATTCAAATTTTGAATTCGAACGGGCAATATATCTATGCGCCGGACGACAAGCTGCTGACTCAGGCTGCTGCCGATTGGCTTCAGCCGGTCAAGGAAGAAGGGCAGAAGAAGCTGAGCGGAAGCTCCATCGTTTATTCGGATCAGGACGGCAAGATGATGCTCGTCTATGATCAGGTCAAAGTGAATGGCTGGACGCTTGTCGGAGCCGTGCCGGTGACGGAGTTGACCAAGGACGCCACTACGATTCTCCTGGTTACCTTCTTGTGCATGGGCGGGGCGGCGCTGCTGGCCATTATTATCGGCGGATTGGTCATTCAGTGGGTAGCGACGCCAATGGTAAGGCTGCTTGCTCTGATGAATGAAGGGGCGCAAGGCAATCTGGCCGTTCGGGCCACCGTGAAGACCAAAGATGAAATCGGGCAGTTGTCTGCCGGCTTCAATACGATGATGGAGCAGATTACGTCGCTCGTTCAGAGCACCGAGGCGAGCGCGCGCTCCGTATTGGACACGGCGACTTCCCTGTCGGAAGCTTCCCGATCGACCGCGACATCGGCGAAAGAGATTGCCGTGGCGACCGAAGAGATTGCCAAGGGAGCGACCTCGCTGGCTGTCGAGGCCGAGCGCGGGCATGATTTGACCCATAACATGGCTTCTCATATGAAGCATGTGATCGACGCGAATGTGCAAATGGATACATCCGCCCAAGCGGTTGCCCAATCCAGCGAATTGGGCGCATCCAACATGACCTCGCTCCTGACAAGAACGGAATCGACAGGGGACATGATGCGCTCGCTGGCAGAGCGGATCAAGCAATTAAGCGAGAGCACGCAGTCGATTCGCAAAGTATTGGAAATGATTCATAACATGACCAAGCAGACGAATATTCTGTCTTTGAACGCGACCATCGAAGCGGCGCGAGCGGGAGCCGCCGGCAAAGGCTTCATGGTGGTAGCCGACGAGATTCGGAATCTCGCCGATCAATCACGCCAATCGATCGACGTCGTCGGGCAGATTACGGAGCGGATTGAGTTGGAGATTACCGAGACGGTAGCAGCGCTGTCCGCCGCGTTCCCGATATTCCAGAAGCAAGCCGAAGCGGTGCAAGAGACGGATGCCATTTTTGGCACGGTTCAGCAGCAGATGGGCGGCATGATCGAGCATCTTGGCAATGTGACCGGTTCGATCGACCGCCTGAACGAGGCGCAATCGATTCTCGTCGAAGCGATGAGCAACGTAAGCGCCGTTGCCGAAGAGGCTTCGGCTACTTCGGAGGAGGTAGCGTCGCTCAGCACCGAGCAGTTGAACATCTCCAACCGCTTGGTCGAGCTGTCCCAGCAGTTGGAGGAAGTATCCACCAACCTGAAGGATACGCTCTCCCAGTTCAAATACTAAATTACAGGCCGGTGCCGTTCGCACCAGCAGCCATGCCCGCATCCTTGGAGCAAGGAAGCGGGCATGCTCTATATGTGGATGAAGCGGCCTCCGCCTGGGGTTCATTTTTATTCCGAAATCAGGGAATAGCCAGTTGCAACAGCATCAAGATTATGGTATGTTAGGAATAACTTCACACGAATGTTGGTACGGAAGCACCGTCATCAAGCAGATGGGACATGCAGCGCATGTCCTGCTTGATGACGGTGCTTTTTTGCGTTTTGCGGATCCGTACCCGGAAGGAGAGGGGAAGAAGATGAAGGCTTGGGATATTGTTGTCGCCCATCCGCAGAAGCGAATGCTGGATGCATGGACGGAATATTGGAAGCAGTCCGATTATGCGGAACAGCTTCACCTCCGTGTGTTCACTCAGGCGGACACGCTGCGCCGTTACCTGGGATTGAAGCCGGGCATCCATATGGTCGTCGCCGACCCGGGAGTGCTGCAGGAGATGAGCGAAGAGGAGATGGATGGAATTCTGATTACGGTCTTGTCAGCGGAGGAGCGGCTTGATGCATTTCCGTTTGCCCACGCGATAGAGAATCCGTATCAGCCGCTGCCGCAGCTGTTCCAATCCTTGATCGAGCGCTGCAGGGCGGAATACGAAGGCGCTGTCTTCCGAACGGAGGGTCACTCCTGTATGCTGCTCGGCATCAGCTCGCTGGGAGGCGGCGCAGGCAAGACGACGGCAGCCCTTCACCTCGCCCGCTATGCCGCAGCCAAGGGGAAGCGCGTCCTGCTGCTGAATGTTGACCCGGTCCAGGAGTATGCGCTTCTGCATGCTCGTCCAGAGCCGGGGGCGATCGCTCCGTTGGCGCAGCTTCTGTACTACCTGCGCAAGGATCAAGCGGGAGACCCGCTGCCGCTGGAATCGTATCTTCTGGGCGTTCCGGATCTCGAAGGCGCGGATATCTTCGCCCCGGCCGATTGGATGAAGGAATGGGAGGGCATCGATGGGCCGCTGATGCGGAAGCTGCTCCGGCTTCTTCTCCGGAGCGGCCGGCACGACCTCATCATTGCGGAGGGAGGGTTCAGCCAACCCGCATTCGATGCCTTGTGGGAAGAGGCGGATCGAATCGTCTGGCTGCTGCAGGATGATTTGCCGCATTTGCATAAGACGGAGCTTCTGTTCCGGCAATGGGAACGCTCTGGCGATGCGGCGGTCCGCACTCGGATTCGCAGACTTGCGCTGCTCGTGAACCGCTATATGGGCATGATGGCGAACCGGTGGATGTACCGCGATGCGCCGATTAGCGGGTACTTGCCGTATATTCCGAGTTGGAAACAGATGCACCGCATCGATCAGTGGCTGCAGTCCGCCGTCTATCAATCTGCCGTGGCGGAGTGGGCCGATCGGCAGCTTCTGCACAGGCTGGTGTCCGGAAGTGAGGTCACATGAAGGATACCGCGCTTGTTCCTTCCGTTCAGGAAGCGATGGATGAAGCGTATGTCTGGACCCGGCAGCGCGTTCGGGACAGCTTGGAATGGGGGGATCCCATTCCGGACGTAGCGCTCATGGGACGGATCGAGCAGACATTGTTCTCCAGCCCCCTAGCTGGGCAGTTCACGTCGGAAGCCTTGGACCAGATCGTCAAGCGGGTCTATTACTCGTTCCGCGGCCTGGACGCCCTCCAGCCGCTGGTAGACGATCCGGACATTACGGAGATTATGATCAACAGCCATGAAGAGTGCTTCATTGAGCGGAAGGGGCGGGTCGAACGGCTGGAGATCGGCTTTGAGAACGAGGGGAAGCTGGAGGATGTCATCCAGGCTGTCGTGTCCCAAGTGAACCGGGTCGTCAACGAATCATCCCCGATCGTGGATGCCCGGCTGCCGGACGGCTCGCGGGTCCATGTGGTCCTGCCGCCGATCGCCCTGAAGGGGCCGACGGTTACGATTCGCAAATTCCCGGCCGAGCCGATGAAGATGGGCGATCTGATCCGTTGGGGCGCGCTGAGCGAGCAGGCCGCTTTGCTCCTGCAGACGCTGGTCGCCGCCAAGTTCAATATTTTCATCAGCGGGGGGACCGGTTCGGGCAAGACGACATTTCTCAATGCATTGTCGCAATACATTCCTTCCCAGGAACGGGTCATTACGATCGAGGATGCGGCCGAGCTTCAGATTCGCACCGTTCCGAATCTGGTGTCACTGGAGACCCGCAATGCCAATACGGAGGGAAAGGGCGCCGTCACGATTCGGGATCTGATTCGGGCCTCGCTGCGGATGCGGCCCGACCGCATCGTAGTCGGGGAAGTCCGGGGGGCGGAGGCGCTGGATATGCTCCAGGCGATGAACACAGGACATGACGGCTCCTTGTCCACCGGCCACAGCAACGGGCCCGCCGATATGATCAGCCGCCTGGAGACGATGGTGCTGAGCGGCGCGAATCTTCCTGTCGAGGTCGTTCGGCGGCAGATAGCCTCAGCCATCGATATTATCGTGCATTTGGCCCGTCTTCGCGACGGATCGCGCAAGGTGATGGAGATTACGGAGGTGATCGGCTTGCAGGACGGGGAGGTGCTGCTTGCGCCGCTGTTCCGGTTCGAGGAGTCCGGAACAGATGAAGGCCAAGTGGCCGGCCGGCTGACCGTACAGCATATGCTTCGGGACAGGCACAAACTGGCGATGGCAGGATTGCGGCTGCCGGAGGACAAGGAGGTGCATACCGATGGGGAAGCAGCCGGAGACGGCTGAGCAGCGGCTGCCGCAATATAGCGAGTATATTTTGAGCCGCAGGGAGAAGGTGGCGGCCCTGAGTTCCGGAGCCGCTGTCATGGCTTCTGTCGGGTACTTGTTCTATCATCACTGGCTGGGGATGCTCCTGCTTGCTGCCGCTGGACTGCGCTATACCCGCATTCGCCGGCACACGCTGCTCGCGCGCAAGCGGGCCCGGCTCGCGCAGCAGTTCAAGCAAGCCCTCTATTCCTTATTCTCATCGCTCTCAGCCGGGCGCTCGATGGAGAATGCGTTCCGCGAAGCGATAGCCGATCTGAAGCTGCTCTACCCGGGAACCGAGGTGGAGATGGAGCGGGAGCTGCGAATTATTGCGATGCGGATGGAGAATGGGGAGCCGATCGAGCAGGCGGTCATGGATTTGAGCCGCCGGGCGGCGCAGGAGGATATCTCGAATTTCGCCGACGTGCTGGTCACTTGCAAACGGACGGGAGGCGATTTAATCGAGGTCGTGCGCAGAACGTCTTCCGTTATTGGCGAGAAGATGGATATTAAGCAGGAGATTGACGTTCTTGTCGCCCAGAAGCGGCTGGAGATGAAAGTGATGATGGCGGCTCCGTTCCTGTTTTTGGCCTTTCTTAATCTGGCTTCCCCGGATTTCATGGCAGCGCTGTATGAAGGTGTCGGCCGCGTTATCGCCACGGTGGCGCTGCTGCTTCTGCTGCTTGGCGCGTGGTTGATTCACAAGCTGATGGATATCCGTGTGTAGCCTTGACGCCAGTTGCATCATTTTTCTTGGAAATGAGGTGATGAGGAACCGATGATGCCGTCATGGATATGGGCTTCCGGCTCCGCCGTTCTCCTGCTCGTGTTCCTGCTGCTGAATCATAGCAATCAGCGGCGCTACGGGACGCTGCTGGCGGGCTTGACCCCCCGGACGAAGACGGTCCGCTGGCTGGCGGCGCCGCTTCGCTGGCTGGAGAAGGTTCAGCCTGCTCTCGATACGAATCCGGCTCTCTCCCCGGTTCGCCAAGCGTTAATGCAAATTCATGGCCCGGCCCACAGCCATACGATGTACCGGGTACTGCTGGCTGAGCTGGCGTTGTACCTGTACGCGGGCATCTGCGGGTCATTGCTGCTGCCGGCGCTGACGGACGGCAGCGTGACGAATCTGGTTGGCGGCCTGCTGGTTGCCGTCATTCTGCCGCTGGCGAAGGTGAAGGATACGCTGAACCGGGCTGAGCGGAAGAAGCAGGATCTGCAGCTGGAGCTGCCGGAGCTGATCAGCAAGCTGACCTTGCTCGTGCAGGCGGGCGAGACAGTGCAGAAGGCGCTGTCCATCTGCATCGAGCGCAAGTGGGAGGAATGGAGCCATCCGCTCTACGCCGAGCTTGCCAGGATGCAGAAGGATGTGCATAACGGGTACTCGTTCGCGCAGGCAATGGAGCAGTTCGCGAAGCGATGCTCCCTGCAGGAGGTATCGATGTTCGTCACGACGGTGCTGATCAATCAGCGCCGGGGCGGAGATACATTCGTGCTGGCGATGCAGGATGTCGGCCGGCAGCTATGGGAGAAGCGCAAGGCGGTGGCCCGCCGGAGGGGGGAGGAGGCGTCGACGAAGCTCGTCTTCCCGATGATGCTGATGTTCCTGGTCATCTTGGCCGTCGTGGGCGCTCCCGCTCTGCTCATGATGAAGTAATGAGATGAAGCAACGAAAATGAATCAGAAAGAAGGAAGCGGATATGGACAAAAGCTTGCTATTTTTCAAACGGCTATGGAAAGAGGAAGATGGGCTCGGCATGGTGGAGATTGTCATTATTATCGCGGTGATTGTTGTGTTGGCGCTTGTATTCAGAGAGCAGATCAGTACGTTCCTGGAAAATTTGATCTCAAGGGCCACAAAAGAAACAGATAAGATTTTTAAATAGAAGCCGTTTTGAAAAGGAGGAGCTGGCTTGAACAACAAGCTACGCCGCTGGCTGCGTTCCGTTCAGGAGGAAGAAGGCTCGATGATCGTGGAAGCTTCGCTAATATTTCCCGTTATCTTCTACTGTACGCTGGCGATCCTATTCTTCGGCATGCTCATCTATCAGACGGTGCTGAGCTCGCATGCCGCGGCGCTGGCCGCGGAACGGGCGGCGGCCTTCTGGGACAACAGCCACAAGGAGGCAGTAACCGGCGCCTATGACACAGGACAGCATGACGGAATGTATTGGCGCCTGCTCGACGATCGGCTGTTGGATAAGGTGTTCGGGGGAGGCTTCGGCGGAGAGAACCATACGGTGAAGCTGCCTGCCGCCAGCGCCGGCAGCTCTCTTCCCGAACGGAAGCTGATGCGGGCAGCCAGGCTGGTGCCTGACGCCTTTCACGGGAAGATGAGCTATGAGAACGGCTTGCTGGATCGCAGAATTACCGCGTTTTTGGACAAGCCCCTCTATCAGGCGATGTTCCGGAACATAGCGGGAAGAGAGATCTCGAATGAGGGGCAGGCCGCATCGGCCATTGTGGAGCCGCCAGAGTTCATTCGTGCGGTGGAGTTCGCGCGGTACATGGCAACGAAGCTGAAGGAATGGAAAGGACAAGGCGTTCCGACGGAGGAAGCGGAAGGCATATTGAAGAAAGCGGCGGGACAGACTGCGGGACCGTCATGACGAGCAGAGGGGAGTGCTGCCTGTGAATCGCAATCGTCTGAACCGATGGGCAAAGCGGATTTTTAAGGCAAAGGACGGATCGGTGTCGATATTGCTTGTATTTATTGTGGCTGCCATGTTCTTCTTCACATCAGTGTTCATTGACTATGCCCGCATCGCGGCGGCGGAGTGGCGCATCGAGGCGTTGGCCCGGGCAGGCATCCGCTCGGTCATGTCCGCCTATGAGCCGGAGCTGCAGGAGAGATACCAATTATTCGCATACGGAGCAACCGATCCGGCGCATATCTTGGACTATGTGATGCAGGATCAACATCAGCTGCGATCGACAGGCGTATTTCCTTGGGTTCCTCTGCTGCTGGACAGTCATTCGACGTCGGTCACCCGCCCGCTTGCGGACTATGATGAGATAGAACGACAGATTTTGGAGGATATGAAATACAAGGCGCCGGTACAATTTGTGTTCGAGCTGTCCGGCAAGCTGAAGCCGATGGCAGGAGCGTTGAAGGAAGCGGCCCAGACGACAGAGCTGCTGGCGAAGCTGCAGAAGCTGGTCGATCGGAGGGACAAGGAGCTGTTGGCTGTCTTGAAGCTTCAGACAAAGTCCCGCGATGAGCTGGACCGCTCGGGGATTGACAAGGGAATCGCGGTCCATCGACACGATAGGATGGAGGATCGTCCCCTCGGCTCGATCCGATCAGCGGCAGATATTGCCGCCCAATATGCCGATTATGCCGAGAAGAAGCGTGAAGATGACCGCAGGGGAGAGGACGAGGATCCGCAGCATCGGGACGATACGGATCGTTACGAGGCCGACTCGCGCGAGCATGCATCGAGATTGAAGCGGGCCGTCTCCCTGCATAACGGGAATCATGACAGCTGGCTCCGCGAAGCCGAATCGCATCTGAAGGAAGCCAGGCACTTCAACGAAGAGATGAAGCGGGTCATCGAAGAGGTGCGTTCCAGCCCAGACTATGCCGGCTATGACAAGGTAGGCCAGTCAGATATCCCGGATGGGGGAACAATGGAGAATGGCCAGCAGGTTGAAGATGCCATCAACGAAATTAATGCTTCTGCCGAGCAATTGGTTATGCCTGATTTTTTCTTCAAGGAATGGAGCCGAGAGATCGATCGCCAGCAAGCGCTCATGTCGAAGATCGATAACGCTGCCTCCGTCTTCCAACACTTGGCGGGTAGCATATCCGCTTACTCCACCTCTGCTTCTACGTTGAAGAATAAGGCAAGAGATCTGCTGGAGGCCTACCAAACATATGATTCCGAGTTTATCCACACGGCCGGCAGCTATATCGAGCGGAGAGAGGAAGCAATGACCAATCACCAAGGAAAGGACAAGGAGCGCAAACGGGTAGAGAAGGAAGCGGACAAGGAATTGGAAAAAGCTAAAAACTTGCTCTCTTCGCTGTCTGAGCTGAAAAGCAAATTGCAGGAGCACCAGGCTGCTTTCGATGATGTCCGCAGCAAGATGGAAGCGATTGATGCGCATAACCAATCGTCAACCGAAGCGCCTGCGGAGCGATCGGCCGGCGACCATGCCGTCGAGGAGAGCAAGCAGTCCATGGATTCCGTTACGACGCTGTATGATCAAGCGGCAGACGGGTTATTGTCGCTGCGCGATCGTCTGTACCGGAACGAATATGCCTATATGTACTTCACCTCCTATGACCCGCGGCAATTGAAATCATTGCTGGATTCAGGGAATCCGGGAGAGGAGGTCGTGAAGTCGCTGGGTATTGTCAACCAGGAGCTCGAGTATATTCTGTACGGCTTTCATAATCCTGTCGGCAATATTGCGGCCGCCTATGGAGAGATTTTTACGATGCGCCTCGCCATACGCACGATGGAAGGATTCGTGGAATTCGGCAAGCTCGGACACCCGCTGCTTATCCTGGCGTCAGCGATTCTCTACGGCATTCAGCAAGCGGTCCAGGATATGCTTCTGCTCGTTACGAAGAACGAGATTCCGATCTCGCGTTATTTGCCGGCGGTGAAGCTGAACTATGCCGATCACCTTCGCCTGTTCATGCTGGCTCATGGAAGCCGGGAAGGAATGCTGAAGCGGATGCTGGCGCTGATTCACTATAATACCGGAATCGATCCGGCCCTGAGGGGGACATATGGCGAGACGGAAGTCCGTCTCAGCACGCCGCTTTGGTTCCTGCCGGGATTGATGAAGCTGCTGGGTCATGCCGGACTATGGGACGGTGAGATCGAGAATGGACGTTATTACGCGGTCAAGTGCTCGGTATTCTCCTATTAACAGCAGAATCCACCCGGCATTTCGACCGCGAGCCTGCCGGATTCCGCCCCGGAGCCTGTTCGGTGACAGGCGCGGAAGCATCACGATTGAAGCGGCTTTGCTTCTGCCGATGGTGCTGCTCGTATTCATGTTCTTCGTGTTCATGATTCAGGCCGCCGTCATCACGACGTCTTTGCAATCAGCTGCCATGAATGCGGTGAAGCAGGTGTCCGCCCATTTGTATCCTGTCAGTCTGCTGGCCGTTCAGTCCGCTGGTGGGGATGGAGATGTTTCGGGAAAGCCGGGCAAATGGCAGCCTCCAGCCCAGAGAATGAAGATGGCAGTGCAGGAATTCGGCCGATCATTCGGGAGCGAGCTGCCGAAGCCTGTCAGCGATTGGGTGCAGGACGGCACGGAGTGGGCTGCCCGGCAGGCGGAGGCGGCAGGGGAATGGGGCCAGGCTCGCCTCGCCGAGACGGTTATCAAGCCATTGCTTGTCCGGTACGGCGTCCAAGGCGTGTTGAGAGAGGACCGGATCCGGGTCACGCATGTGAAGCTGCCGGATCTGGATAAGAAGACCGATCCTTACTTCGCGATCGAGGTTGCCTATGACTTGCCCATGCGCGTTCCGTTTCTGAACACGACGCTGACGTTGTCCGCTCGAGCCGTGGAGCGAGTCTGGGTCGGAGACGGGCCGGCCCCGTCTGATTCGGGCGACGATTCGTCGGACAAGCCGGCTCCGTCCTTGGTGGACCTGACGCCCAATCCGCTCCTTCCCGGCAGAAAAGCGCGGCTTACCGCCAAGGCGGAGCCGAATGAACGGGTGGAATTGGTCGTGTATTACAAGAGCGGCAAGAGCCAGGCGAAGCATGTCGGCTGGGCAACCGCCGACGCGGATGGCGTTGTTACGTGGGAATGGCATGTCTCGGGCAATACGACCTCAGGAACATGGAGGCTGGCCGTGAAGAAGGAGGACGGGCGAAGCGCTGAACGGGCCTTTGAGGTCAAATAACGGGTCCCAACCGGAAACGGACTGAAGCGGATGATAGAAGGGAGAAAGCAATGAACGCGATGAACGGTGCGATATGGACATGCGGGGTGCTGCTGCTCGCCGCGTTTGCTGCCGATGTGCGGACACATAAAATACCGAATCGGCTGACGATGCTTGCCGCTGCCGCCGGATTTATGATTCACGGTGTTGCAAACGGATGGCAGGGGCTTGCTTTTAGCGCTCTCGGAGCGGGATGCGGGTTCGGAATCATGCTGGTGTTGTACATCATGAAGGGCGTCGGGGCCGGGGACGTGAAGCTGTTTGCAGCCATTGGCGCGCTGACGGGAATGTATTTGACTTGGCAGGTCTTTATCTTTTCGATTTTGTATGGCGGGCTCATTGCGGCATGCATTTTGATATGCGGGCGCAGCGGGAGAATTCGCGGCTGGTGGTCAGCGCTGATGAGCGGCTGGCTGCAACGCTCCTTCGCGCCCGTTCAGGCGGAAGCGGGGAGGCAAGCCACCTTTCCTTTCATGTGGGCCGTGCTGCCGGGAGCGGTGACCGCATACTTGGCCGTGATCTCCCCCGCGTGATGACCCATTCGAACAGGAAGGAGCGTGAGTCTCATTTACGGTTACCGGGTTCAATTTATTCAGGAAGAAAGAATGGGCCTGCTGCTGACCCGCGATAATCCCGTTCCATCCGAAGCGCTGGATCCGCATCAAGCCAAAATGCTGGCCTATAACCGGGTGCCGCATTTTCTTCGCCTTGACATCCGCGAAGTCGATTTGGAGCTCTCCTTTATTTATGATATCAGCGGCAAACGAATGCTCAAGCAGGCTCTAAGGAGCATGCGAATGACTTCGAACCAATATTTCGAGTGGATGCTCCAGTTGGTCCGCATTTTGGAGAATTGCCGGGCCTATATGCTTCATCCGGATCATGTGCTTCTCCATGAGGAATGCGTGTTTGTCGACGAACAAGCCGCGGACGGAGGATTGCATGTCGCCTACTTGCCGCTGCTGGAACCGCTGCAGCCGCGGGCGGGCATGGACGGTCTGCGCAGGCTGGGCATTTTGCTGTCCACCCATGTTGCCCAGTGGACTGGGGACGGATTCCAACGGCTGGTTCAATGCTTATCCCAGGAGGATCATTCCCTTGCCGATGTGCGGAAGCTGCTAAACTCCCTCATTGCCGGAACAAGCGGGATGGGAGAAGAACGCCCGGTCAGCCAACGGCTTCCCGAGGGGATGGTAAGCTTGTCTCTGCCTGATGCAAGCCTCGATTGCTCGAAAAAGCCGGAGGGTGATAATGAACAATCCGGTCCCCTTCATGGACTGGCCGCTTCCGGATCTTTCCTGGCTGCCGCAGGCGTCCCGGTCCCGGGAGGTGCCGAGACGATCCGGGGAGAGGACGAGAATACCGTTCCGGAGACCAGGGGAACGCCTTCCGGCAAAAGCTATTATGCGGCGGGAGGCGCCGCCATCGTAACGGCTGCGCTGGCCTGGAGATATATCTATATGGATAATCCAGGTTTGAATACGCTGCTTATCTCGGTTGGAATCAGCATAGGGGCCGTTGCATTGGGGGCCGCCTGGATCTCGGGAATGTTACCCCGCATTCCGGGAATGCTCGCCCGCAGGGAGAGCGACGCTCCATCTTCGGCCGAAGGAACGAAAGCTCCCTCCCCTAGGCAGGCTCACTCCGGGGATGAGCTGCTGCGGCCGGAATGGATGAAGCTGGAGCTCCAGGCAGGGGGCGAACCGGCAGCGGCGGATGCCGTTCACCCGGCTGGGGCAGATGCCGTACGCTTGGCTGGGGGGCATGCCGTTCGCCGCGCTGCGCCGGATGCCGTTCGCCCCTCAGTGGAACGTGATAGCCACTCAAGGGAATATTCCGGCTTCCTGCAGGGATTGGGGAACGAATTTTCAACGCCTGTTGGCTCGCGGATGGATTCCTTCTACGCTGATCTGCCTATGCATACAACCGTGCTCGACAGTTCCAGCTCCGAAGCGACGGTCGTCCTTGGACAAAGGCCCCATACGGACTTGCGAGAAGGGGGATGGTGCACGCCTTATTTGCAGCGGTTTTGCGGGTTTGGAGGGCTGGGCGGAAGCGCGGGAGCCGGAGGGATAGGCATTCCGAAGGAAGCGGCAGCCGCTGTTGAACGAATTCCCCTGGCCTTTCCCTTCGTGATTGGCCGATCGGAACAAGGGGTGCAGTGGCGTGAAGCCGGCGCGGGCGTATCGAAGCATCACTGCGAGCTGGTTCAGGCCGACGACGGCGCCGTGGCGATCCGCGATCTCGGATCGCGCAACGGAACCGAGCTGGAGGGGGAGCCGATCATTCCCTATCAGCTGTACCCCTTGCAGAGCGGGGATCGCTTTTCGGTGGCCGGTACGGTATTTCAGTTTCATTGCTGAACTTGACCAGATGAAATGCGGATAGACATATTTTTCTCAATTTATGCAGATGAGAGCCTTCTTAAGGTACAGGTGAAATCATGTCTGGGGAGTCCAGGTGAGACTATCCTAAGAGCGCAGGCAAGATCATTCTGAAGAGTCCAGGTGAGATCATTCTGAGAGCGTAGGCAAGATCATTCTGAAGAGTCCAGGTGAGATCATTCTGAGAGCGTAGGCAAGATCATTCTGAGAATATAGGTAACTGCATTCTGAAGAGTCCAGGTGAGATCATTCTGAGAGCGTAGGCAAGATCATTCTGAGAATATAGGTAACTGCATTCTGAAGAGTGCACGTGAGATCATTCTGGAGAGTGCAAGTGAGATCATCCTGAAGAGTTTGGGTGAGCTCATTAGAAATATTGGGGCGGTCTGAGGCCGGCTGAACGGAGCGGGGTCATCAATCTGATGCAGCGCGGTTCGTCAATAAGGTTGCAGTGAAGAATGAACATAAGGGCTGATGTATGCTTGCTTATGACGTAAGGTTAGATGATTTTTTGTACATTCAGAATGGACAACTGGCGAATTTGTCTATACAAAGGTAGACAAGGAGGGGGATATTCTTTTGCAGGGATGGATGTCCATATATAGTGGTTTAATAAAATAATAACAATACATATAGGGGCGTGACGCCAAGATAGAATAGGTCTCTCTCTTAAAAAAGTGTCCACTATTTGAAAGACATTCTTTCTCATATTCCACAATTGGAGGACAGAAAAGGGAGGGGGATCCCCCCTCTTTCCCTCTGTCAACTCAGATGAGGTGGCATGCTGCATAATGCTGGCTGCCCACTTCCCGGAAGAGAGGGGCCTCCTGACGGCAAATGTCCTTGGCCGCTGGGCAGCGGGTGTGGAATTTGCAGCCGGACG
This sequence comes from Paenibacillus dendritiformis, assembly GCF_945605565.1. Classification (NCBI taxonomy): domain Bacteria; kingdom Bacillati; phylum Bacillota; class Bacilli; order Caryophanales; family Paenibacillaceae; genus Paenibacillus; species Paenibacillus dendritiformis. Next base: position 6,141,376 of record NZ_OX216966.1, on the reverse strand, counting down.
GGGGATTGACCGGGCTCGGGATGTCGCCGCGGAGCACGATCCGCGATCGTTTGCGCTTCGGATCGGGGATCGGGATGGCCGACAGCAGCGCCTGGGTATACGGATGGAGCGGCTGGCGGAACAGTTCGTCCCGCGGGGCAAGCTCGACAAGCGAGCCCAAATACATGACGCCGATCCGGGAGCATAAATGCTCGACGACGCTCAGGTCATGCGAGATGAACAGATAGGTCAGCCCTCTCTCTTCCTGCAGCTGGCGGAACAGATTGATAATCTGCGCCTGAATGGATACATCCAGCGCGGATACCGGCTCGTCAGCGACAATAAAGCGGGGCTGGAGGATGATAGCCCGGGCGATGCCGATTCGCTGGCGCTGTCCCCCGGAAAATTCATGGGGATACCGATCATAGTGATAGGCCGCCATGCCGCAGACGGACAGGATGTCCTCCACCCGGTCACGGATTTCTTCCTTGCCGGCCAGCCCGTGCTGCAGAAGCGCCTCGCCGATTGCATCGCCGATGTGCATCCGCGGATTCAGCGAGCTGTACGGATCCTGGAAGATGAATTGCAGCTCGGGGCGCAGCCGGCGCATATCTGTGCGGGACAGCTGATGGATGTCGGTCCCTTGATACCGGACATCGCCGGCGGTCTTGTCGGTCAGCCGCAGGATCGCCCGCCCGGCCGTGCTCTTGCCGCTGCCGGATTCGCCGACGAGGCCGAACGTCTCGCCCCGGTAGATCGAGAAGCTGATACCATCGACCGCCTTGACGTGGTTGACGGTGCGGTTGAACAGGCCCGCGCGAAGGGGATAATATTTTTTCAACTGCTGAACTTCAATCAACGCTTCGCTCATGGCGTTCCTCTCCTTCCCCGTACAGCCAGCAGGCGACAGAATGATCCGGAGCTGTGCGGCGCAATTCGGGATGCGCCGTCCGGCATGCTTCCGTCCGCTGATCGCAGCGGTCATAGAAGTAGCAGGACGAGCCCAGCTCCAGCGGGTTGGGCACCTGGCCCGGTATGGAATAGAGCATCTTCCGCCGCTGATGCAGCACCGGTTTGGATCGAAGGAGCCCTTGGGTGTACGGGTGCTGAGGGCGATCGAACAGCTCCTCAACCGGGGCTTCCTCCACGATTTTGCCGGCGTACATGACGACGACATAGTCCGCCATCTCGGCCACGATGCCCAGATCATGCGTAATCAGCAAGATCGCCGTCTGCATCTCTTCCTTCACCTGATGCAAAATATCGAGAATTTGCGCCTGGATGGTGACATCGAGGGCTGTAGTCGGTTCGTCGGCGATGAGCAGGCGTGGGCGGCATGCCAAAGCGGTCGCGATCATGACGCGCTGCAGCATTCCGCCGCTCAACTCATGCGGGTAGGCGTTCAAGATGGCTTCTGCCCGGGGAATGCCGACCAGATTGAGCAATTCAACCGCCTTGGACCGTGCAGCGGGCTCCTTCAGATGAAGATGCTCCCGCAGCGGTTCGGTCATCTGCTTCCCGATGGTCAGCACCGGATTCATGGCCGACATCGGCTCCTGGAATACGATGGCGATCTCGTTGCCGCGCAGCCGCCGGAGCTGCTCCTTGCTCCACTGCCTGATGTCCTGGCCGTCGAAGCGGATCTCGCCGGAGACGACTCGCCCTGACGGCTCGGGAAGCAGCCCCATGACCGACATGGCGGTCACGCTTTTGCCGCAGCCCGATTCCCCGACGACGCAGACCGTCTCTCCTTCCTTGATGCGCAGGCTGACATCATCGACGGCTTTGACGATGCCTTCCCCGGTATAGAAATAAGTGCTTACATTCCGGATGTCGAGCAGTGCATTCATGAGCTACCCTCCACTTATCTCTTTTGCTTCGGATCGAGCGCGTCCCGCAAGCCGTCTCCGAAGATGTTGATGGACATGACCGTGATGAAGATCGCCAATCCCGGCGGGATCCAGAGCCAGGGCCGCTTCTCGAAATCGATGATCGAATTCGCGGCATCGATCATATTGCCCCATGTCGGCGTGGGCGGCATGACGCCAAGGCCGAAGTAGCTGAGCACCGATTCGCTCAAAATCGCCCCGCCGGTGCTGAGCGTCGCCACGACGATCAACAGGGGGAACAGGTTCGGCAGGAGATGGTGGAACAGCTTGCGGCGATCATTCAGACCGAGCGCCTCCGCCGCTTGCATGAAGTCCCGTTCCCGCAGACTGAGCAGCTCTCCGCGCACCAGCCGGGCGAGCCCCGGCCATCCGACGAGGCTGAGCATCAGCATGACAATGTATAGACGGTAATCGGTCGGCACCTTCCATTCGGACAGAATGGCGCCGATAATGAACAGCAGCGGCAGGCCGGGAATGGTCATCAGCAGATCCGCGGTTCGCATAATCAGCTGATCGACCACGCCGCGGTAATAGCCCGCGATCGCGCCAAGCACAGTGCCAATGATGACCGACAGCACCATAGAGGCCAGCCCGACCGTCAAGGAGATGCGTCCGGCCTGCAGCAGGCGGGTGAGTACATCGCGGCCCAGATGATCGGTCCCGAGCCAGTGCGCTGCGCTGGGCGCCTGATTCATGACAGCCAGATTCACTTTGCCTGCCGCATAGGGCGAGAAGAGGGGGCCGATGAAGCAGGCCGTGAACATGAAGGCAATGACCGCCAACCCGCTTAGCGCCAGCTTGTTGCGCTGCAGCCGCTGGAGCGACTGCCTCCAGAGCGAGGGCCTCGCCGCTGGCTGGGCAACGGAACGCCGGCGCGATAATTTTCCTGTCACCGATAAATTGGTCATGATCGATTCCTCCTTCCTACAGCCGAACGCGCGGATCGGCGACACGATACAGCAAGTCGGACAGCAAGGTCCCGATAACAGTCAGGATCGCGATGAGCATTGTGAAGCCCATGAGCAAGGGATAATCCCGCATGGTGAACGACTGCATGTATAACTGGCCGATTCCCGGCCAATTGAAGATTTTCTCCAATATCAGCGATCCGCCGAACAGCCCCGGCAGCTCGAAGCCGATGAGCGTAATGGCCGGCAGCATCGCATTCCGCAAGGCATGACGGTACAAAATCACCCGCTCCTTCATTCCTTTGGCCCGCGCGGTGCGCACGTAGTCCTGCTTCATTGCCTCGAGCATATGCGTTCGGAAATATCGAGTCAGCCCGCCAGTGCCGAGCAGTGTCATCACCATGACAGGCAGGAACATATGATGCGCGACCTCCATAATATAGGCCAGTCCGGTCGCATTGCTTCCGGTCGTAATCATGCCCCCTGGCGGAAGCAGCTTGGCATCCACTGCCAGCAGCTTGATGAGGAACAGCCCGATGAAGAACACCGGCACCGACATCGCGGCGAAGATGCTGATCGTCACGATCCGATCGAACCATGAATATTGCTTATAGGCGCTCAAGACGCCGATAATGACGGCGATGAACCAGGTCAGGAACGTAGAAGCGGCCGCGAGCAGGAAAGAGTTCCAAATATATTGGCTGAACAAGGTGGTGATCGGCTGCTGGTGCTGGAGAGAATAACCGAAATCCCCTTTCAGCACGTTGCCTATCCAGATAAGGTAACGTTCGATAATCGGCTTGTTCAGACCGTACATTTCTTTCAATTCGAGCTTCCGGGCTTGGGTCAGATTCATGTCGTTGTCGACGAAATCGCCCGGCGTCAGCGCGTACAGCGCAAAAATAAGGACGGATGCGCCCAGCAGCGTAAGCAGCATGTACAGCGTTCTTCTCAGCAAGTACGTGCCCAATTGATGCGCCCCCTTTGAATAAAAGTGAATCCCGCCCGCCTGCTTAGGCGCGCCGCCATGGCATCAGGCGGGAGATGGATGCTTTTCTATTCGATGCGGATCGACGGCAGACTCGTGGCGATCCCCCGGTACGGATTTGGCTCGAGTCCCTGTACCCGGGCGTTATAGGCGTAGAGCAGCTTCGAATAGCTGTAAAAAATGTACGGCGGATCCTCGTTTAGCTCCTGAAACAGCTTTTTGTAGATTTCCTTCCGCTTCTCGGTGTCTAATATCCCCAGCCCTTCCTGAATGAGCTTGTCGACGGTCGGATTGGAGTAGCCTTCCGCTTCCTCCGTGGAGAAATCCGCTACGCCGTATGCCGGATCGATGATCATCGGCGTCGAGAAGCTGGCGAGATCGTAATCTCCGCCCTCGACCTTGGCCCGCAGCGAGTTGAAGTCGGCGAACTGCTCCGGCTCGAATCGGATGCCGATCGCTTCGTAATTTTCTTTGGCGATGGCGATGAAGGCGTCGCTGTTTTTGCTCTTGGACGATAGATAGCGGATGACCAGCTTCTGACCGTCTTTTTCCCGGATGCCCTGTGCCCCGGCTTTCCAGCCCGCTTCCTCCAGCAGCTGCTTCGCTTTGTCCGGATCATAGTCGTACGGGTTGATGCCTTCCTCCGTGTAGGCCCAGGAGGTAGGAGCGACAGGCACGTTGGCGACTTGAGCGGAGCCTTGCGACACGCCTTCGACGATCGTCTTGCGATCCAGTCCATAGATGAGCGCTTGGCGAACCTTTTTATCCTTCAAATACGGCTTGTGGTGGTTGAACGCGATATAGCCGTAAGCGCTGGAGGTGTTCAACTGCAGATTGACGAAGCCGAGCCGCTGAAGCTTCTCCAGATTGTCCTGTGTCGCCGCGAAGGAAGCGAAGTCCTGCTCTCCCGTCTCGAGAAATTGGAACGTGTCGCCCTCCGTCGTCTTATAAATGAACCGTTCGACCTGCGGCTTGCCGGCAAAGTAATGCTCGTTGGCAATAAACCGGATTTCCTGCCCCGGCAGATGCTTCTCCAGCTTGTATGGGCCGGCGCCCACCGGCTTCGCATGAAGCTCGCGAATGTAGTCGAGATGTCCGGGTACGTAGTCTTTGCCATAATAGGCCTTCGACAGCACCATGCCGCCAAGGGTGAGCAGAGCGGTCGCGTTCACTTGCTCTGTCGTGATCTCAATTGTCAACGGATCGATGACCCTAATGCCTTCGATCGTATCAGCCTTGCCCTCCTTGTAGGCCAGCCCGCCTTTGATATGAGTCTGGAAAATGTCTGTGCCCCCGTCATAGGACTTGTCGTGCAGAATCGTCAGCGTAAAGGCGACATCGTCTGCGGTCAGCGGCGAACCGTCGCTGAACTTTAAGCCTTTGCGCAGCGTATATGTGTACGTAAGCTGGTCGGGAGATATCTCCCACTTCTCTGCCAGCAGCGGAATAGGGAGCCCCGTCTTGTCGACGGTGACCAGCGGAGCGAACAGGACGGATGCGACATTGCCGTCATAGCCGCTCTGGTGGAAATGCGGCGTGAACGCACCGCTTGGCTCGATCAAGCCGGCGACAAATGTATCGCTGCGCTTCTTGGCTGCTTCCGGCAGCTTGCTGATATCCGAAGCGGGAATGACATCGGTGCCCAAATGTTGAACGCTCGTGCTGACGGGAGCGGCGGCGGCAGACTCCTTGCCGGAAGCGGCAGGCGGCTGGGCCCCGCAGCCTGCGAGCAAGCCTCCGATAAGGGACAGCAGGACGAGCGTGCGGATCAATTTGGCCATGAATGAATTACCTCCTGAACGATGAGATGGAAAATCATTGAAATGTAAGCCAAATTTTAATTAATCCGATCGGATAAGTCAACATTAAAAGTTGAATTCATTTTGGGCAAAAGAATCTATCGACCAGGAACAGGCAGAGAAGCGGGAAACGCAAAAAACGGCGTCTGTCTCAAGGACAGGCACCGTTTACTATGTGATATGAACTCGGCATGCCGTATCGTGATGCGATCATCCGGATCATGCCGCTGTTCGCTATCTAGAAGCACGCGCGTGAAAAATAACGAGGGGCTGCGCTTACTCGTCCCGCAGCGCCTGCAATGCTTCATCCAGCTGCCCGTATCGGAAGGTGAAGCCGGCGTTCAAGGCGGCGGCTGGATAGACCCGCTGCCCTTCCAGTATCAGCATCGACATCTCGCCGAGCGCCAGCTTGATCGCCCAGGCGGGAGCGGGGAACCAGTGCGGACGACGATAGACGGCCCCCAGCTTCCGGCCGAACTCATCATTCGTCACCGCATCCGGAGCGCTGGCATTGACGGGGCCGGACAGGGACGGTTCCTGGACGGCGTAATCGATAAGCCGCACCATATCGTTGATATGAATCCAGGAGAAGGGCTGACGCCCACTCCCGATTTTACCGCCGAAGCCGAGCTTGTAGGGCAACCTCATGAGAGGGAAGACGCCGCCGTCATTGGAGAGTACGGGGGCGATGCGGAGCTTGACGCGCCGTTCGGCGGGAATCGCGTCAGCCGCCGCCTCCCATTGCCGGATCACATCCGACAAAAAATCTTGCCCCGCAAGCGGGCTCTCTTCGTCGAAGACCACCGTCTCGGACGAACCGTAGCCCGAGCTGCCTGAGGCGTTGATGAGCAAGGGGAGCTTGCGCGGCTGCTGCTCTGCCCATTCCGCCAGCCTGCGGGCGGGCACGATGCGCGAAGCGACGATCCGGTTCTTCGCTGTCACTGTCCAGCGCTGGCTGATCGTCTCGCCGGCCAGATTGACCACCACGTCGACGTCGCTGCAGCTTGGGGGATGATTCTCCAGTTCGGACCAGCTGACGACATGAATATGCGGGTGAGTCTCCTTCGCCCGCAGCTTCGTGCCGGAGCGCGACAAAATAATGATCTCATGTCCTTGCTCCAGCCATGCTTTGTACAGCGCTTTCCCGATCAGTCCGGTACCGCCGCTAATCATGATTTTCAATCCAATCCCCCCCTCGAACGGATGCCCTGGCAGCGGCCATCTATTTGTTCAACAGATGCTGGTATGGACTATAGTCGATGTTGTTTTTGTCCAGGTAGCGGACAAGGCTGCGGTAGTCCCGCTTCGGCGTCGCCATAATATATCCCTTGATGCAGTGTTCGCGGGTTACTTCGTCGGCGCCGCTCTCAATGGCGACTTCGCCGATCTTGGCGGCGATGGAGTGGCGCGCGATATCGCGGAACGGCTTCGGAACCGGGGCAACCAGCATATCCAGGAACGCCTTCGTATCTTCCGTCCACAGATCCCGGCTTCGCTCCACCCAGTAATTTTGCCAGTCGAGCTTGGACATCCCGTCGCTCTTTGGCAGCACTTTGAGAAATTTGCGGAACATGAAAAATCCGCCGATCGCCATGAGCCCAAGAAGAACGAATGTCCAGAACGCGATAGAATTCATGAACCACGTGTTAGGCGCCTCGGCCGCCAGTGGTAAATAGAAGAAAGAATGCACACCAATTCACCTCACCGGATGATAATCTATTCCCTTTGCGCGCTTATTTTTCCTAAGATTCGTTCCGAAATCAGCTTTATATGAACATAAATGATAGCTATAGAAATTATACCGCATTCCTAGATTTATTTCGATAATCCTTGTAGAATAAGGGAAATGATTTGAGAGGAGAGAACGTATGCTGAAGATTGGATCTCATGTATCCTTTTCCGAAAAAGGGCTGTTGACGGCGACGAAGGAAGCGATAAGCTATGGCTCCAGCTCGTTCATGATATATACCGGAGCGCCTCAAAATACGCGGCGCAAACCGATTGACAAGCTGTTCATCGAGGAAGGCAAGGAACTGATGAACAAGCACGGCATCGACGAAATCGTGGTGCACGCGCCTTATATTATCAATCTTGGATCGTACAAGCCCCAGACGTTCGAATTGGCCGTGTCGTTCCTGCAGGATGAGATTCACCGCACGGATTGCATCGGCGTCAACAATATCGTGCTTCATCCGGGCGCCTATACGGACAAGGATGCGGAATACGGGATCAGCCGCATTGCGGAAGGCTTGAATGAAGTTCTGCGGAACACGAAGGAGACGAAGGTGAATATCGCGCTGGAGACGATGGCGGGCAAAGGCACCGAGGTCGGCCGGAGCTTCGAGGAGATCGCGGCGATTATCGACAAGGTCGAGGACAACGGCCGCCTGACCGTCTGTCTGGACACCTGCCATATCCATGATGCCGGCTACGATATCGTCAACGATCTGGACGGCGTGCTGGAGGAGTTCGACCGCGTGATCGGCCTCGGCCGCATCGCCGTCGTTCATATCAATGACAGCAAAAATCCGACCGGAGCAGGCAAAGACCGCCATGCCCCGATCGGAGCGGGCTATCTCGGCTTCGACGCGATTCGCAATGTCGTGCAGCATGAAGCGCTGCTCGGCAGACCGTTCATTCTGGAGACGCCCTGGATCGGCAAAGATCCGAAGCAGCAGCGCCCGATGTACGAGGCGGAGATCGCGCTTCTGCGCGGCGATGCCAAGGAGCGCTTCGGCGAGGAGTTCTGGGCGGACGTCGAGCGGATGCGTCACTTCTTCGAGAAGCAGGATGTCCATTGCCGCGAATTCGTGCTTGAGACGTGGAATGTGCTCAAAAACGATGCGAAGGCGAAGAAGGCCGATCCGCGCGAGCCGATGGAGCGTCTGTACGATATGATCGTCGATGCGGAACTGCTGCCGGATCGAACGGAAGAAGAGATTAATCAGCGTATTACCGCATGGTATACGGGACAAGCTGCGGAATAGCGCTTGCGGGCCCCGCGGGCCGCGATGGCCGTTAGCGATGCCTAGATACTAGATATAAGAAATGTGAATAAAGAGAACGATAGACCAATATTGGAGCAGTGGAGGACATAGGCTAATGAAGCACCAGCATACGATGGTTCACGCCCGCGAGCAGGCTGGCGAGAACACGCGGAACCGCGCGCGCTTGCTTATCTCCTGCCCGGATCGGGCGGGGATTGTCGCGGCGGTATCGCGCTTCCTGTACGAGCATGAAGCGAATATCGTTCAGTCGGATCAATATACATTGGATCCGGAGGGCGGCATGTTCTTCATGCGGATCGAGTTCGACATGGCCGGATTGGAGCAGCGCCTGCCGCAGATGGAGGAGGACTTCCGCGTCATCGCGGAAGAATTCAAGATGGAGTGGCGTTTTTCGCGGGTCAGCCAGAAGAAGCGGTTGGCGATTTTTGTATCGAAGGAGGATCATTGCCTCGTCGAGCTGCTCTGGCAGTGGCAGGCCGGCGATCTGGACGCCGACATCGCGATGGTCGTAAGCAATCATCCGGATATGCGGGAATACGTGGAATCCTTCGGCATTCCGTATGTGCATATTCCGGTCACCCCGGACAATAAGCCGGAAGCGGCGCGTCTGCAGCTGGAAGCGGTGGAAGGGAAGGCGGACCTCATTATATTGGCCCGCTACATGCAGATCATCCCTCCGGAATTCATCGAACGGTATCCGAACCGGATTATCAATATCCACCATTCCTTCCTGCCCGCCTTTATCGGAGGCAAGCCTTATCAGCAGGCCTACGTGCGCGGCGTGAAGCTGATCGGCGCGACGGCGCATTATGTGACGGAAGAACTGGACGGCGGGCCGATTATCGAGCAGGACGTGGAGAGGGTAACTCATCGCGCCGACGTGAACGAGCTGAAGCGAATGGGGCGCACGATCGAGCGCGTTGTCCTCGCACGGGCCGTCCATTGGCATATTGAAGACCGGATTTTGGTGCATCAGAACAAGACGGTCGTATTCAGTTAAAGTGGTAGTTCAAAATGTGAGAGTCAACGGCAACGCCCTTCGCTGCAGAAGGGCGTTGCGGCATTTGGGCCCGGCCTGTCGCCGCGGCGGCCCGAATGCAGAGCCAGGAATCGAACCATAATAGAAGGAGCATCGATCCTTTATGGAAATGATTTCATTCCGGCTGCAGGCGGCTTTTCGTCATGTAAAAAGTGGCGTCGGAGCAAGAGTAATGGTACAATAAATCAAATGCATATAAGGACAAGTTGAGCGAGGGCGGGCGAATTGCCGCAGCCGCTCGTTCGCTTGGACATAGAAGGATATGAGGAGGAAATCAGCAATGACTGTCAACCAAGCGCAATTGGACACGCTCTCTGTAGCGGCCATCCGAACTTTGGCTATCGATGCGATCGAAAAAGCAAAGTCGGGACATCCGGGAATGCCGATGGGGGCTGCACCGATGGGTTATCATCTGTTCGCGAAAGAGATGACACATAACCCAGCCAATCCGACATGGATTAACCGTGACCGCTTTGTATTGTCCGCGGGCCATGGATCGATGCTGCTGTACGGATTGCTTCATCTGAGCGGCTATGATCTTCCGATGGAAGAAATCAAGCAGTTCCGCCAATGGGGCAGCAAGACGCCGGGGCATCCTGAGTTCGGCCATACAGCAGGGGTAGATGCGACGACCGGTCCGCTGGGCCAAGGTATCGCCATGGCTGTCGGCATGGCAATGGCCGAGGCGCAAATGGGAGCCACTTACAATCGTGACGGTTATTCAGTCATTGACCATCATACCTTCGTCATCTGCGGCGATGGGGACATGATGGAAGGCGTGGCCAGCGAGGCGGCTTCTCTAGCCGGCCATCTGAAATTGGGCAAATTAATCGTTCTGTACGATTCCAATAATATTACGCTGGACGGGGAAGCAGACCTGTCCTTCAGCGAGAATGTGCGCCAGCGCTATGAAGCGTACGGCTGGCAGACGCTGCTGGTCGAGGACGGCAACGATCTCGACGCGCTTGCGCGCGCAGTGGCGCAGGCGAAGCAAGTAGGGGACAAGCCGACGCTCATCGAAGTGAAAACGGTGATCGGCTACGGCAGCCCGAACAAGCAAGGCAAGGGCGGCCATGGCGGCACCCACGGTTCCCCGCTCGGAGCGGAGGAAGCGAAGCTGACGAAGCAATTCTACCAATGGGAGCATGAAGATTTCTTCGTGCCGGAAGAAGTATACCAAAATTTCGAAGAGAATGTGAAGAACAAGGGAATCCAGGCGAACGAAGCTTGGGATCGCATGTTCGAGCAATATAAGCAGGCGTATCCGGAATTGGCCGCTCAGTTCGAGACGGCGGTGAAGGGCGAGCTTCCTGCGAATTGGGATGCGGAATTGCCGGCATATACGGCAGCAGACAAGCCGGTATCGACACGCGTCTCTTCCGGAAATGCGCTGAACGGCTTGGCAGGCAACGTGCCGAACCTGACGGGCGGTTCGGCGGATCTGGAGAGCTCCACGATGACGCATCTCAAAGGCTTGCCGGTATACCGTCCGGGCCAATATGACGGCCGCAACATTTACTTCGGCGTCCGCGAGTTCGCGATGGCGGCGGCCATGAACGGCATGGCGCTGCACGGCGGCGTGAAGGTATTCGGCGGCACCTTCTTCGTGTTCACGGATTACCTCCGTCCGGCGGTTCGCCTCTCTGCCTTGATGCAGCTTCCGGTCACCTACGTGCTGACGCATGACAGCATTGCGGTCGGCGAAGACGGACCGACGCATGAGCCGATCGAACAGCTGGCTTCCGTTCGCATCATTCCGGGCTTGACGGTGATCCGTCCGGCAGACGGCAACGAGACATCGGCTGCCTGGGCGTATTCGATGGAGAACCGTTCGAATCCGGTCGTGCTCGTTCTGACGCGCCAGAATCTGCCGATTCTGGATACGTCGGCAGAGCGTGCGCGCGAAGGCGTGGCCCGCGGCGCGTACGTTGTCAGCGACGCGGCGAACGGCCAGCCGCAGGCGCAAATTATCGCGACGGGCTCCGAAGTGCAACTGGCTGTGCGCGCGCAGCAAGCGCTGGCGGAAGAAGGCATCCACGTTCGCGTCATCAGCATGCCAAGCTGGGATCTGTTCGAGAAGCAGACGCAAGAATACAAGGATTCCGTCCTGCTGCCGAATGTCAAAGCCCGCCTGGCGGTGGAAATGGCTCATCCATTCGGATGGGAACGCTATGTCGGCGATCAAGGCGACATCCTGGGCATCTCGACGTTCGGCGCATCCGCGCCTGGCGACCGTGTCATGGCCGAATACGGCTTCACGGTTGAGAATGTCGTCAGCCGCGTGAAGGCGCTGCTGTAATAGCAGGCCTCTGGCAATATCATAGACGTGATCCGGCGCGATGTACCGGGTTGCAATAGCATACAGGCCGCTGGCGGACGGATATGGGCATAGCTCTCAGTCCGATGCCAGCGGTCTTTGCAATGGATGGAAGGGTGGATTAACGGTGGAACAAAAGCAAAGCCAATATGTGATGGGGGTGCTGGCAGCCGGGCTGTCTTATCTGATCTGGGGCTTTCTGCCGCTGTACTGGAAGGCCGTCGGCACGGTTCCTGCCGGAGAGGTATTGGCGCATCGAATCATATGGTCGCTTGTATTCATGATCTTTCTCTTGCTCCTGCTGGGGAAGTGGAAGGTTGTCGCCGCGGAGATTAAAGCGATCTGCCGGCACAAAAAGCAGGCCGCCGGCGTCATCATCGCCTCCGTGCTCATCAGCATCAATTGGCTCATCTATATTTTTGCGGTAGAAAGCAATCATGTCGTCGAGGCAAGTCTGGGCTATTATATCAATCCGCTGTTCAATGTATTTCTGGCGACCTTCTTCCTGAAGGAGCGCTTGAACAAGGCCGAATGGCTGTCGGTTGCCATCGCGGCGGCCGGCGTGCTGTGGCTGACGGTATACTACGGCAGCTTTCCTTGGGCGGCGCTGACGTTGGCGGCGACCTTCGGCGTGTACGGGCTCATCAAAAAGAAAATTCCGGTTGGCGCCTGGACGGGGTTGACCTTAGAGACCTTCATTATGGCGTCTTTTGCTCTTATCTTCTTGTTCTTTTTCAATTCCGGCGCGGTTCCGTTGGCGGAGGAGCAGCTATCGACCGTGCTGCTGCTGATGGGGGCGGGCGTCGTGACGGCGGTTCCGCTGCTTCTGTTCGCGGCGGGAACGAAGCGCATCTCGTTTACGCTGGTGGGCTTTCTTCAATACATCGCGCCGACGATCATGCTGCTCTTGGGGTTGTTCGTGTTCCATGAACCGTTCGACGCGTCGCAACTGTTCGCGTTCTCCTTGATCTGGGTCGCGCTTATTATTTTTTCCTGGTCCCGGTCAAGAGACATGCTCGCGCGCAGAACGGGCGAGGGGAAGCTTGACGCGCGCAAGAAGCTGCAGGCCTAGGCGCTCAGCTTGCACGGGCGCTAGCTCGCGGCGGGAGGCTGATGTCCGCGGTCCTTAGCGGATAAACGCACGAAGGGAGTGCGGCGCATAGGCGCCCACTCCCTTTATTATGCATCGACGTTTATTTGCTTTTCCCGATCGGCTGCCCGATCCACTGCTCGTACATTTTCACGACGGAGCACAAATCCTCTTCGCCATAACCTGCCGTCTGCCCCATCTGGAACAGGCTCTTGGCCGCATCCAGCATCGGGGAAGGCGATTGCATATCTTCAGTGAGACGGGAAGCGAGCTTCAGATCCTTCAGCATCAGCTTCAAGGAGAACTGATTGTCGAAGTTGCCTTCGATAATTTTCTCTCCCTTCAGCTCGGCTGCCTTGCTGCCGGCGCTGCCGTTGCGCACCACTTCGAGAAAGGCCGCCGGGTCGACGCCTGCGCGCGCCACCATCGAGAAGCCTTCGGCGAGCGCCGCATTGTTGATGCCGACGATGGCGTTATGTGCCAGCTTCGTAATGGATCCGCTGCCGTTCGGTCCGACATGGACGATTCGGCCTCCCATCGCTTCGAAAGCCGGCATTGCCTTGTGGAGCGCCTCCTGCGGCCCGCCGACCATGAACACGAGCGTGCCCGCGATCGCGGCTGGCTTGCTCCCCGTAACCGGGGCATCGAGGAAGGTTCCCCCGCGAGCTTCCACATCCGCAGTCACCCGCTTGACCAGAGAAGGCGAGATGGTGCTCGAATCAATCACGATCATGCCTTCGCGAACGCTGTTCAATAGACCCTGCTCGCCATAATAGACCGCTTCAATCGACTGGTCGTCGCTTACCATCGTCAAGACGATTTCCTGATTGAGGGCCGCTTCCTGCGGCGATTGCGTTGCACGGGCACCCATCGCCACCAGCTCGTCCGCTTTGCCGGCGGAACGGTTGTACACCGTCACCTCGAAGCCTTGGCGAATCAGATTGGCGGCCATTGGCGCCCCCATCGTTCCTAAACCCAATACGGCTACTTTCATTCGCATCGTCACCTCACGTTGTCATTTCCTTCGTCTCCATTGTAACATAGGAAAGCAACCTTCTTGTCTGCATGTTGTTTCTGTATGTTACCGCCCGTTTCATGGTATAATAACAATTAATTTTATCATGTAAACCTTTTTATTACAGGGCGTTCCCTTGTGTTTCAAGGCGAAATCCAGTATCCTAGGACTATATTGATTTTCATGGGTTAAAGTGGCAAAGTCAACCAATACTCGAGGAGGGTGTACGATGACCAAAAAAGTGCACTTTGATTACAGCAAGGCGTTGACATTCGTAAGTCAGCATGAAATTGATTACTTTAAAGAGCCCATTCGCTTGGCGCATGAGCAGCTACATAATAAGAGCGGAGCCGGTACGGATTACCTGGGCTGGATCGACCTCCCTTCCCAATATGACAAGGAAGAATTCGCACGCATCAAGGAAGCGGCGGCCCGGATTCAATCCAACTCCGACGTGCTGATCGTCATCGGCATCGGGGGCTCCTATCTGGGAGCGCGTGCAGCCATCGAGATGCTGGGACATTCCTTCTACAACATGCTGCCGAAGGACAAGCGCAAGACGCCGGAGATTTATTTCGCGGGGAACAACATCAGCTCGACGTATATCGCCCATCTGATGGAACTCATCGAGGGCAAGGATTTCTCCGTCAATGTCATCTCCAAATCCGGCACAACGACAGAGCCGGCGATTGCGTTCCGCATCTTCCGCGAGGCGCTGGAGAAAAAATATGGCAAGGAAGAAGCGAAGAAGCGCATCTTTGCGACGACGGACCGCGAGAAGGGCGCGCTGAAAAAGCTGTCGACCGAGGAAGGCTACGAGACGTTCGTCATTCCGGACGACGTGGGCGGAAGATACTCAGTGTTGACAGCGGTAGGCTTGCTGCCAATCGCAGTAGCCGGCATCAACATCGACGAGATGATGCAAGGGGCGCAAGCCGCGGCGGAAGCGTACAGCAACCCTGATGTGGCGCAGAACGAGAGCTATCAGTATGCGGCCGTCCGCAATGCGCTGTACCGCAAAGGCAAGGCTATCGAGATTCTCGTGAACTATGAGCCGTCCCTGCACTATGTGTCGGAATGGTGGAAGCAGCTGTACGGGGAGAGCGAAGGCAAAGACAACAAAGGAATCTACCCGGCCGCCGTCGACTTCTCCACTGATCTTCACTCGATGGGGCAGTTCATTCAAGAAGGAACGCGGAACCTGTTCGAGACGATTATTCAGGTTGCGGAAGTGCCGCATCAAGTAACGATTCAGGAAGATGCGGACGATTTGGACGGGCTGAACTTCCTGGCCGGCAAGACGATGGACTTCGTCAACAAGAAAGCGTTCGAAGGAACGATGCTTGCGCATACGGATGGCAATGTGCCGAATCTGATTGTTACGATTCCGGACATGACCCCTTACTCCTTCGGTTATTTGGTATACTTCTTTGAAAAGGCATGCGGGATCAGCGGCTACCTGCTTGGCGTCAATCCTTTTGATCAGCCGGGCGTGGAAGCCTATAAGAAAAATATGTTCGCCTTGCTGGGCAAACCAGGCTATGAGGCAGAGAAGGCTGAACTGGAGGCGAGACTGTCCCGCTAATCGGGCAGCCGCCGATACATCGAAGATAAGCGATAAGCCGGGAAGCAGTTCTCCGTACGGGAGAACTGCTTTCTTGGCACTCATGGAAGAGGGTGTTTGACAGGGGCGGATACCGGGCCTTGTTGAACATGCATGGAGAGGTGATTCCCCTGTTAGAACGTTACAAGACGGTTCGTCAATTCGGGAGCAAGGAGATTGTCATCAAAAAGTCTCGCTTTATCGGATACGGCCGCCCGGTCGAGACCGAGGAAGAGGCAATTGCATTTATAGAGGAGATTAAACGTAAACATTGGAATGCCACGCACAACTGCTCGGCCTATATGATAGGCGAGCGCGACGAGATTCAGAAGGCGTCAGATGACGGCGAACCAAGCGGAACGGCCGGCAAGCCGATCCTGGAAGTCATTCGCAACCAAGGGCTGAAAAATACGGCTATCGTCGTAACCCGGTATTTCGGCGGAATTCTGCTCGGAGCCGGAGGTCTGATTCGGGCCTACACCGATGGTGCCGTTGCCGCTATCGAAGCGGCGGAGGCTATTGAGAAAGTGCTGCATCAGGAAGTGTTCGTTGACATTGATTACACATGGCTTGGCAAATTGGAAAATGAATTGCGTAACAAAGAGACGAGGATGGGAGAGACGCAATTTACCGACAAGGTGACCTTGACGTGCTTGCCCGTGGCGTCGGACGCCGACCGGTTTGTCGCATGGATCACGGATCTCACGCAAGGGCAGGCCGTGATTCGGAAGGGAGATCCTACTTATTACATTGAAGGGGAATAAGGAGAACCGCTATGCCGAGAAAAGCAGTGGATCAAGAATTGTCGCGAGAGCGAATCTTGGAAGTGGCGCGCCACTTGTTCGTAACCAAAGGGTACCGGGCTATCTCCATGCGAAGCATCGGCCAGCATCTGGGGTACAGCCATGGCTCGCTCTACTATCATTTCAAAGATAAAGCCGAACTGTTCTATGCGCTTGTCCGGGAAGATTTCAATCGGCTCGAACGGCTGTTCGAACGTGTTCTCAACCAGGCTCCTTCCGAAGGATTGTCCAAGATGGAGCAAGTCATGCTGGAGTTCGTCCGGTTCGGTCTGGATCATCCCCACCATTACGAGATTATGTTCATGACGCGAGATGAGGAATTGCTTGCCTATGCACGGACCGAGCAGGGCCGCTGCCTGGAGATGTTCTCGACCATCGTCAGGCAGGCCATGGCAGGCAATGCGCATTCGGAGCAGGAGCGTCATAATATTCCGCTTAGTATATTTTTGGCAATGCACGGATTCATCTCCTTCTACATTCAAGATCAAGTCACCTATGAAGAGATCAAACCGGCTGCCCTGGCCCATATTCGTTTTTTGTACCGGAGGGTATTGGATGCGGCGCAATCGGCGTAGTTCCTGCCTTTCCCCCGATATATCCTGCTCATCCGACAGACAGGGCAGCCTCGTCATTTTGCCGCGGCTGTCCTGTTTAGATCTGACCCGGCTTCCCATGCCCACGTCATCCCCTTTGAAATCTGCTGTATTTGCCTCCGATTCTGCTGCCTTCGCCTCCGAAGCACTTTTCCGCTCTTTCCGTTCTTGCCCGAAGCATCCGCCCCAAGATTATCACCCTCCGCAAAAATCTAGCACTGGGTAATCACCTATCATAAGCATTTCGAATAAGTTGCATAAGAATCAGTTAGGTATTGACGTTCTGTTCTAGTTTTTGGTATTGTATTCACAATAAACACCAAGTAAACAAGTAGGATTAATGTTATATTTGTTGCGGATTGGAGGAGTCTGGGGTGAATGGTGTCCTGCGGCACAAAGGGGCAATCTGGGGATTCCGCTCGACATTGCTGTTATATGTTTTTCTGCTCATTGTGCTGCCCATCGGCGGGATTTATGTGCAATCGTTCAGCGGAGGCTGGCAGGCATTTGGAGAAAGCATTGCCGAGCCGCTCGCCTGGCATGCCATTGCATTGACGTTCCGGTTGGCGCTGATCGCGACCGCAATCAATATGATCATCGGCACGATGACAGCCTGGGTGCTTCACCGGTACCGGTTCGTGGGAAGAGCATGGCTGAACAGCCTCGTTGATCTGCCGTTTGCGCTGCCGACCGCAGTGGGCGGGCTGATGATTTTGCTTCTGCTCGGTCCGGGCAGCCTGGCGGGCCAGACGGCGGAAGCCGTTGGCTGGCGCCTTGTGCTTGCTGAGCCGGCGATCGTCGTCTCGATGGTCTTTGTGACGTTCCCGTTCGTTATCCGGGCGGTGCAGCCGCTGCTCGAAGAGGCGGATCGCTCCGAAGAGGAAGCATCCTACACGCTCGGCGCGTCACGGCTGCGGACCTTCCTGCGCGTACTGCTGCCTCAGATGCTGCCGGGCATCCTCAGCGGCGCGATGCTCGCCTTCTCCCGGGCGATGGCCGAATTCGGGGCTGTCGTGCTCGTCGCGGGCAACATTCCAAGCAAGACGCTCGTTGCGTCAGTCTATATTTTCGGGGAGATCGAGAGCGACAATCCCCAAGGCGCCGCCGTCGTCTCGGTGCTGCTGCTGACGATCTCGTTCCTCATTCTCTGGCTGGTGGGCATGCTGCAGTCGCGGAGGGTATCGCCATGACAGACAAATCCGCTTCCCTCCCCGTAGCTTCCCGGCATTCGAGACCAGCGCAGTTATCCAAAACGCGCGCCGCCTTCATCGGGATGACGTATGCCATTTTTTTGCTCCTGCTGCTGGCTCCATTGGCCCAGATCGGAGCCGAAGCGTTCCGCGGCGGCTTCTCCTCCTTCGCTGCCGCTCTCACCCGGCCGGAGGCGCTGCATGCGATGGCCATGACCGGAGCCGTTGTTATCGTCGTGACGATACTCAACACGATATTCGGCGTCCTGTTCGCCCTGCTGCTCGTTCGCGGGCGCTGGCTGGGCAAGCGGGCCCGGCGGCTGCTGAACAGCATCGTCGATCTTCCGTTCGCCGTATCGCCTGTCATCGGCGGCTTCATGATCGTACTGCTGCTCGGGCCGAATACCGTGCTCGGCGCCCTGTTCTCCGGGATGGGCATGCCTGTCGTCTATGCTTTCCCCGGAATGGTGCTCGCGACCTTGTTCGTGACGTTCCCGATGATGGTCAGGGAAGTGGCCCCCGTGCTGCAGGAGCTTGGTACGCAGCAGGAAGAGGCGGCTTCGACGCTGGGAGCGTACGACTGGACGATCTTCTGGAAGGTCACTTGGCCGTCCATCCAATGGGCGGTCACGTACGGGGTCGTGCTTACGATTGCCCGTTCGCTGGGTGAATTCGGGGCCGTCCTGGTCGTATCCGGCAACATCATGAATAAGACACAGACGGCGACGACGCTGGTCTACCAGGATGTGGAGAATTTCAATATCGGTTCGGCCGGCAGCCTCGCGCTTGTGTTGGCATGCGTATCGGTCGTACTGCTTTTGCTTATGGAATGGGCAAAAAAGCATAAAGGGCACAAAGGAGTCGATTGACATGCATATCGAGGTTCGCCAGTTAAATAAATGGTTCGGCGCCTATCACGCCGTTCGGGATGTTAGCTTCTCCGTCGAACCCGGCCAGCTCATCGGCCTGCTCGGGCCGAGCGGCGGCGGGAAGACATCGGTGCTGCGGATGCTGGCCGGGCTGGAACATCCGGATCGAGGCGAGATATTGTTCCAGGGGACCGTCGTCAATGATGTGCCTCCGCAGCAGCGGGGCATCGGCTTCGTGTTCCAGAACTATGCGCTGTTCAAGCATATGAATGTCTATGACAACATTGCCTTCGGGCTGCATATTCAGAAATGGCCGAAGCCGCGGATTCGTGAACGTGTAGCCGAGCTCTTGGAGCTGACCGGACTATCCGGAGTGGAACGGAGGTACCCGCATCAGCTGTCCGGCGGGCAGCGGCAGCGGGTCGCATTCGCCCGGGCGCTGGCCCCTGAGCCGCAGCTGCTGCTCCTCGACGAGCCGTTCGCGGCCATTGATGCGAAGATTCGCCAGGAGCTGCGAAGCTGGCTGCGGGAGCTGATCGAGCGCGTAGGCATCACCTCGATTTTCGTGACGCATGATCAGGACGAGGCGATCGAGGTGGCGGATGAGATTATGATCATCAACCAGGGACGCGTCGAGCAGAAAGGGACGCCATGGGAAATCTATAAAATGCCGGAGACGCCTTTTGTCGCCGAATTCATTGGGGAATCGACCATTTTGAATGATATATACGCCTTGAAAGGGTTTGAAATGCTGGACGCCGGGGGAGAGATGAGAATCCTTATTCGGCCGGAATATATCGAGGTCGGGAGGGAAGGCGAGGTAAGGCTGGCGTCCGCGAGCGAGTCCGGACGCGTCAAGGCGGTCCATTTCCGGGGCAGCGAATGGATGGTAGAGGTCCAGGTGGGCGATCTGGTGCTGAAAACGTACCGTTCCTTGGAAAGACCGCAGCTTCAGGCAGGCGAGCAGGTCCAGGTTCTGATCCATCGCGTCTATATGTTCGAGGGAGACGAGAGCTGGGTGGTCGAGAACCGGCTGAAGTCGGAGCTTGTGCCTGTTCATATTACGGGCTGAACGAAGGAGGAGGGGCAAGATGGACAGGGACGAATCACGCGGCCTATCCGGCTTTATAGCGACAGTCATCATCTTCATCCTCTTGTTCGGCTGCAGTCCAGGCGAGCGGGCTTCCTCTCCGCAGGAGGGGAGGCAGGACCAGACAACTGCCGTATCTGCCCCTCTACCGTCCCCGTCCGGGGAGATCGTCTCTCCTTTGCCGGGGGAGTCTGGTCAAGACAGCGTTACGCTCGTCATTGGCGCCTATTCCGTCATGAAGGACGTGATGCAGCGGATATTGCCTGAATTCGCGGCGGATTGGAAGGCGAAGACCGGACAGCATGTCGTATTCCAGGAGTCCTACGAAGCCTCGGGCACGCAAGCGCGCTCGATTGCCGGCGGCCTGGAAGCGGATGTCGCGCTCTTCTCGATGGAGGGCGATGTCGATAAGCTCGTACAGGCCGGACTGGTACCGGCTGATTGGCAATCACGGGACACTTATGGAGGCATGGTCACCGGCTCCATCGTCGTGCTGGGGACGCGGCAAGGGAACCCGCATCAGATTCGCGACTGGAACGATCTGACCAAGCCGGGCGTTCAAGTCCTCTATCCGAACCCGAAGACATCGGGCGGCGCCCAATGGGATATTAATGCGATATACGGAGCCGGCCTTCTGGAGGCGAAGGATCGGGGTGAGGACGGTCAGCGCCGGGCGAAGGAGCTGTTGATGAGCGTTCACCGGAATGTCATCTCGATGGACAAAAGCGGCAGGGCGTCGATGGCCGCCTTCGAATACGGCGTAGGCGACGTCATCGTGACCTACGAGAACGAAATCCTGTCCCGCATGCAAGCGGGCGTCGCATACGAGCTGGTCCGGCCGGAGCGGACGATTCGCATCGACAACCCTGTCGTCGTAGTCGATCGCTATGCACAAGAACATGGCACGACAGACATCGCCCAAGCGTTCGTCGATTACTTGCGGGAGCCGAAGGCCCAGCGCCTGCTGGCGGAAGCCGGGTTCCGTCCTGTCGCTCCGTCAGTGAGGGAGGAGACGGGGGACCGCTATCCCGAACCGGCGGGATTGTTCGGCATCGAAGAGATGGGCGGCTGGAAGCATGTCCGCGAGACCTTGTACAGCAAGCGGGGCGTCTGGTACGAAGTGCTTGCAGGGATTGAAGAGTAGAACCCGGTTAAGCAATGCGTAACGAACAAACTTATACGCTATATAGAATGTTATACGCTATATAGAATGCGCGGGCGGGAATGCTTGCGCATTTTCTTTTGATGGGGATGGGCTGCTGCAGGTGAAGGTATAGGTTTTCATGTCCTTACGAGCATTCTCCCCTCCACTCAGAAAAGAGAATTAGTCGTTCGGGCCGCAAAGATAGGAGTTTTCAACATGCATTGAGTTCTATACATACAGCCGCTTGGTGGTGCCGATACGGCCCATCGGTTAAGAAATAATTTTGATATATGAATGCGCGGGATAGGGGTACTTGAGTAGTTTCTTTTGATGTGTAAATAATGGGTTGCTGCAGATGAAGATATAGGTTTTCATGTCCTTACGAGCACTCTCCCCTCTACTCAGAAAAGAGAATTAGTCGTTCGGACCGCAAGCTAGGATTTTGAAACAGACCTTGAGTTCTTCTCTACCCTGCAGCATCCCATGGATACCGGAGTGACCCGTTCATTTAGAAACCGTTCATCAATATAATACCTTCTGAGCAGATGGGAGAATGGGGATAAAGGAAAAAAGACGGATAGCTGAATTGGCTTTTCAGCCCGAAATGCGACCGGTTCTGAGTAGACGGGAGAATGGTGATAAGGGATATAAGACCGGATGGGTGGATATAGGCGAAGCAATGCGACCGGTTCTGAGTGAGTGGGAGAATGCGGATAAAGGAAAAAAGACGGACAGGTAAATTGGCTTTTCAGCCCGAAATGCGACCGGTTCTGAGTAGACGGGAGAACGGTGATAAGGGATATAAGACCGGATGGGTAGATACAGGTGAAGCAATCCTAACGGTTCTGAGCGGATGGGAGAATACGGATAAAGGAAAAAGACGGATAGGTGAATTGGCTTTTCAGCCGAAATGCGACCGGTTCTGAGTAGACGGGAGAATGGTGATAAGGGATATAAGACCGGATGGGTGGATATAGGCGAAGCAATGCGACCGGTTCTGAGTGAGTGGGAGAATGCGGATAAAGGGAAAAGACGGATAGGTGAATTGGCTTTTCAGCCCGGAATGCGACCGGTTCTGAGTAGACGGGAGAATGGTGATAAGGAAATAAAAAGCTTGGATAAGTGGAACAGCGAAGCAGGGAAACGCGTGAAGACGAGAAAGAAGGAACGAGCAGGAACAAGTCGAAACAGGAACGAGCGGGAACGGGAACCAGGAACCGAGAGGGAAAAAACGGAAAAATAAAGAATGAGTAAGAGACTGCCTCCAAGCAACCGAAAAATGCCATCTGCCACCATCAATAAGTCAGTCCAAAAAATAAGAAAGCCCCGCCCAGACCCCACATCGTGGCTTGAGCGAGGCGACAGATTCTCTTACGAGGGGAGAGGCAAAGCGATGGTTTACATCGCAGCAGAAGTCTCCCCTTACGCTTACGGATTATTCCGAGGCGGGCAAGACGCCTTTCAATGGAATGTCGGTCGTTATGCGGCGCACGCCCAGATCGTACAGCTTGCGGGCATCAGCTTCGTCCCGGATGGTCCAGGCAGCGAGACTGAAGCCCTTCTCCCGGGCGGTGGCGACGATGTCGGGATGTTTCAGGACGGCGTGATATTGCAGCAGCAGCGCCGCATGGCCGAGTCTGGTCAACAGGTCGAGATCGACCAATTTATCGGAGAGCCAGCCTACCTCGATATCGGAATGCAGGCTTCGAATCAATCGCAAATTGTCTACATGGAATGAAATGATCATGGTTCGTTCCGTCAACTTATAGGTATCCAGCAAATGCAGCAGTCCTGCCGCTTCCTGCTCGTTAATGCGCTCCTTCAACTCCAGTTGGAGACCGGCCTGGCCCTCGGACAGCAGCGCCAGCACCTCTTCGAGGAGAGGGATGCCGCTTCCGGCGTAATCGGGATGGAATTTGACGCCGGCGTCAGCCTGCTGCAGCTCCGCCACGGTCTTGCTCCGGACAGATCCCGAGCGATCTGTCGTCCGATCGAGCGTGTCGTCATGGA
The DNA here is from genome assembly GCF_945605565.1 of Paenibacillus dendritiformis. Lineage (NCBI taxonomy): Bacteria > Bacillati > Bacillota > Bacilli > Caryophanales > Paenibacillaceae > Paenibacillus > Paenibacillus dendritiformis. Next base: position 6,118,042 of record NZ_OX216966.1, on the reverse strand, counting down.
TGACGACTGGCACGCCTTCAGCCGAATGGTGCACGTCAATCTCCAGCGCATCCGCGCCCATGTCAAGCGCCCTCCGGAATGCAATCATCGTATTTTCGGGAAAAAGGGCGGCGTAGCCGCGATGGGCGACGATTTCCACAGGGCTCGTTTTTAATGGAACGGTCATGAAATAGGCCTCCTTCGGTGTTGACGATATGTAGCAGCATCCTTGGGTTAACGAGGCGGCCAGCTGTCGGCTGTATGTTCGTCGGCAAGGGAAATCTGCAGGCTGCCGCTTGCTTGCCATGCATATCGATTCGAAACCGATTATACTGGAAGCATGACAGGAGAACAATGGAGAATTGCCAACAAAATCATATGAATATTGTAAAGGCACCGCCTGTTCTAGAGGAGGAATAGACATGAAAGACCAATCGATGCAGCTTCCAGGATTCCCCCGTGACGAAGTGGGTTCCGCCAAAGGTTCCGACAGAGGCTGGAGCGTCACGTTCTGGGGGACTGGCGACTCGATGGGCGTGCCGCGCGTATATTGCGCTTGTCAGGTGTGCGAGGAGGCGAGGAAGGAAGGCGTTAACCGGCGCTACCGCTCGTCCGTGCTTCTCGAACGGGGCGAAGACCGGCTGCTCGTTGATTGCGGGCCGGACTGGACGGGGCAGATGGAGAGAGCAGGGCTGTTCTGGCTGGATGATATCTTGATTACGCATGCGCATCAGGATCATATTGCGGGCTTGACGGCGTACGCGGACGCCTGCCGCTGGCTGCAGCGGAAGGGGCGGGCGACGATGCCGCCCGAGGTCGGAGAGACGATCCGGACGATGTATCCTTGGCTGGATCGGTATATTGAGTTCCAATATATCGAAGGGCCTTGGCGCTGGAAGGATTGGAGCATTCAGCCGATTCGCGTCAATCACGGCAAAAATGGCTATTCGTACGCCTATCGCTTCGATCCGTGGACAAGCGGCGGGCCCGCAAGCGAGAACAAGCCGGAAGTTCACAGCTGGCTCTATGCCTCGGATGCGATCGGGCTCGGCGAGCAGGAGCTGGCCTGGTTCCGGGGGCTGAATCTGCTGATTCTCGGGACGAATTTCGTCTATGAGGAGGCCCCTTACGAGACCCGTTCGGTCTATGACATGCGGGAAGCAGAGGAGGTCCTTCGCGAGGTGAAGCCGCGCAAGACGGTGTTCACCCACTTGTCACACGGCGTCGACCTCCGGGAGAATTACCCGCAGCTGCCGGCCTCGGTCACGCTGGCCCGCACGGGACTGGTCATTCCGCTGCAATAACAGAGAAGCCGCCGGGAACGAGCCCGGCGGCGGTAGGCAGGCTTTATGCCTGGTTCAGGACGAATTTCTCGATAACATGACGCACGCCTTCCTCGTTGTTGGTGCGTGTCACGTAATCGGCGACGGCCTTCAGCGAGTCGACGGCATTGCCCATGGCGACCCCGAGGCCGGCCGTCTCGATCATGTCATGATCGTTCCACGAATCGCCGATGGCGATCGTCTCCTCCAGGCTGCAGCCGACATGCTGCGCCAAATGGCGCAGGGCGCTGCCCTTGGTGCCTTCCCGGTGCGTTACTTCCAGGAAGTGAGGCTTCGACTTCGTAATATGGACATCCGGTCCAAGCAGCTCTTTCAATTCGGCGGCGGCCGCGTCCAGCGTCGCCGGCTCGTCAATCATGAGCATTTTGGTGGAAGGGGAAGCGAGCAGCCGATCGAAATCCGGTTCGATCGTATAAGGAATATCGGATAGCTGCGCATAAGCGATCAACTTCTCATTTTCCTGGCGGGCGTACAGATGATCGTCGATATAGAGCTGAAGATGAAGTCCGCGTTCGTCGCAATAGCGGAGCAGGCGCATCGCCGCTTCCTTCGGGACCGCCCGCTCGTACAAAATATGGCCGTCCATCACGTTTTTCACGAGGGAGCCCTGATAGGTGATGAGCGGAACGTTCAGTCCGGTCTGCAGCGCCAGGTTGCGGGCGGACGCATACATGCGGCCCGTGGCAAGCGTGACGGTAGCGCCGGCGGCGACAGCCAGCTCAAGCGCGCGCTTCGTGCCGGGCGTAATCTCCTTGGCGTCCGTAATGAGCGTATCGTCGATATCAATGGCAATGAGCTTGTACAATGTCGATGTCTCTCCTTTTTCCGAGCCGCCAGGCACTCTCTCTATGTCAGACCGGCGCTCCGATGATAGTCAATAGATGCGAATCTCTCCCTCTATTGTACCGCATGCCGGCCCCATTTCAATTCAACGACGATCATTCCCGCCAAAATCAGCAGGCAACCTACGATCGCCCACAAGCCGAGCGTCTCTCCGGCGAAGGTCACGCCCGTAATGGCGGCGAAGACCGGCTCCATCGCGAAGATGACGGCGACTCGGCTGGCGGAGGTGTATTGCTGGCACCACGTCTGCGCCCAGTACGCGAAGGCGGTGGAGATGCAGATGGAGATAAGCAGGGCGACGATGACCTTCGGCTCCGTCAGCGCTTCCCACAGCGCCGCTCCCGTAAGCTGCGGCTCGAACAGGAAGGAGCTGCTGGCGGCCGCCAGCGCGACGACCGCGAACTGTACCGTGACGAGCAGCACGGTGTTATGGATGGCCGCATATTTCCCGGTGAAGGCGATATGGAGCGCGAAGCAGAACGAGCATAGGAGCACGAAGCCGTCGCCTTCATTCAATTGAACCGCACCGCCATTGAAGGCGAGAAAATAGAGTCCCGCCAGCGCCAGAACGGCCGCGATCCAGGTAGGCGGCTGCAGGCGCTGCTTGGCCAGCCGCAGGCTGATAAAGGGCACGAGCACAACCGACAGCCCGGTAATGAAGCCGGCATTGGTCGTCGTCGTGTACACGAGACCGATGGTCTGGAAGGCGTAGCCCCCGAACAGGAAGACGCCGAGCAGCGCGCCATGCAGAAGGAGCGCTCGCGTGCCAGAGCGGCTGCCGCGGCGGCGCTTTCTGCTAAGCAGCGCGACGAGGCCGAACAGGAGTGCGGCTCCGGCGAATCTTACGGCGTTGAAGGCCAGCGGGGGCAGGACGAATACGGCATGCTGGACAACGAGGAAGGTGCTTCCCCATACGAAAGCAATAAGCAACAAGCATAAATCCGACGCGAATTGACGATGTTTCACAGCAAGCGACGCTCCTTTGATGTGCGGATGAATTTTCAAATTTTACAGCAGGCGCGGCGAGTTGGCAAGAACGCAGCGGGATAGGCTTCGATGCGCTTCCTTGCTTGCGGGTCTGGGATCGGGATGAAGCTTGCCTGGAATCGGTGTGGACGGCTTATTTTCCGGTTCGGTATAATGGGGGGAGAATGAGGAATGGAAGTGAATCCATCATGATCACTGGCGAGCATACGAACACGCTTCTCTTGATAAGGAGCTTATATCCTTCTTTGACGAAAACGGAGAAAAAAATCGCGGACTACGTGCTGAGGAGCCCGGACGAGGTCCTGTATGCGACGGTAACGGATCTGGCCGAGAAGTCGGATGCCGGCGAGACGTCGGTGCTGCGGTTCTGCCGCAACCTCGGCTATACCAGCTACCAGGAGTTCAAGCTGTCCCTGGCCAAAGATCTGGTGACGCCGCTCAAGCATCAAGAGAGCGAGATTGACGAGGAGGACGATCTGGCGGCCGTGGCCCAGAAGATGACGCTGGAGAACGTCGCGTCGCTGGAGCATACGCTGTCCCTGCTGAATATGAAGGACCTGCAAAAAGCGGTGGAAGCGATCGTTCGTTCCAACCGGATCTTTTTCTTCGGCGTCGGCTTGTCCGCCATGACTGCGATGGATGCGCAGTACCGCTTCATGCGGCTGGGCTTCGCGGGAGAGGCGATAACGGATCCGCATGTGATGGCCATGAACGCGGTGCTAATGACCGATCAAGATGTCGTATTTGGCATCTCCACCTCGGGCAGCACGAAGGATCTGGTTGACGCCGTGCGCCTGGCGAAGGAGAACAACGTCTTTTTCATCTGCCTCACGAGCCATGCGAAGTCGCCGATCACGAAATACGCGGATTCGATTCTGCTGATCCAAGCGAAGGAGACGCCGCTTCAGGGCGGGGCGTTCTCGTCCAAAATCGCGCAAATTCACGTGCTGGACATTTTGTCTACCGCTGTGGCGCTGCAGGCGAAGGACAGGGCGTACCGAGCCATCAACCGGACGGCTCAAGCCGTGCAGGACAAGCTATACTGACCATTGAACTGCCTGCCGCCCATGCTCGGGCTGTCAGGCAAACATAGACAGGCCCGGGCCGTCTTGACATCCAAGACAGTCCGGGCCTATTAATCTATTCGTTCAGCATGACGAGTCCGATGAAGTCTTCCGCGCTGATATTGCCGAGATAATGGTTGATATCCATATCGGCAAGCGCTTCGCGAATCGCCTTCTCCTCATAGCGGACCCCCTGCAAGCGCGCTTCGATATCGCTGACTTCCCCCACTCCGAAGAAGTCGCCGTATATTTTCATGCGTTGAATCAATCCGTCCTCGACATCCATGCGCACGTCGACGATTCCGGCCGGGAATTTCTTCGAATGCTCGACGTTGAACTTCGGCGATGAGCCATAGTTCCAATCCCAGTTCTGATATCGCTCCTGCGAGATGCGGTGAATCGTCTCCCAATCCTGCTCCGTCAGCTTGTACTGCGGCACCTGATCCGGCTCCATGCCGAAAATATGGCGCAGGATCGTGTCCTTGAACTGCTCGATCGTCATTGGCTCGGGGAGGAAATCCGAAATGTTGGCGACGCGGGAGCGAATGGACTTCGTTCCTTTGGATTCGATTTTGATGGCCTTTACTTTGAGCGCCGAGGCGACATGCTCCATCTCGGACTTGAACAGCAGCGTGCCGTGGCTGAACATGCGTCCGCGCGTGGAGAATTGGGCATTGCCGGATATTTTCTGCTCTCCGACCTGGATGTCATTGCGTCCGGTCAAGTCGGCATTGACGCCGAGAGAGCGAAGCGTATCGATGACCGGCTGCGTAAATTTGCGGAAATTGTGGAATGACTGCCCGTCATCCTTCGTGATGAAGCTGAAATTCAAATTGCCTGTATCGTGATACACGGCGCCTCCGCCCGACAGGCGGCGCACAACGTGGATGTTATTCGCTTTGACGTAATCGCTGTTGATTTCTTCGATCGTATTTTGATTTTTGCCGATGATGATGGAGGGCTCGTTGATATAAAATAACAAATAACTATCCTCTTCCAGCGGCAAATGCTTCAGAACAAATTCCTCGATCGCCAGGTTGACGCGAGGGTCGGTGATGCCTTGATTGTCGATAAACTTCATGGCTCGTCCGCCTCCTTCTTCTGTTAATTGTAATCAATTTGGAACAAAACACAACTTATATTTGATATTGATAATCGTTATCAATATAATGGGAGTATCGGATGCATAGAAAGAGAATGAGAGTAAAAAGGGATTCAAGGAGGATAAACAATGTCAATTGCAAATACAATCCGGGAACGCCGGAGCATTCATCGATTCTCTGATCGGCCTGTTGACAAGGAATTGGTGCTATCCCTGCTGAAGGATGCCGTCTGGGCTCCCAATCATGGGCTGCGCGAGCCGTGGCGGTTCATTTATGCGGCGGGAGAAGCGAAGGATCGGCTTGTGCGCTGCGTGATGGAACTGGTCGAAGGAACGAAAATGAGAGGCTGGGATGAAGAGAAAAAGGCGAAGTTCGTCCAGACGAATCTGGCCGTGCCTGCCTACCTTATCGTCGTCATGCCTGAGGATCCGCGGCCTCATATTTGGGAAGAGGATCTGGCGGCCGTAAGCGCCCTGATCCAGAACTTTCAGCTGCTGGCGTGGGAACGGGAGCTCGGAATGCTGTGGCATACCGGGGACTATATCTTTAATCGCAAGTTCCGCGAAATGGCAGGGGTGCAGCCGGGCGAGAAGATCGTCGGGGTGCTGCGGATGGGGCATTTCGATGAGATTCCGCCGGCCCGCCCGCGTACCGACGCATCGGAACGCTTCACCGAGCTCTCCTAATATGATACGAATAACTGACAAGCGCAGGGCCGGCGGCCGCTGCGCTTGCTTCGTGTTGTCAATGTCAGGAACGAAAGTAATCGTTTTCATAATTAGGGAAGGTCTGAGGAGTCGGCTTTCAGATAGCGGTAGTACAGCACCAGCTCGACCGTATACTTGATGATCCAGGCGGCCAACAGCACACTGACCAGCAAATGGGCGCTGACCAACGGGGACAGCAGCAGAGTGCTTGTATCGGACACATATATCAGATAAGCCGCGCAGCAGGCGACCGAGAGCACAAGGAAGACCAATCCCATCTGGTTCGCTTGCAGCGATATCAGGCGGGACAATTCCTTGTCCTCGGGCTCGTCCTTGGACATGAAATTCACGAAGTACATGACGGCCTGCACGACGGCGGCGACGCCGAACACGTTGCGGGCCAGCGCCATCATCTCTGTGCTGTACAAACCGATGTCACCCTTGAGGCGAAACAGGATCACCGCGTAATAGGTGGTGACGATAATGGCGGCGCCCAGGGATGCCCATGATGTTTTGTGATGCACCGACATAATTGAACCTCCTTGAGCTTGACATAGCATTGCGCCAATACCGGTCTGCAATGTGATTATACAGCATTTAACAGTAGCGTTACAGTGTGCGATGTGCCAATGTTTTTCGGCATTTCGTAGAAAAGGAAAAACCGTTTGACGAATGGGTCTGCGTTACGCATAATGTACCATGAGAAATCATGCGCGTCCTGCTTCCTCCGTCTGCCTTCAGGGTGGACTGAGGAGAATGGAGCGTACGGCAGAACAAGGGCAGACCGGACCGATTGACGATGGCGGAGTTCCGTTGGAACAACCGCTATAGAGATATTGTACGCGACCGTCTGTCCGTCTTCAAGGAGGGGCTTATGGTCACAATTGAACGGTTTGGACATGGCGGGGACGTATGGACGGCAGCGGAGGCATTCGGGCGATCGAGCGGCGAGTTCGTGGATTTCAGCGCGAACATCAATCCGCTCGGACCGCCGCCATCTGTAATGGCGCGGCTCGCAGAGGAGATGGCCGGCATTATTCATTATCCTGATCCGGGGCACCGGCGGATGAAGGAGGCGCTGTCCCGCCGCCTTCAGGTGGGCAGCGAGCAGCTGTTGATCGGCAACGGCGCGGCCGAATGCATGGCTCTGGCGATTCTGGCGCACGCGCCGCGTACGGTCGGCGTGGTGGCGCCCTGCTTCTCGGAATACGAGGCGCTGTCGCGGCAATTCGGCGCGGACGTCGAGCGTGTCATCGGACAGGCCTCCCGGGATTACTTGGCAGACTGGCCTGATCTGGAACGGCTGATTGTAGATGCCGATGTCGTCTTCCTCGGCCAGCCGAACAATCCGACTGGCGCCGTATACGAACGCCGGATGCTGGAGGAAGCGGGCCGGGTTGCGGAGCGGAACGGAACGCTGCTGATTGTGGATGAGGCGTTCATCGATTTTCTCCCGAATGAGGAAGAGGCGAGTCTGCTGCGGTTCGCGGCAGCCAGCCGGAACGTGCTTGTCATCCGGTCGCTGACGAAATTCTATGCCATTCCGGGCCTTCGCCTCGGGTATGCGGCGGGGCATCCGGATACGATCCGCTCGCTGGCTTCGAAGCAGGTCACGTGGAGCGTGAACGGGCTGGCGCTCGCCGCCGGCGAGGCGCTGCTGCTTGACGAAGCGGCGGATGACTATGCGGAACGGACCCGAAGCCTGATTGCCGGCGAACGGGAATGGCTGAGCGGGAAGCTAACCGCGCTAGGCCTGCGGCTGTGGACGAGCCAGGCGAACTTCCTGCTCGTTGAGGCTGCGGCGCCGTGGAGCGCCCGGCGCTTGCAGGAAGAACTTGGTCGCCGGGGCGTCCTGATCCGCAATTGTGACGGTTACGCAGGGCTTGGGGCCGGACATTTCCGCATCGCGGTGAAGGATCGTCAGGCAAATAAACGACTAGTCGAGGCCCTGCAAGCTGTGTTACATTTATAAGATGTGGATCCTGCAATGTGCAGAGGCCTTCGTCCGTTGGCTTTGCTACATTGCCGGGATATGAGGAACGAGTTGTGAGGATGTCCGTTATCGGCTCGTATAGATCATTTTGGTGAAGCCCGCTCTGTAAGCGCCTGTTCAAAAAGTCGGTTTTTCAGCACCGGGAAGGTGATCAGGCAAGGCCATTTTTTGGAACGGCATTTGCAAGACAGAACGCAATCGGAGCGGACAAGCAAGGGGGAAGCGTGATGCAGCCTTGCCGCGAAGGCATTCGCAGCTATACATCGGAAGTCATGCTGGGCGTGAAGGTATGCTGGGGCAGCGAGACCATGACCGTGGAGCTGCCGGAGCGGACTCCGGTATGGAGCAGCGCGGTATGGAACGGGGGCTCCAAGCTAGCGTCGCGCATCATGAACCGAATGGTTCGGACCGGGTTCGATTGCTCCGATCCGGTCGCCTATATGCAGGAGACATGCCTCCAGCAAGGGTATGCGCCGGAATCTACCGTCGGCCTGATGACGGCGGCGAAGGTGACCCATGCGTCCGTGATGGAAGAGGAGGGCGACGGCTTCTCTCTGCTGTGCGTTACGACGGCCGGAACGGGCAACGCCGCCCGCGCCGGGCTGCCGCGGCAGGTATACTCGGCTTACGAGCCGCTGAAGCCGGGCACGATCAACACGATCATCGTGCTGGACGGCAGGCTCGCGGAAGCGGCGGTATGGAATGCGGTCATTACCGCAACGGAAGCCAAGAGCGCGGCGTTGGACGACCTAGGCGTGATCGACAAGGAGACGGGCGGCGTCGCGACGGGAACGACGACCGATGCGGTGGCGATCGCGATCGTCGACAGCGGGCGCTACGAGGTCGTGCACCGTTATGCAGGCGCGGCGACGACGCTGGGCGCCGCCGTGGGGCGGCTGGTGTACGGCACCGTTGCGGAGGCGGTCCGCACGCAGCGGGAAGACGACGGGCCGCTGTTCGAATAAGTGAAGCAGGCGCGCCACTGCCAGGCAGCCGGGAGCGGCGCCGCGGCGGCAGTGGAGGAGCGGGCTGCAGGCAAGAGGAGTCAGGTGAGCAATCATGATCGCGGCATTAATAATCATCGCAGCATATGTATGGGATCGGGTCGTTGGCGATCCGAGGTGGCTCCCCCATCCGGTCATCGGCATGGGGAAAGCGATCTCGGCCCTGGAACGCCTTATCCGGAGAGCGGCACCGTCCGAAGCGGCGCTCAAGCCGCTGGGCTTCCTGCTGCCGCTGGTGATGGCGGGCGGGGCATTTGCCTTGACGTGGGGTGTATTGGCAGGGCTTTATGCTGTCAACGTCTGGCTGGGCGCGGCGGTTGAGGCGCTTCTGATCGGCACGACCATCGCCACCAAAGGGCTTCGCGATGCCGGAATGGCCGTCTATGCCCGACTGGCTGCAGGGGATCTGGCCGGAGCGCGGCGCGAGGTCGGCATGATCGTAGGAAGGGACACCGAGACGCTCGATGAACCGGAAATTACCCGCGCCGCCGTCGAGACGGTAGCTGAAAATATTATGGATGCCGTCATCTCTCCGCTCCTGTACGCGGCCATCGGCGGCGCGCCGTTGGCTATGGCCTATCGGGCTATTAATACGCTGGATTCCATGGTCGGCTATAAAAATGAGAAATACGCCAATCTCGGCTACGCCTCGGCGCGGCTTGATGATCTGGCGAATTGGATACCGGCGCGCTTGACCGCGCTGTTGATCATCGTATGCGCCCTGTTCGGCTATGACGCGAAGCGGGCGTGGAAGACGGCGCTGCGCGACGCGCCGAAGCATCCGAGCCCGAACAGCGGATGGCCGGAAGCGGCCACCGCCGGGGCGCTCGGCATCCGCCTTGGCGGATTGAATTGTTACAAAGGCGTATGTTCCTTCCGCGCCCATATGGGCGATCCCGTCGTGGAGATGGGAGGGGAACATATTGCGGCAGTGTGCAGGCTGCTGACCCGAAGCACACTGCTCTTCGCCATCCTGGCCGCAAGCGTCCTCTGGGCCTGCGGCGGATGGCTCCTGTAGACGAAAGGCGAATGAAGGAGTAATGGGATGAAATGAAACAAAAGCGCACATACAAAGCTCCCCCCGTTCGCCGCAAGCGGCGTCAAGCAGGAGCTAGACGACAATCCCGGCCCAAGCCTCCGCGCCGCGGCACCCGGCATATCTGCCGCCGTGCAGGCGCGTCCAGCGTCATCGTGCGGTTCGCGCTCGTTAGACATTCGCTGACGCAGGCGAATGTGGAGCGGCGGTATATCAGCTATACGGACAGCCCGCTTCTACCGGAAGCGGAAGAGGTGCTGCGGCCGATGCGCAGGGCCGTTGCCCATCCGGCGCCGCTCCTGTATACGAGCGATATGCGGCGCTGCCGCGAGACGCTGGCTCAGCTGCGTCCGCGCGATGCGGGAAGGGCTCACGTCGACACGAGGCTGCGCGAATACGATTTTGGCATGTGGGAAGGCTTGACGTACAACGATCTGAAGGAGGATCCGTCCTACCGCCGCTGGCTGGACGATATGACCTCCGTTCAGCCGCCGCGCGGCGAGCCGTGGCAGACATTCAGCACGCGGACGGCCCATGTCTGGTGGGAGATTCTGCAGAAGGCTGGGAGACAGACGGCTGTGACGGCGGGACAAGGCGCCCGCGGGCATCGCCATCGGCGGGAACGTGAGCCGGACAGGGACGGGCCTTATCCGGGCAGCGATCGGGGCAGAACGGCCCGGCTGTGCCGGAAGCGGCCGGGACGGGTAGGCAACGCGTATGAGGCGCGGCCCGATGTGCTGGTCGTAACCCACGGAGGAATGGTGCGGAGGCTGTACACGCTCGCCTTCCCGAAGAAGACGTTCTGGGAAGCGACCGTCCCGATCGGGGCGGGGATCTTGATTACGGCTGCCAAGTCTCCCCGCCGCTGGAAGTTCCTGCGGGCGGAGCGGCTGCCTTGATGGAGCGATCTGCGATGAGCGAGGGAACAGATAGATGCCCTGCGGTATGTGAGGAATGTTATTGCAAGGACAGGGCAATTCCCCTATAATCAATAGTCAAGCTATGATTAGAAGACAAGCGAATAGTAATCTATCGGGTCCTTGCGCCGCACGAGCATTGAGCTTGTGCCCAAGGATAATAGGGAAGCCGGTGTGAATCCGGCACGGTCCCGCCACTGTAAATGGAGTGTTGCGCTCAGAATGCCACTGTCTGCGCGGATTCAAGCGAATCCGCTGATGGGAAGGCGAGCACAGCAAGATGCTCCTAAGTCAGGAGACCTGCCCGATAGGAAGACGAGTTATTTCCTTCGCGGAGAGGAGCGGCGTCATTGGAACGGACTTCCTGTTGCTGCTGAGCGGCCATGCTGTCAGACAGCGTAAGATCGCTTTGCAGATCAGTTCGGAAGGTCCTATCCAGGAGACTGCGTTCCCCCGATCCCAAGGATCGGGGGTTTTGTGTTTGTGCGCTCTTTGACAACCCCGCCTTGAAGCGGATGAAGGAACCGGTTAGGCATCATGCCGAACCGGGGAAAACCAGGCGCCGGCCCTTCTGCAGGAAGGAACGGCGTTCGCACCGCTTCCGCAAGGAAGCAGGTATGATATTCAGGTAAGCGAGGGAGAAAAAACATGATGAGCAAATGGTGGAACAGAACGATAGCGGTCGCGGCAGCGGCCGTGCTGGCTTTGAGCTTGGCGGCTTGCGGAGCGGCCCCGTCGAAGGAGGCGGACAAAGCTCCTGAGACTGCGCAGCAGCAGGAGAACGGCAATGCGGCTTCTGAGGCCGCGAAGACGACCTACCCGCTGACGGTGAAGGATGCGACCGGGCATGAATTCACGTTCGACAAAGCGCCGGAACGGATCATTTCCGTATCGCCGGCAGAGACGGAATCGTTGTTTGCCCTTGGCCTTGGCGACAATATCGTCGGCGTGTCGGATTATGACGACTACCCGGCAGAAGCGGCGCAAAAGCCGAAAATGGGCGGCATCACGAAACCGAATGAGGAAGCGATCATTGCGGCGAAGCCGGATGTCGTATTTACCGGCATCTCGATGAAGGAAGAAGCAGTCAACAAATTCCGTGAGCTGGGCATTGAAATTTTCAAGGTCGAGCCGAAAACCTATGACGACGTAATCAGCAATATCGAGCTGTATGGTCTCATTACCGATCATCAGAAGGAAGCAAAAGAAATTACCGATCAGATGAAAAAGGTGCGCGATGACGTAGCTGAAGCGGTCAAGGGCGTCACCGACAAGAAGAAGGTTTATATTGAATTCTCGCCGGGCTGGACCGTCGGCAGCGGCGAATTCATGAACGAGCTGATCGAGACGGCGGGCGGCGTCAATATTGCTGCCGCGGACATGACCGGCTGGAACCAGATTAATGAGGAGAACATCATCAAGGAGAATCCGGACGTCATTCTGTTCGCGAAGGATCTCGTCGACAGCGAGACGAACAAGACGCTGGAAGACATTATCCGCGGACGCAGCGGCTGGGAAGCGATCACCGCGATCAAGGATAATCAGTTGTTCGGACTGGACAATAACAAGCTGAGCCGCCCGGGCCCGCGTGTAGCCGAAGCGCTGCAGGATGTGGCGAAGGCGATCTATCCTGATTTGTTCAAATAGATGATGGGATGGACATATCGATGAAAAAAGGGTTTGGCTTTGGAGTAGCGATGTTGGCGCTGCTCCTTTTATCTATTGTAGGTTGTCTGTCCGTCGGGTCGGTGAAGATGCCGATGGGAGAGATTGCGAAAATATTGCTGCATCACGTTCCCGGGCTGGAATCGCTCATACCCGTCACCTGGGATGACGCTTCCGCGACCATTATGATGAAGGTCCGCTTCCCGCGAGTCGTGCTCGCGATGCTCGTCGGCGCGTCGCTGGGGCTGGCGGGGACGGGCTTCCAGGGCGTGCTGCGCAATCCGCTGGCGGATCCGTACACCCTGGGCGTGTCTTCCGGAGCCTCCGTCGGTGCCGCGTTCCTGATCTACTTCGGTCTGCAATATGCGCTGCTCGGTCAGTGGACGGTTCCAATCGTCGCCTTCATAACCGGCACGCTTACGCTGTTGGCCGTCATGCGCCTGGCCAGGGAAGACGGCAAAATCCCGATCGAGACGCTGATTCTGGCCGGGGTCGTCACGCAGGCGTTCCTCGGCTCGATCGTCTCCTTCCTCGTTGCGATGTCGAAGCAGACGATCAACGAGATTCTATACTGGGTCATGGGAAGCCTGGCGCTGCGGGGCTGGTCTTATTCGGCAGTCCTGGCGCCGTATATGGCGATCGGGCTCATCGCCCTGATCGCCTATGCCCGCCCGCTGAATCTGCTGGCCCTCGGAGAGCGGCAGGCGTCTCATCTCGGGCTCAATGTCGAGCGCACGAAGTGGGTCGTTCTGCTCGTGTCGACGTTCATTACGGCGGCGGCCGTATCCGTATCGGGAGTTATCGGCTTCGTCGGGCTCGTCGTCCCGCATATGATTCGGCTGCTGGTCGGCCCCGACTATCGCCTGCTCGTGCCGTTCTCGGCTGTGGGCGGAGCGATCTATGTCATGTGGGCGGATACGATTGCACGGACGGCCCTGGCGCCGACTGAGATACCGCTCGGAGTGGTGACGGCCTTCATCGGCGCTCCGTTCTTCGCGTATTTGCTCATCCGAAATAAACGGTCGAAACGGAGGAGATGGTCATGAGGACGGGAGCTGCGCATCGGGAATTCACCGCGAAGCCGGGGGCATCATCCGGACAGGTCCGCCCGGGAGAGCCGATTCTTCAGGCCGAGCATATCAGCAAAAGCTACGGCAGCCGCTCGGTGCTGAACGACGTCTCCTTGACTGTCCGCGCCGGAGAATGGGTCGGCATCATCGGCCCGAACGGCAGCGGCAAGTCAACGCTGCTCTCGCTGCTGTCCGGCGCCGATTCTCCTGCCGGCGGGCGCATCGAGCTGAAGGGGCGCTCCCTGCGATCCTACACGCGCAAAGCGCTGTCGCAAACGATGGCGGTCCTGCTCCAGGAGTCGCTTCCGCCGATTGGGTACTCGGTCCGCGAGGTTGTCGAGATGGGCCGCTTCCCGTATCAGTCCTGGTTCGGCTCGGAGACGGAGGACAGCGGACCCTATATCGATTCGATTATGGAGCGGCTGCAGCTGACGGAATTGGAGGAGCGGCCGATCGACCGGCTCAGCGGCGGCCAGCGCCAGCGGGTCGCCCTGGCGAAGCTGATGGCCCAATCGCCGTCTATCGTGCTGCTGGATGAGCCGACGACCTATCTGGACATCCGGTATCAGGTGCAGTTCATGGATGTCGTCCGCGACTGGCAGCAGGACTGCGGCTTGACGGTCGTCTCGGTGCTGCATGATCTGAACCTGGCGGCGCTGTATTGCGACCGGCTCGTCGTCGTGCATGAGGGGCGCATCGCAGCCGATGGTTCTCCGGAAGAGATGATGTCGCCGGATGTCATCGCGCGCTACTTCGATACCCGCGCCGCCATCGTGCCGCATCCGGGGAACGGCCGTCCGCAGCTGCTGATGTGTCCGGCCCACACGGACGCGGAATAGGAGGCGGGGATCAAAGAGGCGCGGAAGGAAGTGGAAGCCGTGAACGGGAAGCGGGCCGCTTCCACGGCATGGCGGGAGATGGAATGACGAATACGCAGGAAAAGAATCATTTCTGTAATTGGGATGAACATCAATGGCAATGACAACTAGCAACCAACAATGGGAAAACGGAGATGAATGAGATGAATGCGATGAATGTGATGAATGAACGGCTTAGCGAAGTAATCGGGCGGATTCCTGCCCTTGACAATACGGCGATGGAGGCGGCCGCTGCGCATCAGAATCAGCTGACGAAGCCGCCGGGAAGCCTCGGTCTGCTGGAGGAGCTTGCGGTTCAGTTGGCCGGCATTACGGGAACGGTCACACCGGAATTCAAGCAAAAGGCGATTATTGTCATGGCGGGCGATCATGGCGTATGCGCGGAAGGGATCAGCGCCTTCACGGCCGAAGTGACTCCACAGATGGTCATGAACTTCCTTGCCGGCGGCGCGGCCGTCAATGTGCTGGCGCGGCAGGCCGGAGCCGAGGTCATCTGCGTTGATGTCGGCGTCAACGCGGATTTGAGCCATCCGCAGCTGCAATCGCGCAAGGTGCGCCGCGGAACCGGCAATATGGCCCAAGGTCCGGCGATGACCCGGGAAGAGGCGGTGGCGGCGATTCTGGCCGGCGTCGATACAGTGAACGAGTGCGTCCAGGCCGGCATTCGCATGTTCTCTACCGGGGAAATGGGCATCGGCAACACGACGCCAAGCGCCGCTATTCTGTGTGCCTTGACCGGACTTGCTCCGGAAGAGGCCGTCGGCCGGGGAACCGGCATCGGCGATGCGCAGTGGGCGCATAAATGCAACGTCGTACGCCAGGCGCTCGAGGTGAACCAGCCCGATCGCAACGATGCGCTGGATGTGCTCGCGAAGGTTGGCGGACTCGAGATCGCAGGATTGACCGGCGTCATTCTCGGCGCGGCGGCCCATCGCCTCCCGGTCGTCGTCGACGGCTTCATCTCCAGCGCGGCGGCGCTGGCGGCGGTGCGGCTCGCTCCGGCGGCGCAGCCTTATCTGATCGGTTCGCATCTGTCCGAAGAGCGCGGTCATGCCGCCTTGCTGGCCGAGCTTGGCCTGAAGCCGGGCCTGCACTTGAATATGCGCCTCGGCGAAGGAACGGGCGGCGCTCTGATGTTCTCGATTATCGATGCTTCGCTGCGCATTATGCAAGAGATGGCCACCTTCGCTCAAGCAGGCGTATCCAATAAAGACACGGACGATAGCGAGGGACAAGCATGACCGGTACGGCTGCCGAAGGATATAAGCTTGTCCTCGTAACGGGCGGCGCACGCAGCGGCAAGAGCGGCTTCGCGGAGCGGCTGTTCATGAAGCGCATCCCGGATGGGGGCATCTATGTCGCGACCGCGGAAGCCCATGATGACGAGATGCGCGAGCGGATTCGCCGCCACCAGTCAGACCGGGAGCAATCGGGCTACGGCTGGATGACGGTGAACGAGCCGCTCCGGCTGCCGGAATGGCTCGCCCGCACCAGCCTGGACGCAGAAGCTGCGGATGAAGGCCCGGCCGTGCTTATCGACTGCCTGACGCTCTGGCTGTCGAACGAGCTGCTTCAGGCCGAGCGGCAGTGGGGAGAGGGCCCGGAAGCCGAGCGCTATCTGGAGGCGCGCATCGAACGGCTGGCGGAGGAAGCGAGCCGCTTCCGCGGAACCCTAGTGATGGTTACGAACGAGGTCGGGGACAGCATCGTTCCCGTCTACAAGCTCGGCCGGATATTCCGCGACGCGGCCGGCCGCTTGAACCAGCGCATCGCCGGGAAGGCGGATGAAGTGTATCTCGTGACCGCAGGCATACCGATCGAGCTGAAGAGCCGGGAGGTGCGGCTATGAAGGAGACATGGCAAGGACTCGTTGCGGCGATGCAATTTCTGACCCGGATCCCGGTTCCGTTCTCGGTGCCGTTCACGAACGAGGTGCTGAAGCGAAGCACCTTCTTCTTTCCGCTGGCGGGCTTCTGCATCGGCGGGCTGGTCTGGGCGGTCGGCTGGGGATTGCTGCATCTGCTTCCCGTCTTCCCGGCGGCCGCGCTGACGCTTACCCTGGCCGTTGCGCTGCAGGGCGGGCTTCATATGGACGGCTGGATGGACACGGCCGACGGCGTGCTCAGCTCGCGTTCCCGCGAGCGGATGCTCGAGATTATGAAGGACAGCCGCTCCGGCGCGATGGGCGTGATCGCATGCGTTCTGCTGCTGCTGCTCAAATGGACGTTCCTCGTCTCTCTGATGGAGCTGGGCTTATGGAACGGCTGGGTTGTCGTTCCGTTCATCTGGTCGCGTGTCGCGATGGTATTGGCGCTGGCGAGCAAGCCTCAGGCGCGCCCGGAAGAGGGACTCGGCGGGTATTTCCTTGGCGTGAAGGCCGGGCATGTCACGATCGCCTATCTTCTCGGCTTCGCGCTTGCCGCTCTGGCCGTTGCAGCATCGGGAATGGCAGATGCCGGAACGAGCCTAAGCGCGCTCACGGGGCTGGGTCTCTCGTCCTCGGACGCCGCGATGGTGATGAGCGTCGCTGCGCCGCTGCTGTGCACGGCGGGGGCCTGCTTGCCGATCCAATACTTGTCGCGCAAGCTGGGCGGGCTGACCGGAGATACGTACGGTGCGATTAACGAATGGACGGAGGTTGTCGGCTTGCTGCTGCTTCTCCTGGCGGCAACCGGGAAAGGATGAAGGATATGAGCGAGAAATCCGGCGCCGGGCAAGGCGCGGAACAGGCGAAGGAGACGGAAGGACGGCCGCAGGGGCGGACGATCATGCTCCAAGGAACCGCCTCCGATGTCGGCAAGAGCGTCGTGACGACGGCGCTATGCCGCATATTCAAGCAGGACGGGTATCGGGTAGCCCCGTTCAAGTCGCAAAATATGGCGCTCAATTCGTATGTGACGCCGGACGGCAAGGAGATTGGGCGCGCACAGGGCGTGCAGGCGGAAGCTTGCGGCATCGCGGCGACGACGGATATGAATCCGGTGCTGCTCAAGCCGACGAAGGACATGCATTCGCAGGTCGTCGTCCACGGCAAGCCTTATAAGAACCTGAGCGCCCGCGATTACCGTTCAGGCTTCCTGCCCGAAGCGAAGCGGACCGTGGTGGACGCGGTGAACCGGCTGCGCGCCGCCTACGATATTGTCGTTATGGAGGGAGCGGGCAGCCCGGCCGAAATCAATCTGAAGCAGAATGATATCGTCAATATGAACATGGCTGCCTGGGCGGAGGCTCCAGTCCTGCTCGTGGCGGACATCGATCGCGGCGGCGTGTTCGCTTCTATCGTGGGCACCTTGGAGCTGCTGGAGCCGCATGAGCGGGAGCGGGTTCAAGGATTCATCATCAACAAATTCCGCGGCGACGTCACGCTGCTGCAGCCCGGACTCGACTGGCTCGAAGAGCGCACCGGCATTCCGGTAATCGGCGTGCTGCCTTATGCCGACGATCTGGACATTGAAGCGGAGGATTCGGTCGCGTTGGAGCAGTGGAAGGGGAAGGTGCTCCCGGAGAACGACCTGGATATTGCGGTCGTGGGCTTGCCGCGCATCTCCAACTTTACCGACATCGATCCGCTGGCCGCGGAGCGTGATGTGCGCATCCGTTATATTCGGCGGCCGGAAGAGCTGGGCACGCCGGATGCCATCATTATTCCGGGGACGAAGAGCACGATGGCCGATCTGCAATGGCTGCAGGAGAACGGGCTGGCCGACGCATTGGTATCTTATGCGAAGGACGGGGTCGTGACGGGCATTTGCGGGGGATATCAAATGTTGGGCGAGCGTCTGCGCGATCCGCACGGAGCGGAGGACGAAGCGGGTGCGGTCATGGATGGCTTGGGGCTGCTGGCGATGGAGACGGTGTTCGCCGCCGACAAGCGAACGGAGCGCGTGCGGGGAACGGTCATCGCCTCCGGACTGCGTGGGACGCCGCTTGAAGCTTGCCCGATGGAAGGCTATGAGATTCATATGGGCCGTTCGCTGCCGACGGCGGCGGATATCGCGGCTGAACCGCTGCTGGAGCTGCGGGCTGCGGACGAGGCAGATGCGGGTTGCACCGGTCATGACGGCCTGCTGCATCCGAATGGACGCGTCATGGGTACCTATCTGCATGGCTTGTTCCATAATGACGCCTTCCGCAGGGGATGGTTAAACAGGCTCCGCGAGGCGAAAGGACTTGCGCCTCTGCCCGTCGAGTTGAACTTTGCCGCCCAGCGGGAGGCCGCCTTTGACCGCCTGGCGGATCGGGCTCGCAGCCACTTGGACATGGAGCGGATCTATCGTATACTGCGGATTGCGGAACCCAGTCCTGACATTGAGGGGGGCAGCAATGCTGCCTCCTGCCGTATGGCCGCTCGATAGCGGACCGTCCGGCGCTTGCGATGCAGGTGCCGGGCTTTTTGCGTACGCTTAATGGGGCCTGGACAGGGGGCTCGGCCTCTTTGGAGTACTCTCCCTTTTACTCAGAAGCTGTCCTGCTCAAAAAGTGCTTCTACCCCAAGTATTTTGCTCTCGCGATAAGTCGTCTTCTCCCGATGTATAGCGCTCCGGTGCTCTTCTGATGTATCGTGCTTCCTGATGTATCGCGCTTTTCCGATGTGGTGTTTCGCTCAATGTATCGTGCCTCCCGGATTCTGACCCGATGGGAGAGTGGTCGTAAGGGGTAAGCACCCTCCTCTTTTCCTCGTTCCCAGGCATAGCTTTTGGAGGATGTGCTTGATGTTGTGGACGCTGTCTGGCCACGACAGAGAAGGATATGGCAGTCGTCGCCAACGCGGGCCATATGATCATGATCGAGCATGTCGAGTGGGCTGTCCCGATTATTAGCGGGTGGATGGGCCGAAGGCTGGACAGAAGGTAGGTCTGTTCAAGCGGAACGGGACCGATAGAAGGTACGTGATCCGAGCGTGCCGGAACGGAAGACGGGCATGACGGGGGGAAAGACGCGCAGGGAGCATGGAAGGACGCGCCAGGCGCATGGAAGGACGAGCAAGGTGCATGGAAGGATGGGCAAAGCGACGGGAAGAACGGCAGGCAAGGAGATGGATGCCTCCGGCTAACGGCACAGTGGGGATTCGGTTGCCCGAACCCTTGAATTGGCAAGGGCCGTCCGCCAGGAAGCCGCTTGTGTTGCGGCTGTAAAGAGATTACAATCAAGGGAGTCTGGCTGCCTGCCGGGGTCCTTCTTTTTGTGCCTGCGTTTCCGGAAAGGCGTAGAAGGGTATAGATATTTATTACTCGCGTTGCAATTGCATCGGCGGAAGGAAAGGATTACGCATGTTTACGATTCTCATCGCCATTTTCACGATACAAATCGTCTATGTTTCTTTTTTCACGCTGCGCATGATCTTGACCTTGAAGGGACAGCGGTATTTGGCCGCCTCGATCAGTACGGTCGAGATTATCATCTATGTGCTTGGTCTGAACATGGTGCTCAAATATTTGGATGAACCGGTCAGCTTGATCGTGTACGCCGTCGGGTATGGCATCGGGGTGCTGGTCGGCTCCTGGATCGAGGACAAAATTGCGCTCGGCTATGTCGTATTCAAGGTCATCGTCAACAATCCGGACAGCCCGCTGCCGAATTATCTGCGGGATCATGGCTTCGGCGTCACCTCCTGGATCGGCAGCGGCCGGGACGGACATCGGCTCATGCTTGAGGTGCTGGCGAAGCGGAAGAACCGCGGGATGCTCCAACAATCGATTTTGGAGATCGAACCGAAGGCATTTATCGTCACCTCCGAGCCGACACAGCTTCACGGAGGATTTTGGACCAAGGTCACGCGCCGTTAGGGCGCGGGGCCTTTTTTTGTTGCGGATCCCCGGACAAGGACGGTTTTTTTGGTAAACATAAGAATCCAAAAATTGCAGATAATGAAGACCAACAGTCCTGTTTTTTGTCGAAACCTAAGTCTTTTGTTTCATATGGTCAGGATCGGTGTAATTATAAAGTATGCTTATGTGTAAATGCGCTATCAGCGATCGCGCGTTCTATTCCTTGTGCTGATTCGCGTACACATAACAAATAACTGCTCCCCATTTCAGGCCGGCCGGATTCATCTACATACTTGGCAGCACCCGCAGGGGTCAACAGCTTCTATCAATATTTTTTATAAAAAAGAGGTGATGGTGCATGATCCAATTCCAACAAGTGAATAAGGTGTACGAAGGTGGCTTTCACGCGTTGAAAGACATCAATCTGGAATTCAAGAAGGGCGAGCTCACCGTCCTGATCGGACCGAGCGGATGCGGCAAATCGACCACTATGAAAATGATTAACCGTCTGATGACCCCTTCAAGCGGAAAAATCCTCATTAACGGCCGAGATATTTCGGAGCAGAACGCTGTGGAGCTCCGGCGCAATATCGGCTACGTCATTCAAAACATCGGATTATTCCCCCACATGACCATCGGCAAAAATGTTGCCGTCGTCCCGCAATTGAAGAAATGGGATAAAGCCAAGACCGAACAACGGGTGGATGAACTGCTGCGGCTCGTTCACCTCGATCCGGAAGTATACCGCGATCGCTATCCTTCCGAGCTGAGCGGAGGGCAGCAGCAGCGCATTGGCGTCATCCGCGCCTTCGCCGCCGATCCGGACATCATCTTGATGGACGAACCGTTCAGCGCGCTCGATCCGATCAGCAGGGAGCAGCTGCAGGATGAGCTGATCCGGCTGCAGCAGGAGCTGAACAAGACGATTATTTTCGTTACCCATGATATGGATGAGGCGATCAAAATCGCGGATACGATCGTGCTGATGAAGGATGGCGAGGTCGTGCAGACCGGATCGCCGGAATACATACTTCGGCACCCGGCCAATGATTTCGTCCGCACGTTCATCGGGCAGAAGCGCCTGGAAGGAGCGGCCGGCTTCGATATTCCGGTCGTGGATGAAGTGATGGTGCCGAAGCCGGTCACGGCGTATCCGAACCGGGGGCTGGCGGAAGCGATCAAGCTGATGGAGAGCCGCAAGGTGGACTCGCTGTTCATCGTCGACCGTGACGACAAGCTGCAGGGCATCGTCTCCATTTATAAGGTGCTGGACCAATACGGCGAGGAGAACAAGCGGGTGAAGGATGTGATGCGGCCGATCGGCTACTTCGTCCGGCCGGGAACGCCGCTGCCGGAAGCGGTGCAGATCATGAGCGACAATCGGCTTACGATTTTGGCGGTCGTCGATGAGAACGGCAAGTTCATCGGCTTGATTACCCGTGGCAGCATCGTGAAGCATTTGGCGGACGTCTATCCTTCGATCGTGGAGAGCGCGCCGAATACGTTCAGAGAGGAGGCGTAACCGATGGATGGATGGTGGACATTTCTGCAAGAGCGGGGAAGCGACATCGCCACAGCGCTGACTGAACATATGGTCATCTCGGCCGCCTCGGTGCTGATTGGGTGCCTCGTTGCGATTCCGCTCGGCATCGCGCTTATCTACAACACCTTTTCCTGGCTGAACAGCATCGTTTTCTTCGTTGCCAATCTGCTGCAGACCGTGCCGAGTCTGGCGCTGCTGGCCATTATGATTCCGCTGATGGGCATCGGCATGAAGCCGGCCATCTTCGCTTTGTTCCTCTATTCGATTATGCCGATCCTGCGCAATACATACGATGGCTTCGAATCTGTGGACCACAGCGTGCTGGAATCGGCCCGCGGCATGGGCTATGGAACGTTCCAGCGGATTGTGCGCATTCAGCTTCCGCTGGCCTTGCCTTATATTATGTCCGGCGTGCGCGTGACGACGGTCTATATTATCAGTTGGGCGACGCTCGCCGCCTTGATCGGGGCCGGGGGTCTGGGACAGCTGATCGTATCGGGCATGGGCGTCAACAAGCCGGAGCTGATCGTTACCGGAGCCGTCGGAGCCATCGTGCTCGCGTTTGTCATCGACGGACTGCTCGGGCTATTGGAAAAAGCACTTACACGCCGTTTTGGACGGACGAGCAGCTTGTCTGCTTAATTTGCCGTCCGTAACGGGGTGTACGGTCCGGGACTTGTGTGAATGAAGGAGGAGGATTCGGTATGACTGGACGAACACGGCCGGCGGGCATCGCGATTGCCCTGCTGGCGTTGACGATATTGCTGTCTTCCTGCGGGCTGGACAATCGGCTCGTTATAGGGACGCAGACCTATTCCGAGGCGAAAATATTGGCCGAAATGTACAAGGCGCTTATTGAAGACCGCACCGACCTGAAGGCCAAGGTGCTGCCAGATCTGGCGGCGAGCGGCATCGTCATTAACTCGATGAAGAAGAACGAGCTTCAGATTGCCACGCTCTATACGGGCGAAATCTTCAACAACCATTTCCCGGTCGTCGAGACGAAGCAGCGGGATGAGGTATTGAAGCAGGCCCAGGAGGGCTTCGATCAATATTTTGATTTTACATGGTTCGATCCGCTCGGCTTCGAGAATACGTATGCCTTCACCGTGCGCAGCGATCTGGCGGAGGAGCGGGGATATCAGAAAATATCCGATGTGCAGAAGGATGCCGGCACTCTGCGGCTTGGCGTCGATACGACCTGGCTTGAGCGGGGACTGGACGGATACAAGGGCTTCCAGGATGAGTACGGCTTCCGGTTCGGTAAGGAGTTCCCGATGGAGCAAAGCCTCGTATACGAGGCGGTGGCGAACAAACAGGTCGATATTGTGCTTGCTTATTCCACCGATTCGCGTCTGAAGGCTTACCAATTGAAGACGCTGCAGGATGACAAGCAGTTTTTCCCGCCGTATGACGCTTCGACGGTGGTGCGCAATGATGTGCTGGAGGCGCATCCGGACTTGAAGGAGGTGCTCGGCCTGCTTGTGGGAACCTTGGACGAGAAGACGATGATCGATCTGAACTATGAAGTGGATGTCGAAAAGAAAAGTGAACGGGAAGTGGCCGTCAATTATTTAAAACGAGTCGGATTGCTTCAGTAGAAAGGAGGCCCGCTATGGGAAGCTATGAATGGACAATTGCGGATTTGCTCGCTTATATGGGCCGCAATACGGATTTATTATGGGAATATTTCGTGACCCATATTATCATGGTGCTCACCGGCGTCGGCCTGGCCTTCGTCATCGGCGTTCCGCTCGGCGTGCTGTGCGCCCGGTACAAAGGCTTGTCCAAGCTCATTCTCGCGGTGACGAGCACGCTGCAGGTCATCCCGAGTCTGGCCTTGCTCGTGCTGCTGATGCTCGCGTTCGGGCTCGGCACGAAGACGGTCGTCGTCGGCCTGCTCCTGTACTCGCTCAACCCGATCGTGCGCAATACGTACGTCGGGCTGAAGCAGGTCAATTCGAGCTATGTCGAAGCCGGCCGCGGCGTCGGCATGAGCCCGCTGCAGCTGCTCTTCAAGGTGCGGTTCCCGCTGGCGCTGACGTATATGCTGACCGGGCTGCGCATCGCGGCCGTCATCGCGATCGGGGTCGCGACGATTGCGCCTATCGTCGGCGGGGACGGATTAGGCCGGGAAATCTATGCCGGCATCAATTCGCAGAACCCGCTGCGCATTTACGCCGGGGCGATCCCGGCGGCGCTGCTCGCCATCGTCGCGGATGTGCTGCTCGCCATCCTCCAGAAACGATGGAACCTCACGGAGCGCAAGTCGCGGAAGAACGGCGTTCAGGCCGATTCCACCCGTTCCGCCACGTAACGCGGCCTGGAGCCCGCAGCCGGATCGCCGATCAGGCTGCGGGCCTTTTTGCGTTTTGGCGGGTCGAGCACTCAAGCCAGGCCTGTTCTGCGGTTATTCAGCTGGGGGATGGTTTAATAATTGCATATGTCAATATTGACATTACAACTATCCCGCCTTTACAATTTTGGAGGAAGAGCCTCAGGCGCTCATACCGGGAGCGGCCGCATGAATGCGCATAGGCTGTCTGCAAATCTTATCGCATGTGATGTGTTTTTCTGCGATATAGGCAAATGAGAAAGGCTGTGGAAGGATGGGAGACGGAGAAACGATGACGAACCGCTCCTTTTGGAGTATCATGTTCGCCATTTTCTTTGGCAATTTTTTGGCTGTACTGAGCACCAACACGATCAATATCGCGCTTCCCGTGCTGATGGATCATTTTCACGCGGAGCTCCAGACGATTCAATGGGTGTTAACCGGGTTTATGCTGGCGACGGGCGTCATTGCGCCTGTGGTCGGTTATTTCGGCAACCGCTTCAGCACCAAGCGGCTTTATATGATCGCCCTGGGAGGCTTCGTTCTCTGCTCCATTCTGTGCGCTCTGTCATGGAGCGAATGGAGCTTGATTGCGTTCCGCGTACTGCAGGGCGCGTTCACCGGGATTATTATGCCGACGACGATGTCGATCGTCTATCAGGCCGTTCCGAAGGAGCGGCAGGCGACCGCAATCAGCCTGTGGGGCTTGTCGGCGATGCTCGCTCCGGCCGTCGGGCCGACGCTGGCCGGCTTCATCGTGCACGTGGGCGACTGGCATTGGCTGTTCTGGCTCAATGTGCCGATCGGGGCGGTGGCGCTGCTTGCCGTAGCGAGGTTCATTCCGTATTACCGGCTGGACCGACAGGGGCATTTTGACAAGATCGGATTCGTCAGCGTCGTTGCCGGAAGCCTGGCGCTGCTGCTGGCCTTCGGCAACAGCTCCGCCTGGGGATGGCTGTCAGGGAAGACGATGGGGCTCCTGCTCGGCGGGACGGTCATTATCGCCTTCTTTGTCCGCCATTCCCTGCGTCAGGAGAAGCCGCTGCTCGATTTCCGGCTGTTCATGTACAAACGGTACACGGTCAGCATGATGCTCGTGTGCATCTTCACGATAAGCTTGTATGCCGGAGCGCTGCTGACGCCGCTCTTCCTGCAGAAGGTTCAGGGCGCTTCGACGCTGACCTCGGGTCTTGTCCTGCTGCCGGCATCCGCACTGATGGCCTTCGTCATGCCCTTCACCGGGCGCTGGTACGACCGCTTCGGGCCGGTTCGCATGATTACCGTCGGGCTTCTGCTGATGGCTGTCGCCACCTTTGCGATGAGCCGGCTTTATCTCGATTCGCCGCATTGGTATATTACGGCCTGGATGGCTGTGCGCAACGTCGGCATCGCCCTGGCGAACACGCCGGCGACAAATGCGGGAATGACGGCGATTCCGCGAGAGCTGTCCGGCTACGGTTCTTCGATTAACAGCTGGCTGCGGCAAGGGCTGGCGTCATTGTCCATCAGCCTGTTCACCTCGCTGTTGGCTTCGCGCACCATTACGCATGTGGCCGGGCTCAACGGCATCATCGCCGATCCGTCGCAGCTGCACGATACGGCATACACGATGAGCATCAATGATATCAACCTGCTTAGCGTCGGATTGACCTTGCTCGGGCTCCCGCTCGTCTATCTGCTCAGCCGCACGCCGAACCGGCTTCCGGATTCCGTTGACCGGGCCGCTTCCACGACAGCTTCCCGTTCCTAAGCTGAGGTAATCATTTCTACAGATAATGGACGAATTGCAATCGATGATGGGCAAACTCATACAACCGTTGTACAATAAGAGATGACCGGCAATCAGAAACCGCGTTCAATAAGATCGGTTTTCTTCCCTAGGTTACTTCTTGAATAGCAAAAGCGGACTTTGTGAACAACCTCTTAAATGGACAGACAGGGTGATGTACATGTCACATGACGGCAGGCGCGGTCATGACAGCGAGGCTGAG
Organism: Paenibacillus dendritiformis; assembly: GCF_945605565.1. Taxonomy (NCBI): domain Bacteria; kingdom Bacillati; phylum Bacillota; class Bacilli; order Caryophanales; family Paenibacillaceae; genus Paenibacillus; species Paenibacillus dendritiformis. The sequence continues at coordinate 6,091,816 of NZ_OX216966.1, read as the reverse complement.
GCGCGCGGCGTCATCGAATTTCGTTCGGAGCAGGAGCTGCAGGCCCATCTTCCTTGCAAGGTGTACCGGTTGGATCAGTCGATCGGCAACATCTGGGATCATACTCATGACTACATTCAGATCTGGTACGTGCTGAAAGGCGAGTTCAAGCATACGATTAACCATCACAGTTATCATATGGTCAAAGGGAATTTATTCATTATCCCGCCGTTCGCGGTCCATCGGGTCGAGATGGTCGCCGGGCAAGAGGTTGAGATCATCGGCTGCGAATTTTTGCCGCATTTCGTCCTTGATCCGGCGGAGCGCGACGGCGAGCGGGGCGTTGACTTTTCCTATCTGGAGCAGTTCCTGATGGATGAGAAGCAGTCGACGCCGAAGGTGGCCTTGACGGGTGATACCGATATCCAGGTAGGGCGGCTGCTGCAGGAGATGCTGGAGGAGTATCAGCATACCCGCCGTTATTACGAGCTGGTGCTGAAGGCTGATCTGCTTCGGCTGCTGGCGATTATTATCCGCGAGTATACGAAGCCGGCCGACAAGACAAGCGAAGAGGACGATCGGGTGGAGAAATACCGGGACGTGATTACCTCCGTCACCGAGTATATTCATCTTCACTACGCCGAAGAGCTGAGGCTGGAGCGGCTGTGCCGCGAGTTCAGCTTGTCGAAAACGTATTTTTGCTATTTGTTCAAGCGCTTCACCGGTAAGACCTTCAATGATTATTTGATTGATCTGCGGGTGCGAAAAGCGGTCGATTGTCTGCTGGAATCCGATATGTCGATTACGGAAATCTGCTTCGGCGTCGGGTTTAACGATCTGGCTTATTTCTCGCGGATATTCAAGCGTCATACCGGTCTGTCTCCCTCTCAGTACAAGAAGAAGGCGCCCGGGCGGCTGGAGTAAGACGCTTCATATCACTTCAGCCGGCAGGATATCAATTATCAATCCCGGGCTGACGGGAGAACCGGACTCAGTCAGCGGCTCTGGGGAGCCTGGAGCCATTCTTGACTTTGCGAGCGCCATCGTTTACGATGAAGTCATCCATTTACAGGGAGAGATGTTAATGTCGGCGGTCGTTCTTAACTAATCAATTCTATAAGGAAGCATTGCACGGGTTCAAAAATGGCGTCTTGCGGGACGTTTATTTGAGCATGTGTGCTTCAGGCTTCCGGAATTAGTTAAGAACAGCGGATATTCATTGAAAGCCGAGAGTAACGTCTTGCAGGCGATACCAATCCGTGCTGTTGTTAGAGCACGGTTTTTTTGTGTTCAGGTGAAGGGAGACGCATGCCTATGGCGCGCGCTTCAGATCCTGGCACCTGGTTGCGCTGCCCGGACCGAACCGGGGAGCGTCGGGTCGCGATACGTTATGACTGAAGGCAGAAGATGCGATAATTGCGCATTCTTCTGCCTTTTTTGTCGTCTGCGGACATCTGTATTGGATGAAGAAATGAGAAGGAGTACAGACCAATGGATGAAAACATGCTGGAGCGCCTGGAATATGGACGCGTGAAGCAGGAGGTAATGAAGTATGCCCTCTCCTATGCCGGGCAGCGGCATATTGAGGAGATGAAGCCGCTCACCGATGCGAAGGCGGTGCAGCACGCGCTGCTGGAGACGGAAGAAGCGGCCCGAATGCTCGCCAAGGGGGCAAGCGTCCCGATCCCTTCCTTGCAGGGGATGGACACGGTGCTGTCTCTGCTTGGATCGGGGTATCTTTTCGGCGAGAAGGATATTGCGCATGTGCGGCAGTTCCTGCACAGCTGCTCGCAGCTGATCGCCTATATGCGGGCCAAGGAGGGGATTGCTCCGACGGTAGCCGCCTATGCGGCGTCGATGCATCCGCTGGACGGGGTGGCGTCCGAGATTGACCGCTGCCTTGCGCACGGCCGGATTCGGGACGAGGCGAGTAAGGAATTGCATAAGGTCCGTCGCAAATTGATGGCCGTCGAAGACAAAATTCGTGGCAAAATTGACGCCTTGTTGAACCGGTACCGCTCACTGCTGCAGGACAGCCTTGTCAGCCAGCGGAACGGACGCTATGTTTTTCCGATCAAAAAGGAATACCGGAAGCAGATCAAGGGCAGCGTCGTTGACGAATCGTCCAGCGGACAGACGGTCTATGTCGAGCCGCAGGAGCTGGCCGTACTGCAGCAGGAACTGGCGATGCTTCGTATCGAGGAAGGGAAGGAAGAGGCGAAGATCCTCAGCTATTTGACTGAGATGCTCGAAGGGCGGGCCGAGGAATTGCGCCGCAATGCGGAGACGGTGGGCTGGTATGATTATGTGTTCGCGCGGGGGAAGTACGCGCAATCGATCGAAGGGAAGCCGGTCCGGCTGAACGAGAACGGCGTGGTCGATCTGCGGCAGGCGAAGCACCCGCTGCTTGGCGGGGGCACGGTGCCGCTCGATATTCAGATCGGCCGGGGTTACCGGGCCTTGATCGTCACCGGGCCGAACACGGGAGGCAAGACGGTGGCGCTCAAGACGGTCGGGCTGCTGTGCCTGATGGTGCAGTCCGGCTTGCTCGTCCCTGCCGGGGAAGGAAGCAGCTTCCCGGTGTTCCGCCATATCGCGGCCGATATCGGTGACGGACAGAGCCTGGAACAGTCGCTCAGCACGTTCTCGGCTCATATTACGCGAGTCATCGACATGCTGACCTATGCGGACGGGGCGACGCTCGTGCTTATCGACGAGATGGCGTCGGGCACCGATCCGGGAGAAGGGGTCGCGCTGTCGATCGCGCTGCTGGAGGAGCTGGCACGGCGCGGGACGATGGTCATCGCGACAACTCATTACAACGAGATCAAGCATTTCGCCGGCGTCACGCCGGGCTTCCGCAACGCGCGCATGGAGTTCGATCCGGATACGCTGCGGCCGCTCTACCGGCTCTGCATCGGAGAAGCCGGCAGCAGCTACGCCTTCCTCATCGCGCGGAAGCTCGGGCTGAACCCGGAGCTGATCCGCCGGTCGGAGGAACTGGCGGCACGCCGGGAGGAAGGGCCGGGGCTGCGCGTGGATGCGGAAGCAGGGACAACGGCGGGCTATGACGCCGCGTGGCTGCATGCCGGCGATTCCCCAGCGGAATCGGTGTCCCGGCCGATGCCCGCCTCGGAGGCGTCCGCGTCTGTTAAGGAGGCCGCTTCGCCTGAGAGCGGAGCAGCGGAGAATTCGGCTGCAGGGAAGGCGATGCGGGACCGTCCGCTGGAGATTGGCGATTGCGTCTATATCTCGTATCTGGGACGGACCGGAATCGTATATGAGACAGCGGATGCACGGGGCAATGTCGGGGTGTTAATCCAGCGGCAGAAGTTCAAAATCAATCATAAGCGGCTGTCGTTGTATATCGAAGGCAAGGAATTGTATCCGGAAGATTATGATATGGACATCGTGTTCGAGACCAAAGAGAACCGGAAGAAGCGGAAGCTGATGGAGCGCAAGCATGTGGAAGGCTTGAGCATTGTCCATGAGGCGGAGGAATGATGCCGGGCGGGGCCTGCGGGCCCCGTCAGATCCGAATCATATGGAACGCGAACAATGAAAATATTTTAGGTATCGATGGGGACGTGATACAGTAGAGCGAGATAATTGACTGATCGAGGAGGAGGATTCATGATGCTGCGCGCAGTATTGCTCTGCCTGTCGCTCGTGTTGGCGTCGGGCTGCGGCGCTGCGGAGGATCGCTCCGCAGGCGGCCATATTCAGGCCGAGCCGGGGAAGGACAGCGGAAGCCGGGAAGTGAAGGCCCGCAATGCCGCGCTGCTTGATGCGGCGAAGAAGGGCAAGGAGGAAGAAGTCCGGCGATATATTAAGGAAGGCGCCGATGTCAATGCCCAGGACGGGAGCGGGCGCACGCCGGCGATGCTGGCGACGCTCGGCGGACATACGGAGGTCGTTCGCCTTCTGATTGGAGCGGGGGCGGATGTCAATATCCAGGCGGATAACCGGGACAACCCGTATTTGTACGCGGGAGCGGAGGGACTGCTCGATATTTTGAAGCTGACGATCGAAGCGGGCGCCGACACGAAGCGGACGAACCGCTTCGGCGGAACGGCGCTTATCCCGGCGGCGGAGCATGCGCATCTCGACGTCATCGAGTACTTGCTGACGTCGTCGGATGTGGATGTGAACCATGTGAACAACCTCGGCTGGACCGCCCTGATGGAGGCGGTCGTGCTGGGCAGCGGCGGGGAACCGCACCAGCGGGCGGTGGAGCTGCTGATCCGGCATGGAGCGGACGTGAACATCCCGGATCGTGATGGGGTGAGCGCGCTCAGCCATGCCCAATCCCGCGGATTCACCGAGATCGCGCGGCTGCTGGAGCAGGCCGGAGCCAAGGCGGATGCGCCTTAAAGACGGTTAGCGCCTCGCGTTGAAACCGGCGGGTGGGGCAGCGCAGTGGTTTGTCTCCGGGCTCTTATGTTTACTGCTATGAACGTGACCTGTCCAACTCCACTTCGAAACGCTCAAATACTCGGCACGAAGGTAAAATGCTAGTCGTCGGCTGGCACACTGCTATCCGTGGGTTGGGTACCACATTTTATACCTGCGACAAAGGGAGCTTCCGTCAACTCTCCTCGCGTGTTCATAAAGCGGACATACGTCAGCCTTATTAACGCAGTGAACAATACGCGGATTTCTCCCTTATACCTTCTCTTTGCCTTCGGGCCCAATATTTCAGACATGCATTTTCCGTAAGTTTGTCAAGGTGCTTTCCCTTGACAAACGACTCCTTTTACCCACACTATTTTTCATCCCCAGTCATGGCTGGGGAGCTGTCACACGGCGAGTGAGGGGGTGCAGGGGGCATCGCCCCTTGCCTATCCGATTCGATTCATCCGAAGAGTATTCCCGAGGAACAAGACCTAGAAAAGCCATAAGCTGCATGGGAGATTTGAAGCGCTCAAAGCTTCCAATTCCCGCTGCAATGGTCACCGCGTTAACTAGACCAATTCCACGGAGTCCTTGCAAAGCCTGAATCACGGACGCATTCGCTCCCTCTGCCGCCTCCATGACAATCGCCTCTTCCAGTCGCTTTAACCGCATCTCGCATTCCACGATGGTATGATAGTATTCTTGAAAAACAACCTGCTCGGCACTTCGTTCAAAAGTAAGTCTGGTTAACCATTGAACATAGGTCTTTGTCCATCGCGTTTTCATGGTAGGTGGATGATGAATCTGGTGTCGGAGCAGGAAATGAACGACACGCTGCCGGGCACGATGCAGATCTTCACGGGCGGCCTCCCTAGCTCGAACCAAATCACGTAAAGCTTCATTTTCACGAGAAGGAACAAAGACAGAAATTAATTCGCCGGCCCGAAGCAGTTGGGCTAGTCTTAGGGCATCCCGTCTGTCGGTTTTAATATGGTCACCAGGACGAGCCGGGATGAGCGAGGGTGCAATGACGCTGCAAGAACCCCCCATTGAAGTAAGCCAGCGGTACAGATCGTACCTTGTAGGTCCGGCTTCGTAACAAACCTCCAGTGTCGATGGCAAACCTAATTGCTTGACTAGTTTGCGTACAGCTTCCGGCTTATGGGGAATTTCTCCCCAATAGCGGGCCTGCTCTCTGCCTTCTTCCGCAGTGGCGACCGAAATTTTTTCTTTCGAGACATCTAAACCGACGTATTTTGTGGTATCCTTCATAATGAACAGCTCCTTTTGCTTTGTAGCTCTGAAATGGTGGTTTTCCTACTTTCCATTTTAACCTACGAAATGAAGCAAATACGGAGCTGTTTTCACGTTCATTATAACTCTCCATCGGTTCAGATTCGCTGCCTGCTTGTTTGACACCCTTTTATGTCCTTATCAGTATTATCCCATTAAGTCAGGTCAATTTTTTTCTGTCCCAAGGGGATACTGGTCGCAAGAGGGAGACTGCTGCATGCAAGCTTTCTGAACGGATGGGATAGTTGGTCATAAGAGAGAACGAACAGTTCGCTTCCTGTGTCGATGGGATAGTTGGTCATAAGAGAGAACGAACAGTTCGCTTCCTGTGTCGATGGGATATTGGTCATAAGAGAGAACGAACAGTTCGTTTCCTGTGTCGATGGGATAATGTCCATAAGAGAGAATGAACAGTTCGCTTCCTGCGCCGATGGGATAGAGCTCGTAAGAGTCCAGGGGATGATTAGAGCTGAATATTTATTTACTTCACACTGTGTCGTCCCTGCCCAAAAGAACGTATTCATTTATGCATTTGCCCTGCAGCCCCGGCTTGCCGGGTTTATTTGTGTAAGAAAGTCCAACAATTGTGGACTATTGTTCAATGTGTTTTGCCCGGGCTTTTCTATAATAGAGGAGAGAGGAGCGGCCGGAAGTGTAACCGTTTGCAGCAGCAGGGCGGGGAGCATCCGGTTGAACCAAGACGAAATGGAGTGAGCCAGGGTGAAATTAGGAGTCAGTATTTACAGCTTGCATGCCGCGCTGCAGGACAAACGGATGACGGTACTGGACGTGCTGGACTGGATGAAGGCGCAGGGAGCCGATCATGCGGAGATCGTGGATATGGATCTCGATCTGGCCAATCATCCCGAGCGGGTGGACGCCATTCGCGAGAAGGCGGCGGAGGCCGGGCTGGAATTGTCCAATTACTGCATCGGGGCGAACTTCGCCGGACTCGACGACGAAGCGTTCGCCAAGGAAGTGGCGCGCGTCAAGTCGCATGTGGACGTGGCTCATCGTCTCGGCGTGAAGCGCATGCGTCATGATGTCGCATGGCGGTCCTATCCGGAGACCGACGTCAGCTACTTCGAGCAGGATTTCCCGGCGCTCGTGGAGGCATGCCGCCAAATCGCCGACTATGCGGCGGGCTTCGGCATTACGACAAGCGTGGAGAACCACGGCTTCTACATTCAGGCAAGCGAACGGGTGAAGCGTCTCGTGCTGGCGGTCGATCGCGAGAACTTCCGCACGACGATGGACGTGGGCAACTTCACGTGCGCGGACGAGAATTCGCTGAATGCCGTCCGTAACAACATCGGGCTGGCGTCGATGGTTCACCTGAAGGATTTCTACATCCGTCCGGCGGACCGCAATCCGGGCGAAGGCTGGTTCCGCTCGCTGCACGGCAATTACTTGCGCGGCGCTATCGTGGGCCAAGGCGATCTGCCAATGTACGATATTATCCGCGCCGTGAAGGAAGCGGGCTATGACGGATATGTCAGTATCGAATTCGAGGGCATGGAAGATTGCCTCAGAGGCACGAAAATCGGAATCGAAAATGCGCGGCGCATCTGGTCTGAAGTGTAAACGCGTCATAATACGATTATTTTATAGCAGTAGTTAAGCAACCATTTCTTATCATATCTATGGGAGGAAGGTCATCATGAGCAAAGTCAAAGTAGGCGTCATTGGCGCAGGTTCCATTTCGGAAATGCATTTTGGAGGATATCAAAAAAACGATGAAGTCGAGCTGATTGCGGTCTGCGATCTGAACGCGGATCGGGCGAAGGAGAAGGCGGCGCGATTCGGGGCTCCCGATGCGAAGATTTATACGGATTATCATGAACTGCTTGCGAATCCGGACGTAGAAGCGGTCAGCATCTGCACATGGAACAATTCTCACGCTGAGATTGCCATTGCCGCGCTGGAAGCGGGCAAGCATGTCCTCGTCGAGAAGCCGCTCTGCAAGACGGTGGAGCAGGCGCTGGCGGTGCAAGAAGCGCAGAAGAAAAGCGGCAAAACGCTTCAAGTGGGCTATGTCCGCCGCTATGGCATGAATACCCGCGTGCTGAAAAAATTCATCGACGCCGGCGACCTGGGCGAAATCTACTATGCGAAGGCATCCTGTCTGCGCCGCTTGGGCAATCCGGGCGGATGGTTCAGCGATGTGGAGCGTTCCGGGGGCGGGCCGCTTATTGACCTGGGCGTCCATGTCATCGACCTGTGCTGGTATCTGATGGGCAAGCCGAAGGTCAAATCGGTCAGCGGCAATGCGTACAACCGTCTTGGCAACCGGAACCATATCGAGAATCTGTCCTTCTACCAGGCAGCGGATTACGACGCGAACGTGAACACGGTCGAGGATATGGCCAACGCGCTTATCCGCTTCGAGAACGGAGCGTCGCTCGCAGTCGATGTCAGCTTCGCGCTGCATTTGAAGCAGGACGAGATCAGCGTCCGCTTGTTCGGGGACAAGGGCGGCGCGGAAGTCGAGCCGCAGCTGCTCATTATGGGAGAGAAGCATGATACGATTTTGAACATGACGCCGCAAATCGACCACCTCAGCTTTGATTTCGAACGGGGTTTCCAAAAAGAAGTCGATCATTTCATCGATTGCTGCCTCGGCCGCACCGAGACGATCTGTCCGGTGGAAGACGGCGTTGAACTAATGAAAATCCTTTGCGCTATTTACGAGTCGAGCGCGAAGGGAACCGAAATTGTTTTCTCTTAATGCCATGGCGAAGAAGCGGGAGGGAGGAAGAACAGCATGAACGGCATATACCCCGCTTTAGCTGTAATAACACGCAGCAATGATAATGATTTGTTGCAGGCGATTCGGCTGATTGAGCCGAATGTGGCCGTCCTGCATCCGGATGAGGTGCGGGAAGGGGTGCTGGATGCGTATGAAGCGATTGCGCTGCTCGGCGGAACGGAAGAGATTCCTCTTCTGTTCCCCGCGCATCAGCGCGTGCTGCTGGAGAGGCAGATTGCGGCCGGCAAGCGGATATTCGCGGAATATGTGGCCAGCATCGGCCACGTTTATTGCGAGCCGCCGCAGTCGACGCGCTATCATCGTCTCATCTATTGCTCCAAGGAGACGGATCTGGCGGGGCTGCCGCTCGGCGCGCTGCTTGATGACCAGTGCGGCCTGCGTCTGCGGCCCTTCGCTGGGGCGTGCCTGCATGATGTGCCGATTTTGCAGTATGCGCGAGTGCATGCGCATGATCGCGTGGAGCTGGACGATTCCTTCTTCGGGGAAGTGTCCGACCGCGCGCTCTGGTTCGAGCAGGATACGCTGCTCGTCTGCGGCTTCCGGCTCTGCCCGTGGCTGCGCGCACGCTATTCTCCGCTGCAGCGCATCCGGCATGTCGTCGCCTTTGTCATCGGCTGGCTGCTGGATCGCCGGGTCGAGGTCGCGGCTCTGTCTCCGCTGCAGCCGGTCGTCAGCACCGGTCCTGACGGAAGGCGGGCGGCTTCCTACAGAGAAGCCGCAGAACGCGCCATCCGCTGGTTCGAGCAGTCGGGCGTGCTGTATGATGAAGGCCGCACCGGGGTGCACGAGGGCTGGGGCACCGAGATCTACGGTGACGGCAGCCAGCGGCTGAGCCGCCAACAGCGGGCCGATTGCATCGGCGAGACGGCGATGGCCTACTTCATGCATTACAAGGTGACGAACGACGAGCGCAGCCTCGCCATTGCCAATCGCCTGCATGATTATATATTCCAGTACTTTTTGTGCAAAGAGGATGTCCCGTGGTCCGGCATGATGCGTTTTAACGCAGAGGCGTGGAGCATCTGTTATCAGGATGACGTGTCGCGCGCCATTCTGCCGCAAATGTGGCAGTGCTTCGTGGAGGGCAGCGAACGTCATCTGGACGACTGTCTGCTGGCGCTCAACTTCCTGCTGAAGACGACGGGATCGGATGGCATGCGGGTGTCGCGAACGAATAATATGATATTCGACCGCCATCCCGAGGAGCTGCACAGAATGCGCAGCGAGCCGTCCCAATTCCCGAGCGCGCATTACAACGCTTATTATTACGCGGCGCTGCTGCTCGCGTACCAGCTCACCGGCATCCGGCTGTTCCTCGATGCCGGGCGCAAAGGGCTGGAGGCGTTGATGAGCGTCTACCCGGATACGGTGCGGGAGCAGAGCCAGACGCAGGAGTTGTGCCGCCTCGTGCTGCCGCTAAGCTGGCTCTATTGGTCGACGCAGGATGAACGGCATCGCGAGTGGCTGTACCGGGTAACCGAGGATTTGCAGCGCTTCAAGCATCCGAGCGGCGCTTATCTGGAATGGGATGAAGGCTATAAGGCGCCGATGTGGGAAGAGAACGGGATGCGGGATAACTCGCTTGTCACCGAGAACGGGCATCCTGTCGTCGACCTGCTCTATTCCAATAACTGGCTGCCGATGGCTTGGATGCAGGCTTACTTCGTGACTGGCGACAGCATATTCCTTGACTTATGGAAGGAGAGCTCGGACTTCATGGTCCAGTCCCAGCTCAGCAGCGCGAATCCGGACATCGACGGCGCCTGGGCACGGGCGTATGACGTCGAGCTCGGTGAAGTATTCGGATCGCCGTCCGACATGGGCTGGGGACCATGGGCGATTGAATCGGGTTGGACGGTGGCGGAGATTGCCAGCGGGCTCATGGTCGGCGAACTGAAGGATGAGCTTGTAGCCCTCTTCCAAAAGCATGCCGCCAAGCGGCGGAAAGGGACGGGCTACCCGAACCGCTAGACCGGCCACTCAGCCTCCTAAATTGAATTCCGAACATGTGCAAGAGCGCATTAACATCATAAACTTGATTAAGGAGTGATTCATCATGGCATTGTTAACGAATCCAATCGGTGTCATTACGGACAGCTTCCGTCTTCCGCTTCGGGAAGCTCTGGCTAAGGCGAAGGAAGTAGGCGCGGACGGCGTGCAAATCTATGCGGTCAGCGGGGAGATGGACCCGGATAATTTGTCGAAGGATGCGCGCAAAGAACTGGCGAAGTATATCGATTCGCTCGGCTTGAAAATATCGGCGTTGGTCGGTGATCTGGGCGGACATGGCTTCCAGGACAAGGAAGCGAATCCGGCCAAAATCGAGAAGTCGAAGCGCATCCTCGATCTGGCGCTTGATATGGGAACCAATGTCGTTACGACGCATATCGGCATCGTGCCGCATGAGCAGAACGAGATTTATTATGCGATGCAGCAGGCTTGTGAAGAACTGAGCCAATACGCGAACAGCCTGGGCGCGCATTTTGCGATTGAGACCGGTCCTGAGCCGGCGGCACATCTGAAGTCGTTCCTGGATACGTTGTCGGGAAAAGGGGTCGCCGTCAACTTCGACCCGGCGAACATGGTGATGGTGACGGGGGACGATCCGGTGCAAGGCGTTCATACGCTGAAGGATTATATCGTTCATACGCACGTCAAGGACGGTGTCCGTCTGCGTGAAGTCGATCCGCGCCTCGTCTACGGCATGCTCGGATTCGAGCCGATGTCGCATGAGAAGATTGCGGACATGGCGACTGATGGGCCGTTCAAGGAAGTGCCGCTCGGCGAAGGCAAAGTAGACTTCGATGCTTATTTCCAAGCCTTGGTTGATATCGGCTATACCGGCTACTTGACCATCGAACGCGAAGTCGGCGATTCTCCGGAGACCGACATCCGCAAAGCGGTAGAATTCATTAAGCGTTATAAAGGTTAAAACAAGCAAGCCACCCGATTCCACGGGTGGCTTCTTTCTTCTTATGATGAGGGTGGATTGTTCAGCAATTGCCAGAGCCGGTCATGCGACTCCGGCCCGAGCGCATCCTCTGCTACATTGAGGAAGCCTTCGATAGTCGCGAATTGCCCCTGATAGCGGTTGTAGTAGCTCTTCCAGAGCACGGGAACGGCATCGGTGCCGATGTCCTGCGTCCAGGCGGCGAGCAGCTCGGCGCCCCGGTCGCGGTAGATGGTCAAGGCGTCCTCCCCGAGCTGGGCCGCAGGGAGCGCGAGTGCCCGGTAATCGGTTGTCGAGGCGGAGGGCCAAGGCTCCTGCAGCCGCTGATGCCGATAAAAGCGTGCGGCGAATTCGGACATCCCCTCATTAAGGAATCCGTCGGTCCGTGAATTGATGCCGATCGCGGAACCGAACCACTGCTTCGCAATCAAGCGAAGCATGTCGGGCGAGAGCGGACCGTTCAGCTTCTCTTCCCGGCCGAACAGGACGATGCCATCAAGGCTGTCGTTCATCCCGGCATATGGAGCTTCGACGAATGCCCAATGCTTTGCCGGCAGTTCCCCGATCGCATCGGAGTAGAACGCGATAGCATCGGCTGCGGCGTCAAGCCATTGTTCGGACGGACGTTCCCCGTCGTCCAATGTGTAGACCGCGAGGGAGCTCCCGTCCGGGAGCGGCCGTTTCGTCTCGTTATAGTCCGGGCTGGCGTAGAACGCGAGCTGCCGGATGCCATTGGCGCGGATATGAGTGGATTGCACGCCGTCTTGCACGCGATGCTCCAACTGCTGTCCTGTCGTGACGACGATCCAGGAGGCAGGCAGCTGGAGATGAACGTCGTAATCGGCCGCGTAAAAATAATCGCTTGGGTATCCGGGATAATTCGGCACCCGGTTCCAGGCATGGCGCAGCGGGTTGTATACCGCAAGCTGCGGCGTCCAATAGGTGCCGCCGGCGAATTGTTCGTTGTAGGCCAGCCGCCAGGCCCCGTACGGGAGCTGTATCTCGTAACGGATGCGGAGAGACACGGAGCCGTTCGGGGCAAGGGGCTGCTTCAGTTGTACGGTCAGGGACTGATTGATATGCTCGTACTCCAGAGGCTGGCCGTTCTCCAGCGTTACGGCGGTGGTGGTGACTCCGCCGCTGGCAGGCAGGTCGGACAGAGCGGCCCCCAGTATCCCTTCGGATGCCAGATGCTGATTGAGCTTCCGTTCATGAACCGGCTGCGTGTCCGGAGTGCGGTAGCTGTCGGCATACCAATGGAAGACCAGCTCCTTCAAGGCCTGATCGAATTCATTGCGAAAATGCAGCACCGTCGTCGCATGAAGCGAATGGGTGGCATCATCCCAGACGGCATTCACTTGGTACTGAATGGGAGATGACGCTTGCAAAGCCTGCGCGCTGCTATCCTTCCCCGCACACCCGGTAAGGACGGCCAGAAGGGCAAGCAGGGAGACAAGCATGCCGCCATGCCGCAGCAAGGGTGTATTGTATGTAGAAACGTCCGTTAGCCTCATTGGCCATCTTCCTTCCGTCATCGGTCCTGTCGTATGTTATGTTCATTGTATCGAAGGCACGTTCCGGGTCCTATTGAATTGACTTACGCCATGCTTACGATTTTGTCATCCGCAACCGATAAAAAATTCAGGACTATTGTCACAGAAAAATATGGTATCATGAAATAAGTGTGAAAAAACTTATTGAATACAGAAATCATGACTGGTTGCAGAAAGGAAGGATATTTTGATTTACCGTAAGCCGAAGATGCCAGGCGATATCGAGGCCGTACAAATGGAAACGCTTCCCTCACTTCGAACCAAGCTGATGTTTCTGCAGATGACGACCCATGACTTGAAGCTGTTGAAGCGTTTGACCCCTTATTTCGAAAAGTATGCCAAAGCCATTACCGATCGTCATTATGAGCTTCTGTTCGAAATTCCCGAGATGAAGCAATTAATCGAGCGTCACAGTACGCGTGAACGCTTGGCCAGGACGTTCATCATCTATCTGAATTCCATTCCGAATGTTCAACTGGATGAAGAGTACATTCGGATACGGCAGCGGATTGGCATTGTGCATAGCCATATCCAATTGGCGCCGGAATGGTTCGTATCCTCCTTTTTACGAATATACGAGTACCTTGTCCCGTTGATCCTGCAGGACTTTCGAACCGCTGAAGCATCGGACCTCCTGCTGGCCCTGCACCGCATTCTGATGCTGGATGCCCAGATCGTGCTGGAGGCCTATCAGTCCGCTTACGAGTTCCGCTTGCTTGATACGAACAGCGAGACGATGGAGAAGCTGATTCAAATGGACGGAATACATACATTATTGATGTCTGCCGAAGCATCGATGAAGGATGCGCAGCATATCCAGGAGTCCGCGGAGCAACTCACCGCTTCTATCGAGGAAGTATCCTCGCAGACGACCGAAGCTGCGGCTACGACGGAAAAAATGCTCGGCACGCTCCAGGATAACCGTTCCATCGTCGAGCAGACGATAGACGGATTGGAGGAAATGACCGACTTGTTCCGTGACACCAAATCACGGTTCGAGGAACTTCAGCAGTCGCTGCTGGAACTGTCCGGAGTCGTTGCTATGATCAACTCCGTTGCGGATTCCACTCATCTGCTTGCACTGAACGCTTCGATTGAAGCGGCGCGGGCCGGCGAAGAAGGGCGCGGGTTCGCTGTTGTGGCGGGCGAGGTGCGGAAGCTGTCGGAACAGACCAAGACCTCCGTGGGTGAGGTATATGAAGTCATCGCCAACATCCAGCACCTGGCAACATCCGTCCAGGAACGCACCGACCTGATGGCCGGCAAGATGGAGCTGCAGCATGAGAAGAACCGTGGGGCATTCGAGCAGTTGGAGGAAATGATGCGTGCCATCGACGAGATGGGAATGTCGGAAGAGTCGATAGCTTCGATTGTCGAGCAGCAAGCGGCGGCCACGGTGGAAATAACGGAGCATATGAAAGAAATCGTTGATCAGACCCGGCAGGTCGTCACGCTGGCAAGAGACACGGGGGAACATTTATATCATACGAGCCGCTCTGTGGAAGGGCTGCGCTCAGAGTCGCTGCAGTGGTTCCATCATTTGAACGATTCTCAGCTTCTTCGGGTTCTCAAGACCGACCATTTGTTATGGAAATGGTGGATCTATAACCGGATGCTTGGCTACGATAAGAGCGATCTCCATATTATCGGCAATTCACACCAATGCCGTCTAGGCAAATGGATTGAAGCGCAGAAGTCCAATCCAGGTTCGATGCTGACTCAGCAGCCGGCGTTCCGGGAGATGGTTGAACGGCATGATCAAGTGCATTCTCTGGCGGAGACGGCAGCTCGGCAGATTGACGCGGGACAGACGGAGCAAGCCATCGAGAGCTATCGACAGCTAGGTGAGCTGTCTTCGCAGCTGCTGGAGGATCTCGATGGCCTGCGAACGTTGCTGGATCAGCATTCGCCCAAGCGCCGCCACGCATAGCACCTGGATAAGAGATGATCGAGGATGGAAGTTCCTGCCTGGTGAAATCGACATAGAATGATTGCCCGGGAAATGAATTTCGACAGTCAGGGAAGGATACTGTACTATTGTATCGGATATCGAAAATAGAGAGAAGCCCCGCTACGCTCGCGCGTTCGGGGCTTCCAAGATTGCAGGGAGGCTATCTGCCTCTATGTTTATCTTTTCTCTTTTGGATGCGAATGCTCCGTTTTTTCTCCTTGAGAGCCTCGCGCTGTTCGCGGGAGCGTATCGTCCGTTCCTTCTTCCTCGACTCGAGCTCCAGCCTCAGCGCTTCCTGAGATTGCGACGATATTCCGTGCCGCTGCATCTCTCTGGCGACGATTCTGGCAAGCCGCTTCGGATTGACAGCACGCTTGCAGGCGGTCTCCGTTCCAACGCCGCATTGAATCTGCTCCATTAGCGGATTCATCCGGGTAATCACGAATTCCATCACCTCGGCATCCTTCGGCTCGGCGCCAAACACATGACGGCAGGCCTTCACTTGATTGCCGAAATGCTCCTCAACTACGCCCACCCAGAACGGGGCCTCAAAATAAACGGTTAATTTCACATTCCATTCCCCCTCAATTGACTTCGAGTGAGGGACATCCCGAGGGGGGAAGGTTACTGACATCCGCATCAGCGATATTCATTGCGGAAGCGAATGCGCCCGGACTACCAACCGGACCGTGTTTTTACACTCGATTCTATTATAACGCTTTGGCCAGGATCGCCATAGCACAACATCGTGATGAACAGATGCCGCTTACTTCAGCTTGCCTTTCGATCTCAGATAATCTTCCACGAGGTTCTCGCCATGAAAGGCTTGAACCATCATCCAATCGGTATACAGCTTGCCGAATTTGGAGCTGAACCAGTCCGAAGTGTACTCATTGCTTAGTGTGAACAAGTGGTAGATTTCACCAACGGTGTTGGTATGCTTATATCCATTATCATCCACCCACTGCACTTTGCGCTTCAAATCGACCTTGCGGATATCTTTGAATTCCATTTGCAACATGGAGCCATCTTGTTTGTAATAAACGGCTATGCTTTTCTCATTAGGATGGCCCTTCAGCAAGCGCCAACCCTTCATATCTCCGCTTGCGGCCACATCATACATTTTTGACTTTTTGTTCTGTGCCGTCTTGCTTTTGGCGGAATCTTTCTTCGGAGGGTTCAAAATGGAGTCCGGAATCGACCCGACATAGGTTGTATTCGTGGCTTTATCATATTTCATTTTGAGCCCTAAAATATCGGCAACTGCCTGGAACGAAACATATAAATTCCCTCCGATCGAGAGGGTATCGTCTTCAATCGGGATGGCGTGAATGCTTACCTTGTATTCATTCACTATGCCAGTTACGCTGCGATCGCCAGCGACCTCTCCCAACTCGCCGGTCTTCTTTGCCTCTTTGCCGAGCGAATCCCATGCTTCAATAACCTCGTCAGAGATTGCCCCGGCCGGAAGCATGCCAAGATAGAAGGAAGTACTGTCTTCATCGTACAAATAATCGAGTTGGAACAGATTAGCCATCCCTTCGACGGTAGCGTAGACCTTGTACTTATACAGCAAGACGTTGCTTTGCACAAGTTTGCCGTTCACTTTGACGCGTGCTTCATTGAAATTGACATTCAGTTTTACATTTTCCGCCGCGAACGCGGATACCGGTGCCAGCAGAAGCGTGGCGGCCAGAAGCCCGCTGATCACTTTTCTCATTGCTTTCATTGTTCTGGATACCATCCTTTCGATATTCTTGTTTTTCGTACCGTGGCAATTACTAGAATGACTACCGAATAATCATATGTGAAAATAGCAGAATTGACCAGTATACGATTGGATGATTGTGGTATCCAATTCCAGTGAAAATTTGTGCACGGAGGCCACTCTCAGGGATGAGGGCCAGGATAAGAGGCCAGGATTGGATCGTGGAACTAGGCTGATAAGCCACGATAAGTGAATCTGGAGGATGAACCAAGTTATGGGCCACGATAAATGAATCTGGATGGTGAGCTGGGGTGCTAGGGCAAGATAATTGAATTCTGGATGATGAACTAAGTTGATAGGCAGGGATGATCCAGGGGGTTCTACGTCCTTATTAGCACTCTCCCATGGGCTCAGATTTAACAACCCAATAAAGCTAGCTGGCACTATGTGTGCAAGCCGGATAGAAATAGACGGACAATAAAAAGAATTAAGCAGCAAGTGATATCGAGTGAAATGCGTTAGCTCTTGTATGTAGTCCAGTGCCATGGAATGAACGGGGCCCAACGGATGTGCATAACGAAAGCAACCGTGACCACGGACTTACGGACTTATCCAAATTTTCATGGAAAATAAACTCATCTACATAGCGCTGCAAGTACTTGGACCCGATTCCGTGAAACGTATCGTTCAGCCAACGGCATGCTTGTCGGAATGTCTGATATAAAGGGCTATTTCTGCGTACTCGAAAAAACTGATCGATAATGGAGACGCGAGCAGCAGAGCATGGCTCGACGTGATCGTTAATAAACTGTTCGCTACCGGAGCGGTACAGGCGTTTTTCGATAACATGCTGTCGGTCAACCAGCGTCATCTTGAGCTGAGGAAGCTCCCCTTCCGGCTCGATGGATTCAGCAACAATGAGAGCGCATTCCCCTGGATGGAGTTCGACAGATGGACGGTAGGCTCTGCCATAGAAAACGACAATGCCATGAACCTCGCCGGAAAGCCGCTTCTTAGCGTGGGCATGGCTGACTGCAGCCCGTATCTTATGAAGCATCGACCAGGCGGTCTTATATGTAACCTGTATGAGGGAGCGAAGGCGAACGGCATTGATTCCTTCCTGAGCACGGGAAAATAGCCAGAAGGCCGCCATCCACTTGCGCAGAGGCGTGCGGCTGCCTTCCATAACGGTGCCGACGGTGGGCGTGGTCTGATGGCGACAAGCGCGGCATTGATAGATAGGAAGCCGGCGAGTCTTCGTCATATAAGCGCTATGATGATTGCATCGCGGGCAAGAGAAGCCGTGCGGCCATTTCCATTGAACAAGGTAATCAGCGCATGCCGATTCCGTCGGGAAGCGGCGGTATAATTCCTCAAGGGTAGTTATGTTCTCCAGACTATCCACCACCATCGTCAACCTCCTTCAAAAAGAACGTTTGTTCTGTTTTAATTATATCGAACATTAGTTCTTATATCAAGATGAAAATGGAATATTACGGATTGGAAATAGGGATTTTTTTGGGGTAACATTTCAGGGAGCGATTCTGATGGGAAGGGATAGTACTGCAAAGGAGTACTCAAAACATATTCGGCCAGGATTCTGATTCGATGGGAGAGTGCTGTTAAGGAACGGAAGACACCATGCTTGGCCAGGGAATTGGAAAACAGAGGTCCCCTCACAAGAAAGGCAACAGGAGAAGCGATCGTTTGTTCTTATCGAAAAAATAAGATAAAGTATTAGATAGTATGCGCGCAGAAGGAATGGGAAGGGTGCAGGGCAGGAGCAATGTTAACGAGCGGTGGATGGAGTCGGGAGTGTTATTCGGCTTGGATGAGATACGACGCTATGCCGGCAGTTGAGACGGTTGGGAAGCCTATGCTATGTTCTATCTGTGGAGAGCCTGGAAGGCCACGCGGAAATCTCCACAGATGAACTTGCATAGTTACAATAGCGGACGCAGTTTAGTCAAGCTGATTCCATTTGTTGCCGAACTCCGGCGTTTTATAGCTTTCCAGCATGCTTAGCAGCTCACGCGGATCGGTCGAGGAGAGCAGTAGCTGTTCGTGCTCGGCTCTGGCAAATCCGGCCTGGATGGAGTGGCGAATCATCTCGATCATCGGCGTAAAGTAGCCTTGAATGTTGAGCACGCCGATCGGCTTTTTGTGGATGCCGAGCTGAGCCCAGCTTAGCGCTTCGAACAGTTCTTCGAATGTCCCGAGCCCGCCTGGGAGGGAGATAAATGCATCGGACAGGCGGTGCATGGTCGCCTTGCGCTCATGCATGTCCGCTACTTCGATGAATTCGGTCAAGCCGCTGTGCATCAACTCTCCGCGGAACAGGCCGCGCGGCATGACGCCGGTCACTCTGCCGCCGAGACGGAGCATCTCGTTGGCGACTTCGCCCATCAGCCCTACAGTTGAACCGCCATAGACCAGTTCGAATTGTTGTTCGGCCAATGCTTGGCCAAGTTCTTTCGCCAAGGCGGCGAAGTCGGGGTGGTTGCCCAGGTTGGAGCCGGCAAATACACATATTTTTTTCATAAGTATGGCATCTCCTTCAATTCGATAGTACGCATTATCTAGTATAGACATCTTACATAAGGAAGGAAAGAGAACGGAAATGGATATGAATGCATTTCAGGAATGGGTAAGTGAATTTTACAAGTCGCGGGAATGGTCGCAATATAACTCTTTTATTCGAGTCGGCTTTTTGATGGAAGAAGTCGGGGAAGTGGCCAGAGTAGTGCGGGCTCTGGAAATCGGCCGGGATCGTCCGGATGAGACGCAATTATCCTCGGCGGAGCTCAGACAGGAGCTGGTTGAGGAGTTGGGCGATGTGTTGGCCAATCTGCTGATTCTGTCGGAGAAATACGGAATCGGTCTATCCGAGATTGCCGAGGGGCATATGAACAAGCTATCGGAACGATTCGGCACGGCGACGCCGAACAAATAGATACAGGGGACTGTTGTAGAAAACCTGCCCATGGTTGAGACGAGCGGAGGATGGCGGGAATAACTTGGCCGGCGAGAGCGTTTGCCCATGCCCCATGGCCCGCACAGCGGGGGAAGGGGGATGTGGCTTGGCCGACTAGGAAGGCCGCTTCACCGCCGGGGAGAAGCGGCCCCTTCCTAGCAGGAAGCTGTCAGCCTTTCAGCAAAAATTGGTTGCCGTCCGGGTCGGAGAAGCTGGCGTAGGTTCCCCATTGCATCTCATTGGGTTCGCCATTGAATTCAACTCCGTTGGCCTTCATCGTTGCGTATGTAGACATGATGTCGTCACATTCGAATACGATGGAGGCTTTTTGTTCTTCCCAGCCCTTCATCATCGATTTCGGATAGAGGACGAGGCGGCTCCCGCCACCTGCCGGAGCGACTTCCAGCCACAACGCGTTGGGACCCATAGGATGCTCCGCCGTCACCGTAAAGCCGACCTGTTCAGTCCAGAAGCGCTTGGCTTGCTCCTGATCTTCGGCATAGACCGCGACGGTCGCGATTTGCTTGATCATGAAAATGCCTCCTTTTCTCCTTAATATGCGCCAGGCGCCAGAAAATATTGAATTCAATTGCAGATTGGCAAGCAACTGCATTAACTGGGGAGGTGTCGATGGCGGACATGTCGGGTGCATTTACAATGCGGCCGGATTTGTGTATAATACATACCCGCAAGGGTATTAATGTTGGATATAGATATTTTTTTTGCCCTATTTTATACAGTAGGGGGTATATATTAGGGGGGAGAAGCCGATGTGGATTCTCGTCATGTTGTTGACTTTGGGGCTTCTGTATGCCGCGTGGACGCACCGGCCCGTGCGAGATCTTCGGTATCTGCAGTCGCATGAGCTCCAGGCGCTTCGCGAGGGGGGCTCCCCGGTGAAGCAGGTGGATGTGCGCGAGCCTGCCGACTATTATTGCCGCCATATGGAGGAGACGGTGTCGATGTATGTCGGCCGCTTGCCTTATGTGTGGAGCCAGGTGCTGAGCCCTGGGGATACGGTCGTGCTGATCGGGGCGCGGAAGCGGCATATTCGCAAGGCGGCACGTCTGCTGAAGCGCCGCGGCTTCGGCCGAGTCTACGGGTATATGTACCCGTGCGAGGCGTTCGCGCAGCGCGTGCATCCTTGCTGCGGCTGCGCGTAAGCAGCGCCGCGGCCGATGCAGGCGGCGACGGAGCCTCCCGGCAGGCTCGGCTGCATAAACGAGCTGGCCTGCCGGATAATAGAAAGACAGAGCAGCGGATGTCTTAGCGCTGCTCTGTCAGTATGACCGGGCCATGCTTCGTGATGGCCACGGTGTGCTCGTATTGGGCCGACAAGCGGCCGTCCCACGTGCGGGCGGTCCAGCCGTCATCGTCGATCCACATCTCATGCGTGCCTTCGTTGAGCATGGGCTCGATCGTGATGACCATGCCTTCCTGCAGGCGGAAGCCCCGCCCGGGCTTGCCGACATGGGCGAACTTCGGCTCCTCGTGCAGGGCGCGGCCGACCCCGTGCCCGAGCAGATCGCGGACGACGGAGTAGCCGTTCGCCTCGGCATGGCTCTGGATAGCGTGGGTGACATCGCCAATCCGGTTGCCCGGGACCGCCTGCTGAATGCCGAGATCGAGGCATTCCTTCGTGACCCGCATCAGCCGGCGCGCGGCGGCTGATATGTCGCCGACCGCATAGCACCATGCGGAATCTCCCACCCACCCATCGTATACCGCGACGACGTCGATTTTGACGATATCGCCCTGCCGCAGCGGCTCCGGACTGGGAAATCCGTGGGCGATGACATCGTTCACCGAGGCGCAGGTCGCATACGGAAATCCTTTGTAGCCCTTCGTATATTGCTGCCCGCCCTGCTCTTCAATGTAACGCTCTACGAAATCGTTCAGCTCCAGCGTGCTGACACCCGGCCGGATGCGCTTCGCCAGCTCGCGGTGGCAGGCCGCGACGAGCTGCCCCGCCCCTCTCATCTGCTCAATCTCCGCTGCCGTCTTCAGCTTCACCATCGCGTTTTCTCTCCTTCATCAGAGACTGTTCATTGGTATCCTTGGTCCTTTAGATCTTGCTTCAACAGAATCCTGTATCACCGAAATCCTGTTTCTCCGGAATCCTGCTTTTTATGGGAAAGCGGTCAGATCTAACCGGTCTGATCGGGAACTGCCGCAGCCGCTCGCGGAGCGGTTGAGACGCCCCGCCAGCATGCCGGACAATCACCCGATTAGGGTCCTTTGCAGTAAATATATGCCTGAAGTGCGCGATGGTGATTGCGGACGGAGCGATTAGCGGTAGTTCGCCGCGATGCCAGCGGCCAGATCGCGAATGCGGTGGCGGACCGATTCCGGCTCCAGCACCTCGGCTTCGGGGCCGAAGCTGAGAATAAAGCCGTACAGCCAAGCATTGTCGGGCAAGGAGACATTGGCGATCAAATGCCCCGTCTCATCGTCCTGCAGCGATTCTGCCCCGAACCACTCCTCAGCGGCATGCCGGATGCCGGGGCCGAAGCGAAGCGTGAGGGAGACGGTGCGCTCTGGCGCATGCCATTCCTTGTCCCATGGACGTTCTTCCAGGGAGATGTCTTCCCGCTCGAAGCGGCTGTCGAGCGGCTTCAGCCGCTTCATGCGGACGAGCTTGAAGAAGCGGAACCCGAGCTTGCCGGTGCAATAAGCGTATAAATACCAGGCATGACCCTTCAACACGAGGGTGTAGGGATGCACGTTCCGTTCCGTTGCCTCTCCTTCGGCGTTGCGATAGGAGAAGCGGACGGCCTGCCGCTCTTCAATTGCTTTTTTCAGCGTCAAAATCATCGCTTCCAGCTTGTCATGGTTCCCCCAGGGGGATAAATCAACGACAAATTGCTTCGTCCGGAACTGGAAGTCTTCCGCTTGCGAGGCGGGAATAATGCTGCTGATCTTCTCCACCAGCATGGCGTGCCCTTCATCCGGATAGGAGGAGGACACGCTCTGGAGCGCGGTCACGATCGCGGCCAGTTCCTCGTTCGTCAGCAGGTTCCGGTCCAGTCGGTAGCCTTCGGCGAGCCCGATGCCGCCGTTCGCTCCCTGGTAGGTCACGATCGGAATGCCGGCCTGGTTAATCGCGTCGATATCGCGGTAAATGGTGCGAATCGAGACCTCAAAGCGCTCGGCCAAGTCTTTGGCCTGCACGATCGGGCGATTCAGAAGCAGAATGATGATATTGAGCAGGCGATCGATTTTCACAATTGGCATCCTCCACAGCATTGATTATCATACGGCGGCATCCCCCTTCGGGAAGCTGCTCTTTCCTCTATTGTAGTGGATGGGGGTGCGAGGGGAAAGAGGGGGCAAGGAAGGGAGGCCTTTCATTGACTTTTCGACTTCTGGCCGATATCATGAAGGAATATACTAGATATATACTAGAATTCGAACGATAGATTGAAGGAGAGTACAGGATGACGAGCAGACCAAGCCGCACTACGTTTAGACAGCGATTGGACGAAATGGTTACCGTGCTGCGGGACGATATTATTACGGGCCGCCGGGACGTCGGCGATTATTTGCCCTCGGAGGTGGCGCTGGCGGAGCAATTCCAATTGAGCAAAAACTCGGTCCGTAAAGGCTTGGAGCGGCTCGTCGAGGAGAAGCTGATCGAGAAGGTACCCCGGGTCGGGAACCGGATCGCGGATCCGGGGGCGTCCGGCACAGTGCTGCTGCGGTTCGGATATTACCGATCTGTCATCCAGGAGGCGGCGCTGGATCAGCTCATCGAGGGGTTCCAGCAAGCTCATCCGCATATCCGGGTAGAGCTCGTTCCCCTTCCGTACGAAAATTACCCCGATGCAGTCTCCGGTTATATCGGGCATGACATGCTTGATGTGGCGACGGTGAATTACAACGATTTCCGCTGGCTTGCGGATGAGGGGCATCATGAGCTGCTGGAGCCGCTGGCTCCCCGCCCGGAGCTGTATCCGTTCATCGCGGACTGCTTCCGGCATGAAGGGCGGCTGTTGGGCTTGCCGCTTATCTTCTCGCCGGTCATGCTCTGCTACAACCGGGAGCATTTCCTGGCGCATGATCTGCCCGAGCCGGACAGCAGCTGGCGGTGGCCCGAGCTGATGGCTGCGGCGGAGCGGCTCGGCCGGGAGCCGGGCACGTTCGGCTTCTATTTCCATATGCTCTCGAACAACCGCTGGCCGGTGTTCCTGCTGCAGAGCGGCGGGCGATTCGAGCCCGACGAAGCGGGAAATGTCCCCGTCTGCGGAACGAAGCTGATGGAGGGCCTCCGGCTGACCCGCGAGCTGATTGACAGGCAGAGCGCGTATCCGGCCTATCTGTCGGAGAATGATATGGATGCGGAGCGGCTGTTCCTGCAGGGCAAGCTGTCGGTCATTATCGCGACCTACTTCAGCCTGAATCACCTGAAGGATGCGCCGTTCGCATTCGATGTGGCGCCGCTGCCTTACTTGAACGAGGCCAAGTCGCTGCTGCTCGCCATCGGCCTGATAGTGAACCGGACGTCGGCGGCGAAGGAAGCGGCGCTTGAACTGGTCGATTATTTGCTCTCATACGAAGCCCAGCTTCACATCCGGCAGCATACGTTCAGCATCCCGGCGCACAAGAAGGCGGCGGAATGGAACGGGAAGGAAATGTTCCCCCGGCCGAGCCGCTTCTCGATGTACCGCGAGATTATTCCGTCCCTCCGCTTCTTTACGGAACTGGGGCTGCGTTCCGCGGACCTGCAGCACGTATGCAATGCGTTGAAGCTGTATTGGTCGCGTCTCGAGGACGAACAATCAATGTGCAGCAGGCTGGAAGGCCTGCTGTCCGATAGGGCCGCCCGTTAAGGGCGGTTTTTTGGTCGTGGCGTGCAAGAGTTCGACCGGGGCATGGCCGCGACGTTCCGTTCTGTCTTTAATTCGTCTCTTTTAAAACAGGATTGACAGCGCTTTCTTTCAGGTCTATGATTGTTTACATACCAGATATGAACTACAACTTGTCTGGGTCATTGCATTCCATGCATGATGATCGGGAGAAATTCGCACTTCATAAAAATATCAAAGGGAAGGGAGGCGGGGACTGCCTAATCATTTTCATTTGAAGTTATAAGAAATTGATGCCGGGACGGAAGCGAAGGGGATTGGTCTACATCTAGATTATAAAAGTTATGAATAGAAGGGATGGTCTGATCAAGATGAGGAAACGTTCCAGTCTGTTGATGCTGGCATTTGTGCTGGCGCTGTCCATGCTGTTGACGGCTTGCGGCTCGGGAGGAGCGGGAGGCTCCGAGTCCCCGGGGAAGGAAGCGGCCAATCCGGGCGCTGACCAGCCGGAGGGGCAGCAGGAGCAAGCGCTGTCCGGCACGATCACGGTATGGGTGCATCCTTATGTGTCGGAGGAGAAAAAGAACGACATGAAAGCGGTCTTCGACGGCATTATCTCGGAGTATAACAGCAAATACCCGGATGTGAAGGTGAAGCTGGAGGAAATCCCGTGGAAGAACCGGGAGCAAAAAATATTGACGGCGTTGGCGGCAGGGAACGGGCCGGATGTGTTCTATCAGCTTCCCGACCAGATCCCGCAGTTCGCCAACAAGGATGTCCTTGAGCCGCTAAGCCCTTATATGGAAGACAATCAGATGGATGATTTCACACCGGGCGCGCTGGCGGCGGGCACGTATCAGGATACGCTGTACGCGCTGCCGATTCTGCAGGAATCGCAGCTCATGTTCTACAATGCGGACATCATCAAGGAGATTGGCGAGGACGCTTCGGCGCTGCCGCAGACCTGGGATGAGTTCAGTGTGTGGGCCGAAAAGGCCGTGGCCAAGGGCTATTACGCCCGCGACTTCAACGGCGGCGCCGCATGCTGCAACGCAACGCTGTATCCGATTCTGTGGCAGCAAGGCGGCGACGTCATCAACGGAAACGGCGAGATCGTCATCAACAATGAAGCAGGCGTCCGCACGTTCCAGATGATTAAAGATATGTACGACAAGGGTTGGATTCCGAAGGATTCCATTTCGAACCAGGATCAATCTGCGGAATTCCTCTCCGGCAAAATGTTGGCGGTCTGGGGCTCGGGCTTGACCCAAACCGTGCTGAAGGAAGAGAAGTTCAATTATGCGGCAGGCCCGCCGCTCAAAGGCGCGGAGCAAGCCAGCTTCGGGACGGTCGGCATGTTCGCCGTGCCGAAGAACAGCAAGAACAAGCAAGCAGCGGTGGAATTCATCAAAGTAATGACTAATACGGAAGCGCAGAAAAAGTTCAATAAGCTGGCCAATTATATCCCGACCCGGAAATCGGCTGCGTCCATCTATGAAGGGGATAAAGATATGGAAATCTTCCTGGAAGTAACGGCCTATACCCGTCCTGGCGTAATGAGCCCGGTAGCGCGCACCATTATGCCGAAGATTCAGGCCGAACTCGCCGCGATGCTGGAAGGCGGCAAATCGCCGCAGGAAGCGGCGGATGCGGCGGCGAAGGCGATTCAGGACGACATGAATAAAAGCTAACTCTTGGCGGCATGCGGCGGGAGAGCGCGGACCGGCTATTGCCGGCCGCCGCTCTGCCCGCTGCCTCGCGTGGCGCTGCCGGCTCATTAACAGGGATGGAAGGTGATAGCACGTGCTAACAGTGAAGCAGGGAGCCGCCGCTCGGGAATCTGCCGCACGGCGGCCGCCGGGAGAGGGGTTCCGGCAGGAGTTCCGGCGGAATGCCATCGTGTACGTATTTTTGATTCCGATACTGATCCATTTTCTTGTGTTCCAGGTGTTCCCGCTGGCCTTCAGTCTGGTGCTGACGTTCATGGATTGGCCCATTATCGGCTCGCCGTCCTTCGTCGGGCTTGCGAACTGGAGTTATTTTTTCACGGACGAGATTGCCTGGAAGGCGATCTGGAATACGGTTCTCTTCTCGGTCTACTATATCGTTCCGACGATGGGAGTCGGGCTGCTGCTGGCGCTGCTCGTCAACTCGGGCGTGCGCGCGGCCGGCTTTTTCAAGGGCTTGTACTTCTTGCCCGTCGTCACTTCCTTCGTCATTATCTCGGGAATCTGGGCGTGGCTGTTCAAGGGAACCGAATATGGCATGATCAACTATGCGCTCAGCTGGTTCGGCATCGAGCCGCAGCTGTTCTTCTCGAATTCGTCGCAGGCGCTGCCGGTGCTGGCGGGGCTGAGTATTTTCAAAGTGGCGGGAAGCACGATGGTCTACTATTACGCCGGACTCAAATCGATTCCGAACCACTTGTACGAGGCGGCCAAGATCGATGGCGCAGGACGCTGGCGCACGTTCTGGAGCGTTACGTTCCCGCTGCTGCTGCCGATTCATTTTTACGTTGCCATCATTACGACGATCGGTTCTTTTCAAGTCTTCGATTCCGCGTTCCTCATTACGGGCGGGGGACCGAACTATGCAACGACGACTCTGGTGTATTACTTGTATGAGGAAGGCTTCACCGGACTTCGCCTCGGATATGCCAGCGTGCTTGCGTATATACTGTTTTTCATCATTTTCGCGATATCGCTCGTACAGCGCCGCGTGCTGGGCAAAGAGGTGCATTACTGATGCGCGCCCGCAGTGAACGCCGGCATCCGAAGGAGGGGCTCGCATGAATATTCGTTTGAAGCATAAGGCCGCCATTTATGTGCTTCTCGTCATTCTCGGCATCCTGTTCTTTTTTCCTTTTGCGATGATGATTCTCGGTTCGCTGCAAAAGGTGGAGAAGGCAACGGCCGATCCGTTGTTCTGGATTCCGACGAATCCGACGCTGTACAATTTCACGTACATTATCGGGCAGAGTTCGTTCCTGCATTGGATTAAGAACTCGCTTGTCATTACGCTCATTCCGGTGGCGACCCAGATTTTTTTCGGGGCGGTGCTCGGGTATATTTTCGCCAAGAAGCAGTTCCCCGGCAGGGAGATTGTGTTCTGGCTCATGATGGCTGTCGTCATGGTGCCTGGACAGCTGCTCATTATTCCAAAATATATCATGTTCAGTCAATTCGGCTGGATCAATACGTACGGAGCCATTATTGTTCCGGAGCTGTGGGCCATTATGGGGGTATTCCTCGTTAGGCAGTTCATGATGACGATCCCGAAAGATTTGGAGGAAGCGGCCTATATCGACGGCGCAGGGGACTTCACGATTTTCTTCCGCATTATGCTGCCGCTGGCGAAGCCGGCCATCGCGACGATCGGGACGTTCGCGTTCATCAGCTGCTGGAATGATCTGTTCACGCCGCTGATTTTCATGACATCGGAAGAGATGTACCCGATTACGGTCGGTCTGGCGTCCCTGCTGACGAAGGAAGGGAACTTCGGGATCGAAATGGCGGGAGCGGCGATCTCTTTTGTGCCGACTTTCCTTATTTTCGTCTTCTTCCAGCGGTATTTCACGGAAGGGATCGCCATGTCCGGTATCAAGTCTTAACATCAGAGAAAGAGGAGATTACCCATGAGAGCAGTCGTATCTACAGATGGCGTCGTCCACACCGTGGAAAAGGAGGCGCCGGTTCTCCAGCCTCATTTCGTGCTGGTGGATACCGTCTATTCGGCGATAAGTCCGGGAACCGAGATGTCGATGCAGAAAAATGTGCAGGGGCCGTTCGCCCTGGGCTACAGCGCCGCAGGCATCGTCAGGGAGGTCGGCGAGGGCGTCAGCCATCTCCGTCCGGGAGACCGGGTGGCCTGCTACGGGGCGCCGTTCGTCAAGCATGCTTCGCTGCTCGCCGTGCCGAAGCATCTCGCCGCGCCGCTGCCGCAGCAGGTGTCGCTGCGGGAAGCGTCTTTCGCGGGACTCGGCGCCATCGCGATTCACGCGCTGCGGCAGGCGCAGCTTCAATTCGGGGAGCGGGTCGTGGTGGTCGGCCTCGGCATCCTTGGGCAGATCATCGCGCAAGTGGCCCATGCGGCAGCCTATACCGTCATCGGCTATGACCTGCTGCCGGAGCGGTGCGCGATGCTGAGGCAAGCCGGCATCGAGGCGGTCGACGCCGACCCGCAGGAACTGGAAGCGGCGATTCGGAAGCTGACGAACGGGGAGGGCGCCGATGCGGTGCTGCTCTGCGCCGGCGGCAGCGCCACCGATCTGATCGACAAGTCGCTCGGCTGGCTGCGGGATCGGGGCAAGGTCGTCATCGTTGGCGACCTGAAAATGGAATTCGACCGCGAGCGCATGTTCACGAAGGAAGCGGAGGTGCTCATCTCGCGGGCAGGCGGCCCGGGACGCTATGCGCGCGATTATGAGGTGGGCGGATTCGATTATCCGCTCGGCTATGTGCGCTGGACAGAGGGCCGCAATGTGGCCGAATATGTCCGCCTGCTGGCAGCGGGGCGGATTCGCGTCGAGCCGCTTATCTCGGCGGAGCTGCCGATGGAGAAGGCGGACATCGCCTACGCGCGCTACAAGCAGTCGCCGAAGGATACGATTGGCGTCGTGCTGCGCTATGCCGATGCCAGCCGGCCATAGGAAGCGGCGCGAATGAGGCGGCCCGGTCCGGGATTGGATGCGATCCAGCCCCGGACCGGGCCATTGCGCGTTGGCAACGGTGCGCTGTTGCTCGGTTCTGCGTTTACTCTGTTCCGAGTTGGCTCCGTTGCGTTGTTGCTCTGTTGCGCGTTTGTTCTGTTTCGCGTCTCCACCGGTGTGCTGTTGCCACGGTTCCGCTATTGTTCGGTTCCGCGTTGTACCGGTGCACTGTTGCCCGTTTCCGCGTTTGCTTCGTTCCACTGTTGTTCCATTCTGCGTTCCCCCGTCCCCGGGTTGCGCTGTCCGTCACTGCTGCCGCGTTTGCCGCCTCACTTGGTCCGCCTGCTGCAGGTTCCTTTTCAGCCAGGGAGGGGAGAGCGGATGGCTTAGCACTTCCTCGGCAGTCATCCAGATGACGGCCCCCACCTCCTCCGGACTGGCGATGCGGGGCTCCCCGGGCTCTGCTTCGCACAGGAAGACAATGTCGACGACAGCCTCCCCGCGATCCGTGACGAAGGAGGAGCTGTTCACGTAGCGGGGCGTCCCGGTAAGGGCCAGCCCGACTTCCTCCATCACTTCGCGCGCGATGGTCTTCTCCAATATATCGGGCACGGCCCCCTCCCGCTCGGCCTTGCCGCCGACGAACGCGAACGTGCCGCCAGCATGCTCCTCCTGTTGGCTGCGTTCGATAATCAGCCACTTTCCGTCGCGATAAATCGCCGCTTCGACATTAACGATGAACATTTCCAGTCCCCTCCCCGTATTTTCCAGAATCGCGATCTATTGCTTACATGTTCTTGAAGGTTGTCAGCCAACGCCGGCTCCTGTCTCGTCTTTGCCCGAGGCGCACGGGCACGGTTTATTTGAGCTGTCTCCAGGAGGCCCACATTTCCGGCGGATTCAGCTCGTAGATGCTGTTCTCCCGGTACATGAAATGCTGCATGACGAATTCCCGGCGCAAGGTCGCGAAATCGTCGTGATAGGATCGGATGAACGCGTTGATTTCCGGTTCCGTGTATTTCCGTCCGCGCTCCAGGCGCGAGACAAGATGCTCGAGCACGATCAGCTTCTTCTTCAACTGGGCCGGGATTGTTTTCAAGCGGCCATCTGCCGTGAAGAAATTGTTGATAACGGACTGCTGGTATTTCTGTTGGGCTTCTTGGTCCTGCATAAGGCTGTCCTCCTTCTGCACGGCATGGCGATAGATGAAATCAAAGGTCGCCGTGGCATTTGTTTTCATAAAGTAATGGTTCAATGAAAAATAGATCGTATTTTTGTCCCGGCGCTCGTTAATGAGGGCGGCCTCCCTCAGCTTGGCGGCATGGTGGGTAATGGTGGCCGGGGTGACGCCGAGCCGTTCGGCCAGCCGCTGCCCGCTGTACTCCTCCTGGGCGATAAGGACGAGCATTTTGATGCGGGTCGGGTCGGAGAGCGCCTTATGATACGCCACGATTTTTTCCAATTGCATGGTATGTCTCACACCTCACATTTTGTGTGATTTAATATTCATCTAATAAAGTATTTGTTAAATTAGATAATAGTTAAATGAGGTTCCGTTGTCAAGAAGCATTGGCGAATGTCGGAAGGTTGGTTGTGGTTTTGCTCTGTGGCAGATGGAGGTCGAGGTTGGAATCAGTGGACAGTGGTGGTGAGGAAGGAGGAAGGGTGGAGTTGGCGAGAGGACAGAAGCGTGGTGAGGCGAGGAAGGGCGAGAGGACAGGAGCGGGTGAGGAGAGGGGGGGCGGAGTTGGCGAGAGGACAGGAGCGTGGTGGTAGCGATGAGGGGCGAAAGCTGCAAAAGTGCAGTATTTTTAGCTGTTTCGGTGATGAAAAGAAGAAATTCCTGTGCAGGTGCATCAATTTCGTGAAAAAACGGGGGGATCGTGGGGGCTTCAGGAAAAATGATGTAGTTTTTGCAGGATTGGCGTCGAGTGCGCCTGCCCCAAAAAACAATACTGTAATTTTGCAGGATTGGTGGCGCGGCGGGGGCCGGTGTAGGTCCGTATGCGGAACCAGCGTGGAGAAGGTGCTGCGCTTGAAGGAGGAGTTGGTCCGGCGGGGCGGCGGGATGGCCCTCGGCCAATGGATGGGAGCATGCCGCAGGCCGCGTGGTGACGGAAGGAGGATGGACCGGCTGCCAGTTCATGGAGCAATCGACCCATCTCGTCGATCCTGCTGCGGTAGGACGCAGGCGAGGTCGAGGAGGCGCAGGCGATGTTAGGCCTGCATATGCGGAGGAGTGGAGATGCGCATATGCAGCAGAGGTGAAGCGGGAGCGGCAGCCTAACGGAGAGAGGGCAGACGCCAAGCCGCAGCCGGCAGGCTGCGCTGGTATCTGCCCTCAAGCTATGAGCGGGTTACAGCAATACGTTCATGCGGCGGTTGAAATGGCGGCGCAGCCCCTCACCCAAAATATTGAAGGTGAGAATGGCGAAGGCGATCGCGGCCGCCGGATAGAAAATGAAGCCGAATTTGTTCACATAGATTTCGGCCCGGTGCTCAGCGAGCAGCGAGGCCCAGTCCAGGCTGGTGTTCAAAAACTTCGGCGTGAAATAATTGACCTCGATCCATTGATGGGTCAGGAAGATGCTCAATACGCCCATCTGGCCGATAATCAGCATCACTTTGCCCATATCGAGACAGAAGTTGACAATCAATTCAGGAAGGATCGCCGGCATATAGTAGCTTTTGGACATCCGCCAGGGACTCAAACCAAGACTGTTGCCCGCCTCGACATACAGCTCCCGCGACAACTTATGCGTATGCTCCTGAACGATATGGGCGACGCGGCCCGCCTCGATGACGGCCACGAAAAAGATGACCCACCACAGCCGATTGCCCGAGTTTTGGATAAAAGGGACGCTCACCAACAGCACCGCCGAAAAGATCGACGGCAAAAAAGAGAATACCTGATTCAAGCTGTTTACGATAAAATGCGCGATTCCTTTTTTGCGCCGCGCCATCAGCCCAAGGGGGATCGCAATCAAATAGCGCACCGTCGTAATCGTCAATACGATGAGAATGGTCGATTTCGTGCCGAGAATCAGCTTGCTCAGCAGGTCGACGCCGCTCTTGTCCGAGCCTAGCGGATTGAGCGCCGAAGGCGGATAAGGCGGCAGCTGCAGCCGGTTATTCTCGTTGAAGCGGTGCTTCACTTCTTGCAATTCTTTGTCGACAAAGGGAAGCTCGGGGCCGAAAAACATAAAGAATACGAGTATGGCCAGCATCGCGGCTCCGATCCACAATGTAATATTTTTCATGTCGTTCTCCTTCCTTACCTCGCTTCGAAATGTCTTCTTGCCGCCAGACTGATCCATTGGACGATAAGCACCATGATCATGAAGAAGAAGGCGATGCCGATGATGACACCGGGCTCATAATTGGGGCCGGTTCCGAAGTTCACGCTGTAATCGATGGCAAGAAATAATCGATAGGCCGCTCCCGGGAAGTTCGTGAAGTACTCGACCATCAGCAGATTGGACAATACATAGACGAAGAGGGAGGAGAGATGTGTCAATATCGTGCCGAAGCTGTTATAGAAGACATGCTTGTAAAAAATGAGACGCTGGGTCAAGCCTTTGGCACGGGCTACCATTATGTACATTTTGCCGTCCTGATCCGCGATGGAAGCGCTCGTGATGCGTGCGATATACATCGTCGGATATATCGATACCAGC
Source organism: Paenibacillus dendritiformis (assembly GCF_945605565.1). Classification (NCBI taxonomy): domain Bacteria; kingdom Bacillati; phylum Bacillota; class Bacilli; order Caryophanales; family Paenibacillaceae; genus Paenibacillus; species Paenibacillus dendritiformis. Next base: position 6,059,113 of record NZ_OX216966.1, on the reverse strand, counting down.
ACGGCAGCCAGAAGAAAGGAATACCATTGATCCGGCGAGAAAATTCGGATAAACGGCAGATAGCGGATGACATACCACTGGATCAGCAGCAGCACCAGAAAATCGGGCAGCGATTGAAAAAGCCAGGTCGTCCAGTTGCCGAAGAAGCTCCACTTCGTCCGTGACAGCTTGTAGTCCATAATTCCCTTCAGCACGCCGAGTCCGAAGCTAAGAATAAGCGCCGTGACGATGACGGCAAGGCTTTTGGCCACGGAAGTCAGCACGACTGTTACGATCGGCAGGTTGTAGCGATCGATGCCGAGGCTTCCCTTCTCGATGAGATTGGCAAAAAAGCCTTTGATATTGTTCCCGTACTTTGCCCAACTAAAGTCATAGTTGACGTTCATCCGGTAACTATCCATTTGGATATCGAGGTCGCGCGGGAACAATACGATGAGGACAACCATCAGCATGGCAAAGAAGCTGATGATTAACGTTCGCAGAAATTGTGCTCGAAAACTCATCATTTCCTCCTAATATTCACCTATTTCACCTTATGTTAGTGATATCATACACGGGTCAATTCGTCTACATTTTTATTCATAAATCTGCAAATTCAGTACATTATCTGTCGATTGCTGCTGTTTTTTTATTTAAAATGAAGAGAAGAAGAGGCTGTTCCATAGTAATTTTCATATATTTTGATTTCGGCCGGTAAGATTTTCGGGCCGGGCGGCATCTTGTATAAGTGGCTCTTACGGAGTGCGGCTGTCTTGGTTCCTGAGGAGGAGGGGAAGCGTATATGCATAGGGCGGAGTGGAGGCCGGATGCCGGAATGGATGAGGAGGAAGCGGAGCGTCCGCAACGCGACGAGGAGCTGGTAGAGGCCGCCCGCGCGGGCAGCCGGGAAGCGTTCGGCGAATTGGTGCGGCGGCACCGGGAGCGGGCGCTGGGATGGGCCTGCTCCATGGCCCGCGATGACCAATTGGCGGAGGATATCGTGCAGGAAGCGCTGCTGAATGCGTTCCTGCGGCTGGAGACGCTGCTGGAAGCGTCCCGCTTCCAATATTGGCTGCAGCGCATCGTGCGCAATCAGGCCAATATGAAGCTGCGGCGGGGAGGCCCATATGGCAAAGAACGGCCCTGGTCGAGCTTGGCCCCAAGGCGGCCCGCGGAGGATTCGGAACTGGACCGGGTGCTGCACCGGCTCTGCACCGCGCCCCCGCGCGAGATGCAGGACCCGCAGGCGTGGCTGCTTCGGCGCGAGCTGATGGAGCAGATCCGGGAGCTGCTGTCCTGCTTGACGGCCAGGGAAAGACAAATGTTCGAAGCGCATGTGTTCCGCCAGCTTCCGCCATCCGAGATCGCCCGCTTGTTCGATACAAGTCCCGGTTCGGTCTATACGGCACTGTCCCGATCGCGGACCAAAGTGCAGCGCGAGCGCATCCGGGTTTATTTTCGAGACTATGCCTCCGAGAAGAAGCAGGCCGGACGGCAGACGCGCCGCGTATTGGCCACGCCACTGCGAATATAATCCGAGGGGAGCACGGAAAAATGACCACAACTTGCAACGATTGGACGATGACATGGACCTCCGCCGCGCAGGCGATCTATGCGCTGCTGCCGTACACCGACAAGAAGGAGCACTATACACTGACCGATGTCATGGGGGTGTCGGGACATGCCTTCCGCATTAATATTCATCCGGGGGATGTGAACGCGGCCGGTCCCACGATGTTCGATCCCGAACAGCTGCTGGAGGATGGCCTTCATCTGTTGGGCTTCGCGACGGAGCCGCTGCACGGCTTCTCTACGCCCGCAACGCCCGAGCAGCTAAGGGAAGCGATCGAGTTCGCCCAAGCGAGCATCGATCGGGGGTTGCCGGTTATCGGTTGGAGTCTGTTCGTGCCGGAGTTCGGGCTGATCTACGGCTATGACGATGAGAAGCAGGAGCTGTACTGCCGCGATCCGCGGCAGGATGGGGCGCTTCCTTACACGAAGCTGAACGAGCTGCCGATGAAGTTCGTCTATATGCTGCGGGTTACGGACAGTCATGACGTCGATCCGCTGGAGGCGTGGACGAAGGGACTGCGGTCGATAATTGAATTCGCGCGGGGACAGGCGCCGTCCTTGTCGGCGGAATACAAGCACGGCCTGGCGGGCTATGACGCCTGGATGGAGGCCTTCCGCCACCGGACCGTTGATCCGTTCGGCAATGCGTATAATACGGCGGTCGTCTGCTGCGCCCGCGAGTTCGGGGTTCGCTTCCTGGAGTCGTTCCCGGAACGATGGACGGGGGATTCCGAGCGGGAGGAAGCGCTCCGCCGGCTTGGCGCAGAAGCGGCGAAGCATTATGGAGCCGTGGCGGAAGCGCTCCGCGGGCTGCAGCGGCTGTTCCCCTTCCCGCAGGGCGGAGAGCCTAACGATCCGGCCAGCGCAAGCGAGGCGGAGGCTCTCCTGAAGGCCGCCAAGGCAGCGGAGGAGCAAGGGGTCGCGGCGCTGGAGCGGATGTATGAAGCATTGACGCGGGAGTGCGTGAGTTAGCGTCCGAGATTGTCCCATAGCTCGTAGAAAAAATAAACTTCTTCCATGACCGCGGCATCGTCCTTGGCTACGATTCCTCCCCGGATGCGGCTGAGGATGCCGGAAATATCGTACATGTATTCGCGTTCGACGCTGTATTGAATCCGATTGACAATACGTCTCCATGCATTGGAGGCGTATTCGACTTTGTCCTTGGCCTGCTTCCAATTCTTCTTCTCAATATGCTGTTCTATGGACTGGACCGCTTCAAGAAGCCGGTCCTCTTTGCCCAGCGGCTGCTTCAAAAAATTGCCCGAGCCGAGGACGGCGCCGAAAAATACGAGAAGAAGAGCGGCCAAGGCCAACATCAGCCATTTTCTCATTTGCATGCTGCTCACCTCGCTATGAACTATTCGCGGTTATCCGTTTCATTGGACAGATTATCTTTGTACAAGTCAACATATAGCGTGTCGTCTGGCAGGATGGCGGCAAAGCTGACTTGCTTGATATTTTCGACCCCTTGCTTCTTGAGTTCATGATGAAGCCATTTCGTCGTCTTATTCCTCCGTTGGAGGTTATTGGTCAAAATTTTGCCTTCATGCACGACGTCCGTCATCATGCGGGCAGGCGTGACCGTCCGATTCAGATCTTTCGGCGTCAACGGCTGCTCTTCGGATTTGAGCAAGACGGAGAGTCCCCCGTTCGGCTCCAGGATAGCGTATTCGACCTTGGTGATATCGAATGTATCTTTCTCGCGCAGCAGCATCATGATTTCATCGAAGCGGATACGCATTTTCTTTAAGTTCTGTTCTAAAATTTTGCCATGCTGAATCACTACGGTCGGTTCGGAATCTATCACTTTGGAGAAAAATCGGCTTTTCAATGTCCAAATCTGGAATAGAAACGTAATGATTACGAACACGGTAAGTCCGATAAAATGCAGCCAGCCCTTCGATGACAGATCGGTCGCCAACGTCCCTGCCAATGACCCGATCGTGATGCCGTTAATGTAGTCGAAGTAGGAGAGGGACCCCATTTGCTGCTTGCCTAATAGCCGTGTATAGATCACGAGGCTGAAGAAGGCGATTATGGATCGAACGATGACGACCCAGGTTTCCTCCATCATGTACTTATCCCAGCCTTTCCCGATTTTTGAATTAGTCTTCCCGGGAGGGACAGGAATATGTAAAAAACCGCATAAATACGGAGAAGACCGTGTCCATGCGGAGGTTGTTCGGGCGATGAGGTTCAGAGCGAAGCGGTTGTCTTGGGGGCGGAAGTTCTTGCACTGATCAGCAGCCAGACACAATGCGCGCCCAGTACGAGGAAAACGAGGGAAGCATGGATTAGGTTGCTCTCGTTCCCGATGAACTCAATAAAGTTATGAACGAAGTGAAACAGAATCAACGGATAGATATTGTGATGCTTCACCATCAGCAGGGCGAGCACGAAGCCGACCAGCAGCGCATAGACCAACTGCTTAACGGTGTCCGCCGCATTCTGTCCCGACAGCATATTGATCATATGGGTCAAGGAGAAGAGAACGCTGGATGTGATCACGGCTGCGGCGGCGTTTTTGCGGATAAGGGTCCTCAGAATCAATCCTCTGTATATCATCTCCTCCACGAAGGCGATGAGCAGCGTGAAGAGCAGGAAAAAGCCGGCTTCGGATAGCGAAATGTCATGAAAGTTTTTGATGCTGAGAATGACAAGCACGACAAGCAAAGGGACGTAGTCGATCCAGTCTCGGGCATGAAGAGTGGAGGGCGAGCGGAACCCGTAGTGCGCCCATCTCTTTTTGATTGTCATGTAACAGAGCAGCGCAAGCGCAATCGGAATGAAGGCGATCATCACCGCTGATGTATAAGGAAGCTGCTTGATCGTGGCATACGCTCCGGCGGCGAAGACGACAAGCAATGATAGCAGCTGCACCAACACGACCGTCAATACCGGGCGCTTCTTCGAAAATGATTCTGTGTCTGGTAAAGTCATGGTTTCATTTCCCCCCGCTGCTTAATGACTTGCATCCACTTCTTCTCCATTCCGAAATAATGCAATCCATAGGTGAGCACGGACACGCGGTAATAGTAGGTCTCCGGGTGTTCAATCTGCTCCAGTTCCCCCGCTACAATCTCCTGCACGCCCTGAAGCCGCCTCATCTCGGATTCAAGCTTGTTCTCGTACTCGGCCAGGCGCGCTAGCCGCGTGTCTTCATCCAAGTAATCGTAAAAGAAAATGCGAAGCAGCACTTCATTGCGGGAGACGGGAAGCGGCTCGGTCAGCCAGTTCACAAACTGTTCCTTCTCTGCGGGAAGCAGCGTATATTCTTTTTTGTTCCTGCCGCCTTCGGCCTCGGCTGCCGACAGGAGCCCCTTATCCGCCAACCGCTTCAACGCGGGATAGAGGCTGCCGTAGCTCGCCCGGTAGAACAGGCCAACCGAGCTGTCAATGGTCTTCTTCATCTCATATCCGCTCATCGGGCCTTCCATCAGAAGGCCCAAAATAATATATTCCAGCATCTGCCGACATCCCTTCGCCATGCACAATAATATATCGAGTAGATATATCGTATCGATACATTAATCATACTTGATGTCGGCCGGTTGTCGACAGAAAGATCCGCAAGGCTGTCCGTGCCTTCATCGTTGTTCCAAGACGCCGGCTCGGTCGGTTCCGCTTAGGTCTCCGACTTGAACGTCTTGCCCAGCGCAGGGCCAAGACCGAAGTAGTGGCGGAAATTATAAATGAGGGGGCTCCACTGATTCGGGTTGATATGATGCTCTCCGATAATCATCTCCTCGTGAGCATGCACCTGAATCGCCTGCGTCTCGACGATGGCGAACGGCAGCGCGCTGTCCGAGATCCGAATATGCCGGATTTGAGCCTCGATCTGAAGCGGGCACTCCGCAATTCGTGTCGGCTGCACGGCCATTGAAGGAACGGGAGTCAACCCGCTCAGTTCGAACTTGTCTTTGTGATACGTGAATCCCATCTGTTTCTTAAAGTCAGGGACAGGGCTTCGCCCGGTGTAAGGAGCCAGTTTCTCGACCTGCTTCCACAGATCCGGACCGGGGACATTGATGACGCACTCGGGATGACGCTGCACATTCTCGAGCGCCTTCGATCCGGGACCGATTCCCAAGACAATCGAATCTCCCAAGGCCCAGGACGAGGACATCGGGCTAATATTGACCGTTCCGTCTTCATTCAATGTGTTCAGCAAGATGACAGGCATCCCGTAATATAAAATTTTCGGGCGGATAACTTTGGTCTTGGCGACAGATTTCGCTTGGTTCATGTTTGTATTCTCCTTTGGCTTTGTCATTCGTATTTATTGTAAAATAGCAATATTTCAATTATCATCGAAATATGGAATGCAAAGGGGAGATCATTGTGAAAGCCAATGCGAACGTCGCTATCATCGCTTCGCTTGTCAGCGAGCCGTCGCGGGCGGCCATATTGACCGCGCTGCTGGACGGCCGCTTCCATCCCGCGAGCGAACTGGCCTATATGGCGGGCATTAAGCCGCAGACGGCCAGCTTCCACCTGGCCAAGCTGTCGGAAGCGGATGTCGTCCGTGTAGAGAAGCATGGGCGGCACCGTTATTACGGCATCCGGAATCAAGAAGTGGCCCATGTTATGGAGACGATGCTGTCTATCGCCCCGCCTCCTGTCATTTCGTCTCTCAAGCAATCGGTGGAGGACAAGGCGGTTCGGTATGCAAGAACCTGCTATGATCACCTGGCCGGATTTGCAGGGGTACAGGTAACGGAGGGGCTGCTGGCGAGAGGGCTCCTGATTAAGGGAGAGAAGGAATTCGCCGTTACGGCTAACGGCGAGCAATTTTTGGCGGATGTGGGCATCGATCTGGGGCGAACCCGGGCCAAGCGGCGCTCTTTCAGCCATTGCTGTCTCGATTGGAGCGAGCGGCGCCATCATCTGGCGGGCGCGCTGGGCCATGCCCTTCTGGATAAATGGTTAGAGCTTCGCTGGATTCAACGTCTGACGGGGACAAGGGCCGTCACGGTTACGGCGGCCGGCAAGCAAGGCTTCAAGGATCTATTCGGGATGGATTTGGAGCGGGAGCCAGGATCGGATTCGTAAAAAAGGGCCAGCCAGATATTCTGGCTGGCCTTGTGTGATGCGCCACTGTTGCGGCCGGACTAGGACAACGCTTTGGCTACCAAGTAGAACCGGTGCTGCGTCACCTCGAAATAGCCTTGCCGCTCAATAAGCTGATGAATGCCGTTAAGCTCTTCTCTATATTTTTCCACCTCAAAATCGGGGATCTGCCACGGAATGGCCTTCAAATAGTAGACTAGCGCGCCGACATCATAGAAGCGTTGGCTCAGGAATTGCTCCGCTTGCTTCACGACCTCGAAGCGATGCTCCTGCGCTTCCCGCGCGGCGATGTCTAGCTTCCATTCCGCAAATTCTTCATTCAGCGGCACTCTGAACCGTTCGTTGATCTCGAAGCAATCGCTGCCGCCCGCTTGCTGGGTGAAGAAGAAGCCGCCATCGGCGAGTACCCGCCGCACCTCCCGCGGCGAATAGGATTCGTGCTGGTTCAGCACGAGGTCGAATTGGCCGGTCTCGAAGGGGAGATGCTCGTCATCCTCCACCGGGAGGACCGTCACGCCCAGCGGCTCCAACCGTTCCTTGGCGACGGGCAGATTCGGCGGATAGCCTTCCGTGGCGCAGACGGATTTCGGCCATGGTCTCAGTCTTGATAGAAGCTCGCCGCCGCCGGTTCCCATATCCAGCATCGATTGCGCGCCCTGCATTAGCGGAATGGCCATGCTGCCGTACGACCAGTCCAAGCAGTCGCTGCTCATGCGGCCCGTTCCGGAAATATACGAGAAATCCCATCCCGAGAACGGCTGATTCGCTTGTTCTATCCACCATTGAAATTGCTTGTCTTTTGTCATCATATCCAGGTCCCTCCAGTTCGTTATTCCGCAAATCGAATGTCACTCTATACGGATACGATCCGGCGGACCTCGGGCATAAGGGCAAGGTTGTTAGGTCTCGTGCTCGATTGATCGCATGGACGTTCTCCTTTCCATTGGTAGGTTGGGCTTTAATGAACCCCTCTTGATTGAATACCTCTTGAATGTATCCTCTTGATGATGCCGCTTGATAATGTCGCTTGTTGAAGTGCTTACGGAATGCGTATAATTTGATTATATCTTTCCAACGGGGTGATGGGAATGCCGTTTCGAATCGTTCGAGGTAGATAGTCTCCGGGCTGGGTTAATACGCGTGCCAGCCATCAAGGGATCAGTCTGCCCTTGGGACCCGGAACCGGAGCGATTGGAGCAGAGCATTTACCTGTCAGGCGATATCCATTGGAAGGAGAATGAACGATGATTGCATTTGATGAAAAAGCTTTTTATGACCGGATTGGAGCGATCAACGGCTGGGATTTCCGGTCTGTGCGTTCGGTCACCGAAGGCACGGCTTGGGATTATGGTGCGAAGGTAACGGAATTATGCAAGCCGGCCGATGTGCTGCTTGATATCGGCACCGGCGGAGGAGAGGCGTTATTGCCGCTGGCGGAAGCCGTGAGGCTGGCCATCGGGATCGACCGTTCGCCGGACATGATTGAGACAGCTCGGCGTCATGCGGCCCGCTCGTCCGCGTGCCATGTCCGCTTTGCATGCATGGATGCGGAAGAGTTGACGTTCCCTGACGGGCTGTTCGACGCCGTCATTTGCCGCCATGCTCCATTCCACGCCGGGGAAGTGGCCCGGGTGCTGACGGAAGGCGGCGTATTCGTCACGCAGCAGGTGAGCGAGCGCGACAAATGGAATGTGAAGGAGGCGTTCGGACGCGGCCAGGCCTATGGCGAGCCGAACGGAACGCTGATGTGCCGCTGCGCCGAGCAGTTGAAGGAGGCAGGCTTCACCGAGATTCATTGTGAGGAATACGATGCGGTCGAATATATGCGGGCGGCAGAGGATCTGCTGTTCCTGCTGAAGCATACCCCGATCATCCCCTGCTTCGGAGAAGTCGAAGGGGATGCCGAACGTTTCGAGCGGTTCGTCGCGTTGAACCGGACGGAGCGGGGCATTCAGACCAATTCGGCGCGCTTCCTCATCATAGCCCGCCGTTAGAAGCCGGGCGCAAGCAACAAGCAAGAGGGTGTCTCATAGGCATTGCATAATGATTGAGGTAACGGGTCAACAGAGAATGTGGATGCGGGAAAACGGCGGCGGGCAAAGCGACAGAAGATGGATGAGGCAGTGAAATCCTGCGTTAATACAGCAATTTTCGTTATTTGAGGCGCTATTTGATGAAGTTCCTGCAAAAGTACATTATTTTCATCGCTTTTTGTCTTTGATCTATTGAATAGTCTGAAATTGATGCCGTTTTGCAGGAACTCCTGTAACGGTGTACACGTCACCATGGAAAACTGCATATTCACAGTTTTTTCAGCCACTTCGCTGTGAGAAGTAAGGTGAGCTGTCTCGCTGCAGCTAAAAACTGCTTATGAGACAGCCCCTTTTAACATGGGGATGTGATGCCATTCTAACGATGGTTGTCCAGTCTTCCGAGCAGGTTGTATGAGGGCGCGGCTACCCATGTTTCATACGGGACGAATATACTCCATAACATCCCCTCCATTATGAAATGATCATCGTCCGGCCGAAGCATTGAATTCCGCCCGGAATTCGTTCCTGCTCAAGACGTATAGGCATGAACGAGCTGCCGGAGCGCCTGCTGGGCATCGCCGCGGAATAGGCCCCCATGGTAGCAAATGATTCGCTCAATGTCGTAGTCGAGCAGGCGCTGGACGGAGCGGACGGCCTCCTTCAAATCCCACGCATGCTGGGGATTGGCGATATTCAATTGTCCGTCTTCGATGACGACAGCGTCTCCCGCGATGAGCGTCTTGCTCGCGGGCAGATACAGCGAGATATGTCCGGACGTGTGCCCGGGGGTATGGACAATGTCGATGCCGCCGCACCAGGGCAGCCGTTCTCCGTGGGCCGCCGCCCGATCGACCTGGGCCGGCTCGATCGACTGCAGGAAGCGAATGAACTGCTCCGCATCCGGCTTGGCTTCCTCCAGCAAGTCGTCGATCGTGGATTCTGCCTGCTGCTGTCGCAGCGGCTTGCGCTCGCCTTCGATGTACGGCTGTTCCAGCTCATGCGCGACGATTCTGATGCGCGGGTATGCCCGCTTCAATGCGGCCAGCGAGCCGATGTGGTCCATATCGTGATGGGTCACGATCAAGGCCGTCATCGAATCGAGACGGATTCCCTCCCGGTTGGCCGCTTCTTCAAGCAGATGCGTGAAATCCGGATACCCGCAGTCGACGAGTATCGTATCGTTCCCATCCTGAAGCAGGACCGGGGTGATGGCCTGCTGCTGTCCATTATATTCAAACTCGATCTCAAGCAGATATAAATGATTCATATCGATTATTGATTCTCCTATTCAACCACCGGTTGCATGGCAAGCGGTTGACGTTATCGTTTATTTTCGCTGCCTGCTGCCGGCCCCGTTAACGAAGGATTCGGCAGCGGGCAAGCCGGCTGAGGGGACAAAGGGCCCCGGCCCGGTCTGTAACGCGCAAAACTATGGCCGGCGCCCCTCGTGTTATTTCTTCGTCCACTCCTGCACATTCCATACTTGGGTGACCCAATCCTCGTAGAAGTCCGGCTCATGGGAGACGAGCAGGATCGTGCCGGCATATTTCTGCAGCGCGTCCTGAAAGGCCTCCTTCGCCCGGACGTCGAGATGGCTGGTCGGCTCATCCAGCACGAGCACATTGCTGTCGGTCAGCATCAGCTCGCACAGCCGAACCTTGGCTTGCTCCCCGCCGCTCAGGAGACGGATCGCCTTCCGGATATGCTTCTCGGTCAGCCCGGACTGGGCGAGCAGGCGCCGGAAGTCCTTCAGCGTCATATCCGGGCGCAATGCAGATAAATGTTCCAGCGGGCTATGATCGGGAGGCTGCTCCTCTTGGGCGAAATAGGCCGTCTTGACGCGATCGCCGAATTGCACCTTGCCGCCCAGCGCCGGAATAAGGCCGAGCAAGGTCTTGAGCATCGTCGACTTGCCGATCCCGTTGTAGCCGACGATGGCGATCTTCTCCCCGCGCTTCACCGTCAGATCGACGGGAGCGAACAACGGCTCGCGATAGCCGATCTGAAGCCGTCTTGCTTCGATGACCGTGCCCGCCGGATCGGCGTGCACCCGGAAGGCGAAGCGCGGCTGCGGCCCGGAGGACGGTCTGTCGATCCGCTCCATCCGCTCCAGCATTTTTTCCCGGCTCTTGGCCTGCTTCGCCTTGCGGATGCGGTTCTTCTGAATGAAGTCCTCCAGCCGCTCGATCTCCCGCTGCTGTCGCGCATAAGCGGCCTGCAGCTGCTCTTTGTTCAATTCATAGCTGCGCTTGAACTGCTCGTAATTGCCGGGGTAACGCCGAATCGACTGGTGCTCCAAATGAAAAATCGTCGTCGTGATCGCATTCAAAAACCGCTCGTCATGGGAGACGGCGAGGTAGGCCTGCTCATACCGGGTCAAATATCCGGTAAGCCACTCGATATGCACGTCATCCAAATAGTTGGTCGGCTCATCGAGCAGCAGGACATCCGGTTGCTCCAGCAGCAGCTTGCCCAAGAGCAGCTTCGTGCGCTGGCCGCCGCTCAGCTCGCTCACGTCGCGATCCGGGCCAAGCGCGAGAATGCCCAGTCCGGCAGCGACCTCCTCGATCTTCGTATCAATCAGATAGAAGCCGGAATGCTCCAGCTGCTGCTGCAGCTCGCCGTAGCGAGTCAACAAGGAATCGAGATCGTCCCCGGCCTCGGCCATCCGGGCCGCGAGCTGATTCATGCGGGCCTCCATCGCATATAGCTCCGCATAAGCGCTGCGCAAATACTCGATAATGGTCATTCCCGCCTGCAGATCGATATGCTGCTGCAGGTATCCGGCGCGGATGCCCGGCAGCCAATCGACGGTGCCGCGATCGGGAAGCAGCTCGCCCGACAGGATGCGGAGCAGCGTGGACTTGCCCGCGCCGTTGCCGCCGACCAGTCCGGCATGCTCTCCCCGCACGAGGCGGAAGCTAATATTGTGAAATACGTTCTTGTCCCCGTACGTATGGGACAGTTGTTCAACCGTGACAATGCTCATATCGGTTCTCTCCTTTATTCGCTTCAAGATAGGAAGCCAACCGGGAGAACAGCAAAATAAAGACAGTCTTCAATTGTATCGGCAAGCGAAAAAAATATACAAAAAATGGGTAAGGCGAACGCGCACCTTACCCATACAGATCGATATGCATGAAAGGAAATCGGTTCTTTATCTTCTGTTCTTCGGTTGGCTTAGAGCTAAAAATGGGCAGATCTATCCCGTCTTAAGCCAAATCCCGTTGAAGAACAGTCGATAAATGCAACATTTTCCTTTCCACCTCATTACAAAGTTAATTCCTTACAGTGTGAAGTATACGCATCAACGCGTCTATATGTCAAGTCATGCCAAGCCGCCATTACGTAGAATGGGTCTCCGGCTTGCGCTCGCTGGGCCCGGCGCAGCCCGGTCACGAGCAGCAGCGTTACGAGCGCCAGCCCGAGGCTGCAGAGCAGCGCCGCCTGGAAAGAGGCGAGATACGGGACGATCGCATCTGCTCCCCCGCTTCCTGCTTCGTGCCGGCTGAGCGCCGAGAAGAAGAGGGTGCCGATGACAGCGACGCCGAGCGCGTTCGCGGTCTGCATGCAGGTGCTCAGTATGCCGGAAGCGGAGCCGGCATGCTCCGGGCGGACGGCGGACATAATCGTCCCCATCAGGGGAGCGCCGACCAGCCCTTGGCCGAACCCGACGAGCAGGAACGGAACGATCAACTGCTGCCAGTACAGTTCGGCGCCCCCCGCCATCGTCACGAGGAGCACGGCCGCATAGCCGGCCATCAGAGCGAGAGCGCCCCAGGCCAGAACCGGCCGCCCGTCTCGCGCCCAACGGGGGCCCCATAGCGACCCGAGGAAGAAGGCGGCGCCGATCGGAACAAAGGCGAGCGCCGAATCCATCGCGGCCAGCGCCAAGCCGTCCTGCAGCGTCAGCGAGACGACGAGGAAGAAGCCGCTGTTCCCGATTTGATACGCCAATATCGCGAGCACGCCCAGGGTGAAGGCACGCCCGGCGAACAGGCCAGGGGGAATCAGCGGATGACGCCCGCGCTTGGCCAGTCCCGCTTCGTGAACCATCAGCAGGAGCAGACTGAGCGCCGCTCCGGCGAAGCTGATGAATACCCACAGCGGCCAGCCGGCTTCCCGCCCGATGACCAAGGGATAGATCAAGAGGAGCAGGCTGCAGGTCAGGATCGCAATGCCGGTCACGTCCATGCTCTTCTGCTCCTCCGCCCGCGTATCCCGCACCAGCGGAATTATGCACAGCACCGCTGCGATTCCGATAGGGAGGTTGATGAGAAAGACGGAACGCCATCCCAATCCCCAGCCGTTCCAATGTAAAATGATGCCGCCGATAATCTGTCCGGCGATAAGTCCCAGTCCGCTGACCGCGCCGTAGAACCCGATCGCCTTGCCCTTCTCCTCGGGCGGGAAAATAACTTGAATGATCGTCAGCACCTGAGGAATCAGCATGGCGGCCCCGACACCCTGGAGTACCCGGGCGAAGATAAGGAACGCCGCGCTGGTCGCCATGCCGCACAGTCCCGAGGCGGCGGTGAAGACAAGCATGCCGGCAATGAACATCTTTTTGCGGCCGAAGCGATCCCCGAGCCGGGCGCCGGGAATGAGGAGCACGGCGTAGGACAGCACATAGGCTGCGACGATGAACTGTACTTGCGCAGCGTTGGCCTGAAGCTGGCTCTGAATCGTCGGGATTGCGACATTGACGATGAACGAGTCCAAGATAACCATAAACGTGCCGAGCAATAAGACGGCCAGGGCCCACCAGCGTCTGACATCGAATGCCGGGGATGCCTGTGCATACACTTTGTTCATAGTAAGTTCTCCTTGTGTCAGATTGTTTTTTATTTTAGAGGTATTTATAAATACTACTACAATTTCTCCAAAAAAAGAGGAAATACTCCGTAAAATTAATCTAAGTATTTCCGGTAAGGGTGAATAATGTCATCGTAATGATCGCCGTAGCGTTCAGTGAACATGCGGCCGAAGTCCTGCTCGACCCGCTCCATAATGACGTCGTGGTAGAACCCGTTCAGCAGCAGCTCGACGACGGCGGGATGATTCGTCTCCAGGGCGGACAGCTTGACGGTGCTGCCGAAGCTGCCGAGCAGAGCGGAACGGGAATCGCATAGAATCGAGAACTTTCGCGCTTCCGACGCGTCCCAGGCCTCGCTCCGGTGATGGAACAGAACGCGGTTCAGGCGGACGGCGCATTCCCCGATCACGATCAGCGTCACGAAGACGCCTCTTCGCTCCGCCTCCAGCAGCGGTTCCTCGACCCAATGGACATCTTCGGCCCATATGTCGACGACGATGCTCTTGTCCGCATTGGCCGCGAGGCGCCGGATGGCGGTGCGAATGGCGTTGTCGCCCTGCCAATTGTAGAAGGACGCCGCCGATTGCGGCGGAGACTTCAGTTGCTTCACCAGCGTGCGGGCGGTCTGCTCGAAATCGGATTGAAGCATGCGGACGAGCTGCTCGATCGGGACGGCATCGTACAGGACGGGGTCGGCTTCGATCGCCCGGCATACTCCTTTGTCCGTCAAGGAGCGCAGGGCGGCGTACACGTTGGTGCGGGAGACGGAGACCTTTTTGGCCACTTCATATCCTGAAATATTCGGCTCCGCATGCAGCGCCAGATAGCATCTTGCTTCCAGCTCGGACAGGCCCAGCTTGCGCAATTCCTCGATCATCGGATGGCAACCTCCTCTCGATAAGGACGTTCAAGGCGAGGAGAGCTCCTCCTTGAATGGCATCCTTTAGTCTTATTTAGAAATACTACTATACGATTGGACGGCAGTCAAGAAGGGCGCTGCTCGGTTTTTTATATGCCGGGATCGATCCAGCGGAACCATCGCCCGTGTCCTTCGGTCTCGGCAAGCACCGTTCTGCGCTCAACCCCGCCGATATATTTATCCAGATGCAGATTCGCGTCCCACATATTGTTGTACAGGTGGAACAGATCGCGTCTGCTGCCCATCTCCCTGATTTGCTGCTCCAGGCGCCGCTTCGCTTCCGGCGGCATCTGATTGGCGACATGGGTATGGAAGACGCAGATGGCCGCGTCGTCGGGAATGCCGGCCGCGAGACTCGGGAGCAGCTCGATCCCGTCTCCCTCGATCAGTTTCACCGGCTGTCCGGTCAGGCAGCGGGCCGCATCGTCGAACAGCGCGACTCTGTCCCGGTGTCCGGGCCAGATCAAAGCCCGCAGCCATCGGTGGTCTTCCGGATCGGACAGCCGGTTGATATGCAGATCGACGCCGATCCTGGCGGTAACAGGGGGACTGTGCGGCAGCAGCGGCGGGGCAGTGTCTCCGCCTCCGATGATGGCCGCCGCGATCCGGACCTCTCCGGCCGGGTTGCCGTACACGTCTCCGGATCCGTAGGAGTACCCGTACTGATCCCATATCAGCTGCAGTCCCGCGCTCGTGCCGATCTCGATCAGCGCCAACGGTTTGCGTATGTTCTCGTAGATGAGGCAGAAGCTCGGGTACAGATAGGCGCAGCGCCTGACCTCGTTCGTCTGTACGATCTTGGTCTTCAGGAGCGGCACGATACCGTCAGCGTATGTGAGGCAGAAATCCTTGAACGGCGGGAACGATTGCCGGATGTCTCCCGGCTCCTCGACGAGTCCGTCATAGTAGCGGCGCAGCTCGTGATCGGCGCCGGAGAGCAGCAAGTATTGAACCGCGCCGAAGAGCAGGTTCGGCACCGGCTGACCCGGTCTTGCATGCGAGGCGACCCGGAGCAATTCATCATCGGCGGCGATGCGCAGCGCCAGATGCTCGTACAGATCACAGGAGCCTGCGCATTCTTGACGCGCAAAGCGTGCGAAACGGTCGGACAAGCTTGCGTTAACCAAATCAACCCCTCCTTTTTCCACCATTTTACAACGAGCGGGTGATAAGTGATATTTCTAATTTTTTGTCGAGGCGATTAAGAAAAGTGATTGCCGAGGCAGAGAAAGAGCGGGAGCATGCGCCCCCGCCCTCCAATCGCTATGATGTTCCGGCGGTCACGGCTTCCAACTGCAGCATCGCCTGCCGCACATCGTCCGCCGTCACCTTCCGGTTCATCAGATGAATCGACTCCTGCGGAAGGACCGATGCGGCGGCGACGCGGTCCAGCGTCTCGCGATCCGAGGCGGACAGCCCGAGATCGGACAGGCAGCGGGGAAGCCCCATATCCCGGTAGAACGGCAGCAGCCGCTCGACTTCGCCGAGCTTGCCCTCCAGCGCGAGCTGGACAAGGATGCCATAGGCGACCTTGTCCCCGTGCAGAAGGTGATGCGTCGCCGGGGCTGCCGTCAACCCGTTATGGATCGAATGGGCTCCAGCGATCCGTCCCGCATGGTCGCCGAAGCCGCCGACGGTGCCGCCCGTCATGATGATCGTCTCCACGGCGAGCGTGAACGCGTCCGTCAATTGCTGCCGCTCGGCATCCCGCACGCTCTGCAGGCCGTGCTCCAGCAGAGCGGTCTGGCACAGGCGGGCGGTGAGATGAGCGATCTGCACCGCCGCGGGCGGCCGGCTCCACTGACGGACGAGCACGTCGGCCTCGTACCATTTCGCGAGCGTGTCGGCGATGCCGGCCCGCAGGTAAGCGGCCGGCGCGCTCAGGGCGATTCGCGGATCGACCAGCACCATGAGCGGGCTCTTCGGATGAAGCGTATAATGCGTGAAGCGGCCCTGTTCATCGTAGAACACGCTGAGCGGCGTCCAGGCCGCGCAGTTCGAGGCGAGCGTCGGCACGAGTACCGTGTCGAGTCCGGCTTCGATGCCTGCGGCCTTGACGAGGTCCATCACTTTGCCGCCGCCGAGCCCGAGCAGTATATCGGCCTGCGCCGCCCGCGCTTCGCGGGCGATCCGGCCAGCCTCCGCCAGCGTGCACTCGCCGCGGTACGCCAGCGGCAGAAGCGTCAGCTCCGTCTGCTGCGGCCAATACGG
The DNA here is from genome assembly GCF_945605565.1 of Paenibacillus dendritiformis. NCBI lineage: Bacteria > Bacillati > Bacillota > Bacilli > Caryophanales > Paenibacillaceae > Paenibacillus > Paenibacillus dendritiformis. The sequence goes on along the minus strand of NZ_OX216966.1, from coordinate 6,042,510 downwards.
AGCCGCGGCTTCCCAGGAGCGCTCGCCGTGCACGACGCACACCCGGCGGCAGCCGTACGGCTGGAGCAGAGACTCCAGCTTCTCCAAGATGCCGGCTTCGCAGCGGTAGATGGCGGGAGCCCCTCTGACGATCAGCGGCTGATCGAGCGTTGTCATTTCCTATCCCTCCCCACGGTTTGGACTTATTTCCGGTTCAGCATCCACTCCGGCTTGCCGAAGCCCTGGAACTGCTCATCGATAATCTGCTCGAATTCCGGCGACTCGACCGCTTCCTTCAGATCCTTCGCGAAGGCCTTGTCCTTGTCGGCCGTGTTGATGACGACCCGGTTGCGGTAGTCGTCCGGCATATTTTCCAACTGCAGCGCATCGAGCAAATTCATCTTGGCCGCGAGGGCGAAGTTGCCCGGCACGAGGGAGATATCGGCGCTGTCGACGGCGCGCGGCAGCTGGCCGGCTTCGATCGGCTGCAGCACGAGCTGCTTCGGATTGTTCTTGACGTCCTTCTCCGAGACGCGCAGCGGATCGATGTCATCCTTCATCGTCAGCAGGCCGGCGTCCTGGAGCAGCCCCAGCGAACGGGCCAGATTGGTCGGATCATTGGCCAGAGCGACGGTGCTGCCGTCGGCGATCTCGTCGACTGACTTGTACTTCGAGGAGTAGATGCCCATCGGCGCCGTCGGCACGACGATGAGATCGGTCAGTTCCAGCTTGTTTTCCTTGGCGAAGTTATCCATATAGATTTTATGCTGGAACAGGTTCGCGTCCAGATCGCCGTTGGAGAGCGCCAGATTCGGCTGCACATAATCCCCGAATTCGACGATTTCGATCGTGTAGCCTTTTTTCTCCATGATCGGCTTGATCGCCTTCGTCAGCATATCGCTGTATGGGCCGGCGGTGGCCCCGAACTTTAAGGTTTTGCTCTCTTCCTGCTTCGCAGTGTCCCCGTTGGAGGACGAATCGCCGCAGGCGGCCAGCAGGCCGAACGTCAGGATGAGCGAGAGAAGAATGGCTGTCTTTTTCATGATGATACCCTCCATATATGTGAAATGATGTTGTAACCTCGCGTTAGCGCTTGTCTACCTTCTTGGCCAGGAAATCGCCGCCATATTGAATGAGCTGCACGAGGCAGATCAGGACGATGACAGTGGTGAACATGACCGTGTTGTCATAGCGGTAATAGCCGAACCGGATCGCCAGATCGCCGATGCCGCCTCCGCCGACCGTCCCGGCCATGGCCGAGTAGGCCACGAGACTGATGGCGGTAATGTTGATCCCCTGCACGATGCCGGGCTTCGCTTCGGGAAGCAGCACATCCTTGATAATCATCCAGGGCGTGGCTCCGATCGACACCGCCGCTTCGATGACGCCCTTGTCGATCTCGCGCAGCGCGGTCTCGACGAGCCGGGCGAAGAACGGGATGGCGGCTACCGACAAGGAGACGGATGCGGCCGTCGGACCGATCGTAGTGCCGGCAATAAGCTTCGTTACCGGGAGCAGCGTCACGAGCAGAATGATGAAAGGAACCGATCGGATCATGTTGACGATGAAGCCGAGGATGACGCGGGTGAGGCGATTCTCCAGGAACAGTCCTTTATCCGTTACAAATAATATTATTCCAATAGGAAGACCCAGAATTAAAGCGACAACTAATGAGATGCCCACCATATACAAGGTCTGAAAAAACGCCTTGTACAGATCGGGCAAGATCTGTATGAGGGAGTCCATCTTATCTGATTACCTCCAGTCGGTGCGTTCGTGATGCGATATAATCCATGGCCCGTTGCACTTCGGACGGATTGCCGTTCAGCTCCAGGATGAGGATGCCGAGAGGCGTATCATGGATATATTCGATTTTGCCATGCAGGATGTTGCCTTGGACGTCGAATCTCTTGAGCATATCGGTAATGACGGCTTCCTCCGCCTGCGGCGCGACGAAGTGAATCTTGACGACGGTGCCGGCGCTGTTCCGGAGCAAGCGGTCGGGCAGCTCGAATTGGAACAGGCTGCTGATGAAGGAATGGGTCATCGGATGCTTCGGATCCGAAAAGATATCATAGACAGGCCCCTCCTCGACGACGCGGCCGTTCTGCATGACGGCCATCCGATCGCAGATTGCCTTGACGACTTCCATCTCATGGGTAATCAGCACGATCGTCAGCTTCCATTCGCGATTGATCTTCTGCAGCAGGTCGAGAATGGACTGGGTCGTCTCCGGGTCCAGTGCCGATGTCGCCTCATCGCAGAGGAGCACATGCGGATCGTTCGCGAGCGCCCTGGCGATGCCCACCCGCTGCTTCTGGCCGCCGCTCAGCTGCGACGGATAGACGTCGAACTTGTCGGACAAGCCGACCATCTCCAGCAGCTCGGTCACGCGCGCTTCGATGTCCGCCTTGGATGTCCGGTTCGCCTTGAGCGCGAAGGCGATGTTCTCATACACCGTCTTGGATCGAATCAGGTGAAAATGTTGAAAGATCATGCCGATCTTCAACCGGGCCTGCCGCAGCTGCTCGCCCTGCAGCTTGGTCAGATCGACGCCGTCGACGAGGATGCGGCCCGAAGTCGGCTCCTCCAGCAGGTTGATGCAGCGCAGCAGGGAGCTTTTGCCCGCTCCGCTTCGCCCGATGATGCCGTAAATGTCGCCTTTCTCTATATGCAGCGAGACACTATCGACACCGACGACCTTCCCGTCTTGCTTCGGTACTCCTTGACGAGATTCCTTAGCTCTATCATCTCTCTCACACTCCAACATTCATGCTGTATTGTCTCGCCCGGCCGGCTTCTAATCTACGGAATGAAAAAAAGCCTCTTTCATGAGAGAAAGAGGCTGCATTGCATCGCTAGGAACCACTTATCTCTCAGAATGCTGTGCATTCTGTAGGATTTAGCACCTTTTACCATAATGGGTAAGGTTGCCGGACGTCATAGGGCCTATTCCCTCAGTCACTCTTGATAAGGTCAAGAAAATGAAATTGTCTTGTGAGAATCATACACAGGATTGCTGCGGTTGTCAATTTAATTTTCATTGGATTAGTCGGGAATGGACAGAGCGGCCTCTGCGGGCAAGTGCTGCGCCTTCGGCGCAATCTCATACTGGGCGGGCGGTTCGGCTCCCAGCAGATGCTTCACGAAATAGTCCCATTTCCGCCGGATGAAATAGCGGTTCATTTGAATGCTATGGCCGACGTTCGGCATGATGAGCAGATCGAAATCCTTGTTCGCCCGGATCAGCGCGTCGACGAGCTGCATCGTATGCGCCATATGAACGTTGTCATCCATATCGCCGTGCGCGAGCAGCAGCTTGCCCTTCAGATTGGCCGCCAGCTGGGCATTGTCCTGACGGGCATACCGATCGGGATGTTCCTTGTCGGCCAGCCCCTGGAAGCGATCGCCCCATGCCGTAATGTAGGCCCGCTGGTTGTGATTGCCGGCCCCCGAGACGGCGACGGAATAGACATCGGGATAGGCAAGGATCGCCCGGGCCGCGCCGTAGCCGCCTCCGGACACGCCCCAGATGCCGACGCGCTTCGGATCGATGAACGGGAATTGTTCGGCCAGCTGCGGGATGGCGGCGGCATGATCCGCCAATCCGGCCGCATGCTCCAGCCTGCCGTCGGACGCGTCATGGAACGCCTTGGAGCGGTAAGGCGTGCCCGTTCCGTCCATCACGATGGTTGCGAACCCGAGCTGGGCGAACGATTGGGCCCCGCCGGAGAAATCGATAGCGGACTCCCAGAGGAATGATTTCGGCGTATTGAGAAGCTGAGGCCCGCCATAGAAATAGTCAATCAGCGGATACTTCCGCCCCGGCTCGCAGGATGCGGGAGGGACCAGAATGCCGTACAGATCCGTAACTCCATCCGCCGCCTTGACCGTGAACCGTTCCGGGAGCTGATAACCTTGCTCCAGCAGCAGCTCGATATCGGCCCGCTCCAGTTCCCGGACAAGGCTGCCGTCGTTGTGGCGCAGCACGGACACCGGGGGCAGATCGACGCGCGAATACGTGTCCGTGAAGCAGCTCAGATCCGGAGCGAAGGCGATCTTATGATCCGCATCCTCCGGCGTCAGCAGCGTCAAGCCCGTCCCGTCGAGTCGGATGCGGTACAGGTGCTGGTAATACGGATCGCGCCCCGGTTCGCGGCCGCTGGCCGTAAAATAGACCCATTGCTGCCGCTCATCCACGGCTGCCAGCCGCCGGACGTTCCACTGGCCGGACGTCATCTGCCGGATGATCTGTCCCGAGCGGCTGTCGAACAGATACAGATGAGCGTATCCGTCGCGCTCCGAGAGCCAGAGGGCCGTATCGTCGTGAAGCAGGCGGAAGTTCGGATCCGGCCGTAAGTATAAGTCCAGATTGCCGAAATGATACAGATCGATGAACAGGAACGTATCGCTCTGTTCCTCGACGGCGATTCGCGCCGATCCCGTCTCCGCATCGGCGGCAATCAGCTTGGCCGAACGGTAATCGCGGGCCATGGACAGATAGCAGATCTGCTTGCTGTCTTTGCTCCAGCCGGCCTGCGGCGCCATCGGACTGAAGGGAGTGTCGGAACCCAGGATCATCCGGGGCGCCTCTACGGTGATGCTGTCCTGCCGCTCTATATCGCAGATGACGATGTCGGCCAGCGGAACATGGGGATCGCCCGGACAAGCATAGCGTATCGCATGCCGGACAGGCCGCAGGTCCCCGCTTGTCGCAGGGGGCACGTGTTGAAGCAGATGAAGCTCGCGGAGCGAACGCTGATCGAGCCGCATCGTCATGAGCTTCGTGGAGTCGGGCGACCATAAGGCGGCCGGGAATGACTTGCCCTCGGGGCGAAGATTCAGGTTCATCGCCTCCACACTGCCTGCATAATCATAATAAGGCTCGCCGCCGAAGGTGAGCTGCCGCACTTCCCCGCTCTCGAGATGGCGGACGAACAGATTATGCTTCTCGGCGTAGGCGCCCCACTGCCCGTCGGGAGAGGGCAGTTCGTACGGCTCTGGCCGCGGCCGGGCCGGAAGGCGGGTGCTCCGGTAGCTGGACAGATCGCATTCCCAGCGCTCCCCGTCCATATCGAAGCGGATGAGATGGCAGGACTCGGGCAGCTCCAGCCGCTCCAGCTTCAAATGATGGCGATCCAGCGTCCGGTCAAGCTCCTGGCTAAGGGAAGAAGCAAGGCGTTCATGATCGAAGGCCGGCTTCGAGGTGTTCGTCTCGGGATCGACGAGGATGTACTCGGTTCCCTTCTTACTGCCAAGCCGCACGTCGCGGCGGTACCAGAACCGGTTCCCGCTGGCAAGCCAGTTCGGAACGGCGCGGCCGTTGAACACATGCTGTTGCCATTCGGTGTTCAGCAGTCTCGCGGCACGATCATACTGCTCGCGGGATATCATGTTACTCATATCGGCATTCCTCCTGATCAGTTCGATGTATGCACCTTCATCCTAAGCAACGAATATGAACGGAGTATGAATTCCGAATGGGGAAGGATGGCCTGGCGGAAATTTGGCTAAAGTTCGTTTTCAATTCGATATGAAACGATAGGTTTTACAAATGTTCATTCTGTGCGGAGCGATGATCTATGAAAATCCTATGTTTTCTCTACTATCTCGGCATGAAACTTTATCTTGACCGCCGAAAAATAAACTATGTATACTATGAGTTGACAAAAAGTATTTCGTATATTTACATTTGTTCACTTTTGGTCGTCATTCTATCAACAAGATGAAAGGGAGAGTGAATTTTTTGAGATTCCAAATGAAAGCGGCTTCATTTCTCGTGACCGGCGCATTGGGGATGCTGTTCTCGGCATCGGCCTTTGCCGCTCCGCTCCATCCGGTGGAGCACAATGAATGGATGCAGCAGAAGCATATTATTGCAGGCTATGAGCAAGGGGATCTGCGACTCGAGCGCCCTGTGTCGTTGGGGGAAGCCGTCGCGCTGATTGCGAGAGGCACCGGGGCGGCGATTCCGGAGCAGAAGGGCTATTGGGCGCAGAGCTATCTTGACTGGGCTGCCGGACAGGGCGCGATTACGGAGAAGGAGAGCGCCGATGACAGACAGGCGCCTTCCGCCGAACGCCTGGCCGAGATTGCGCAGAAGCTGGGCGTTGCGCTGGAGCTGCCTGCGGGCACCTCAGTCACCCGCGAGCAATTTACGGAAGCATTGGGAGCCGCGCTGACGGAGCATATTACGATTGCCCATACGAATGATGTGCACGGCCACATTCAGGAAGATCAAAAGGGCAAGGAGTTCGGCTACGCCAAAATCGCTACGCTCATCAAGGAATGGGAGAAGGAGAACAAGAATTTCCTCTTGATGGATGCGGGAGATACGTTCCAGGGCACGATCTATACGAACCAGTTCAAGGGAGAATCGATCCTTCCGATTCTCAATTCGCTCGGCTACACGGCGATGGCTGCCGGGAACCACGAATTTGATTTCGGCTACGAGCAGCTGCTGAAGCTTCGCGATCAGCTGAAGTATCCGATGATTAGCGCCAACGTCTTCAAGGCGGACGGCACCAACTTGCTCGTGCCGACGTTCCAGACCGAGGTAGGGGGCGAGACGTTCGCCTTCATCGGCTTCGTCGCGGAAGAGACGCCGATCGTGACGCATCCGAACAACGTGAAGGGGCTGACGTTCAAGGATCCGGTTGATATCGCCAGGGAGCTGGTACCGGAGATGAAGAAGGAAGCCGATCATGTCATTATCGTCTCGCATATCGGCGTGGACAAAGACCGGGAGATCGCGAAGAACGTCTCGGGCATCGACCTCATCATCGGCGGCCATTCCCATACGCCGCTTCATACGCCGGAAGTCGTGAACGGCACCTATATCGTACAGGACTGGGAGTACGGCAAATCATTGGGCCGTGTCGATCTGTTCTATTATAACAAGGAGCTTGTCGGCTTCAGCGGAGGGCTGGTCGAGTATGACGAGAGCGTGAAGGCGGATCCGGAGATCGAGAAGCTGGTGCAAGAGGTCGTGGCCAAGGTCGAGGAATCGATGAAGGCCGTCGTCGGCAAGACGGAGGTCGATTTGGACGGCGAACGGACGCAGGTCCGGGCGAAGGAGACCAATCTGGGTAACTTCATTGCCGATGCGCTTATCGCCAAGACGAAGACGATTAAGGGCTATGAAGCCGATGTGGCGCTGGTCAACGGCGGGGGCATCCGTGCCAGCAAGCAGGCGGGAGACATGACGAAGAAGGATCTCTACTCCATTCTGCCGTTCCCGAATACGCTGACCATCGTGGAGGCGACCGGAGCCGATCTGAAGGCTGCGTTGGAAGTGTCGGTCAGAGGAGCGGAGAATACCGACGATCTGCCGGGCTCCTTCCTTCAGGTAGGCGGCATGTCCTTCGTCTATGACGTGAAGAAGCCGGCTGGCGAACGGGTCACCGAGGTGAAGGTCGGCGGGCTGCCGCTCGACCCGGAGAAGACGTACAAGGTGGCGACGAATGACTTCATTACCTCCGGCGGAGACGGATACTCGATGCTGAAGAAGGATCAGGTGCTGGATACCGGCTATACCTTCTATGACATCGTAGAAGAATACTTGGAGAACAACAAGGTCATTCATCCAAAAGTAGAGAACCGCATTGTAAGAGTCAACTAATCCGGGGCGGGGTGCAGGTTATCCATTTCATATATGGCCTGCCGCGTGATAAATAAATAGGCTGAGCGTAATGCGACGAGCGCTCCCCAGCGATTGTGCAGGGGGGCGCTTGTTCTCGTTCTGCATGTCCGGGAGATGTCATCCGCCATCCGGGAATGCCAAATGATAAGAGGCGGCGACAATGCTATAATAGAGAATTATAGACCGTTTTTCCTATATTCGACATTGGATAGATGGGTGGCTTGGGATGGATCAAGAGAAAATCAAAAAAATGATTGATGCTGCGAAAATGTATTATTTCATGGATTGCAGCCAGCAGGATATCGCGGACAAGCTCGGCGTGTCCCGGCCTACGGTCTCCCGATTTCTGCAGCAGGCGCGGGAGGACGGATTGGTGCAGATTCGTATTCTGGATCCGTCCGAGGATACGCACCGGCTTGCCTACCAGTTGAAGGACAAATACCGCTTGAAAAAGGCGATTGTCGTTCCGGTGCCTCACTATGAGGAGGAACTGATCGGAGAGTATTTGGCCGAGGATGCCTCGCGCTATCTGGATGAGCTGGTCACCGATGGAGATACGATTGCATTGGCTTGGGGAGAGACGATTTATCAGGTAGCGAAAAAGTTGAACCATAAGCATGTAAGCCATGTCAATGTCGTGCAGTGGCAAGGCGGCGTAAGCCAGTCAGGAGCGAATACCTATAGCTGCGAGATTATGCAGCTATTTGGCAGCGCTTATCATACGTCTCCTTATTTCCTGCCCCTTCCCGTCATCGTGGATCACCCGTTGGTGAAGCAGGCGATAGAGTCCGAGCGCCATATGCGCGCCGTTCTGGACATGGGGGAACAGGCGAATATCGCCCTGTACAGCGTAGGCGTTCCTGTGCCGAATTCTCCGGTTTTACCGGTGCAATACTTTACCGAAGAAGAGGCGAAAGAATTGGCAAGCGCGGCTTGCGGAGAGATTGGCGCCCGGTTCTACGATGCCGATGGCCGGATCTGTCTGCCTGAACTGGATGCGCGGACGATCGGGATCCCGCTCGATTCGCTCGCCCGGAAGGAGCATTCCATCCTTGTGGCCGGCGGACCGGGCAAGGTGGAGGCGATATTCGGCGCGCTGCAGGGAGGTTATGCGAACGTGCTCATTACCGATCAGTTCACGGCCAAATCTCTTGCCGACAAGGAGCAGGAGCAGCTTCATCGGGAGGGGACTTCCTCTTCCTTCCCTCTCTCTAGCATTCCTCTGTACTGAGCAGGCGGTTACTTCATAATGGGGAGGATATGACAGATATGAGCGTACACATTGGCGCTCCGCAAGGTGAGATCGCCGAGGCGATTCTGCTGCCCGGCGATCCGATACGGGCCCGGTTTATTGCGGATACTTTTTTGGAAGAGGCGCATTGCTATAACGCGGTGCGCGGCATGCTCGGCTTTACGGGGAAGTACAAAGGGAAGCGGGTCTCCGTTCAAGGTACGGGAATGGGGGTGCCCTCCATCTCGATCTACGCGCATGAGCTGATTCACGAATACGGCGTCAAGCATATGATTCGCGTCGGCACCTGCGGAGCGATTCAGCAAAACGTGGGGCTGCGGGACATCGTGATCGCGATGAGCGCTTCCACGAGCTCGGCAGTGAACCAGCGCCGCTTCCGGGGCATTGACTTCGCGCCGACCGCCGATTTCCGCTTTCTGAAGCAGGCGTATGATCTGTCCTGTGAAAAGAAGCTGCCCGTCAAGGTCGGCAATGTGATGACGACCGATACGTTCTACATGGAGGACCGCGAAGAAATTCAGCTGTGGGCCGACTATCAAATTCTGGCGCTGGAAATGGAGACGGCGGCGCTCTATACGCTCGCTGCCCGGCATGAGGTGAACGCGCTGTCGATCTTGACCGTGTCGAACCACGTGCTGACGGGCGAGATGACGACCGCCGAGGAGCGGGAGAGCACCTTCACCGAGATGATTGAGCTCGCCCTGGATCTGGCGGCGGCGCAGGAGTAAGGACACAGAATTATGAAATGATGAAGTGGAATGATGAATTATCGTTAAAACGACAGAGATGTCGTTTTTTTCTTTTGTGAGATAGAGGGGGGGCTGGCTGGTGCTGAATGAATAGGGGGTGCGCGCCTCTTATGAGCATTCTCCCCAAGGCTCAGAAGCTATTATTTTCATCTGGTCTATTCCGATTTTTTCAGATTTTTATTCTAGGATTAGATGATGAAATAAGAGGGATGCGCGGATATTCTGATTGAATGGGAGAGTGCTGACTAGGAATGTACAGGGTCATTCTGACCGGATGGGAGAGTGCTGACAAGGAACGTGCAGGGTCATTCTGCCCGGATGGGAGAGTGCTGACAAGGAATGTACAGGGTCATTCTGACCGGATGGGAGAGTGCTGACAAGGAGCGTGCAGGGTCATTCTGACCGGATGGGAGAGTGCTGAGAGGGGGCGTGCAGGGTCATTCTGCCCGGATGGAGAGTGCTGATAAGGAGCGTGCAGGGCGGTTCTGACCGGATGGGATAGTGCTGACAAGGAACGTGCAGGGTGATTCTGACCGGATGGGAGAGTGCTGCTAAGGAGCGAACAGGACAATTCTGACTGGATGGGAGAATGCCAATAAGAGCAGCCAAAGATAGATCGGCCTCGTGGAATGTGCGCCATCGTATTGCAAATAGCAGGGGCAAGGTATAAAATAAAATTTATTATTGGAGCAAAACTTTAAAATAAAATTTCAAAGATGAGTAGGGAAAAGTGATGTCAATCCACGACAATATTTTAATTAAGATTCGTGACATGAAGGACAGCCTGACGCCGGTAGAAAGGACAGTCGCAGAGTATGTGCTGAACAATTTGGAGGAGATTCCGCATCTCTCCATCAAGAGTCTGGCTCAGTTGACGAAGACGAGTGACGCATCCGTTCTCCGTTTTTGCAAGACGATGGGCTATACCGGATACCGCAGCTTTATTGTCAGTATTTCCGCTTCGCTTGGTTCGATGGAGGATGAGCAAAAAGATCAGTATACGGATATTCAGCCTGGAGATGATCTGAATACGATTATCTCGAATATTTCTCGCAATAATAGCAAGTCTATCGAGGATACGCTTTGTGTGATTGATAGAAAAGAAGTCGAGCGCGCGGTGAAGGTGCTGCGGGAAAGCCGGCGGATCGTGTTTTTTGGCATCGGCGCTTCCGGTCTGGTCGGGATCGATGCGGAGCAGAAATTTTCGCGCATTAATAAGATTTGCCATGCATACACCGACGGCCATAGCCAGCTTACCGCGGCGACGCTACTGGAGAAAAACGACGTGGCGATCTTTATCTCGAATTCCGGCAATACGGCCGATATTCTCGATGCGCTGGACATCGCCAAAAAGAACGGCGCCTGCATCATCGCGATTACGAAGTATACGAAAAGCCCGTTGGCGGAAAACGCCCATATCGTGCTGAGCATTTCCACGCCCGAGATCACGATCCGCAGCGGCGCCATGGGATCGCGGATTGCCATGCTGACGGTGATCGATATTTTGTTCGCCGGCGTGGCCAGCGCGGAATACAAGCATGTGAAGAAATATTTGACGAAGACGCACAATATACTGGCAAGCAAGCATCGCTAATGCTGGGAGCGGCTTGACGGTCAGACATCGGCTCGCGTCCGATGTCTTTTTTTGTTGAAATGGAGAAAATAAAACAACAACAATTTATTTTATAATAAAATTTTATTTCAAAAACTGTTGACCGTAATGGTCTTTGCGGCTAAGATTGCAGTATAAGCAAGTTACACAAACAGGATAGGAGGATGGCTATGGATGAGTATCTAGCGGGTCTAACGACGGAAGCAATCAATCCTGAGACAGCGGCCATTGATGAATGCACGACCGAGCAAATGCTCCGCCTCATGAACGAGCAGGATGCGAGCGTTCCGCAAGCGGTTGCGGCTGAAATTCCGCAAATTGTGAAAGCGGTTAATTCACTTCATCAAGTGCTCAAACATGGTGGAAGGATGTTTTACGTCGGTGCTGGATCTTCAGGAAGAATGGGCGTCCTCGACGCTTCGGAATGTCCGCCCACGTTCGGAACCGACCCTGAGCTGGTGCAAGGACATATTGCCGGGGGAGACACTGCGCTGCGATGGGCCGTAGAAGGCTATGAAGACAATGCGGAGGAGGGGGTTGCATTAATCGAGAGTTGCGGCGTGACAGACAAGGATGCGGTTGTCGGGATTACGGCGAGCGGAAGCGCTCGATTTGTCATCGCAGCCTTGAAGAAGGCGCGGGAGATCGGGGCGACGACCATCGGCGTCGTCAATAACAAGCAATCCTTGCTGGAGAGCGTCTGCGATATCTGCATTTCACCTGTTGTAGGACCGGAAGTCATTATGGGATCGACCCGATTGAAAGCGGGTACAGCACAGAAGCTGGTTCTGAACATGCTTACTACTTGTACGATGGTAAAGCTGGGCAAGACGTATAACAACTTAATGGTCGATTTGAAGGCGAGCAATATCAAGCTGCGAGATCGGTCCGTACGGATAATACAGGCAGCTACAGGCGTTGATGCGGGTACCGCTGCCACGTATTTAGAAAGCGCTTCCATGAACTGCAAGCTGGCCATCATGATGATTAAGACCGGTCTGGATGCGGCCGCGGCAGAGCAAGCGCTGGAACAATGCGAGGGCAGCTTGAAGAAAGCGATCGGCATGTTTACAAAAGTGGTGTAATTCATTCGATAACCTGAGGGGGCTTATATCAATGAGGAAATTGCGTGTATTGGCATCCATTTTGGCATTAACCTTGGCTTTGTCCTCTTTAACGGCATGCGGAAGCTCGAATAATGATGCGAAATCGCCAGATGCGGGCGCTAACGGAGGGAACAGTGCAAAAGATACGATAACCGCATTGCTCCCGCCAGTGTCTGGCAATTTCCAAGATAATTTCAAGCAAATGGAGAAGGAATTCAATGAATTGTATCCGGACCTGACGTTGAAGATCGAGCCGGCAAGCTGGGAAGACATGACGCAGAAGCTGGATACGCAAGTGAACGCGGGCAGCCCGCCGGATATTGCGTTCATCGGTTCGGCCGGAATTCCGAAATATATTCAGCAAGGCATGCTGATGGATATTAGCGATATTGCCACGCCAGAAATGATTGCGGATTACGATGAAATTCCATTGGAATATATGAAGAGCGGTGACGGATTATACGGCTTCCCGGCGTATATGGAGGTCCACGCGCTTGGGGGCAACCGAGAGTTCCTGGAGCAAGCGGGCATCGATTGGAAGAAGGTGCAGAAGGAAGGCTGGACGTTCGAGCAATTCCGTGAAGATGTCAAAAAAGGCGTCGTGAAGGATGGCGACAAAACGTCCCGTTACGGCTTCGTATTTGCGACGGCGGGCGTAGCGTCCAAGGACTACTTGGCTATTCTGCTCAAAAATGCGGGCATGCCGGCCGCGTTCGACAAAGATCTGAAATATGCGTATACGAGCAAAAACTTCCTGGAAGTGCTGAAAGCGATTCGCGTGCTCATTGATGACGGTTCCATGCCGAAGGAGCTCAGCTCGGTCGATGCAGGGAAACGCTGGAATATGTTCCTGACAGGTCAAACGATGATTACAGGCAAAGGCCTGGCCACTTTCGAAAATAACGCGAACCAAAATAACGAAAAGATCGAGAAAAAAGACGGCAGTGAAGTCAAAGGAAGCATCCCGGTCGATTATATCGTATTGCCGGTTCCTACCTTCTTGGGCGAGAAGCAGCAGGCAAGCGTCGCGGTTGACGGTTATGTAACCTTCCGCGGCAAGCAGGAGCCGACGCCTGAGCATAAGGCCAATGTCGTCAAAGCAGCTTACTTCTTGGCCAGCGGCAAGGTTGCGGCCACGACGAACAATGATCTCTTCGCCGCCCATATTACCGAGTCCGGCAGAAAAGCGGCGGAAAGCATGCCAATTGAAAGAAACGAGTTCAATAAAGAGGCTGTAGAAACATTGCTCAAGCAAGCAACGCCGGCACGTCCGGATATTCCGACGGATCTGGGCGCCAAGGCGATTAAGCTCGAGGACGAAGTGATTATTCCGAAGCTTCAAGCCTTGATCGCCAACGAGATTTCGCCAGAGCAAATGTATGATGCGGTGAAATCGGCAGCCGTCGCCGCATTCGGCGAAGACGGAGTTGTCAAAGACTAGACAGAGCAGACTTTCGGATAGCCGCATGGAACTGTATGCGGCTATCCGGAAATCATTGCATCACTGCGTATTGAAAGGGGTTTCACATTATGGCCCAATTAACGAAGCCGTTGAAGAGACGGAAAATTAGAGGAGATTCAGGCTGGGGATATGCGTTTATCGCCGTTGCCCTGGTTGTATTCGCCGTATTTACGGCCTATCCGGTTGTCAGCGCCTTTATTATCAGCTTCCAGGATTATAAGCCGCTAGGCTCTACGTTTATCGGTTTTGACAATTATATTAATTCCTTCAAGGATCCGCTGTTTTGGAAATCGATCGTCAATACGGCCGTCTATACGGTGTTGACGGTTCCCGTGGCCTTGATTATCTCCTTTGTCGTGGCCATTCTTATTTTGCCGCTGAATAAGAAGCTGCAGACGACGTTCAAGGCGGTATATTATTTGCCGGCCGTCGCGTCCGGGGTGGCGATGTCTGTCGTATGGCTGTGGATCTTCGATCCGATGGAAGCGGGAATTTTGAACCAGCTGCTTGGCCTGTTCGGCATCAGCAATTTGAACTGGCTCGGCTCAAGCTCGACGTCGATGTTCTCTCTCGTCCTGATGTCCTGGCTGGCAAGCCATGGCACGGCCATTATTATTTACTTGGCGGCCCTGCTCGGCATTGATGACAGTTATTATGAGGCAGCGGAATTGGATGGGGCATCCTTTTTGAAGAAGCTATGGTATATCGTAATTCCTTTTTTGAAGCCAACAACGTTGTTTTTGCTCGTAACCGGTGTTATCGGTTCCTTTCAAGTGTTCCAGAACGCTTATCTGATGACGGGCGGCGGCCCGGACAATTCAACGACAATGGTTGGGTTGCTTATTTTCAACAACGCATTTAAGTACTTTGAATTCGGGAAGGCTGCAGCCCAATCTTTGGTGCTGGCCGCCATTATTGCGATCATTTCGTTCATTCAATTTAAATTTATGGGCAAAGACGTGGAATATTAAGGGGAAGGGGAGAAGCCGATAATGTCACTCTATCATTCACATAATGGAAATGTGGCAGTCAAATATATTAGAAATGCTGTCATCATTACCGTACTTTTGCTTTTTGCTTTGGCCACGATCTTCCCTATCTATTTTATGATTATTTCTTCCTTCGGGGATCCTGTGGAAGCCGGTGCGATGAGCTACTCGCTCTTTCCGACCAAGTTCACTCTGGAATCATACAAGTTCTTTTTCGAATATAGCGAGCATTCCTTTCGCTGGCTGTTAAATTCCTTGTTTGTGGCAAGTGTCGTGACGGTGTCGAACGTGTTTTTTGCGAGCATGGCCGGATACGCCTTCTCCAAAATCAAATTCAAGGGCAGAACGGCGCTGTTCACCCTGCTGTTAATAGCGATGATGATTCCGTATCAGGTATCGCAAGTGCCATTGTACATTTTGATCGTCAACATTTTCCAAATCCAGAATACGTACAGTGCCTTAATCATGCCTGGTCTCGTTACCGTATATAATATTTTCCTTGCGAAGCAGTTCATGAGCAGCATTCCGACCGAGGTGCTGGAATGCGCGAAGATTGAAGGCTGCAATCAGCTTCAGGTCTATTTCAAGATCATACTGCCGCTGTCGAAAACGGTGTTGGCCGTCATGGCGATTCTCACCTTCATGGATAGCTGGAACACCTTCTTCTGGCCGTTCCTCGTCACGAATACGATGGATATGCAGACGATTCAGGTAGGCCTTAAAAACTTCCGCTTCGCCAACACGACATACTTTGCGCCGATGATGGCGGGCGCTACGATCTCTGCGCTGCCGATGTTCATTCTCTTCTTCAGCTTGCAGAAGTATTTCCTGAAGGGGGTCACGGTAGGCGCGGTCAAAGGTTAATGGGAGGTGCTGCTCATGATGCTCGCAACCTGGGATCGGAAGTATAGCGGCGATGTGATTGCGCTATGGAATGAAGAAGCCGTGAGAGACGGGTACAAGGAGCTGACGGAGGCAAGCTTTGAAGCTATCTTTTTATCGAATGCGTATTTCGACCCGGAAAATACGTTTGTGCTGCTGGAGGCGGGCCGGGTAATCGGCTTCGCGTGCGGCTGCACCGGACAGGATCTGCCACTCGGGGAGGTCGCCGGCTATATTACCTGCATCGTGCTGTCCCATGATCACAGCAGCGATGAGAACTATAAGGTGATGCTGGAGGCGGTGGAGGAACGCTTTCAAGCATTGGGAAAAAAGCAGGCGGACGTCCTGTTCTTCAATCCGATGATGCTGCCCTGGTACATCCCGGATACGCCGAAGCATGAGCATAATAATGCGCCGGGCGTCCCGGTCGGCAGCGCGTATCATCAATTTTTGCTGCGGCAAGGCTATATCGAGCGCGCAATCGAATGCGCCATGTATATGCCGCTGGCCGGGTTCGCCATCCCCGAAGAGATCAGGGCCAAAGAGGCGCGGGCCGCCTTCGAAGGCTATGCGGTCGAACTGTTCGACCCGGATAAGCATAGCGGCGTGGAGGAGATGCTGCGGGGATTGAACAATCCGCTCTGGGAGCGGGAGATTGCCCAGGCGGCTGCGGACGGAGTGCCGTTCGTAATTGCCGCGTATGAAGGGAAGGCCGCCGGCTTCGCCGGTCCGGTCATTCGCCAGGAGAACGGACGCGGCTACTTCGCGGGCATCGGCGTTCATCCCGGGCATGAGGGGCATGGCTTGGGAACGGTGTTGTTCTTCAAGCTGTGCGAGGCGTTCCGAAGTATCGGAACCGAGTATATGTCGCTCTATACCGGAAGCACGAATCCGGCGATTCGCATTTATGAGAAGGCTGGCTTTCGCACGGTCAAATCTTTCGCTGTCATGAGAAAGGAGCTTGTCTAATGAGCGAGCAAAAGATAACGATTCTGGCCATTGGCGGTCATGTGGGGGATATGGAGCTGACCGCGGGCGGCGTATTGGCAAGCCATTCGCTGAAGGGGGATCGGATCGTCACCCTGGCGTTGACCGCAGGGGAGCGCGGGGTCCCGGCAGGCAGAGATATGGCGGAGTACCGCGAGCAGAAGGTGAATGAGGCGAAGGCGTTCGCCGAGATGCTGGGCGGCGAGGCTATCGTGTTCGATACGCCGGACGGCGAGCTGCAGGACAATGAAGAGAATCGCCTCAAGGTGTGCGATGTCATCCGCCAGGTGCGCCCGAATATTATCATTACGCATTTCAAGAACAGCATGCACAAGGATCATATGACGACGCACCGCATTGTCAATGACGCGCGCTTCTTCGCCGGCTTGCCGTCGTTCCAGCGGGAGCTGCCCGCCTTCTTCGCTTCCAAGCTCTATTATGCGGAGAACTGGGAGGACGCGGTGGACTACAAGCCTTACGTCTACGTTGACTTTTCGCAAGAGGCTTATGATTTGTGGGTGAAGGCGGTGTCGCTGCATTGGTTCGTGACGGGCAGCACCTCGTTCCCTTATCTGGAGTACTATAAGCATCTCGCCCGGGTGCGCGGCATTGAGGCAAGGAAGGAATACGCAGAAACGTTCATGATTCCGGAAGAAAGCATGCGCCTGCGCCAGTCCGAATTGTAGGGGCGGATGCGCATGAAGAGGAGGCTGCTATGATCCGCAACGGGATTGATTGTATCGAGGAGTATGCGCATCTGTTCCAAGGAAAGCGTATCGGGTTGATTACGGCGCCGACCGGCTTAACGAAGGACTTCGTCTCGACGATTCAAGTTCTGCACGAGAAATTCAACCTGGTCGCGCTGTTCTCGCCGGAGCACGGCGTGCGCGGCGATCAGGCGGCGGGGGCCCAGGTGGAGACGTATGTGGACCCGTATACGCAGGTGCCGGTGTACAGCTTGTACCGCAAAGACTCCAAGCGCTTGAGCCGGGAGATGCTGGATGAAGTCGATATGGTCGTGTACGATATTCAGGATGTCGGGGTTCGGTATTATACGTTCATTTACACGATGCTGTACGCCCTGGAGGATTGCGCGAAGGCAGGCAAGGCGTTCGTCGTGCTGGATCGGATCAATCCGCTCGACGGCGTCACGGTGGAAGGGAATCTATTGAAGCCGGGCTATCACTCCTTCGTCGGGAATTATCCGCTCTGCGTCCGCTACGGCCTGACGGCAGGCGAGGTGGCGGCGATGGCGAACGAGCAGATGAAGTGGAACGGCCGGCTGCATGTCGTGCGCTGCGAAGGCTGGGATCGGACGATGCAGTTCCCTGATGCCGGGCTTCCGTGGGTTATGCCGTCCCTGGGGCTTCCGCGGTTCGATTCGGCATTGCTGTATGCAGGCACTTGCCTGTTCGAAGGGACCAACATTTCGGAAGGCCGCGGCACGACGGCTCCGTTCGAGATCATCGGCGCGCCGTTCATTGAAGCGGAGAAGCTGGCTGAGGAGATGAACCGGATGAAGCTGCCGGGAGTCGTCTTCCGTCCGGTCTATTTCAAGCCTTCGTTCTCGAAGTTCCGGGATGAGCAATGCGGCGGGGTGCAGCTGCATGTGCTCGATCGCCGCGCGCTGCAGCCGTTGGAAGCGGGGTTTCAACTGCTGTATGCGATCAAGCGCAATTATGAGCAGTTTTCCTTTTTGCCCCCGGTGAAGGAGAATTCGCGGCCGTTCATTGATCTGTTAGGCGGGGACAGCATCTACCGCGCGGAGCCGGTGGACGTTCCGGCGATGCTGGAACGGTTCCGGGAAGAAAGCCGGGAATTTGCCGGCATGAAGCGGCACTATCATTTGTACCCATAGGGCGGAACAGCTGCTTTCCGGAATGCGCACCGTTCGTGCGCCTGCGCGGATCCTAAGGCAGAAGAAGGATGTGAGCTTACGTTGAACTATGTGGCAGGGGTGGACGGCGGCGGCACGAAGACGGCCGTCACCGTTGCGGATGTGAAAGGGACGGTAGTGCACACGTTCACGTCCGGGGCAATCAACTACAACGGACAGGACGAGGCGAGCGTGCGAAGCAGTCTGCGGGATATTTTCGCGACGATTGCCGAGGTATGCGGAGGGCTGGAGCACTGCGTGCAGGTATGTATCGGCGCGGCGGGAGTCAGCAATCCGACGGTCATCCCCCGCCTGGAAGCGAACGTTCGTGAATGCGGGTATGAAGGCGGCTTGACCATTACGGGCGATCAAGCAACGGCGCTGTGGGGTGCGCACGGCAAGGCCGTCGGCGTCATTCTCATCGCGGGCACGGGATCGATCTGCTATGGCCAAAATGAAGCGGGCCAGTCGCATCGCGCGGGCGGTTACGGTCATCTGATCGATGATGAAGGCAGCGGCTACAGCATTGGCCGCGAGCTGCTGTCGGCGGTCGTGCGCGCACATGACGGCCGCCTCCCCGCAACGCCCATCACAGGGATGGTATATCAGCACCTGCAGATGGAATCGATTCAACAGCTTATCCGCTTCGTGTATGATCGGCACACGAACAAAAAGGATATCGCGGCTCTGGCCCCGATTTTGTCGCAGGCCTGCGCGCTTGGGGACAAGAGCGCTCTCTCCATTGCGGACAAATGCGCCCGCTCCCTCTGCGAGCTCGTCGTTCCGGTCGTGGAGAAGCTGGGTCTGCAAGCGGGAACGGTGGCGATGGCCGGCAGCGTGCTGCTGAAAAACAGCGAGGTCCGGAACGGGTTTACCGCTTTGTTGGCAGAGCGGTACCCCGGGATGCAATGCATGGCCGCCGGGAAGGATGCGGCCTATGGCGCGGTACTGTTGGCATTAGGGAAGCTGGTTGCGGGATGAAGCGGAAGCAATGTTCGGAACTGGAACACACCAACAATAAGAGTGCGGATACGTAAAGCCGTTCGCGCTCTTTTTTGCGTTCTCGGGAAGCGGCTGATCACGCGAGCTTGTAGAGAGGGAGCGTCTCTGGGAGGGGAAGGCCGGAACCGTTCACTTGTGTCGGAAAAATGAATAATCGAGCCTAAATTTACAAAATTGTGAACATTTTCGACTTTGTTAACGGTAACGTTCGGAATTTTGGAGAATAAACGGTATGGGATATATTGACAGTGATGATAGCCTGTGGTTACATATCCTTAGAAATAGTTTAAACGCTAAAATTTAAAATATCTAAAATCGATGAAACCCAAGCAGGGAGCGGCTTGGCATCGAATCTTGCGTTCTTTTTTAAAGAGCGGGATTTTTAAAAAATGTTGTTTCCATCGCGGTTTTCATGCACTTGTACATACCTACGGGACGGGATTGCCGTCGCGATTCGAGATGGGGTGAACTCATGAAGCAGCGCAAGCGAATCGGAGAATTGATGGTCGAGGTCGGTCTCATCACCCCGGCGCAATTGCAGCATGCGTTGGCGGTTCAGGCGAAGCATAAAGGGCGGCTTGGCGATGTCCTGCTGTCCGAAGGCCTCATTACGGAAGAGCAATTGATCGAGGTGCTGGATTACCAGCTGGGGATCCCGCATGTTCAACTGTACCGGCATCATATCGAGCAGGAGATCATCGATCTAATCTCGCAGCGGCTTGCCGAGCAGTACCGGGTGCTTCCCCTGCGCATCGAGGATTCAAAGCTCATCGTAGCGATGGAAGATCCGTTGGATTACTATGCGCTCGAAGAATTGCGGCTTGCCACGGGCTATCGGATTGAGCCGGTGATTGCCACCCGCGAAGAGCTTGGCCGCATGATACGCCGCTATTACGGCATGCAGGAATCCGTGGACGAAATGCTGCAGCATCTCCAGCAGTATGAGGAAGAGACGCTGTCGGCGCAGCTGGAAGATGAACAATCTCCCGTCGTCAGGACCGTCAATCAGTTGATAACGCAGGCGGTGACGGTGCGGGCGAGCGATATTCATCTCGATCCCCAGGGCGAGGAGCTGGCGATTCGCTACCGGGTAGACGGGGTGCTGCGCACGGAACGAACGCTCCCGAAGCATATGCAGAATGTGATTGTGGCACGAATCAAAATTTTGGCCAATCTGAATCTGACTGAGCGCCGTCTGCCCCAGGACGGCCGCTTCGAATGGCTGCATGCTCATGAGCAATGGGATGTCCGGGTCTCCACACTGCCGACGATTCATGGCGAAAAGGTCGTCATGCGGCTGCTGAATCAGCATCATGGGATCAGCGGGCTGGATCAGCTTGGATTTACTCCGCATAATCTGGCCCAATTCCAGCGGGCGATCCAATCGACTTACGGGATCATCCTGTTGACCGGACCGACCGGAAGCGGCAAGTCTACGACCCTATATGCCGCGCTTTCCCAGCTCTATCATCAGGGTATCAATATCATGACGATTGAAGATCCGGTGGAATACCAGCTGCCGGGCATCAATCAGGTCCAGGTGAACGCGGCGATCGGCATGACCTTTGCCCGCGGGCTGCGAGCGATGCTGCGTCAGGACCCGAATATTATTATGGTCGGGGAAATACGCGATCTGGAGACGGCAGAGATTGCCGTTCGGGCAGCGATGACCGGCCACCTCGTGCTGAGCACCCTGCATACGAACAGCGCGGTCAATACGATGACGCGCCTGATGGATATGGGGGTGGAGCCGTATCTCGTCTCCTCTTCCTTGCTCTGTGTCGCCGGTCAGCGCCTGGTTCGGAGGGTGTGTACGCAATGCGCACAGCCTTGCGAGCCGACCCTGGAGGAGCGCATGTGGCTGGAGCGCTACCGGCTGCCGCTGGACGGATTGCGCCGCGGGACGGGGTGTGAAGCCTGCGGGCGGACCGGCTACCGGGGAAGGCTGGCCATCCACGAGGTGCTGAAGATGGATGACGAGCTGCGGCTGCTGACGATGAACAAGCGCCCGGATAGCGAATACCGGGCGGCGGCTGCCGCTCAGAACTTCGCTTCGCTGTTCGAAGACGGACTGCGCAAGGCGGCGGAAGGCTTGACGACGATCAGCGAGGTGATCCGCGTCGCGACTCCGGAAGAGGAGGAACTGCAGGAAAGGAGTGCGCTTGTCCAATGAGTGCGGTAGAGGATTGGTCGAGATGGGTAGCTCTGGCCGTGAGTATGGAGGCGTCGGACGTACATCTGTCGTCCGGGATGCCGCCGATGATGCGGGTGCTCGGCGAATTGCAGCCTATGATGAGCCGCGAGCTTACGGCTTCGGAGATTATGGAGCTGTGCGAGGACCTGTTGTCGCTGCCGCAATGGGAGCAGTTCGTCGCCCGCGGGGATGTGGACGCGGCCGTACAGCATAGCGAGTCTGTGCGCGTGCGCCTTCATGTGTACCGGATGCGGGGCGCTCCCTGTCTGGCGGCCAGAATTATCATTGGCAAGCCGGCCTCCATTGCTTCGCTGGGGCTGCCTGAGGTGACGCGGCAGCTTATTCATCAGAAGCAAGGGCTGATTCTGGTCGTCGGGCCGACGGGAAGCGGGAAGTCCACGACGCTGGGCGCGTTCGTGGATGAGCTGAACCGGACGAAGCCGATTCATATCGTGACGCTGGAGGACCCGGTGGAGAAGCTGCATCCCTCTGAGAAGGCATTGGTGCATCAGCGGGAGATCGGAATCGATACGCCGACCTTCTTCGACGGCTTGCGCGCCGCGCTGCGGCAAGACCCCGATGTGATCGTCATCGGCGAGATGAGGGACAATGACACGATCTCGACGGCGCTCACCGCCGCGGAGACAGGACATCTCGTGCTCGGAACCTTGCATACCTCCAATGCGGCGCTATCGATCGACCGGCTGATTGACAGCTTCCCGGGCGAGATGCAGCAGCATATACGCACGCAACTGGCGTCGGTTCTGGTCGGCGTCGTGGCGCAGCGTCTCGTGCGAAGGCGCTTCGAGAAGGGAATGGTCGGCATATTTGAAGTACTGGTCAATATTCCTTCTGTGGCGCATTCGATCCGCGCGGGCCGAACGTATCAATTGCCGGGAATTATGCTGACCAGCCGGGCGGAAGGGATGGTTACCTTCGCTCAGGCATTTGCCGATGCGGCCATGAACGGGCTTATTGATTATGATCAAGTTCAGGCGCATTCCGATATCGTGGTAGAGGGGCCGTCCCTCTCTAACGGCGCTTCCCATCGCAGGTTGAATTAAAGCGATTAAATTAATGGGGAAAAGAGGTTGTTGCGTTGGCGACCTTTCAATTCAAGGCGGTGGATGAATACGGCGCCCGCCGGCGCGGTGTCGTGAAGGCGGCAACGAAGAAGCAGGCGGCCGAGCAATTGCAGGCGAGGAATTGGTGGGTTACGAAGCTGGAGGATCGCAGGAGCCATTGGCTGCATCGCGATATTGCGTTTGGCGGTCCGCGCGTGAAGGTCGGGGAGATGACCGTATTTTGCCGCCAGCTCGCCACGATGGCGCGTGCCGGCATTCCGCTCGCGGAATCGATTCGCGTACTGGAAGGACAGACCGACAATAAGTCATTCAGCGCGGTGCTGCACCAGGTGCTCGATGATCTCGAATCCGGCACATCCTTATCTCAGGCTGCGGAGCGGACACCCGGCGTATTCAGCCAGATGTTCGTCAATATGGTGAAGGCCGGGGAAGCCTCGGGGAAGCTGGACGAGATGCTGGAGCGGCTGGCGGTCTTTTATGAAAAGGAGCATCAGACGCGGGAAAAAGTGAAGTCCGCGATGATCTACCCGATCATTATGCTGGTCATGACGGTCGTTGTCGTCACCGTCTTGATGATCTTCGTGATTCCGAAGCTGGTGCTGAGCTTCACTTCGATGGACATTGAACTGCCGCTGCCGACCCGCGTCGTCATGGCTGTAAGCGGCTTCATGGTCCAGTACAGCTATCTCGTCATTCCGGGGCTTGTCCTGCTTCCGTTCGGGTGCATGCTGTTGCTGAAGCTGCCGCGCCTGCAATATCCAAGGGACAAGGCGAAGCTGCGCTTCCCGATCCTGGGGAAGCTGCAGCAGAAGCAGGCGCTGGCGCGCTTCACCCGCACGTTCGCTTCCCTCTTCAGCGCGGCCATTCCGATCGTCGATACGCTGACGATCGCCGCGCGTATCACCGGCAACGAGGTGTACGGGCGCATCATCCGTGCCGCGCGGGAAGACGTCAAGAGCGGCCGGGCGCTGTCGGATACATTCGAGGAGCATGCCTGGTTCCCGCCGATGCTGGTGCAGATGATGGGAGTCGGCGAACGGACCGGGAATCTGGACGAGATGATGGAAAAGGTGGCCGACTTCTACGAGCGGGATGTGGAGACGATGTCGGATCGTCTGAAGTCGATGCTGGAGCCGCTTATGATTGTGGTTTTGGCGGTCATCGTCGGCTTCATCGTCTTGGCCGTCATGCTCCCGTCCTTCAAGCTGATGGACAATTTGCGCTGATTCGGTCATCCGGACCGGAGCTCCGCCCTAGGTAATGGTTTTACGGAAGTAAAACATAAATCATTGTATTCATGAAAGGGGAAACGAAAATCATGAGTATGGCATGGGCACAGGAACGGCTGAAGGCTGCACGGAACGAGAAGGGGATGACGCTCATCGAGCTGCTGGCGGTTATCGTCATCCTGGGGATTATCATTGCGATCGCGGCGGTGGTTATTGTAGGGCAGTTTGATAAGGCGAAGGAGACTTCGGATGCGGCATCGGCGAGAATAATAACCGATGCGGTACAGAGATACTTATTGGATAATCCTACTATAGAGATTAGTACAGAAGCGAAGCCTATTGATATGGATACACTTATCAAGAAAGGATATATAAAGGATATTCCTAAAAACTCAAAAGGAGATAAGCTTGGTGCAGTTACTGTCAAATATGCTTCAACAAATGACAAGCAATTTATTATTGAATTTGGGGATTGGTATACACCACCCAAAGATTAACCCCTGACGCACTAAATCACTCTATACACCCAAAAGGTAACTCGCAAGAGTTAGCTCAGACTGTCGACAAAGTCCCGTCACTAGTTATTTTCTTAGGATGGGCGGGGTCGGGGAAGGGCGAACAGGTTAGGTTAGGGCAAGTTGGTCCGCGCATGAAGCAAGCGGTTCACCGCATGAAAATGCTGCACAGGCGCAGCATTTTTAACCTCGAGAGGCTGAATTTTGAGGAAATCCTGCAAAATTACATTATTTCGCCATTTTGAATGCTATTTATGCCTTGCCGTAGGGTAATTGCTGTATTTTTGCAGCAATCCTATTTTCGCATCCTCGTCTCACTGAAATTGCTGCATTCTTGCAGTATTGGCGGAGCAGATGACTAGGGTGGCGGGAGTACTGCAGCTATAGTGGAGTAGATGACCGGAGCTGCGGATGTTCTGGGCGGGAACGATGGAAGAAAGAGAGGTATTTGCGAACCTATCGGACCTTGAAGGGCGTTTCGGAGCGGCTGCGCGCCCGAGCGGATCATTACCATCCGCTCGCTGCGGCTGAATGATGAATTATTTTTCGTTCTGCCGCAGCAATCCGTGTTTGCTGGACTTCTCCCGCCTCATTTCTATCCGCATGACCATATCGAGGAGGGTGCTTCACGCCGAACCGCGCGCTCCGCTGCGGCTCCGTTGCATCCGTACCGCCAAATATTGGAGGAGTTCATGGGGACTCTTCCGAGTCCGGATGATTTGCGGGACATGCTTGCGCAGGTGATGAGGCTGCTGGCCGAGCAAGGGCTGCTGACAAGGAATTGATTCTCACGGAATGGAATTCCACCGCCTATCATGGAATTGAGGAATGACACCGTGTATAAGGCGGCCTATCTCGCTAAAACCATTGTTGACAGTTTTAAGGTAACTCGCAAGAGTTACCTTTTCTTTAGAGGGGGATGAGAATGGAAATGGAGCTGTGGGTAGGCAGCTTCGCGCTGTTCGGGCTCTGCATCGGCAGCTTCCTCAATGTGGTCGCTTACCGGGTGCCGCGGGGAGAGTCGGTCGTTGCTCCGCCTTCGCGCTGTCCGGACTGCGGGGAGCGGGTGCGGCCGTACGATCTGATTCCGGTCGTCAGCTATGTTCTGCTGTGCGGGCGCTGCCGCTTCTGTGGCAATCCGATCCGCGCACGCTATCCGGCGGTGGAGCTGCTGACGGGCACCGCCTTCGCCATCGCTGCCTGGCGCATGCCGTGGAGCGTCGAAGCTTTGGCAGGCGCGCTGCTGAGCACGGTCTTGATTGCCGTGGTCATTACCGATATCGATTGGCGCATTATACCGAACCGCATTATCGCCTGGGGAGTTGGGCTGGGCCTGCTGCTGCGCTGTCTCAGTCATCCGCTGCCCTGGTGGAATTATGCGCTGGCGGCGCTCGCCTGCTCGGGACTGTTGTTCCTTCTTGCGATCGCCAGCAAGGGCGGAGTGGGCGGAGGGGATATTAAGCTCTATCTGTTCATCGGTCTGGTGCTCGGTCTGGCGCCGGCCCTATTGTCGCTGTTCGCGGCCAGTCTGTTCGGGCTGCTGTATGGCTGCATGATGCTCTGCTTCAAGCCGGGCTTCCGCAAGGACCGCTCCCTGCCGTTCGCGCCGTTCATCGCCGTGGGCGCCTGGTGGGCTTATTGGTACGGGCAAGAAGCTCTGGACGCCATGCTTCAATATCTCGTGACAGTCTAGGAGGGGGACGCATGAAGCTGCGCAGGAACCATTCGAGAAAAGTAGGGCTGGAGATTAACGATACGTGGCTGCAGGCAGCCGAGATTAGCGAGCAGCCGGAAGGAATTGAAGTGATCCAGGCGGAGCGGGCTCCGCTTGCGCCGGGCATCGTGGAGGAAGGGCGGGTCGTGCAGCCCGGGCTGCTGACCGCCGCCGTCTCCGAGCTATGGCGGCAGGCCGGGTTCCAATCCCGGGAGGTGTATTTCGGGATTCCGAGCTCGATCGTGCTGATCCGTCATTATCAGCTGCCGTCTGCCGAGCGGGCCGAGCTCCGCAAAATGCTGGACATGGAGCTTCAATTGCGGACCCGGCTGCCTTTTTCCGATCCGATATATGACTTCGTGATTTATGCGGTGAAGCCGAGCGGAGCAGCGGATGAAGAGGAAGCGGGGAACACGCTTCCCCTCCGCCATGACGCCCAGGAGGAAGCGGCGGCCGGGAGCGTAATGGAGCGGGAGGACCAGGGGCTATGGAGCCGGATCGGCCGCAGGGTGCGCGGGGCGCTGCATCGTGAACCGGCACAAGGTCAATCGGGGGCGCGGAGCAACGTCCTGCTGGCGGCGGTGCCGGGGGCGGAGATGATCCGGTACCGCGATGCGCTGGAGGCGGCCTCCTTGCAGCCGCGCGTTTTCGACATCAAACCGCTGGCTGTCGATCGGCTTCTGCCGCGCATCTCGCTGGCCGAGGAGGCTTGTACATACGTCACCGCCAGCATTCATGCGCGACATACGGATATTTTCCTGTTCCACCGGGGACAGCTTCGCTTGACCCGGAGCCTGTCTATCAGGTCAGGCTCGATCTCGCGCAAGCAGAGAGAGGCTTCTCCAAGCGGCGGCGCATGGCCGGGGGAAAAGGACTGGGAAGCGGTATGCGAAGAATTGGCGTTGGAGCTGGAACGGCTGGTTGATTTCTACCGCTACTCATCGCCGCAGGACAGCGAGCCGATTCAGTTCGTCTTTCTCTGCGGGGATATCGACGGACTTGGGCAGATCTGTCCCGTCCTGGGGCGGATGCTCCAAATGCCGGCGTTTGTCCTGGAAGCGGCGGACGGACTGACGACTTCGCTGGAAGCGCCGTTACATCCGTTCGCCGTTCCCATTAGTCTGGCCTGCGGGGGAGGGGGAAGAGCGTGAACTTGATTCCTCATACGGCGGGTGTCCGGCCGGGGCGTATCAATCTGCTGCCGGTTCGCCCTCGTCTGGAACGGCGCTTCCCGCTGTACTTGGGAGTGAGCGGCGGTATCTTGCTGATTCTCGCGGCGATCCTGGTGTTCGCGACATGGCAATACCGCGCGGAGACCGAACGGATCGAGACGGAGATGAGCCGGCTGAGAAGCGAGATTACCGCAGCGAGATTGCAGAAGGAACCGACCGCCGCCACGCTCATCTATCAGCAGCTGGAAGGACAGTCTTGGCAGCTGCGGGAGGAACGAAGGGATTGGGAAGGCATGTGGCGGCGGTGGACGGAAGGGCTGCCGGAGACGATGCGATGGAAGCGAGCGTCTGCTGAAGCCGAGAACTCGGTGGATATGATTCATATGTCCTTCGTCACGAGCAATGCGGATGACGCGGCCGCATTCGAGGCGCGCTTGCAGGCAATGGACGGCGTGAAGGAGGTGCGGTTCCAGCAGTGGTCCGGCGATACGGAGCCGCTCCCGGCCGGGGAGCCGCTGCTGGAAGTGGATTACATCATCACCCTGGAACCGCGGGTCATGAAGGAGGCGGCGAAGTGAGATGGCGGATATGACAGGGAAGGGAACGGCATCTCCTTTGCGGAAGAAAAAAATGGCCTTGTGGCTGGTGTGGATCGCCGGGTGCCTCGGGCTGCTGGCCTTTTTCCTGCTGGCGTGGCTTCCTGCCCGGGAAGCGCGCGCGCAGCTCACGGCGTTCGAGGATGTGGAGATGCTGGAGAGGCGGCTTGCCGCCATTCGCAGCCAGCCTGACCCGATGCAAGTTACCGTGCAGGATTGGGCGAAGTGGCATCGCCTCGTTCCCCCCGTTCATGACGAGAGCGGTTGGTTGCAGCAGCTCCGGATTGGATCCCGTGACCATGGGATTAACGTCAAAAAGCTTCGCTTCGTCGAGCGGCGGCTGCTGCCTGCGGCCGGGGAGCAACTCGAAGCGGGCGGCGAGGCTGCGGCGGTAAATATGCCGTCTGACAGCGATCAAAGGGTTGCAGGGGCAGACGAATCCGCTCCATTGGGAGAGGGGACAAGTGAAGGTCTGGAAGATACGCCCCGGCAAGAACAGGCGGCGCCGGAACTGGAAGCGTGGATCTATGAGCTGGATGGGGTCGGAGAATACAACAACTGGCTGTCTTGGCTGTCAAGCCTGCAGCGCCAGGAGCGGCTCCATCGGCTGGAAAATTGGGCGATACAGCATTCATACCGTACCGATGAGTCCAGCCATGACGGCGGCAGCAGCGTATTCAACATGCAGGTGATCATTCACGTGTACGCCGCTCCTGGATCAGAGGCATGGGCATCGGGCTGAGCGAGACCATAAAAACAACAGGGAGCCGGAGGCATCACGCCTCCGGCTATATTATTACCGCTCGCGGCGCGGCTCCCAGTCGGGAATGCCGACGCAGATTCCTCCGTCAAGAATAATGCCGGAGGACTGCTCCCCGTCCAGGCTCGGCCGGAGCCGATTATTGCTTCCTTCGAGCCGCATATGGCCCCCGACGGCCAGCAAGCCGCCGAATTCCAGCGAGGTATTATGATTTCCTTTCAGATCGTGCTTGATCAGGATATCCCCGCTTACGGTGAACGCATTGTTGCCCTGCAGATGCAAGCTGCCTACGATAAGGTCGCGCGTCAGCTTCTCATTCGTAAAGATCTTGTTGTTCACCGTCAAGTCTCCCCGCACGACGATGCGATCTCCGCCGACGGTCGCATTGCCGGCCGTCGTCAATGTCTCGGCGTAGAGCAACTCGGCCGCCAACACCTCGGCATTGTCGTTGACATCGAGCCTGTTCTTGACGATGATCCGCTTCGCCTGAATGATGGTGCGGAGTCCGCTGCCGTCTTTCCAGTCACTGGCCGCCAGCGAACCGTCGATAATGAGATCGCCGTGTATGTTGAGATGCCCTCCATTATGAAGCGTCAGCGAGGAGACATGCAGGTTCCCGTAAATCTCGGTGTTGACATAGGAATCGAAGGAAAGACTTGTTCCGACGAGGTTCACGATCCGATCTCGGGTTCCGATCGTAATACGGCCGCGAGGCGGCGTCCGATCCGCTACCGAGCCGATATCGATCGTCTGCTCGGGACCGACTGCCTTCGCATCGGCTTTAGACAGGTCGTTCCTGCATTCTTCGCATCCATCATCAGCGGCGGGCTTCGTTCTGGCGGCGGCTTCGCTTCTTTGCTCATCAAGATAGATGCCGATCGGCCCTTGCAAATTGTCGTGCTTGCTGATCGTAATGTCCGAGCTGCCCGACCCGTTAGGCAGAACGAGCGGCGGTTCTCGATCCCCGTCATGTTGATCCCAGAATCTCCCCTCCAGCAAAACCCGATCCAGCATGCAATCCCGCTCATCCGGATCGGGAGAAACTTGCGTCTCGCCGAAGCGCGGCTTTTTCAGGAAGGAATAGATCATATCTTTCTTACCCTTTTGCAGCGAAGCCGCACTCTGGATGTAGAAGCGATCCGGATCCACGGTAATTCCGTCATCGGATGATGGCTGAACAGGCTGGAAATGGACGGAGGTCGTCCAGCCGCTGCCGGTCTGCACGGTCTTGTCTCCCATGCCTGCATAGGCGTCGCGGTATTGAGCCGGCGAGACAGAGGCCCCGTTCATACTGCGCCGGTATTTATTCAAGTAGGCAATATATCCTTCCATATTGCCAATCGTCAGCTCCTGCGCGATGCGCTGCTCCGAGATCAAGTGCTGCTGTGCGACGCTGGCGCCGACGGTCTGCAGCAGGAGAGGAATGGCGAGGAATAACAAAATCATGCAGACGAAGACAATCATCATGGCGCTTCCTTGTTCCTGGCGGAGAATGCGTAAGCAAGAATGCAACCGGTTCACGATATCAGGCCCTTTCTTATTTATAATGCACCGCCTAACTTGGAGGGAAAGCGGAGCCGCTATGCAGCCGCGACAAGGGTTCACCGCAGAGCGGGATGCGGACGGCAGTGGCTGTTCGGTCCGGCACGCGGGTTACCTGTCTTGCATCAGCTTCGCCGTTATCGTATAGCGCGCTTGCGGATCGTCTTCGGCAAGCACGGGACGGCCCATTGAATCGCGAATGACGCTGTGGAAGTCCAGCTCGGCCTCAAGCAGGCTGCCCGCCTTGGCGATAGCGGGGAGCGCGGTCGAGTCGGCCTTCGAACCATCCGGAAGCTGAATGATGCGGATGCGCGGAGGGTTCGCCATGTTGTCGGCTAGAGAATACATATATTCGTATCGCTCCGGGTGCGAAGCGAGCGTGATGGAAGTGCTGGCTAACCGATTCAGGACTTCCTCCTCCGATAGATAAGATCTATCCGTAGGAAGGGTAAAGGAGTAGACTCGCCACTCCCCTGCGGCCGAGTCATGAAGGACGGCCCGGTACTGCTGGCCGACTCGCAGCCGAATCTCCTCTTGGTTCACGAGGACGGCCGCGGAGGCTTCCGAGATCAGATGATGGAATTGCTTGGCGGTCCAACGGATAGATGCCTCCTGCCGTTGCGAAGCAGCTACCATATTGGTGTTCGTCTGCAGGCTCCACCAGAAGGCCAAGCCCCCGCCAAGAATGACGGCCGTAATAAGAAGAGACGCCATCAGCTCCAGCAGCGTCAGACCTCGTTCATTGCGGATGAAGGATGATAAGCGCATTACGATTCCTCCCATGACACGGTGACCGTGAGCAGCATCGGCTGATTCTCGTAGGCGGGTTCGTCGATGTAGACTATCGATTGCACGACAGCCGTGTGCCCGGCAGTTCGGGCCGCTGGGGCCGCGCCGTCCACATAAGGCTGCAGCGGATGAATATAGGCTTGATAATTATGTACTTGACCGGAGTGGGTCTTCACATCATCGAGGGTGATTCCGCTGCCGATCGACAGCGGCTTGGCGCGATATTGATGGACGAGCGATTCTGCGATCGACGCCGCTTCGTGAGCCCGGCTCACGGCTCTGTCTGTCACCTGCACGAAGCCGCTCAGGGAGACGAACAGGACAAGCAGCATGCTTAATATAGCCGTGGCCGCCAGCACCTCTACCAGTGTCAGGCCGTCTCGCCGGCACAGTTGGGGAGTAAAGCGCTTTAATAATCGATGTGCGGACATGCGAAAGCACCGCCTTCACAACAAAGTAGGCTAGGAATCAAAGAGGAAGAGCTGATTTGATTATACCATCAATTCCGTAATTTTACATTTATAACTGTGAAGATATGGCAACAAAATGGGGAGAAGCTCGCGCTCTTTATGTCCAGGTTATGGAAAAGAAAATCTTTACAAATAAAAAACGGAACGTATAATGATAAATAACATATGATATATATCAAGTGATATGTAAGGAGAAAACAATGGCGCCTAAAAAGAAATTTACGCGGGAACAAATTATTGACGCGGCTTTTGAGATCGCGCGGATGGAGGGCCTCGCCAGCATCACGATTCGGAAGGTCGCGGATCGGCTGGGGAGCTCGATTGCTCCGATTTATGTCAATTTTCAAGATGCGGAGGAATTGATTCAGGAGGTGATTAAGAAGACGGTGCAGGTGAGCCAGCAGATGCTGGAGGAGATGAGCACGGGCAATCCGTTCTATGATATCGGGGCGGCCAGCCTCCGGTTCGCAAGAGAATACAGCGAGCTGTTCCGGGAGCTGGTCATGAAGCCGAATCCGTACATGAATGACTATGAGCAGGATATGGGACCTGTCCTGATCGGACAGATGAAGCAGGATGCCGATTTGCAAGGATTTTCCGATGAAGAGCTGATGATGATTTTGATGAAAATGAAAATATTCCAGCTTGGCTTGTCGGTCATGGTCGCGAACGGCCTGCTGCCGGAGCCGTGGGATGAAGCGCGAGCCATGGAGCTGCTGTCCGGCGCGGCGAATGATGTGATGGCGGCGGCCCGGATGCGCAAGCGCGCAGAGAGGGATTAGGCCCCCAATCGTAGAGGAGGAGCGGGAAGAGATGAGGGAACAAGCGGCGCAAGCATGCAGGGCGTGTCGTTCACGCTGCATATCAATTCGTATGGTGAAGAGGGCCTTGTCTATGATAAGGCGAGGAATGGTGTTGATGCTATTATGTGCGCTCTTGGGCTCCGTTCTTATGGCGTTTCCATCGCCTGCCGGGGCCAAGTTCGCGGCATATCCGGATCTGGAAGCCTTCGTCGATGAGGTCATGAAGGCGCAAATGGAGAAATACGACATGACCAATGCGGCGGTAGCGGTCGTCTCGGGGGGAGAGGTTCGGTTGGCGAAGGGCTATGGATATGCCGATCGGGAGAAGCGGATTCCGGTGGATGCCGAGCGCACCTTGTTCCGCATCGGATCAACTTCGAAATTATTGACCTGGACCGCCGTCATGCAGCTTGTCGAGCAGGGCAAGCTGGATCTGAATGCGGACATCAACCGGTATCTGGACGTGAAGATTCCGCAGCAGCTTATCCATTCCCCGGATCAAGCCGAGCCGATCACGTTAACGCATCTGATGACGCATGCCCCTGGCTTCGAAGATTCCGTGGACTCGATATTCAGACTGTCCGCCGATGAGATGCTCCCGCTGCAGGAGTATATTCGCCTGCACCTTCCCGCGCGGGTATTTCCTCCCGGGGAGGTCGCGGCTTATTCCAACTACGGGGCGGCCTTGGCCGGTTATATCGTGGAACGGGTCTCGGGCCAGCCCTTTGCCGAGTATGTGGAGCAGCATATTTTCACTCCGCTTGGCATGAGCCGCAGCTCCTTCCTCCAGCCGCTGCCGGAGTCGCTGGCGCAGGATTTGGCCAAGGCGTACCGGGCCGTGGACGGCGGCTATGCGGAAGGGGAGTTCGAATATCTTCTGCCCGGGCCGGCCGGCGGCATGAGCAGCACGGCATCGGATATGGCTTGCTTCATGATCGCCCATCTGCAGGGCGGCCAGGCGGGGGAGGGACGCATCCTGCAAGAAGATACGGTCGAGCAGATGCATCGTCAGCAGTTCACCCAGCATCCCGAGCTTGGCGGCATGACTTACGGCTTCATGGAAGGCACGCTTAACGGCCAGCGGCTCCTCTTCCAGAACGGCAGCACGATGCTGTTCGGCACCGGGCTCTATCTGCTGCCGGAGCAGGGGACGGGGATTTTTGTATCTTTTAGCGGGGGGAGCTATCTGGCGCATAATGAACTGTTCCAAGCCTTCATGGATCGCTACTATCCTTCCCCTCGCGCAGCGTCGGAGCCGCCGCCCGCAGGGAGTGTAGAGCGAGGCCGTGCCTATGTCGGCGAGTACCACCAGAACCGCCGTAATTTCACGACATCGGAGAGTATTGTCAGTCTGATGATGGGGACGATCGCGGTCGGCATGGAGGAAGACGGCCATTTGCTGATCACGCACGGCGGAGAGACGAACCGCTTCGTGGAGGTTGAACCCGGAATCTATCACAATTTTCGGGAAGGCAGGACGCAGGACTATTTCGGCGAATTCCGGACTATCGTATTTGACCGCGATCCATACGGCAATATCATGCTGATGTCCGACGGACCGATGACCTATTCGCAGGCGCCTTGGTACGGCACAAGCTCATTCACCATGATGGCGCTGCTCTTCGCCGTCTTCGTTGTTGCCGGTTCCTCGCTGTACTGGCTGATCGGGGCGTTCGTGCGCCGCATCCGGCGGCGTTCTCTGAAGGATGCAGCCGGAGCGGCCGCGGCGCGCTGGACGGCCGTCGCGTACGGACTGCTCACCGTGATCGCAGTGGCGGGCATGGCAAGCACGGGGAGGACCGATCCGGTGTATGGGCTGCCGGCAACGTCTTATATGGAGCCATCGGCATGGCAAGTCTGGATCGATCGGATTCCATTTCTGCTGGCCGGACTCGGCGCGGTGATCGTTCTTCTCACGCTACTGCTCTGGTGGAAGCGGTACGGGCGCCTCAGGGCGCGAATTCACTACACGCTATTTGCACTTGCGGTGCTGGGAATGCTGAAGCTGTTCTCTTACTGGAACATCATATAGAAGGGGGAGGGGCGTCTGTGCGGACGCCTCTCCTCGTTAGCCGCTTACTTCCACGGGGCATGCGAACACGGCCCCTTGTCTGTCTCCAACTTCATATATAGCCTTTCGCGAAAGCCATACATCTTGGGGAGGAACCACTGTTTTTTTGTATGGAAAAGGGTAAAGCCTTGACGCTCATAGAGCCGTCTCGCCTTCACGTTCGTATCCGCGACCTCCAGCTTGAACACCCGGTAGGGGAGCTGAACGATGATATGCCGGAGCAGTGCGGCGGCAATGCCTTGGCCCCGGTGTTCCGGCGCGGTCGCCACCGCCTCCAGGAAGCATTCCTCGTCCGTCAAGCGGTGGGGAGCATGGAATTCCCGGGCAAAGGATCGATAGAACAGCCATCCCTTCCATGTGCCAAGGATGCGCTGCAGCCCGCTCTTGTCGAACCGCTGGGAACGGGTACCGCGCGTTGAGTACGCCATTATGGCTACCACTTGATCATTCCACAATGCGGCGTAAAATTGCTCGCGAATGAATGACTTCCGAATCAGACGGATCAGCACGTCCGGATCGGAGGATACCCTTGTCAGCGCATCCATATAACTGTGCACGAACACGTGAGCCGCCTGCTCCACATCGGCTTCGCCCAGCTTATCCAGCGTCTGGAACGTAAGCGGGATCATAAGGCTGCGCACCTCCTTCATCTTGATAGCTTGACTATAACGCAAACGGCGTCAGGGCGGAATGATCCCAGGAATGAGATTCACTCCTTCGGGGGACGGATTTCCTGGGGATCAGTAAAAACGATTGCTAAACTAATGTCGTTAGTATAGAATTTTAACTAATTATATTAGTTTTGGTGCGTGGCGAAAAGGGAGGAGATTCGCTCATGGGCTTGTTGACGGTGCTGAAATATGCCAATCTCGGTGTTCGTTTTGTGCTGGAGCTCGGCGTGCTCGCGATCGCCGGCTATTGGGGATTCCGTACGGGGCAAGGATGGATGTGGAAGGGGATGGCAGGGATCGGTCTTCCGCTCGTCCTCGCCTTGTTGTGGAGCATGATGGGCTCGCCCAAGGCTACGATCCGATTGGACGAACCTTATTATTTTCTGTTCCAGCTTGCCATGTTCGGTCTTCCGGTTGTGCTGCTGGCGCTGCTTGGCCGAACGGGCGGGGCGATCGGCTATGGGGCCGTGGCTTTGCTTAACCTAATATTGATGTATGTCGGGAAGCAGTAAGAGCTGGCCGCTTCCGCCCCAGACAGGACGAAGCGGCTTATTCGCGCGCCGGTTATTGCAGCAGGTTCAAGCGGCGGCACAGCCGGAACAAATAGTAGGAGCCGCGAAGCTGTTCCTGATTAAGCCGATTCAAATATTGCAGCGATTCATGGGCAATGTCCCGGGCGCGCTCCGCGTCATTGTCCTCCAGCTTCCGAATGGCTTGCTTCAGCCGGACCGAATCCGCTGAGTAGAGGACGGTTCGCAGCGTGCGGAGCAGCCAAATTTTACGAAGCTGGGACGGGCTGAACCGGCGGTATCCGTTCTGTTCGTCCCGGGACGAGGCGATTAGCCCTTCCTTCTCCCAGTAGCGGAGGGTGGAGGGGGGGACATCGGTCTCGGCCGCCACTTCGCCGATCGTCATCCCATCGTTGTCCGCGTCCGGCTCGAAAGCGCCGCGTTCTTCCAGTTCGAAGCGGCGAATCGCTTCTTCGGCCAGGCAGCGATCCCGGTGAAGCAGCGCTTGCGCTTCATTCACCAGCCACAGGGCGGATGCGGTATCCTTGGCTAGAAGCAGCCGCATCACATCGGAAGTCACCTCCATGCCGTATCCCGCGGCCATGGCAGCTATGCATTCCAGATAGGCGAGATGCTCGTCCGTATAGTTCCGGTATCCGTTCGGATCGCGCAGCGCAGGGGGGATGATGCCCTGGGCCTCGTAATTGCGGAGGGCGCTGGTGCTCAGGTTCAATCGTCTCGCTACATCGATCGGTCTCATCGTATCCCGTCCTCTCCCGGCATGTTGTCTTCGTTACTAAAGATTAAAGCTCACTTATAATGTTTTGGCAAGCTAATGCGATAGTGACAGGTGGTCTTGCCGCATAAGTTTATAATTAGCTTCCATGTTGTACGATGGATTCGTAGATGGATAGCGAGAGAAGCATAGAGGAGGAGACCGGATGAGTAGACCGGATAGGAATGAATTCGATCGGCAGGCAGGGAACTTGATTCAGGCGGGCTATCCTGCATTTGTCGGGCTGGACGAAGAGGCGTTCAAGGAGCAGCTTGCGCCCCTGAGGCAGCGCGTTCAGTCGCTGCCCATGCCGGAAGAGATCGAACCTCGG
Source organism: Paenibacillus dendritiformis (assembly GCF_945605565.1). NCBI lineage: Bacteria > Bacillati > Bacillota > Bacilli > Caryophanales > Paenibacillaceae > Paenibacillus > Paenibacillus dendritiformis. The sequence goes on along the minus strand of NZ_OX216966.1, from coordinate 6,005,746 downwards.
CAGGGGCATGTTCCTTACATTATCGTCGTGAGGAGCGATGGCGTGGCCGGGGATAAGGCCATGGAGCAGGTCGAGCGGCAGGGCAAGCGGGGCTTCAGCATTATGGAGGCCGAAGAGCTTCGCCGGTTTCAACCCATCGAGGGCGTTGAGCTTCCTGCCGGCATCGCGTATGTGGCGGCGGATATCGATAGGGGGATGGAGACGCTCAATGTAACGCCGAATGAGGCGCTCAAGACGATAGCGCAGCAGGGCCGCTCTCCGCTTACGATCGAGGAGGGCATTGCGCTCATTACCCATTACCCGGACATGTTGCAGAAAAATAACGGGTTCTCCCTGCTCGCCTCCCGCTGCGGAGACCGCAGGGTCACCGCGCTGTGGATAAGCGGCGGCCGGCCGAAGCTGGGCTGGTGCTGGGCGGGCAATCCGCATACCTGGCTCGGCTCCGCTTCGTGCGGCCGCCGAATCGGGGGATAAAGGCCTCGCCTTTATCTCAGCGGCGCGAGGCGTCCCGCTGGCAAGCCCGGCCAGGCTGCAGGGGCCGACAGGCCGGAACGCGGTGAAGGCCGCGCCGCTTGCGGGGCGGCCTTGATCCGCAACCTGCTCCGGCATAAGGGCCGCCCGGAACAAGGACAGCCGCGGGCAGCTATGGCCCGGGCGGCTTGGGCAGGGACAACCGGAACACGGTGCCGGCCTCAGAGGTGGAATGGAGGACGAGATCCCCGCCATTGGCGCGGGCCAGCAGCCGGCTGAGGGGCAAGCCCAGCCCGAGGCCTTGCTTTTTCTTGCGCCGGCTGCTGCCGCGGTAATAGCGTTCGAAGATGAACGGGACCTCAGATTCCCGGATGCCGCCGCCGTTATCCCGGACCTCGATGACGATGTCCTCTCCGACCACCGCGGCTTCCACGGCAATCTCTGTCGCCCCGGCTGCCGAGCTGTTCATGATCAAATTCGTCACTATCTGCTTGAGTTGCCCCTGATCCCCATCGCATTCGAGTTCTTCGTCCGGCAGGACGGCATTCAACTGTATAGAGGCGAACGACGGCAGAGATCGCAGCTGCTGAGTGACGCTGCGGATGAGCGGGGAGAGCGGACCCTTATCGCGCTCGGTCTTGATGGCCCCTGCTTCCAGTGAGGAGAATTCGAGCAGATCGTCGACCATCGACTGCATCCGCTTCGCTTCCTCGAGCGAGATCTGCAGGAATTCATCGGCTTCATTCCCCGCGACGACTCGTCCATGCACGGCTTGAACCATGCCGCGAATCGAGGTAAGCGGTGTCCGCAGTTCATGCGATACCCCGGCCAGCAGATCGGTACGCATCTGTTCCAGCTGCTTGAGGCGCGAGGTCATATCACCGAAGGAGGAGATAAGCTGCCTCAGCTCCTGCTCCTTGATCCCGTGGACGGCGGGCAGCGCCGGGGAATACTGTCCGTCGGCGACCTGCAGCGCGGCATGCGCCAGCTGGCGCAGCGGCTGCGTCAGCTTCCGTAGCAGCAGATAGATCGCCGCCCAGCCGGCTGCGGCGATGCCGAAGGCCATCAACGCGATCAGGACATAGAGCTGCTTCGTGTTGTTGATATCCTCCTGTATCGGCGCGCTCAAGTACAGTGCCCCTGCCACGCCCGACTGCTGCTGGAGCGGCACGCCGATGCGCAGCCACGTCACGTCCTGCTTGACGAGGCGTTCCCGGGTCGGCTGCCCGGAGAGCACGGTCTTGTAATCGGAAGGCGCAGCGGCGGTTCCGGAATCGGCGTTCCCGCTGTCTTCCGCATACATATCGAGCACCTTACCTTGCGCGTCAACAATCTGCATCGTCTCGCCATTCGCAGGTCTTGCTACTACGGTCGCGCTAATGGCTTGGACCGGGCTGCTCACTTCGGCAGACGCGAGCGGAACGATAGGACGGACGGACAGATCCGTCTTGAGGCTGTTCGCAGCAGGCTGGGTATCGGCCTGGACGCTGGTCAGACTGGAGATCCGGACATAGGAATCGGCCAACTGCTCCGCCCGCGCCTGCAGCACATCATAGCTGTGCCGGTATGCATTCGCATAGATCCAGATTCCGGCGAGGAGACCGATAAGGAGCAGCGCGGCGAACAGAATCAGGGCGTAGCGCCACGTCCAGACGCGCAGCATCGGGAGCGGCTGTCTAGCGGACATGGAGAGAATACCCCATTCCCCGCAACGTCCGGATAGCGCCTTCGGATTCCGGCCAATCCTTCAGGCACTGCCGTAGCCGCTTGATTGTCGTGTCTACCGCCCGATCGCCGCCTTCATAATCGATTCCCCATATGCTGTCAAGCAGCTGCTCGCGGCTGAAGCATTGATTGGGATGCCGGGCAAGGAAGGCGAGCACATTCCAATCGCGCGGGATCAGCGGCACCGCCTGCTCGTTCAAGTACACGGCGCAGGAGGTGAAGTCGATAACCAGACTTCCCAGCCGCACGGCCTCGTGATCGGCCATATAGGTGGAGCGCCGCAGAACCGCTTGGACGCGGGCGACAACCTCTTCCGGGTCGAAAGGCTTCGGAATGTAGTCATCGGCGCCTTCCTGCAGTCCCCGCAGCCGATCCGGCACGGCGCCGCGCGCCGTCACAATAATGATCGGACAGCTGCCATACTGCCTTAGCTGCTTCAGGATCTCCATCCCGTCCTGATCGGGCAGGGTCAAGTCGAGAAGCACCAGATCCGGCCTCCATGACAAGAAAAGCCCCTCCAGGTCTCCATCTCCCGCATCCCACCGCACTTCATATGGTTCACGCGCCAGATACGCCTGCAGCAAACGGGCGATGGGCGCTTCATCTTCGATCAACAATATTTTTTTCACGGCATGACATCCTTTCAAGCTTCATACGTACAGGCTATTGTATCAGGCGGCAGGGGAGCGATGCCTTAGGAAAAATTAATCTGGCGCATCGGTTCCCCTGCCCGACAGCGTACAGGATGAAGGTGTCAGGAAGATGTCAGCCCTTGAAGAACGGCACGGGCACAAGCAAAACATCCACCCCGCCAGGCAGGGTGGATGTCGATTCGAGCCTTTATTTTTTCATCCCGTACAGGATCGTGAAGTCCGCGGTAATCTCGGTGGCCTCCATGCGCAGCGCCTGACGGATTCGCTCTTCCGAAGCGCCCCAGGACAAGGGCGTCATGCGGATCGCATCCGCCAGGAATGTAGGGGCTGCCGGGAGACGATACTGCACCGACTCGGCCTCCAACAGATGAAAATGTCGGAAAAATAGCGCGGCCGTGCGCTCATTATCGTAGTGCTGCCTGTCCGTCTGCCGGTACAGCACCTCCCTGAGCTCACGCAAATAGGCGCTGCCCGGAATCACTTTAATGACCATCCCGTTATCGGTGAGCAGCCGGCGGAACTCAGCATAGTTCGACGGAGACAACAGGTTCAGGATGAAGCCGAATGTCCGATCGGCGAACGGGCACCGCGCCAGATCGGCGACGCACCATATCGCCCGGGATGACTCTCTTGCCGCGATGCGGATCGCTTCCTTGGAAATGTCGACGCCTGCGCCCAACAGCTTGGTCCTAGCGCGTTCGTGAACTTGGTCCACAATGCGGGCTAAAGCAGAGCCTTCCCCGCAGCCTGCATCCAACAGATGCGGCGGCTTCGCATCGAAGGCGAGCTCCCGGGAGATTCGGCCGCTGATCCGCTCCAGCAGCGGTTCAAAAAAGCCGCTGGCGCTTACTCTCCTGCGGGCTTCGAACATCGACTTGCCGTAAGCGCCGCGCGGAGGATGCGGAAGCAGGTTCACATACCCCTGCTTGGCGATATCGAAGCAATGCCCGCGAGAACAGCGCAAGCTGCCTGTGTTCGCCGCCTGCATCACTTGTATCGGGCCGGAGCAGATCGGGCAGGCCAGCATCGCTTCATATTCGGTTAGGAGACGGATACTCATCTGTTTTTTGCCATAGATAGACATGCAAAAACACCCCATTCATTCGGATTGGTGAATGAAAAAAGGCGCAGAAAAATAAACCCAGGCCATTACTCAAAAAAATGGCTGAGCCTTCATCCGCACCTCTCATTAACGCAACCGAATGTAATGGATCATGAATGGGAGCACCCTCTCTGAACATTCTCATAGGCAGGGCCATCAGGCTCCTGACAAGTTTTATTATAACATAAGGCTTGCACACATATGCTCGGGCGGCCTTCCCGGACGGACGCAGGCAAGGGATGGCTTGACACGAGGAGATGATTCGAAGATAATGATCTATGTTTAAAAGTTTAAACCTACAAGGGTGAATCATATGGAAGCTTCCGGATGCACGAACAAGGAGCTTGTATTGGAGAAGTTCCGCTTGGCGACGCCGATTTTTCAGGCGCTGGGGGACGAGAACCGCCAGCAGATCATTATGCTGCTGCTGGAACAGGGACGCTTGAATGTGAACCAGATTACAGAGAGAATGGAGCTGTCGCGGCCCGCCGTGTCCCATCATTTGAAAATATTGAGACAGGCCGGACTGATTGGGTTCGACAAGCAAGGAAATGAAAAATATTATGCGTTGAGCTCGAGGGAGTTCCTGAAGCAAATTAAAGATCTGTGCTTGGCGATCGAGTCGGATTGTTAATTTGTTCTTTTTTTGACTCGTAGGTTTAAGATTTTAAACATATAAACATATAGCGAAAATGAATCGAACATGGGAGATGTGAAACCAGGATGGGAAAAGAGGACGGAACGAAACCGAAAGTGATGTATTGGCTGATGCTGCTCGTACCTTTATTTTGGGGAGGCGCGTTCGCGACGGCCAAGCATGTCATTACGGAAATTCCCCCGCTTGTCGCGGCGACAATCCGCTTCGGCATCGCCGGGCTTCTCCTTGCGCTCGTCGTGACGGTGCGGAAGGAATGGCGTTGGTCCGAGATCGCAAGCCGCTGGAAGGGGCTGCTTTTTATCGGCGCGGTCGGCATATTTGGCTATAACGCCTTGTTCTTCACCGCGTTGAAATATACGTCTGCGACCAATGGGGCGCTCATTATTGCGGCGATGCCAGCCTTCACCCTGCTCGGCTCCGTCCTCCTCCGCAAGGAGGCGTGGAATCCGCGCGCCGGACTCGGTGTGGCGCTGTCGCTCGTCGGTGTCATTGCCGTCATCGTGAACGGCTCCGTCTCGGCGCTCCTCTCGCTGCGCTTGAATTACGGGGATCTGCTGTTCATGGCGGCCCTAGTGTGCGGGGTTCTGTATGGCCTGACAGGCAAATCGATCCTTCAAGGTGTTCCCGCATTGCCCGCAAATGCGGTCATGATGCTGTCGGGCTCCGTCCTGCTTGCGGCCGGGACGCTGTTCGAAGGAGGCTGGGAACGGGCAGCGGCGATGTCGGCCCAGAGCTGGGCGGAGATGATCTATATGATTGTCGGCGGGACGCTGATCGGATATCTTATTTTCAATAAAGGGGTAGAGGTGTTGGGCGGGAACATGGCCAGCATGTACTTGAACCTGACGCCGATCGTGGCGACGCTGATGTCCGTAGCCGTCTATGGCAGCACCGTCACCTGGGAGCAAGCCGCAGGGATGGCTGTCGTCCTGGCCGGGGTATACCTGGCCACCTCCGATCCCCGCAGACCGGGCGGCAAGCCGTCTGCGAGGCAGGCGGATATGCAGTAAAATTCTCCACCATATGGTACAATGCGAGTGAATTATTATTTAGCGGAGAAAGGTGAGCTGAGCAGAGATGAGTCAAGCGGAGGTAAAGCTGGATTTGAGCCGGATCGTGTTTATTGGAAGGACGTTCGAAGAGTATGTGAAGATGTTCGATCTGTCGGCGGAGCAGATGGCGGGGAAGCGGATATTGGATTGTCCGTCCGGGGCATGCTCCTTCACGGCTGTCGCCAGCCGGCATGGGGTGGATGTGACGGCAGCCGATATCGCTTACTATTATGCGGCGGAAGAGCTGGAACGCAAAGGACTGCAGGATATTGAGCATGCGATGGAGCATATGGAGAAGGCGCAAGCGAACTACATCTGGGACGAATATCAATCGGTAGCCGGATTGAAGCGGACTCGAATACAGGCGCTGCGCGATTGCGCGGCAGACATGAAGCAGGCCCCGGAGCGCTATGTGCCGGCCGTGCTGCCCGAGCTGCCGTTCCCGGACGAGGCCTTCGACATTACCTTGTCGGCCCATTTCCTGTTCATGTATGCGGATCGGCTGGATTATGATTTTCATGTGCGGACGATTCGCGAGCTGATGCGGGTGACGCGCGAAGAGATTCGCATTTTCCCGCTGGCGGACTTGTCGAACCGCAAGTATGAGCATGCCGGACCGCTGCTCGAATATATGGACAGCCAAGGGTGGGACGCGGAAGAGGTGCGCGTTCCGTATCGCTTCCAGAAGAATGCGGATACGATGCTGAAGCTGTCCCGGAGAGCGTAAGCGGGCAGGGGGAGCGTCTTTGGCGGCAGGAGGAAAAGAAATGAAGAGAACGGAAATAACTTTTGATTTCGGGACGGTGCCGGGCGCCATGCGGCCGTATCTTGAACAGGCAACTATCTATGACAGCAGCTGTTCGGAAGCGGCGAAGACCTTGTTCGTAGAGGGGGCGGAGCACGCGTTCCTTAAAATATGCGCCGGCGGCAGTCTGGAACGGGAATGCCGGATGACGCGGTTCATGCACGGTCTTGGCCTCGCGCCAGACGTCATTGCGTATGAATCGGACGGGGAGCGGGATTATCTGCTGACCGAGGCCGTGGAAGGGCAGGATGGCGCCGAGGCCGTGCATCTTGAACAGCCGGACAGATTGGCGGCTGTCTTCGGCGAATCGCTGCGGATGCTGCATTCGCTTCCGGTAGACGGCTGTCCTTATCCGCACCGGACGGCAGAGATGCTGGAGGAAGCGATCGACAAGGGGATCGATCCCGGACTTGTGCATCGCTTGGAGAATTTCACCAGCGATGATGTCTTGATTCACGGGGATTATTGCCTGCCGAATGTGATTCTGGATCGCTTCTCATTTCGATCGTTTATCGATGTGGGGAATGGCGGAGTCGGCGACAGACATTTCGATCTGTACTGGGGATTGTGGACGCTTCGCTATAATCTGAAGACAGACCGGTATCATGAGCGGTTTCTTGACGCGTATGGAAGACAGGATGTTGATGCGGATCGTCTGGCGGATTTCACGAGTTTCATAGAGCACTCAGCGTAACAGGCGTACTGCTTAGGGTGAGACATGAGAAAGGACAGCGGCTGAATCGCTGTCCTTTCTTCATTTAGTGGCGCGTCTATCCTCACTTCCCCTCCAGGCAGAGTCTGTGGCCTGCCTACGCCTTGGCCCCGTTCCGGCGCAGGAACTCGGCTGTATGCCGATGCCCTTGCGCCAGGGCAAGCGACAAGGCGGTGTCGCCGCCCTCTGCTCGGGCGTTGGCGTCGGCTCCATGGTCCAGCAACAGACGAATCAATTCGATGCCGTCGTCGTGCAGAACCGCCACATGCAGGCAAGTATGACCGTTGCTGTCGAGCAAAGCGGGGTTCGCGCCGCGCTCCAGAAGCAATTGGATGACCTCCCGGTCCCGGGCTCCTGCAATCGCGGCATGCAATGCAGTGTTGGACGGGATGATGGATATGGCGGAGCAGGACAGGGCATTGACATCGGCACCTCGGTCCAATAGCGTCCGGACCACATCGACGCGGCCGCAATGGGCCGCAATTCCCAATGGAAGAAGCCCGTCTCCGTTCTCTTCATTGGCGAGCTGCGGATTCGCTTCCAGAAGGGCGGACAGCCGCGATGCGTCGCCCGCCTGCGCCGCTTTACATACCTCTTCGATCACTTGGCATCCTCCGTTCTCTTTCTCTCGAGTTATCGAGTTATGTTCTCGTGATGCTGCGATCTTTACGATAGCCGAATCCAAGGGGATGCGCTTCTTGAAAATCACCTTTTTGTCCGCAACCGGGACGGAGGAACACCGAACCGCCGGGAGAACAGGCTGCTGAACGAACCGGGACTGTGACATCCGACCTCCAGGCAAATCTCGGTTACGGACTTCTCGGTATGAAGCAGAAGCTGTTTCGCTGCTTGAAGCCTCTTTTCCATAATATATTGATGGGGAGACCTGCCGAACAATTGCTTGTAGCTTCGGAGAAAATGGTTGGGCGACAGGCACGCCGCCCTTGCGATGTCGGTTAATGTAATCGGACGATCGTAATAGGCTGACATATAATCATGGCCTGTATGGACCCGCTTGTACAGCTCTGAGCGCGTCGCTGATTTCCGAGCCGGAAGCTTCGAGATGTCCCGCCGGACTTGAAGGTGAACCTGCAGGAGCGCCTGTGCCAGCCCATGCAGCTTATCCTCCAGCCACATCGCTTCGCCTTGTCTGGAGGCATACTCGGCCCGCAACCTCCGAAGAGCGGGAGCGATCCATTGATCATGCGGGTATGTTCTCTGCACGAACTCGATGGTCCCACGCTTCGGCGAGAAGGGATCGTCCAGCAGTTGCTCGTCCGACACCGTCAGATGATGCAAGACCGCTTCTGCCACAGAGTCGGGGAAAAAGACGGAAAAGGATTCAACCGGCTGCTCGGCTTCTATCGTGATGGCATATTCCTGGCCTTGGTTGAGTACAAGATAGCTGTTGTCGTCCACGGCAAAATGCCCCTGGCCCGCCTCGTAAAAAGCGCGGCCGTTCCGGAACGTCTTGATGGACAAGGCGCCATGCCCCTTCCAATAATGGGTTCTGGAGATGGCGTGCAGGATGGGGGAGATTGGCCGGGCTGTTCGGTTCGCAATCGTCATTTTTTCACCTGGAAAATGTTATCTTATCGATGTAATGTTATGAGTATAGCAAGGGTTAGAAAAAAACGGAATTCTATAACGAAAGGAGCCGGCACATTGAACATTCGTACGGTTAACGCGTCGGACTATGCGGAAGTGATTGCGGTCCTGAATGATTGGTGGGGAGGCAGGCAGATGTCTGATATGCTGCCGAAGCTGTTTTTTGTCCATTTCCAGCCGACCAGCTTCATTGCGGAACAGGATGGCGAAATTATCGGGTTCCTGATCGGGTTCCAGTCCCAGACTTGTCCGAATGAAGCGTACATTCATTTTATCGGCGTGCATCCCGATCAGCGGAAGAACGGAGTGGCGAGAAGGTTGTATCAGACATTTATAGACAACGTATGTCAACTCGGGTGCGATACGGTCCGCTGCGTCACTTCTCCCATCAATACAACCTCGATTGCGTTCCATACGCGAATGGGGTTCCGTATCGAGCCGGGCGACAGCGAAGCGGGCGGCGTGTCGGTTCATTCCAATTATGACGGGCGGGGAGAGAGCAGAGTCTTGTTTTTCAAAAAAATAGGCAGTCGTTGATGCGGACGGTCCGGTGATGGCTCCAGGCGATGAATTATGGTACGATATGGATATCTTAGTCGAAGGTGGAGTTCGCTCATGGATAATGTCGCCAAGATTATGGGAATATCGTTCCCCAAGATGACGATGGATGAGACGCTGTACACGCTTGGCGAAGTCATCGCCGAGGAGCGCTCCGATCTGTTCCACGTCGTGACGGGGAATCCCGAAATCGTCATGTCCTGTCAGCAGGATGCGCAATTGCGCTCCATCGTGGACGAGGCGGGGCTTGTCACGGCGGATAGGATCGGCATCGTCATGGTATCCCGGCTCCGGGGCGGTCAGCTTCCGGAAAGAGTGACCGGCTGCGACCTGCTGCTGAAGCTGCTGGAAACCGGCAATCGGAAGGGATGGTCCTTCTATCTGCTGGGGGCCGAGGAGGAGACAAGCCGGAGAGCGGCAGAAGTGATTGCCCGCACCTATCCGAATGTGGCGATTCGGGGCAGGCATCATGGCTTTTTCCAACCGGAGGAAGAAGCGAAGATTGTGGAAGAGATCCGCTCTTCTGCGCCTGACTTCTTAATCGTCGCGCTGGGAGCGCCGTATGCCGAGCATTGGATACATAAACATCGGGAGATTCTGCAAGCCAAGGTCGCGATTGGCGTCGGCGGAAGCCTCGATATTATCGCCGGGAAAGTGAAGCGGGCGCCGCAGCTCTGGCAAAGGCTTCACGCCGAATGGCTGTATCGTCTCATTCAACAGCCATCGAGATTACGAAGACAGTTAATCTTGCCTCGCTTTGCGGTGCGGGCGCTGTTTTACAAGGAAAGGTTGTAATACCTGCCTTCAACTGAATTCGAAGCCTCTGTCGGTGACAGGGGTTTTTTGGCGTACATCGGCATGTATAGGTTTGGTATAGGTGCGGTTGTTAATCTAGTAACACCGGGAATCATGTGGAAAAATGCCTGGTGTTGTCGGGAAGGATCAACTATCGTGTAAAGGAAGGGGACTCCGATGCGAGCCGTATTGGTTGATGATGAGCACTTGGCACTGAGAGGGCTCAAGGAAATGCTGGAAAGCGATATCGGCGGCATTGAGATTGTCGATATGTGCTCGGAGCCGCGGCAGGTGGTGGAGTTGATGACGAGACACCGCCCCGATGTTGTCTTCCTTGATATCCATATGCCGGAGCTAAATGGACTGAAGCTGGGAGAGGAACTGAAGGCGGCCGTACCCGGCATCGAGATTGTGTTCGTGACGGGATATGATCGGTATGCCGTGAAGGCATTTGAGCTGTATGCGCTGGATTATGTCATGAAGCCCATTGAATTGGAGCGCCTGCGGCGAACCGTCCAGCGGTTGCGAGACCGGCTGCATACAAGCCAAAAGAAGAAAATGGAGATAAATCCTCCCTGCATCCTCTGCTTCAATCAGCTCCGCTTCCAACTCCCGGGCAAGGAGCCTCAGATGTTCAAGTGGCGTACGAGCAAAGCTCAGGAGCTGTTTGCCTATTTGCTCCATCATCGCGGGCGCATGATTGAGCGAAGCACACTTATTGAACTGCTGTGGCCGGACTTCGAAATGTCAAGGGCCGTCCAACAGTTGTATGCGACAGTGTACCAAATCAGGCAAACCCTGAAGAATAGCGGAATGGATTCGATATCGATCCAAAACGGAGATTTGGAGGTCGGGTACCGGCTGGAGATTGGCGATGTCCAGATTGACGTGGAGGAATGGGAACGGCAGCTTAAGCAATTAAAAGCTCTCGGTCCGGATCATATTGATGCGCATGAGCATGCGCTGAAGCTATTCGAGGGCAATTATCTTGGAGATTATGAGTACCTGTGGGCGGAATACGAAAGGGAACGGCTTCGACAGCTATGGCTGCAGCATGCGAGAAATTTGAGCAGGTTTTATGTGGAGCAAGGAAGGCTGCAAGCGGCTGTTCAGGTCAACCAGCGCATTCAGCAGCAGCTTCCCGATGAGGAAGAAACGTATTTCACCCTAATGATGCTGTACGATGAATTAGGGGATAAGGGCGGCGTAGAAGAGCAGTATTGGCTGCTCAGGGCGCGAGTCGAGGGGGACCTGGAATCCGCCGTCCCGCGCAGCATTTACGCCTGGTACGAACGATGGAGGCAAAGGAATTATGCAATTTAAAGTATGCACGACTGAAGATATATACCGTCCAAAAAAGAAAAACCGCCCGGACGGGCGGTTCCAGATTGAAGACAAACTCCCGCGAAATACAGTAGCTGCGGGAGTTCTTTACGTTTTTTATCCATTTTTACAAATACGAAAGAGAACCTAGGAGAGGGGCGACCGGTCTTCCAGCAAAACCCGCTCTATTGTTTCTTTCCTCTGCGCATAAATCTGTTTGTTTTCTTCTGTATGGCGGAGGTGACCCGCCTCGTCCTCATCGTATACCATCATCTCATCGTCGAAGATGCTATGAACTCGCAAATAGCGGAAGGGGCACACCCTCTCCACATGCCGCAGCTGATCCTGAACATCGGCATGCAAGCCTCCTTGGCTTTGCCGATCGTGATCAACGGCTTCCACGTATGGCCGGATCGGCTCGCCGGGGACGGAGAGGTCCACTTCTCAGGCGTACTCTCCCGCCGCGAGAATATCATTATCCGCTGCACCAAGCGATTGGCTGCGCTGCAAATACGGATTGATTGTCCTCAGCGCGCTGGATGGATTGAACGCCAAATCGGTGGCCGATGGCTTTTTCACCAAAGAGGCAGAAGCTGCGTTAATCCCGCCGCTCTAGTCATCCCACTCCACTAAAGTTGCAGTATCTCCCGCCACTCTAGTCACCTGCTCCACCAATACTGCAATAATGCAGCAATTTCATTGGCACGAGGTTGCGAAAATAAGATTGCTGCAAAAATACAGCAATTACCACATGGCAAGGCATAAATAGCATTCAAAATGGCGAAATAATGTAATTTTGCAGGATTTTCTCGGAATTTAGCCTATTGAGGTTAAAAATGCTGCGCCTGTGCAGCAATTTCATACGGAGACTAGCTTGCTTCATACGGAGACTAGCTTTCTTCATGCGGAGACCATCTTGCTTCATGCGCAGACCATCTAGCTTCACGCAGGGACCAGGTTGCGCCCTAACCTAACCTGTCCTGCCTTCCCCGGCCCCGCCCTTCCTAAGAAAAAAAGACTGTCGACAGGACTTTGTCGACAGTCTGAAACCGCCCGGACGGGCGGTTAATTATTTTCTGCGATTCCGTAAGCCTCGCGCATTTTTCTTCTGCATCCTCGGCCAGCGACAAGGATCCACATGCCGAAGCATGGCGTGGAACAGCTCTCCCCATTGCCGCTCCTGCACATGGCTGATCGGCATATTCCGGTCGGCTCCCAGCGTTCGCGCCAGCTTAGCAAGCTGAGGAGACGTGAATATCTCCGATAGCGCTGCACCGAATGGCATAAGCGGATATTGCAGGGCATGCAACGCCAACGCGAGAAACCTCGCATGATGCTTCAGGGGAACCGCAGGGGCGGGTTTCTTGCAGATCGTCACCACCGCGGAATCAACGCGCGGAGGCGGCGCAAAATGCTGCGGCGACACCGTTCGCACCAGCCGGATATCATGCCACATTCTCCAGACGAGAATGCGCGGATCGGTAATCGGAGCGGCGGTAAAGCGTTTGGCCGCCCCTTTTTCGATAATGAGCACGGCCCGCTGCAGCGGCACGGCCGGCTGGTCAAGCAGCTTGCCGAAGATCGGTGTCGTGATCGAGTACGGAATATTCGCTACGACGGAGAACGGAGCCTTGGGCAAGCGCGTCTGCAAAATATCCGCCTGTCTGATGCGGATATTGGTTCCTTTCCCCATCTTCTTCTCGATTGTGCCGGCGAGGGCAGGATCGCTTTCAATGGCCAGCACCTGTGCCGCTTTCTCCGCAGCCGGGAAGGTAATGGCTCCCGCGCCTGCGCCAATATCCAATATCGTATCGGTTGGCCGAATCTGGGCCAGTTCGATTAATTCGTTGATCACGCGCTTGCTGATTAATAGATGTTGGGCGGAAAAGTTGGCGATGCCGGACTTTTCGCGCTGGGAATATTTGTTTTTAGACACAAAAAAGCACCTCATTCATTCGGATTAGGCAATGAAAAAGGCACAGCACAAATAAACCCGGACCATTTCTTCAAAAAATGGACGAGCTTACCGTTCTGTACCTTTTACTTGCGTAGCCGAATAAATGCGATGCCGTGCATGTGCATGAAAGCAGGGCCTCCCAGCTTGAAATATGGTCATAGTATAGCAGGTACAGCTTGACGAATGCAAACGATCGAATCGTGCCGTAAGGAAAGAAGAGGGGGGCCCCCTCTTCTCCATTTTCCTTGATATCGCGTTGGCCTTCCTAGATCTCCTTCCCGAAGCAGGACGAATCTTCTGTCAGATGCCCTCTCAAGTTCTCTCTCAGCTCAACGAGCCAATCCGGTTCGTTCGCCCATTGTTCCGCCATGGCTCGCCATACGCGGGCATATCCGTACAGAGCGGCGAACCGCCGGCATGCCGGCAGGAGCGCCTCCATATCATCTGAGATGTCAAATTCCGAGCGGTAACCGTCTAAAAAGCATTGTTTTGTCGCATTGAAGCTGTCCGGGGACACACAGTCCCGCAAACTGGCCAATGCTTGCTCGATGTCCATCGCGTACCAGTGATACATCGCGTCATCGAAGTCGATGACATGGCAGGAATGCGTTGTCTCATCATAGAAAACGTTATCGTATTCAAAATCATAATGAACGAGTCCAAAATTGCTCTTGGTGACAGGAAGAGAAGCGAAGTAGTTCCGCAGCAATCTCGCCTCCGCCAATGCGGCTTCCTCCTGTGGAGAATCGATGAACAGCTCCTCAATCCAGTCCAATACATCGTGGCAGGTCCAGCGCTTGGACGTGACAGGAACGTACTCGCTGGATAATTGATGGAGCTTTCCTAGCGCTTTGCCATAGCAGAACATAATCTCGTCGTTGCAATCGGTCTGGCTGATTTGCACGCCGGGTACACGCTTAAAGACGGAGGCATAGAAGTCCCCCCATGGAGTGCGTGCTTCGACAAGCTCCTCCCCGCCTAACGAGGCAACCGGTTCCAATGCTCTGTAGCCGTTGCCGCGCAAGTACGCAATAAAGTCAAGCTCCGCGGCGATATTCGTTTTGCATTTCTCCGTCGTTGGGGCAAAGCGCAAAAGCCGGGTCTGTTCTTCATATTCGAAGGGATAAATGGCATTGGATGAGATGCGGTAATACTGAAACATATCCAGCGATTCCGGATCGTACTCCCAATTTTTCACAAGCATTTCCGCCAAGTTCTCATCATGGAATAAATATTTCAGTTTCAACATTCGGTTGCAGCTCCTTTTATGATTCGTATTTATTTTTCTTGCCTTGCCTCCGTGCGTACTCTCTTTTCTTATCCTGCAGCCGCTGCAGTTCCTTCAACTGGGCTGTATACCGCCCATAGCGTTCCCGTGACAGCGCGCCGCTCTTGAGCGCCGCTTGTAGAGCGCAGCCCGGCTCGCTGCGGTGCGTGCAATTCGAAAATCGGCATTGCGACATGATGTCGGCAATCTCAGCGAATACCGAATCGAGATCCGTGTCATCTGCCCACAGCTGCAATTCTTTCATTCCTGGCGTATCCACGATCATACAGCCGGAAGGGTGAAAGAACATTTGTCTATGAGTCGTCGTATGCTTGCCCTTGCCGGAATAATGACTTGTGAGACGGGTCGTTTGCACTTCCCGTTCGAGCAATGTATTCAGCAGGGTTGATTTCCCTACGCCGGATGAGCCGATGAAGACAATCGTTTTGCCAGGGAGCATGTAGGCCGCCAGCGGGTCGAGTCCTGTGCGGTGCGCGGCGCTTATGGGGAGGATGCTTGCTCCTCCGGCTATTTCCTTGACCTGTGCTGCATAGCGGTCAGGTTGTTGGACCAGATCGATTTTGTTGAGAAGGATAACGGCTTCTAACTTCTGATGTCTGGCAATCGTCAGATACCGTTCTATTCGTGGAATGTTGAAATTGCCGTCCACTCCGCACATGATGAACAGGGTATCGAGGTTCGAGGCAATGACCTGTTCCTGGGTGACTCCGCCTTCTATCACGCCGTTCTTCATCTTCCGTCCGCCTGAGATCGGCATTTTTCGCGAGAAACTATTTTTTCGGCGCATAACCTGATGAATCCGTGCATGGTCTCCATTCGGCTCTATCCATACAAAATCTCCAACGACGGGGTAATCTGCAAGGCGATGGGCCGTATACCGGAATTTACCCGTAACCTTGGCCGTACATTCGCCCTGCTCCGACATCACGTGGTAGCTGTCATTGTGTTGAGAGATAACCCTCGCCGGAATCAAGCCGGGATGTGCCGAAGGGAGACATTGTCTATGAAAAAAGGAATTCCAGCCTAATGACTGCAATGTTTTTTGTAGCATACTCTTCCTCCGAAACGATTTTTTTGCACACAAAAAGACCGCAAGGCTAACGCCTGCGGTCTGCATTATCCAGATGAGAGGGTAAAAAAAGCATAAGCAAACAAACCCTCGATGTTCTCAGGAAAAATGGGCAGCGATATCCTTAAATTGCGGCAGACCGGTTGCGTCTGCCTGTCCTATTCAGTTCAGGCTCACCTTATTAGCAACAGTAGTCAATCTAGTCCGGCGTGTCATGCCGATCACTCCCTTCAACAGTAAGGTATTTCCATCATACATCAGAGGCTGGGTGGAAGCAATTGCTATAACGATATCAATTCAACTTGCTATGCTTGCGCGAATAAATAAAGTAGATAACCGTACCGATCGCAATCCAGATCACAAAGGAAATCCATGTAATTAACGGCAAGCTCAATGCAAGGTAAAGACACAGCAAAGCGCTAATGGCCGGCAGCACGGGGACGAACGGGACGCGGAACGAGGCCTTGATGTCAGGGAACTTCTTCCGCAAGACGATGACGGCAATCGATATGAGGGTAAACGCAGCCAACGTGCCCATATTCACTAAATGTGCCAGTGTGGTGAGATCAATAAAACCTGCAATGCCTGCAGCGACAAATCCGGTTAACCATGTGTTTGCGAACGGAGTCTGGGTCTTTGCATTTACTTTGGAGAATTGCTTTGGCAATAATCCATCACGGCTCATGGCGTAGGTTAAACGAACTTGCGCATAGATTAAGGCCAGAATGACGGTTGTAATGCCAAATACCGCCCCGATTGAAATGATACCCGCGATCGAGTTTTGTCCTACCGTTTCTAATGCTAAAGCGACAGGAGCGCCAACGTTTAACTTGGTATACGAGATCATCCCTGTTAATACCCCAGAGACGGTCATATACAAAATCGTGCAAATGAGCAAGGACGAGATAATCCCAATCGGCATTGTTTTTTTCGGATTCTTCACTTCTTCCGATGCCGTAGCGATAACATCGAACCCGATATAGGCAAAGAATACCGTAGCTGCTCCGGTTACGATCCCTTGAATTCCAAAGGGCGCAAAAGGCACCCAGTTATCAGGTTTTACATACCAAATCCCTACTACAATAAAGAGCAAGATAACGGCTAATTTGACGAACACCATCATATTGTTAAATTTAATGCTTTCTTTTACGCCTTTGCTGACGAGTGCCGTGATGGACAAGATGATCAGAACGGCAGGTAAATCGATGAGGCCTCCTTTTCCAACACTAGGGGCGGAGGTGAGAATGGCGGGAAGATGGATATGAAAGCCCGCTAGCAACGATTGAAAGTAAGCAGACCATCCCGTAGACACGGCAGAAATAGCCATCACATATTCAAGCATAAGATCCCATCCGATAAGGAAGGCGAATAATTCGCCTAGCGTGGCATACGTGTACGTATATACACTTCCGGAGACAGGTACGGCAGAGGAAAACTCGGCATAACAGAAAGCAGCGAGCGCACAGGCAATCCCTGCGAGAACAAAGGACAACATGATCGCCGGTCCGGCAGATTCTGCCGCAACGACACCCGTCACCACAAAAATTCCCGTCCCGATCACGCATCCCACGCCAAGAAAGATTAAATCCATCAATGACATCGTTCGCGCTAATTCTTTTTTCTCACTGTGAGCGAGCATGAGGTTCAATGTTTTTTTGCGGAAAAGCTGATTCAATATGATTCCTCCCATGCAAAAGGTACGCAGGAAACACATAAAGTCACCCATAGTATTTCAATAAATGGGAAATTCATGATTCTGCATACCACTTCAATGCTGTCGTTTTAAGAATGTAGCATAGGAGGAAATAGGGGACTCGTGATATATATCACTTAGAATTCCGTTAAAATTTTGCACTAATTTGCATGTGGGAACGGCTGGGGTTTATCAGTGGAAAAAATAAATAGGAGTTCATATAGAACTCCCAAGGAATGCAACTGTTGCACGCAGTTTGCTTCGTATTGTCAATACCTGATTGCAATCTCCAGCAATGGCAGCTTGCGGCCCGGAAAAACCGTCGATTCGATGTCTCCAATCCGTCTGGCTCCCATGCGGAGATAGAAGTTCTCGGCATTCGGGTCGCTATGGACCGTGACAGTACGAACGCCTAAGCCTTTAGCTGCTTCTATACTATGATTATACAATGCGCTGCCGTATCCTTTTCCAATCGCGTCAGGTTCAATAAACAGATCGCTAAGCAAGCATTCTCCGTTCTCTATTTCCAGACCTATAAAACCTTTGATGCGGCTATCATCTTCCACCACATATATCATTGCAGATGCGATCTGTTCCGGAGTAATCGTTAAATCATCGCGGCAGGCTTCCATGAAGTCATCGCTGTATCCCCAGTGAGCTTTGGAACGAAAGGCCAGGCCGCTTAGATAACTGGCTTCATCCAGATTTGCCTTGCGAATAAGCATCAAATCTCCCCTTACTACAGCATCAGGCTCATCGTTGTGTTTCTTTCTGTGAACCCCATTTGCTTATATAGTTCAATCGCATGATTGCCTGCGAACACACCCAGACGTATCTCACGGTATCCCTCCGATTGCAGGTGTTCCATGGCACTTCTCATGAGGTGCTTGGAAATGCCTTTGCCTCTGAACTCCTGGATTACGTATAGTTCGTAAATAAAACCAATCGTCTCATCGGTGAATTGGTCTTTGGCTGATCCGATCAGAATCCATCCCATGAGAGTATCTTGTTCCGCCGCAATGAAATAGCAGCAGCCTTTTTCCAGAAGAGGTTCAACAAGCCGCTTGATCTTCTCGTCTGTTGGCCTCACTCTCCCTAATGTCCCTTCAAATAAAGCCTGTGGCGACAGTTGTAAAATAGTTTCCAATTCTGCGTTGTTCGGTTTTCTAATTTCCATTGAAAGATGTTCCTTTCTTAATACAACTTCGTATGTAACTCATAGCTCTCCAGATTCTCTTTCACCCTTTGCAAAAAACGTCCGCATATGACGCCATCGAGCAGGCGATGGTCAATGGATAAACATAGGTTCACCATCGATCGTATTGCAATCATCTCGCCGATGACGACGGGCTTCTTCACAATGGACTCCAGAGTTAAGATGGCTGCTTGCGGATAATTAATGGTTGGGTTGGAGGAAACGGAGCCGAACGAGCCGGTATTGTTGACCGTAAATGTCCCCCCTTGCATATCGTTAGGGGTCAGTTTGCCGGAACGGGCTTTTCTGGTGAGGGAGTCGATAGCCAGGGCGAGACCGGCGATACTTTTCTGATCGGCGTGATGGATGACAGGCGCGAGTACGGAATCCTCGGTCCCAATGAGCAGGGACATGTTGATGTCGCGTTTGACAATAATTTTGTCTGCCGCCCATACAGCGTTCATCATGGGATAATCTTTGATCGCGCTAACCACCGCTTTGACAAAGAGGGGCAAATACGTAAGATTCATCCCTTCCTGACGCCTGAACTCGTCTTTGCGCTTGTTGCGCAGCAATACTAGGTTGGTAACGTCCGCTTCGATCATCATCCCGGCATGAGGGATTTCCGTTTTGCTCAGCTTCGTGCGTGCAGCGATAGTATGGCGAATAGGGGTGACATCGATAACATAATCGCCGCTCCCGGTGACCTGTGTGTCAACTTCTGTCCATGGAGTTGGCGGTTGATGAGCGGTCTCATGGTTATAAGCGCGGCGTTGTGGAGCAGTCAGGTCCTCCAAAATCATCCCTCCATTTTATACCCTGCAAACGAATAAACGAGCTTAGTCATTGCTATTAGTATCAGATACTAAATATGATAGCCCAATAATTGGAATGCTTCAACTATGTATTCACGATTATTGATTGAATCATCGCTGCAGGCCAGGAGAGCCTGATGTCGCTGCGAACGAAGGAGATAATGCCGCTGATCACGAATCATTTATTGAATGATGAAGGAGTTCTCATGAACATGTCCATTGAAGAAATTTTGAAAAATGAATATGATCTTCGTGAAATATGGGAGCTGCGGGACATGTCTGCAAGCAGCCCTTGCTATCAGATAGCTACGAGTGAAGGTAGTTATATGTTGAAGCAGGTGGACAGGTCAGACTTTCTAAAGATATACCATAAGGCTCAAAAAGTGCTAACCGATAATGGATTGATTCAAGGAAGGCTTATTCCTACACGGGAAAATAAGTTAATGTCCAGTGCTGGCTATTCGTTAACGGAATATGTCCCAGGCGAGGCTATAGAGACCTATAACGATGAGCAATTTTATTCGGTTATCCGCTATTTACGTACATATCATCAAATCCTGCGCCAAGTGCCTTTTGAAGAAACGGAAATCGAAGAGAAAAACGCTTGGGATAAAGTGAAATCCGGTGTCTTCTTGTGTGACCAGGTTGATGAGATAGTGAAGCAGTTCGAACTGGAAGAAGCAGAGGTTTCTATTGAGGAGCGCCCAAAAAGTTTTATCGGATTATATGGATGATTTTAACCGTAATCCGAAACAGCTCATTCATTCCGATGTAGGGCCTGGAAATGTCGTCTTTTGCGGAAATAGCATACAAGCGATCATTGATTTCACGCCCGAGTACGAAAATGAATTATATGCTCTCTCTCAGTTTTTATACTGGACCTTTTTGTGGGAGTTTTCAGGGACCGCTTCATTGGATAGAATCCGTTCCACGCTTAAGGTCTATTGCAATGTCGAGGTGCCACAGGAATTTTCCGAAGGTCTGTTTCCCTATTTGGTCAAAGCCTGCATGGTGAGACTCATGGGGTCAATGTTGAACGATGCACAGACGGGAGTGTTCCGCAGCAGCAAGATCCGCAAGAGAATGAGGGCCCTCGAAACGTTGTTCGACATTCGCCAAAAAGTCACCAGCATCGTACGATAGCCGGCTTAACAACAAAAAAGAGGGGGTCGCCGCCCCTCATCACTACTTTTTCAAGACTCCCAAATATTCTATCCAAGGCCCGATATCCGTCCTGTATCTCTTGGCCATGACCCGAACGATCTGACCCATATGCGCTAAATAATGAACCGCCCACGCCGCAATCAATTCTCTGATCTTCACGACACCAAATGCAGGGTGAAAACCCGTCAATTCAAGCCCTTCCGTTTTGATAAGCTCCTTCAACTTGGCTATATTTTGCGCTCTTATTATTTTAAATTCTAGCAGCTTTTGTTCCATGGAGCGCTCATGCTTGTCATGCAGATGAGAATAGCGATCGAACGGGGAAAGGGTTTGCCTTCACCTTCATTGCATTGCAGCCAACCTTCCGATAAACCGGACAAAAAATTCTCCAATGTCTGCGGTGTGCGTTCCAAAACCTCGATAGCTACCGCTATATTAAAATTCATAAGGCTGCTCCTTCCCGTGATTCTTGGCAAGATCCTCTTCCCGATTCCATCAATTACGATGTGCCGGCTTTTGGTGTATATTTGC
Source organism: Paenibacillus dendritiformis (assembly GCF_945605565.1). NCBI lineage: Bacteria > Bacillati > Bacillota > Bacilli > Caryophanales > Paenibacillaceae > Paenibacillus > Paenibacillus dendritiformis. The sequence goes on along the minus strand of NZ_OX216966.1, from coordinate 5,984,572 downwards.
AGTTTATCGTGTTTTCACGGATCTCTGCTACATCGAGATTGGTTTGGGTGAAGGAGAAGCTGAGGCACAGTATGGAAGCTTAAGGAGCGATTCTGTCTACTATACGCTCCATTGGAGGGAACAGAGACAGGGGCGTATCGCCTGTAACGCGCGGATCGTGAGTATAGATGGTGAACGGAGTCCCCTTATCTACACGTTTATAAATTTCATGCGCCGGAAAGCCGTCATGGCGTCCCTTAACGGTTACTTTTCCTGAACGGTCAACCGTTACGTCATACTCCCAGTCCAGTGGAGAAGCGTCAGCGTTCAAAGGGTTGGACGCACTGCCTTGTATGAAAAACGACGCTGACGTGTTTGAGATACTCTTATTCGAGATGGTCAGTCCGGAATCAGAGGCATGGCCGAATACTTCCTGCAAAACTTTACCGCTGCTTAGTTCAACGGTTCTTTCGATTGTCGGGCCTGTCGATCGAAAATGTTTTATTTCCGTTTTCTCGAAATCCACGACAATGTGCTGTGCCATTTTCGAGAGCTCGGGTTGATCTTCCGTGAAATAAGTAAAGCCTCTGTTGTTGCCATTGAATTGAATGATCGCATTCGCGGTTCGCTTATGCTCTATCCACGCTTCAGGGATGAAGGCAGCGAAGCGTATCTCGACAAGTTGGGCCAATTCAACAACCTCCTCTTATTGATTCATTGATAAAACGCCAGCCATGCTGTACGGACTCATTATGGATATATCTATGCGAAATGGAATAGCGGAAGTCGCCTTGTTTTGCAACGAATCTAACACTCTCCCGCAGCGTCATCACCGGCAATGGCAAAATGAAGAAAAAACAACCGCTGACTAATCAGCGGCTGTTTTGTGTTGTCTACTAAATATCACCGGGGTTTTCATATGTTAAACCAAAGTTACGGATTTCATACGGTTCAAGTTTATTTCCCGTGTTCTTTAAGAAGAAATAGATTTTTCCATGAGGAGGAACTAGTATGGTCGAAAGGTTTTGGTGTCTTCTTTGCGTTGGATCGGCAAAGAATGGAGATGAATTAAATCCAAGAGGATAAACAACAACCGCACCTAGTAATGCGCCCGAATCTTCCGATGGCGTTGTAACTTGAAAATACGCATACCTATTCTTTCCTGATTTGTTCTCCCACGTGTACCAATCATAATCATTGGCGTCTTGCAATACTCCATTAAGCTTGACGCCTGGTTCGATCTTAATTGCCTTCTCCATGGTATCTCCCATTCCAGGCAGCGCAAATGCGCTTTGCGCTAATACCAAAACCATGGCGACCATAATGAAAGTTGTAATGGACTTTTTGAATTTCATTAGCAACCCATCCTTTTGGTTATGTAAAAGCGGCCGCCTTTCAATCCTTATAATACCAAAATATCCCTTATAAAGAATATAGTTCAAAAGTAACATTGTCCCAATAATTTACTTCTTTGGGGCCTACTCCCCGAGAAAATATAATGAGATTTACCGAAAATAAAAGCCTCTTTTTCCTTGGAGAAGCCGATCTTCACAGCTACACGTATCGATGCTACGTTTCGGGGGGCGATGATGCTTATCACCCTGCTTAAACCCAAACGTTCAAATCCATATTCCTTGCAAGCTGCGGCGGCTTCCGAAGCATAGCCTTTGGACCAGTAGGCTTTATTCAGATGGTAGCCGATTTCAACCTCGGTTTTTCCGTTTACATTTTGATTAATAAGTCCGCAGTCTCCGATAACCTGCCCCGTATCCTTCAAACAAACGGCCCATAATCCATAACCGTCATTCGCATATCGGGCTTGATTTCTTTGAATCCAGCTTGGGTTTGCTGATAGCTGAAAGGAGCAGGATAATATGCCATGGTCTCCGGGTCAGAAAAAACAGGATGCAGGGACGCGACATCCTCATCATCGAATGGTCTTAGAAATAACCTGGAAGTTTCAATGAAAACCATGTTTCACCACTCATTTCATTTTGGTTCTTAAAAATGGAACCAATTTATTTTGTAACGATGCGTTTTACATAAGCCTGCCTTCTCGGCTGTTTTTTGAGAAGCGATATTGCTCTCCATGCAGTCCCACCAGGCAATAATCTTGTTTTCGTTGAATTTATTTAGTAATAATTTCACGAGTGAGCTCGATAATCCTTGTCGTTGGTAATCTTCAAGTGTTTCCACTCCAATGGCGTGTGTGGAACCATATATGGATGAGGAGATGGCTAGGCTTGCGACCTCTTTGTTAGCTGTGAGTGCAACGTATCCATAGCCTTTTTCTAAAAAGTGATCGAGCGTGCCCCAATATTGTTCAATGTAATTATGCAAAAAGTCGGCATTTTTCATTTCGCCATTCGTCAGTGCAAGAGCGAAAGCCTGATCGATTTCCACAGCCTGATAAGGGACGACGTGATTTAGACGGAGGGACTCATGATTGTTCAAATTCGATTTAACGCTCCCCATGAAGTTGAAGCCTTCCAATCCGCTCGACCATACGATGGCGGATGACGGATTCATTGCGTTATCTGCCCACACTTCCCCCAAAAACACAACAATAAGTTAGACTATCATTTGGCAACCTCAACCATTTTTTATTATAACAAAAAACCCTTCCGAATTTTGAAGGGTCTAAACACCGATGCATCTTATTTTTAATCCATTCTCACAAGTAGTGAACAACGCTCCGCATGTACCGTATGCGGAGTGCAGCACAATAGAGTTTAACACCTTACATGTTTGCGTTTGAAACCAAGCTGCCCTTTATCTACAGCCTTTTGAATATTTTCGAAAGCGTGTATGAGCTTGCTTTTGGTCTTGTCCCGTGTGACTTCTACCGGGCCTACTGCCTTAGCGGTCTCGACGGCCTTATCATGGAGCGGTAAATAAGATACGGCGACGGTGTACATAAAATTGTTCATCGCGTATTTCGCTCGTTCGGGAGCATCGTGAATCGTGCGTTCCGCCAGATCAAGCATACCGGCAATTTTGTCTTCGGAGAATTCATCATCCGGACGGTTCCCCAACAGCCAGCAGTAACAGCTCCAGCCCGCCGACATTCTCAACTCTTCGCCGCTTGCGATCCATTTATCGGCAACCTTTTGTGCGATATCTGCTTCCGCCAGGGTTACGGCAACCACATAATCAGACAGCATGTAAAAATAAGCCGCATCCATCCAACGGTCATAATCCGCTTCCGTCATCGCATTGGGGTCTGCAATGATGCCGGCGAAGTACATAGCGTCGTAGTTCCCTGTCGCGTATAGCTGCTCGGCCAGAGGTTGATTGATTTTTGTTTTCTTGAAGATGGGCTTCATCTCGCCTGTCGCCACGCCAAAAAGCGGTTCATGTGCGCCGTTGGATATATACATCTTCTTGAGTCGTTCCTTGCCGAGAGCTTCAAGCTCCTGCATCACCATGTCAAAATTCAATGTTTAACACTCCCTTCTTCGGTTGCCTTAAGATTATGACAATCAATCATTAAATTTTGTAAGCAACACACAACACTCCACATGCGCCGTCTGCGGGAACATGTCCACCGGCTGGACGGAGGCCAGCTCGTAGCCGCCGGCCAGCAGCGCTTTGCAATCCTTCGCCAAGGTGGACGGATTGCAGGAGACGTAGACGAGCCGCTTCGGATTGGCGGCGAGGATGGCCCGCAGCAGACGCTCGTCGCAGCCGGTGCGCGGCGGGTCGACGACGATGACGTCGGGGCGGTAGCCGTCCTTCACCCAGCGGGGAAGCAGCGCTTCGGCTTCTCCGGCATAGAAGGCGGCGTTCGTGCGGCCGCTGCGCTCGGCATTCTGGCGGGCGTTCTCGACGGCCTCCGGAATGATCTCGATGCCGCGCACCTCGGCCGCATAAGGAGCCAGCCAGAGGGCGATCGTGCCTGTCCCGCAGTAGGCGTCGACGACCCGTTCCCGCCCGCTCAAGGCCGCGGCCACGCGCACCGCCTCGTACAGCTTCAGCGTCTGCTGCGGGTTGAGCTGGAAGAAGGCGCGCGGCGACAGCGAGAACTTCACGTCGCCGAGCGAGTCCTCCATCGTCGGCTTGCCCCAGAGGATGCGCGTCTTGTCGCCGAACACGAGCGACGTCTTGCGCGTGTTGATATTGTGCGCGATGGTGGTCAGATCGGGCACCTTCCGCAGCAGCTCGCTGACGAGCTGGTCGCTCTTCGGCAGCGTCTCCGTGCCGGTGACGAGCGTCAATTGCAGGTCGTCGGACTGGAAGCCGGTCCGCACGATGATCGTGCGGACGACGCCGGTGCGTCGCTTGGCGTCATACGGTGCAATGTGCAGCCGCTCCAGAATCGCCTTCACCTCTTCGACCGTCTGATTGATGCGGTCATGCTGGATCGTGCAGCCCGTAATATCGACGAGCTGGTGGGACTGGGCCTCGTACAGGCCGGCCACGATGCGGCCGTCCCGTCCGGCGCCGAGCTGCAGCTGGGCTTTGTTCCTGTAGTGCCACGGATCGTCCATGCCCAGCATCGGCTTCAGCGGCAGCGCATCTCCTTCGATGCCGGCATAGCGGCGGAACGCCTCCCGCACCAGTTCCTCCTTCGCCCGGAGCTGGCCCTCGTAAGCGAGATGCTGCAGCTGGCAGCCGCCGCAGCGCTCGTAGACCGGACAAGGCGGCTGGCGCCGGTCCGGCGATTCCTTCTCGTACGCCGTCACGGCGGCGACGATATGCTTGTCGTGCACTGCGGTTACCTTCGCCCGCACGACCTCCCCCGGAAGAGCGCCGTCGAGGAAGACGGCTTTTTTCCGATAATAGCCAACGCCCTCTCCGTTAATGCCGATCCGCTTGATCGTGACGACGATGCGGTCGCCAACCTTCACCTGCTCCGCCGAGGCATCGGTCACTCGCGGCCTCGCTCCGGCCGCACCGGGACGCGGGCCCTTTTTCCAAGCTGGTCGCTCCTTAGGATTGTTTCCTCTATAACTCCGGCCTGTACCGGTTTTTCGTTCATTCATGTCTGGTCTTCGCTCCTGCCTTCAGATTCAACTGCTCTCACTATAGCAAAAAGAACGGATGGGCGCCAATCGCCCGCAACGAGGTCTGAGCCTCAGCAGCGAGGACGAAGCATGCAGGCAAGCTGGGACGGACCGATAGGATCGATGTTGTATAGGGCCAGCTTCTGATTCTCAATGATTGATGCGAATGGACAGGTATAAGAAGGCCCGCTGCCTCAATGCGGCAGCCGATATCCAGACCGGAGAGCCGGCACGAATCCGGCCTTGTTCCGAGAGAATCCGGCCTGGCCCTCCCAACCGGCTTCCCGTTAGGTTATACTAGAACAATAGCAGGGAGAGCGAGAAGGAGTTCGAGGATATGATATCAATGGACCAAGCACGGAGCACATTGAAGCGGGTGTTCGGCTACGATGACTTCCGCGAGGGACAGAAGCGAATAATTGAATATATATTAGAAGGAAAAAATACGGTAGGCATTATGCCGACCGGCGGCGGGAAGTCGATCTGCTACCAGATTCCGGCGCTGATGCTGCAGGGCGTGACGCTGGTTGTCTCGCCGCTCATCTCGCTGATGAAGGATCAGGTCGATGCGCTGCACAGCTTGGGCGTGGAGGCCGCGTTCATCAACAGCACCCAGGAGATGGGGGAGGCGGGACGGATTGTGCGCCGGGCGGAGGAAGGGCGGCTGAAGCTGCTGTATGTCGCGCCGGAGCGGCTGGAGAGCGAATGGTTCCGGGAGCGGGCGAAGTCGCTGCCCATCGCGTTCATTGCGGTGGACGAGGCTCACTGCGTGTCGCAATGGGGGCATGATTTCCGACCGAGCTACCGCGCGATCGCGCCTTTCCTGAAGGAACTGGAGGAAGCGGGACGTCCGCGCCCGCTCATGGCGGCCTTTACGGCCACCGCGACGCCGGAGGTGACGGAGGACTTGATCCGGCTGCTCGAGCTTGGGGAGCCGGAGCTGGTGGTCACCGGCTTCAAGCGGGACAACCTGGCGTTCGCCGTGCTGCGCGGCGAGGAGCGCCGGGCGTTCACGCTGAATTATGTGCGGGAGCGGACGCATCAGCCGGGCATCATCTATGCCTCGACGCGGAAGGAAGTCGAGGATCTGTGCGAGATGCTGCGGAAGGCGGGCCTTGCCGCTGGACGATACCATGCCGGTATGTCGGACGAGGAGCGCGCGCATATGCAGGAGGCGTTCCTGTACGACGACCTGCGTGTCATCGTGGCGACGAACGCCTTCGGGATGGGCATCGACAAATCGAACGTGCGCTATGTGCTGCACTACAATATGCCGAAGCATATGGAGGCGTATGTGCAGGAGGCCGGGCGCGCGGGCCGGGACGGCGAGCCGAGCGAATGCGTGCTGCTGTTCCATCCGCAGGATATTTTGACGCAAAAGTTTTTTATTGAACAGAGCGAAGCCGCGCCAGAGCGGAAGACGCATGAATATAAGAAGCTGCAGGCGATGATCGATTACTGCTACACGACTGGCTGCCTGCAGACGTACATGCTGCGCTACTTCGGCGAAATGTCGGACGAGACCTGCGGCATGTGCGGGAACTGTAAGGATGAGCGCGAGTCGATTGACATTACGACGGAAGCACAGAAAATTTTCTCCTGCATCTTCCGGATGCGGGAACGGTTCGGCGTCTCGATGGTAGCCTCCGTGCTGAAGGGATCGCGCAACAAAAAGGTGGTCCAATACGGCTTCGAGAAGCTGCCGACGCACGGGGAGATGCGGCATTTGACCGAGAAGGCGATTGCTGATTTGATTTATGTGCTGATCGCGGAAGGCTATTTGCAGTTGAGCGAAGGACAGTATCCGGTCGTTCGCCTGCTGCCGCCCGCGGCCGAGGTGCTCAAGGGGCAGCGTCAGGTGACGCAGCGGGTCGCGACCTCGCTCAAGCCGAAGGCCGCCGGCGCGGTCGACGAGACGATCTTCGAGCAGCTGCGCCTGATCCGCCGCGAGCTGGCGAGCAAGGCGGGCGTGCCGCCATATATCGTGTTCAACGACAGCACGCTGCGGGAAATGGCGGAGCGAATGCCGACGACGGAAGCCGAGATGATGCTCGTCAAAGGCATCGGGGAAGCGAAGCTAAAACAATTCGGCGAGCCGTTCATGGCCTTCTTCCGTCAACGGGAAGAAGAGTCGGTACGGCTTGATGCACAGGAGGAATGGGCATGATGGATTCGAAGAAGCATAGCAATGGAGCCGGTACGGGCAGCGTGAATGCGGGAGAAGGAACGCAGCCGCAAGTGGCCCAGGCGACCATCGAAGATTTCATGAAGCTGGATATCCGGATCGGCACGATCGTAGAGGCGTCTCCATTGGACAAGGCGCGCAAGCCCGCGATCAAGCTGCTGATCGATTTCGGTCCGCTCGGCCTGAAGCACTCGAGCGCGCAGATTACGGTCCGCTATACGCCCGAAGCGCTGATCGGGCGCCAGGTTGCCGCGGTGGTCAATTTCCCGCCGCGGAAGATTGCGGGCTTCTCCTCGGAGGTGCTCGTGCTCGGCGGCGTGCCGGAAGAAGGGGATGTCGTGCTGCTGCGGACAGACGAGGCGGTGCCGAACGGAACGCCGATTGCATAGGCCATGGCGCAAGGCGTGCCGGACAGAATGCGGTCTGGCCGCGCTTGCGTGACGATAGAAGGGAGTCAACATGAAAGTCGTACTATCCACATTGAACGCGAAATATATTCATACTTCGCTCGCCATCCGCTGCCTGAAGGCGCACTGCGGCGACGAGTTCGACGTCGAGCTGGCGGAGTATACGATCAAGGATCCGGCGATGAATATCGTCTCCGATCTGTTCCGCCGCGAGCCAGATGTCATCGGGTTCTCCTGCTATATCTGGAACATCGAGGAGACGATCCGGGTCATCGGCATGCTGCGGAAGGTAAGGCCTGAGCTGCGCATCGTCCTGGGCGGGCCAGAAGTATCCTATGACACCGAGTACTGGATGAATCGGCTGCCGGACGTGGACTTCATCGTCATGGGAGAAGGGGAGGAGACCTTCCTGCATCTGCTGCGTGAGATTCGCGACGAACAGAAGTATCACTTCGTGTTCGGCCTTGCGTACCGCAAAGGGGATGAGGTCCGCATCAATCCGGGCCGTCCGAAGCTGGACCTGAACGCGATACCTTCGCCGCACCGGTTCGCGGAGGATTTGCCGCATCTGGGCAAGCGGGTCGTCTACTTCGAGACGAGCCGCGGCTGTCCGTTCAGCTGTCAATTCTGCCTGTCGAGCATCGAGGTCGGGGTCCGCTACTTCGATATTGAGCGGACGAAGGCGGATCTGCTGTTCCTGATTGACAATGGGGCGAAGCTGATCAAGTTCGTTGACCGCACGTTCAACATCAAGCGGGATTATGCGATGGAGATGTTCCGCTTCCTGATCGAGAATCACCGCGGCTGCGTGTTCCAGTTCGAGATTACGGCGGACATCATGCGGCCGGAGGTGCTCGACTTCCTGGCGGAGAACGCGCCGCCCGGCATTTTCCGCTTCGAGATCGGCGTCCAGTCGACCAATGATCCGACGAACGAGCTCGTGAAGCGCCGTCAGAACTTCACCAAGCTGACCCGCACCGTAACGAAGGTGAAGGACAGCGGTAAAATCGATCAGCATCTCGATCTGATCGCCGGGCTGCCGCTCGAAGACTACGGAACGTTCCGCAAAACGTTCAATGATGTGTTCGAGCTTCGTCCGGAGGAGCTGCAGCTCGGCTTCCTGAAGATGCTGCGGGGGACCGGGCTGCGCAACGACGCGGACAAGTACGGGTATGTATATATGGATCAAGCGCCTTATGAAATGCTGAGCAATGACGTGCTCCCCTTCAGCGACGTGGTACGCCTGAAGCGGCTGGAGGATGTGCTGGAGAAATATTGGAACGCCCACCGGATGGACTATACGATGGAGCATCTGATGCAGGAGGAATTCGATTCTCCGTTCGATTTCTTTCAGGCGTTCGGCGACTTCTGGGAAGAGAACGGGTGGCAGAAGATCGGGCATCAATTGGAGGATCTGTTCGTGCGCCTGCAGGCCTTCCTGGATGCGCACGGCCTGCGGCGGCCGGACGTGGCGCGCGGGCTGATGAAGCTGGACTATTTCCGCAACCACAAGTACAAGCCGCGTAAGACGTGGTGGGAGATGACCGTACCGAAGGAAGAAGCGGCCCGCGTGATGCGGCAGGCTGCCGAGCGGCCGGAGGCCGTGTCCTCCGCCTTCGCGGCGCTGGGCTTGAGCGAGAAGGAGCTGCACAAGCATGCCGTCGTCGAGCGGCTCCCCTTCGCATGGAAGGCGGATGCCGTGCAGGCGGCGGGCAGGCTGGATGTGGAGGATGCCCAGGCGAGCTATCTGCTCGTCGTCTATCAGCAGACGGAAGACGAGAAGCCGCTGCTCTTTTCAATCGGGGCAGGTACACAGTAACGAGAACAATTTCGCAGCGCCGGAGGATTTGCGTCCCCGGCGTTTTTTGTGCAATATTATAGAATTTATAATTTTTTTTTGGGGGGAGCAGGTCTTCCACCTCAGCGTGAATCGTGGCCGGCGCTGAAGAAGCAGAACGCTGAAGAGAAGCGTACATTGAATTAGCAAAACAGCGGGCTATTGCAATTCTATGAAGGTGCTGTTCTATAAGTAGTTTCTACCTACATTGAGATAGTCCTCGCTGCTTCTCATAGCTTGACTTGCCGAAAAGCTGCGAAAATATAGTTTTCCATGTTGACGTCTACTCTGTGACCGACATTCCTGCAAGACGCAGGATGTTGAGAAAGTCCAAGGTGTTTTTCGGCACTTCATTTGGACTCGCTTCTCAGTAGAAAAAATTGATTTAAAACGCTCTGAGTGCCAAGTTTTGGTTAGGAAAATGGATAATCTCCACGCTTTCGTAAAAAAAGAGTTTCCAAACGGCCTGAAACCTGCACACTTTCCCTAGACACGCCTATTCGGTAAGCGAAATCCGTAAAACTGCACGATTTGTCCAGACACGTCTATCCAGCAGGCGAAATACTGCGCAAATACAGCAATTCGATAGGGACGACTTCACCAGAAAGGGAATCCTGCAAACCTGCAGGAATTTCACCCGTTTCGCTACGACTTGGAGCAAAAGGGCTTAAAATGATGTAGATATGCAGCAATTCCTCGGGATGTGGACTCATTAAGCCGAAATTCCTGTAAAATAGCAGCAATTCCCTCCACACGTTCAATCCCCAGGAGGCAACGATGCCTCCAGAAGGTGATGATGCCCCCAGGATCCGACGCGTCTCTTGGATCCCGCAAATCAGGCTGTTGAGAAAGTCCAAGGGATTTTTAAGTGCCGTGAACCGGCCTGAGGCTTGGGGATAGGCCGGTGCCTGGCGAGCGGCGAGCGGCCGCAATCGCCGCTATCTGCGCGCTATCTGCGGTGAGGGCCGAGGCGGACGTACCCGAACAAAAGCCCGCGAAGCCCCCCTGCACATCACAGAGGAACCTCACGGGCTTCTTTTCCTTCGGAAACAAGCCTAACAGCGAGATCCGGCCAGTGTCCTTGCTTATTTCTTCAAGTGATCGTCGAGGAACTTGATCATCGCGTTATAGAACTCGATCCGGTTCTCCTCGTTGTTGAATCCATGTCCTTCGTTCTCCTTCAGCATGTACTGGACATCGACGCCCCGCTTCTTCAGCGCTTCGACAATCTGATCCGATTCCGCCTGATTAACGCGCGGGTCGTTGGCACCCTGAGCGACGAAGAGCGGCGTCTTGATGCGGTTGACATGGAACACCGGCGAGACGGCCTTCAGCAGCTCCTTGTCTTGCTCCGGATGGCCGACCCGTTCATAGAACATATTGCGGAACGTCTCCCAGTACGGCGGCAGCGTCTCCAGCAGCGTAAAGATATTCGAGACCCCGACATAGTCGACGGCGGCGGCATACAGATCCGGGGTGAAGGTGATGCCGGCCAAGGTCGCGTATCCGCCGAAGGATGCGCCGTAAATGCCGATGCGATCCGGATCGGCGATGCCTTGCTTGATCGCCCACTGCACGCCGTCGGTAATGTCATTTTGAATGTTCCGTCCCCACTGCTTGTTGCCGGCATTCAGGAATTCCTTGCCATAGCCCGTAGACGACCGGAAATTCACCTGCAGCACCGAATAGCCGCGGTTCGCCAGCAGCTGCACCTCCGGATTGAAGCCCCACATGTCCCGCGCCCATGGCCCGCCATGCGGATTGACGATAAGCGGCAGGTTCTCCGGCTTCTTGTTCTTCGGCAGCGTCAAATAGCCGTGAATCGTCAGACCGTCCCGGCTCTTGTAAGAGATCGGATGCATATCGGCCATCAGCTCCGGCTTCAGCCACGGGCTGAGATTGGCCAGCTCTGTCAACTGATCGGTCGTGGAATCGTAATAGTAATACCGGCCGTAGGTCTTGTCATTCGACACGCTGACGATGAACTTGTTCATGTCCTGGTTGTAATCGTTAATGCCGATTTCGCTTTCGCTCACCTTCAGCTTCGCCGTCAGCTTGCGGTACAGCCCTTCGAATTCGCTATCGAAAAATTGCAGATGAGCCTTGTCTGTCACATAAGCCGCATAGAGCAGCCGGTCCCGCTTCGAATCATACAGTGCATTGGCAATATCGACCTCGGGATGCTCGAAGAGCACCTTCTCGTTCGCTTGCAGATCGAAGCGGACGAGGGCCGCCTTATCCCGTCCTTGATTGGATACGGCGAGGACGGATTGATTGTCCTGCGTGAAGCCAAGCAGGTTCACTTCGTCTCCGGCATTCAGCTTCAGGAAGGAACGGAATTCTTCCTTATCCGAATCGCGGTACATAATTTCGCCCACGACTCCGTCCGATACGACGGTCATGCGAATATTGCCGTTGCGATCGGCGAGCCAGCCCTGGACGTTGCCCGGATTTTTGGCGACGAGCTGGAGCGCGCCTGTCTTGATGTTCAGCTTGTAGACATCGAAGACGGTTTTATTCTCTTTGTTCAGGGTGACGAGAATCTCGTCCTTGACTCCCGCCAGCAGGCTGACCAGACCGGCCTTGACCCCGGAATACGGCGTCAGGTCCTTCTCCTGTGCTCCATTGAAGCTGGACGAGTAGAGATGGAAGTTTTCATCCCCGCCGTTATCTTTGACATACAGGAGCGTGTCGCCCTTCCAGAAAAAGGCCGCGATATCCCGATCCTTGGAGCTGGTTACGCGCTCCGGTTCGCCGCTGCCTCCCATGTTCTTCACGAATACGTTGGCCCGGTTCTCCCACGGCGCCATAAACGTCAAGTAATTGCCGTCCGAAGAGATCTGGTAGGCGAGGCTGCCCGGATTGCGCATGAAGTCTTCGACCGGAATCGGAGCGACGCCCTGATCGCTGATCGAGGCCAGACGCAGCTTTTTCACGTTGTTCAGCGCTGCGGCCGCTTCTCTTAACGTAACCGCCTCGTCGGCGCGGAGGCTGCCGTCGCGGTAACCGTGCAGCAGACCGAGCGACTTCGCCTGCTCCGCATAGGCGGTGAGGCTGTTCTCTTCGCTGTCTTGCCCGAAGGCGCGCACCAGAATGCGGGCGGCCTCGCCGCGCGTTAACGCGTCATCCGGGGAGGCGAGCTCGCCTTCCCGGATCCAGCCTTCCTCTTGCGCGACCTTCATCGGGTCGACGCCATGCTGGTACGTGAGCACCGTCACCGCATAGCGGATGAAATCATTGGCCGTGACCTTGGCGGTCAGATCGGCCTTGGCGTCCACGGCCCCTGCCGTGACAAGCGAATGTACGCCATGGGCATACCAAGGCGCAGTGGAGCTTTTCTCTGCCCCCATGACGGTCAACGGCATGGAGCATGCCATGACTGCGGCCAGTACAGCCGCGACAATTCTTTTCTTCAACTTGAACCTTCCCCCTTCATGCCTATGGAAGACATGCGAACATGCCGCCTTCTTCTTCCATGTCCCGGCGGCTTCCATCCTTCAACGTCAGGTGAGCGTAGCAACGATTATGTAGAATGGGCTTGACGGCCGGTTTTCCGGTGTCCGCGCGTCATTGCCCGCAATGAGTACCTTCTTTCTTCCATTATATCCATCACATCGACCTAGGCGTTGTCAGACTGGGCCGCTCATCTTAATAATACGGGAGGCCAGGAGAAAAGTTGAGGGAAATTTTTACCTCATCTGGAACAGCAGCAGCACCGAGCCGTCTGGCCCGGTGCCCCGCGACATTATTGCACCGCGATGTAGATATCGACCTGCGCGTCATTCGGATTGGCGCTCCGCTCGTCATACCGCTCGAAATCTCCGGTGAACGTGCGCGTCATCCCCGAGGCCGCCGACCACTTCCAGATGGCCGCCCATGCTTCCGTCACAACCTTGGCCAAGGGCCCGCGTGCCGTCGTGAATACCGCATATTTCGCGGCGGGAACCGTGACCGCCTTGAATCCTGCCGGCAGCGCAGCATCGGTAATGACGCTCGTGCCGATTAGCATCGAATACTCACCGGCCGCCCCGTTCTCATAATCATGATAACAGCCGTAAATGACGCCAGGCTCGGCCGCATTCGGGATGCGCGCCAGCATGCCTTCTGTCCAGAATCGCTCCCACATCTGCGGAATGACCGCTTCCGGCGTGTATTCGCGCATATTCGAGGTGCGGGCCGAGATGCCGGCCAGCGTCATCTCTCCGCGCTCGACAATCTTGACCGGCTGGAGCTCCGGGATCGCCGCCCCTGCTTGATCGGCCCATCGCTTTAGCGTCGGAAGATAGTTTTTCAGCATTGTACGCGCAGCTTGCTCTTCCATCCCGTTCTCGACGACGAAGGGGACGCACACCTCAACCATCTCTTCCATCGTCATATCCGGCTGCTTGAAGGCTCCGCCCTCATAGCAATAGATGCAGTAATCCAGCACTCTATTGTTTTCCTTGTCCGTTCCAAGCTGTTCCTCGCTGTGCAGCGGCATTCCGCAGCTTTGGCATTCGCGTTGCACGGTTTGTTCCATGAACAATCACTCCTCATCCTGTGATGGCTTTAGTATACGCCATGGAACTTGACAACCCTGTGTCAGGTTAGACAGGAAGAGAAAATTGTTTTTGGAGTGATCCTGCTTTTTGAAGGGGAAAAGAAACATGGTAAAATAAATGACAGGTAGCGGCACGGCGGCAGGATGAGAACGAAGGGAAGAAGGAGGAGTCATGCTTCAGAAGTTTGGATTTTCCCAATATGAAAGTAAAGTATACGAGGCGCTCGTCTCCAGCGGCGAACCGATGGACGCGACGACGGTCGTGAAATATTCGGGCGTCCCTAAAGCGAAAATCTATGAGGTGCTGGCCCGGCTCATCGACAAGGGCGTCGCGTCCGACACGATCTCCGGCAAGAAGAAGCTGTATGCGGCGCTGCCGCTCCAGGTCGTCATCGACAAGCTGGCCCAGGAATTCGAGAACAGCATTGCTCAGCTCAGACGAAGCAGCGAACGCAGAGCGTACGTCGACGATCAGGTGTGGACCATCAAATCGGACACGAGCATTCAAGCTTACGGCAAGCATCTGATCGAGGGAGCGGAGCAATCGATTCTGATCTCGATGTGGAAGGACGACTTCGCGGCCTATGTGCCGCTCTTGGAACGGAAGGAGCAGGAGGGAGTCCGCGTCGAGGCGATGGTGACCGGCTATCATGTGCCGCAGGCCCGGCTGTCGAAGCTGCATACCCTTACGCCGACGGACGAGCATCAGCGGCTGGAGCGGTTCGCGATCATCGTCGTCGATGGCGAGCGGCTGATGTTCGGGGGACTCGACCACGGGAACTGGCAGGCGATGCAGACGGGCGCGCAGCCGTTCGTCACCTTCTTCACGGAATTTTTCTATCATGATGTCGCGCTGGCGGCCATCTCGCAAAAATATTATGACGAGCTGATGCAGGACGAGGAGATGAAGGCCCTGCTGATGCAGCTTCGTTATTAGCATCGACAACACTCTTGCTTGGCTCTGCCGCTGCAGGAGTGTTTTTAAGTTGAGTTCTTACGGGCATTCTCCCTTCTGCTCATAAAAACGGATCATGATATAATGGAATTATTTGACGATAGGATAGCTGAAAACTAATGATTTCAATTTTTAGGAGTAATAGAATGGCCCGGTTATTGACTCTTAAATGTAATTTACGGATGAAGATGATTCTGCTCATCAGTCTCTTGATTATTGGAATCTGTGCGATTTTCGGGGTGTTTCTGGAACGTTTTATATGGAATATGGCCGAGGATCAGACCGGAAAAAGAGCGTTGAATCTGGCGCAAAGCGTCGCCAATATACCGGAAATCCAAAAAGCTTTCCGCTTGGATAATCCCTCCGTGGTGATTCAACCGATCGTGCAGCCGATACAGCGGGAGACGGGCGCGGAGTTCATTGTTGTCGGGGATACGCAGGAAATCCGGCAATCCCATCCCAACTTGAGCATTATCGGAGCGAAAATGGTCGGAAGCGATAATGCCAGGGCCTTGCTTCATGGCGAGTCGTACGTATCGAAGAAGGAAGGAACGCTCGGGTTGTCGATTCGGGGGAAGGTGCCCATTTTCGATGAAGGCAAGATCGTGGGGGTCGTGTCGGTCGGTTTTCTCAATAATGATGTGCACCGCATCGTGGCGGACCAGAGCAAAGGCCTCTGGCTGACCTTGAGTCTCATTATTCTGTTCGGCATCGCAGGGGCTGTCTTCATTGCTTCTTATATCAAAAGATTATTGCATAATATGGAGCCCGAGGAAATTTCTCATCTGTATCTTCAGAAGGAAGCGATTCTGCAGTCCACGCATGAAGGCATTATCGCGGTGGATAATGATGGAGCCATTACGGCGATGAATAAAGCGGCCAAGGAGATTCTGTTCATGGACATGGCGCAGCAACAAAGAAATTATGCAGGCGCATCCATTCAAGAGATTGTTCCTTCCTTGAACAGGGGCGCGTATGGCAAGCAGAGAAGCCGCCTGGTGAACCGGGAAATGGTGCTGGGCGAAGATGTCGTGCTCGTCAACCAGACGCCCATTGTCAGTGAAAATGCAGTTACGGGGAGCGTCTATACGTTCCGCACAAAAACGGAGCTGGAAACGGTGACGGAGGAGCTGTCCCGCATTAAGCAATATGCGAATGCGCAGCGGGCGCAGACGCATGAGTACTCCAATAAGCTGCATATCATCCTTGGGCTGATGCAGAACCAGCGGCATAAGGAAGCGATTGATTTTATTAAAAAAGAAAGCAATATGCAGCAGGCCAGGTTAACGTTTTTATCGGAAAAGGTAGCGGACCCTCTGCTTCAGGCCTTATTTCAAGGGAAGTTCAATCAAGCCAATGAGCTGGGCATCTCCATGGTCATTCATCCGGACAGCCGGCTGGAAGGCTCATTTGCAGAGGAGAAGCAGGATGCGCTGTTAACCGCGCTGGGCAATGTTATTGAGAATGCATTGGAGGCGGTCAAGCAGAAGGAAGACGGCCAGCGCAAGGTGGCCATCTTTTTTACGGATATCGGGGAGGATTGCATTTTTGAAATTGAAGATTCCGGTCCAGGGGTTGCCGAGGCGGATATCCCCCGCATTTTTGAGCAAGGGTTTTCGACGAAGCAGGGCAGCCATCGGGGAACGGGCCTGGCGCTGTCGAAGCTGATGCTGAATGGCGTTGGCGGCGAGATTTTGTTAGAAGCAGGGGAAGGGGAGCTCGGAGGAGCTTGCTTTATGATTATGATGCCTAAGGATGAAAGGGGATCGCGGTGAAGGACTTGTTTTCGGTGCTGATTATCGAGGATGACTTTCGAGTAGCGGATATTCATCGGCAATATGTTGAAAAAACAACCGGCTTTGCCGTTCCATACATCGCCAAGAGCCGCAAAGAAGCGCTGGCTTATATGGAAAGCGGCAAAGCGGTTCCGGATCTTATCCTGTTGGATGTATATATCCCGGATGTGGAAGGGATGAAGCTGCTGTGGGAGCTTCGTCAGTCCAGTCATGACACCGATATCATTATCGTCTCGGCGGAGAAGGAAGCCAGGTCGGTTCAGGAAGCGCTTCGCGCCGGCGTGTTCGATTATATCGTCAAGCCCGTAGACGAGGAGCGCTTCAGCCTTGCCTTGACAAAATATAAGGAATACCGGAGCATGCTGCGCTCCACCAAAGAAATGGAGCAGAGCGATATCGACGCTGTCTTCGGCCTGCATCGCCCTTCGGGCTCTTCCGCCAGGACGGATGCGGCGCTCCCGAAGGGGATTGACTCGATCACGCTGGACAAGATTCACCGCGTCTTCACGCACAAGGAGATCGGCGGAATTACGGCCGTTGAATTAAGCTCCGAGCTCGGCATCAGCCGTTCGACGGCGCGGCGTTATTTAGAATATTTAGTGTCCTTGAAGATGGTCAAGACGAAGCTCATCTATGGCACGGTGGGAAGGCCGGAACGAAGATATATCCTCTGTGAAACTTATGAACAAAATCGGTAAAATGAGCGATATTGATTTTATGCTCACAATATTTATCCCCTGTCTCAACTGTGATAAATTTCATACTAATCTATAAAGGATTATGCTTTACACCGAATTGTAAACGCATTCATACGGTGTGGAATGAGGTTAGGTGTGAAACGCTGGCAAGCACATCACGGAAAGGGGATATCCTATTGAGCCTTAGTTTGATTGGTCTGATTACGATTTTATTTATTGTCGCCTTGCTTATCAGCGGCAAAGTGACCCCGATTGTTGCCATGGTTATACCGCCGATCCTTGGCGCATTCATCGCGGGGTATAGTTTTACGGAAATCGGCGGCTTTTTTGGCAACGGCGTCAGCTCGGTTATCAATGTCGCGATTATGTTTATTTTTGCGATTATCTTTTTTGGCATTATGCAGGACGTTGGGCTCTTTGATCCATTAATTAATAAAATGGTCGCTTTTTCGCGTGGAAGCGTCATTACGGTAAGTGTCGGAACCGTTTTGGTGGCAGCGATTGCCCATTTGGACGGATCGGGAGCTTCGACCTTTTTAATTACGATTCCTGCGCTTTTACCCGTTTACAAGCGCTTACAAATGAATCCGTATTTGCTGCTCCTGTTAGTCGGAGGAAGCGCAAGTATTATGAATATGATTCCCTGGGCCGGTCCTCTGGGCCGAACGGCTACCGTCCTGGAAGCGGATGTTACGGAATTATGGCAGCCGCTCATTCCGATTCAGATCATCGGCATGGTGCTCATGATTGGATTGGCCGTACTTCTCGGCATCAGGGAGAAGCGGAGAATCATTCGGAAGTACGGCTCGTTGGAGGTTGCAGCCACGCTTGAAGCGCCGGCCGCAGCCGCGCCGGATGCCTCCGCTTCCGTCCAGACCGGGCCGGCGAATGGCCTCGCTCGTCCTCAATTGCTGTGGGTCAATGCTTGCCTGGCTATCGCGGTCGTTGGCGTGCTCGTGGCCGGAATTATCCCGGCGGGCCTGGCCTTCATGATTGGGGTAAGCATCGCCTTGCCGCTTAACTTCTTCAAGGTGAATGATCAGATGGAACGGCTGCGCGCTCATGCGCCCAATGCGCTCACGATGGCATCGATCATTCTTGCGGCCGGCTTATTTTTGGGCATACTTAACGGAACCGGCATGCTCACGGCTATCGCGAATGATGCCGTGACGATACTTCCAGGCAGCATTGCGCCTTACCTGCATATTATCGTCGGCTTGCTGGGCGTGCCGTTCGATTTGATCTTGAGCACGGATGCGTATTACTTCGCCCTGCTGCCTGTCGTCGATCAGATTGCTTCCGGCTTCGGCGTCGCTTCGCTGTCCACGGCGTACGCGATGGTGATCGGCAATATCGTCGGCACGTTCGTGAGCCCGCTGTCCCCGGCCTTGTGGCTGGCGCTCGGGTTGGCGGGCCTGGAGATGGGCCGCCATATCCGTTATTCGCTGTTCTGGATATGGGGAATTAGTATTGTTCTCGTCATTACGGCTATATTTATGGGAGTTATTTAGAGATGAATAGCAGGACTTAATTGTTACTTGTTCATGGACCTTGATTGGCTTGGCGCCAGTCGAGGTTTTTGTTTTGGGCTCCCTCAATCCCCAACAGGCAAACCCGCAACCATTTTCGCTACGTTGCGAAAAAAATCATCCGTTCGCTTTATCCCCAGTCCCACCACGTCGAGATGATCCCAGGAGTCCATCAGGCCGAGATAGTTCCATTTTCCGGGCTGCGGCTTTCCGCGGTAAGCCACGATGTGATCGGTTGATCCGTTTTTCGGCCCGTTCATCGAAATCGTGTTGACCAGACCATCATTCGGCCACCATGTCCGATCGATGGTGACATGCCCCGGGGCATGATAGGTAAAGGAGCCGACAAAAAAGCTGGACGGCAATAAAAACGGATTCATGAACGCTTTCGGCACATGCCAGCCCAGTAGCGGCACCCGATAGGAGTTGTTGGCCGCGATCGAGAAGTAATAGACGCGGGGCTGCGCCTGCACCCGCTCGTTCAATTCTTTGGCCCCGTCAGGGCTTAAATCCCACTGCGAGCTGTCCTTCGATAGCGTCCAGAATTCGCTGTTTAGCACGCGCTTGGAATAACGGAGCCATGATTCATCGGGCAATCGCTTCAGCCCCCATTGATCCAATTTGAAATCATATAAGGGCTGTTCAAAATTACCGACGGCTGCGGCAACCAGGCCTATCAACTGGTGGGTATAGGGAGCGACTCCTTCGACGAAATGCGTGAAGCTGGTGCCGTCATGCGGCGTGGCGATGGACACGAGACTTCTTACATGCGCCAGCGGCCGATCGCTAAATAATGGCGATAGCTCAGATGCAGCGGTAACATCGCGTTCGGCGGCGTCTCCGTTCTCCAGCAGATGGACCAGTATTCGTGCGGTTTGTCCCCCCATGCTATGGCCGATCAGATGAATCTTCTTCGGCTGCCCCGTCTCCGGATCGATCTCTCCCCAATCCGGATACAGACCTTCATAGGTCCTTCCATATCGCGAATGACCGTACTTTTCCGAGTGGGCTTTGCCGTAATCGACGGTGCCTCCCTTAATCTGCGCATATAACTCGCAGGCTCGATCCCAATTGCTCGATACCGTTCCTACCGTGGCCGTGAAGACGGAATATCCGTCTTTACGCAGCTTCTCTTGAATATCGCCGAATCCGCCCCAGTATTTAAAACCAAACATCTCGTCTCTTCCCCAGCCGCCAAATCCATGGACGAGCACGATGGGGTAATCATTGTTGGCATGTGTGGCCTGCGCGCGGGCAGACGGCAAGCCAACATGACAAAGAATAGAGTAGAAAAGAAGAAAGAAGAGCGCCACATAAAGTGACCGTTTGCGGTTCATAAACAGCCTCCTTCACATTGTAATCGCTTTCAATGGGGTTGTTGGCAAATTACCGTCTCATCTTCTGCTGCACTGCTGCTGGAATCATGAAGACATCAATGGAACTCCTGATGCGAGAATGCATGGCGGGTCGGTATAACGTGGTGTGGGGGAGAACTATTCTATGTTCTACATACATATTTACCATATAAACCTATTGTTTACAACTATATTTAAATAAAACTTGACTGCTTCCGCTATACTCCCGGCACAGCCGTGTTTTCATTCGAATCTTTAGCTTAACGCAGCCTTCATCCTGGTGCAAGGCGGGCAATTTAGCGCTTATCTTATGTAAAGCACTTGAAATCATATATGATATTATTTATGATTATCATATGAAAACGACAAAACCAAGTGTAAATAAGAAACAGTTAGCTTATGATTACATTCGCTCGCAAATTGTGAACGGCGTGTTCGGATCCGGCTATCGCATCGTGATTGATCAGATTGCCAAAGAGCTTAAACTTAGCATTATTCCCGTCCGGGAAGCGATTCGCCAGCTCGAAGCCGATGGCTTAATCCAATACAAGCCATACAGCGGCGCGATAGTCAGTAAAATCAACGAAGAAGAATATATGGAGACATTGGCCGTGTTGGCAGTCCTTGAAGGATATGCGTCTTCACTTAGTGCCAAGCGAATGAATCCGGATGGCATTCGGCTTCTGGAACAGATTAACCAAAGCATGAGCGATGCATTGTATGAATTTGAGTTTGAACAATTCAGTGAATTGAATCGTAAATTCCATGATGTCCTTATCGACAATTGCGAGAATGAGTATTTGAAGGAACAAATACGTCAATGCTGGGATCGTCTCAGTCGAGTTCGCAAATCCGGCTTTGCCTTTATGCCCAAGCGTGCCAAGGAATCGATAAAAGAGCATGAACAGATGATCGCGATGATCAGGGAACAGAACCTTGATGAACAATTCGTGCGGCAGCACAAGCTCAACACCGTCAAAGCTTTTAAGGAGCGCAAAGATTCGGATATCGTACTGGATACGTAGCCGCAGGACCTTTTGGGGTGCTTAATCAGCACTCCTTTTTTGCTATAGTAGCAAATATTCGGATCGGTGTGGAAGCTTGTGAGATTCAGCATCGCATTCCAAAGTGATATATGATCAAAATACTATATAATATATTAAAATATAAAATAAAATATAGTTTATAAGTTGAAATCATATATGATTTATTGTAAAATGAACTCATTCTAATTTATGGGAGGTTTTGGAATGGACGATAAAGCTTTTCGAAGGGCCATGGGCAAGTTCGCCACGGGCGTTACCGTCATCACGGCATGCTTGCAAGGGGAAGTTCACGGCATGACTGCAAACGCTTTCGTCTCGGTGTCTTTGGATCCCAGGTTGATTTTGGTGTCGATAAGCAAGAACGCCAAAATGCTTGAAACGATGAAAGAATCCGGAACATTTGCCGTTAGTGTCCTGAGTCAGGAACAGAAAGAAATGTCGATATATTTTGCGGGTCAAGCAAAAGAGCGGCGGGAAATCGAATTTACGTGGGTGAACGACATGCCCGTCCTGCCCCATTCTCTCGCGGCGCTTGTCTGCGACGTGTATGATGCGCATGTCGCCGGCGACCACACTTTATTTATCGGGAAGGTTAACCATATAACGACACATGAGCTTGAACCCTTATTATTTTTTGGCGGCAACTATCGAATGCTGCAGGCCTCATCGCTCTAAAATCAATTTGCCGGCCCACCCTGTTACGTCTCCCTCATCTAGAAATACCACCACAACCACAGCTTCGTTCAGCTAGTTACGTATCAACCGCAATCTACCAATAAGCTTATACTATCGGGGGGCTGTAACTTCCAGAGATATGCGCCCGGATGATGAGATGTTGATGTCGAGAAAAGTATCCGCTTGCAATTCGGAATATGGGAGGATTTCTATGAAGAAGAGTTGGTCCATATTCATCAGTTTGCTGCTTGTATTCGTTCTGTCTGGTTGCGGGGGAGGGGATGCCAACCGGACATCTTCTGCAGGCAATTCGCCATCGGATTCCTCGGCAAAGGGTTCAGACACGATTAAAATCGGCGGCTTGTTCTCCGTGTCGGGAGGTGCCTCCACCCTTGGCAAGCCTCAATTGGATACACTCAAAATGTTAGTTGAAGAAGCCAATGCGTCCGGAGGCATCGGCGGCAGGATGATCGAGCTGTATACGTATGATGATAAGTCGGATCAGAACGAAGCCGTCCTTAATATGAAGAAATTACTGGAGCAGGACAACGTGTCGGTTGTGATCGGGGGCACCATATCCGGCAATGCGCTGGCCATCATTCCCCTCGCGGAAAAGGCAAAGGTTCCCCTCATCGCCGTAGCAGCGAGCAAAAACATTAACGTCCCGACGAAACCGTTTGTCTTCAAAACAGCCCAGGGTGACGATCTGGTCGTCCCGCGTGTCATTCAATATGCCAAAGAACATAACCTGACCAAGATTGCCTGGATCAATGTGGACAACTCCTTCGGTTCCAGCGCGCATGAAGAATTCAAGAATATGGCGTCTGAGGCCGGAATTACGATTGTCATCGAGGATGTGTTCGAACCTTCGGTGAACGATGCGAAGCCGATGCTGACACGTGTGAAGAATGCCAATCCGCAAGCCATCATCATCTGGGGCACGGCGCAGGAGTCGGCCATCGTAACGAAGAACGTGCGTGAGCTTGGGATTGACTTGCCTATTATTGAGTCCCATGGCATTGCGAATTCCCAATTCATTGAGCTTGCGGGCGATGCTGCAGAAGGTATCGTGTTTCCGGCAGGCAGCCTGCTCGTATCCAGTCAGCTAGCAGAGGACAATGCACAGAAGAACGTGCTGGAACAGTATAAGAAGCAATTTGAAGACAAATTCGGATATGAGACGAGCACCTTTGGCGGTCATGTCTGGGATGCATTTGAAATGATTAAGCGAGCGGCTGAGACGGCAGGCACGGACCCGGTTGCACTGCGGGATGAATTGGAAAGCGGGACAAAGGACCTTGTAGGTGTGAGCGGAATCTTCACCATGTCGGCCAATAACCATAATGGACTGAAGCCGGATGCGCTGTCGATGATCGAGATCAAAGATAAGAAATGGATATTGACAAAGTAGGGCACGAACATGATTTGGGGGGAGGACATGACGAATGGGGTTCCATGAGCAAATCATTCAATTAATCATTTCGGGATTAACGATTGGCAGTATCTATGCGTTAATCGCGACCGGGTTCGTCATTACGTACAACATTACTGGTGTATTGAATTTTGCTCAAGGGGAGTTTGCCATGCTCGGGGCCATGATCGCCATTTCGCTCGTTGCTGCAGGTTTGTCCTACATGCCGGCCTTTATCATGGCCATTCTGATTGTACTGGTTAGCGGCGCGCTGTTCGAGCGGGCAGCGATTCATCCGGCCAGACATTCCAAAGGCTCGGCCATGATTATTATTACGATCGGCGTTGCGATTGCCGTCCGCGGGATTGCGCTGTTCATCTGGGGGACCGATCCGAAGATGCTGCCTCCTTTTACTCCGGGTGAACCGCTCGACCTGTTCGGGGCCGTCGTTCAATTACAGAGTCTCTGGGCTATCGGGGTAGCCATGCTTAGCTTAATCGCGATGTATATTTTCTTTGAGCGAACATTTATGGGCAAAGCGGTAACCGCCTGTGTGATCAATCGCTTTGCAGCCCGGTTAATGGGAATCAAGCCGGAGAAGATGTCGCTGTTGTCGATAAGCGCAAGCGCCGCGCTCGGAGCGATCGGCGGCATTATTATAGCCCCTATCTCCGGCGCCTCTTACGAGATGGGCCTCATGCTCGGGATGAAGGCGTTCATCGCCGCTGTGATCGGCGGTCTGACGAACGCTCCGGCAGCGATTGTCGGCGCCTTGATCGTCGGTCTGCTTGAATCGTTCACGGAGGGATTGTGGTCCAGCGGTTACAAAGACCTCGTCATTTTTGGGGTGTTGCTGCTCGTGTTATTCATTTTGCCTAACGGCCTGTTTGCCAAAATGTCAGGTAAGCGAGTATAGGAGGCCCTCATGATCAAATCGGGAACAGGTAATGTATATAATCGGAGTTTGACGGGAATTGCCGTAGTTGCCTTGCTGTTGGCAATCATTCCGCTCTTCTCTCCGTCAGCCTATATTCTAAGCACTTTGGTCATCATCGGGCTTTATTCTTTGGTGGGCACGGGTCTCGGCATGCTGATGGGGTATGCAGGTCAAATATCGTTGAGTCACGCCGCGTTTTATGGAGTCGGCGCCTATTCATCTGCTTTCGTTACGGTAAAACTGGGCATGCCGCCGCTGGCAGGCATGGCGGTCGGCATATTGCTGGCCGCGCTCATTGCTTATATCGTCGGCATCCCTACACTCCGATTAACCGGTCATTACCTGGCGCTCGCCACGCTCGGGTTCGGAATGATTATGTTTGCCTTGTTCAAGCAGCTCAAGGGGATCACCGGAGGGCTGGACGGGTTTCTAAATATACCGTCATTATCCCTGTTCGGGCTAAGGATTGATACGGACGTTCAATATTATTACGTCGTATGGTGCTTGGCGCTTCTCGGCATTCTGGCCGCTCGGAACATGATTCATTCCCGTGTCGGCCGCGCACTGCGCTCGATTGAGAGCAGTGAAATTGCATCCGCTTCGATTGGCATTGATACCCAAAAGTACAAATTGCAAGTATTTGTGATGAGTGCCGTTTTTGCCTCGATCGCCGGAAGCGTATATGCCCATTATATTTCGTTTATTAACCCGATGCTCTTTCATTCCAACGCATCTATCCAATTTCTGATCATGTCGGTTCTGGGCGGAGGGACAAGCATATGGGGCGGGTTTGTTGGCGCTCTCGCTTATGTAGCGCTCGGCGAAGCGTTGAAGGATATCATGCCGTTCGTCCTGCCGAATGTCAGCGATGAATTCAACATTATATTTTTCGGGATGCTGCTTGTTGCGATATTAATCTATATGCCTGACGGGTTGGCGCCTGTCAGCGGGAAGATGATGAGGAAGCTGAAGCCGGCAGCGAAGAAGCAAGCCGGACGAGACCATCTGGCGGGTTCTTCGGGAGGTGAGAGTGGACATGGCAGCGCAAGCGCCCCTTCTTCGGATGTCTAATGTAACAAAATGGTTCGGTGGAGTCGCCGCGGTCGAAGCGGTTTCCTTTGATGTGTATCCAGGGCAAATCACGGCGGTCATTGGTCCGAACGGTGCGGGCAAGACGACCATGTTCAATTTGATTACGGCCATTCTCCCGCTGACAAGCGGCCGCATCTTTTTGGAGAATACCGAGATTACCGGGATGAAAGCTCCGCAAATTGCGAGGTTAGGAATAACGAGAACCTTTCAGAACCTGCAAATCTTCGGGAATATGTCCGTTGTGGAAAATGTGATGACAGGCGCGCATACGCAGCTCAAGACGGGGATGATACGATCAGCATTTCGGCCGCCCGCGGTAAGCCGGGAGGAAAGAAGGGCGCATGATGATGCTCTGAAGCTATTGGAGAATGTGGGATTGGTTGAATATGCCTATGAAGAAGCAGACAAGCTCCCTTACGGCAACCAACGTCTTCTTGAAATCGCCCGGGCCGCGGCATCGGCCCCCAAGCTGATATTGCTTGATGAGCCGATGGCTGGCTTAAATCCGCAAGAATCCAAGAAGCTGGTAACCACAATCGAACGAATGCGGGCGGAGGGTATGACATTTCTGTTCGTTGAGCATGACATGGAAACCGTGATGTCGATGGCGGATCATATCGTTGTGCTTGATTTTGGCAAGAAGCTTGCGGAAGGCACGCCGGAAGAAATCTACAATAACCCTGCGGTTATAGCCGCTTATTTGGGAGATGAGGAGATCGCGCTCTGATGCTGGAAGTAACGGGCTTGCATACGTATTACGGCCATTTACATGCTCTTAAAGGGATTTCATTCACAGTAAGGAAGGGAGAACTACTCGCCATCGTTGGATCGAATGGAGCCGGAAAGAGCACGTTGTTGGGGACCTTGGCAGGAATGCTCCAACCAAGGGCAGGGAGGATGATGTTCGAAGGCGCTGATATTACGCGGCTCTCCGTGGAGCAGGTTGTCGCGAAGGGGATTTGTCTCGTGCCTGAACGGCGGCAAATCTTTGACTCCCTCTCGGTAAAGGACAATCTGTTGCTGGGCGCGTACCACCGCAGAAGGAAGGACAAGCGCCGAATCCAGCAAGACTATGATCAGGTGCTTGAGTTGTTCCCGAAGCTGAAGACGATGCTTTCGCGTCCGGGAGGCCTGTTGAGCGGCGGTGAACAGCAGATGCTGGCGATTGGCCGAGGCTTAATGTCCCGCCCCGCTCTAATGTTGCTGGACGAACCCTCGCTTGGACTTGCGCCGCTGATCGTCACAGATATGATGAACATTTTTGTACAGCTCAAGCAAGAAATCGGGACGACGATCATTCTCGTCGAACAGAATGTGAAGGCAGCGCTAGGCGTTGCAGATTATGCGTGCGTCATTGAGCGGGGAGAGATCGCATTGCATGGAGCCGCGGCGGAGATCATGGATCACCCCGATGTTCGAAGCGCGTATTTCGGCAAAAGCAGGGCAGCGGAAGCGGAATCCATCCCAATACAGAACGAAAGGATGTTGGCAAAATGATCAACGCGAAAGAAATGAAGCAACGATTGAGAGGTTCGATCTCGCCGATTGTAACTCCGTTTGACAGCAACAATCAAGTGGATTTGCAGGCGATGAGCGGCTTGATTGAATGGCATCTTGAATCCGGTTCTCATGGAATTTCGGTTACCGGAACGACCGGAGAGCCAAGCTCGCTCACGCTTGCGGAACGCGAGATGATTATGGAGCATGTCATTCGTACGGTCAATCAACGCGTTCCTGTTGTTCCGGGCACGGGATCAACGAATCATGAGGAAGCGCTGCACTTGACGAAGCTTGCCCAAGAAATGGGGGCAGATGCGGCGCTTGTCATCGTGCCGTATTATAATCGTCCGAACCAGCAAGCATTATATCAACATTTCAGAACGATTGCCGATTCCGTGGATATTCCGATCATTCTGTATAATATCCCGGGCCGAACCGGCGTGAATTTGGAGGTAAGCACACTGGCCCGCCTGGTAGAAGATTGCGATAACATTGTCGGAATCAAAGAGTCCAACAAAGATTTCGAACATGTGAACCGGGTTCTTCATCGCTGCGGAAGGGATTTCCTGCTGTATTCAGGGATTGAGTTGTTATGTTACCCGATGCTGGCGATCGGCGGGGCAGGCCACGTTGCCGCTACAGCGAACATAGCGCCGAAGGAAGTCGCCGAGCTGTATAATCGCTGGTCTGCCGGGGATGTTGAAGGCGCGGTGGAGCTTCATTACCATTTGCTGACGCTGAATGACGTTCTATTCAAAGATACGAATCCGGTACCTGTCAAGACGGCATTGGGCATGATGGGGAAAATCAATCCGGCCGTCCGGCTTCCGCTTGGACCGCCATCCGAAGCTCTTCGCCAGGAAATCGAGGAGACGCTCGTTCAGTACGGGATCATAACCAAGCAAATGAATGCGTCTTCATGATGACATATTGGGAGAGGAAGGAGAGAAGACATGAAGCAGTCACACACTCATATCGGCAACGTATTGCATTATATTAACGGCCAATTCGTAGAGAGCGTGTCTGGCCGGGCATTCAGCAACCTCAATCCGTTCAACAATGAGCCGATCAATGAAGTGGCAGAAGGATTCGCCGAGGATATCGGCCTTGCTGTGGCGGCAGCGCGCCAAGCGTTCGATGAAGGGCCATGGCGGACGATGCGCATCAACGAACGAATGAAATATATCATCAAAATTGCCGAACTGATAGAGAAATATGCGGAAGATATTTCGTACCTGGAATCGCTGGATAGCGGCTTGCCGATTGCACAGACGAAGAAGCAGGCTGAACGCGCGGCTGCCAATTTCCGCTTCTATGCCGAGATGGTCAAGACGCGTCTTGTCGGCGAATCCTACCAAGTGGACAACTCGTTCATTAACTATACGATTCATAAGCCGGTCGGTGTTGCGGGATTGATTACACCGTGGAATGCGCCGTTCATGCTGGCCACCTGGAAAGTGGCTCCAACCCTCGCGACCGGAAATACTTGTGTCTTGAAGCCGGCCGAGTGGTCTCCGCTTACAGCGAACAAGCTGGCCGAGATTATTCATGAAGCCGGGTTGCCGCCGGGCGTATTCAATGTCGTCCATGGCTATGGCGAGACTTGCGGCGCGCCGTTAGTCGCTCACCCTGACGTGCAACTGATTTCTTTTACGGGGGAAACGACGACCGGTTCGGCAATTATTAAGAACGGTTCCGATACGCTTAAGCGCGTCTCGATGGAACTGGGCGGCAAGTCCCCGGCCATCATATTCGAGGATGCCGATCTGGATACGGCATTGGACGCGGTCGTATGGCAGATTTTCTCCTTCAACGGAGAGCGGTGCACCGCCAATTCGAGACTGCTTATTCACGAATCCATTCATGATCCGTTTGTTGACAGGCTGAAGGACAGATTGCAGAACATTATCGTCGGCGATCCGCAAGATCCGGCTACGGAAGTGGGTCCGCTGATTCACCGCGAACATTATAACCATGTCATCCGGTATATCGACACAGCGCGGAATGAGGGCGCAGAAGTCATCTCCGCTTCGATCCCTCAGGCACTGAGCGCAGGCAATTATGTAGCGCCCACCCTTATTCTGAACGCCAACAATCAGATGACGGTTGCCCAAGAGGAAATATTCGGCCCCGTGCTCACCGTCATTCCCTTCTCCACCGAGGAGGAAGCGCTCAGAATGGCCAATGATTCCAAATACGGGCTGGCCGGTTATGTATGGACGAACGATATGAAGCGCGGACACCGGATGGCGCAGCAGCTTGAGTGCGGGATGGTATGGGTGAACTCCCAAAATGTGCGGGATTTGCGCACGCCGTTCGGCGGGACCAAAGCAAGCGGAATCGGCAGAGAAGGGGGCCATTACGGGTTCGATTTCTATACGGAAACCCAGATCATTCACGTCGCGCTTGATGAACAGCATATTCCTGCTTTCGGCAAGAAGGCAGCCAGATAGTTATCTGACAGGCAGATTGCCTGATCCGAATGAATCCAAGGAGGTCATTCTATGCCAGCCAAGACAGGTCAACAATATATTGACCGTATTGATGCAGCGAAGTCCAATGTCTGGATCGACGGACAGCAAGTCCAAGGGAACGTGTCCGAGCACCCGGCGTTCCGGGGGGTGATGAGAAGTCAGGCCGCTCTGTATGATATGCAATTCGACCCTGGCAAAATCGAGATCATGACCTACGTATCTCCAACAACAGGGGAGCGGGTAGGAACATCCTTCCTCCAGCCAAGCACCAGAGAAGATCTGGAGAAGCGAAGAAACATGATTCAGGAGTGGGCCAAGTTCAATGGCGGAATGATGGGACGCTCTCCTGACTACATCAATTCGGGGATGATGGCCTATGGCGCGGCAGCAGATATATTCGGGGCACAAGATACGATGTATGCCGACAATATGCGGCAATATATTGAATACATTCGTGAAAATGATCTGTCGCTTACCCATACGTTAATTCAGCCGCAAGTGAACCGGGGAGTTCAGACTCATCAGTTGTCCGATCCTTATATCGCGGCTCGAATCGTAAGGAAGAATGACGATGGCGTGGTGATTCGCGGCGCCCGCCTGCTTGCGACCCAGGGCGGGATTACGGATGAAATTATGGTCTTTCCGTCAACGGTATTGAAGCAATCGGAAGAGGAGAATCCGTATGCGTTTGCATTCTCGATTCCGAACAACACGCCTGGATTGAAATTTATATGCCGGGAATCGTTCGATTACGGCAAATCTCCTTTTGATCACCCGCTCGGTTCCCGTTTTGAAGAAATGGACGCGATCGTTGTCTTCGATGATGTGACGGTGCCATGGAATCGAATCTTTGCCCTGGGCAATACCGATATTTGCAACCGCATATATGCGGACAGCAACGCCGCGGTTCATATGACACACCAGGTTGTCTCGAAGAACGTAGCGAAAACCGAATTCATTCTTGGCATCCTTCAGCTGATGGTGGAGACCATTAATATCGGCCAATACCAGCATGTGCAGGAGAAAATGGCGGAAGTCATTATTGCCTTGGAAACATTGAAAGCGTTCTTAATCGCTTCGGAGGCCAATGCCAAGATCGATCGCTGGGGCGTGATGACACCTGATTTTGGGCCTCTGAATGCCGCACGGAACTATTTTCCGAAGATGTACCCCCGTTTTTCAGAGATTATGCAGTTGCTTGGCGCAAGCGGGCTCATGGCGCTTCCGAACGAGGCGGATTTTCAATCCGTGCTTCGGCCGGATCTGGATAAATACTTGCAGGCTGCGAATCAGGACGCATACCATCGCGTCAAGCTGTACCGGCTGGCATGGGATGTGTGCATGAGCGCCTTTGGAAGCCGCCAAACCTTGTATGAACGGTTCTTCTTCGGCGATCCGGTAAGAATGGCCGGAGCGTTATACAATGGCTACGATAAGCAGGAATATGTCGATCGGGTCAAGGAGTTTCTGGAGCGTTCCGAGCAGCTTGTTACTCATTAATCCATTCATGTGAGGAGGCGATAGATTTGGATTTCTCCATTATTCGAATCGGGAATGTCATTATGAATGTTACGGATCTGGAACAGTCGCGGAAATTTTATGTAGATGCATTGGGCTTCATTGAAACGGAAAGCGACGAAAACCATTTATATCTCCGCGGTCTGGAAGAGCATAACCATCACTGCTTGCATCTGATCAAAGCGGACAAGCCTGGAATCGTCGCTCTAGGCTACAAAGTCATGCGGGAAAGCGACCTGGACGCACTGGAACGGCTATTTGCGTCCCGGGGCCTTCCGACCCGATGGATACCGAAGGGGACGCTGCATGCGATGGGCCGGGCTTTGCATGTGCAGGATGTCAGCGGACTTCCGCTCCAGTTCTACGCGGAAATGGATAAGGTGGAACGATTGCTGCAGCGGTATGATCTATATACGGGCGCGCGCATTCAGCGCATTGACCATGTCAATTGCTTTGTTCCCGATGTGGCCCGGGCCTATGATTTTTTCGTCAATGAACTGGGCTTCGCCTGCTCCGAGTATACGGCGCTCGAAGATGACAGTTTGTACGCAGCTTGGCTGCATCGCAAGCATAACGTACATGATCAAGCCTTCATGAATGGACCGGGTCCAAGACTGCATCATGTTGGCTTCTGGCTTCCGGATCCGTTGGCGCTGATTCATGCGTGCGATGTGCTGGCATCGCTTGGTTATCAGGGGAGCATTGAACGCGGGCCCGGCAGGCATGGATTGTCTAATGCCTTCTTCCTCTATTTGAGAGATCCTGACGGCATCCGGATTGAACTGTATAATGGAGATTATTTAACTAGCGATCCTGATCTTGGGCCTATTAAATGGGACATCCACGATCCGAGACGGCAGACGTTCTGGGGAAGCGCGACACCGGAATCCTGGTTCAATGAAGGCACGCCATTCGTCGATATCCAGACCGGCGAGCATGCTGAGTTGCTGACGGCGGCGCTGCCTTCCCGGCAGCCGCAGCATTTGATCTAAGGATATTCAGGTGACGATGATGAAGAGAAGACTGTTCATTAACGGTGCATGGGTGGACACGCGGGATTACAGTATGCTGCGCTCTCCCTATTCAGGCGAAGTGATAGCGGAGATTCCCGTCGCCGGGGAAGAAGACATCGAGCAGGCTATCCAAGCTGCTTACGAAGCCGGAACCGTCATGGCCAGGATGCCCGCGTATCAGCGTGCGGCAATCCTTGAGCGCTTGTCAGGCTTGATTGAAGCACGCGCGGGCGAGGCGGCTCGCCTTCTCGCGCTCGAGGTGGCCAAGCCGATCAGGACCGCCATGCTTGAAGTGGAGCGTACGATTGAGACGTATCGGTTCGCGGCGGAAGAGGCGAAGCGGATACACGGGGAGACATTGCCGCTGGACGCATCGAAGAGCGGGGAGGGGAGATTGGCCTATACGCTGCGAGAACCACTCGGAGTGATAGGGGCGATTACCCCGTTCAACTTCCCCATGAACCTGGTCGCTCATAAAGTAGGCCCGGCGATCGCGGCGGGCAATGCGATTGTGCTCAAGCCTGCCTCGCAATCGCCCCTGTCGAGCCTGTTCATCGCCGAATTGCTGCAGGAGGCCGGACTGCCGGACGGCGCTTTGAACGTCGTGACCGGCAGCGGCCGCCTCATTGGCGAGCGAATCGTGACAGACGACAGGGTTCGGATGATTACGTTCACCGGCAGTCCGGCGGTTGGCATCGGGATTCGCAACCAGGCCGGTCTCAAGCGCGTAACCCTGGAGCTTGGCTCCAATTCGGCGCTTATTGTCGACAAAGGCGTTCGGATAGACGATATTATCGATCGTTCCGTCACGGGCGCTTTCGCTAATCAGGGGCAAGTATGCATTTCGTTGCAGCGTGTGTATGTCCATGAAGAGGTGCATGATGAATTTGTGGACCAATTCATTCAGCGCACGCGGCAACTGAAGATTGGGGATCCGCTTGACCCTGCTACGGATGTATCGGCCGTGATCTCGCCTGAAGATGTCCGGCGGCTGCTGGATTGGATTGAAGAAGCAAGACAGGCCGGAGCGACGATTGCGACTGGCGGCTGTGCCGACGGCAATGTGCTGCATCCGACGGTGATTCTGGAGGCGGGGTCTAAGCTGAAGGTCTGCTGCCAGGAAGTGTTCGGACCGATTGTCGTAATCAATCAGGTGAAGTCGGTTGACGAGGCGATTCAACAGGTGAATGAGTCCCGCTTCGGCCTGCAAGCCGGCATTTATACGGAACATGTGCATACAGCGCTGCATGCTGCAGACCAACTGCATGTCGGCGGCGTCATGATTAACGACATCCCGAGCTTCCGCGTTGATCATATGCCGTATGGCGGCGTGAAGGAGAGCGGGATCGGGCGTGAAGGAATTAAATATGCCATAGAAGAGATGACAGAAATGAAGCTTGTCGTCTGGAAAAAGTAAAGTGAACTTACGCAACAGGGGACGGATTCAACAGGGTAAGCCGAAGGAAAGTCTTCAAAGACGAAGTAGAGTTTCCAAACCCGAACGAGAAAGGGGCTGTCCCACAAGTAGTATTTCACTACAGTGAGACAGCTCCCCTGATTCTCAAAGCTCGACTCGCCGAAAACTGCAAAAATGCACCTTTCCTTTATGATGTGTACTCCGTTACAGGGAATCCTGCAAAACGGCATCAATTTCAGACTATCCAATCGATAAAAGACAAAAATCGATGTAAATAATGTACTATCGCAGTAATTTAATCAAATAACGGCTTAAAGAACAGAAATTGCTGCATCCACGCAGCATTTCACTGCTTCATCCATCTTCCACCGGTTTCGCGTCGCTGTTTTCCCGCATCCTCACTCTCTGTTAACTCGTCACCTCAATCATTATGCAATGCCTATGAGACAGCCCCTTTTGACTGGCCGATCCGGCTATGTTGCATATCTTGCGTGAATATTATTATGCTTGTAGGTGCCGCCTTCGCTAAATTCCGCCAGTTCCAGCGACAGCGCCAAATATCGTTGGTCGAACAACGGGGCAAAATGGGTCTTGACCGCATCGAACAGCGCGTCGCATGTATTTCGCTTGACTTGTTCCGAACGGCCTGAGCCGATTTTTAAGGTGATGTGAACGAAGGCGTCATCTTCCGCGCCATCGGCAACGAGGTAATCATGCAGTTCGATCGCCCGCGAACGAATCCCTCCGATGGGGAAACTATCGCGCCGTGCGAGGAGCACATGGTGGATCGTTTGTAATAGGGATGGAATATTGGCTTCCTCTTTAATATTACTCGTATATTCCACGATAATATGCGGCATATCACTACCTCCTCCAATCGTTGTCCAGCCGGAATCAGCCCCGTATATGAAAAACATCATCGCCTGCTATCGTATTCACTAGGCGGCCAATGCCTTCGATCTCGGTCACCACTTCATCCCCGATTTCGGTATTGACCAATCCTTCGGGCGTGCCGGTCAGGATGATATCGCCTTGCTTCAGCGTCATGAAGCTGCTCAAATATTCGATAAGTGCAGGAATGCCGAAGATCATGTCGGCGGTGGAGCCTTCCTGGGTCAAGGCGCCGTTCACATAGGTGCGAAGAGTTAAATTCATCGGATCGGACACATCGCCGGCATCAACGAGCCAAGGGCCGATTGGGGTGCATGTATCCCGGTTCTTCACTCTCAGATTCGGCCGATAATAGTTCTCCAGATAATCGCGGATGGCATAATCATTGGCTACCGTATATCCGGCTACATAATCGTAAGCATCTTCTTGCTTCACGGCGCGTGCGGTGCGGCCGATGACGACGGCAAGTTCGCACTCATAGTGCATATAAGCGGCGTCAGCGGGACGGCGAGTATGCCCGCGATGGCCGATTAATGTGTTGGGTCCCTTCAGGAACACAAGCGGTTCAGCCGGAGCGGCAAAGGATAGTTCTCTGGCATGATCCGCATAATTCAAGCCGAGCGCGAATATCGTCCGGGGCTGCAGCGGCGGAAGCCATACGACGTCCGATTCGCTAACTTCTCGTCCGTCATCAAGCTTCAGCCGTCCGTCCCAGTCTATCGCGTGATGAATCGATCCGGAATAAGCGACGCGCGCATGTCTCATATCGCTTCTCCTCCTTCAGCTCTCCCCTGCTCAGGCACAACGGGATTGTCCAGGCAGCCGATTCCATCGATTTCAATCCGGACATCATCTCCCGCTGCCGCGAGCGGGGCGTTCTCGGGAATGCCGACATGCAGCATATCCCCTGCGTTCAACGTCATAAAATCCGTAACCTCCGCAAGCAAGCGGGGGATCGTGCGAATCAGACGGGCCGTCGTATGTTCTTGCTTCAGTACCCCATTCACATATACGCGGATCTTCAGATTATGCGGGTCGCCGATCGCTTCCGGCTTCATGACCCAAGGACCTGCAGGGCAGAAGCCATCCCGCGACAGCTGGCGGATAGCGGGCCGGAACAGATGCTGATGCGGGATCTGGACATCATTCACGATCGTGTAGCCTGCCACATAATCAAGGGCTTCGGATTCGCTAACCCGCGTTGCGGCGCGGCCGATGACAACGCCTAACGCGGCGCCGACCGCTACCTGTTCGGCATCTGCGGGAAGAGGAATGGCCGAGCCGTACCCGATATGTGTATTCGCGGGCTTGATATACAGGACCGGGCCAATAGGGGGGGCGTTGTAAGGCGGTTCATTCACCGCATTCCCCAGTGCTTCCAGCACTCCCTTGTAATTGAGCAGCGTTCCGTAAATCATGCCGGTTACGGGAGTATCCAACGCCAGCTTGGAGGAATGAATGCGCTTACCATTTAGTTCGACCGTATTATTCTCCGGATATACCAAAGCCTCCGTCCACTGCTGCATGCCGCATAGCTTAATCATTGCATTGACCATGTGCTTCGCCTCAGTTTCTATTTGTAATTGTTTTGATATATCATATCATATATGATTTGAAGAGGGCAATATAGTTTCATTCTTCTGCAGTGAATGTGCCCCTAATCACAACACCGCCCCGAGGCTTACTGCCCCGGGGCGGCTTCTGGTTACGATTCAGCTAATGGCGCCGAAGCGCCGGCGCTTGCTTGGTGAGCGGCGGCTGCCTTGCCGTGGAACGGGCGGGTCAAGGAATAGACCGCCACGACCAGTGCCACCAGGACGATGGAGCAGCCGACCCAGGCGTTGTAGGTGACGGCGCTCTTCTCGATCACAATCCCGCCGACGACCGAGCCGGTCGCGATGCCCATATGCAGCACCGAGGAGCTGAGGCTCAGCTGGATATCTGCGGTATCGGGCGCGCACTGCATCAGATAGCTCTGCTGTCCCGGAGTCAGCGCCCAACTTAGCGCGCTCCATATCATGACCACGGCCATGAACAGGTAGAACGGCAGATGAGCCGCGAAGGGCAGGATGAACATGATGCAGGCGAAGCTGGCTACGACGGTCAGAATGGAGCGCTTCGTGCCCCATTTGTCCGCAATCCAGCCCCCGAGTCCCCCGCCGGCGACGGCGGCGATGCCGAACAGGAAGTAGGCGACGCTCGTCATCTCCGGACTTAATTGATAGGTTGCCTGGAGGTACGGCGTCAAATACGCATACAAGGTCAAATGGCCGGTCAGCATGAAATAGGCCAGCAGATGACCGCTTACCAGCTTGGCGTTCTTCAGCGAGGCGAACTGGGCGCGAAGCGGCGCCGCCGGCGACGGCGCGACGGGCTGCAGCGAGAAGAAAATCGCAATCATGGCCACGACCGTGAGCAGGGCGACGAACAGGAACGGCGCTCTCCAGCCGTAAGCATGGCCGATAACCATGCCGATCGGAACGCCCAGCACGAGCGAGCCGCTGACGCCCATATAGATAATTCCGATTGCCCGGCCTTTATACTCGGGCTTCACCAGCTTCGACGCGATCGTAACCGACAGGACGATAATGAGCGATCCGCTCGCGGCGGACAGCGCCCGGGCGGCCATCAATGCCCCGTAATCGGAGCTGAAGGCGACGATCAGATTAGACAGCATAAAGACGAACAAAAAGAATAAGTACAGCTTCTTCCGTTCGAACCGCGCGGTCACGTTCATCAATATCGGCGCGGATATGGCGAAGGCGACGGAGAAGATCGTGATTAGCTGGCCTGCGGCACTGACCGTAATGCCGAGGTCAGACGCGATCTGGTCAAGCAGCCCTCCGATGATCAGCTCCACCGTGCCGACGACGAAGGCGGCGACCGCCAACATGTATACCCGGAAATTCAAAGGAAACAACTCCAATCTGCAGGATTCAAAAAGTTACTACCATTATAGTAACCATAAAGCGAGAACACAACAATTAATTTTTTTCCACAGGCGAATTTCTGCGCCTGTCTTCGGAGTTGTCAATGATACAACGCACACCTGTGGCTTCGAATCACAAAAAAAGCCGATGAAGAAATTATTGCAGATAGACACGTGCAGGGCTCCTTTCTACAATTAGCGATAACACAGCTGCAACAAAACTAAAACGCTTACATCAAGAAGAGATCACGACTTTGAACAGATGGAGGCTGCTGCATGGCAAGAGTGTTGCGCAAGCATTGGCAGATGTATCTGCTCCTTGCACCCGTTATGGTCTATTTTATCGTATTTCACTATGTTCCGATGTACGGGGTCCAGATCGCATTTAAGGATTTTATTGCGACGAAGGGCATTACCGGAAGTCCCTGGGTCGGGATGAAGCATTTCGAGCGCTTTTATCAGAGCTATTATTTCTGGCGTCTAATCAAGAATACGCTGGGCATTGGATTGTACCAATTGCTGGTCGGCTTCCCGGTCCCGATCCTGCTGGCCTTGATGATTAATGAGATTCGGGGCAAATGGTTCAAGAAGACGGTGCAGACTGTCACGTATGCCCCGCATTTTTTATCGACTGTCGTCATGGTCGGAATTCTCGTCATTTTCCTGTCGCCGGATACGGGGATGATCAATCATCTTATTCGCGCCTTCGGCGGGGAGCCGATCTCCTTCCTGACGGAGCCGGGCTGGTTCAAATCATTATATGTCTTTTCGGGCGTCTGGCAGCAGATGGGGTGGAGTTCCATCATTTATTTGGCCGCGCTGTCCGGAGTGGACCCGCAGCTTCACGAGGCGGCCCGCGTTGATGGGGCAAGCCGGCTGCAGCGTATCTGGCACGTCAATCTTCCATGCATCATGCCGACCATCGTCATTCTGTTGATTCTGAATACCGGATCTATTCTGAGCGTCGGCTTCGAGAAAGTGTTCCTGATGCAGAACGACATGAACCTGGAGAGCTCGGACGTCTTTGCCACGTACGTCTACCGCAGCGGCCTGCTGGGCGCGCAGTACAGCTTCTCCGCCGCCGTCGGCTTATTCAGCAACATCGTCAACTTCATTCTGCTCGTCAGCGTTAATTTCATTGCGAGAAAAGCCGGCAACACGAGCCTATGGTGAGGAAAGGGGAGGATTTCAGTGGGGGAGACCCGTGGAGATAAGCTGTTCGGCTTCATCAATAGTTTGCTGCTCGTCATGACTCTTCTGATCGTTCTATACCCGCTTGTCTTCGTGCTGAGTGCGTCCATCAGCAATCCCGCCGCCGTGTCGCGGGGCGAGCTGTGGCTGTTCCCGAAGGAGATTACGTTCGTTGGTTATCAGAAGGTCTTTCAGAATCGGGAAATATTGACGGGGTACGGCAATACCATCCTCTATACGGTTGTCGGGACATCGATCAATCTGCTGATGACCATATTGGCGGCGTTTCCATTGTCGCGAACCAATCTTCCCGGCCGCAACGTCATCATGTTCGCGCTCGTGTTCACGATGTTCTTCAGCGGCGGCCTCATTCCTTCCTATCTCGTCGTGAAGAAGCTCGGCCTGCTGAACAGCATGTGGGCGCTCGTGCTGCCGGGGGCCGTCTCCGTCTATAACATCATCATCATGCGGACCTTCTTCCGCACGAGCGTGCCGTATGAAGTGCAGGAGGCGGCGATGATCGACGGCTGCACGACGCTCCAGATTCTGTATCGCATCATGCTTCCGCTGTCGATGCCGATTATCGCGGTCATGGTGCTGTTCTATAGCGTCGATCATTGGAACTCGTACTTCAGCGCGCTCATTTATTTGACCGATCGCGACAAATTCCCGCTGCAGCTCATCCTGCGCGAAATTCTGATACAGAACCAGATGGATAAAATGGCCGGGGGCGCTTCGGCACTGTCCGAACAGATCATGTACGGCCAGGCGATTAAATATGCGGTCGTCATTGTCGCGAATCTGCCGGTCTTCCTACTGTATCCGTTCCTGCAGCGCTACTTCGTCAAAGGGATGACGATCGGCGCAATCAAAGGGTAACACGACATATTTGAATATAGGGGGTTACGTGATGAAAAACCGACGTTGTGCCGTGCTGCTTCTCGTCTTGATGCTGGCGTGGGCTACCGCGCTCGCGGGCTGCGGCAGCCAGAGCGGAGGAGGGGGAGAAGACGGCGGCTCGAAGGAATCCGCCGGCGTGAACAAGGAAGGGATGCCGATCGCGCAGGACAGGATCGAACTGGAGTTCTTCGCGCCGAAGCGGTTCGCGGCCTCGGACTGGAACAACCTGCTGCTGTGGCAGGAGTTCGAGAAGATGAGCAATATTCATATCACATGGAATACGGTCGATCGCGATAATCTGGTCGAGAAGCGCAACATTTTGCTTGCGGGCGGCGATTATCCGGATGCGTTCTACGGGAACCGGTTCACGCCATCCGATCTGATGCTGTACGGCGAACAGGGCGTCTTTATCCCGCTCAATCAGCTGATTGACGATTATGCGCCGAATTTCAAAAAGCTGCTGGACGAGAATCCGGAAGTGCGCAAGGCGATAACGATGCCGGACGGCAATATTTACTCCTTCCCTACCGTGACGGATCCGGGCTTCACTTCGATGCTGACGGGAGCCTTCATGTGGTACAGCCAGGAATGGCTGGACCGGGTCGGGAAGCCGGAGCCGCAGACGACGGAGGAATTCTACGAGTACTTGAAGGCGATCAAGCAGGCGGATCCGAACATCATCCCGCTTGGCGGCGGCCCGGGCTGGAATTACTTAGGGAACTACTTGTACGGCGCGTGGGGGCTGGGCAACCGCGGCGTATCCCATCCGTATGTGGATGTCGACCCGGCAAGCAACGAATTGCGTTTCTTCCCGGCAGACGATCGCTACAAGGAGATGCTCCAATATGTGAACAAAATCTACAGCGAAGGCTTGATCGACAAAGATTTTTTCACCGCCAATGCCGATCAGATCATCGCCAAAGGCTCCCAGGGCGTATACGCCGTGATTGCCGATTACAATCCGGAGGCCGTCTACAGCAATCTGAAGGGCTATGTCGGCGCCTCGGCGCTTGCCGGGCCGCATGGCGACAAGATCTATTCCTATATCGGATCGCCGGTTGGCAATCCGGGACAGTTCGTCATTACGGACAAGAACAAGCATCCGGAAGCGACTGTGCGTTGGGTGGACCATCTGTACAGCGAGGAAGGCATCAAAATGTTCTTCATGGGCTTCAAGGATAAGACGTTCGTCGAGAAGGCCAATGGCGAGGTCGATTATACGGACGAAATCAAGCATCATCCCGACGGCTTGACCCAGGATCAGGCGGTGTCGCAATATCTCGTCTGGCCGGGCGTCGGTTACCCGAGCATGCTGAAGCAGGCGTATTTCAAGGGAGCCGAAGGAATGCCCGGATCGATTGAGGCGGCGAAGAAGGTGGAGCCGTACCTCATCAAGGAGATCTGGCCGCCGTTCAACTATACGAAGGAAGAGACCGAACGCATGACGGTGCTCAAGACCGACATCGAGACGTATGTCAAGGAGATGACGACCAAATTCATTACCGGAGGAGCCTCCTTCGGCGAGTGGGACAACTACGTCGCTACGCTGAACAAGATGGGCCTGAAGGAATATATGGACATTTACAAGGCGGGGTATGAGCGGTATAAGCAATAAGCGGTGGACGTGGAACTGGGGCTTGCTTGCTATTTTATCAACGCCGATGCCGAAATCGCGGATTGTCAAGCGACTGCCGGGTGTGTATGCTGTACGCACGGGCTGCACGATTGACTGCCAAAGGGTAAGACGCATCCGTCTTCCTTTGGCAGTCGCCGCATGAATCGGATACGAGCGGTTCTGGATGACTAGAGCTGGAGGAGGGCGGGGGCATGAGGTTGTGGAGCCGCAGGGTCAAGTCCAGGTTTTATAACTATTTCTTTTCTTATATGCTGCTCGTCGTCATTATTCTGATGATTATGGGCGGGATCGTCTATCAGGGCTTCGTCGCGACGCTGGGGGATGAGATTCGGGACAGCACGGTCGCCCGGCTGACGCAGATTAAGGACATTATGGATGCGAAAGTGAACGAGATGAACCGGATGGCGCTTCAGATCTCCTCCAACTCCGAGCTGACGCCGTTCATGGTGGAGGAGAACGGCTACGCCCTGTACCGGACCGTGTCCGAACTCAAAAAATACAAATCAACCAACTCCTTCATCTATGACGTGATGCTGTACTATCCTTCCCAGCATCCCGACCGGCTGTATGCGGCCAGCGGGACGTACGATGCAGACGCGTTTTTTGAATCCGTTTACAAATTCGACAACTACCGGCTGAAAGACCTGGACAAGACGCTGGAGAGCTTGGAAATCCCCGTGCTTCAAGCGCTGCAGACGACCGTCATGAAGGGAGCCCCGCCGCTGCAAAGATATGTCTATATCGAACCGCTGTCACATAATCGGGACGAGCGCTACGGGGCGGTGCTGTTCTTCATCGAGGAGACCAGCATCCGGACGATTATGCAGCAAGCGCTTCAGGATTACTATGGCTTCACCTACATCGTCAGCGAGCAGCAGGAGCCGCTCTACCGGCTCGAGAACCCCGGAACGCGAGCGGCGGAATCCGCCGTGTGGACCGCGGTTCGGAACGCGGCCGCGGCGGAGGCGGATGATACGCTCCAGAGCGTGTCCATCGAGGGACATCCGTATTCCATCGTGCGCATGCAATCCGACCACAACTATTGGTCCTATATTACCGTCATGCCGACCGATCAATTCATGAGCCAGGTTCAGAAGAGCAAGCGGTGGTTCGAATATACGGTTGGGGCCGTATTTGTCATCGGACTGATCATTGCCTTCTCCTTCTCGGTGAACAATTACCGCCCGCTGCAGCGGCTGGTGAAGAAGCTGGAGCCGCATCATTCGCTGCAGGCCGCGGCCGCGGGAGCGGATGAATATGACCTCATCTCCCGAGCGGTCGGAGAGATGGAGGCCCAGAAGGAAGGCCTGCTCCATCAGTTGAAGAGCCAGGCGAGTGAACTGAAGGAGCAGATCATTCTCTCGCTGCTGCATGGCCGCATGATGAGCGGACCATGGGAGGAGCGGCTGGCGCTCGCATCGATGCGCTTCGAGCACGAGCAGGCGGTCGTCCTTCTGTTCCATATCGATGACTATGCCGGGTTCCAGCGGCTTCACTCGGCATCGACCCAGCATCTGCTCAAGTACAGTCTGGTGAAAATGCTGGAGGAGCTCTCGGAGGAGATAGGGATTGGCTATAGCGTGGAGCTGCCGGACAACCGGACCTTCGCCCTGCTGCTCAATCTGGACGAGGCGGCGATAGAGAGCGGGCAGCCGGTCAGGCTGGCCGAGAAGCTGCGGCAGTTCCTCAGCCATTACTGGCAACTGTCGGTCACAGTCGGCATCGGCTCCTGCTGCGAGGACATCGCCCTCGCGCACGGCTCCTTCCTCGAAGCGAGCCAGGCGGTGCGCTACCGCTTCATCAAGGGCGGGGGACGAATCATCAGCTATGAAGATGTTCAGCCGAACGGACAGAGCCCGTACTGGCAGGCGCTCGAGCAGGAGCGGGAGCTGGTGCTGGCGCTGAGGCAGGCGCGGGGAGACGACGCGCGGCATATCGTCGCCGCCATGCTGCAGGATATCGCGGAACGGCATATCCCGCTCCGGGCAGCCGAGCTGATCTGCTTCAATCTGGTGAACACGCTGATTAAGACGCTGATGGAGCTCGGCATAGAATCGGATGACCGCTTCCGCGACCTGATTAACGCCCTGGCGACGGAAGAGGTTGAGACGATGGAGGCGCTGGAGGCCTCGATCGCCCGCTTGTGCCAGGAACTGTGCGTCTATATGGAACAGCAGACCGCGGCCAAGGGCGCCGGCCTCGCCGACAAACTCCGCGACTACGTCGCCAAGCATTA
Source organism: Paenibacillus dendritiformis (assembly GCF_945605565.1). Lineage (NCBI taxonomy): Bacteria > Bacillati > Bacillota > Bacilli > Caryophanales > Paenibacillaceae > Paenibacillus > Paenibacillus dendritiformis. The sequence continues at coordinate 5,941,419 of NZ_OX216966.1, read as the reverse complement.
CCGGGACAACGGCCTCTCGCTGGAGAGCATCGCGCAGCAGTTCTCGCTCTCGCCTTCCTATGTCACGCGTGTGTTCAAGGACAGCACCGGCCATACGCTGATGCGCTATATCGACACGCTGCGGATGGAGAAGGTGAAGGAATTGCTGAAGCATACCGATGTTCCGCTGCGAGATATTATGAGCGAGGTCGGCTACAACGACCCGACGAATTTTATCCGCAAGTTCAAGAAGAGCGAGGGCCTAACCCCGATCCAGTACCGGAACGCGGTACGGGAAGGATGACCGGCGAAAGACGACCAGCTTCCAGCTTCCCATAGCGGAAGCTTTTTTTGGAGCCGGACTCCTACTCGGCGGTTGACCAACATGTATATACATGATATCATTTCTCTGTAATTTGTATATACAGGCTTTGCGGAAAAAAGAGATTGTAAGCGTTACTAGGGGGATAGATGAGATGATGTAGGTGAAAAATGGAAGACAGAGCGAGGCAAGGGAAGTGAAATGATTCACGTAAGATCGCGGATGCGATAACGATGAAAAAACGTTGCTCCAATTGGACAGTTGGATATTTTTTCAGCAATATATACCGCATCATAGAGTTTTGGAGGAGCTAGCGATGGCAATAAAGAGAAAGTCCGTGGAACAGATTATTGAGGCTGTTGGAGGCTCGGACAATATTTCAGATGTTATACACTGCATTACCAGACTGCGATTTTCCTTGAGGGATGAGGGGAAAGTCAATAAAGAAGCACTGGACAAGAACGATTTAGTGAAAGGAAGCTTTTCCACAAATGGTCAATTTCAGGTTGTCATTGGCCAGGGACTCGTGGATAAAGTGCACAAGGAATTGGTGCAAATCGCAGGGATGGCGGGGACTTCCACGCCCGCTCCGGCACAGGGGACGGCGCCAGTCGGCGAAGCGAAAAAAATAAATCCGCTGCAACGATTCGTGAAGGTGCTGGGAGATATTTTTATTCCGCTTCTTCCCGCCATTGTCACATCCGGTTTGCTGCTTGGACTCAATAATTTGCTGGTGGGACCGGGCATTTTTTACGCGGAAAAGTCGTTGATTGAAGTTTATCCGGCCTGGGAAGGATTTGCCGACATTGTCAGCTTGATTGCGAGCACGGCATTTACCTTTTTGCCGGGATTGATTGGATGGTCCGCGGTGAAGCGCTTCGGCGGGAGCCCGCTCCTCGGCATTGTGTTAGGGTTGATGCTCATTCACCCGAGTCTCTCCTCTGCAAGCGACGCGTTAAGCAGCGGGGACATTCCTCGCTGGGATTTGTTTGGATTGTCTATCAATAAAATCGGTTATCAGGGACAAGTCATACCTGTCCTGCTCTCATCCTTTTTGCTTGCCCGAATCGAACTCTTGTTAAGAAAACGCATTCCTGACTCGATTCAATTGCTGCTGGTGGCGCCCATCGCGCTGCTGGTCACCGGTTTTATTACCTTTGCGGTTATCGGGCCGATTACGTTTCACATTGGCAACGCCATTAGCGATGCCGTCGTCGCGATGTTCCATCATTTCGGCTGGCTGGCAGGGTTTATCTATGCCGGAATTGGCGCATTGCTTGTCATGACGGGGATGCACCATACGTTCCTGGCGCTTGATTTGCAGCTGATTTCGAGTATCGGCACAACCTACCTGTGGCCGGTGATTGTTATGTCCAATATCGCGCAAGGAGCGGCGGCGCTTGCGATGATGTTCGCCAGCAAAGACGACAAATTGCGAGGGACGGCGCTTACCTCGGGCATTTCCGCCTTCCTGGGCGTGACGGAACCTGCGATGTTCGGCGTGAATATACGCTTTAAGTTTCCTTTTATCAGCGCTATGATCGGCGCGGCTTGTGCGGGAATGCTGGTCGCCTGGAAGCATGTCACGGCTTCTTCGATCGGAATTGGCGGAATTCCGGCATTTTTGTCTATCTTCACTGACTTTTGGGGCATTTACTTTATAGCTATGGGCATCGCCGTTGCCGTCCCGTTTGTGCTGACCCTTCTGTTTGCCAAAGTAAAAGGAACCGGAAAGTAAGAGACAGGCAAGAATGGGCGTGTGCGCGGGAATTCATGCAGGCCTTTGAGCGGATTACAGTAGAGGAGTGTAACGATGCAAGAACCTTGGTGGAAAAGAGCGGCCGTCTATCAAATCTATCCGAAAAGTTTTCTGGATACGACAGGCAACGGTCTTGGAGATATTAACGGGATTATGGCCCAATTGGATTATCTTCGCGACCTGGGCGTGGATGTGATCTGGTTAACCCCGATTTATGCATCGCCGGAAAAAGATAATGGCTATGATATTAGCGATTATTACGCGGTTAACCCGCAGTATGGAACGATGGAGGACTTCGACAAGCTATTAGACGAAGCTCACCGCAGAGGGATTAAGGTGATCATGGACATTGTGGTGAACCACACCTCGACGGAGCATCCGTGGTTTCAACAGTCCTGCTCTTCCCTCGATAATCCATACCGGGATTACTATATATGGAGAGAACCGAACAACGGACAGGAACCGAACAATTGGCAGTCGAAATTCGGCGGAAGCGCCTGGAAATACGATGAAAAGACGAAGCAGTATTATTTGCATCTTTTTGATGTCACGCAGGCGGATCTCAACTGGGAAAACACCGACGTGCGCCAGGAAGTCTATCAAATGATGAATTTTTGGCTCGCCAAAGGAGTCGATGGGTTCCGCTTGGATGTCATTAATTTAATTTCGAAAGATCAGAATTTCCCGAATGACAGCGGTGAAAACGCACAGGCGGACGGACGGAAATATTATACCGACGGGCCACGCGTTCATGAATATTTGCATGAAATGAATCAAGAGGTCTTTGCCAACCGGGAAACGATGACCGTGGGGGAAATGTCTTCCACTTCGATCGAGGAATGCATCAAGTATACGAATCCCGAGCGGCAGGAATTAAATATGACCTTTAACTTCCACCATCTCAAGGTCGATTATCCGGGTGGCGAGAAATGGGCGAAAGCCGAGTTTGATTTTATCAAATTGAAGCAAATCTTGTCGGAATGGCAAATTCGAATGCATGATGGCGAAGGCTGGAACGCGCTGTTCTGGTGTAACCATGATCAGCCGCGCATTGTATCGAGATTCGGCGACAGCGGCAAGTATCGCGTAGAATCGGCGAAAATGCTCGGTACAACGATCCACATGCTGCAAGGGACGCCTTATATATACCAAGGTGAAGAAATCGGAATGACGAATCCGGAATTTGATCAGATTGCGGATTACCGTGATGTCGAATCCCTCAATATGTACAACCTAATGCGCGAACAGGGAAAAAGCCATGACACGATCATGGACATATTGAAGCAGAAATCCCGCGATAATTCGAGAACGCCGATGCAATGGAATCGCAGCGCCCACGGGGGATTCACGAAGGGCACGCCTTGGATACAAGCGGCTCCGAATTATCCGGACATCAACGTAGAAGCTGCGCTACAAGATCAGGACTCGATTTTTTATCATTATCAAAAACTAATCCAACTGCGCAAACAATATGACATTATCACCTATGGAGATTATCGGCTGCTGCTTGCGGACCATGAACAGATATTCGCTTATGCGCGACAATGGCAAAATGAAACGCTTCTCGTCGTCAATAACTTTTATCGCGAACCGGTTACGCTCACAGCCGACGAGATCGGAATGTCACCTGAGCACGGGAAAAGCGAGATTTTACTATCCAATTATGCCGATTCACCGGAAGAATTCCGGGCTCTTCAACTGCGGCCTTACGAATCCATCGTTTATTATTGGACGGGAGAGTAAGACCAGTCCGACGCAAGCTTGTGCTTTTACAGGACGCACACAGATCGCCCAAGCACGTCATCCGTTGATTCATGGAATAAAAGGGTATATGCTAATAATAATGAATATGCTATTGGAGAAATGGTGAGAAATGGAATGAGAAACAATAAATTTTCCGGGATTTATTATGATCTCGCCACAAAAATTCAATCAGGCGAAATGAAATCCAATAGTTTGCTGCCCTCGGAGCATGAATTAGCCAAGATGTACGATGCTTCTCGCGAGACGATTCGCAAGGCGTTGAACCAATTGTCGCAGAACGGCTATATCCACAAGGTAAGAGGAAAAGGCTCTGTCGTCCTGGATATCGAGAAATTCAACTTTCCCATTTCGGGGCTGGTCAGCTTCAAGGAGATCGCTAACCGGTCAAGGAAGGAATGGCGTACGATTGTACACGAATTGGTCCTTGCCAAGCCGGATAGCTTTATTCAGAAGCAGCTTAAAATTAACAATAAAGCGGAAGTATGGAAAATTGTCCGTTCGAGAGAAATCGCCGGCGAGCGGATTATTTTAGATATCGATTATGTGAACAAAGAGTTTGTCCCCACGATTACAAAAGATATTGTGGAGCATTCGCTATACGCGTATTTCGAGTCGCAGCTGGGACTTGTCATCAGCTTCGCCAAAAAAGAAATCACGGTGGAGCAGGCGACCGAGGCCGATCGGGAATACATGGATTTAGGCGAACACACGTATGTCGTTGTCGTCAGGAACCATGTCTACTTGAATGATGCCGCCTTGTTGCAGTATACCGAGTCGAGGCATCGGCCCGATAAATTCAGGTTTGTTGATTTCGCCAGACGCGAAAATATCGGTTTGCCGTTCAAGTGATCGGCAGGCAGTTCCATGTATGCAGGGGTTGTCCCATAAGTAGTTTTTAGCTGCACGGAGACAACCCCGCTTGCTTCTCACAACACGACTTGCCAAAAATTACTGCGAAATTACAGTTTTCTCTGGTGAAGTTTCCACCGTTAAAGGAATTCCTGCAATACCGCAGGCTGGTGGACACGCTCTGTTTTTTACGAAGGGGTGGAGATTATGCATATTTCTACTCAAAACTTGGCACGCAGAGCGTTTTAAGTCGATTTTTTCTACTGAGAGACGAGATCCGCCCTATAAAAAATGAAGCGGCCCAAATTCCCATAGACTTCTTAACGGCCTGATTTTACGGGATCCAAGAGACCGCGTCGGATACTGGAGGCATTATTGCCTTTAGGAGGCATCGTTCCCTTCGGGAGGCATCATGGCCTCCTGGGGCTTGTACGTGTGGAGGGAATTGCTGCTATTTCTCCTAGGCCCCCTAATTAAACTGGAGCTCTTGGCCCCAATATTATAAGCTGTTATCAGAGGGGGCAATAAGTATGGGAAAGCACTTTAGCAAAGAAATACGCTTGGAAATCGTAAAGGAAGCACTGGCCGGCATTAAGGTGGGAACTCTCGCCCGAATGTACGGTGTACATCCGGAGACTGTACGTGTTTGGGTTAGAGACCACCGTGACGAAATTAGTCAAGAGGAGATACCTGCAGCAGACGAGCATCTTCAAGAACTCCGTCGACTTCAAGAGGTGGAGGCCAAGTTTGAACAGGCAAAAAAGCTCCTGGGTGAAAAAGAACTTGAGATCGAAATCCTGCGAGAACTCGTAAAAAAGAAGAACCCCGCTTATCTGAAAGACTTGAAGTAGCAGAATCGTTTATTAAGCGGGGGCATGCAACAGCTAAGGTTCTGCGTATCCTGAAAGTTCACGAATCGACGTACTATGGCCGGAAGAAACGAGAGGCATGCAACACCGAAGAACGTGCTTCATGCGGCCTAAAAGGGCGTCCTGTACCTGGATTTTCCTCTACGAACACGGGCCGGAAAGTTGCAGATGAACAGATTAAAGAATGGATGCTCGAACTCCTGGAAGGAGAAGAGCACGTGTATGGGTACAAGAATTTGGCGCTGTGCCTCCGCAGACAACGTGGCTTGATCCTAAACAAGAAAAAGGCGTACCGCATTTGCAAGGAGTTAGGAATTCTTCAGAAACAACGAAAGAAAACAAGCAAACATCCTCGCAGAGTACCGAGAAACCGAACGGTAACCGGGGTGAACCAGCTATGGCAAATTGACATTAAATATGGGTACGTGGTTGGGCGTCAGCGATTCTTTTTCGTACTCAGTATCATCGACGTATTTGACCGCGTCGTCGTCGGACAATACCGGGGTTCCGTGTGTGAGGCCAAGCACGTCGTGCAGACCCTATGCCGTGCGCTGCAAGAACGTCTGAATCCCGGCGATGACTTACCTACCATCCGCACCGACAACGGGCCTCAGTTTGTCAGCAAGCTGTTTGGTGATACGTGCGAGAGTCTGGAGATCGTCCATGAACGGATCCCGCCGCGTAGCCCGAATATGAACGCGTACATTGAGTCATTTCATAGCATACTCGAACGTGATCTGTTCAGCCTGACGGAATTTATGACATTTGAAGAGGCCTATGAAGCACTTGATCGTTATATGGATTTCTACAACAACCGCAGAATGCATGGTAGCCTAAAGAGCATGTCACCATCGCAATTCTCGAAGTGGGTCATGACGCTGGAAGACCGATCAAAATATCATCGGGCCATGTAATTACGCGAAATAGGAAGCAATTCTAAGAACGCATATTTTTTGGTGGGCAGGACTCCGGATATAGGGGGCCTAGCCGATTTTACAGGAATTTCGGCTCAACGAGTCCACATTTCAAGGAATTGCTGCACAGTTGCATCATTTTAGGCCCTTTTGAGCGAAGTGGAAGAGAAACGGGTGAAATTGCTGCCGTTTTGCAGGATTCCCCTTCTGGTGAAGTCGTCCCTACAGAATTGCTGTATTTCTGCAGGATTTTGCCAGCTGAATCAACATGTCTTGAGAAACCGTGCCGTTTGGAGGACTTCGCCTATCGGATAGACATTTCATTTTGCAGCTTTCAGGCACTCGATCAGAACAAATTTTTCTACTGAGAGACAAGTCCTGATGAAGTGCCCCAAAATCCTCTGGACTTTCTCGACAGCCTGCACATATGCAGAAATTCGCTGCTTCCTCCTCATTCGCCGCTCGTCCCGCGGCCGTCTCCATACCCCACATTCGTCACATCTCCCCGTTGTCCCGCCTCTGCAATTCGCCGCTCGTCCCGTCTTGCCCCTCCTCATTTTTCATCCCTTTTATTGGTTTGATAACGAAGCTGGCAACAAGTATCAGGACTGGATTATAAGTTCAGCCCGATTAGGTTCGGACAGGGAGGAAGTTGGTCATGCATACATTCAAAACCAAACGGATCTACGAGCAGGCAGACCGCAGCGACGGCATCCGCGTACTGGTGGATCGGATCTGGCCACGAGGAGTGTCCAAGGAACACGCGCATCTGACGGCGTGGATGAAAGACATTGCTCCAAGCGCCGAACTGCGCAAATGGTTCAACCATATTCCTTCGAAATTCCCGGAATTCCAGCGCCGGTATGAAGCCGAATTGACGAGTGCGGCGCTGCAGGACGATATCTGGCAATTGATATCCTGGGTACAGGAGAGCGATGTGACGCTGCTGTATGCCGCCAAAGATGAGCAGCATAATCAGGCGGTCGTCCTGCAGCGGTTTTTGACCGATCGAATGCCGATGATGAACTAAAGCTGTTGTATCCGGCAGCCGGCTCACCGCCCGCCCGCGGACTTCGGCCCTCCTTTTTCCATGGGTTACATGGTGAGCTGCTGCCGGTTCAGCCTCCGATCTGTATACAGCACCTTGATCATCAGCCCCATCGAGGCGGCGATGAGCAGCGACGGAATCCAGAAAATCGTTGGCGACACCCCTTCGATCAGGAGCGGCAGGAAGTATCCGATCAAGGAAGCGGTTTGCGAGATGAACACATAAAGACTGGCCCCGAAGCCCGCCCGATGGATGAACATGCGCTGCACATAGCCCATCCCGACGCCGTACAGCACCGAGACGAAGAAGGAATAGAGCGGCTGCACCAGGAAAAAGACAGGCAGCGATCCGCTCATGCTGTACGTCAAATACGTCACAAGCGCGAAGGCGCTGCCGAGCAGCAGAATCCGCTTGCTGCCGTATTTGGCCGCCCAGTAGCCGGCCATCGTCATGAACAACAGCTCGAAGACGGCCTGTGTGCTCCAGATGTAGGACATGAGCCGGGGATCGCCGAACAACTCGTGCACGACGAGCGGAAGATACAAGCCCCGGATCGCGTCCGCACAGGAGAGCAGCAGAATGGCGAACAGCATGATGAGCGAGAACGGCTCCCCTGTGCTGGACTGCTTCGCCGTCAGCGGCGAGGCCGTAATCTCCCGGTAGAACAGCAGCAGCAGGAACAAGGCGGCGTAGCCCGCCAGATTGCCCCAGAGGACGCCCTGGAACGTGGCAGCCAGATACAGATTGGCGCCGAGCAGCAGGCCGGTGAAGAAGCCGACGCTGTATGTGGCGCGCAGCCAGATCTGCGCAATCTCGACGACGTCGGGCGCGAGGCGCGTGAAGTGATTGCGCGCCATCGCGAACAATTGCCCCATAATCATGCCCGAAGGCGCGGTGGCGAGCGCCATCCCGACGAGGGCCGTGGCGTAGCCGTCTGCATTCATATAGATAAGCAGGCCGCCGATGCACAGCAGGGACGCGATCATCGGAATCGTCTTCTTCCGCTTGATGCGGTCGCTCACGATGCCGACCGTAATCGTCAGCACCATATTGAGGAAGAGCGAGATGGCGAAGATCGAGACGATTTCGATTTTGCCCAACTGCACCGACTCCTGCAGATAGACAGCATTCATCGGAGCGAGAATCCCGGTTCCGATTCCGTACAGGAAGAGGGTAAGCACGAGCAGCCAAGCCCCCGGAATTTTGACAAACACGTTGAAATCATGCCATATACGCATGGGAGAGAAACTCCTTCCTGGAAGCGCTTTTAGAGGTAGTTCAAAAAGTCCGCTTTTGATCACGAAGCGAGTCAGGAAGTAACTCAGCATCGAATCTTGCATTCTCTCTCGAAGTCCGCTGCTCATGTATTCTTGGATACACTGCGCTGCTCCTTCTTCGAGTTCAAGCAACCTTCTCGGTGCTGAAAACCGGCCTTTTGAACCTTTATTGAGTGAGACTTCACCTACCATTATGCGGCCAATCTTGGGCGAACGACAAGGATTTATTTTACAGGCCCGTGGACGAATCGGTATCATTGGGAAAATTTTTTGTGCAATCATGATACAAAAAAGGGGGCTCCATCGTTACTTCTCATGACGAGGGAAAGGAAGTGAGAGGGTGGACGCGTTTTTAGAGTTATATGACCGCTATTTTGAGGATCTATACCGCTATGTTCTCTTCCGGGTCGGCAACCGATGGGATGCGGACGATCTGGTCAGCGATATTTTCCGCAAGGCCTTAGAATACAGCCGCAAGCATGAAGGGGCGATCCCGGAATATGATCGGGCCTGGCTGTTCGCGATTGCGCACAACCGGATAATCGACCACTACCGGCGGAAGACGGAGAAAGCCTACGGCATCGATCCGGAGCGGGGCGGCTACGAGCATATCCGGGAGATGTTCCGGGAGGCGTCGGTGCAGAACGACTGCCTGGAGGAGGCGCTGCTCCAACTGAAGCAGGAGGAGCGGGAGATGGTGCATCTGAAGTATATGGTCGGCTTCGCCTATCAGGAGATGAGCCGGATGCTGGGCAAGACGGAAGGCTGGCTGCGGACGCGCGTGCACCGGATACGGAAGAAGCTTGCAGTCGATATCGATCGCTGCCTGGAGGAGGGGTGACCATGCCTGAACGGAATCCGAAGTGGGTGGATGATTTGAAAAAAGTTCATGACCAGTTGGAAGTCGATGAGACGTTCAAGGCGGAACTGCGGCGGTCCCTCGTCGAGGAGGGAAGGCAGAACCGGGAGATGAACCGCCCGGGAGGTAAGCGGAAGCGGGGATATTGGGCATGGGGCGCTGCCGCGGCGGTCATCGCAGCGGCCGTTCTGCTCTGGAATCTGCTCGCCGATCAGGCCGTGCCGCGCGTGTATGCGGCCGATCTCCGGCTGAAGCTGCAATTCAATACGGTGCAGCAGCTCGGGCAAGAGCCGAGCATAGCGGCGGCGATAGACAAGGACACGATCTATTATGCGGTGCCGGGACAGGGGGTCTATCGGCAGCAAGGGCTCACCTATGAACGGATCGTGACGGGGGATGTCTCGGCGATTGCGCTCTCTCCGGACGGGAAGCGGCTCGCTTATATCACGGAGCATGAGCTTCATATCTGGGATGCGGATACGAAGCGGACGAAGCTGGCCGTAGAGGCGCCAGTCCCGCTAAGTCAGCCAGCCTGGTCGCATGACGGGGAGCTGCTTGCCTATGTACGGCATGATCCGGCTACGGACACGGTCTGGGAGGCGCAGCTGGCATCCGGGGAACAACGCTATTTGGCGAAGGGCAGCTCGCCTTCCTATTACCCGGATGGAGAGCAGATCCTGTATGCGAAGCAGCAGCAGATCTTTACGCTCGATCTGGCCTCCGGCACGGAGAAGTTGTGGGGCGAGGGACAGTCGCCGGTTATCTCTCCGGACGGCAGCTATGTGCTCTATGTCCGGAAGAGCGGCGGCGAACTGAAGCTGGAGGATGCCTGGCTCGCCGATCTCGATCGCCAGACCGAGCAGCAGATTACGCGCAACCGCCCGATGGACGCCTGGGAGCACGGCGAACCGAAGGAAGGAGCGTTCCAGCCGTCGTATCGGCTGGAGAGTCTCGCCTGGAGCGCCGACGGCCAGAGCATCGCGATGTATCAGGTCACCGAGACGAACAGTACAAGGAGGCAGCTTGTCCGTTATGCGTTGGCGGCGCAGGAGGCCAAGCCGGAAGAGGTGGTGGGCCAGGCGATAGAGGCGCTCATCTACCGGGATGAACGGCATGCGCATCAGTTTTTCAGCTATGATCCAGGGTATCTGAAGGGGACGTCCCCGCGTCAGGTTGGCTATACGATTGTAAATAAAGCGGCCGAATCGGACGGGAAAATGATCGTAACCGCCAAGATCGACTACTCTTATCAGGATCCGTACTATAAGGTGGAGACGTATCGGTTCACGCTGACAAGAGGAAGCGACGGATATCGGATCGACGAGATGGAAGAGGTCGACAGCATCCGTATCACGGAATGGGGCGGCGAGATGGTGACGACGATGGAAGACGAACAACGCGATCAATTGATTTTCCGTCCTGATCAGGTGCCGGTTGACAGCGGCTGGACGAATGCCGGCCTCGGGAATCTCGTCTACCGCGAGTCGGACAGCGGCCGTCACATCTGGTTCCTCCTCAAGCAGCAGCAGGAGGAGCGCAGCCGGCTGCGCCTGATGCGCTATGATTGGGATCAAGGGACGTTCCAGCCTTTGGGGATCCTCGATGGGGCAAGTCAGTCCGCGATGATGATCGTGGACGACGCGAAGCAATGGGCGGCGATGGAGGTTGAGCGAGAAGGAGACATGTACGATATTGCGGTGCTGCCGCTAACGGAAGGGGACTCCGTTCCGGTCTATTTGTCCGCAAAGCTGCATGGGCCGGCTCCCTATCAGAATCTCGGCATTCGTTTGTGGAAGGGAAGCACCCTGAGCTTCTACGTGGAATGGGAAGGGCGCGATGTGTTCTTTGATTACGCCCCAACACCTAATATGTGATATACTGGAAATAAGCCGCTTGAGATAACGACTTTTGAAGTAAAGATCATAGCTGAATGACAACCGCGAAGCACGCGTTGTCCGCGTCTCCTTATAACCAGGAGCTGTGGATAGCGCGTGCTTTTTTACATGTTTGGATTCGCATGGAAAGAGAAGTCAAATATGATACAATGGGGAGGAAATCAGGTGAGAGCCGCCAATTTGCAGCAAACGGAAAGACTTAACCCGAAAAATGATTTTTTGTTCAAACGGTTGTTTGGTGAAGAAGAAGGCAAACCGCTTCTAATAAGCTTGCTCAATGCGATACTCCGACGTGAAGGCGCTCGGCAGATCACCGATGTGTCTATTCTGGAAGATACGAAGCTCGCCCGTGAATTAGTAGAAGATAAGGAAGCCGTTCTCGACATTTTATGTGAAGTGGATGGCCGGGAAAAAGTGAATGTCGAAATGCAAGTGCGCCGCTTTGTGCGGATGGATTACCGGAGCCTGTTCTATGTGGGCAAGCTGCTGACCGAGTCGCTTCACTATGGCGAACCTTATGACCGTTTGCAGCGCTCTATTGGAATCAATATTCTCGACCACTACTATCTTCCGCTGAAAAAATATCACAACACCTTTCATTTATATGAGGATGAAGAGCGTCACTATATGCTGACAGATATTTTGGAGCTCCATTTTATCGAATGCCCGAAATTCCGGCAGCTGCCCTTTGACATCCATGATCCGCTGCATCGCTGGCTGCGGTTTTTGGAACAGAAAGCAACAGCCGAACAATTGGAGGAGTTGATGATGGTGGATAAGGTATTCAACGAAGCCGAAGATCGTCTAGCCCGCTTGGCGAGCGACGCGGAGACGCGCCGCCGCTATGCCCTGCGGGAAAAGGCCTTGCATGATCATGCCAGCCTGCTTCACGATGCGCGTACGGCCGGGTTCCAGGAAGGGATCGAGCAAGGGATTGAGCAAGGTATTGAAAAAGGAATCTATCAAACGGCAGTAAATATGCTGAAGGAAGGGATGGAGGCGGCCTTTATCAGCCGCATCACAGGGCTTGATGCCGCTCAGCTTGAACGGGTGAAGCAAACGATGATGCGGGAGCCTAAGTCGAAAGGAACGGTCTAACGGGACGCCCCGGCAGTTGGGGCAGCTGGTGCATGCGCTTACGCAACGAAGTTCAGCGGCAGGCTGTTTGTGCAAATATTTCGGAAGATAATTATAGTACCGATCCGAATCATTTGTTATGGTAGAGATACTTCAACCGAAGTTCCATACCAATTGACAACGCAGATAGCCTGCAAAGAGGTGTTGACCCAATGAGTATCAAGGCAATCTTGCTCGGGGCAGGAGTCCGGGGCGCCGAAGTATATGCCAAGCATGCGCTGCAGTACCCGGAAGAACTGGAATTCGTCGCCGTCGCGGAGCCGGATGCGGAGAAACGTGAGGCGTTTGCGCGCTCGCATCATATCGATGCCGGGCAAGCGTATGAAGATTGGCGGGAAGTGTTAGAACGGCCGCGGTTTGCCGATGCGGTGTTGATTTGCACGCAGGATCGGATGCACTACGAAGCCGCAATGGCAGCTCTGGAGCAAGGTTACCATGTGCTGCTGGAGAAGCCGATGTCGCCTTCTCCGACCGAATGCATTGAGATTGAAGCCGCCGCCCGCCGCAATCAGCGGGTGCTGACCATATGCTATGTTCTCCGGTATACGCCGTTCTGGTCGGGAATCCGTCAAGTCATCGAGGAGGGCGGTATCGGGAAGGTTGTGAATATCCAGCTGCGCGAAAATATCGGCTTCGGCCATATGGCGCACAGCTATGTGCGGGGCCCATGGCGCAATACGGCGGAGTCGAGCCCGCTTGTGCTGGCGAAGTCATGCCACGATCTGGACATCATCCTGTGGCTGATGAACCAGGATTGCAGAAGGCTGACGTCATTCGGTTCCCTCTTTCATTTCAAAAAGGAAAATATGCCGGAGGGCGCAACCGAATATTGTACAGACGGCTGCATTCACGTGGACAAATGCTGCTACTCCGATTTGCGTTTTTATTTGGGAGAAGGACGCCGCCGCGCGCTGCACTTTACGCAGGACGGATCGGACGAGAGCATCCGGGAGACGATCCGGAGTACGCCTTTTGGCCGCTGCGTCTACCAATGCGATAACGACGTTGTCGACCATCAAGTCATCAACATGGAATTCGTCAACGGAGCGACCGCTTCATTCACGCTGTCAGCCTTCACGCATGACAGCACGCGCACCGTTCATATCTCGGGAACGCGCGGGGAGATTCGGGGCAATATGACCGATCAGGCCTTTACCGTCTACGACTTTGTCAGCGGGACGGCGCGGGATGTTCGGGTTCATGATGAAGGCAGCGAAGGCTGCACCCAGATGATGCGGGAGTTCTGCCAGCTTGCCGCCGAACCGGACAACCCCCATACGATCGAATCCCTGCGCGGCTCCCTGCAGAGCCATATGATGGCGTTCGCGGCGGAGGAATCCCGGTTGAGCCAGGGCATGCCGGTCGAGATTCAGGAGATGATCATGCGTTATCGGTTATCCTCTGCCAAAGCATTGGCTTCTGCGGGAGTATAACGGCAGACCATATGCGGCCTGCACGGGGGCCCAAGCAGGGAAGAAGGAATGGACTAAGGCAGCGCTGTTGCGCTTGCTCCGGTCGATTCCTTCTTTTTACTCGTACAGCCCCAGTTCCTCATAGACTCGAATGGTTACGACTCCGTCCTGGGGCAATTGCCGGTCGCGCTGGAACCGCTTGACCGCATAGGTTGTATCCGCGCGGAACTTCCCGTTGCAGACGCCCTTGAAGTAGCCCGCGCTTTTCAACCGGGACTGGATCAACTGCACATCTCCGCCTACGTCGCCTTCGGCTACGACTCTCGGATCATGCTTCAGCCCGCCCAACACATGCCCGTGAATCGTCACCTTCGTGCCGACCGGAACGAGCTCGAACAGCTCGATGACATCCCGATTGCGCATCCGGACGCAGCCGTGGCTCAGATGCTGCCCGATGGAATAAGGCTTGTTCGTCCCGTGAATGCCGTAATATCCCCACGGGACATTTAATCCGAGCCAGCGGGGACCGAAGGAAGGCCCCCAATCCTTTCCTTTATATACAATCTTGTATTCTCCGGCAGGAGTAGGGGTAGCCGGATTGCCGACGGCGACAGTATACGTCTTGAATTTTTCACCTTGTGCCCGTACGATCAGCTTATGACGTTCCGGATAAATATCTATCGAATATAAGCCTTGGTCGGCGACAATCGGAAGCGGATCCTCCGGCTGGGAGGAATCCGCATAAGCAGAGATATGATGTATCCCCGCAGTCAGACTCAGAAGGACGACCGCCATAGCAATAATAAGGGCCCGATATCGATAGCTTGGTACTGAATGCTTCATTTCTGCCTCCACCGCATCAACTGATCCAAGTCGTTGGAGGTAGTGTATCCAGATGTTTCATTATCATTCAGCAGATAACCATTCCCTACGCAGGAGGTTTATGATGAACCCGAATCCGATTGCTGTACCGACGCATCCAAGCCTATTCCTCATTACAGGCATTATGGCATCAGGCAAATCTACGGTCGCACAGATGCTTGCCGAACGGTTCGAGCGAGGCGTTCATGTCCGCGGCGACATCTTCCGCCGCATGATCGTGAGCGGCCGGGAAGAGATGCTTCCCGAGCCATCGGACGAAGCGCTCCGTCAGCTTCATCTGCGCTACCGCATGGCGGCTGCGGCTGCTGATGCTTACATCGAGGCGGGATTCAGCACGGTTGTGCAGGATGTCATCGTCGGTCCCGAATTAAGCACATTTATTGAATTCGTCAATACGCGGCCGTTATATGTGGTCGTGCTCTGCCCGCGGGCGGAAGTCGTGGCGGCAAGGGAGTCGTCCCGCTCCAAGCAAGGCTATGGCATATGGACCGTGGAAGCGCTCGATCGCATTCTGCGCCAGGATTCGCCTCAGGTCGGCATGTGGCTGGATACGTCCGACCTGACGCCGGAAGAGACGGTCCGGGAGATCGAGCGGCGGGCATGGACAGAAGCGATCGTCCGGACGTAAGATAGAATGGAGTGAAGATTGCTAGCCCCAAGGAGGAGAAAGTATGGAACAATGGGAATATAAGACGCTCAAGATTAAAACTGGAGGATTTCTGGGAGGAAAGGTTGACGAACAGGAATTCGAGGAGGAACTGAACCGGCTCGGACTGGACGGATGGGAGCTGGTGTCCTGCTTCGATACGAGTCTGAGTCAAGGCCAATCGCGGGACGTGATCGCGGTCTGCAAGCGGAGGAAGGGAAGATGACCCATGTTCGAGAGCGGTAAGCTGGCGGGTTCGAAGGCTGCAGGCTGCCGATGCTTCCTTGCTCGTCCGCTGGCTGTCGGATCCGGAGGTTCTCCGTTATTACGAAGGCCGGGATCGCCCGCATGACATGGAGATGGTAAGGAAGCATTTCTATGACCGGCAGGAGGAGATAACACCTTGCATTATTCTGTACGAGGGACAGGCGATCGGATATCTCCAGTTCTACCCGCTGTCGCATGAGGATCAAGCCCAATACGGCATCAAGGCACCGATGAACCGTGTGTTCGGCATGGATCAATTTATCGGGGAGACCGCCTATTGGGGCAGGGGCATCGGCACGAAGCTGATTAAGACGATGGTGAATTACTTGATCGCGCAACATCAAGCGGTCCGGATCATGATGGATCCGCAGACGTGGAATGAGCGCGCGCTCCATGTATATGAGATATGCGGCTTCCGCAAGCTGGCCCTGCTGCCGAAGCATGAATACCATGAGGGCGAGATGCGCGATTGCTGGCTTATTGCATATGATATGCAGGACGGAGCGCGAACCCCAATGCAGAAGAGCAAGCCGGAAGACATAGAGTATATTGACACGTTTACGGACGCCATGAAGCCGGCCGGCGTGAGGACAAGAGATGAGGTTCATGCCGAGGGGCTATGGCATCAGACGTTCCACTGCTGGGTGTGGATGGAGGAGCAGGGTACGGCCTATCTGTTGTTGCAGCGCAGATATGTACATAAGAAGGATTATCCTGGCATGCTGGATATTACGTCGGCAGGCCATCTGGAAGCGGGGGAGACGCCGCAGGACGGCGTGCGGGAGCTGCGCGAGGAGTTGGGCATCGAACCGGAACCGGGGAGGCTGGTTTATGCCGGCGTAATCGCCGACTCCATCTTGCAGCCGGACATGATCGATAATGAGTTCTGCCATGTCTTTTTCTATCGGCATAATGGAGCAATCTCCGATTTTCGCCTGCAGGAAGATGAGGTCGACTCCATCGTCCGGCTCGAAGCGGAAGCATTCCGCAAGCTTTGCCTCGGCGAAGCGGACTCCGCTCCCGCAGAGGAGTTCAGTCGGGGACATGGCGAACGCGGGACGGGGATCAAGCTGACAATGACCGATATCGTCCCCCATGAGCCGGCTTATTTTACGTTTATTCTGCATCATTTGCAGAATCTTATCGAATAGACATCGTCATCAATAACCGTTACAGCGGAAAAATTCTCGCTTCGCTCACGGCAGACTGTCCATATGGCGGTCTGTTTTTTTATGGGGCTGTGACATCGTCGTGGTTCTGTCCGAACACCAAATGTTAATAATTACATATATTTACAAGCGGAAAAATTATGTTATGGTTAAAGTGTATTTACCTAAAAAAGGGGATGATTGGAGTAATGAAGAGGTTGGTAACGATGTTATCCGTAGTTGCTTTATGCATTGCCTCGCTCTCCACGATTGCTTCCGCTAACAGTAAATACACCTGGCCCGTACCTGACTCCACGCGAATCACCCAAGGCTTCAAAAGCAGCACGCACAAAGGAATCGACATTGGGGCGAAGAAGGCCGGCGTTGCCGGCGATCGGATCGTCGCCTTCTATGGCGGTACCGTAGCCCGATCAGGCTGGTCCAACAGCTATGGCTGGGTCGTCTACGTTCATCATGTCATCAACAGGGCCAACTATCAATCCCGCTACGCTCATATGAATAAGACGCCTGCCGTGTCTTCCAACCAGAAGGTAGGAAAAGGGGCCACGCTCGGGTATATGGGTAAGACGGGAGATGCGACGGGAGTTCACCTTCATTTCGAGACAAGAAAATGTACGGGCGTTTGCAAAACAGACAATTCCTCCAATCCGGTCAATCCCATCACGAATTTCTTTCCTGAACATGCCGGCAAAGTCCCGAAATCAATTGAGCTTGGAGAGACAGACCCGGAGCATGTCAATGATTTGCTGGATGACATCTTCTATAGTGTGGAGGAGATTCTGAACATGACCGCTGACGAGCGGTTATCGAAGGGAATTCCGCTAGAATAGCGATACGCTATGGAACCTATTACACACAGAGGAGTTAACCGATGAAAAAAACTGTGCTGGCACTCATCTCCGTCATCTTGTTATTAACAGCATGCACGTCGCCTTCTTCTTCGGGGAAGGAGGGCAAGAAGGTAACGGTTCAGACGGTCCTGCAGGTGATGGAGGAGACCGCGCCCCCGCCGTTGACGAAGGAGACGCTGGAACACAGTTCCGCTATCCCGCTTTTTCTATGGCTGCGCGATGTGGAGACGTGGACGAACGGACTGCTTCGCTACTCGCAGCGCCTGATCCTGAATGAAGAGGACAAACAAGCTTTCCTGTCTGCGCTAGGCCGCTATTACAGCAAAGAGCAGGCCAATCGCTTGTTCGATTCGTATTTCCAAGCAGGCTCTGAAGGGAACTACTCCTTCAAAGAGCAGGAATCATTCGGCGTTCTGTCCTCGATTCATTTCGGCTTGAAGTCCAGCAAGACAGAGGCGGACGGGCGCTATCGGATTCATATCTCCGGACAGTATAGCGACAGCCTGGAAGAACTGATAGAGGTACAGGTTGAGGAAACGGTAACGATTTTGGCGGATAAGCTTCTTATCGATCAAGTGGAAGCCGTCCGTCCCTGACGAAGGAATGAACGGGCAGACCCAGTGCCATACGGCGCTGGGTTTGTTGTCTTTGGACACAGCTACTATAATAATAGACATAATCTAGCAGGTGAGGAAGGAGACATGTTTCTAATGAAGGAGGATATCGATTTTATCAGAAGGCAGTTGGACCTGCATCTCGCGCATGTGCATCCGGTGTTGTTCCAGTCGGTAGCCGAAGGGGTTCCCGCGGAGATGAGAGTCGGCGACATGGACGAGGATGGCTGGGTATGTTGGAAATGCATCCCCTCTTCCATTACTGAAGAGGAGATTGAGGAACTGGAGAACGAATTCTCCATCTCTTTTCCGCCATTGATGAGAGCTCTGTTCCGTACCTATCATTATGTTGATTTGCATTTTAAAAATGTTGAGGATGAGACGGGGCACAGGGGAGATTGCCAGTTCATTGAGCTGCCTCCGATGTCCTCCCAGGACAGGCTGACCCGCTATCGGGATATTATCCAGGCATGGGAACCGCTGCTCGCGGCCGGTTACCTTCCCTTTACGGAAGCAGAAGACAGTCAGGGGCCGGTCTGCTTCGACATGACCCGGAACGATGACAACGGGGATTATCCTGTCGTCTGGTTTCTGCATGACCATTTGCATGAATTGGGGGAGGAACAGAGCCGAATTCGGGAACGGGTGCAGCCTTGGGAGAGAGAACTGTTCAATTCCTTCCGGGAGATGATGGAGACGCTGTGCGGCCTGCAGCCGGTTAGGGAGTAAGGAAGCTTATCGCAAGCCGCTACATGCAGCCATAACAGAAGAGCATCGTTTTCGGCGAGAAACACCGTTGTATCGGACAGCGGTGTTTTTAACATGATGTATATACGTGGGGGGCGGCGTGCCGTCCGTTATTTATTGTGATGGGATCTGTATGCGAGACCCTTTTAGCAATATCCCCACAGTTGAGGAAAGAGCATATGTACTGCGTCCCTTATAACCAGTATCCCCACAGATCAGGAAAGAGCATATGTACTGCGTCCTTATAGCCAGTATCCCCACAGTTCAGGAAAGAGCATATGTACTGCATCCCTTATAGCCAGTATCCCCACAGTTCAGGGAAGAGCATATGTACTGCATCCCTTATAGCCAGTATCCCTACAGTTCAGGAAAGAGCATATGTACTGCGTCCTTACAGGCGCTATCCCCGCCGGTCAGGAATAAGCATATATGTCCTCCTTATAAGCATTTTCCCACTCACTCAGACATTAGGTGCAGCGCGTTAGCTTCATTTTTTTGATATGTTCCGTCCCTCGACGTCAGCAGGGGAAGGAAGCTTGAAAAATGCCAGCGGAAAGGAAATATTTGTTTGTTTTCGATAATAAGGACCGATTCTGACTCAAGGGGAGAGTGGTGCAAAGGGCAGACGAGGATAACTTGGCTCGGAGGGACAATGGAAGCCGCGAATGAAGAAGTACGAACCTGAGCCAACGGGATATTGACGTAAAGAAGGGAGGCATGTAACAGCCTGTCACTTTTCCGTCCCAGAATAGCTCCTTTTTTCACAAATGGTTCTAAAGGCTTGATTATATAGTCATGCTTTATGTGAAAACCGTGCTGCATCACCTGCGTCAATAGGAACAATTTGCGAACAGAGGATATTCAAGGTTTGTACAATCCTGTATAGTATGTATTTGGAAAAATACATAATACCATGTTCTGGAGGTAAACAACTTGAAACGATGGATTCATAAAGGCGCGGCAGCCCTGATTGCCCTTGTGCTGCTGCTCGGCGGAGCCATGCCCGCGGCAGCGGAGGAAGAAGTCCAATGGGTCGATGGCGAGGGACAGCAAGTTCAACTGGATAACGGAATCGCTTCATTTAAGCTGGAAGAGGGCTTGATGTTCCTGGACGGCAATAATACGAGGGCTTGGAAAAAGCAGATCCAGTCGGTGCCAAGCGAAGAAGAAATCGGCACAGTCATTCCTGATGACGAGGACTCGACCTGGATTGCGATTTTCGAATATACGGATTCCGGATATATCGAAGACAGCGAGAAAGACAACATTGACGCGGATGCCCTTCTTGACAGTTATAAGGAAGGAACGGCAGAGGATAATAAGGAAAAGGATCCGAGCATGCATCTGTTCGTCGATGACTGGGATGTCAAGCCAACCTATGATGCGGACAGCAACAGACTCGTCTGGTCACTGCTAGCGCATAATGCGCGGAATGAGAAAATTATTAACTACAATATGCGGGTATTGACGCGGAGCGGTTATATATCGATTATTCTCGTCTCCGATCCCGAGCATTTGCAGGCCGATCGGAAGGAACTGGAGCAGCGGGTGCTGTCTACTTTCCAGGTTACGGCAGGCAAGCGGTATGAAGACTACGACAAGTCGACGGACAAAAAAGCGGAGTACGGATTAACCGGACTTGTCCTGGGCGGTGCTGGTGTGGCCGTCGCCAAGAAGCTTGGTTTCCTTGCCCTGCTGAAGAAGTTCTGGATCGTCATTGTCGCGGCTATCGTCGGCGTATGGCGTCTCATCACCGGTAAGAAAAAGAAACAGGAAGAGCCGGCCGAGGCACAGAACGAGATGCAGAACGAGATTCAGAGCGAGTCGGTCCGGGACAACAATACACCGCCTCCGCCGGCAACGTGACCGAACCGGGAGTAAGCATAACAAGCATGGCCACTTAAATTGAAGAAGGAGCAATGTCCATGACCGCCATGATGAACTACCCGGCGCAAACCGACCTGGACAGCCATGAGCAAAGCGCAAAGCAATTATTCAACAAGGTATGGGAATGGATGGAGAAGACGGATCGTACGCCGGAGGAGACGGATATGATGATCCATGCGGCGCATGCATCGCGGTACCATTGGGGCGTCGTTGGACGCGAGCTCCAGTTCGCCCGCGGGGAGTGGCAGATCTCCCGCGTCTATGCTGTCGCGGGCATGGCGGAAGCGTCCATGTATCATGCCAGACGGTGCATGGATATTTGCCGCAAGTTCAGCTTGGGGGCGTTCGACACCGCTTATGCTTATGAAGCGCTGGCGCGAGCCGCCAGTCTGATGAACAAGGCCGAAGATGCGGCCGGATACAAAATGAGGGCGGAGGAGCTTGCCCGTCATGTGGACGACGAAGAGGGGCTGAAGCACCTTCTGGCCGATTTGCAGACGATCTAAGATGAAGAAAATACAGCGCCCCTGCGTACGGGCAGCCGGAGAACATCTCTTGGCCGCCCGGTGCAGGGGCGCTGTTCCGTGAATCCCTCGCTTCGCGGAGCGATTAGATGGCCCAGTTGCCGTTGCGGAACACCGGAACCACGGTGCCATCCTTCAGGATGCCGTCGATGTCCATCTCGCCGGAGCCGATCATGAAGTCAACATGCGTAATGCTGTTGTTGACGCCGTTCGCGTCCAGCTCTTCGCGGGACATTTTTTTGCCGCCTTCGATGTTGAAGGCATAGCCGCTGCCGATGGCCAGGTGGTTGGAGGCATTTTCGTCGAACAGCGTATTGTAGAACAAAATATTGGACTCCGAAATCGGCGAATGATGCGGCACAAGCGCCACCTCGCCCAAGTAATGCGAGCCTTCGTCCGTATCGACCAGATGCTGCAAAATCTCCTGGCCTTGCTCGGCTTCAACTTGGACGATGCGTCCGTTCTCGAACGTGAGCTTGAAGTTGTCGATCAGATTGCCGCCGTAGCTGAGCGGCTTCGTGCTGGACACATATCCGTTCACGCCTTCCTTCTGCGGCACGGTGAACACTTCCTCCGTCGGCATGTTCGCCATGAACGGGATCTCCTTCTCGTTCGTGCTGCCTGCGCCTACCCACAGATGCTTGTCCGGAAGCTCGATAGTCAGGTCGGTTCCCGGAGCGCGGTAATGCAGCTTGTGGAAATGATGGCCGTTCAAGATATCGACCTTTTTATGTAAGGTGGCATTATGCTCTTCCCAGGCTTGCACCGGATCGTCCGCATGGAGACGCACGGAAGCGAAAATCGCGTCCCACAGCTTCTCTACCGCTTCTTCGCGTCCCGCGTCCGGGAATACTTTGGCTGCCCAGTCTGCGCTGGCTGCGCCGACGACCGTCCAGCTGACCTTATCCGATTGCACCGCCTTGCGGTAATGGTCCAGCGCCTGGCCGGAAGCCTTCTGGAAGCTGCCGATGCGCTTCGGATCGATTCCTTTGAGCAGATCCGGGTTGGATGAGACGATAGCGATGAAGGCGGCGCGCTTGTCGACGAACGTATTCCGCTTCAAAGCCTCGTATTCCGGGTACTCCGTGAACATTTCGTCAGCGGCCTTTTCATACTTCAAGCGGGACAGTTCTTCGTCGATCCAATCGACATGAACGTTGGAAGCGCCGGCTTCATACGCTTCGCGCGCCACCAGGCGGGCCAGCGGAGCGACTTCGGTAGAAGCCGATACATACACTTCTTGTCCCGGCTGCACGTTAACACCGACCTTGACGATGAGGTTGGCATATTTTTTCAAATTCTGTTCGAATGTTGCTGAAGTCATCGGAATCCTCCTCAATATAAAAATGGACCTATGTTTCCAATATAACTCATTTCAGCGATGCAATCAAAAGCGGCGGGATGAGAAGTTTCCTGATTAATTGAGCCATTTGAAAATATCCTCTTCCGCAACCGTCTTCACGCCATACAGGAACAGAATGTGATCGAAGTTATGCCTGGACAAATAGTCGTCTACCGATTCATGGAAAAAACGCAGGTCAATCATATGGATGCTGGAATAGTGCTGAGCGAGCAGCGGAACGAACGCATTGGCATACGAATCTTTGAATATGGCAATGCTGCGGCCGGTCCCGGCCCCGGTCTCTATCGTCGTCCATGCGTGGTTGCCATTGAAGAATACCTGATAATGATCACGGACGGACAGCGCCTCCATATGATAGAAGGAATCCGAGCAAGCGGAGGCGTCGGAATAACAGACCGTATAGGGCGTCAGCGGCTGTTCCAGCAGCTCCAGCTTGTCAGGAGGCAGATGGCGGTTGTTCGCCTTCGTGTAATAGGTTCCGTAAAAGCTGCTGCTAATGACGCGGGATGCCATGCTCTCCAGCGGAATCGGCTCGAAGCCGGCCGCGCGGGCGAATTCCGCATAGCCCCAATAAGCGCCGCGCATCGTCCAATGATGGTCGGTGCGGAAGAAGACCGAATCGGACTTGTGCTGCTTCAGTGCTTCCAACACGGACACGGGCGTTACAGCGCTGCCCAGCGCATCATACGTGCCGCGAATGAATTCCGCAGTATCATAGCTGGTCGCCTCGGCGTATGCCGGAAGCTTGTCGGCGTATACGGCTTGCGAATAAGGGACGAGCAGCATATGCATCGGGGAGCCGGCATGCCGGGCGGCGAACCGGCGGATCTCGTTCACATTGGCTTCGTACTGTGCCCCTGGCGTCCGGAAGCGCTCGAATAAATAATCGTCTTTGCCGAAAAAGACGTGGCGATTCTCCGTCTTGCCGCTAACGCGCTCCAAATCCGACTTGAGGCCGACCCAAGCGTCGCGGGCAGCGAATTGATCTGCGAAATAATTCCCTAACTGCTCCGTATAGCGTCCATCCCAGAGCTTCGCGGCGGAGAAGGAAGGGAACTGCTGCAGCGTCCGGTTCTCGAACTCGGATAGCTTGCGGTCCGGCTGCGCGATGCTCCACAGACTGAGCAAGGCGATATAGGCGACAAAGCCGGCAGTAAGCCAGACGGCGCGTCTGTTGGTCATGTTCTCTCCTCCTTCCTGAAATGATCGGGGTATGCCGCGCCGTTAGAACCGGAAATAGAGAAAGGGGTTATACGTGCCGTCAATCAAATAAGCGGTACTGGCGAGCAGCATTCCCGCTAGCAGCGCGTAATCGGCAACCGAGACGGCGGCTTGCAGAGAGGTCCGGCGCTGCAGCAGGGCGGTCACCCGGGCGGCGAGAGGCGTCGCGCTGATGACAAGGATGACCAGCAGCAAGCCGTAATTCCGCAGATTGTACATATCCGTTCCGTTAAGGAGAGCGCTGTCTCCGAGTCCAAGCATCGTTCTCATATAGTTCGCGATCGAAGCAATGTCTTCGAGTCCGAACAGCACCCAGCCGAACAGGGCCGCCGCGATCAGGTAGGCATGCCGGAGTGGCCGCCATAACCGTTCCAGCCATGAGCCCAGGAACAGCTTCTCCAATCCGATCAGCAGGCCGAAATAGAGCCCCCACAACACAAAATTCCAGCTCGCGCCATGCCATAATCCGGTCAGGAACCAGACGACGAACAGATTCAATAGGAGCCTCGGCTTGCTGGTGCGGCTTCCGCCCAACGGGAAATAGACATAGTCACGGAACCAGGAGCCAAGCGTCATATGCCAGCGGCGCCAAAATTCCGAAGCGCTGGCGGAAATGTACGGATAGTTGAAGTTCTCCGGAAAGCGGAAGCCGAGCATGCTTCCCAGTCCGATGGCCATATCGGAATACCCGCTGAAGTCGAAATAAATCTGGAACGCGAAAGCGATGATTCCCATCCATGCGCCCGCCGTCGTCAGATCATCGATTCCGCTGCGGCTCATATCCCACAGCATGCCGATATTGTTGGCAAGCAGCACCTTTTTGCCCAGTCCGATAATAAAGCGCCTTACCCCGTATCCGAACTGCTCCAGTGTGATGCTTCGCTCCGTCAGTTGCTTCTCCACTTCGTCGTAGCGCACGATAGGCCCGGCGACAAGCTGAGGGAACATCGACACGAAGGCGGCAAAATCAATAAAGCTGCGCTGCGCCTTGCATCGGCCGCGGTATACGTCAATCGTGTAGGACATCGTCTGGAACGTATAGAAGGAGATCCCGATCGGAAGCGGCAGATCAAGGGGAGCGATCGACGTCCCGAATGCGCCGTTCAGCGATTGGATCAGGAAATCGGCATATTTGAAAAAGCAAAGCACGCCCACATTCACCGCGAGGGAGAAGATGAGCGTGAGGCGCTGCAGCCCCGTTCTGCCCCGGAACCGTTCGATCAGCAGTCCGTTCGCATAATCGGTGACAGCGGAGAACAGCAGCAGCACAATATATACCGGCTCGCCCCACGCATAGAAAAGAAGACTGATAAGCAAGAGCGCCGCGTTCTTCCCGCGCCGGGGAGACGCATAGTAGAGCAGCAGCGCCGCGGGGAGAAACGTAAACAGAAAGACGATCGAGCTAAATACCACTTGCCGTTCCTCCCCTCCAAGTCTGCCGACATGCGCATGCGCAAGGCAGGAACATTACTTGCCGTCCGGCTTCAGCGCTGCTGTGAATGCTTTCTCGATATCTTCCGCTTTTTCCGAAATGATCAACGCCAGATAAAGGCCTTCCTGTTTGATGATCCGGTTTTTGACAATCTCGTGTTGATCAGGAAGGTAGGTGCTCCATTGCTGTTCCTGTGCCGCGCCTTCCTCTTCCAGCGCTTTTTTCAGATCTTCGATATATTTCTCATCTGCCGCTTTGAGCACAATGATTTCGTCCGCTTTGACGTTGATCATCGCCTTCAGCATCCGCCCCTCGGCCAATTGGGCCGGATCGATATGAAGCTTTCCGGCCATATCCGCATCGGCCTTCAGATCAATCTCCTCGGCCATGGGAGGGAACTCCGCGCTTTCCTTTAATTTCGCCATAATATCGGCCACAGGCACTTGAACAGCCTCTTCTTTTTTCGTGGTGCATCCCGCGACAGCAATCGCAAGTACGATCATCACCGCCAGCCATTTTCTCATCTTGATCCCCTCTTTCTTCTAAGGTCGTATTGATGTTTCCTATATGCAAAATTGTAGACGGGCAAGGGAGAGAATAAGTTGCATCATCCAGAAATTGGAGCTCGCGGATCAATGGACGACGGATTGGGAGGCCATTCCGGTGCGTTCCGTTCCGGAGCGTGCCCATACGAACAGACTTATCATTCCATAACAGAGCGTAATCAGGATGCTATTATCCCCGCTAATGTAGTAGACAAGCGGCGAGCTGGCAACCGTCAGGCCGGACAGCACATTCCAGGACAGATTATGCGCCGTATGCAGCACAGAAGCCGGCCAGACGCTGTCCGTGCGCAGCCTCAAGCTGCCGATAACCGGAGCGAGGGTCATGCAGCTGAGCACAATCATGAGGGAAGCGAGCCAGAGCGCTTGCTCCGAATGATACAGGCCGGTCAGCCACATGATCGGCAGATGCCATAGGCCGTGGACGAAGCCGTTGATAAGATAGGCGCGACGCTCCCCGAATGCCCGGACTAGCGCTGGAAGCCAATATCCGCGCCAGCCCAATTCTTCGCCCAGCGAGGTTGTCAGAATATTTCCGAGGAACGTGACGAAGAGGATGAGCGGGGAATAGCTCCATGGATAACCGGCGAACTGGCCGGGGATACGGACGTCCGCGAGACCGGCCAGCCAGACGGTGCCATAGCTCAGGAGCATGATGGCGAGGGGGATCACCAGGGCCGGAAGCATTCCCGTCCAGCCGAAGCGGAACAGGCCAAGACTTGCCCAGCCTGGCTTGCGCCAGCCCTCTCCGGTAACGAGGAACATCATGAGAAGCGCGGCGATCGCCGGCGTCATCATATAGAGCAGTGTGTTCATCTGCGGCAGCAAGGCGAAGCAGATGCCGAGCAGCAGTACGATCGCGCCATAGGTAAGTGCTTTTATGGTGTCATTCATTCATGGAAACATGTGCATTCCTCCAAAGTTTTGCTTTTGTTCGCAGAGACAGCATATTACAATGGGGAATGCAGTCATAGTGAGGAATATCGTGTCTGTAACCATACGAATATATGATTGTGAAGAAGGAGCGCCTCATGGATAGACAACGATTGTCACTGCCTGATCGGATTGCGGCCGATCGTCCGTGGCAGTGGATAGACTGGTCATTATTTGGATTGTACTTGTTCTGGATAGCGACAAGTGCCGTCTACGTGGCTGCGTTCTCTGCAGTGGTCGAGGATCCGAAGTGGCCGGCGGTAACGCTGTTCCTCATCTCCAGCATCGTTCCGCTGCTATTCTGGCGGCCGTCGCATATCCGGGCGGAATGGTTTATTGCCTCGGAAATAATCGGCTTCGGAAGCATCAATCTGATGATGCATTTCTCCTCCGGAGAGTATCTCGATAATATGGTGCTGGCAACGCTGCTGGCGGGGTATCTGGCAACGACGCGGTCCGTTCGTTGGTCAGCTCCCATTCTGATTTTGTTCCCGCTTATCGGGCTGTTCAGCGGCAAGTTGTCCGTGCCCCAAGCCGTCGATCAGAGCGTGAATCATTTTGTGCTGTACGGGATTGGCATCGGATTCAATCTCCTTATCCATACGCAATCGCGATTGAAGCAGCTGCTTCATGACAATGAGCGGCAGTACCGCATCATTCGGCAGTATGCCGAGCAGGTGGAGCGTCTTACGCTGCAGGAGGAACGCACGCGGGTGGCGGCGGAGCTGCATGACGCGATCGGACATGCCCATGTCTCGCTGGTGATGGGGCTGGAGACGGTTCAGTCGGCTATTGTGCGCGATCCCGCGCAGGCGCAGCAGCGGTTGGGCTTGATGCTGGAGCATGCGAGAGACAGCTTCGGCTCTATCCGCAGCCATATTCACGGTATGGCGCCGGCAGACGGGGAGGAGCTGGCGGCGGCGCTGCGCCGGATGATGGAGCAGCTGCAGGAGAACACCGGAATAGCGGGCACGTTCGCGGTGGAAGGGGAACGGCTGCCCGTCCCTTCTTCCCATCAGCTGCTGCTGATCCGCTGCGCCCAGGAAGCGATGACGAATGCGGTCAAGCATGGTCAGGCGAGGCAGGTGGACTGCCTGCTTACCTATACGAAGGATGAGGTTGCGGTGTGTGTCCGGGATGACGGACGGGGCACGGAGCAACTGGAGCCGGGCTTCGGCTTATCCTCGATGCGCGAGCGGCTGCAGGCTTATGGCGGTTCATTGGACATTCATTCCGGGCGAGAGTCCGGCATCTCCATTCGCTGTGCGCTGCCGCTGCCGAATATGCCTCACGAGAAGAAAGAGCGCCCGCGCCCGGTTCGCATTCTTATCGCCGATGACGAGCAGCTGGTGAGAGAAAGTCTTCATTTCCTGTTCGCCCAGGAAGACGGCATCGAGGTGATGGGTACGGCAGCTCATGGAAAAGAGGTTCTCGCCATGCTGGAGCGGGAGCAGCCCGATGTGCTGCTGATGGATGTCCGCATGCCCGAGATGGACGGTCTTGCCTGCACGAGGGAGGCGAAGGCCTGCTTTCCGCAGGTGAAGGTGATTCTAATTACGACCGTGGACGAGGTCGACTTAGCCGTCGCCGCGATCGAAGCCGGCGCGGAAGGATATTTGCTCAAATCAATTCATCCCCGGGAGCTGCTGGCGAGCGTGCGCATGCTGTATCAAGGAGGAACCTTGGTCGATCAGGCGATGGCGCGCACGCTGATCGCCGAGATGAAGCAGCTGCGGCAGTCAGAGGAGGAGCGGGAAGCGCAGGATGTTCCGCTTCATGCCGATGCGGCCGAGGACCCGTTCGGATTGACCGAGCGGGAACGCGAGGTGCTGGACGGATTGGCGCAAGGCTTGAAGTACCGGGAAATTGCCGAGCGGTTGTATTTGTCGGAGGGGACCGTGCGCAATTACATCTCCACGCTGTATGCGAAGCTCGGCGTCCGCGATCGCCAGTCGGCCGCGAACGTCGGGCGCGAGGCCGGACTGCTGCGGGACGGGGGATAGCGGCATCACGATCACGAGTCTTAAACCATGAATATGACAAGAAGCCGGGGAATCCCCGGCTTCTTTGCTGTGCTGTGCCTATCTATTATCCGCTCCGCTCGCAAGGAGAAGAGCGCTCTGATTCCTATCGCATTAAGGGGCAACGGAGCGGAGCACCGTGCAGTCGCCTTCCAGCGTGTACGCGCCGAGGTTCGCCGGCAGAAGGAAGCATTCTCCGGCCGCCAGCGTCAGCTCTTGATCGGCCCAGCGCAGCGTGCCCGTGCCTTCGCATACGACGAGGATGACGAAGCTGTCCGCCGTCGTCGACAGGCTCCACGGCTGCTTCACGATGCCTTTTTCTACCCGGAAGTATGGCGATTCCGCCAGCGTCAGCCATTCATTCGGCTTCGCGTTGTCGGTCTTCATCCGGGTCGCGCCGGCGCCTTCATAGGCGATGACATTCAAGGAATCCTCGATGTGCAGCTCGCGCGGCTTGCCGTCCAGGCCCGGACGGTTATAGTCATACAGGCGGTATGTCGTGTCGGAGTTCTGCTGCACCTCGGCGACGACGACGCCGGCGCACAGCGCATGCACCGTGCCGGCCGGGATGTAGAAGGAATCGCCGGCTTGGACGGGAACCTCCTGCAGCGCCTCCATGATGCGGCCTTCCGCGATCGCCGCCGCCAGCGCCTCGCGATCGATTCCTTCCTTCAAGCCATAGATGATTTTGGCTCCTGGCTTGGCGTCGAGCACGTACCACATCTCGGTCTTGCCGAGCTCGCCTTCCGGCAGCCCTTCATAATCGTCAGTCGGATGCACCTGCACCGACAGATCATCATTGCAATCGAGCAGCTTGATGAGCAGCGGGAAGCGGCCGTTCTTCTCGGAGAAGCCCTTCGCGCCGAACCATTCCTTGCCGTATTGCTCCCGCACTTGATCGAGACCTTGGCCGGCCAGTTCGCCGTTGATGACCTTGGTCGTTCCGTTCGGATGGTCTCCGATCATCCAGCCTTCGCCGATATGCCCTTCCGGCAGATCCAGGCCGAATTGCGTCAGCGCGCGGCCGCCCCAGACGCGTTCCTTGAACTCAGGTTGAAACTTCAGTGGGTATGGTGTTGTCATGTTGTCTCTCACTCCCGTTATCTCTATTTGGTGGTCGTATGGAAAAATTCAAGCCACTCGCCGTCCGGCCCCTTGAAAAAGAAGTAGCGGCTGCCGTTCGGCAAAATGACGATTTCCTGATCGATAAGCTCGACGGAGCCGAGCGACAGAATGCGGGCGAATTCGGCATCGATATCGTCGACGGTGAAGGCGATATGATGAACGAGCCCTTCGGCAGGGAGCCTGTCGCTATAGCCTTCGATCAGTTCGATCTCGGATTCGTCCGCTCCCGGGAAGCCGAGAAAAGCGAGGCGAAGGACGCCGTTCGTATGTGTCAGCGTATGTTTTAGCTTCATGCCGATCACTTCTTCATAGAAGCGGATCGACGTCTCCAACTGCTTGACCATGATGCCGGTATGTTCGATCTTGCGGACAGCCATCTCGTTCATCTCCTTATCGGCGGTTCTGCGCGTCGCCGCGATCGGAACCGCTCGGTCTTCTATGTTTACTGCTCCGCGCTTCGGGAGCGTGCCTTCTCGACCGCAATGACGTAAGGCGCCTCCGGCCGCTGGAGCATGCGGTAGACGACCGCCTGGCCTCTGGCGGCGGGCAGCGCCTCCGCCCAGGCGCGGACGGCGTCCGCTTCGCGGTCGCCCCCGGCATGGCCCGGATACACGACGGCGGTCAGCACCCCGCCCGGACGCAGCAGCGTCAGGGCGTCCTCCAGCGCCGCCAGCGTCGTGGACGGCTCCGTCATGACGCGCTTGTCCGCGTCAACCGTCGGCAGATAGCCGAGGTTGAACATGACGGCTGCCGTCGTCCCGTGCCATGCCGGGGGCAGCGCGCGGGTCATCGCTGCATGGCTGTGCTGCAGCAGCTCGACCTGCGCGCCGCCGTCCGCGCCGAAGGCGTCCTCCAGGCGGCGGTGGGTCAGCTCGAGCGCCGCCGCCTGGATATCGAAGGCCGCGATCGCCCCGCGCGGCCCGACGAGCCGGGCGAGGAAGAGCGTGTCCACGCCGGTGCCCATCGTCGCGTCCACGGCGCGGTCGCCCGGCTGCACGCGCTCCTTCACGGCCTGCTGCGCGAAGCTGAGGACGGAGAGGAATCCCATATTAGCTCTCCCTCCACAGCTTGCCCTGCCACGTATCGCGGCGGCGCAGCTCGGCGTCGATCGCGTTCAGCACTTCCCACTTGCGCAGGCTCCACAGCGGCCCGATCAAGAGGTCGCGCGGGGCATCGCCCGTCACGCGGTGCACGATCATCTCGGGCGGCAGGATCTCCAGCGTGTCGACGATGAGCTTCACATATTCGTCCATCTCCAGGAAGCGGAGCAGGCCCGCTTCATATTGCTTCACCATCGGCGTCTTGCGCATGAGATGGAGCAGATGGAGCTTGATGCCCTGCACATCCATGCGGGCGACTGCTGCGGCCGTCTCCATCATCATCTCATGCGTCTCCTGCGGCAGTCCATATATAATATGGGTGCAGATGCGGATATTGTGCTTGCGCAGCTTAGCGACCGCCTCCTCATAGCAGGCGGTGTCATGTGCCCTGTTGATGAGGTTCGAGGTCGATTCGTGAATCGTCTGCAGGCCCATCTCCAGCCAGAGATACGTGCGCTCGTTCAGCTCGGCCAAATATTCGACGACATCGTCCGGCAAGCAGTCGGGACGGGTGGCGACGGACAGGCCGACGACCCCCGGCTGCTCCAGGATGACCTCGAAATAGTCGCGCAGCGTATCGACCGGCGCATACGTATTCGTGTAGGCCTGGAAGTAGCCGATATAGCTTGCATTCGGCCATTTCGCGTGCTGGCGGTCGCGAATCGTGTTGAACTGGGTCACGAGATCGTTGCGGCGGGAGCCCGCGAAATCGCCGGAGCCCCGCGAGCTGCAGAAGGTGCAGCCGCCGATGGCGATGCGTCCGTCCCGGTTCGGGCAGGTGAAGCCGGCATCCAGCATCACCTTGAATACTTTGCCCCCGAACTGGCGGCGCATCTCGGCGTTCCATGTATGGAACCGCTTGTCTCCCCAATCGAGGGGGACAGGCGGCCGTTCGAGCTTCGGATATTTCAATGATGACAAGCCCTTTCCTAATCTAAGTCGGCCAATGAGGGAAGCGGCAGCTTCCAGATGTCCGTGGCGCGGTTGCGCCGGGTCGCAAGCCGCCGCCAGCCTGCCGTAGCGCGCTTGGCGGGCGGCAGGCGGCCGTGGTTTTATTGTAGCAGATCTCGCTCGAAAAGCGAAGATACGGCACCGCGCGGGCGAAGCGGGAGAGAGGCGGCCAGACAAGCGAAGACACCCCGGGCGGCTGTATGCCTGTCATGGCCGCCCGGGGTGCATCGCATGCGCGGGGAAGGAGAGTCCGCGAGGCTCCCCGCCACCGCCGGGGAATGACATCAGGTGGAACGGCAATAAGCTGAGGCAGCTTCGAGCAGCCTGCGGTGGGCCGCTTCGAAATGGGCCGGGTCCGTATTGACCTGGCGGAAGCTGCCCATGCAGGAGGCCAGGATGCTGTCCGCCAGCGGCCGGTCGTGCTCGGAGAGGATCGAGAGCAGCTCATAATCCTCCACGCCGGCCCGCATCGCTTCCAGCCGCATGCTGAGCATAGGTCCGCCGTCTCCCGGATAGACGATATGTGTATCTCCGGCCGGCACCCGGCGGTCGTGAACATCAGGGGCGAGCAGCGGATTGGTCAGCTCCATCGGATCCTGATCCGGGAAAAAATAATTGAAGCCCCAATGCAAATACCCGTCCAGCCCGTACAAGTAATTGCCCCAATGAAGATACCGCGTTTTCAGCAGCGGAAAATCGAGGAACCGGTTCAAGTACTCGCCGCCGGGATTCCAGCAGGTATAGAACCAGAGCGCGTCTCCGGATTGGCGGTACGCTTCGTATGCATCCCGGTTCAGCTCGTAGTCCTTGTTCGTCGGAACCCAGATATCGACCGCGCCCCCGACGCCGGTATGAATGACCGCGTCGATGAGCGGCACGCCAGGCATCCATTTCCTGACGATGCCGGACAGGATGCGGTAATCGTCGGCCGATGGGGCAATCGGTTCGTCGGCGATATGCTGCACGAGCCGGTCCAGCCAGCCCTTGCTTCGCAGCCAGTCGCGCCATGCCGGCACAAATTGCGACAGAAAAGCGTACCCCTCCGGCGATGTCGCGGGAATCTTCCGATCGGCATTCAGCATGAAGCGGGGGTCCTCCCAATGGGTGCGGCCGGCGATATGACCGCCTTCGATATGGGTGAAGCCGAGCTCCAGGAACATCGTGATCAGCCGTTCCGCCTTGGAGAAATCGAAGGAATAGCGGCCTCCGCCTTGCGGATGAATCTCGATGAACGGAGCGCCGACCATGAAGTGGGTCTGTCTGCCGCGGCGCATGGCGGCTCCGTAGCGGTACAGCATCTCCCAATAGGGCTCCGACCACATCTCAAGCCCGTGGCGGTCCGCAATATTGCGCACGGAGTACCAGTTCGTGACGGCCAGCCGTCCTCGTGCGGGAACCGCGGCGGGGAACACCTCGATCCGGACCGGGATGACACCGCGCTCGCCGCCGATCTCGAACGTCAGCTCTCCTTCATATAAGCCTGGGTCTGCCGAGACAGGGATGGGCCAGCATAGATACGCCGCCTCGGTAGCGGCCCGGGCCGTATAGCGGTCCTTCACCGGGCGGAGCGCGTCATAGACGCGGAACGGCGCCTGCCGCGTTACATAGGGCGGGGCGGGACTGCCTGCCGGGATCGTCGAGACATCCACATCCGTATTCTCGTTCACCTGTACATCCAACAGCTGATAGACCTCCACGGAGCCGGGAAGGCGCCGCTCGCCGCGCGGCTGAAATGTCCAGGCGATGGAGGCGTTCGCAGGCACGCCGTTGAACAGAATCTGGCAGCTCGCATACGAGCCGCGGGCGCTCGCCAGCGAGACGCTGTGCGCATACGGATGTGCTATTTCGCTATCGGGGTACAGCCATTCGTTGGCGCTGTATACTTCGTACTTCATCGGGGTCTCCTTTCTGCATGCGATGTGATATGTCTTTCCTGCCTCCGGGCAGGGTGCAGGCTACAGGCCGATTAACTGCTCTGGCTCTTCGCTTCTTTGATCTTAATCTCCGATTCCTCCTTCAATACCCGCAGGAACTCGGCGATATCCATATTCGATTGCGAAAATTTGAGCATGCTGCCGCCGATATTGACATATTTGTCCCAGGGGCTGATTTTAGCCGGCGGCAGGGCAGGCTTGCGCACATAGAACGCGGAGACGTTTTTGCCGTTGAAGATTTCCACGCTCTCGCCGAAATGGCGGACGACGTCGGGATTGTTGAACAACGGCGGGGCATCGCCGATCTTGGCCAGCTCCGTCTGATGCTCAGGCGACAAATACGCCATCAGCACCCGGAACGCTTCATCCTTATGCGGGCTGTATTTGTTGATGACGAGCAGGTTGCTGCCCGCAGGCGGGGCGGCGTCCGGGGCATCCGGCCATACCGGCAGCGGGGCAGCTTCCATGTTGGCGGCGACGTCCGGATCGCCGACGCCCCAACGAAGATACTCGATCCAGGATACGATCATGGCGACGTTCTTTTTCGGAAATTCATAATCTTTGCGCGCTTCCGGATCCGGGTTCACGATGCCCGGAATGCTGTAAATGCGCTTCATCAGTTCCAGGTACTTCGCTACGGCCGGTTCCTTGGCGATCAGCACCTCGCCGGTATCGGGATCGGTCAGATTGACCGCCAGCTGCTGCAGCGGCACCGTCACCTCGCCCGAGGCTATGCCGGGCCCCATTTCGAGACCGCGATATTGAATCCCGTCCCGCTCGGCGGTCATCTGCTTCGCCATCTCGATGACTTCGTCCCAGGTCATCTGCTCTGTCGGATATTCGAGCCCGAATTTATCGAAGACTTCTTTGTTGTACCAGATGCCGTAAGGGCTGTATTGAATCGGAATGCCCATCATGCGGCCCTGGCCGTCCTTGTCCATGGCCCGAATCGAAGCGATAAGCGAGTCATCCAGCGTATGGATATCGAATTGATGCTTGGCGATCAGATCGTCCAGCGGCTCGATCATATCGAGCTCGTAGAGCGGATCGAGCCCCCAGTTGGCGAAGATGATGTCCGGAACGATCTGCTGCGCGTTCAGCTCCTGCAGCGGCTCCAATTCCGCCCGGGAATCGACCAGCTCCAGCTTCACGTTCGGCAGCAGCGATTCAATGCCGCGGTACCGTTCCTCGAAGGCGCCTTCTCCCCAAGGGTACAAAATTTTGATCGTAACCGGTTCCCCGCCAGTCTCTTCGTCGGGAACGGAGGTCTCCGGCTCGACAGCGGCCGGAGCAGGTTCGGCAACTGGCGGAGGGCTGCTGGAAGAGCTGCAGCCTGCGATAGCAAGCAGGAGGGCAAGCAGGACGGACAGCATTAAATGGAAACGCTTTCGTTTCTTCATTTACGATGATCCCCTTTCACAGTGGAGGATAGGTATGGGCGGGATAGTTACCGCTACCCTCATTATAGAAAGGCCGCTGTTAATTTAGTGTTAACGTTTGAGGCAGCCGACGCTTGGCTGACGCGCCTGGGAAGCGCAACGCCGGGTGATGGCAGGCGGCTCTTTACAATTGCGTGCCGGTCATGCAGAATAGAGGATTAGAGCATACTGAGGTTGGAGGAAAACAGATGCGTTTACGAGGCAAAAAAGGGGCTCCGGAGCTGCTGCAGCAATCGAAGATTGCGATCCTGGACCCTCAATCGGCACGAGGCCGCTGGCATGATATCTTCGGCAACGGCCGCCCGATCCATGTGGAGCTGGGCATGGGCAAAGGCCAGTTCATCAGCACGATGAGCCGGCGGTACCCGGATGTGAACTTCATCGGCATCGATATGTACGATGAATTAATCGCGCGCGCCTGCGAGAAGGCCGAGACGATCCGCGGCGAGCTGGGCGTGGACAACGAGGCGAACTTAAGGCTCGTGCGGGCGAACATTGAATATTTGGAATCGATTTTTGCGGAGGGCGAGATCGAGCGTATTTTTCTGAATTTCAGCGATCCGTGGCCGAAGAAGCGCCATGCGCGCCGGCGCTTGACTCATCCCCGTTTTATCGAGAAATATAAGCACGTTCTGAATGAACGCGGAGAGATCCACCAGAAGACAGACTCGGTGACGCTGTTCGAATATTCCTTGAATTCCTACGCCGAGGTCGGTCTTCAGATGCGGAACATCTCGCTCGATCTGCACCGGGACGGCCCTCATCCGGAGCATGTGATGACAGAATACGAGGAGAAGTTCTCGAGCAGAGGCATGAACATTCATCGCGTGGAAGTTCTGGCGGGGCGCGAGGCTTACGAGCAGTACCGGGCTTCGCTGCCGTACGGCAATGGAGGACAGCCCGTCCCGCAGCCATAATGCGCCAGGTTAGCCGCCGGCTTGGGCGATGCCCGGAAGCCGGCGGCTTTGTCATGTCCGCCCGCAGCACAAAGCCCGGTCCTGGACGCGAGACCAGGACCGGGCGGGGAAAGGCGTTTCATGAAGAAATGATAAGTCAGGCTGAGGAGCTGCCGGTTGGCGGCTTCTCGTACAGCATGCTCAAAATGGCGTCGGCACACGCCTTCGGATGATAGCGCGAGGCGTTCAGCTCGAATTCGCGCCGGCGCGAAGCGACCTCCTCATAGTGATAGGCCAGCTTATTCATCCAGTTCGTTATCGTATGGGCGCTCTCGATCGGCTCGCCGTACCCTTTTTCCGTAAAATAATGCAAGTTCTCTTCTTCCTGGCCCGGCAGCGGTTCGTAGAACAGCATCGGAATGCCCTTCGCCATCGCTTCGGTGCAGGTCATTCCGCCCGGCTTCGTGATGAGCAGATCGGATACGTCCATCAGCTGATCGATTTCTTGCGTATAGCCGATGAGATGGATGTTCTCATGACGGAATCTCGGGTTGTCCAGCAGGCGCTGGCGAAGCTTCTCATTGTCGCCGATGCAGAACAATAACTGGATGTCATTGCGCCAACGGGTCAGCAGCTCGCTGGAGCGGCTCGGGTCAATCAGTCCCCATCCTCCGCCCATGACGAGGACGGTCGGGATCTCCTTCAGTCCGAAGCGCCGGCGGATGGCCGCCTTCGTATTGCGGTCATGCGTCTCCCAGAACTTCGGATGGACGGGGATGCCGGTGACCATGATGCGATGGGACGGCACGCCATGGGCTTCCAGCTTCGCCTGCACTTCGGGCGTCGATACGAGATAGCGGCTTACCCCGGGGCTGACCCAGGTCGCATGCGCGTCATAATCGGTAATGACCGTGCAGAGCGGCACATTCAGGCCCAACCGGCGCAGCCGCGAGATGACGGCATTCGGAATCGGATGCGTGCATACGATCATGTCTGGCCTCAGCTGGCGCATGACCGTCATCGCCTGCGTATAAAAGACGCGGTGCAGCGCCATCGTGGTCAGCCGGTTCAACGATTTGTGATACTGGGTCCTGTACATGAAGCCGACCAGTCTTGGCTGCACGGAGACAGTCTTGCGATAGGCCTCGATAATGAGCGGCGCCGTCCGCGGATTCAAAAAGCTGCCCAGCTCAATCACGCGCGTCTGCACATGCGGAGACAGCTTCCGGAGGCTGACGGCCAGCGCGTGCGCGGCCTGGGTGTGTCCGGCCCCGAAGCGTTCCGACAGGACGAGAACCCGCTTCTTGCCTTCGTTATCGTTCGCAAAAGCGAAGCCTGCCGGTACTGTCCATGTGACAGGTTCCTGCATGTTGGTCACCCTTCTATCCTAATTAGTGTTACTGCTTGGTTGACGACCTGCCGCTCCATTATGTCCAGAAGGAGACCGTGCCTACGGCCGCCCCGGTTCCGATCAAGGCCCCTGCCAAGCAATCGGAAGGATAATGAAGGCCAAGATACATCCGGGACATCGCCACGATGAAGGCGACGGGAAGCAGTGCCCAGGTCAGAATCGGAAAAGCCATCATAATCGGCATAACGATCGAAAAGATGGCCGTCGTATGTCCCGACGGGAACGAATGGTCGATGAGCGGCTTGCGGAATGTTCGTATATCGGGCAGCGCCAGATGGGGGCGAACCCGCGGGTACCATTTTTTGATAAGAAAAACAGGAATATGGCTTACAGCCAGCGCAACCAGACACTGCCAGCCAATCCGGCTCCAAGGGTCAGGCGCGAACAGGCCGAGGATAAGCGAGAATGCGATCGTGAATGTCGCTCCTCCGAGATGAGTCATTGTATAGAGTACCATGTTCATCCAGTGATGATGAAGACGCTGATTAATCCATAGAAACAACTGCCGTTCACGGTATCCAAGCCACGCGATAACACGGGTCAACATGTTACCCCTCCGTTATGCGATAGATTTTGATGCGATCGTAACAACTTTACATTAACAGAAGATAAGGAATTTGTGAATTTTTCATGTACCCCTTCCATTGGAACCGAGAAGCATACTTAATCATATTTATATTTGCGCATGATTTCAATAAATATTGTGGGAAGACGCGTGCAGATCGGCGGCGAAGCTTGACGAATGATGTCCCATCTTCCGGTTCCCTCTTCCTGTCACTAGGACGTTTCTCCTGATTGCAGCGGGGGCACCTGATGGATGTTTCACTTTCGGACGCTCCGGGTAACATGGTGATAGCTGCAAGTCAGCCT
This sequence comes from Paenibacillus dendritiformis, assembly GCF_945605565.1. Classification (NCBI taxonomy): domain Bacteria; kingdom Bacillati; phylum Bacillota; class Bacilli; order Caryophanales; family Paenibacillaceae; genus Paenibacillus; species Paenibacillus dendritiformis. The sequence continues at coordinate 5,902,489 of NZ_OX216966.1, read as the reverse complement.
CGGCAGGTTGATTTTGGACAGCAACCTTTGCGCGGGCTGTTACGTTATAATATGATGTAGACGTATGCCCATGCGGTCCAAGGCAAGGCGGAATGCCTTTATGCTCGGGTTCCTTAACTTTTTTTGACGAAATGGGGGTCCAAAGCCATAATTTCTTAGCATTTGGACGAAAATAAAGAAAATACCCCGTCAGAGCCCGAACGCCTGCCACTTCACGATCATTCTTGCATGAAAATGAAGTAATTAACGTGTGAAAGCCAATATTAGGTTTTTGACAAACGGATGGAAACGTTAGAAAATCGGGATCGACCGTTTTCTGCCGGGGTAAACATGACAAAGCCATGCCATGAAAAACAAAGAAAAGGCATGCTTACAAAAAAAGTGAAATATCATCAGGGGTTAAAAGGGGGACACCAACATGGTGGATAATTTATTTATCGGCTTGCAGGTGTTGTTGGCCGCGCTCGGTGTGTATCAATTCACCTTGTCGCTGTTCGGCATTTACCGTGAAAAGAAACGAAAAGCCTACGACCCGCAGAAATCGTTCGCCGTCATTGTGGCCGCACATAACGAGGAAGCGGTAATTGGAGCGCTTGTCGAGAACTTGAAGCAGCTCGACTATCCGAAGGAAATGTATGACATCTTTGTCATTTGCGATAACTGTACCGACAACACGGCGGACATCGTAAGAGAGCATGGCGTGACGGCATGCGAGCGCCACAATCCCCATCAGCGCGGCAAAGGCTATGCCATTGAGTGGATGCTGAAGAATCTGTGGGAGATGCCGCGCCAATACGATGCGATCGTCATGCTCGACGCGGACAATCTGGTCAGCATGGATTTCCTGCGTGAAATGAACAATGATCTGTGCTCCGGCGCGCGCGTTATCCAGGGGTATATCGATACGAAGAACCCGCATGACTCGTGGATTACGGCCGCTTACGGGGTCACTTACTGGTACTGCAACCGGCTGTGGCAGCTGTCCCGCAAAAATCTGAAGCTGGCGAACTTCCTCGGCGGAACCGGCATGTGCTTCGAGAGCCAGCTGCTGAAGGATATGGGCTGGGGCGCGACGAGCCTGGTCGAGGATCTGGAATTCACGGCGCGCTGCGTCATGAACGGCATCAATCCGGTGCTGAATTACAATGCGCGCGTATACGACGAGAAGCCGTTGACTTTCAAGGCGTCGGCACGACAGCGTCTCCGCTGGATGCAGGGCCACTTTACGGTGGCGCGCCGCTATTTCTTCCCGCTGCTGTGGAAGAGCATCAAGGAGCGCAATATGGCGAAGTTCGATATGGCGCTCTATACGATTACGGTTTACACCGTGCTGCTGACGTTTCTTATGACCGCCTTCTTGTGGGTGGACGCGGCGATTTTCAACGGGCCGAACGTGGCTACGTTCTTTCAATATTTGCCGTCATGGGTGCCGGTCGTGTCGATGGTTCTGACATGCAGCGTGTTCGTGCTGGCGCTCATGCTGGAGGGCGTCAAGTCGTGGCGCATCTACGCGTCGCTCATTACGTTCCCGATCTATCTGCTGTCCTGGTGGCCGATTACGTTCTATGCGTTCTTCACGCAGAACAACAAAGTATGGAGCCATACCGAGCATACGCGAGTCGTGCGCCTGGAGGAAATGCAGGGCAAGCAGGTGTCCTGATTCGGGGTTATCCCGGAGCGGAAAAAATGTCTTGACAATGAATCCGCAAGAGTGATATAGTAATTGAGTGTTCAAATTGCATATGATTTGTATTAAGCAGGAGCGCCCGCTTCTCACCTGTCCAACGTAGGTTGGCTGGTTCTGACGATTTGCCGCGTTGGCGGTGTTTCACATGATGATAATTAGTCTATGTGAGGGATGTGGGCTCTTGAGTCCGCATCCCTTTTTGCATACAATAGAAGTTTGCAAGAGTGAAGTGGGAATTCGATTATGGAGGTGGCACACCATTAGCAAAGATCATTTGGTTAACGAGGAGATTCGTGCGAAGGAAGTTCGACTGGTCGGCCCGGAAGGCGAGCAGATCGGCATCAAGCCGTTCCGCGAAGCGCTGCAGATGGCTTATGACGCGAACTTGGACCTGGTGAATGTGGCTCCGCAGGCGAAGCCGCCCGTATGCCGGATTATGGACTACGGCAAGTTCCGCTACGAGCAGCAGAAGAAAGAGAAAGAAGCGCGCAAGAATCAGAAGACGGTCGATATCAAGGAAGTCTGGTTCCGCGCGAACATTGACGAGCATGATTTCCAGACGAAGCTGCGCAACGTCTTGAAGTTCCTGCGTGAAGGCGATAAGGTCAAATGCTCGGTCCGCTTCCGCGGACGCGAGATTGCCCATGCGGATATCGGCAAGAAGGTTCTTGACCGTGTTCTCGTCGAAGCGAATGAACTGTGCATCGTAGAACGCGTTCCGAAGCTGGAAGGCCGCAGCATGATTATGATTTTGGCGCCGAAGAGCACCTAAGCGACCTGCCGCGCTGGAGAAGGCGGCGGGATGGATGAACACCGAACTTGAGGAGGATAATTGATTATGCCTAAGATGAAAACGCATAGCAGCTTGAAGGGCCGCTTCAAAATTACGGGTACTGGTAAAGTGCGTCGCTACAAAGCGTACCGCAACCATTTGCTTTCCCATAAATCGCAACGCCAAAAGCGCAACCTGGCAACGAGCCCAGTGATGGCAGCAGGCGACGTTAACCGCATGAAGCAGCAATTGAAAAACTTGAAATAAGCAATTCGGAGACATCGAATCGGGAGGTTAATACGAAATGGCACGAGTAAAAGGCGGATTTACGACACGTCGTCGTCATAAGAAAGTATTGAAACTGGCAAAAGGATACTTCGGTTCCAAACACCGCATCTTCAAAACAGCGAACGAGCAAGTTATGAAATCGTTGCTGTATGCATACCGCGATCGCCGTCAACGGAAGCGTGACTTCCGCAAGCTGTGGATCGCCCGCATCAACGCGGCAGCTCGCATGAACGGACTGTCCTACAGCAAAATGATGCACGGCTTGAAGCTGGCAGGCGTGGACATCAACCGCAAAATGCTGGCTGACATGGCAGTCAACGATGCCAATGCATTCAGCTCTCTTGCAGCGGTAGCCAAAGAAAAAGTAAACGCGTAAGCTGGATTCATATAGAGCGCCGCATCGCCGTCAACGGCAGTGCGGCGTTCGTTATAAGACAAGCCCCGGTTGCGAGCAACCCGGGCTTTTTGCAATGGATTCTACTCCCAATATTTGCGGGTCGACAGCTGGCTGGCGAGCTGCTTGCTTCCCGCCCGTCTCTTCTTCCGCAGCTCTGCCCGCTCCTGCGCCGATTCGTGAAGCAGCTTCTCTTCCTCGGAATCGGGGATGACGGGCGGCACGACCATCGGCCGGCCATGTTCATCCACCGCCACGAACGTCAGGAAGGACGTCGCTGCGATAGCGCGCTCGCCGGAGAACAGATTCTCCGAGACGACCTTGACGAATACTTCCATACTCGTCCGTCCCGTCCAGGTTACATACGATTCCAGACAGACGGAATCGGACTGCAGTATCGGACGCAGGAAATCAACCGAATCGGTCGAAGCGGTGATCACGTTGTACCGGCAATGCCGTACGGCCGAGATGGAGGCCAATTCGTCGATGGCGCTCATCAGTTTGCCGCCGAACAGGGAATCGTGGTTATTGACATCGTTCGGAAATACGCGGCTCGTCTTGAACACGCGGGATTCGCGGCATAGCTTGGGGGCAAGCCCGGATTGATGAACATCCGTATCTTTCTTCACAATCAATCGTCCTTTCCATGCAACAACTCTTCCGCACGAAGGCGGGGCAGCCTGGACGGCTGCCGCTTCTCATCCTTCTATTGTACTCCAGAGCGGGGGAGAAGCCAAATCAGTTCCAGGGCGGACGCCCGTATCCGATACCAGATCCGCCCATCCCCGGTCTGCGGGGAGAAGGGGAGATACGGCGGCATTCCGTGCGGAACTGCCTTCGGTTTCCGTTTTCATCGGCGCGCATTTTCGATACAATAGAGAGATGCGACTTCGAGAAAAGAGGGAATGTTATGATCGATTTATCCAAAGCGGAAATCCAGCAAATGGTTGTCCATCAGGTCGGAAGCAAAGCACGCGAAGAGGGGGTTCGCGTCTCTCACGCGCTGTATGATGTGCCGAGCGACGAAGTGAAGGCGACGCTGATGAAGTACTTCATTTCCGGCTTCAAATTCGACGCCTTCTACCGCTTCCATCACGAGGCCGAGCTGCCGTTGAATGAGGTATACACCTACGTGAGCCGCATGTTTCAGCAGGCCGATTCCTTTCATGAGCAGTCGGTTCATTTGCTGCATCATTTGTACGAGCAGTCCTCTCATCCGCAGATTAAGCCGGGGGAGCTGTATGTCGTTCATCTGAACAACATTTTGTACAACAACTTCAGCATCGACGCCATCGGCATCATGAAATCCGAGCATAAGGACGTCTTTCTGCAGGTGCAGGAGCGCAAGCCGGAAGAACTGCAGGTCAGCATCCAGGAAGGAACGAACATTCGCAAGCTGGACAAGGGCTGTCTCATTCTCAACGTGCGGGCGGAAGCGGGTTATTCCGTCGGCATCGTCGATACTTCGGCAGGCAAGAACAACGAAGCGGCCCGCTATTGGCAGGAAGATTTTTTGAATGTGCGGCTGCTGGAGGACGAGCATTATTTGACGGATAAATATATCGAAATGTGCACGCATTTCTATGAGGATGTCATCGCCGCCTCGGCGGAGGAACCGCCGGAGAAGAAAGAGAAGCTGGAGTTCATTCACCATACGATGGAGTACTTCGCCAAGCACGAGCAGTTCGAGGAGGAGGCCTTTGCCGAGGAGGTTATCGTGCAGCCGGAGATTGTGCCGATCTTCAAGGCGTACAAGGAGACCTACGAGGAAGCGAACGAGCTGCCTCCGCTGAATGAATTTCCGATCTCCCAGGCTGCCTTGAAAAAGGCGAAGCGAACGTATAAAAACAATATCCGGACCGATACGGGCGTCGAGTTGAAGCTGAAGAGCGAGAGCTTCGCTTACGTGGAGAAGGGCTTCGATGAAGAGCGGGGCATGCACTACTATAAAGTTTTCTATAACGAGGAGGAATAGAATCGGGCTTGGCGCACGTTTGAGAGCTTGCGAGACCCAGATTTGAAGAAAGAAGGGCCATCATACAGACGGGAAGGAGCAGGATAGAATACCTTGTATGGAATCAACCGTGAAGGAGGGATTCGCATGCGGGGTGTTACGAAAGCACAGGCATCCAAGCTTGTCGGCAAACGGATCTATGCGCTGCACAAAAACGGCTCTGTCGTGTCCGGCAAGCTGATTCGCATATCCGGCAACCGGCTGGTGCTGGAGCAATCGAAGGGGAAGAAAGTAAAAACAAAAGCGATCATTCCATTGGTTTTATTCGATCTTCTCGCCATCGGCACAGCCCCTTACGCCTTTGGGGGATATGGGGGGTACGGGTTTGGGGGCTATCCGTACGGTTATTTCTGGTAAACGAATTCGGCCAACCATCACATCCAAGACGAGCGGCCACATGAGGATATGGGAGCGGAGAGCCTGGGGGGACCCCAGGCTTTCATGCTGTCCTTAGACGGATTAGGCGGATGTCAGCGCCTGTCCAGCGGCTTCTCCATCTCATGGCAGGCGATATGCATGATGTACCGCTTTATTCGGTAGCCATGCCGCTCGTAGAATCGCTGCGCGGCGCCGTTGCCTTGATCTACATAGACGCGGGAGCGGAGGCAGCGCTGCGTGCGCCCATATCTTTCTGCCCGTTCCAGGAGCGCGGCGCCGCATCCCTTGCCTTGGGAGGCGCTGCTGACGGCGAGCAGATCAATCAGCAGGATGTCGTTCTTGGCTTGGACAAGTGCGAAGCCGACAGCCTGATTTCTGCGGTTCGCGGCGATGAAGGTGACGCCGTCCCGAAGCCGAACCGGAATATCCTTCAGCAACTGGCTCTCTTCCCAGACGAGGTTGGAATGAGGGAGTAATTCTTCCAAAATGAGGCGGCGGATGATGCGGTCATCGGAAGCGGGGTGCCGAAGCCGGATGTTCATGCCCGATTCCCCCTTTGCGGCATCGTGAATGATGTATTATATGTGCTGCCTTCGTCTCCCGTGCCGATTTCAACTCCCTTCCGAGCCCTTGTGGAACTACGAATGAACCAACGGTTCAAAAACGTTATAGTACGGAAAAAAGCTGCGGTTTTTACCGATTTCGGGCATTTCGCCAAGCTATGCTGCCTTTTTGCCGGATGACCGGTTTACAAAATTTTTTGGTACCGCCTCTTGACTCCTGCATATCGTAGGAATATAATGTTTCTAAACATTTGAAAGACATTGACCATATTTTACAACGGCAATGAAGAGGACGAAGCATAAGGGCCCTTATGAACAGAGAGCGCATGGAAGTCTTGCTGAGACCGGCGCCATAATCCCTTATAGGCGAGCTCACCTCGGAGCTGTTCTCCTGAACGGATATCAGGCCATGGCCGATATGTCAGTAGGGGGAATCGTCAGGCGCGCGTTAGGCGTCCAGAGTATGCGCTGTCCATACATGTCATGGATAACTGTATCGGCGTATACTTGCAGAGATTTCACATCGCGAGATGTGGAATGAACATGGGTGGTACCACGGAAGCACAACCTTTCGTCCCTTAGGCAGCGAGCAAGCTGCGGGGGCGGAAGGTTTTTTTGTTGTATTACAAGCCTGGCCAGGCACAACACACCATGACAACCAAGCCCGATTGGAAATCGACAAGATGCGTAAGGAGGATGGCAAAATGAGCACACATCAAACGACAATGCGCTCAACCGATGAATTAAAAGAAAAATGGATGAAGCCTGAAGTGATTACAGGCTCCGAAATTTTGCTTCGCAGCTTGTTGTTGGAAGGTGTGGAGTGCGTGTTCGGCTATCCGGGCGGCGCCGTGCTCTACATCTACGACGCGATGCACGGCCGCGAGGATTTCCATCATGTCCTGACCCGGCATGAGCAAGGCGCCATTCACGCTGCCGACGGTTATGCGCGGGCAAGCGGCAAGGTCGGCGTCTGCATCGCGACATCGGGTCCCGGTGCAACGAACCTGGTCACAGGCATCGCTACGGCATATATGGATTCGGTTCCGCTCGTCGTCATTACCGGCAACGTAGCGACGACGTTTATCGGAACAGACGCCTTCCAGGAGGCGGATATTACCGGCATCACGATGCCGATTACGAAGCACAGCTATCTGGTGCGGAACGTGGAGGACCTGCCGCGGGTCATTCATGAAGCGTTCCACATCGCGAATACGGGCCGCAAGGGGCCGGTGCTCATCGATATTCCGAAGGATGTGTCCGCAGCAACGACCTTGTTCCAGCCGGTGACAGAAGTGAATATCCGCGGATATAACCCGACGGTCCAGCCGAACAAGTATCAGGTGGATAAGATGCTGAAGGCCATCGCGGAAGCGGAGTCGCCCGTCATTCTGGCCGGAGCCGGCGTTATCCATTCCGGCGCGCATGAGGAATTGCTTGAGTTCGTAACCAAGACGAAGATTCCGGTGACGACGACCTTGCTCGGACTCGGCGGCTTCCCGAGCGGGAACGAATTGTGGATGGGCATGCCCGGCATGCATGGAACGTACACGTCGAACATGGCTATACAGCAAGCAGACCTGCTTATCAACATCGGCGCCCGCTTCGATGACCGCGTAACGATGAAGCTGGACGGATTCGCCCCGAAGGCGAAGATTGTGCATATTGACATCGACCCGGCCGAGATTGGCAAAAATGTGCCGACAGACATTCCGATTGTGGGCGATATTAAGTCGACGCTTCAATTGGCTAATGCTACGGCGGTTCACAACGATAAAGCAGACGCGTGGCGCGAGCAGGTGCAGAAATGGAAGGCGGAGAAGCCGCTGGCGTTCATCGACTCCGATTCGGAGCTGAAGCCGCAATGGGTCATTCAGATGATCAATGACACGACCCAAGGCAATGCGATCGTGACGACGGATGTCGGCCAGCATCAGATGTGGGCGGCCCAGTACTATCGCTTCAACCACCCGCGCTCCTGGATTACATCCGGCGGCCTCGGCACGATGGGCTTCGGCTTCCCGTCCGCGATCGGCGCGCAGATGGCGTTCCCGGATCGGACGGTCGTCTCCATCAACGGCGACGGCGGGATGCAAATGTGCGCGCAGGAGCTCGCCATCTGCGCTATCCACAACATTCCGGTCAAGGTGGCCATCATCAATAACCGGGTGCTCGGCATGGTGCGTCAATGGCAGGAGCTGATTTACGATCACCGGTACAGCCATATCGATTTGGCAGGCAGCCCGGATTTCGTCAAGCTGGCGGAAGCCTACGGCGTGCGCGGCTTCCGGGCGACGACGAAGGAAGAAGCGGAGCAAGCCTGGACGGAGGCGTTGAACACGCCTGGGCCGGCCGTCGTCGAGTTCGTCGTACGCAAGCACGAGAACGTCTACCCGATGGTAACCCAGGGCTGCACCATTGACCAAATGATAATGGGGGATTGCGAATGAAACCGATGAAGCATACCATCGCCGTCATCGTCAACGATCAGCCTGGCGTTCTGCAGCGCGTGTCCGGCTTGTTCGGCCGCCGCGGATTCAACATTGACAGCATTACGGTAGGAGCCTCGGAGGAAGAAGGCCTCTCCCGCATGGTCATCGTGACGACCGGCGACGAGCATACGCTGGAGCAAGTAGAGAAGCAGTTGTATAAGATTATCGATGTTATCAAAGTCGTCGATTTGAGCTCTCAACCGATGGTATCCCGCGAACTGGCCTTGATCAAGGTCAAGGCGGAGCCGCGGGAGCGTCCGGAGATACTCGGCGTCGTCGAGACGTTCCGCGCGACGGTGGTCGATATCGGACCGGGCACGATCATCGTCCAAGTCGTGGGCGAGTCGCAGAAAATCGAAGCGATGGTCGAGCTGCTTAAGCCTTACGGCATCCGCGAGATCAGCCGCACCGGCGTGACAGCGATGGTTCGCGGGCAGGCGGCGGACGGGAAGTAACCGGTACCTCTGTGCTGGACCCGGCCGGCGTCGCGCCGGCCGCGGGCATTCCCCGAATGAGGGGGTCTCTCAGGGGATAAGTCAGGCAGAACCGGAACGAGCGATTGTCCCTTGAAATACCCTCATTCATTCGGGGTTGATTATTATCTCACTTTATTAATAGGAAGAAAGAGGAGGACTCATACTAATGGCAGTTACTATGTATTATGAAAAAGACGCAGATCAAAGTGTATTGCAGGGCAAGACAATTGCAGTTATCGGCTATGGCAGCCAAGGGCATGCTCAAGCGCAAAACCTGCGCGACAGCGGACTTCAAGTCGTCATCGGGCTTCGCGAAGGCAAATCGGCCGACAAAGCGCGCAACGACGGCTTCGAAGTGTTGAGCGTCGGCGAGGCGACAAGCCGCGCGGATGTCGTTCAAATCCTCATGCCGGACGAGACGCAGGCGGCCGTATACCATGCGGAAATCGCGCCGAATCTGAAAAAAGGCGCTGCCTTGATGTTCTCCCACGGCTTCAACGTACACTTTGGCCAAATCGTCGCGCCAAAAGAGAATGACGTGCTCCTCGTGGCTCCGAAGTCGCCGGGACATCTCGTTCGCCGCACGTATGTCGAAGGCTTCGGCGTACCGGGCCTCATCGCAATCGAGCAGGATGCGACAGGCAATGCGAAGGCGATCGGCCTGGCCTATGCCAAAGGCATCGGCTGCACACGCGCAGGCGTGATTGAGACTTCCTTCAAGGAAGAAACCGAGACGGACCTGTTCGGCGAGCAAGCGGTATTGTGCGGCGGCGTCAGCGCGCTGATCAAGGCCGGCTTCGAGACGCTCGTGGAAGCGGGCTATTCCCCGGAAATGGCGTACTTCGAGTGCTTGCATGAAATGAAGCTCATCGTCGACCTGATCTATGAAGGAGGTCTTGCGACGATGCGTGATTCGATCAGCAACACGGCGGAATACGGCGACTATGTAACCGGACCTCGCATCGTGACCGACGAGACGAAGAAAGCGATGAAGGAAGTATTGTCCGATATTCAGCAGGGCAAATTCGCGCGCGACTTCATCCTGGAGAACAAAGCGGATCGTCCGTTCCTGACCGCGACCCGCCGCAACGAAGCGAACCATCCGATCGAAGTGGTCGGCGGCCAGCTTCGCGAGATGATGCACTGGATCAAGAAGTAGTGATGTGAGTTGCGCCAGCCGGGCCGGACAAGCGGCAGGCCGAGGACTTAAAGGCCGGAAGGCGATATCGCACAGCGCCCGCCCGTCGTCAAGGCGGGATGGCGCTGTTCTTTTATGTGCATACACTGGAATAGTAATATGGCGAGAGACTAACGGAGGTGCAGCGATGCGTAAAATTTATATTTTTGACACGACGTTAAGAGACGGGGAGCAATCTCCGGGCGTGAACTTGAATACGAAGGAGAAGCTCGAGATCGCCTACCAATTGGAGCGCCTCGGTGTCGACCGCATCGAAGCGGGGTTTCCTGCGGCATCTCCGGGTGATTCGGCCGCGGTGGGGGCCGTCGCCGCCGCAGTGAAGAATGCGACGATCGTCGGGCTGTCGCGGGCGCGGACGCAGGACATCGACGCCGCTTACGAAGCCTTGAAGAACGCGCAGGATCCGTGCCTGCATCTGTTCCTTGCTTCTTCGCCGATTCACCGCAAGCATAAGCTGCGTATGGAGAAGGAGCAGGTGCTGGAGACGGCCGAAGCGGCGATTCGTTATGCGAAGAAATATTTCTCGAAGGTGGAGTTCTCTCCGGAGGACGCTGGACGGACCGAGCTCGACTTCCTCTGTCAAGTGACCGAGATGGCAATTCGCGCCGGGGCGACGGTCGTCAACATTCCGGACACGGTCGGTTACTTGACGCCGTATGAGTATGGCAACATCTTCAAGACGTTGAAGGAGAATGTTCCGGGCATTGAGAAGATTCAGCTTAGCGCGCATTGCCATGACGATCTCGGCATGGCGACGGCGAATGCGCTGGCGGCGGTGCTGAACGGGGCCGATCAGATCGAAGGCACGATCAACGGCATCGGCGAGCGCGCGGGCAATACGGCCCTCGAAGAGGTGGCGCTGGCGCTGGAGACGCGCCAAGATTTCTATCAGGCGAAGACATCGCTCGTCCTGAGCGAGATTGCGCGCACGAGCCGCCTGGTCAGCAAGCTGACAGGGATGGTCGTACCGGGGAACAAGGCGATTGTCGGCGCCAATGCCTTCGCCCATGAATCGGGCATTCACCAGGACGGCATGCTGAAGGAGAAGACGACGTACGAGATTATTTCTCCGGAGACGATCGGCCTGAAGGAGAGCAAGCTCGTACTCGGCAAGCATTCGGGCCGCCATGCGTTCCGCGAGAAGCTGATCGATCTGGGCTACACGCTCAGCGAAGAACAGGTCAATGCCGCCTTCGCCAAGTTCAAGGATGTCGCGGACAAGAAGAAAGAAGTGTCGGACGAAGACATTCGCGCCATGATCGAGGAGAAGCTGAGCGACACGCCGGAAATGTTCAAGCTGGAGACCGTCTATGTGGAGTACGGCAACCAATCCGTTCCATCGGCGAAGGTTCGCCTCGTCACGATCGACGGCAACGTGCTGGAAGAGGAAGCGAGCGGCAACGGCTCCGTCGACGCCATCTATATGGCGATTGACAAGGCGTCGCAGGAAAACGTCGAGCTGACCGATTACTCTATCAAATCGGTTACGCACGGCAAGGACGCCCTCGGCGAAGTTCATGTCGTCCTGACCCAGGACGGCCTGCCCGCGCTGGGCCGCGGCGTCAGCACGGACATTCTCGAGGCGAGCGCCCGCGCGTACGTGGATGCGCTCAACCGCCTCATCGAGAAGCGCAAGCTCGGCGGGAGCAGCCGCCGCGACAAGATCGGGTTGATCTAATATTTTCTCAGCATAGTTGGTTTCGGCCCATTCGGCCTGCAGATGACCTCTGAACAGGGGGTCATCCTTTTTTATCCATAAGATGCCCCTGAGCTGCACAATGTCCTTCCATAGTGGAAAATCGCGAGGAAATGTCTTCCAAATAGTAGACGCTTTTCTATGAGAGAGATAGATTGTGCTTATATGAAACGATACTATATATAGTGTATTCCTGCGATCACTTCTCTATATACAGATATTTTACCTCGTTAAGAGAATAACCCCTTCATGTCCACATTTGTATGGACAAATATGCTGTTTTTCCACTCATGAAGTACAAACTACTGCTCATCCGCCATTTTGAACAACCACCGTTTTTCTCTGCATTCCGGTTTTTTAGTAATATTATAGTAAAATGGCTGTAGAGCCGATTGCTATTCGGAATAGCGAGGAGTGATACGTATGAAAAGAAAGTGGATCATTACTATTGCAAGCTGCCTTATCCTCCTCTCCCCCTGGCTGCTCAGTACGGAGAAAACAGCAGCGGTCGTGACAATCATCCAAATCAATCCGGATTCAATCCGAATTGTTGATAGGGCGAAAGAGCAGGTTACGGTGTATGGTCAAGAGGAAGATCTCCAGGCTCTCCAAGTTACAAAAAACTATTTTATTGTCTATGAAAGCCGCTGGTTTACGCGTCCGACACTGGTTTCAATTGAGCCGATGCCCGATGATGTATGATTGCGCAGGGACAAGCAAGCGTGGTCGCCAGGGAGGGGAATATCGTAACATTATCGAATATTGATAGAGCCAAAATGTAAAATAAGGAGACCCGATCATGCAAGGATATAATGTTCTTATGATCTATAATAAAGATATGGATCGGTTGCTGATGTGCAAACGATTAAAAGACCCTTACAAAGGATTAAGTAATCTGGTGGGCGGCAAAATCGAGCGTGGAGAAACTGGGATGGAAGCTGCATACAGAGAACTGCTTGAAGAAACAAACATTTCACAAGAAAATATTACTTTGCATCATCTCATGGATTTTACATACTATGTGCATGATTGCTATGTTGAAGTTTATGTGGGCAAATTGAAGTGTGATGTTGTGATTTCAGGGGATGAAAATGAATTATACTGGTCTGTTGATTTAAATCAAAACTTTTTTGACATGACCTTATTTGCGGGTGAAGGCAATATTGGGCACATGATTGAGCAAGTGAAGATGAGCAAAGACAAATTATTAGCGGATGAAACAGTTCAAGTTTAACGAAGGATAACACTTTTATATGACCGCCTTTCCTGAAGGGCGGTTCATTCTGCTAACGTCTGATGTTCCCCTGAACGGGCCGGAGGGTTGCAAACTTGCGGGAGCTCGATAGGAGAGGCATGTCCTATTTTTGCTCATCTTATGAAATTGTCCTTCTACAGTGGAAAACAAAGAGAGAATGTCTTCCAAATAGTAGACACATTTCTGTGAAGGAGATAGTTTGCGCTTATTTGAAATGAAACTATATGTAGTTTTTTTGTAATGATATCTCTACATATAGAAAATGACCTCGTAAGAGGAATAATCCCTTTATGTCCACCTTTGTATGGACAATTGTGATGTTTTTCCGCTCTGGGAGTACAAAAACATTGCGTTTCCCTTGATCATCAAAGTGGCAAGGGATGTTGTATAATGCTCGGGGCACGACGGCCTTTCCGGTAAGGCTGTAAGGCTCGCAGCGAGTGCGGCAGTCCGTTAGGGGAATCCTGCAATAATACAGTATTTTCTCCTTAAAGTGACTCTTTTCTCTTACATTAATGCAAAAATACACCTTTTTATCAGTTTTTCCTCAACTTAACCTCTTATGCCCTGAAATTCCTGTATTTTTCAGGCTGTTGAGAAAGTCCAAGGGATTTTTTGGCACTTCATTTTTTATGTGGTGGATCTCGTCTCTCCGTAGAAAAAATCGATTTAAAACGCTATGGGTGCCGAGTTTTGAGCAGGAAAATGGATAATCTCCACCCCTTCGTAAAAACAGGGGTTTTCCAACGGCCTGAAAACTGCACCATTTCCCTAGACACGTCTATCCGGTAGGCGAAAGACACGTCTATCCGGTAGGCGAAATCCGCAAAACTGCACGATTTCTCCAGACACGCCTATTCGGTAAGCGAAATCCTGCGTAAATACAGCAATTCGATATGGACGACTTTACCAGAATGGGAATCCTGCAAAAATGCAGGAATTTCACCCGTTTCGCTTCGGCTTGAAGCAAAAGGGCCTAAAATGATGTAGATTTGCAGCAATTCCTCGGGATGTTAGCTAAGTCCATATAATTGTGTAAAAAGAAAATGGCAAAAAAGTAGAGCCATAGCAAGGATCCTCGTATAGAATGAGGTTGTCGAGACAACATTCCAAAGGAGGATCTAGCTATGACTCAATACCAGATTACCCTAGATTCACAACTTTTGCATCAACTGTTTTTATCCGAATCAAGAGATGAGGGGATAGCGACCTTATTAGAATCTATCTTGAATCAAGTTTTGCAGGCGCAGGCAACGGAACAGTTGAAGGCAGGACACTACGAGCGCTCAGAAGAGCGTGCAGGTTACCGTAATGGAACATACCCTCATCGGCTGACAACACGGGTGGGTCAATTAACCCTGCAAGTACCGCGTTTCCGCAACGGTCAGTTCTCTACGGAACTCTTTGCTCGTTACCAACGAAGCGAGCAGGCCCTTGTCTTAGCCATGATGGAGATGGTACTCAATGGTGTGTCAACACGAAAAGTAAGCAATATCACAGAAGAACTGTGCGGGACAGAGTTCTCCAAATCAACAGTTAGTGAGCTCTGCAAACAGCTGGATCCCCTCGTAGAAGAGTGGAATAACCGAAAACTGGACAAGGCCTACCCTTTTCTTATTGTCGACGCCCTGTACGTTAAAGTCCGGGAAGACGGCCGTGTGCGCTCACGTGGCGTGATGATTGCCACAGGGATTAATTCGGAGGGCTATCGGGAACTGCTTGGACTTACCGTAGATGATACCGAGTCAGCAGCAACGTGGGGGGCTTTCTTTACGCACCTCAAAAGTCGCGGGTTGCACGGTGTTGATGTCATTACAAGTGACCATCACGGTGGTTTGGTAAGTGCGATTCGGCAACATTTCCAAGGTGTAACCTGGCAACGGTGTCAAACCCACTTTATGCGTAATATTCTGGACGCTGCTCCTAAATCATGCCGTGATGAATTGAAGGCCCATATAAGGGCCATCTACGAAGCTGCGGACGAGACCAGTGCCCGTACACTGCTGAAGCGGACACAAGAAGCATTTGAAAATAAAGCTCCAAAAGCCATGAGGGTCTTGGAAGAGGGCTTTGACGATGCGACAGCGATCTTGGCACTTCCGGCTGCCTGTCGGATACGTACGCGCACCACAAATGCCGTAGAACGTCTAAATGGCGAGTTGCGGCGGCGAGAACGCGTCATTCGCATTTTTCCCAACCGAGCCTCTGTCCTTCGTCTTTTTGGAGCCTTGTTGATTGAGCAGGACGAAAAGTGGTCTGCTGGGAAAAAGTATATCGAGATGAAAGAGTACCATGAGTGGAGGAAGAAGCTAAACAAGCCTGCAGCTTAGGCATCTTTTTGCTCTGGCAATCTCATTGAGGAATTTACACATAAATTTGGACTTGACCGGGATGTTGATTCATTGAGCCGAAATTACTGTAAAATAGCAGCAATTCCCTCCACATGTTCAAGCCGCAGGAGGCAACGATGCCTCCTGAAGGCGATGATGCCCCCAGGATCCGACGCGGTCTCTTGGTTCCGTAAAATAAGGCCGTTGAGAAGAGTGCCAAGTTTTGATTGTGTAACTGGACATCTCCACCCCATCGTAAAAACAGGGGTTTTCCAACAGCCTGATTTTTGCAGATTTTCCCGTTTCCCCCCGTGGATCGTGGCAAAAAGCTGCAGGCATGCAGGAATTTTGTGTTCCTCGGGCTCATTCGGCGCTTTTCCAACTCACATTTTCCTCTTGTCCCGCCATTCTTCTCATGTTTATCTCGCGTTCCCGCCAGTATGCCGCCACCCCCTCTCCTTTTTCATTCTTGCCTCCCGGGTCCTCCGCGATCCCGCCAGCATGCCCGGGCCCACGACCCCCCTCTTTTACATTTCTGCTTCCCGCGTGCGCTCCCGGTGTTTTTATCCAGGAACCATCACGCCCCTGCCCATTCTTCAAAAAAATAACCGTTTTCATGTTTCTTAACACCAAATTAACAGGTTTCCCTGTAAGATGACGTTAAACCGGGAGGGATCATCATGGCCAATATATTGTTTAACCATGTGTACAAACGGTACGGCAAGTACAAAGAGATTGCTGTAAGCGATTTCAACCTGAGTGTCGACGATACGGAGTTCATCGTGCTGGTCGGGCCGTCCGGGTGCGGGAAGTCGACGACACTTCGCATGCTGGCGGGATTGGAGGACGTGTCGGAAGGCGATATTTACATCGGCGATACGATTGTCAACGACATACCTCCGAAGAACAGGGACATCTCGATGGTGTTTCAGAACTATGCCCTGTATCCCAATATGAGCGTCTATGAAAATATCGCCTTCGGCCTGCGCCTCCGCAAGCAGCCGAAGCATGAGATTGATCTGGCGGTGAAGCGGGCGGCTCGGGTGCTCGAGATCGAGAATTTCCTGGAGCGCAAGCCGCGGGAGCTGTCCGGGGGCCAGCGCCAACGCGTGGCGCTCGGCCGCGCGATTGTCCGGACGCCGCAGGTGTTCCTGATGGACGAACCGTTGTCCAACCTCGATGCGAAGCTGCGCGTGCAGATGCGTTCCGAAATCATCAGCCTTCACAAAAAGATCGAAGTGACGACCATCTACGTTACTCATGATCAGATTGAGGCGATGACGATGGGAGATCGGGTCGTCGTCATGAACAGGGGCGTGGTGCAGCAGGTCGATACGCCCGAGATGATCTACAACCGTCCGGTCAACATGTTCGTCGCCAACTTCATTGGCAACCCGCCGATGAACTTCATCGAAGGGCGGCTGCATCACCATGACGGGCATTTGGAGTTCCATACGCGCAGGTTCATTATCCGCCTTGCCCCACAACATGAAAGCGCTATCAGAAGGCAGCGGCTGGTCGATCGGACTGTCATCATGGGAATCCGCCCGGAGCATATCAGCTTCGAAGCCCACCGGTTGGAGGCTTCACCGCATTCCATCGTGACGGGGACGCTCCAGTTCAATGAGTTCGTCGGCTCGGACCGGTATTACCATGTCGACATCAAGCAGGAGCGCCCGCTAGTCATTCGGGCCAGTGAAGGGCTGCACTGTGACGAGGGGACGCAAGTGTCGGCTGCGATCAATATGGAAAAGGCGCTTTTTTTCAATAAAGATACGGAAATGCTCCTTACGGATTGAGGGGTGATGAAGCATGGAGAAACGTAAATATCGCGGGCTGTCGGCTTGCGTCTGGCTTGCCATCGCTATTGCCATTCTGATCGCTGCCGGGCTTGGGTACGGCCTGCTCCCTTCGGATAACGGAGCCGGAGCCGTGTACGGGGCAGAAGCTTCCGCGAAGCCGGCCGGATCGCAATCGCTCTTCGGCGAGTCGGAGGAGAACCGAATTGAGCCGTATTACCAGGAAGTTCTCGGGCAATGGCAGCAGGAAGGCGTTCCGGCCGGAACGGAGATGCTCGTCATCCCTGCTTCGCGGTATGCGGCCGCCTCGGAGGATGCCGGAATCCGCACAGGTCCCTATGAAGGCGAGAGCGATGCGTTGATCTGGTCCAATCAGCGCGGTTGGCTTGAATATGAGGTGGAAGTGAGCCAAGCCGGCCTCTATCAGATCAAGGCGGAATATTATCCGCTGCCCGGAGCTGAAGGAGGCGGCCGTCAGCCGGTGATGCTATCGGCACGCATCAATGGCGATTATCCGTTCAACGAGGCGCGTTCAATCGTGTTCGAGCGCGAGTACCGCGACATCCAGCCGCCCCGCTTCGACGATCAGGGCAACCAGATTCGGGCTCAAGTGGAAGAGCTCAAGGGCTGGAAGGAGAAAATGGTGACGGAATCGAACGGAGCCTATTCGACACCGTTGCTATGGCATTTGAAGCAGGGGAAGAACAAGATTCGGCTGGAAATGCAGCAGCAGCCCGTCGCATTCCGCCAGTTCACGCTGCTGCCGCCGGACGCGACGCCGACGTATGACGAGGTGAAGGCGCAATATCCGGCCGCCGCGGCGCGGGACGGGGCCGTGCTGACGATGGAAGCCGAGCAGTACAGCGCCAAAAATTCCACCTCGATTCAGAATGTGTATGACCGCGATCCTTTTTCCCACCCCGCGTCAATGAATGCTATCGTGTACAACACGCTTGGCGGAGCCCGCTGGACGAAAGGCGGGCAGGCGGTCACCTGGACTCTCGATGTGCCGCAGGATGGCCTCTACAAGCTGGCTCTGCGCGCCAACCAGAATACGGTCAAAAATATGTCCGTCTTCCGCACGATCACGATTGACGGCAAGCTTCCGTTCCGCGAGATGGAGCAGGTGCAGTTCCCGTATGATTCCGGCTGGCAAGGCGTCACGCTGTCGGAGGCGGACGGGGAGCCTTACGCTTTTTATCTCACGAAGGGACAGCACACGCTCACGATGGAGGCGACGTATGCGCCGTACATGTCCATCATCATCCGCATGGATCATATCTCGCGCGAGCTGCGCGCGATATTGCTGGAGCTCCGGATGGTGACCGGTAACCGCGAAGACAAATACCGGGTGTGGAATGTAGAGAAGGATATTCCGGGCCTGACCGATCGGCTGGAGCGAATTCGGGAGCAGTTCGTTCAGCTCCAGACCGATATGAAGCAGATTAACCCGCGTACCGACGATGTGGCGCAAATGCTGAAGAACGGGGCCGAAGACATCAAAAGCATTTTGAAGAAGCCGAATCAAATTCCTTATTCCCAGGAACGGATTGCCTCGGTGCAGGAATCGCTTGAGTCGAACCGCGCGACGCTGATGAACAGTCCGCTGCAGCTCGACCAGATCTATCTGGCGCCGCTCGACGCGGAGCTGCCGCGCATGACCTCGAACTTCTGGGAGAAGGCCGGAGGCATGTTCCAGTCACTCGCCTACTCGTTCGAGGACCGGACCGGATTCAGCGATAAGGACGACAGTGTGCTGAATGTGTGGATGATCTGGGGCCGGGATTATGTCGATGAGCTCCAGCATCTGGTCAATGACCGTTTTACCCCGGAGACCGGAATCAAGGTGCATATCAACCTGATTCAGAATGCGCAGATGCTGACGCTGGCCAATGCGTCGGGCATGATGCCTGATGTCGCCCTGGGCGTCCCGTCGAACGTGCCGTTCGATATGGCGCTGCGGAATGCGGCCTTGAATCTGAGCGAGCTTCCGGGAGCGGATGACTTCTTCTCCCGTTACAGTCCGGGCATGCTGCAGCCGCTGTATTATGACGGCGGTTACTACGGCGTGCCGGAGACCGTCAGCTTCAAGGTGCTGTTCTACCGCAAGGATATTTTGCAGCAGCTGGGATTGGGCGTGCCTGACACTTGGGATGACGTGTATCAGATGCTGCCGACGCTGCTGCAGAATCAATACAACTTCTATATGGATCCGGTGGACTATACCCCGATCCTGTTCCAGAACGGGGTCGAGATGTATGCGCAGACCGGATTGACGACCGGCCTCGATACGCCGGAAGCGTTCAAGGCTTATAAAATGTGGACCGATTTCTACAATGTGCAGGGGCTGGAGCGGGTCGTGCAGAGCTTCTACAACCAGTTCAGGCGAGGCGACATCCCGATCGGGATCTCCGATTTCAACATGTACATGCAGCTGCTGGTCGCGGCTCCGGAGATCGCTAATGATTGGGCGATCGCGCCGATTCCGGGCACGAAGCAGCCGGATGGCCGCATCGTGAGATGGTCCGGCGGATCGAACCCGTCGAACGCCATGCTGTTCAAGAGCTCCACTCCGGAGAAGCAGCAGCAGGCATGGGAGTTCCTGCAATGGTATACGTCGACCGAGATGCAGACCGAGTTCGGTCTCAATCTGGAGCAGTATCACGGGGAGACGTTCCGCTGGAACACGGCCAATGTGCAGGCCTTCGCCCAGATGCCGTGGAAGCCGGACGATCTCGGCATCATCCTGCAGCAGTGGGCATGGACGAAGGAGGTCCCTCAGGTGCCGGGCGGTTATATGACGGATCGCGAGATCGGCTTCGCCTGGAACCGGACCGTGGTCGACGCGGAGAATTCGCGCATCTCGCTGGAAAAGGCCATTAAGGAGATCAAGCGCGAGCTGAGAAGAAAGCAGCAGGAATTCGATATTATCGGACCGAACGGCGAGGTTCGGAAGACGCTTGATCTGCCGGTCATCCAACAACCGTGGAAAGGGGTCGATCAACTTGTCGAATGAAGCACAGCCGGCCATTCCGCAGCCGCTTGCCGCCACTCGTCCGCGGATGGGGAGCCGATTCGGGCGCAAGCTGCGCCACCTGCGCAAGGAAATGTGGAGATACCGTCTTTCCTATCTATTCATTGCGCCGTTTCTCATCGTATTTACCTTGTTCATCATCGTTCCGGTCCTGACGGGCATCGGGCTCAGCTTTACCTATTTCAACTCGATTGAGTTCCCGAAGTGGGCCGGGTGGATGAACTACCAAAATTTATTTTCGCAGGACGTTATTTTTCTGAAGCACGTCATCCCGAACTCATTTCAGTTCGCGCTGTTCGTCGGCCCAATCGGCTATGTCCTGGCGTTCGTCCTGGCCTGGCTGATCGCCCAGCTTCCGGCGATGATTCGCGTCTGGTACGCGCTGGCGATGTATGCTCCGTCCCTGACCGGGGGCATCGCGATGGTCGTCGTCTGGCAGGTCATGTTCACGGGCGACCGGACCGGCTACATCAACAGCTTTCTGTTGAAATGGGGGCTGATCAACCAGCCGGTTCTGTTCACGATCGACAAGGATTACTTGATGATCATCATGATAATTGTATCCATTTGGTCGAGTATGGGGCTTGGCTTCCTGGCCATCCTGGCGGGGATTCTGAATGTGGACCGAACGTTGTACGAGGCGGCCCGCATCGACGGAATCCGCAGCCGCCTGCAGGAGATCTGGTATATCACGATTCCGATGATGAAGCCGCAGATGCTGTTCGCCGCGGTTATGGCCATTGTCGGCACGCTGAAGGCCGGCGGGATCGGCACGCAGCTGTCGGGCATGAACCCGACGCCGGATTACTCCGGGCAGCTCTTCATGAACCATATCGAAGACTTCGGGTTCACCCGCCTGGAACTTGGATATGCGAGCGCGATATCGATCGCGCTCCTGATTGTCACGATACTGCTCAGCCGGTTCCTATGGATGCTGCTTGGGCCGAAGGAGGATGAGTAGCATGACCTTGTTCCGGCGCATGAGAAGCGCGATATCGCGTACATGGTCGCTGTACCGCAGCGACTTCCGCAACCTGGACGGGACGCAGATCGCCCTGCTTATTCTGCTGTCGGTGCTCGCGGTATTTATGCTGCTGCCGCTTGTATTTATTTTCAATCATGCCTTCAAGCCGCTGCATGAGCTGTTCCTGTTCCCGCCGACCTTCTTCGTGAAGCAGGCGACGATGCAGAACTTCATCGATCTGCTCAATGCGTCGCAGGATACGTTCCTGCCGGTGACCCGGTTCATTCTGAACAGCGTCATCGTAACCGTCTTGTCGACCGTGGGCATGGTCGTGCTCGGCGCCCTGTGCGCGTACCCGCTATCGAAGCACCCGTTCCCGGGGCGGAAGCTGGTGTTCGGGACGATACTGCTGTCGATTATGATCGCCGTCGAGACGATGGGCATTCCGCGCTATATCGTCGTGAAGTACCTTGGCATTATGAATACGTACTGGGGGCATGTGCTGCCCATCCTCGCGCTTCCGGTCGGCGTGTTCCTGATGAAGCAATTCATGGATCAAGTGCCGAATGAGCTGATGGAGGCAGCCAAGCTGGACGGGGCTTCAGAGTGGAGAATTTTCACGCGCATCATGATTCCGATAGTGTCGCCGGCGATGGCCACCATTACGATCTTGTCCTTCCAGACCGCGTGGGGCAATGCCGAGACATCCGCCCTGTTCATACAGAATGACGCGATGAAGACGCTGCCGTTCTATGTGGAGTCGCTGACGTCCAATCTGGCGAACAGCGTAGCCAGACAAGGCGTGGCCGCCGCGGCATCTCTCATCATGTTTATTCCTAACCTGATTATCTTCCTGCTGTCGCAGCGCAAAGTGATCCAGACGATGGCGCATTCGGGTATCAAGTAGGGTTATTACGGAGGTCATACGATGAACAAGAGAGGGAAGACATTACGGCTGCAACTGCTGGGCATCGCACTGACGCTGGCGGCTGCCGTCTTATTTCCTTACACGGCCGCAGCGCAACCGCCCTACGTCACGTTCAGCAAGGACGGGTATAACCGCACCATACCAAGCCAGGCCGCTTATTATCCGGCTACCGTCATCGGCAACAACATGTATATCGAGAAGACGGCCAAGGGAGAGACTGTCCTGGAATATTCACCGCTGAAGCGGCCTCAGGATCTGTTCATTGACGCCAAGGATGAGATCTATATCGCGGACACGGACAACAACCGGATTGTCCATCTCGATCGCGACGGCGAATTCATCCGCGAGCTGCGCCCCGAGGGCTTGAAGTCGCCGCAGGGCGTGTTCGTCGCCAAGGACGGAACCATCTACATCGCGGATACCGGCAGCAAGCGCATCGTCAAGCTGGACGCGAACGGTGCGGTGCTGGCGAAGTACGAACGGCCGAAGTCGCGATTCATTGACGACTCCTTCCACTATGAACCGACCAATCTGGTCGTCGACAGCCGGGGCTTCATGTACGTCATCTCGAACGGAAGCTATCAGGGGGTCATCCAGCTCGACCCGGACGGCAACTTCTATGGCTTCTACGGCACGAACCTGACCGAAGTGTCCTTGATGGATCTGGTGCGCAAAATGTTCTACACCGAAGAGCAATTAAGCCGTCAGGTCCGGACGCTTCCGTCGACGATCCGCAACATTCATATTGACGAGCAAGGCTTCATCTATACGGTGTCCGCCACGGACAAGGAACAGGTGAAGAAGCTGAACATCCGCGGCGAGAACCAGTGGAAGGACAAGAAATTCGGGCTGGAAGCGAGATTCCGCAACCGCGCCGTCAACCAGGCGGCTGCGCAGAACGGGGAAGAGCAGAAGTCGGGCTTGACCGATATTACGGTCGATCTGAACGGCAATCTGGTCGCCATTGACAAGCTGTCCAATGCCGTTACCCAATACAACCCGAGCGGCGACATGCAGTTTTTCTGGACCGGGCCGGTCACGTTCGGCACGCCGCAGCTCGGCATCAGCCAGAGTCCGGTCTCCGTCGCGACCAATTCCCGCAATGCGCTCTACATCCTGGACGATTCGCAAAATCTGATTCACGTGCTGGAGCCGACCGAATTCGGCATGCTGCTCCAGCAGGCGACGGCGCTGTCCCAGGAGGGCAAATATGAGGAGAGCGAATCGCATTGGCAGGAAGTGCTGCGGCTGAACGCTCTGTACTCGCCGGCCTATCGCGGACTGGCGCAAGCCGCTTATCACCGCGAGGATTATGAGCAGGCCCTGCGGCTGTTCAAGCTGGCCGGAGACGCGCCCGGGTATTCCGACACGTTCTGGCAGCTCCGCCTGCAATGGTTCCAGCACAATTTCGCCTATGTGGCGAACGGGCTGTTCGTCTTCGTTGTGCTGCTGCTGATCGCAGGCAGCCGCAAGAAGAAGCGGCGGCTCCGGCTCAGGGAGAAGCCGGGCAGCAGCGCCTCCTGGCTGCGCAAGCCGCTGGTACAGCAGCTGAAGCAAGCCTTCATTATCCTGCGGCATCCGATCGACGGCTTCAGCGATTTGCGCTATGCGCAGAAGGGCAGCTATGTCAGCGCCGGCATCATTTTGGCCCTCGTGGCGGGCGTCTTGCTGACGAAGGAGTATTTCACGAGCTTCGTGTTCATGCCGGTGCCGAGCAATGAGCGCAGCAACACCTTCCTGCTCGTATTTGCGGTCACGTGGCTGACCTGGGTCATCTGCAATTATTTGATCGGCAGCATCCGCCAGGGCGAGGCCCGCTTCAAGGACGTGTTCGTCGGCAGCGCGTACGCCTTGTTCCCGATTGTACTGCTCGGGCTTCCCCTCGCCGCGCTGTCGAACATCATGACCCACAGCGAGCAGTCGATCTACAGCTTCTTCGAGATGGGCATGTTCATCTGGTGCGGGCTGCTCTTCTATTGGAAGATTCAATCGCTGCAGAATTACGGCGTAGGCGAGACGTTCGCCAATGTGTCGCTGACAGCCTTCGCCATGCTCATCGCTTGGGTGCTCATTTCCATCATGATCGGTCTGTCATCGGAGCTGCAGAACTTCATCTATACGATCTATCAGGAGGTGTCGATGTGAAGCAGCCGTTAAGCAGAGCATACAGAACACGACGAATATTCGCCATCGCCCTTCTCGTGACGCTGACCAGCTTCGTCCTCGTCTCTTATCAGGGCAGGGCCGAGAACAAGCCGGAGCCGCCGGCTTCCGGGAATGCGGCCCCCGCCGGCGAGGGGGCTGCGGAAGAGAGCGGCAGTTCAGCCGCAGGGGCCTCCAATAGCGGTCACAACCCGGATAGCCAACCCGGGGCAGACGCGGCGCCGCCAGCCGCGCCGGACGGAACCGGGGCCGAAGCAGCGGGCGCTGGAGACAACAGCGCAGCCCAAGCAACAGCAACAAAAACTGCAGCAACGAAATCCGCAGCAGCTAAGGAACCGGCAGCGAAGGCGGAGCTCAAGAACAGCTATGCGAGCCTCTACCCGGCCGACAGCCAGTTCATTCCGGCGGCGGAGAACGACAAGCTGCAGCTGCTGGTCCACCGGGACACCGGCCATTTCATCGTGAAGGATAAGCGGAACGGCAGCGTGTGGCGGTCGTTCCCCGATGCGGAGGGATGGAATGACAAAGAGAACACCGACATGTGGAAGAAGCATATGCAGTCCCCGGTATTTATCCGCTATGTCGAATTCAACGTCCGCAAGGACCAGGTCAAGGAGACGAACGTCATCGACCAAAAGGGCGTCATCGAGCAGTTCCAACTGACAGATGACGGCTTCCGCCTTACCTTCTCGATGCCGAAGATTGGATTCGTCGTTCCGGTTCAGGTCGCGCTCAAGGATGACTTCGTCGAGACGAGAGTGCTGGAGGAAGGCTTCAAGGACGGCAAGACGGCCGAAGAGATGAAGCAATTCGAAGCGGATAACAAGAAGAAAAAAGACAATGACGCCCGCATGACCGGACTCCGGCTGTATCCGTTCCTCGGCGCCTACACCTCGGAGCGGGAGAACGGCTATCTGCTCATTCCGGATGGGCCGGGGACGCTGGTCCAGTTCCAGAAGGATCGCCCGCCGAACAACAATTTCTATTTCGAACGCGCCTATGGGGAGGATCTGGCCTTCAGCAACAACAACAATTCCTTCTCGACCCGCCAGCCGATCCGCATGCCGGTGTTCGGCATCAAGTCGGGGGAGCAGTCGCTGCTGGCCGTGCTCCAGGACGGGGCGGAATACGGCAATGTGCTGGCGGCGCCGTCCAAGTCGATGAACCAGTACAACTGGGCGACGGCGGAATTCACGTACCGGCAGCGCTTCTTCCAGCCGACCGACAAGCGGAAGCTGAACGGCTTCCAGACGTTCAGCAAGGATCGCACGACAGGCGACCGATCGGTCCGCTATTATTTCCTGGACGGGGCGAAGCCGGATTACGTCGGCATGGCGGAGCGCTACCGCCGTTACTTGATGGAGGAGAACGGGATGCAGCCGCTTAAGGCGGAGGATCATAACATCCGGCTGCAGGTGAATGTGCTGGGCGCCGATTCCCGCAAAGGCTTCCTGTGGGATACGTATGAGCCGTTGACGACGACGGCGCAGGCGGAGGAGATCGTGAACGAGTTGACCTCTGTCGGCGTGAAAAGAATGTCGATTACGTATCAAGGATGGCAGCGGGGCGGCTTCAGTGAATACGGCGGCCGCTTCCCGGTCGATTCGCGCCTGGGCGGCATGGACGGCATGCGCCATCTGGCGGAATTCGCCCATGCGAAGGGGCATCGACTCATGCTGGACGCCGCTTCCTACACGTACAATAACAACGGGCGCGACGGCTTTCGCAGCAGCCGGGACGGGCTGCAGGATCTCGGCTCCGTCGTCATCAAGTTCACAGAGCGGAACGGTGCCAGCCAAACGTTGGTTAGCCCGCGCTTCCTGGAGAAGACCCTGATCGCCGATCTGGAGAAGGCGAAGCAGGTCGGGGTGGACGGCATGTCCTACGGCGGGGCCGTGGGCGAATGGGTGAACAGCGACTTCAATGCGCGGTATGCCGCGACCCGCGAGGAATCGCGCCGCATCCAGGAGAATCTGTTCGCGAAGACGAAGGAGCTGATCGGAACGGCGGATGTGACCAACGGCAACGATTATACCTGGAAGTACGTTGACCACGTGAACGGCTTGCCGTATGAGAATTCCTTCGATCTGTTCGTCGATGAGACCGTTCCGTTCGCGCAGATTGCGCTGCACGGACTGGTGACCTATTCCTCCTGGTATGCGAATGTGGCAGATAACTACGGGTCGTATCTGCTCAAACATATCGAGTACGGCTCGATCCCGGCCTTCATGCTCACGTATGCGCCGTCGGAGGATCTGATCGGGACCCGCTCGCTGTACGCTTTTTACAGCACCTACTACAAAGACTGGGCGGAGGAGATCGCGAAGCAGTATAGCCGCTTCAACGAGGCGTTGGGCGATGTGCAGGATCAGTTCATCGTCGGCCACCGCGCCTTGGCGAAGGGCGTCGCTGAGACCGAGTATGCGAACGGCAAGCGGATTGTCGTGAACTATAACGATGTGCCGTACGACCGGGACGGCATTCGGGTCGAGGCCAGAGACTTCGCCGTCGTGCCGGGGAGGGGATGAACATGGGCAAAAAAATGCTGAAAGCGAAAACGTCCCGCAATCTGGAGGCCCTGTTGTTCGTCGGTCCGTGGATTATCGGATTTCTGCTGTTCATGGCCTTCCCGCTCGGATTCTCGCTCTATATGAGCTTCCACAAGGTCACGGTACTGCCGACCGGCCTGAAGTATGATTTTCAGAGCTTCAAATATTACAGCGAAATTTTGTTCGGCAGCTCCGCCCTGTACGACAACCTGATTCCGTTCTTCCAGGAGATCGTCATCATGGTGCCGATTATACTGGTGTTTTCCTTGTTCATCGCTATCATGCTGAATCAGGATTTTCCCGGCCGCATGCTGTTCCGGGTCGTCTTCTTCCTCCCGATCATCTTCACATCGGGCTACATTTTGACGGAGTTCGTGAATCAGGGGGAAGGCACGCTCGGCTTTCTCGACCGCTTCTCGATCGGAGAATATTTGGATGAAATTCTGAGCGGAAGCTCCTGGGCGAAGCCGGTCAAGGACGTATTGAACCGCTTCGTGCTCGTGCTCTGGTATTCCGGCGTCCAGATCCTGATCTTCCTGGCCGGGAGGCAGACGATCTCGAAGTCTTCCTACGAGTCTGCCCGCATTGACGGCGCGACGCCGTGGGAGGTGTTCTGGAAGATTACGCTGCCTGCGATGTCGCCGTTTATTTTGCTGAATCTGATTTATACCGTCGTCGACATGTTCACCTTCCCGTACAATCCGGTCATTGAGCTGATCAATACCGGCAACTACGGATACAACAGCGCCTTGGCCTGGATATACTTCGTCATCATCGTCGTATTCCTGTCCCTTGTCCTGCTCCTGTTCCTGCGCATCAACCGAAGCGGGCGCAGGCGCGGATAGCGGACAACAGCGAATGGATCCGGCGGGAACGACGGGAGGAGGATTGGGATGATAGGAAAAGTGAATGCCCACGTGAGAGTCAAAGCGGCGCAGTTCAAAAAACGGTGGGCGCGGGACGGCCTGAACACGGTCCGCTATGCCGTGCTTGGCCGCGAAGTGAACCGCGGACTGCTGTTCAAGCTGTTCATTTATTGGATTCTGCTCGTCACCTCGTACATTTATTTGAATCCGATCTTCAAGATGCTGGTCAAGATGGTGATGAACGAGAAGGACCTGAACGACCCGACGGTGACCTGGATTCCGCATGAGCTGTACTTCGGCCATCTGGAGAAGGCGTGGACGGCGCTCAAATATTCGCAATCGCTGTTCGTCAGCATCGGGATCTCGATTCTGGTCGCCGTGTTCCATATCATCGCCTGCGGCTTGATGGGATACGCGCTGGCGCGAATGCAGTTCCCGTTCAAAAAGCTGCTGACGTTCCTGCTTGTGCTTGCCTTCATCATACCGCCGCAGGTCATCGTGCTTCCGATGATCATGATGTACACGAAGCTGGGCCTGCAGGGCAAGCTGTTCTCGCTCATCATCCCGTCTATCTTCGGCTTCGGCATCAAGGGCGCGCTGTTCGTGATCATCTTCCGGCAGTTCTATACGACCCAGCCGAAGGAATTGGAGGAGGCGGCGAAGATCGACGGAGCGAGCGCCTTCAAATTCTATTGGAAAGTGATGTTCCCGCTCGCGAAGCCGGCGATTCTGGTCGTGTCGCTGTTCTCCTTCGTCTGGACGTGGAACGACACGTATTACCCGCGGATGTTCCTGGGGCAGTCCTCGCTCGTGCCGCTGGCGACGCAGATGTCGCGGGTGGACGCCAGCATCAGCAGCATGCTGGCCAGCGAAGAAGCGCCGCTCGTGCTGGTGGAAGCGATCAAGATGTCGGCCAGCTTCCTGGCCTTGCTTCCTCCGCTGCTCATCTTCTTCTTCGCGCAGCGCTACTTCGTCGAGAGCGTGGAACGTACCGGATTGGTAGAGTAAGAGCAGTCTGAGAACAGGAAAAGGGGTTGATTGGATGAAGCGGGTGCTGGATCAAGCGCTTGCGCCGGATATCGAGCTGCTGTATGAGGGCGTGCCCGATATCCCGGTGAATCACAAGCTGTACGGCGGGGTCGTCTCCGCCATCTCGGAGCAGGCGTTCACGGCCGCCGCCGATGCGGCGGGCCGTCCGGTCATCGCGGCCGCAAGATACGGCCGGGGACGCATCCTCGTCTCCGGCGTCGAGACCGGATTCAACCGCGCGGGCAGCGCCGTGCCCGGGAGCGGGGCGTTCATCGCCAACATGCTGCATTGGCTGACAGAGGAGAGCGGGGCCTACCGGCAAGCGCTCGCCGGTCAAGGGCCGCTGCAGATCGCGACGGCGGCCTCTCCGGAAGCGTTCGACGCCGCA
The DNA here is from genome assembly GCF_945605565.1 of Paenibacillus dendritiformis. Classification (NCBI taxonomy): domain Bacteria; kingdom Bacillati; phylum Bacillota; class Bacilli; order Caryophanales; family Paenibacillaceae; genus Paenibacillus; species Paenibacillus dendritiformis. Next base: position 5,873,226 of record NZ_OX216966.1, on the reverse strand, counting down.
AGCGGGCTGCCGGTGGAGGTCGTACGCCTCTCCGGTTGGTCCGCTGCCGAAGGAGGCATCTCGAGATATGCCGCAGCTTATGCGGACCGCTCGTTGACGGACGAGGATGCGGCTTGCCTGGATGCCTATATCCAGGGGGGCGGCAGTCTGCTCGTGCATGCGAAGGGCTGGGAGCTGGAATGGGAGCCGGAGGAGGAACTGCAGCGGCGTATCGGCGATCGCCAAGTCAAGGTAAGGGACTACCCGCTGCAGCGGTTGCTGAACCGGGCCGGCATCGCCCTGGGCAACAGCGTCATCTGGTCTCTTCCCCCGTCCTTGCCGGCCTTGGCGCCGGATCAGGCAGACGCTTCCCATCTGCTGCGGCTAATCGAGCAGGTGAAGGCGGTCGAGGAAGGTGCGCTTGCGGCGCCCGACATTCCGTTCGGCGCAGAGACTTCGGACGGGAAGAAGAAATGGCGGACGCTGCTGGAGGTGGTGGACGGCACCATAGCCGCGCTGACGGACGAGTGCGGACTGTATCAGGAAATTGTAACCGCTGCCAACAGTGCCGGTATGGAGATGACGCTTCCGTTCGACAAGGAGAGCCGGCCGTACACCGGCGTGCTGCTGCAGTACGCCTGCGAGCAGGCGACCCTCGACCCGGACGGCGGGGCGTCGCCGCATGCCGAAGTGTTCCCGGGCCTCGTCGGTGCCAATGCCCCGGCCGTGCACGGGCAGGCCGTCGAGGTGAATTTCGACTATGCGGACCTCAGCTATCTCCGGATGCTCGTCCCTCCCGGGAACTGGATCGGCACCGGACTGTACGCCCCGCCGGGACAGGTCGTCACGATCGACGTGCCGGAGGATGTCCGGCATCTCGATGTGCAGGTCGGCGCGCATACGGATGAGATCGGGCATCTGCTCCGGTGGGAGCGGGCGCCGATCGTCGCGCTGCGGAAGCCGCTGCAGCCGGGAACGAACAGGCTGAGCAGCCCGTACGGCGGCTTGCTCTATCTCATTCCGGCGAAGCCGCGGGCCGGCTTCCGGACGCAGGTGACGGTCAGCGGCGCGGTGCGGGCCCCGTATTACGAGCTGGGGAAGACGGCGGTAGCGGAATGGAAGGATACGATTCGCCACTACGAGACACCGTATGCCGAGCTGTGCGGCCGGAAGGTCATCCTGACGCTGCCGTCCGCGGCTGTCCGGGAGGTGGAGAATCCGGAGGAGCTGATGCTGCAATGGGACGACCTGATCGATCAGTATGACAGCTTCGTCGGTCTGGGTCCGGATCGGCCGCTGCCGCACCGCACGCCGGATCGCCCGCACCGCATCTGCGCCGATGTGCAGATTAGCGCCGGCTACATGCATTCCGGGTATCCGATTATGATTCGGAACGTCCCGGCTGCGAAGGAAGCGGTCACCTTCAGCCAATTCAGCTCGCTGGCGCACGGCTGGGGATTCTGGCATGAGATGGGGCATGAGTACCAGCAATTGGCCTGGTTCTGGGAGGACATTGTCGAGGTGTCGGTGAACATCTATTCGCTGCTCATTCAGGACTATTACGGTAATCCTTCCCGCCTGGCCATGGAGAAGGACAAGGAAGGACGGTCCTATTTCGACAAGGCGAAGGCGTTCCTGAACCGGAGCGAGCGCGATCCGGAGCAGAAGTTCGCCGACATCGGCCTGTTCGAGCGGCTGGCGATGATGCGGCAGCTGCAATTCGCGTATGGCTGGGATATGTTCACCCGGCTGCATATCGCTTACCGCGAGCTGCCGAAGGAACGGCTGCCGCGGACCGAGCAGCAGAAGATCGATCTGTTCATTGAAATGGTGTCGCGCGCCTGCGGCCGCGATCTATGCGAATTTTTCGATCGGTGGGGCTGGGATTATTCCGAGCAGGCACGCGCGGCCGTGGCCGGCCTGCAACTGCCGCAGCCGAGCGTCTCGCTGTGGAGATTCGGCGAATGAATACATTGAATTACATCTGAGGGGGATGGTTGAAGATGAACAAACGTAGAATCGGCATTCTTCTTATTTTTACACTCGTATTCACATTGATGCTGTCGGCTTGCGGCTCCAGCGGCGGCGAGTCCGGGCAGGCATCGCCGGAGACGGAATCCGCGAAGCAGAACGAAGGCGCTGCAGGGCAAGGCGAGCAAGCGGCAGAGCCCGCAGAGAGCGGCGAGCCGGTCAAGCTCATCTTCATGGCGCCGTGGAGCAAGGAGCAGGTGGAGATGCGATTCCTGGAAGGCACGAGGGAGAAATTCCCGAATATCACGATCGAGGCTACGGGCAAATTCGCCAACGCCGAAGAATTCGACGAGCTGTTCGCGCAGGGAGTCGTGCCGGACATCATCTTGACGACGGACGGGTTCGACGTGCTGAAAGAGAAGGATATGCTCCTCCCGCTTGATGATCTGCTGAAGGAGCGCGACTTCGATTTCAGCAGGATCCGGCCGGGAATCATGGAGGCGCTGCGCGCCCGCGACCCGGAAGGGCTGGGACGACTGCTGGGCATTCCGATTGAGGATGTGGCTGTAGCACTCCATTACAACAAGGCGGTCTTCGACAAGTTCGGCGCTTCTTACCCGACTGATGGCATGACCTGGGATGAAGTGATCGATCTCGCCGCCACAGTGACCGGAGAGCGGGACGGCATCAAGTATCGCGGACTCGCGATGAGCTTCATGTCGCAGGCGATGACCCAGCTCTCCGCCCACGGTACGGATCCCGAGACCGGGGAGCCGCGCTTCTCGAAGGATCCGGCGTTTGCCCGGTTTTTCGAGATGGTGAAGCGGGTAGCCGACATCCCGGGCAACTGGGAGCCGGATATCACCTATGAGTTCACCAAGGGGGAAGTCGCGATGAGTCTTGGACTGATCGCGAATACGATCCCGTACTATTCGGAAGATCTGGACTATGATGTCGTCAGCTTCCCGACATGGCCGGATCTGCCGGGCGTCGGGCCATCGACGCTGCCGCTGACCGTGGCCATCAGCAAGCAGAGCAAGCATATCGACGAAGCGCTCGATATTCTTCAATATTTGCTTACGGATGAGCAGCAGGTGCGCTTGACCCGGAAGGATGTGCCATCCGTCTCTTCCGATCAGAGCATCCTCGAGCAGTTCGCCGCCGATGTGATGACGCGGGACATGAACGTCAAAGGGATCTATTCGCTTCAACAGGCGAAGCCGGCCTTGTACAGTCCGTTCGGCCCGGATATTTTGCTGTATGGCACGAACTATGTCGGTTCCCAGGTGACGCCGTTCCTGAAGTCGGGGGATGACGTGCCTACGTTTCTCCGCAAGATGGATGAAGATTACGCCACAATTGTGAAGGAAAAGAAAAACAAAAATTAAGATAACGCGGCAACATAACTCCTGAATGCACAGAAGCAACAGTGGTTACGGTATCCGCCCGGCCTTACTCTCACCGGGACGTGGCACATGATAGAACACGGAACCCCAGCTCAGCCGCCAGGACGCGTTCGGCGGATACCGCCACTGCTGCTGCACCACAACAGCGTACTACAAGCCCCTCCTGCTTCTCGCAGAACAATTCCATTCCGCAGCATGCTATCCGGCTTCCGCCTTCGCTGGCTGAAGCCGGGCTACCTGTATATTCCGTTATGTTCGATGATTTCGGTTTAATGAAGGGAGCCGTCCGTACGATGAAAAAGAGTGTATCCATTCTGCTTATCGCCATCCTCATGATGGCCGCACTGCTTGCCGGCTGCAGCGGTTCGCCGGCGGAAGAACCGCCAGCCTCCACCGGGCAGGCGGCAACCGATGATCCGTCCTCCGCGCCTGCGGCAGTGGAAGGCAAGGAGCCGGAACCGAAGGGAGGGCCGGTGAAGACGACAGAGGTCGCCTATGACGGCGAACCGGTCACCCTCAAGTTCATCATCGCTGTCGACGATGAGACGTTCCGCATCCGCTTCAAGGATCAGATCGAAGCGACATTCCCGAATATTACGCTGGAGCTGGCCGAAGCTTCGCTCGATACGGCCGGATTGCAGGAATTGAATGCGCGCGGCGACATCCCCGATCTGTATGTCATGCATTCCGGTTATCAGGATATGAAGGAGCTCGATATGCTGGAGCCGCTCGATCCTTACATTCAGCGCAGCGGCTTCGATATGTCCATTTTCAGAGAGGGCGTCGTCGACGTCATTCGCGCCCTCGATCCGGACGGGGCGGGCGCTTTGTATGGGATGCCGATTGAAGACAGCCGCAAGGCGCTGTTCTACAACAAATCGATCTTCGACAAGTTCGGCGTCGATTATCCGAAGGACGGGATGACCTATGACGAGATCCTCGACCTGGCGCAGAAACTGACGACCGAGCGCGACGGGGTCAAGTACAAGGGCTTTTCCTTCGGCTACTATTCCCATGCCTTTTCTCAGCTTGGGGTGAACGGCACCGATCCGCAGACAGGGGAAGTGCTGTTTGCGAAGGAACCGGCATTTCAGCAATTTTTTGAGCTGCTGGACAAATACCGCAACATTCCAGGGATGATCGATACGAGCGACTATACGTACAGCTTCAGCAATGAGCAGAATGTGGCGATGTATATCGGTCAGCTGCAGCATCTGCCGCTTAATAATGCGGTGGAGGGCCTGGACTTCGACATTGTGTCCGTCCCGGAATGGCCGGATCATAAGGGAATTGGACCGACGGCTCCGGCTGTGTCCGTCAGCATCAACAAGCATAGCCGGCACAAGGAGGCCGCCTGGGCCGTCATCGCCTATCTGGCATCGGAGGCGGGCCAGATGGTGCTGTCCCGCGCGGGCAGCCCGCCGACCATCAACAGTGAGGAGGCGGTGAGCCAATACGCCGCCATGCATATCGAAGAGAGCGGCAAGACGTACAACATCGCCCCGATCTTCGAGCAGAAGCCGGCCCCGATCGCGGTCTATTCCCCGTACGGCCCGCTTATCACCTTCAACTATGACGACTTCATCAACTTGAAAGCGAAGGATTTTGTCAAGATGCCGGGCAAGGACACAGCCACCTTTTTACGGGAAATGGAGGAAGAGTATGCGGGACTCGTCAAAGAAATGAAGGTCAAAAAGTAGAGGGGCGGCCGCTCCCGGCATGAGGCCGCCGGCCGGGAGCGCCATTATCCTTCGCTCCACCGCTTTGCCTCGTTGAGCGTGAGCATCAACGCGGTCTGGAGAAGGGACATCATCAGGCTGTAGAGAACGATCATCAGGATGACCGCAGCCGGGGCCACGAACCAGTTCGCCGCCAAGCTGGCTACGCCGGATGCCGCAAGCAGCAGCACGGCCATCGCGAGCGCTGACGGCCAGTTCTGCTTGAAATAATGCGCGCTGCGGCGAAAGGCGGCGTCGAAATGAATTCGGTCGGTAACGATTGTGAATTCGAGATAGATGAAGACGATCCGCAGCACCGCAAAGGCGAGCAAGGAAGCGCCGGCTCCGATGGAGCCGAACTGCATAATCAGCAGAGAAGAGACGGCAGCCTTCGCAAGCAGCACCGCTATATTCAGACCAAGGAACGGCACCCAGAAGGCAAGGCTGTTCCGCACCATGTGATCCGCGTCTACGCTCCCGCCTTCACAGGCAGTGGCCAATGCCTTGACGTACCCGCCCTGGGCGAAGGACCACACCGTGATGAGAAGCAGCTGTGCCCAGGAGAACGGAAGATTGTATAAATGCATTATCGAAGGCAGTCCCATTTCCAGCACGATGCGGTAGCTCCATTGGGATGTCAGCTGCCAGCCGGACCAGGCGACACTTAGCGCGAGAATGGCGAGATCGAGCAGCATTGGCACGAAGGCGATGATCGGATTGCGGCGTAATTGTTGAAAAGCTTGAGTAAGCGGCATGGATATCCTCCTCTATCGTGGTCGCGGCGGCTTCCGGGCGCGGAGCTGCAGGTGCGCGTTCAGCGGGGTTCCGGAAGCCGTATCCAAAAGGTAGAGCCCTTCCCTGGCGCGCTCTCGGCCCAGATCGTGCCCCGATGCGCCTCGACGAGCGCTTTGGCGATGCTTAAGCCGACGCCCAGTCCGCCGCTGTCCCGGGAGCGCGATTTGTCCGCGCGGTAGAAGCGGTCGAAGATGCGCGGCAGATCCTCCTCGGAGATACCGACGCCATCGTCGCGGCAATACAGGAGCATATGGCCGTTCTCGCGCTCCATCCCGAGGACGACCGTTCCGCCGCGGGGCGTATATTTAATGGCATTGTAGATGACGTTGGACAAAATTTGCGCGACCCGATCGGGATCGATGTCGAGATAGAAAGGAGTCAGCGGCTTGTCGAACACGAACCGGATATCTTTTTCTTTCGACAGGAATAAGAACCCCTCATACACGCCCTTCACCATTTGCGACATATTGATTCGCTTCAGGTTCAGTTCGAAGCGGGCTCCCTCTGCTTCCGACAGCTTCTCCATATCTTCGATGAGCCGATACAGCCGTTCGATATCGGCCAGAATGCTCAACATATTTTCCGTGGTTAACGGATAAATCCCGTCAATTATCGCGTCTAAGCGTGAAAGCACTGCGGTAAGCGGGGTTCTCAGCTCATGGGTCAAATCTTGCATTAACTGCTTGCGCCAAGCCTCATGGCGCTCGAAATCGTCAAGCAGACTGTTGATGGTCCGAATCAGGCCGGCAATCTCTCGCGTGCCGCACGGCGGAACGACAATATTCCTGTTACCGGTAACGACAGCTTCCGACATTTGTCCCGCCCGGCGAATTCCGCAGCTCCAGCGATAAGCGGCGTAGACAGACAGGAGCAGCGCGGCGAGGCCGCAGGCGAGCAGAACATACCGGCTCCGGCCCTGAAGCTGGCGTTCCAACTGCTTAATCGCCGGCGAGTGCAAGCCTTGGTCCATGTCATAAAAGGCTGTCAAATAGCCGTCGATGCGGCCATCGATGACGACCGGCACCTGAACCGTATACGCGTGCAGCGCCGTATGTTGGGGAACGAGGTCCATCTGGATCGTCTCGCCGTCCGGACCGTAATACCGGATCGGAACGGTGAAGGCATGGGCCGCTTCCTGCAAGGCGGATCTCCATTCGGCATCGTTCGAGCGCAAGGCCGTCTGCTGCCGGATGGCATACAGCAAATGATAGGTGTATTCGGCGGCAGCCTGCCGCTTATACGTGGCCAGCAGCTGCTTCCAGTCGTGCATCAGGGCCAGGTATAGGCCGGTTAGGGCCGCGAAGGAGAGGCAAATGAGCACAAGGAACAAAAATGTGCGTGTGCGGAGTCGGTATGCATTCCAACGCACCATCAATCATCATCCAGCGGGAAATTGAATTTATAGCCGGATCCTATTTTGGTCACAATGTACTGCGGATTTTTCGGATCTTCCTCGATTTTTTTGCGGATGTTGCGAATATGGACGTCCATGACGCGCCCGTCTCCGATAAAGCGGTAGCCCTGAACTTCATAGGACAAATCATGCCTGCTGAACACTTTGCCCGGCTTGCGTACGAGGATGCTCAAGGTTCTGAACTCGGTAGCCGTCAGGTTGGCGGGCTTGCCGTCGAGAAAGACATCCTCCAGCTCGAAATTGACCATGAATCGCCGGCGGTTGAAATAGATGACGTTGCGGCTCGAGTTGTTCATGATGTTGATTCTGCGTTGAAGGGCATGAATGCGAGCGATAACCTCCTTTGCCCGGAACGGCTTCGTAATATAGTCGTCCGCACCGAGATTGAGGCCGTTAATCATATCAACCTCCCGCGCCTTGGAGGTGATCATGATGAGAGGCACATTGGACATCCGCCTAATATTGCGGCATACTTCCTCTCCCGGCATGCCCGGAATCATTAAATCCAGCACGATCAAATCCAGCTTGTAAAGCTGGACCTTCTTCATCGCTTCCTGTCCGTCGCTCGAGAGGTGCACTTTCCACCCTTCGTTCACGAAATAGGATTTGAGAATATCCCGGACGGAAGCTTCGTCCTCGACAATCATAATGTCCATCCCTTTCTCCCCCCTTGAACTTATAGAGATTGTTCAAAAGGTCAGTCTTTCTGGCGCTGAAAACCGGCCTTTTTGAACATACAGTTATATGTATGGGCATTCAATAAGAAGATACTCCTTATCGAAATCCATGTTACCCAAATGAAGAGAAGGTATTTTCAATGCAAAGGGAAGCGCTTACATACAAATATGAATATGAGCATATTTTCATTAATATATGGTATATCAATGAATTGGTTTTTTGTCAAAGAAAAAATAAAGTATACCGCATTAATGCCGTGGACTGAGCCTTCTGCGCCGACCGTGTGCGTCTCTGCGTCACGCCCGATATATTGTGGTAAAATAATGACATATCATGCACGCCATATTGAGGAGATGAAGTGAGATGGAACAACAATCTCAAGTCCGTTTGACGGCCTTATCGAGCAAAGGAGGCTGCGGTTGCAAAATCGGTCCGGCCGATCTGTCCCAAGTGCTGCGCCAGCTGCCGAAGGCGGAGAAGCACCCGGATCTTCTGGTCGGATTGGATACGAGCGATGACGCCGGCGTCTTCCGGCTGAACGACGATCTGGCGCTTGTGCAGACCGTCGATTTTTTCACGCCGATTGTCGATGATCCGTATTCGTTCGGCCAGGTGGCTGCGGCCAATGCGCTTAGTGATATCTATGCGATGGGCGGCAAGCCGCTTACGGCGCTCAATATTGTCGCGTTCCCGATCGCGACGCTGGATAAATCGGTGCTCGCCGATATTTTGCGGGGAGCTGGCGACAAGGTTGCCGAGGCGGGAGCGACGCTGGTGGGCGGTCATTCAATCGATGATCCGGAGCCGAAGTTCGGCATGGCGGTCACCGGCCTCATTCACCCGGACCGGGTATTGACCAATGCCGGGGCTCGTCCGGGCGACAAGCTGATCCTGACGAAGCCGATCGGCGTCGGCATTATGACGACATCGCTGAAGCGGGATCTGCTCCGGCCGGAAGAGATCGAGGTCGTCACTCGCACCATGACGACGTTGAACAAGACCGCCGCCGAGGTCATGGCGGATTTCCGCGTCCATGCCTGCACGGATGTGACCGGCTTCGGCCTGATGGGCCACAGTCTGGAGATGGCCAAGGGGAGCGGCGCCGGGCTTCATATCTACGCGGAGCAGGTGCCTGTCCTGCCGCGCGTCCGCGAGCTCGCGGAGAGCGGAGCGGTTCCCGGCGGAACGAAGAACAACTTCCGCCATGTGCAGGACAGCGTCCGGTTCGATGAGCGGCTGGATGAGATCGCGCAGTGGATTCTGTGCGATGCCGTCACCTCCGGAGGGCTGCTGCTCTCTGTCGCGGCAGAGGATGCGGAACCGCTCGTGGCCGCCATGCGGGAACGGGGCGTCGCGGCGGCATGCATTGGCGAAGTCGTCGCCGAGCACGCGAATGAGATTCGCGTCACCGGCGCGCAAGCCGGCTCAACCCGTTAAAGGTTGACCGTACAGCATCGCGGCCCGGCATAGCTGCTGCGAATTGATCTGCTGATGCCCGGCATGCCAGACGACCCGCCCTTGGCGGATGAGTAGAATCTGGGGAGACACATGCGGAATTCCGAGCTCTCCTGCCACGCGATCGGACAATTGCTTCTCCTCCACGACACGGATGACGCCGATCGCGAAGCGGGAGGCAATCTCCGGATAGCGGTTCACGAAATGATTGATCCCGACATGCGCGACCTTGCTCGAGCCGCACTGGGAGCTGTGCTTATATAATAGCAGCGGCTTCTCGGCGGATAGCTGGAGCATTCGGGTAAGCTGCTCATCGGATTGAATGATCGGGAGTCCTGACATCGGGCTTCTCCTCCTTGTTCCGGCCATCGGATGACTTACGGGCAATGCTGCATAACCTGGTTCTAGCCCGGGCGGAAGCGCCATACAATGGAACTGATCCGCGAAGCGTTGCATCCGAGGGGGTAGTCTGTTCGTGTGGGACATATCATGGATAACACTGATATTGCTCATATTGGCGAGTTACCGGTTGACCCGTCTGATTGTGTTCGATGAGATTCTGTCCTTCGTGCGCCGTCCCTTCGTCGAGGAGCGGTTCGAGACGGATGAATCCGGCATGATGTACGCTGTCGTCGATGAGAAGGGCGGCCGCTTCCATACCTTCATGCGCAAGCTGCTGACGTGCTACTGGTGCGTCGGCATTTGGTCGGCGGCTTTTTTGGTTGCCGCTTATCTGCTCATTCCGAACCTTATGTTTCCGCTTGTGCTTCTGCTGGCCATTGCCGGAGCGGCGGGCATCATTGAATCTTATGTCAAAGGGTGAGTCTTCGGCTCGCCCTTTTGCCTATCGTTCTATGTTGCACCGGATCGGAATCAAGTTGACCGGATCAGCGACAGCATCGCATCCAGCCGATCGGCGAAGGTATGCCCGGCCAATGTCCGCCGGTAGGCCCGGTCGGCAATCTCGTCCCGCGCAGGGCGGTCGTGCAGATAGCGGTGGATGAGCTCGGCGCATTCCTTCGGCGAATCGAAGCAGACGATCTCCTCTCCCGGCCGATAGAACAAGGGCAGGTCAGGACGATAATCGGTCAGCTGAAAGGCCCGGCAGGCCGCAATGTCGAAGGTCCGGTTATTGATGCTGTGTCCGGGCGCGCCGCACCGGTTCTTGTCGAGGAGCGGGTCATCCTCGCTCCGGTGAATGTTGAGCACGATGCTCGCGCCATTGAAATATCGGGGCGTCTCCGAGAAGTTCACCCATTTCCCCCGTATGCTCGGCACGCAGCCGGAAGACCAATCCACCGAATCCCAGAAATGGCCGATAAGCTGCACCCGCACGTTCCGCTCGACATAGCGGAGCATCTCCTGCATAAATACAAGCCGGTTCTCATACCCTGTGCCCAAAAAGCATACATCATGATGATACGTCGGATGCACCACATACGGACGGAAAATATCCGTATCGGTCCCGAGAGGCAGATGGTGCACCTGGGCGCAGCCGCTGCGCGCATAGTAAGGAACGCAGCCCGAATCGATCGTGAATACATCATCGTATTCCCGGGCAACGGGCAGGGCATTATCGATGGCATACGGATCATCCACGAACCATGCTCCCGTACGAATCCCCATCGCCCGCACCGAACGGATGATCTCGGCCGGAAGGAACGATTTCGGGCCGACCATCGTCAGCACATAATCCGGGGCGGCGCGGCGGATGTCGGGAAGCAATTGCGAATACGGCGTCCGGTTGGACAGAAAAAAAGAGACCTCCTGAAAACGCTGCGTCAAGGCCTTGATAAGCGCATTATCCAATATATCAATCGGCCTCCGATAGCCGGATGCGATGTAATATAGCTTCATAGGCCCTCCTAGCTTGACGGCATGGAAGCCGGAAAATGTGAGTAAAAAAGGGGGTGGTTGAGCCCACCACCCCAAGCGAACGGCATTCGATTATTAAGGGAACGGATAGGGTGCACCTGGGAAGACGTCAGGGCATTGTTGAGGGAAAGTCACGACGCAAGGACCTTCCGGAAGCGGGATTTCGGCACGCGGCTGGCACAACTCGGCTTCTACCATCATTTTGACAATCGCCTTCACTTGAATGCTCTGGCAAATGACGATATCCACGTTCACGAATGTGTTATTGACGATATCCAGCACATCGATCGTCGTGGCTTCCGGCACGATATGGCAATCGATTTCGGTTCCCGGAGGAGCGCACAGCAGAACCTTCTCGAAGCGGAGGAAGTTCTTCGTGAACCGGCAATGAATGACGTTCGGCGTTACCCCTGTATTGATGATTGTTATTTCATACGTACCGAACTTCCGCAGCACTACCCGCTGCAAAGTAACCGGTCTGCCGCCTATCGTAACCACCACATTTTCACGGGTGGATCCGACTTTTTCTTCGCAATTCACGTCAAGAACTCTGGCCTCAATACGAAACGAAAGTGGCAGAGGCAAGCAATCTGAATCAACCGTGGATTCATCAACAATTTGGGTCGTTTTCAGTACCCAGTCGAATATTTTGGGAACCTCTATACATTCCAGAGAGGGTAAAGGCAAATATTCGGGGGGCTGCTGTTGCCCTTGAACCAACTTGCTCTCCATGTATGTTCCAGGCCTCCTTTTTAGATTTCAAATTCAATTACAGTCTATGGAGGCACCCATAAAAAGGTGACGAAACCCCAGTGTTTTTTTTGGAGGGATGCGGATGGAAAAAGCGCATTACATCCATGATCGAAGCGGCTCGCATTGGATGGGCGTAACCGGCGGCGGAGCATTGGAGCATATCCTGTACCCGAAGGAAGGGCAACCGCACCGGACCCTTCTGTCCGCTCCTTATCCGGTCCGCCGCTTCAGCTTGCTCCTGTTGGACGATCAGTACGATATGCTGCTGGAGACGGAAGGAGGACTGTACTATGTTAAGTACCATCCGCTTACCGGAATGCGCCGGGAAGTCCGTATCGATGGCCATGCCGCCAGTTCCTTTCCTTATCTGTTCCGGCATCGCTCCTCCCTCCGCCTGTGCAGCATCGTCACCGGTGATGAACCGAATCGATGCTTTATCCGGATTCCGGCGGAGGGAACATGGAAGGACGTGGAGATTTCTTTTCCGGATTCCGATTCCTCCGCCATGCAGGTGAGGGATGCAGCCTATGCCGTCAGCGGGGAGGGCAGGCTGTATGGCCTCTATCATCGTGTGAAGGACGATGGCGGATTGCATACGCTGGACCTTCTTGAGCTGGAGGCGGGGGCGGAAGAGGCGGTGTGGCGGTGTCTCTTCGCCTCCCGCCAGCCGCTGCAACGGTGGCGAATCTGCCTCTCGCTCGATCGCGTCGGCCGCCCTCATGCAGCCTGGTCCATTCAGAGCGGTGCGGCTGCCAAGTGCTACTACGCCAATGATCGGACTGACGTCCGATCCTGCTCGCCCTTGAAGATCCATTTTGAGGGCAGCGTGCCGCAGCCGTATTTTCTGTGGATGGGAGAGCAGGTCTTCCTGCTCTATATTATGGAAGGCAATCGCATCAGTTGTGCCCATTCTCCGAACATGGGGGAGGACTGGTCGGGCTTCACCGATATCCGTCTGGCGCCGGAGGCGAAGCTGCGCTTCGTGCAGGGAATGGAGCGGGGGGAGGGCAATGCCGCTCCGCGTCCGTTATTGGGAACGGGATATCCCCATCTGCGTTCCATTGCCTTCTTCGATTTATTTCCGCTGCTGCAGCGGGAGCTTCTGCTGACAGACGGGGAGTCATTGTCCTGGATGCCATTGCATGTGAGGGAGATGTTCGATTGGATCATGGCCCGGGCAGACGAGGCCGCGCGCTCGGTCCGCCGCTTGGAGACGGATGTGGCGAACCAGCGGCTTAGCTTAGAGGAGCTAATCGCTTGTTACGAACGGCTGCAAGAGAAAGAGCGATCCGTGCTGACCGAAATTAATGAGCTGCAAAACTGGGCAGGAGCGGAACCGATCTCGCTGACTTTCATATGATAGAAGGACCAGTGTGCCCGGAAAGCGAGGAGGACGATATGGAAATTCAGATTAATGCGAAGCCGCTGTGCACGATAGCCGACGAGTTTTTGCCCGATGTGTATCAACTGCTGGGGAAGCATTCTTTTACTTTCCATCTGGATAAAAGCAAGCAAATCTTGAACGTGGTCAATCCGCTGCATAAATACCAGATCGTGCTGGAAAACAAGGGAGGGGGCGTTGCGTCCCCGCTGCTGCAGATGATGCGCGATTCGTTGAAGCATGCCGGATTCCAGGTGTGGATTATCGAATCGGAACAAGATCGGGAACGCTGCACCGAGGAATGGGATAGCGGCAAGCAGAGCATATGGCTGTCGCTGCAGCCGGCCGACGGGGAGAGAAAGGAAGTCGTCGTCTATTATTTCCTGCATCAGATGAAGGCAAGCCGGCAGCTCGCCAACCTGTTAGTCCAGAACATTGCCCGATATAGCGATATGCTGATTCAGGGGGTGAGCTTTCATTGGAAGAGCGGACTGAGTTATATTTTGCCTCAGCCGGGCCAGACGCTGAATTTGGTAGGGTTGGCATACGGCGGCTTCGACAGCATGGGTGAAGAGGAGCGGCAGCAGTTGACCGATGGCGTTGTCGGCGCAGCCACGATTTTTTTCGGCAAGAAGCCGCTTATGGAGCTGATTAAGCAACTTCGGATCTTGGAAGAACGCCAGATAGAGGCAGGGTATCATCTTCCTCGGCCTGCCGCTTCCGAGGTGGAAGCGGACTCCCGGGTGCCCGGGTCGAATGGTGAAGCTTCGGCGGTGGATGGAGTAGCGGGAGCCGAAGGGGCGGCTCGGGTCCTTGAACCGGCAGAGGAAGGGCGGGAGGAGCCGACGCAGCCGGAAGGGAGCGCGAAGGAGCCGGCAGAAGTTGTGAAGGCGGAGCCGGAGGAGGCAGAGACTGTCCAGCAGGAACGGCATGGAGTGCTGAAGTTGGAGACCACCGAGCTGAACCCGATCCGGGTGGAGCTGGCGGAAGCGGAGAAGGAGAAGGAGAAGGAGCAGGAGAACGGGCTGAATCTGCTTCAGGAGGAGCGGAGGCTGGAGGCGGAAGGAGCCGAGGTCATTGAGGTAAAGATAGCGGACACGAAGGAGGTGCCCGCGGCGGAGCCGAAGCTGGTTGAGCAGGAACCTGTGGAGGCGGAGAAGCCGGCAGCGGCAGTGCCGGACAGCGGACCGGCTACCGGTGAAGAGCCCGAAGCGGCAGCCTTGCCCGCAGGGGACGGGAACCCCGCAGACGCGGCGGATCGAGTGCGGGAAGCGACGGAGCCCGAAGCTTCGCTTCCGGAAGAACGGGTTCATTCCGAAATACAATCTGAGCAAGAGGAGGCTTCAGGTTCTCTAGAGGAGGCCGCAGCGAACGAGGAGCATGACCCGGGTCCAGAGCAGGAAGCGAAGCCGCGCACGACCAATTACTCCATGTTCTTATGGCTGCAGTCGCATTCCGGCAACCGGATGCATCGCGATCCGGAACGAAGACAGCAGCCCCAGCCGTCTTTTTTCAGCTATGTAAGCCAACTGAACCAAGCGCAGCAGTCCACAGACAAGCGGACCAAGCCGGAGCCTTTTCATATGCTCGCCATGGACAGGGAAAGGAGCCGTAAGCCGTAACATGGATGCCATTCACATGACGGCGCAAGCCTACCGCGACATGGTAGGCCATTGCATCAAGGAAAAGCCCATGGAAGCATGCGGGCTGTTGTCCGGCCGCGATGGCGTCGCCGCCCGATGCTGGCGTATCCGCAATGAGGAGCAGAGCCCGGTCGCATTCACGATGGACGGCGAGGAGCTGTCGAGGGCACTGCGCGATATGGAGAGCCTTGGCGAGCAACTGCTGGGCCTGTATCATTCCCACCCGAGCGGCTCCCCCTACCCGTCTCCCTTCGATGTCGAGCATGCGGTGTTCTCGTGCTCGTATCTCATCATCTCGTTGAGGCGGATACGTCCTCGCGTCCGCAGCTTCCGCATTGCAGAAGGGACAATAAAGGAAGAGCAGATATTGCTTGTCAGCCTATAAGAGTGCGCCGTGCATGAATTCGGCACGGCTATTTGCCCTGCACGGATTGATAGACCTCGGCCGTGAAGGCGAACCCGCTCATATGAGGCCCGCTTGAGAGAGAGGAGCCGGCTTGCTCGAAGGAGAAGAGAAATTGGACGTCAAGGCCGATGAAAGCCGGATCGAACTGGATTGGAATGCTGTAGCAGCGTATAAGCTGCGTTGCCTTGCCGCTGCGCCGATCGGCCGTCCGGGAACAGAACAGGGACGTGGACGGCTGACCCCCGATGATGAGGGGGACGGGAGCCTCCAGCATATTGAGCTTTTCGATATTGCAGAGATCGATCTGGAAATGGGTGCGGGTCGGATCGTAAATGCAGAAGCGGATAAAAACAGGATGATGAACCTCCAGACGGATGGGATAAGTCTGGGCCGCGAAGCCTCTGTATTCACTCCGCTTGGGACCGGCAGGCGGGGCGATCAGTTCGGGCACCGGACCCGGCAGGAATTCGCTGTTTTTATCGATGAGGGACGCGAGAACGCTTTCTTGCCAAGCCAGCTTGGCCGTATGGACGACGTTGGGAGCGCCTCCGGACAAGAGCTGTGCCGCCGCTGCGGCTCTGTCGGCTGCCGAGATGACGCTGCGCTCGTGGCTGACGACCCGTTGAATCGGAATCAAGGGCATGACGGTCTCCTCCTTCAAAACAGGCTGCCATGCCCGCAAGCGCGAGCATGGCGGAAGTTATGCAGCTCAACTTGGAATCTCCAATAAGGGGGCGATTCAATTAGAGAAGCACATTCTGATAGATATCGGCGGCAAAGGCGAGACCGGCCGTATTGATAGCGCCAGTCGTAAAGTAGTTCGTTACCTGGAACGAGAATACGAAGCGAACACCGATATTGATATTGATCAGTCCAAGAGAAGCCGGAATTGAATAGAAGCGGACATTTTGCCAGTTATACGGGTTAGCGACATCTGTCGTCAACCCGGTTGTCGGATCGAGAGAGCCTGCAATCAAATCGACATCCAGCCCCGGTACCGGGAACAGGTTGATGCCGAGAGAGGAGAAGGCTTGAATGCGTGCCGTAACCGCGTTGTCGGCAAATACAGTCAACGCAATCAAGAAGTCGTTGACTACCCCGATCTGTAACGGGATCGTAACGGACGCGGCAGCGAAGCCATGCGTCTCGCCTGGAATAAAGACTGGCTGCGTCCAGACGAATTGCGGATTTGGTGCAGCTGCGAACACCGTATTGTCATTATCGAACTTGGCGAGCTGAGGCCAGATGGTTGGCGCATTGCCGACGTTGACAACATTGGGGGCCGCTCCAGCCAAGAGACTGTTCACTGCCGTTACCCGATCCGGAGCAGAGACCACATTCGCCGTACTGCTCGTAAGCCGTTGAATAGGAACGAGTGGCATAAGGTTAAACCTCCTTCATCTTGTGTTCGAAGGACGGTGGGATGTCCTCCTACTTTACTAATTTATGAAGGAGGGAATAGCTTGGCTTGGATGAATTTACTAGATTCATTCACACAATCTTGCAGGGCACGGCGGGTTCGAGTTATGGAAAATTCAGCGGTTCAGATGGATGTGGAACTGTAATTCATATGTTATACCAATTTGTAAGCGTTTCTTGGAAGACTTCCTTTCACTTAACTGCGGCTTGTCTCATCTTGATGAACGTCGGCAGACACCGCACCAATTGGATCAAGCGCATTTCAGCCAGGCGGGGATTTGCATTCAGGCGGGCATCGGCATCGCCCTGGCCGGTCCTTGCGGAACGATTGTTCACGACATGTTCATCGGGACTAACATCTTGGGCGCACGCCAATGATCCGCAGGCGAGATTTATTTGCGGATCATGGCAGCGCTTCGTCCAGGGGCTACAGGCCCGAGGCGGCAACGATATGATGAATGGCTTCGTTCAGGTGATGGTCCGCCCCCGATTCGTCGGGAACGATAATTCCGAGGCCGTGCTGACTTCGGGCCCGGTGCAGCCGGAGGCGAAGCTTCGTATCCCGAAGGAAGTCCTCTACGGCGGTCAAAACGCCATTTCTCTCCCCGTACTCGTATTCCGCATTATGCACGGATGAATTATGGCCGCCTTCGACCAATTCATTCACTCCCGGCAGCATGCCTTTGCGGGCGCTCGGCTTCCGGTAAGCTTCGGGAATCGACTCCGGAAAATAATACATATCTCTTCTGCCGTAAGGCCATTCCAAATCATGCAAAAACACGATCGGGTATCGCCCGTGTCCTTCCAATGCCTTCAGTTCATGGTAGACGGTGTACCAGTTATGATCCCCGTCCAGCAGCGCCGCGTCACAAGGGCCCATCTGAGGCAGCACATTCAGACTGAGATCGGGAATCATGACGAAGGCGCTCCCGAACTGCTGCTGCAGAGCGGCGACATCGAACAGAGGCGAAGGATCGACGGCGATGAGCCGGCCTTGCGGAACCGACTGGACATAGCTGAGAAGATTCAACGTATTCCACCCTTGGGCACAGCCGACCTCGACGATGGTCGCAGGCCGGGCAAGCTCCAGAACCGGGCGTATAATCGCGTTCCAAAAATGGATCAATATCGCTCTCCCTCCATCGTTAGCGGGCTGAATATAGCTGGACAAACTCTTCTGCTCGATTCGAGAGCATCAGCGGCCAAGCGGCTTGAATCCGCTCCATCGGCCAATCCCACCAGGCGATGCGCAGCAGGCCCTCAATGATATGCGGCGGGAAGCGGTACCGGATGACGCGCGCCGGGTTGCCGCCTGCAATCGCATAAGGCGGGATATCCTTGGAGACGGTGCTGCGGGCCGCAATGACGGCTCCGTGGCCGATCGTTACGCCCGACAGCACATAGGAGTCTATACCAATCCAGACGTCATGGCCGATGACCACGTTGCCCTTGGTCTTCGGATGCCCTGTATAAGGGGAGGCCGCCGGAAAAATCGGATTAAACGGGTAGGTCGTGACCCAGTCGACATTATGCTCCCCTCCGAGCAAAATCGTGACCCGCGCGGCAAAGGAGCAGAACTTGCCGATGGTCAGGGTGGATCCTTCCCCCCAGGAGAACACATCGGGCTCCCCGTAGCTCCAATCCCCGATAGCGTAAGCGGAATAGGCCGGGTTTTGGTTCATAAAGACGATCATTTCTGTATTTCCCCCCTCCTTCCGGCCTGGATCGGCTTGAAGTCGGCGTGAATCAGGTCATGCGGATCCGCGGCGTATGGCGAAGGTTAATGCTGGTGGTAGCTGTTCTCTCTCCACATGGCCAAGGCATGGCGGAGCTGCGCCACGACTGGCTCCGGCACCGCGCTTCCCTTGATGCCGATGCCGACGACCGTATGCGGGAACAAGGCTTCCCCGGCGTAATCCGTAATGACGGTATCGAACGGCTTCAAAATGCTGGCGAAGCCTTCCGGGGTGAAGCGCCAATAATCGGCAGGGTAATCATGTATCCCGAAATTCATCACCGAGCTGATGATGACGATGCCGTTCGGCTTCAGGATGCGGTGAATCTCGGTCAGCGCAAGACGCGGATCCTCGACATGCTCCAGCGTATCGAGCGAGAGCACCATCCCGGCCGTCTCGTCAGGGAGCGCGATTTGATGGAGATCGAGGATGAGATCGACCCCGGTGCCCGGCCGCATATCGCAGCCGACATACGTTTTGCCCGGGAAATACGGGCGCAAGTCCGCAAATCCAACCTGCCCTTCCACCTGGTAGGAACCGAATTCATAAATCGGCTCTTCGCACGGCAAAATCTGTGCGCAGATGCCTACCAAATTTTTAATAATTTGTCTCATGATGCCCTCCTTTTCGACTAGCCCGAGGCGGCATATCACCCCGGGACAGCAGCTGCTTCATTACTCTATGCAAGCGCGGAGGCAAGTTCTCTAGACGTTCGCACATAAATGCGGATCACTCAAAAGCTGCAGTGGATAGAAATCGGGTTAAGCACCGGGAAACGCAACTCCCCGGCTTCCAGGAGTCCATGGATGGCAAGCGGGCCGTCCCTCAGCCTCTCCATGGCGCACGAGACATGGAAGTCCGGCATTTCCAGCCAGACGCCCGGAGGCATCGTCAGCGGTTCGATCGATTGAATGATGTACTCCCCGGTAGCCTTGCCGTTAGCGAACCATTCATCCTCCGTGAATGACCAGCCCGATTTCCGGCCGTCCTTCCCGTAGACGCTGAAGGCGGGAATGAGCTGGGGAGAGAGAATTTTTCCGCTGATGTCGCAGGAACGGGCAGGGCTGACGGAGAGGATGATGCGAGGCTGTTCGATCGGCTCCGATCCGGCGTTGCGGAAGAGCATCGTGACGAAGGCGGATACGCGTTCCGCCTCCGTGTCGAAGTCGATGACGGATTGGAACAGGCATTCTGCTGCCGGGAGGGCAGCTTGCGGTTCGGTCATGCGAAGCACCTCACTTTATGCGTAAATTCATGAAGAGAATAGAACGGCGAACGCTCAGTTCACAGGCGGCGTGCCGGCCGCCGGCTGTATAGTCGGCTCGGCGGCGATGCTGCGGCGGTGAAGCGCCGGAGGGACCGGGCGTGAATGGGCGGTATACAGGGTCGAACGGAAGGAGGCTTCGGCGGGCTCCTTCCCGCTCTGCCCATGATGCCCTTCCGCAGGCAGCCGCCAAATGTCGTGTCCGGCGCGTCCAACTCGCCTGATTAAGCGGCGAATCCGCAGCTCTTCCTCCAGGATGGAGAGGCGCCTTTCCAGTTCGGCAATCCGGGATTGAACCATCTGCAGGGATTGCTCCAACTGCTTCCGCTCTTCCTCCAAGGGCGCGATGCGGCCAGAGAGCCGCTCGACGGAGGAGAGGGCCCGCTTCGCGAAGTGAATGCTGGAGCGGAAGTCGCGATCGGCCCGATAGGCGTCGATCTCCGTCCCGCTTAAGCGGATCGCCTCCCGAATGGAGGGGCCGTCGGTAATCGATTGCGGTTCCGGCCCGCCGGAGCTTGCTTCGGTGACCGCGCACCACGAGACCGGATGGGCGGAGGCGGTTGAATACAGCCGTCCCCAGAGGTTCGTGGCAAGATCGTAATCAATGCGGCAGATCATATTCCCGGCCGCCCAACTGAAGCGGACCCGTTCCTGATCGGCGCCGCAGGCGATGACGGAAGCGGGAGGGGAAGGAATGGCGATCGCTTCTTCGGCGATCGCGTGCCAGCTTCCGTCCGCTTCGGATTCGTAGATCGCGAACGCGAGCTGCCCGGCCAGGAGCCGGACGAGGAGACATCGGGCACGCTCCGGTTCGGGAACGGCGCCGGCAGGCAGACGAACGAGGCGCGAGGGAGCGCCGGCGTCCGCCAGAGGCAGGTTCACTCCTTCACCGGCCGCCTTCCACGAGCCGGAAGCGGAGTCGTAGTTCCAGCGGCATAGAAGAAGCCTGCCCTGTCTCATCAGCAGGCCGAAGGCCGAGAGAGGGTGTTCGCTCGTCAACCACTGCATGGCGATGACGCGGTCCGCTTCCGCCATCACGGCAGGCTCGCTCCAGTGGATTCCCGTGAGCGCCGCATGCTCGGCGCGTGAAGCATACTGCAGCAAGAGATGGAGCCGGTTCGAGCAGCGGGTCAGCTTCAAGCCGGCGAGCCCGGCATATTCCCCGGGCAGCTTGCTGGTCTGAAGCCCCTCCTGATCGGGATGAACCCGGGCGTGCATCAGCTGGCGATGTCGGTTGAGATATACAATATGGACGTAGTCCTGAGCGTCCTGACATACATCATACATGCCGGCAGCATCGGCCAGCCGCAGCTCCGCCGTATGGCCGCACCGGCTGTGCTCCAGCAGCTCAATGACGAGACCGTCCCCGTCCTGACGAATGACGGACATATGGCTGCTGTTAGCTACCCAATAGCGAAGCTCCATACCTGTTCCCTCCTGCCCTGGCAATGTTGCTCTCTATTCATTCTATTCGGCGGAAGGAAGAATTAGCTCTCCCGGCCCCAATGGCGGACTTGGCTCCTTCAGGCGATGCGCGATCCAAGGTCATACGCACAGGCAAACGGGGGATTGTGCTAATACACTAATTCCAGTATTATCCGCAAGTGCTGGAGGGATTCTTATTGATACTGATCCAAAGGCTCTACTTGTTGTTCCGATTGGAAGGCGAGCAATTCATCGCAGAACTATACAGGCAGCTGTTGAACAAGGAACCGGAACCGCATGGCATCAGGCACTTCACCCGGCTGCTTCAAGCCGGCCACAGCAAGCTGTTGATCCTGGTCAGCTTCCTTCGCAGGAGCGAGATGAAGAAGAAATTGGCGCAGGGAGGAGGAGGCTACAACGAGCACGCGGCTCTGTGCTACACCTTCTCCAGCCTGATGCTGACCAGGGGAGACTCCGAATTCGTCCGCGATGTGTACGTGGAGCTGCTATGCCGCGACGCCGAAGACCAGGCGCTCATGCATTACCAACATATGCTGCGCCACGGAAGAAGCCGCATGTCCGTCCTGCTTGGCATCCTTACGTCTCCGGAGTGCCAGGCCCTGCTCGCGCAGCCGGAGTTCCCGCGCTTGAACGGCCCGATTGAGCTCGGCAGCTTCCACTTGTCTCAGTGGGAAGAGTCCGGGACGAAGCCACCGGCGCTGCCCGCTCCGCCGCTTCAGCGCAAGGTCTCGATTGTCATCTTGACGTGGAACGGATTGGAGCATACGAAGCGGTGCCTCGCTTCTCTGGAGAAGACGGCCCGTCACGACCGCATTGAGATCGTAGTGTTCGATAACGGCAGCACCGACGGCACGCTCCCTTACCTGCAGAGCATTCCGTGGATTCGGGTGATTGCGCATGGCGCCAACATCGGATTTACGGCAGGCAACAACCTGGCCATCACCCTTTGCGATCCCGGCAGCGATATTCTGATGCTGAACAACGATATCGTGGCGGAGGAGCCCCACTGGGTGGAACGGCTGCAGGAGACGGCCTATTCGGATCCGAATATCGGCGTCGTCGGCTGCCGGCTGCGCGGCGACGACGGACTGGTGCAGCACGCAGGCACCTATATATTTGCGGAGACCTGCTGGGGGCAGCAGATCGGCGGACTGGAAACGGACATCCGCCAATATGCGTCCGCGCGGGATGTGCAGGGGGTCGTCTTCGCCTGCGCTTACGTGAAGCGGAGCATTCTGGAGGAGCTTGGCGGTCTGGATACGGATTATTTCGCTTACTTCGAGGATACCGACTATTGCCTTCGGGCGCTGGAGCGGGGCTACCGGGTCGTCTGCGACGGCCGCGTGACGCTGACCCACTCCCAAAATACGACGACAAAGGTGAATCAAGTCGATTTCTCCGGCCTGTTCGAGCAATCGCGCATCATCTTTCGGGACAAATGGCAGTCGCGGCTCGAAGGAAGCTATGAGAAAAGGCTGAACTGGCATTCGATCGTGAATGCGCCAACCGGCTATGCGACATCATCCAAAAATCTGATGATCGCGCTGGACGAGAAACGGATTAAAATGCATTACCGTTATGTGTACGGACCGGGCACCCCGCATGCCGCGGAAGAGCCGCCGATGAGCGACGATTATCGAATCAATATTTTTCGCATGCGCCATGCCGATCCGAACGCGCCGGAGGTCGTCTATGGACAAGGGGATGTCTTTTTCAAGAACGAGGGCAAATACAAAATCGGCTACACGATGCTGGAGGTGGACGGAGTTCCGGAGGAATGGGTCCATCAATGCAATCGCATGGATGAGATATGGGTGCCGTCCCAGTTCAATGCCGAGACGTTCCGCAACAGCGGGGTAAGAGTGCCGATCCGCATTATGCCGCTCGGCGTGGACCCGAACTATTTCCATCCCGGCATCCGATCCGCCCGCTTCTCCGATCGGTTCACGTTCCTGTCGGTATTCGAGTGGGGCGAACGCAAAAATCCGGAGGATATGCTGCGCACCTTCGCCAACGTATTCGCCAACGACAATGTCCTGCTCGTATGCAAAATCATGAACGCCGACCCGACGATCAACGTGCTGGCCGAAATCCGCAAGCTGAATCTTAAGCATGCGGAATCGAAGATACTGATTTTGCACAATCAGAAGCTCCCGTCGTATTTGCTCGGAAGCTTGTACCGGTCCGCCGATTGCTTCGTATTGCCGACCCGCGGGGAAGGGTGGGGCATGCCGATACTGGAGGCGATGGCGTGCGGCCTGCCCGTCATTGCCACCGACTGGAGCGCGCAGCGCGACTTCCTGAACGAACGGACGGGATATCCGATCCGGGTCAAGCAGCTCGTGCCGGCGGTTGCCAAATGCCCGTACTATACCAATTTCCGCTGGGCCGATCCCGACTATGAGCATTTGGCGTTTTTGATGAGACATGTATACGAGAACCGGGAAGCTGCGCGGGAGCGCGGGCTGAACGCCGCGCAGGAAGTGATGTCCCGCTGGACATGGTCGCATGCCGCGCAGCATATTGCCGACCGTATACAATTGATATGAATGGAGAGTGACGGCAATGCGTTACATCGTGGGCATCCCGTATGTCAACCGACTTGATCTGCTGAACCGGGCGGTTGCCAGCATTCGCCCTTATTGGCCGCATACGTACGTTCTGGATAACTCGGCGAATTCCGAGCTGAAGGGCCATGCCTTGTCCGGGCTGGTGAACATCATCCATCCGCCCGTTCCGCTGACCTTCACCCAGTCCATGAACTGGTTCCAGCGGATTGCCGCCGAGCAGGGGGCGGACGCGGTCATGTATATGCATACGGATGCCGAGGCCCATCCCGGAACCCCGGAAGCCTTCCTGCGCGTCTTGACGGAGCTGAAGCAGAACGGACGGAAGTGGGGGCTGGCCTTGACGAATTTCGATGCGCTGGCGGCCTACAATATGGAAGCGGTCCGCGCGGCGGGGCCCTGGGATACGGTGTTCAGCAGTTATTTCGCGGACATCGACTATCACCGCCGGCTCAGGCTGGCAGGGTATGAGGAAATTTTCACGGGGCTGGCGGTAGATCATCATGAGAGCTCCAGCCGCAAGTCGGATCCGCGCCTCAACTTCCTTATCGATTCGACCTGGCCGCTTTACGAGCGGTATTACGAGCTGAAATGGGGAGGACGGATGGCGCAGGAGACGTATTCGACGCCGTTCAATCTGGCCATGTGACAGAGGATGTCACGAACATCTATCAAAAGGAGGCAAGAGCGATGCGCCTGACCGACATCAAGCGAACGTATCAGGCGGTATACAGCCTGGGCTCGAACTGTTACCCGGCGCAGCGGCTGGAGCGCTATGGCCTGCGGCCCTACAGCGGGGTCATCGATTGGATGTACTCCAACTCGATCCCGGGGCTCTGCTTGCTGCTTCGCAACCGGTTCGCCGGATTTATGTACTCCGACCATATCGAGGTGGACGGAACGGAGTTCAACGGCCATAACTATTCCTTACTGGATCGCGTCTACGGGGTGCAGTCGGTTCATGATTTTTTGGTCGCGGATCAACTGGAGGGGATTGTCCGCAAATATCCGGAATTTCAGCAGACGCTGCAGCGGAGAATTGCCCGCTTCCTCCGCAATATCGAGCAGGCGGAATGGATCTTTTTCTTCCGGCTGCATGCCTCCCATGAGGAGGCGGCGGCCTTGGAAGCCGCGCTGGCCTCGATCGTCCGGCACCAATTCCGCCTGCTCGTCGTCAATCCACGGGCCGATCGCCGAATCGTGGAGCTCGATTGGCCATTGGCGCATACTTGCGCGGTGGAGGCGCCGATCGCCTGGGATGCGGAGAGCGATCAGGCATGGAACGAATTATTCGCCGGCATCCGCTACGAGGCCCTTCCGGGATAAGAGAGAGCTTGCAGGATCGGCTCCTGCCGGCTCATCTTCCGGCAACTTGCGCGGAGCACAACGGACAAATCGCCAGCTTCAAGGGAAGCTGGCGATTTTGCATGTTGACGCAAGCCTTATGCCTGCTGCGTCAGCCTGGCGTGGAACGCGTTCAACAGATTGTTCATGACCCGGGGCCAGTTGTAATGCTTGGCGGTCTCGAATCCGTTGGCGACGAGGAATTGGGAGAATTCCGGGTCGGACAGCACCCGGACGATGCCCTGGGCTACGCCATCGGCGTCGCCCTTGTTGACGAGGATGCAATTCCAGCCGTCCTTGCAAAATTCCTCATTGCCCTCCGCCCTCGTCGTGACGACGGGAGCCCCGCAGGCCATTGCCTCCAAAATCGGGAGCCCGAAGCCTTCGTGGTAGGACGTCTGCACGAATACTCCGCAGTTGGCATACAGGTAGGCCAACTGCTGATCCTGCGGGTTCGGGAAATGATGATGCGGGATGCCTGAAATGCCCGGAGGCTCGACGCCGAACGTAACGAAGGAAGCATGCGGCAGTTGGCGGCATGCTGCCGTCACGGCGTGCACGGTGACGTCAAAGCCCTTCAAATGCTGGCTGCGGCGGCTGCAGGCGAGAATGCGCTGCGCATCGTAGTCATGGGTCCGGTTCGGCTTGTAGATATTGAAATCGACGGCAATCGAGATGTTGGTTGCGTGTTGCTGGAACCGTTCCAGCAGCTGTCGGGTCGTCCAATCGGCAATCGTCAGCATATGGACCGGGACTCGGTACGTTTGGCGGACCCGCTCCTGCATATCCGGCCAATTCGGATAATAGCTTTCTTCGATATCCTGAACGAGATAGAACGGGATACCCCGCCCGCCTCTGCGCCAATCGCAGCTGTGCCAGACGACGGCCAGCGTCTTCCACCACGTTGCCACCTTGATGCAGTCCATCCGTTTCAGGGTGTGCAGCATCATCCGGTAATTCGGGAAGCGGCGCACGGGGATGTGCAGCGGGAACCAGGAAGGCTGGCCGTCCAGCGCGAACAGATGAACCTTTACGCCCATCTCATGCAGCCGGTTCACCTGCTCCATCACATTGCGAATGCCGCCGGACAAGCCGGTAAGCTCCAGTACATAGACAACTTCAAGCGGCGCGCTCATTGGATCTGATAACCTCCCCATTTGGCCCAGAACTTTTTGCGGGCCTCCATTTCTTTGATTCGCCAATACCGGTTTTTATTCTCCCGCGTCGTCCCGCGCGTAAATCCTTCATAATGCAGGGCGCAGGCCGTACCGCAGTAGATGACGCGGAAGCCGTGTTGTCTGGCGCGGTAGCAGAAGTCGACATCTTCATAGGCGATGAAGAACTCCTCCGAGAAGAGGCCAATCCGTTCGAACACTTCCCGCCGGATCAGCATCAGGGCGCCTGTGACGGAAGGCGCGTCCTCCACCGCTTGGGCGGGAGGGTGATCGGCGGGCTGGAAGCGATAGCGGTGATCGAAATTCCCTTTTGGCCCCTGGATGACGCCGCCATGCTGAATCGTCATATTCGGATACAGCAGCCGCGCCCCGACGATGCCAACCTCTGGAGAGAGCTGCATCGCCGCCAGCATTTGCTGCAGCCAGCCCGGCTCGTGGAAGATGATGTCGTTATTCGCAATCAGCGCATAGCTCCCGCCAGCGTGCTGCAAGCCCAGGTTGACGGTCCGGCTGAAGCCCTCGTTGGTCTGCTTGGGGATGAAGCGGACGTTCAGCGAGGAGGCCCAGGCGGCCAGATCATGCTGGATTGGAGGCGGGCTGCCGTCATCGACGACAATGATCTCGTATGCTTCATGGGCCGTGTTGATGAAGCTGTTGACGCAATGCTTCACCAGATCCGTATGATGGATCGTCGGAATAATGAGACTTATCATACAGGTGGATTCTCCTTTTACCGGCTGTCTAGTTCCTGCAGTCGCTGCAGCATGCGCAGGGCGCTCGCCTCCCATGTATACGTTCCGATGACGGTATGGCGGCCCAGGGCGGCCTTGGCTGCGGCTTCTTGCCGATGGGTATGGACATGGCGCATCAGCTGGCGAAGGTGTGCGATGCTGGGCAAGGCCCATAATAGCCGGGATTGCGACGGCAGGAACGGAGTGAACCGCTCCACATCGATCAAATAGCCGTTCTGATCGTTGACGAAGTCGAGGTGGGCCGACCAGCGGGTCGTGATGACAGGCAGGCCGGCGGCCATCGCTTCCATCACGGTCATACTCCAGCCCTCTCCCCGCGTCGGCAGAACGTAACTGTCCGCGCAAGTATACAGCCGGGCCAGATCTTCCTCGGACCAGGAGTGGACCGCGGACAACAGGATGACCGATTCATTCGCCCGCCCCGTCAATTGCGAAGCGAGGTTATTGATATAGGCGTGCTGCCGGCCGATCTCCTCAGCCGTCGAGGCGCGCGTCTTAATGATTAGGCAGACGTCCTCGGATGGGGAGAACTCCGCCAGGAACGCTTGCAGAAGAAAATCAATGCCCTTGCGCTCGTCGAAGGAGCAGACCGACAGGAAAGCGTACTCCCGTCTGCCGGGAATCGGGAGCGGAGGCGCGCCCGGGTGATACACATCCGGATCGACGCCGTAAGGCATGACTTGCAGCTTATGCGCCGGCACGCCCGATTGAATGAAGCTGTTACGGTTGAAGGTGGACGGCACCCATACTTCATCCATCATGGAGCAGCGGCGCGCCCAGGTGAACGACAGGCGGTTGCATTCGAACATCGTCATGCCGATGGAATACCCAACGGGATCCCGGAAAAAGGCATGAGCCGGATAATGGAACAGCACTGTATGACGCGGCGCCAAAGGACGATGCATCAAAGCCGTTAATTCAGCCGCGATGTCAGGCGCCATAGGTGTAAGGACCGTTTCGGGATGGACAGGGGAGAATTTGGGATATACGCCGCGGCGGATGAATTGAAGCAGCAGTTGCCGGTTTGCTTTAGCATATCCCGTCGGCTCGAATAGGGTGCCTATATTGTGGATGGCAGTCTCTCCACTCATCTGCTTCCCTCCTTGGGGAGGATGGAATTTAGAGATAGCGCTGGAGGTCCTGCTCCTCCAGACGGGCGACCAGCGTTTTGATATCCTGAGTCCGGTCTTTGTGGCAGACGAGGAATACATCATCGGTCGCGACAATGATCAGATTTTCCGCCCCGATTGTCGTTATCAGTTGCCCCGGCTTGCCGTGAATAATACAGCCGTTCGTATCGATGCCTTGATGGAGGCCGTGAATGATGTTCCGGGACATATCTTGCGCCTCGGCCCGCTCCAGCGCGTTCCAATTGCCCAGATCGTCCCACCCGTATTGAACGGGAATCATATAGATGGAATCGCATTTCTCGATGACTCCGTAATCGATGGACTGGTTCTCGATCTGGCTGTAGAGCGAATGGAGCGCGCATTCATCCGGCGAATGCTCCAGCAGCACTTTCTTCATTCTCATCAAAATATGGTGCAGCTTCGGCAGATGCTGCTCCAGCAGATGCATGACGGTGGAGGCCTTCCAGATGAAGATGCCGGTGTTCCAATAGTGCCTGCCGTCGGCGAAGATGCGCCCGGCCAGCGGCAGCGGCGGCTTCTCGATGAATTGCTCCACCGCCGTCACCTGCAGGCTGGACATCGGCTCAGCGTCTTCCCCGGGCGCGATCCGGATATAGCCATAGCCGGTCTCCGGTCGGGTTGGCCGCACGCCGAGCGTGACGACGCAAGCTTCATCCGCGGCGCGTTCGACTCCCGTCTGAAGCGCGGCATGGAACGCTTCCGGATCCGATACATAATGATCCGACGGCAGGGTGATGAGGACAGGGTCCTCGCCTTGCAGCAGCATATGGAGTGCGGCCAGGCCGATGCAGGCGGCCGTATCTTTGGCCATCGGTTCCACGATGATATGCTCCGGCGGAAACTCAGGAAGCTGTTCCCGGATCAGAGGAACATATTCCGCGAGCGACACGATATGGATATGTTCAAGCGGCACACGATGCAGCATGCGCTGCAGTGTATCGGCTAGCATGGATTGCGGGTGAAGGATGGGCAAAAATTGCTTCGGCCGGATGGAACGGCTAAAGGGCCAGAAGCGAGTGCCTTTCCCTCCTGCCATGATGAGGGCTTTTACCGTTGTAATGTGAACCACCTCCTGGGAACGGACTTGAGAGTAAGCAGATATCACAAGATTATTACTACATATGTCCCGGAAGCGGAAAAGGGCACGGCGAACGTCCGTTGGATAGCGGGGCCGCTGTCGTATGAGATCAGGCATGGCTGTCTATGATAAAATAAGGTAGAGTAGATTAAGAGCATCCTTACGGTTGCAGGCGAAGTTCGAGACAGACAACTAGAGGTGAAATCATGCAGGATATATCATTGGAGCAATGCCTGGCGAAGCGTGCCGCAGGCGCCACGCTGGTTGATGTTCGTTCTCCGGGAGAGTATGCGGAATTCACCATGCCGGGGAGCATCAATATTCCGTTGTTCACGGATGAGGAGCGGGCCGAGATCGGCACGATTTATAAGCAGGTGAGCGTAGAAGCCGCCAAGGAACGCGGTCTGGCCATTGCCTCGGCCAAGCTGCCCGCGCTGTATGCGCAGTTTCGCGATTTGAAGGGCCCGGTCGTCATTTACTGCTGGCGCGGCGGAATGCGGAGCCGCACGATGGCTACCGTGATGTCGCTGATGGGGCTGAAGACGTTCCGGCTTCTCGGCGGCATCCGTTCTTACCGCCGCTGGGTGCAATCGACGCTTGCTGAGTACCGGCTGCAGGCCCCGTGCATCGTGCTCGCCGGCCATACCGGGACCGGCAAGACGCAGCTGCTGCAGCGGCTGCGCGAGGACGGATATCCCGTGCTGGATCTGGAGGGCTTGGCGGGGCACCGCGGATCGATCTTCGGGCATATCGGACTGGAGCCGAACAATCAGAAGAAATTCGAGGCGCTGCTGCTCGATGAGCTGCTGAAGCTGGAAGCGGAGGACCGGCCTTATTTGCTGATCGAAGGGGAGAGCCGCCGGATCGGCAAGGTCGTGCTGCCGGAATTCCTGGTGGAAGCGAAGCGCGCCGGCACCGTCTTCACCGTGTGCATGCCGGTCCAGGAGCGCGTCCGCAATCTGATGGCCGACTACCAGCCGGAGCAGCATGCAGAGAAGGTGAAGGAATCGTTCGAGCAGATTCGCCGCCGAATGCATACGCCCGCAGCGCGCGAGGTGGAGTCCGCGCTGGAAGACGGCCGCTATGACGACGTAGCGGCGCTGCTGCTGGAGTATTATTATGATCCGCGCTATGAGCATGCGGCGCTCCAGTACAACCGGGAGCCTATCGTCATCGACGCGGCGGATGTGAACGAAGCCTATGCGAAGGTGGTGCCGCTGCTGCGCGGATGGAATGTGCCGCAGGCACGTTCCGTCTAGCGAAGGGAAGCGGGCAGGACAAGCCCGGCGGAGAAGAGTGCGGACAAGCAGCTTCTCCCGCCGGGTATTTTATTCATCGCAAGATACGGACTTATAGGTTTTTCCTATCAAAACAATAGATTTTATATCTTGGTCAATCTCCGGGCTTTATGTTACAACTAAAGAAATGATGATGACACGAGGAGTGACTGGGATGGCGGAAGTGAAGAAAATTGCGGTAATCGCCGGGGACGGCATCGGCCCGGAAGTCGTCCGCGAAGCGGAGAAAGTATTGAAGCGAACGGAGGAGCTGTTCGGCTATGCCTTCGAGACAAGCCACGGCTTGTTCGGCGGCATTGCGATTGACGAGAAGGGTACCCCGCTTCCGGAGGAGACGCTTCAGATGTGCCAAGCGGCGGACGCGGTGCTGCTCGGGGCGGTCGGCGGCCCGAAATGGGACAGCAATCCGAAGGAGCTTCGTCCGGAGACCGGGCTGCTCGGCATTCGCAAGGCGCTCGGCTTGTTCTCGAATATTCGTCCGGCAGTCATCTTCGACTGCTTGAAGGATGCTTCCACCTTGAAGCCGGAAGTGCTGGAGGGAACCGACCTCATCGTGGTGCGTGAACTGACCGGCGGCATCTATTTCGGCGAGAAGCTGCGCCGCGAGGGCGAGCACGGGCAAGAGGCGGTCGATACCTGCGTCTATAATGTGCAGGAAGTGGAGCGCATCGTGCGCCAGGCGTTCGAGATTGCGCAGAAGCGCCGCAAGAAGCTCGCTTCGGTTGACAAGGCGAACGTGCTGGAGACATCCCGCCTCTGGCGCGAGACGGTGAACCGCATCGCTCCCGATTATCCGGATGTCGAGCTGGAGCATGTGCTCGTCGACAACTGCGCGATGCAATTGCTGCGCCGGCCGTCGAGCTTCGATGTCATCGTGACGGAAAATATGTTCGGCGATATTTTGAGCGATGAAGCCGCCATGCTGACGGGGTCCATCGGCATGTTGTCCTCCGCCTCGCTCGGGGAAGGCAGCTTCGGCCTCTACGAGCCGGTTCATGGCTCCGCCCCTGACATTGCGGGCCAGGGCGTGGCGAATCCGATCGCGACCATTCTGTCGGTAGCGCTGATGTTCCGCCTCACGTTCGGCTACGAGGATGCCGCGCAATCGATTGAGAACGCGGTTAAGGAAGTGCTGGATGCCGGACACCGCACCGGGGATATCGCGACCGACAAATCCAAGGCGCTCGGGACGGCCGCGATGGGCGATTTGATTATCGCAGCCATGAAGCGTGCCTGAACGGGATTGGACATGGACAATGCATAGGAAGGCCTGCCTGTTTTCCGACAGGAGGCAGCCATGGAAGCATGCGATTCTTGTATCTGCCGGATACAAGGGTTGCATGCTTATTTTCGGTGTGTTTGCACGATGCCGAAATTTTTACCGCTACAGGTTAACCATCTCCATTTATTATGCTATGATAGCGGTATCATTTAATCCTGAAGACGGGAGATGATCCAGGTGGAGCAGGCAAGCTATGCACGGCGGGTATTCGTACTGGGTATGGATGGAGCGGGCAATTTTCTTCAGCGGTTGAACCGCTCGAAGATTGCCGGTCTGGCAAGACAGCGAGGAGTCGTGACGCTCGATGCGATGACCGAGCTGCCGACGATTAGCGCGGAGTGCTGGGGATCGATGCTGCACGGCGTTACGCCCGACAAGCACGGTTACCACAACGAGCGCGCCGGCGCCGAGAGATTTCCGCTCGACTCGGCGTATCCGTCCTTCTTCCGGCTCGCGCGGGAGCGGTACCCGGAGTGGACGCTCGCTTCGTTCACCGCCTGGCCCCCGATTAATTACGGCCTGGTGGAAGAGGGAATCGGCGTCCATAAGCATTGCGCCCCGGATGCGGAGCTGACGGATGCGGCTTGCGAATATATCGGGGCGGCGGAGGATATCCGCCTGTTCTATCTCGCCCTGGACGCCCCCGATGCGCTCGGCCACCAGAGCGGTTACGATACGCCGCAGCAGCATCAGGCGATTGCAGAGGCGGAGGAGCGGCTGCTCCGGATTGTGGATGCCATCGATCGCAGGGGATGGCTGGAGGACAGTCTTCTGCTGTTCGTCACCGATCATGGCGGCGGCGGAGAACATCGATGCAATCACGGAAGCGATCACCCGATGGATCGGACAATCTTTTGGGCGGCAGCCGGGCCTTGCGTCAATCCGAACGCCGATCTGGAAGGCTTGACCTTCAAGAATACGGCCGCCGTCGTGGCAGCGGCTCTCGGCTTGCCGATTCCGGAGAGCTGGGATGCCCGCGTTCCGGAAGCATTGTTCAGGGGCTAATTGAATACGAGATACAGGAGGCATGCACGCTTTGGGAGAGGACAAAGAATGCATGCTTTCTTTATATCAACAATTGAGAGGGGAGTAAAATACGAGCGGCTGAAGCGCCTGGTCGCCGGCCTGAACCAGACAGACATCGATTATCGGGGGCCGCAGAATGACATGAACAGCATTGCCCAGTTGCTCCGGCATCTTGCCGTTGTCGATCTTCATTGGGTATACCGCTTGCAGTCGAGGCAGGTTCCGCCCGAACTGGAAGCGCGTTATGGACCGATGACGGATGCGGAGGGAAGGCTGCCCATAGTTCGCGGCATCCCGCTGGAGACGCTGCTGGATGAATATGATTACGTTCAGGACCGATTGAGGGAGATCTGCCTGGGGCTGCGCGATGAAGATCTGGAACGCTTCGTTCCCTTCGAGAACGGGCATCAGGCTGCGATTCGCTGGGCCATCTGGCATGTCGCCGATCACAGCCGCCACCATTATGCGAATATCGCTCATCTCAAAAAAGGCTTGCGGGAGAGGAACGTGCCGTGACTTTCCGGATATACCTGAGGCAACGGGATAGCAAGGCAAAAACGCAAACGACGCTAGATGCCGCCACTCTATCGCGCTAACGGGCGAATGAGCGGCGCGTCAAGCCCGACAGCGCCTGAAGGAGCTCCTGGGCCGCATTGTCGGGAGAGAAATGCGTCATCGTATGCTGCTTCGCAATCTGACCCTTCAGCTCCGCCTCGTCATAGTGGGACAGGACATGGCGCAGAATGCGCTGCAGGTCGCTGCCCGACGGCTCCGCCCATAGCTGATCGGCTTGATATCCGCCGTAGTAATGCTGCGGCTTGACGGGCACCAGATGATAGGGAATGACGTAGCTGTTGTATTCATTTAAGAAATCCATGTGGCCGCCCCAGCCGGTCGTAATGACCGGAACGCCTCTCATCGCCGCTTCCAGCACCGGATATCCGACGCCCTCTCCCCGGCTGGGCAGGACGAAGGCATGGCAGTTCCGGTATAACGCGTCCATTTCCAGCTCGCTGCGCAGCTCCAGATCAATATAGACCGGAGCGGGGACATGGGGAAGCCGCTGCTCCTGCTTCAGCCGCTCGACTTCATGCAGCACGTCTGCGTTGCCGGCCGTTTTGATAATGAGACAGACTTGATCGGCCGCCGTGAACTCGTTCCAGAATGCCTTCAACAGCACGTCAATGCCCTTGCGCTCAATCCAGGAGCAGACGCTGAGGAAGCGAAACGGGGGCAAGGCGTGAATATAGGGCGGCGGAGCCTGCGGGGAAAGCGGACGGTACGGCTCCATCAGGCACGGCCGTATGTAAATCAAGGGTACCGTAACGCCTGAATTGCGAAATACGCCGATATTATGCGTGCTTGGCAAAAATACGCCGTTCATTTGATTGGCCTGCCGAACCCAAGAGTCCGGTATTTTCGAGGTCTCCCAATAGGTGAATCCGAAGGAGGGACGAATTCTTCTCCGCCACAGCTCCGGAATGTAGTGATAAATATTGATCCGCTGGCTGGCCGACGGCGGCTTGGCCTGCAGATGCTCCAAGACGTCCCGCTGCTCCCGCGGAAGCTCGATCGGAGGAAGAGCGGAATGGCTGACGAGCTTCACGTCGGCGCCGCGAGCGTGGAGAGCCATGACATATTGCCTTGTCGCCTTCGCATAGCCGGTGGAGTCGAATGCATTGCCGTGCCACACAATTTGAGCCATCGAACGATACCTCCCTTACGTTTTCACACTAAGTCATCCTGTTGAAGTCAGGTCCGCCTTATTGATGATTTTCCGGAATGGTTGCTTTGTTATAATCTCCTCGCCGAGAAAGCTGCGGGAGGAGTTCTATTATTGTATACGCGCGGCCTGGAGGATGACGCTGTCCATACATTTTCGGGCGCTGCCCCGCATATTCATTAAGGATGTTGAGGATGGAATTCAGTTCATGGGTCATACGCAGCGAGGAGGACCGGCGACATGAAGATTGTGATATGGTGCGCTAATCTGATTTCCGTAGGCGGGGGGGCCCGGCTGCTGTCGAATTTGCTGCCTGCCATGGCCAGGCAAGCAGGCATCGAGCGGGTCAGGCTCGTCATCTCCGCAGAGACGCGATTCCGCGAAAGGTTGAACGGCATAAGCTATCCGAATATGGAAATCGCCTATTTCAGCGGAAGCATTCAGTCCGCTGAAGGGCAGGCCCTTCTTCAGGATACGCATGTCGTTTATTTTTTTTGGCCACATGGGCCCGAATATGTTCCGATTGGGATGCCCGCGATCTGCACCTTCCACGATACGACGGTGCTGGATTATGTGCCTCCGTTTCTTAGCGGCTCCGTCGTGACGCATGTCTGGAGGGCCGCCAAGGAATGGTTGGACAACATGACGTCCATCGTCGTCTCTTCCCATCATGTCAAGGGCAGGCTGATTCAGCATTTCGGCCCTGCGTGCGAAGCCGCCACCGTGATCGAGCATGCGATAGTGCCTGCCCCGTCATTGGCGGCAGGCGAATTGAGCCCGGGGATAGCTGCGCGTGTCCCGCAGCAATATATTTTGTACCCAAGCAATATTTCTCCGCACAAAAACCATTACAATCTGCTCTTGGCTTACTCCCGGTTTCGCGAAAAGTATCCGATTCCCCTCATTTTGTTCGGGCATAATACGGAGCTGCTGCGAAGCGTGCCGCCGCTATGGCCGGATCAGATGTACATTCCGACGCTGGTGTCTCTCATCCACCGGAAGGGTCTGAGGCTGGACGAACATATTTATCCGCTCGGCTTCGTCCCCGATAACGATGTCATTCCGCTTGTTCGCCAGGCCCAGGCGCTGATTATGCCGAGCCTGTCGGAAGGCGGGGGGAGCTATCCCGTCGAAGAAGCATTGAAGCTGGGCGTGCCGGTGCTGTGCTCCGACATCCCTGTCATGCGCGAGCATCTGTCAAGGCACAGCGCCGAGGTCGTCTGGTTCGACCCGGAATCGCCGGACGCCATCGTAAGGGCGCTTGAACAGCTATTTGGCAATTACGCGCTTTACAAAGCTTCCGCGATGGCCGGGATTCATGATCCTTCCGAGACATGGGACGATATCGCCCTCAAATATATTCTTGTCTTCCATCGCGCTTACCAGAAATATCACCGTTTGTAAGGGACGGATGGAAAGGCAGACGCTCCTCAGCCGCCTGCCGCGGCGACGTGCTGGATGAGGGCGTAATATTCGGCGGCGACATCGTTCCAGGAACGCTGCATCGCATGGAATATCGCGGACTGCTGACGCGGCAGCAATTGATTCCGATACAGCCACAGCCCGCGGATGGCGGCCTCCATTTCCTCCTGCGAATAGGGGTTGAAGGCCAGAAATCCTTCCATATCCTGTATCAGTTCCTTCGTGACTTCAAGCTGGCTGACCGCCACCGGAGTTCCCATCGTCAACGACTCCAGTATCGGAAACGGACAGCTGCCCTCGAACAGCGTAGGGACAATGGTGCCGGCTGCATATTGGTACAAGGAAGGGATATGGGATTTCGGAATACGGCCGATAAAGCGGATGCTGCTGCGAATCTCCTTATTCGGGCACTGCTGGAGAAGCTGCATCACTTCGGCCCGCTTCGGGTTGTTGCTCAAATCGTCCGTGAACACGAGACGCAGGCGGGATGCGAAGCCGTCCGGCGAATGCCTGTACCGGAGAAAGGCCGCGATAAGGCGCTCGAAGTTTTTGTGAAGACGCAGGACCGTCGGGAACACCATATAAGGCTCGAAGAGCTGATACGCCGCCCGAAATGCCGCTTCGGGAACAGGCGGGAAGGAATGGTACTCGCTGCTGGGCGGGGCCAGACGAATGACATGGGCCTTGGCCAGAGGCATTCCTCCCAGGGCGACGGCGTGATGCAGCCGGACGTATTCAGAGCTGGATACGATGGCTGCGGCTCTCTCCATCACATAATAAGCGGTGCGGTTCACCCGGTGGCAGAAATCAGGTTGGTAGGTATAATATAACTCCGGAAATTGATGATGGACGAGATCATGCAGGCATAGAATGTACGGCTTCTTCAGATGCAGGGCCAGATCGAGAGACACGATCGGGACGATCCAGATGTCGGCGGGGACATGATCGTTGATCCAGCCCATATTATTGAAGCCGACAATCCGGCAGCGGCCCGGGAAGCGGGCATTCAATCCATCGAACGTGCTGCGGGTGTCGCCTTCATTGTAATGCGTCGCCGCAATGTGAATAACCGTATCGTGGCGTATCGTCAGCAAGCCTTCGATAAGCCGGTACAGAAATCTTCCGATCCCTTCGCCGTCGAGGGCGAGGGGATGGGGGTAGCCCAGGAAGACGCCGATCTGTGTCACGGGAAAGCTCCCGCTCCATCCCGCCGCAGCCGGGTGCGGCTGCAGCGGAAGGGGAGGGAGAGCCGGTCCGGCAAGGAGCCGCTGGCATTCCTCGGACGAGGCGAAGGTGCGCAGCAGCGTCCTGCGCGGGGTTCTGGTAGAGAGGGTGCGCGAATGCCCCTCCATCCCAATCGGATCAGGGGCACGCCCAAGCAGTTCTGCATATAAAGAGTGAAGGAAAAAGAGCGGTTCAGCAGTATAAAAGGATTGAATCCGGCTGGCGATGGTGCCTTGCTGCGGGGGAATCAGCGTGATGGGCGGGCGGCGGTACAACTGTTCGGCTTCATTGCTGCACAGAACGCCCATCGCGACCGTGAACTTGCCTGTCCCCATGGATAGAAGCGTGCCGTAATGCTGCAGCTCGGCTTCGCCCGGTTCCCGGTGAAGCATCTGAATGTACATCTGCCTGACAAAGTCATTCCCTTCCCGTCTCATCAACTCATATAGATGATGAATGATTCGGTAATGACGGCTCAACCTTCTCCCTCCCTTCCAGCTTTAGGATTCCTTGTCTATTGCGCGCTGCAGCTTGCCGCCGATCCAATGAATGTCCTCTTCGGTCAATTCGCCATGGCTCGGCATGTTGATCCCTTGCGCAGCGATTCGGTTGGCGACCGGGAACTCCGTATGGGGCTGCAGATGCTGATACGGCGGGAGAATGTGCATCGGATAGAAGAACGGTCTCGTCTCGATGCCATCCTCCTTCAACCGCTCCATGACCCGGTCCCGCTTCGCTTCCGAGCACCCGTTCAATAGGACGCTCATCATCCAATAGACGTTTTTGGACCATACCTTCTGGACCGGCAGCGTGATTCGTTCATCGTACTGCAGGCAATCGTAGTAATGCATCGCTACCCGAATGCGCTGCTGGATATGCCAGTCGATATTTTCGAGCTGTGCGCAGCCGATCGCGGCCTGGATATTTGTCATGCGGTAATTGTAGCCGATGACCGTATGCCAATATTTGCGGGACTTATCCATCCCCTGCCCCTTGAAGAGGCGAATTTTCTCGGCGATGTCGTCATCATTCGTTGTAATGATGCCGCCTTCGCCCGTTGTAATGATTTTATTGCCGAATAAGCTGAAGGCGGCCGTATGGCCGAGAGAACCTGCTCTTCTTCCTTTGTATTCGGCGCCGATGGCTTCGGCGGCATCCTCGATGACAAATAAGCCGTGCTCTTGAGCCGCTTGCATAACCGGATCCATATGAACGGGGTGCCCGTACAGATGGACGGCAATAATGCCCTTCGTTCGGGGCGTAATCTTCTGCACGACCGCCTCCGGATCCATGTTCCACGTCTCCGGCTCGGAATCGACGAACACCGGTGCCGCTCCGCAATACACGACGGCATTCGCCGTGGCGGCGAAGGTCAGCGTCGGAACAATCACTTCATCCCCCGGACCAACTCCGTGGGCGATGAGCGCCAGATGGAGCGCGGTCGTACCGTTGCTGCAAGTAATCGCGTGCTTCGTCTGGCAAAAAGCGGCGAATTGCTGCTCGAACATGCCCAGATACGAACCGTGGGAAGAAATCCACGTCGAATCGAGACAATCGGCTACATATTTTTTTTCATTCCCGTTTAGAATCGGAGCTGCTATAGGATAATATTTCTTCATGTATCTCCCTCCGACATTCAAGACTGCTTAACGATCAAAATGTTTGATGACGCGGGCCGGCACC
The DNA here is from genome assembly GCF_945605565.1 of Paenibacillus dendritiformis. Taxonomy (NCBI): domain Bacteria; kingdom Bacillati; phylum Bacillota; class Bacilli; order Caryophanales; family Paenibacillaceae; genus Paenibacillus; species Paenibacillus dendritiformis. The sequence goes on along the minus strand of NZ_OX216966.1, from coordinate 5,834,162 downwards.
CCCACGGCGAGGCATAGATCGGGAATATCGCGAACGACGACGGCGCCTGCTCCCAGAACGGACCATGCTCCGACCGCCATACCGTCAATCACCTGGGTTCCGGTACCGAGAAAGGAGCCTTCCCCGACCCGCACATTGCCGGATAAATGGCTTCCCGGAGCGATATGGCATGCTTCTCCGATAACAGATTCGTGATCGACAGATGCGCCGGTGTTGATGATGGCGAAATCCTGGATGCAGGCTTCCGCATTGACCACGGCCCCGGGCATGATGGCGATGCCTGACCCAAGGCTTGCCGATGGGGAAATATAGGCGTAGCGGCTGATTGCGTTGATAAGGGTGTAGCCGATATCCGCGGCGGTGCGGGCCATTTTCCTGCGAATGCGGTTGTCGCCGATGGCCACGAACGCCTGATGGACCCCTTGCGCATACAGGTCCGGCAGGATCGAATCATCGCCCAGGACAGGAACGCCGGCCACGCAGCCGCTTCCGGCCACGGAAGTGCAGCCGACAAGGTCGACGGCGGGATCGGCTCGAAGAATGTCAATGATGACTTTGGAATGCCCTCCTGCCCCGATAACGATCGTCCGCTGGCTATCAGACAAGGCTTATTCCTCCTGTCAATCGTTTGGATATGGTATGTGTATGATAGCAAGCTAGCAGAAGATTAGGCCATCGGTAGTGTGGAAGGCAAAATAGTTATTTGTCGATATAGAGGAGGGGATTGTTCAGTACAGCATGAATACGGCATGCGGGCGTCTAAATTCCCGCCATATGAAGCACGCGCTTCAGCTTCTCAATGTCTACGATCAGGTTGTCGGCCCCGCCAACCGGCTTCGGCGGCTGCTCGATATCGCAGATGATTTCATAGTAATTCATATAGGCGTGATTGCTGATTTTCCAGAAATAATCATCGACGACGGTGACGGGCGACAGTTCGATCATCGTCGTGCCCGGATTGCAGAACGCCACATTCACATTGCCGCTTCCGAACGGGGCCACGATGGCTTGAGCGGAAGAGTAGATGGAAATTTTGTCTTCCATGGACAGCGGAGTGAGCACGATGCGGGTAAAGCCTTTCTCGGCCAGTACCTGCATGACCTCCTCCTCATTGACGACAAAGCGGGCATGTGCATCCGCCCGGCTGACATATATTCGCTCATACCCTGGCCGGGGCTGGATGTGGCGGTCATCTCTCAACCGCTTGCGGATGAATTGATAGGCCCAGCGCGGGCTCTTGCCGAGGATGACCGGGACCGCGGGCACGACCAGCTGGCGTGCGACGAGATGATAATCATTGCGGTCGACTTCAATCAATTTGTCCATCGGGAAGCCGAGCATTCGCAGCGATTCATATTGGAACGAATGGGTCAGCTTGCCGATCAAGTATTTATCAATGGCGATGCCGCTTTGCTCCAGCAGATGAATCCGCGGCAAAATATCGAAAAACCAATGGCCGTAAATGGCCTGCGTAAAAGCGACCCCGGGAATGTTCCAGCCCCATATCAGGGTGGCTACGGTCTCCTCCGTATATTCCGGCGGAGGAAGCTCGGTGAACGGATAAGGATAGGCATACTCGACATCGAGCAGCCGCTTGTGATCGGGGGTGACGACATAACCGTTCCCCGTCATGATCCGCCCTTCCGGAATGATCGCCACGAAGGCTTCCTCGAAATGACATGCCGATGGCCAGCGCTTCACATCTTCCCCGTTGGGCGCAGACAGATGAATCGTTTCCTTCGGATAAATGACTTTATACCTTTCACGCACGAGATGAGGGTCAGCGGCAAAGCCGGCAACCCAGTCCCGGGTCCGCAAATAAAACTGATCGGGTATCGTATTCATATTTCAAGCCCTCCTCCTGCTGCTCATCGTCGTCAGGTGCCGCACTAGCCGGCAAGGCCATGCATCACACTTGTCCTGCGGCATAGTTCGCCACAAACGCGTCCTTGTTCTCGATCAGAGGCAGCCAGTTCGCCGGGCATCCTTTGGGGAACAGAACGCCGAGCCCGTTCGAATGGGGGAACGTGATATGCGGATGCTCCCCGAGCTCTTCCCACAACCGGTATACACCGAAATCCCACAGGCGGACGGCAGTGTCATGGAACAATACGATTCCATTCTCGGCCAGCTTCGGATACCATGTCGTATAATCGTGATGAACGGCCTCGTAGGTGTGATAACCGTCGATATGAAGCACATCGATGGACCCGTCGGCAAAGAGATTAACCGCCCCGTCGAAATCGCTCCGCACCAAGGTGCCGATCTGCGGAAATTCACGGGCGGTAACGGCTTGCACCGCTTGATAGACGACATCGTCATAGCTGCCGGTATGCGGGTCTCCTTTCCAGGTGTCGACCGCGAAGCAGCGGGCGGCAAGCTGTCCGTCCTCGACCGCTTGGCAGAAGGTGAAGAATGAGGTGCCGTACAGCGTGCCCAACTCCACAATCGTCCGGGGCCGGGCAAAGCGAACCAAATCATACGCAAAGCGGCGATGGCCGGACCAGGCTCCATGCGTCATGAACTCACGCGGCAGCTCTGGCGCGGAATCCGCTGCAAACACAGGCTGATGATAGTGCCAACGCATCGCAAAGCACACCTCCTTCAGAGATAATAGACTGATTGAGATAGACTATGCAGGCAGGAGAGAGGCGGAATAGGGCAACTGAGAGAAGAGAGACACACAATTTTGAGAGAGAAGTGGGGCGCGGGTACCGGGGCCTTGCTGCGGGAGAGGATAAAGCGGCATCGAAGTGGCATAATAGAACCAAGTAAGAATCATGCGAAAAAATCTTAGAAAATGTGATAAATCAGGACATTTTGAGATAGCTCAAAGGAGGAAGCGGACATGCCGGAATGTTTGGTTGGCAGACCTGCGCCAGAATTCAACATGGAGCGTGTCCGTCGACTCCGTGCATACGCACCGGGCGTGGATCAACACGCCGGCCGATGCCAATGGCCTCGGCCGCCTGAACTTCCCGCTCGCTTCCGACATCACGAAATCGGTAGCCCGCGACTACGGCGTCCTCGTTGAAGAGGAGGGCGTAGCGCTTCGCGGTCTTTTCATCATCGACCCGGAAGGCGAAGTAAAGTATGAAGTCGTGAGCCACAACAAGGTCGGACGCAGTGTGGACGTGACGATCCGCGTGCTGCAAGCTCTGCAATCCGGCGGTCTGTGCCCGAGCGATTGGAAGCCGGGCGATAAGCATCTGGCTGCCAACTAATCGAAATGTAATATACCGGTCCCGCGGCAATCTGCCTGCGGGACTTGGTTGTATCGGGCTTGTGCCGCGAGAGAGAATGAGAGGCTCCCTTGCAGCGGCACTTCTAATGGGGGCGCGGCTAAATGCCTGCCATATGAAGCACGCGCTTCAGCTTTTCAATGTCTACGATCAGGTTGTCAGCGCCGCCGAGCGGCTTCGGCGGCTGCTCGATATCACAGACCACCTCGTAGTAATTCATCCCGGCGTGATTGCTTATTTTCCAGAAGTAACCATCCATAACCGTTACAGGCGTCAGTTCGATCAAGGTAGAGCCTGGATTGCAAAACGCGGTATTAATACTTCCGCTTCCGAACGGAGAGACGATAACCTGAGCGGAAGAGTAGATGGCTATTTTATCCGCCATGGACAGCGGCGTGAGCACAATGCGGACAAAGCCCTTTTCGGCCAGCACTTGCATCACTTCTTCTTCATTGATGACGTGACGTACGTGCGCATCCTGCCGGCTGACATATATTCGCTCATAGCCGGGACGGGGAGGTATCGAATGTGCGTCTTTCAGGCGGGAGCGGATGAACTGACTGGCCCAGCGGGGACATCCGCCGAGAATGAACGGGACGGCAGGCACAACCAGCTTGCGCGCGACCAGATGGAAGTCGTTCCGGTCGACTTGAATTAATTTATCCATCGGAAAACCGAGCATTTGCAGCGATTCATATTGAAATGGATGAGTCAGTTGGCCGATTAAATATTTGTCGATAGCGATTCCGCTCTGCTCCAGCAGATGAATTCGGGGCAAAATATCAAAAAACCAATGCCCGAAAATGGCCTGTGTAGAGGCAAAGCCGGGAATATTCCAGCCCCATAACAACGTGGCCACGGTTTCTGTTGTATATTGAGGCGGAGGAAGCTCGATGAACGGATAGGGATAAGCAAGTTCCACGTCAAGAAGCCGGCGATGGTCGGGGGTAACAACGTACCCGCACCCGGTCATGACTCTTCCCTCCGGAATGACCGCCACGAATGCCTCATCGGTGTGGTATAGCGGCGGCCAACGAGGCAAGTCCACCCCTTTGGGTGCAGGCAAGACGACGGTTTCCTCCGGGTATATGATTTTGTACCTCTCTTGCAGCAATGAGAGATTATAGGCATAACCGGCAGCCCAGTCTCGCGTCCGGTGATAGAAAAGATTAGGGATCGTATTCATCAATCCGGCCCTCCTTTAACAGAGTGGCTGTTGCCGAAGCGGGACGGGCAACGCCACAGGAGTTCGTCTACGATTGTCCCGCGCCATAGTTCGCCACAAGCGCTCCCTGGTTCTCAATCAGCGGCAGCCATTCGGCAGGGCATCCTTTGGGGAATAGGACGCCGAGTCCGCATGAATGTGTGAACGTGATACGGGGATGTATTTGAAGCTCTTCCCACAGTCGGTAAACGCCGAAATCTCCCATGCGGATGGCGATGTCATGGAACAATACGATTCCGTTCCGGGCCAGCTTCGGAAGCCAGTTTATATAGTCATTGCAAACCGCTTCGTAGGTGTGATAACCGTCAATATGGAGGATGTCGATGTATCCGTCGGCGAAATATTTCGCCGCTCCGTTGAAGTCGCTCCGCACCAAGACGCCGATATTCGGAAATTCGCGGTCCGTAACGGCCTGAACCGCATGAAAGACGCTATCGTTATAGACGCCGACATGCGGATCGCCCCTCCACGAATCGATGGCGAAGCAGTGGGAGTTCAGTTGTCCGTCTTTCACCGCCTGGCAGAAGGCGAAGAACGAGGTGCCGTACAAGGTGCCCAATTCCACGATGATGCGGGGCCGGGCGAAGCGGACCAGATCATACGCGAACCGGCGATGGCCGGACCAGGCTCCTTGCGTCATAAAAAGTTGCGGCAGCTCCGGCGCCGAATCTGAGGCGAACACGGGCTGGTGATAGTGCCAATCCATCCTAAAACACCGCCTTTATTGAATAGTAGAATCATTGAATAGAGTATGCAGGGGCAGAGGAGGCGGCAAGGGCAGCTAAGAGGGGAGAGATGCACAATTTGGACGTGGCCGGCCGCGACGGGGAGAGCGGGAAGCGGGCAGGAGAAAGGGCGCTAATTCAGTCCGGAAGGCGGCCAATCAACGGGAAGCGAGGCGGCAAGCATCCGGTTGCGAACGAATCGAAGGGGAACATGCCGGTCTCCGGCAATCTGCCCGCGGAACTTGGCCGTATTGGACTTGTCTTGTGCAGGGAAGGAATGCCATACTATGTATATCAATCATGGGAGGTGTTACGATGGAGCAGCGCGCCATCACAGCGGAAGATTTATATAGGTTCGTATGGTTAAGCGACCCGGCCGTTAATCCGCAGGACGGAACGATTGCATATGTAGCGAGACAGGTCAATGAGGAGAAGAGCGGATACCGCTCCCGCATACATATCACGGCAGCAGACGGAACGAAGAGCAAGGCATTTACGAACGGGGAGCAGGACAGCGCGCCTGTCTGGTCGCCGGACGGGACGAAGCTGGCCTTCCTGCGCAAGAAGGGGAAGCACCAGCAGATCTGGACGATGGCGGCCGATGGGGGCGAAGCGGAAGCCATAACGGACGCGGAGTTCGGCGTCAGCGCATTTGCCTGGTCGCCGGACGGTTCCCGTCTGTTGTATGCATCGAGCATCGATCCGGCCAAGAGCGAACAGAAGGAGCAGCAGGAAGACGGCGAGAAGAAGCCTGGCAAGCAGGCGCTCGTCGTCGACCGGCTGAAATGCAAGGCGGACGGCAAAGGATTGCTTGACGGCAAGCGCACGCATTTATTTGTATTTCATCCCGCATCGGGCTCGACCGTTCAATTGACTTCCGGAGATTATGATATTCATGATTTCGTCTGGTCGCCGGACGGCGTTCATGCCGCCTTCTCCGCCAAGCGTGTCGAGGATGAAGCGGTCGACCCGGATCTCGTCTTCACGCAAGACATCTTCGTCGTGAACTGCGAGGACGGCGCTTGCCGCCGCGTGACGGAGTCCGGTCTTGTCATCGGGAAGCTCGCCTTCTCGCCTGACGGGCAAACGATCGCGTTCTTCGGCCATGACCGCCAATATGAGAACGCGACCTTGATCCGCCTCTATACCGTACCGGCCGCGGGGGGCGCCGCCGTATGCGTAACCGCCGATCTCGATTTGTATCTCGGCAACGCGGCCGTGACCGACATGAAGGCCGGAGGCTCTTCAACTCCCGTGTTCACCCCGGACGGCTCCGCCGTATACTCGCTCATCTCGGCGGAAGGCAGCGTTCAGCTCGCACGCTTCCCGCTGGAGGGAGGTTATGAAGCGGAAACATTGTTTACCTCCGGCGAGCGGGAGGTTACCCAATTTACGGTGACGAAGGACGGGCAGCGGATCGTCTTCATCTCGGCCGATCCGCTGCAGCCGGGAGAGCTGTTCATCATGGATACGGCAACGGGCGAAGAGCGCCGGCTGGCCGCCCCGAACGAAGACTTCCTGGCGGAGCTGAAGCTGAGCCGGCCGGAATCGTTCTGGGTCGAGACCTCCGACGGTTGGAAGGTACAGGCGTGGATAATGAAGCCGTCAGGAGTGTCTGCGGGCGAGAAGGTGCCGACCATCGTCGAGATTCACGGCGGGCCGCATACGATGTACGCGAATTCGTTCATGCATGAATTCCAACTGCTTGTCGCCCAGGGCTATGCGGTTCTGTATACGAACCCGCGCGGCAGTCACGGCTACGGACAGAAGTTCGTCGATGCTTGCCGCGGAGATTACGGCGGGAAGGATTATGAGGATATTATGGAGGCGCTGGATCAGGCCATCGCCCGCTACGACTTCGTGGATCAAGAGCGGCTCGGCGTGACCGGCGGCAGCTACGGCGGCTTCATGACCAACTGGATCGTCGGCCATACGAACCGCTTCAAGGGCGCCGTCACCCAGCGCTCGATCTCGAACTGGTTCTCCTTCTATGGCGTCAGCGATATCGGCTACTACTTCACCGAGTATCAGATCTGCGCTCAGCCGTGGGAGGATCCGGAGAAGCTGTGGAAGCATTCTCCGCTCGCTTATGTAAATGAGGTGCAGACGCCGCTGTTGATTCTGCACGGAGAGGACGATCTGCGCTGCCCCATCGAGCAGGCCGAGCAGCTGTACGTGGCCTTGAAGCGCCTGGGCAAGACAACCCAGTTGGTACGGTTCCCGGGCGCGAACCATGATCTGTCGCGCAACGGGCATCCCGAGCTGCGCGTAGAGCGGCTGAACCGGATTGCCGGCTGGATGAAGCAATACGTATAGTTAGGGGTTGCGTCGAATGCCCCCAGGACGTCCCGGCCCCCGGCGCGATATTCCGCATGAATTGCAGGACGTGTCGCACACCGGAGCGATATTCCGTATGAATTGGAGGACGTGTCGCATACCCGAGCGATATTCCGTATGAATTGAAGGACATCTCGAACCCCGGCACGATATCTTGCGGGATGATGAGCAGGGAGCGAAGGGGCTGATAGAGAAGGCGAAAGCGGGAAAACGGCGGCGGATAAAATGGAAGCCGGAAAAGCGGCAGAAGATGATGAGCCAGTAAAATCCTGCGCCAATGCAGCAATTTTTGTTATGTGGTGCGCTTTTGGATGGAATTCCTGCTAAAATACATTATTTTCATCCATTTTTGTCTAATATCCATCAGATATCCGGAAATTGATGCCGTTTTGCAGGAAGTCCTCTAACGGAGCACACGTCATAAGGAAAAACTGCATTTTCGCCGTTTTTTTGGGCCAGTCGAGCTGGGAGAAGCGGGGATGGGGTTGTCTCATGGAGATGAAAAAGGGACAGCCCCGCTATCTTATTGGGTCAACCGGAGATTACGGGTTGGCCTTTTTTCGTCGTTGCCTTAGGGTAGCGGCGCCGCCGGGAGCTCCAGCGCCGGGGCTTGATGCACGCTTCCAGCGCTTGTGCCCGGAACATCCTGCCGTTACGGCTGCCGCCTTCCCTCCGCCGTCCACGCCGGCCGTACCCATAAGGCCGTCACGTCGGGGAAGGCGAACGGATCGAATTGAATATCCCGCAGCATCAGATCGAAGCGGTGCCGATGCCGCGGATGGTACAGAAAGACGAGCAGCATGTTGTCTTGAATATAGCGGATAATGTCATCGCCAAGCGATTCCCCCGCGAGAGGATCCGCTTGCTTCATCTGTTCCAGCATCCCGTCGATTGATCGGATATGCTCGTCAGCCATCCATTTTCGAAAAGGAAGCACCGGGTTATGGAAGGCTCCCATCATGGACAGAAGCGGATCGTGCGTCGATACGTATCCGGACAAGATCAAGTGCATTCGCTCTTCCGCAGAACCGTCATACAGCTCGTCGAGCGCATACGGATGAAGAACCAGATTGATCCCGATCCGTGCCGCCCGCCGCTTCAGCCAGAGCCCCTCTTCCCATGCCGCAGGCAGATCAAGCAGGGATAGATGCACATCTTCGCCCTGATAGCCGCTCTGGGCCAGCCATTGCCGGGCACGCCGCAGGCTCCGTGCGAACGGCTTGCTCTTCCCCGGGACAAAATGCGACGCCGGGACGAGCCCGCTTCGGCCTAGATCGCGCCACATCGCCTCCACGTCGCATAGCTCATGAATGGCGTGCCGCAGCGCCTGGTCCTGCATCCGCCCGGCGTGCCTCGTATTGAACAACAGGAAGCGGAAGCCTTGCTCGACCCGCTCCTCCACGGCCACATGATCCATCTCCCCGCCTTCATCGCCGTCTCTCCTTGCTTCGGGTTGTGCGCTAGTCCCGGCCAGGTGGTACCCGATCTGATGGGCGGCCTCCGGTCGCACATGCCAAAATTGGACGGTGTCGATATAAGGCCGCAGACCGAAATAATCATCAAACGCTTCCAGCACGGCTTTGCGCCGATTGCATTCGGTGAGCATATAAGGGCCTGTTCCGATAAAATGCTTGTCATGGACAGGGGCATCCTCCGCGACGATCGTCGTCGGCGCCGCTGCGAGAAAGCGGCCGAACAGCGGATTCGGGCGCTTCAGAGTAATGAGGACGGTGAGCGGGTTCATGCAGTTCACGTCGTCGATGTCCTCCGCCAGCCACCGGTTGGCGCAGTCCGGTTGCATCAACCGCTCCAGGCTGAACTTCACGTCGCCGCTTGTCAGCGGCCGGCGGTGATGGAAGCGGGCCTGCTTGCGCAGATATACGGTCCACGCCCGGCAGTTTGCGTCCGTCTCCCAGGCAGCAGCCAGATGAGGAAGCAGCTGGTCCCGGGCCGCATCATACCGCAGCAGCGTGTCGCCGATGAGCGAGATGAGCATCAGATCGTACGTCACGGATGCCTGGGCCGGATCGAGATTCGTTACGGGCAAGGTCACGATCGCCTGCAGCACATCGGTGATCGGGTCAGGCGCCTGCAGCCCCAGCAGCTCTTGCATCGGCCGCAGCAGCTGACCGCTCCACTGCTTCGGACAAGGAAGCTGGAGAATATGCATCAGCAGCTCCATATTTTTGGCCAGCAGACTATGCCTGATCGCCGCGTTCAGATCATCTTGAAAATCGGTCCGGAACCGGATCTCGGAATAATTGCCCCTGCCTCTGCCGGGAACGTAGGAGCAGATGCCGTCTTCATCCAGTTTTTTTAATTTGCGCTTCGCCTGCTTGCTGCTGCACTTCCAGACTTCGGCCAGCTCGTCCAGCCGGAACCGGACGCGGCCCTCCGACTCGCGCGGGTAGAAATGGGCGCGCATATCCAAATAATCGGTGTTCATGGTTCACCTCTGTTGTAAAAGGGGACATTTGAATCATGATTATACCCTTTTTTCCGCTTTTGACAAAGGAGATAATAGAGGGGCAAGCTTGCTTAATTTGCACATTACGAGGGATGAAAGGAGAGCGGCTATGTTTGCAACAGAGCGAATCAAGCTCCGCAAAATGACGGAGCAGGACGCCAGCGTCTATCATAAGTGGCGAAATACGCCGGAAGCGATGTACTGGACGAACCCGTCGATGGATGTATATACCGAGGAGGAGACGGCGGCCTTCGTGAAAAATGTCATTCTTGGCTCTCCGGCTTCCAAATCATACATCATCGCGGATGCGGCGGACGACAAGCCGATCGGCGTCACTTCGCTTATCGCGATCGATGAGAAGAACCGGAATGCCGAGCTGATTATCGATATCGGCGAGCCGGCTTACTGGGGGAAGGGGTACGGACGCGAGGCGCTCTCGCTGCTCCTGCGTTACGCCTTCCGCGAGCTGAATCTGCACCGCGTGTCGCTGCGGGTTTTCGATTTCAATGCAAGAGCCGTCGCCTTGTATGAGAAGATCGGCTTCCACCGGGAAGGCGTCTCCCGGGAGGCGTTGTTCCGCGATGGAGCGTGGCATCATATTATCCATATGGGCATGCTGCAATCGGAGTTCACGGACTGAACCGGCGAACGGGGCTCCTATGGGCAGAGCAGCCTGACGGGGAGACAAAAATCCGCCGTCAGGCTGCTTTTTTATATACGCGAAAATCGAATCAGGAGCAAGCTTGCGAAGCTTGGAGCTGCTCGTATTTGGCGACATATTTGAGCACCGTATCGATATAGGTCGCGTGGGACCAAGTAAGCGGCGCGACCGAGACGGGGCTGCCGTCGTACGGATCGAGCTGTTCCGGCAGCAGACCGCTCGGCAGGCTGTGATCGGCGACCCAGCGCAGCGTGCGGCGCGCCGACACGAGCTGTTCGAGCGAGGTCGCGGTGGCGATGTCGTAGCAGGCGAACCAGAGCGTGCAGATGATCCACGGGTTGCCGGGCGCCACCTCCATGTCGGAGCAGCGCTGGAAATAGTAGTCGCCCCAATAGCGCGCGATTCCGCCTGTGGCGCTGCGCACCGACAGCGCCTCTCTCAAGGAGCGCATCGTCGAGGCGACGCGCGGATCGTCCGGCGGCAGCACGCCGAAGGCGTAGATGCCGAAGATGCTGCTCTCGGGCGTCATATCCTGCCGCCACTGGCCGTCGACCCGGTGCAGCCCGCGCGCGAACCGGCCGTGTTCCTCGTTCCACAGGTGCCGCAGCATCCCGGCCTTGATCTCCTCCGCCCCCCGTGCATAGGCGTTCGAGCGCTCGTCATCGCCGAACAGGGCGGCGAAGCGGGCGGCCGCCGTCAATCCTCCGTACACGGCGGCGGAGGTGAAGGTGAAGATGCCGTACCGCTCTTCCCACAGATCATAGCTCGGGCGGGGGAGGCCGAGGCGGTCGTCGCAATACTCGAGCAGGAAGCGCGCCGCCTTGCGGATGAAGGTGCGGTACAGCGATTGCGGCAACTCGATGTCTTCATGGAGCTCATAATCTTGCCAGAGCGCGTGCAGGACGAGCGCCGTCTCATCCTCTTGAATGGGCAGCTGCTCCTGACCGTCATGCAAATAGGGATGCCAGCTGGAGCCGACCGTCCCGTCCGGATTATATTTATGAAGCAAGTAACCGTCCTCGGTTAATGCATCCGCGCAGAAACGGAAAAAGGGGGCGATCATGCCGTGATAGCCCGCGGCGGACATCGCCTGCGCGACGAGCGCACCGTCTCGCGGCCACATGTAGCTGTAATGATCCCGATTGAACTGCATGATGTCCGTATCATTGGCGGCGATAATCGCGCCGTTCACGTCCGTCTGGCTGCGGACCGCCAGCAGGCTCTGCTTGTAAAGCCGCACGAGATCCGGCTCCAGATCGGCGAACGGCTTGCTCCGCTTATTCGCCCAGCGCTGCCAATAGGTCCGCACCCGATCGATCAGTCTCCCGGGGTGGCTGTCGGCCACATAGCGGTCCAGACGCTTCACCTCTTCCAGCCGGCTGCCGGCGCTGAACCAGTAATAGGCTTCCCGCGTCTCGCCGCCCGGGACGATCAGGTGCAGGCTGAATGTGCTGTCCACCGAGCCTTGCGCGATCGGATTGCCCATCAGATGGCCGTCCTCCGCATCCTTCCACGTTCCCTCGGCCTGATGGAACCGCTTGATCCCGGTCGTATATTCGTATATTCCGGCCGTCGTGCCGTCCGCCTGGGCGGACAAGCCATTGAACATGAAGTAGCTGTTTTTTTTGTAGTGAAACAGGGTCCGGTTATCCGGGTAGAAGGCGGCGGTATCTCCCACTTCGGTCTCGTTAATGGCCAGATCCTGATGGAAAAAAATTCGAATCTCCCGCGCCTTATCCGCTTCGTTCCGCAATTGAACGCGCCGCAGAAATATATTTTCCCGCTGATGGACGGCATCGTTGATCCGCAGCGTCAAGCCGAGGCTGTCATGGCAGGCCTCCACCTCGGTAACGAGGGAATCTTCGGCATAGGCCGGCCTGACGCGCCAGGCGGCATCCTCCAGCCAGCTGAAGCGGCCGTCCGCCCATAGGCCGGTGCGGCAGCGGTAGCCGCCGACATGATTGACCTGCCCGACATACGGATAATAGATATCCCGGATTGAACATCGATCGTCCAGGTTGACAAGGAACTTGCCGTTGCCTACGACAAGCGGTCTCGGCATCGTATCACTTCCTTATAAGAAGCTGCGTTTTCGCCAGCCGGTTGGCATACTGCCGGGCCAGGCGGCGCGCGGTATCCATGCTGTCCGCCTGGGCGACGATCTGGAAGCGGGGCTCGTCGGCGTCGGGCAGAATCAGGACCCATCCGTCCTCGGCCTGAAGCCGGATGCCGTCCAGCAATTCCACTTGATGCTTCCCTTTCCGCACCCATTCGGTCATCCCCCGCAGCAGCGGCCCGGTCTCCTCCCGGCGGCATAGAATCTCCTCCTTCGCCATGCACAGGGAAGGGAGCTGCTCCTGCAGCTGGCAGAGCGTTCTTCCTTCGGCGGCGCATTGGATGAGCAGGCCGGCGGCGTACAGCGGATGGGCCCCCGGATGAAGGGGCAGGCCGGAGGTGGCTTCCATCTGGGCGTGGAGATCCTCCTTCGTGCGCACGATTTGCAGCAGACTTCCTTCTGCCGCGGCTTCGACGGCAGCGGGCGCGCTCACTGGCATGCCCAAGGAAGCCCGGACGCCGCGCAGCGCCAGCGCCCGCACTATCAGCGGAAGCAGCGCTTCGGGCTCATGCAGGCCGCCTTCCGGCGTGATGACCTGCAGCCGGTCGTCCGCGTCCCAGGCGATGCCGAAGTCGGCGTCCAGGCGACGGACCTGCTCCAGCACTGCGGCAGGGCTGGACGTCTCCGCCCGGAGATGGATCCGGGACCCGCCGAGCATGGCCGCCCAGGCCTCGATCTCGGGCGCGTGGGCGGCAGGGGCGTGCAGGACGAAGGCGTAATTCGCCGCCGCGATCGACTCCAGATCGAGCTCGCGCTGCAGCGCCGCGATATAATCCGCCCGGGCGTGGGCATACGATTCGAGTCTGCCCAGCCGATCGACCGCGCCCCGCGCATAATCCTCCTGGAAGTAGGCCTGCTCTATTTTGCGAGCGGCGGGGCTGGAGAGGGGCCGCCCCTTGGCATCCATCCAGCAGAGGGCGCCCCGCTCCGGACCGGACCCTGCGGCCGGCGGGCACAGTCCGATATGCACCGCGCCGGCTGCGCCGAGCTTCCGGACCGCGTAGCGGGTGCAGGCCGCTGACACTTCGCCGATGTCGGTGACATGGATGCCGGCGGAGCGGAGACCGGCCGCGAACGCGGTCTGGAGCAGCGCATCGAAGTCATGCGGGCCGCGCGCCAGCACGACGGACGCTCCCGCCGGCAGTACCGAGCCGTAGGCTGCGGCCAGCTCTCCCGCGAAGGCGGGTGTCAGATCCGCGTTCGGCGTGCCGCAGATGCGGCTGCCGCGGAAGAGGGAGGCCGGCGCATCCTCGCTCCAGATGAGCGAGGCGTTGACGGTGCGCAGGCGGTCGACGCGCTTGCCCGGCCACAACTTGACCTCCGGCCGGATGACCGACTTGTCGCCGAGCGCGCAGCCGCTCCCGATGACCGCTCCTTCCTGGATGCGGACGTCCTGACCGACCTGCGTCCGATCCATCAGCAGCGCTTCCTGCAGCTCGGCGCGGCTGCCGATGCTGCAGCCGTTCCAGACGATGCTGCGCTCCAGGGCGCTGTGCGGGTAGACGACATTGCCCGAGCCGAGAATCGTATACGGGCCGATGGAGCAGGACGGGTGAAGGGTACAGCCCGCGCCGATGTAGGACGGGCCGATCAGCCGGATGCGGGACGGCAGCCGCACCCCCTGCTCGACGAACAGGCCCGGCATCGGTTCGGCCGCCTGAATGCGGACAGCGACTTTGCGATCGAGCATGTCGTATTGCGTCTGGCGGTATTGCTGGAGCGTCCCGATGTCGGACCAGTAGCCTTCCGCCGCATAGCCGTACAGCGGCAGCCCTTCCTCCAGCAGCTGCGGGAAGAGCTGGAGACTGAAGTCGTAGCTGGCGCCGTCCGGGATTCGCTCCAGCAGTTCCGGCTCCATAATATAAATGCCCGTATTGACCGTATCGCTGAATACCTCGCTCCAGCCCGGCTTCTCCAGGAAGCGGGTCACCCGCCCGCCGTCATCGGTCATGACGACGCCGTATTCGAGCGGAGAGGCGACGCGCGCCATCACCATCGTGGCGATCGCCTGCTTCTGCCGATGGAACTCGATCGCGTCGCGCAGATTGAAGTCGGTCAGCGCGTCTCCGCTGATGACCAGGAACGTCTCGTCGAGGAAGGAAGCGGCATGCTTGACGCTCCCGGCGGTCCCGAGCGGGCTCTCCTCCTCGAAGTAGCGGAGCTTCACGCCGAAGTCAGACCCGTCGCCGAAATAATTGCGAATGACCTCGGGGAGATACTGCACCGTCACGCCGATCTCGTAAATATCGCAGCGCCGCAGCAGATCCAGCGCATATTCCATGCACGGCCGGTTCAACAGCGGAACCATCGGTTTCGGGGTATGCAGCGTGAGCGGGCGCAGCCGGGTTCCTTTGCCGCCGGCCATAATTACGGCTTTCATCAGGGACTCACTCCTTCATATACTTCTCTCGTCGATGCGGCGATGGCGCGCCAGTCGTAATGCCGGCGCACGGTTCGGACGGCTTCCGCGGCCATGCGGGAGGCCCGTTCCGGGTGAAGCAGCAGATCGGTCACATGCCAGGCCAAGGATTCGACATGTCCGGGCAGCGCCTTGTAGCCGTCGACCCCGTGGCGGATGATCTCGGCGAGCCCGCCGGTATCGGAGACGACGACCGGGGTGCCGAAGCGCATCGCTTCCAGGGCGACGATGCCGAACGGTTCGTACAGGCTGGGGAATACGCAGACACGGGCTGCCCGTATGTATGCGTCGCGCGTCTCATCGTCCACGAAGCCGAGCAGCCGCACCTGCCCCGCGAGCCCGCGAGCCTCGATCCGGGCGGCCAGCTCCTGCTTCATCGGTCCTGTTCCCGCGATGAGGAGCTTCGCGCCGGGCACGGCTTGCCGAATCTGCGGCATCGCATCGATCAGGACATGGACCCCCTTCTCGTAGACGAGCCTTCCGACATAGAACAGCATCGGCCCGTAGGCTTCCGCTTCATGCGACGGAGGGGACGCCGTCCGCACCATCTTCCTGGCCGGCGCTTCAGGCGCTTCACCGTCTTCCTCTGCCATGGCGACTCCGTTCGGAATCATCGAGATGCGGCTGCGCGGCAGGGCGAAGATCCGCTCCACCTCGTCCTGCATTGCCGAGCTGCAGACGATGACATGATCGGATTCGGCGGCGAGCCGCTGCTCCATGCCGTGAATGCGGCGCTGCAGCCCGCTCTCAATCCGCCCGTGGTTGCGCCCGTATTCCGTCGCGTGGATCGTGCTGATGAGCGGCCAGCCATATGTCTCCTTCAGATCGTGAGCCGCCGGATAGACGAGCCAGTCATGGGCATGCATATAATCGAAGCGCAAGCCTTCCCGCACGAGCGCATCCGCGCCGTCGCTCAGGGCGGCGTTCATCTGGAAAACCCAATCCATGAAGGCGGGAGGGGTCAGCGGAGCCAGCATCGCCACGCGGTGCACATGGACGCCGTCCATCCGTTCGTACGCCGGAGACCCGGGGACATCGCGGGTCAGGACGTGGACCTCGCAATCCCCGCGCGCGAGATGCCGCGACAGGTCGTAGACGGCGCGCGACAGTCCGCCGACGACGAGCGGCGGGAATTCCCACGCGAGCATCAGCACCCGGGTTGCCGGAGCCGGTCCGGTCATCCGGATGAAGCGCTGCTCAAGGGCGTTCCCCCCTTCATCCCCGCCGAGCAGCGTCCGGTAATCAAGTGCGGGGAAGCAAGGATAGTCCGCTTCCCACTGCCGGAGCAGCTCCGCTTCTTCCTGTCCCGCCATGACGCCGTCCAGCAGAATCCGGCAGCGGCGCAGATGCTCCCGTGTCCGCGCTGCCGCATACTCCACCACGGTGCCGGCATCCATAATGAAAGCCCAGTCGCTGCTGGCGGCAAGCATCCATTCCTTCAGCGCCCGGTTCATCATGCCGTCCAGCACCGGACGCGGATCGGCCTGCTTGCGCAGCCGTTCCGCTGCCTGAACCAATCGGTCCTCCGCTTCATGCAGCAGCGGATAGATCCAGTCGTTGCGCTCCTGAAGCCAGACTTCGCCGTACCCTCCGCGGCCCCAGCTCCCGAACGGTAGCGAAGCCTCGGGCGACGGCGGCAGCTCCGCTTCCGCGAGCGCCTCTTCCAGCGTGACGAAGGCGAGGCCGCTCGTCTGTCTCGACTGCCGGTCATGCAGCTCCCGGAAGAGCGCTTCGAGCCAGAGCGGCCCTTCGTACCACCAATGTCCGAACAGCTCCGCATCGTAAGGGCAGACCGCGACGGGGAGACGCTCCATGACAGCCCGGGCCTCCCGGAGCTGCCGTTCCCGGCAGTCGAGGAAATGCCGCGCATGCTCCTGCGCCTTGGCGAGCGCCTGCTCCGGACAATATGGGGCCTTCGCCGCCTGCGCTCCGGTAATCCGGTAATATTTGAGCCCGGTATTGAGCCGGCTGCCGTCCTCCAGCAGATAAGGGCGGATATAGTTCCATTCCGCTTCGTCATGCCAGCCGAGGTCGAAGCCGATATCCCGGTAATATTCCCGGTAGTCGGCATCTCCGGGATAGCCTTCGCGGCTGCTCCACACTTGGCGGGACGACTCCGGATCCCCGGCGAATGCCGCGATGCCTCCCGTCGTCATGACAGGGGCGTATGGCAGGGAGGACGGAGCCGGGTGCGCCTTCGACCAGGTATCGTACGCGACGGCGACGTAGCGGATACCGCAGGCCTGCAGCTGCGGCGCCAGGGCGGGCGAATAGGCGCATTCGGGCAGCCACAGCCCCGCCGGCCGCCGGCCGAGATGGCGCTCCGCCTCCTGCAGCCCGGCCTCCAACTGGGCGTGAACCAGCTTCTCCTGCTTCACGTAAGGCAGGAAGGCGTGGGTCGCGGCGCTGGTGATGCACTCCAGATGGCCTCGCTCCATATAATGGCGGAAGCCATCGATAAGACGCCCTCCCCAATCTTGGTAGATCGCTTGGTACCGCCGCCAGCGCTCCAGATACATGGCAGCGGCTTGTCGCAGCGCGCCCTCCGCCGCCAGTCGATCGAGCTCGGAGGAAGCGAGGCGGATGGATTGAGCCAGATGCGCTTCGAACCGTTCGTGAAGCCGGCGGTCGTCCATCATGGCGAGCAGGGTAGGGGACAGCGATATCGTCAACCGGAACGGCACGCCGTCCCGCTCAAGCCGCCTGAACCGATCCAGCAGCGGAAGATACGTCTCCATCACGGCTTCGAAGTACCACCGCTCCTCCAGCGTGCCGCTGCGATCCGGATGGCGCACATAGGGCAGATGGGCATGGAGAAGAAGAGCGATCTGCCCCGTATGAGCGGGGAAGGTACGCTTGCATTGCGGAACAGTTGTGATCATGCGTGGACTCCTTCATGCTTGGAATATAGCGTATATACGGAAAATTGCTCGAATAGAGAGCCGGCCTCGGACTTGGGCGGCATGATTCCGGATGAAGCCGAATGGAGCCGGGCCGAATGGGCATAGGCATGTGCGGACATAGGGATGCATAGAATGGAAGAACGGACAAGCGGCACGAATTGGGAGTCGTCATCCAGAATGCCGAAATCCGCCGCATGGGCTCCTCCGGGCAGCACAGGACGAAGATATGCGGAAGCCGTTTCATTCCCTTGGACTCTGGAATCGCGGCAATCGTGATAAGGAAGCGGCATATCCCCGTTCCCGGACCGCAGCCGTTCAGGAATCGGCGCGGCGTACAGACGGATGTTCTTCGTCATCGCGCTCCAGGGACGGTCGTAATGCCGTTCCGCGGCAGCCCGCCTGCGCGGGGAGATATGCCAGTACGCGAACAGGGTGTCCGGGTTCTTCACCATCAGGTGAATGGCGGACGGGCGTTCGCGGAGTGAATGGATAAGCTCATTGCGGATAGAAATAAGATGGCCCTCCTTTCAGGTATATAGGGGTGTGCCAACGAACGAAATCGGACTACACCCTAATACTATCCGGCTGCAAACCATAATATTCCAAATTAAAAAAGCGATAAACCAGTGTTTCATTCCCGCGGCGAAAAGGTATACATACATGAAGGGCCCTAATTTGATCTGCTGCCCCTATCGACAGACACGGCTCTTTGATCACTTGATTCCGAGCGCGAGCGAACCGTCAACTGAACGACATCATCATAGCGATTCTCAGAATGGAGCAGCCGTTCATACCAATGCGGGGAGACGGAGCAATAGGCATCCGTCCGCCCGGTTGCGTAATGAATATAGAGCTGCCCGCTTGCTTCGTCATACTGGACATAGTCGATCTGCTTCGAACCAATGAACAGCATGTTAGGCTTCATCGACGAACCTCCCCTTGAAGATCGTTAATGTCACATCTATATGCCGTCAGAGCGCAGGATTAGACGTGACAGGCGTGAGGGATGGACGTGGGACGTTAGGAGGAACTTCGCTGTTGTTGAAGGAATTAACGGCTTCCGTATCGAATAAGCTAACTAGACGACGGAGAGACGGCCGTATGCAGAAGCCCTGTATTCATTGCCGAGGAGGGAGAACATGAGTTTCTGTTGTGGAGCAAGCATGATCGGAACGAAGGGCACGCTTCAGCATTACCGCACTCGCATACAAAATGTTCCCCTGTTGCTGTGTCCGGTGTGCCACCGTATCGAGGTGCATTTTCTCGTGGAAAATGAGTACGAAATTTTGGCGGAGTATGCTCAAAGCGATGGGGTGGAGGAGGTGAACTTCAAGGATTACGTCACCACGGACGACAGTCAGCTGTTCGAGAACTGCATTAATCATGAAAATGACGATCCGCTCGAGCTGGTCCGCAACCAAATCGACAATGCGCTCGATCTGCTGGCATTGGCCAAGCAGTGGAAGGATACGCAATGGGAATCGCAGCTGAAGCGGCGACTCGCTCTGATGAGCCGGCGCAAGGCGCAGCTCATGAAGCAGTAGAAGGATAGGAGCCAGCCTAATGGATGAGTTCGACATAGAGAAAGGCGACACGCGGTCGTACGGGACCGTCGCAGGAACAGCTGCGATGACGGGGCATCGATACATAGCCGGGTCGCCTTTTTTAGTATGGGGCTCTGGTTGTACATCCTTTATGTTACTTTTATGGGATACGAGTTTTTTTGTACATTTTCGACATTATCTAGGGTTGACGTTTTTGCCAAAAGTTTACTATGATGGAACTGTTGGAATTGGTCTTGCCGAACGGAACAGGTTGCCGTAAATGAGGTGAGTCCCGCATGAATTCGATAAGCGCACAGGAAGAGTGTAAACGGTCGGAATGGAAGCCTCGATATGTCAAAGGACTCAGGCGTTATATGCTGTACGGCGGAATAAGGGAGTTGAACCTTGCACGCGAGACTGCCCGTGCCGCTCCGCTGAATCCGGAGATTGTATGGAGCTTCCACGAGGAAGCTATGTTTACCGTGCTGTCCCATGTTGAGACGGATGAGGCCATGAAAATGATGCATCGTTCGTTTCTGTATTTCATGGAATGGATTACGGCTAATAAGGCAGAACAGGGAAGCAAGGAGGGGATCACATTGGTACTAGACCCGATTCGCGAACCTTGGTTTCGGTCCGCACAGGCATTGTACTCCACCCAGATGGCGCGCAATAAATATGAAAGTGTGCTTCAGCAAATGGATAGCGGCATTGTATTGTTCGATAGCAGCGGCGTTCTTTCGTTTATCAATGTGGAGGCCGCCAAGCTGCTCGATATTCCCCGCAAGGCGCTCATCGGCTGCAGTCTGAGGGAATTACTGTTCCATCCTCTGCTCAAACAGGACAAGCGTAAAAAAATATTGCGATTGTACAAAGATACCATCTTGACACGTAAGCGCTATCATGAATTCTCTGATCGGAATGACAGGCATTACTTAATTACCGTTACTTACGGGGATCAGATGGACGGAGATTTTTTATTCAGCATTAAGGATGTATCGGATTTCAAGCGGATTGAGCAGACGGCGTACCAGAACGACAAGCTGGCGATACTGGGCAAGATTGCGGCCGCCATCGCCCACGAGATACGGAACCCGCTCACGTCGATTCGAGGATTCATCCAGCTGCTGCGCCCGCATCTGATGCATCTGGGCAAGGAAGAGTATGCACGAATCATTCTCGCGGAGATTGACCGCGCGAATGACATCATTTTTGAATTTCTGAATTCATCCAAACCATCCGCCCCAATGACCTCAGAAGTTCCCATCTCCTCCCTGCTCCGCGAAGTCGTACTCCTTACCGAAAGCGAAGCGTTGATGAAAGGCTGCGAAATCGAGCTGGAAGAGGATCTTCACGGCGATATGTACTGCGTGTCGATTGACGTGAAGCAGATTAAGCAGGTCATTTTGAATATTATCCGCAATGCGATTGAAGCGATCGGCCACGTGCAGGAAGTGCGCCAGGGCCGGATTCGCATTACATCGGAGAAGGAAGGCAGGTATGTCGCCATCCGGATACGGGATAACGGAATCGGTATGGAGCAAAAGACGCTCGAGCATTTATTCGACCCCTTCTTCACGACGAAGGCGGAGGGCACCGGCTTGGGATTGTCGGTCAGTTACCGCATTATTAAAAATCATGGAGGGATCATTGACGTAGACAGCAAGGCGGAAGAATGGACGGAATTCGTCATCAAGCTTCCTTTGGTCACATCGTAATCACCCGAGTCAGATCTCTGCGGCAGCGGTACATTTTTTGACAGAAAAGTGGCCGTGGCCGTGCCCGAATCAACGAAGATATGATAGTATTGATACTATGGGTACTTCATTATAAGTAAAAGGGATGATACATACGTGAACTTATCGAATGTAGCTTGGCTGGACAAAGTAACCATTCAGACCGCAGCGAAGGCTGCAAGCGACATTGAAGCGGACGGCATCGTCGTCATTGGATCCCGCTCCGAGCTGGAGCAAGCTTCCGGGTTCCCGGGAGCGGAGGCTTGCAAGGCAGCGGTGAAGGCCGGGCTGTTCGAGGCAGGCTGCTGCAAGACGTATGTCGCGGCGACAGGCCAAGAGAAGGCTCCCGTCCTGATTGCGGTCGGCCGCAAGGACGAGGCGCTTGCGACGAAGCAGGTGCGCCTGATGCTCGCGGAAGCTGCGCGCGAAGCGGTCAAGCTGAAGCTGTCCCGCATCGCGGTTATCGTGCCGGACGAGCTGAAGAAGGCAGCCGGCGAAGAGGCAGCTGCGATGGCGCACGTCATGGTGGAAGGCTTCTTGCTCGGAGCATACCAGCGCGTGACTTACAAGAAAGACGCAAAGCCGATTCACTGCGTTGAAGCACTGACGTTGGCCGGAGAAGGCCTCGATGAGAAGGCATGGAACGAAGGCGCTCTTCGCGGACAAGCCTATGCCTACGGAACGTCCTTCGCGCGCGATCTGACGAATCTGCCCGGCAATGTGCTGTACCCAAGCCGCCTCGCGGAGACGGCGATGGAGCTGGCGAAGCAGTTCGGCTTCGAGGCGCATGTGCTGGACGAGAAGGAGATCGAGGCGAAGGGCATGGGCGCCCTGCTGGGCGTCGGCAAAGGTTCGTCCAACCCGCCGCGCATGATCGCCTTGAAATACCAGGGCAAGCCGGAATGGACGGATGTGTGCGGTCTCGTCGGCAAGGGCATTACCTTCGACACCGGCGGCATCTCGCTGAAGCGCGCCGCCAATATGGACGAGATGATCTGCGACATGGGCGGATCCGCGGCCGTATTGGGCGCGATGGCGGCTATCGGCCGTCTGAAGCCGCAGGTGAACGTGGTCTGCGTCGTCGCTTCGGCCGAAAATATGCCGGCAGGCAACGCGCTGAAGCCGGGGGATGTCCTCACTTCCTACAGCGGACGCACGATTGAAGTGTTGAATACGGATGCGGAAGGCCGCCTCGTGCTGGCGGACGGCATGACGTATGCGAAGGAGCTCGGTGCGAGCAAGATTATCGATGCAGCGACCTTGACGGGGGCCGTAGGCGTGGCGCTCGGCAGCATCTCGACGGGAGTCGTCACGAACGACGACGCCTTCTTTGCCCGCTTCCAGGAAGCGGCGGCGCGCACGAACGAATACGTCTGGCAGCTTCCGTCCCACCAGGAATATTGGGATATGCTGAAGAGCGACGTAGCTGACGTGCGCAATGCCATTCCAGGCGGCGCAGGCACGATTACGGGCGGATTGTTCGTCGGCACGTTCGCGGACGGCCTGCCTTGGATTCACCTCGATATTGCGGGCACCGCCTTCCTGAGCAGCGGCCGCGGGGTCGATCCGAAGGGCGCTACCGGGGTCATGGTCCGCACCATTACCGAATACGTTTTGTCGGAGGCGTAAGCCTGCCGTTCGACATGACAGGATAGAATAGCCGGGGCCGGCGTATAGTCGGCCTCGGCGATTTTTTGTGCCTGCGGATGAGGGGGATTGCAGAGTGAGTGCGGGGTGATGAGTTGGTTTCTTTGCGGAAGCGGTACGAGTGTTGGGCGACGAGTTGGTCTCTTTGCGGATGTGGTACGGGTGTGGGACGATGTGAATTGGTTTCTTTGCGGAAGCGGTACGGGTGCGGGAGTGTGGGATCATAAGGTGGATACGGGGGAATCGAGGTTGAGTGCAAGTAGATGCTAGATTTCTGTGTTATACTGCGCTGGTTGCTGGGAATCCTGCAAAAATGCAGCTTTTTCCCAGGTTTTTCGCTCATAATGAGGAAATTCCTGCAAAAATGCAGCTTTTTGGCCTCACTAGCCTCGGATCCAGGCTGAATGGGCAAAATTGATGCTGATTTGCAGGAATTCTTTTTTCGGTTAGAGTAGTGCGAGCAGATACTGTATTTTTGCAGCATTGAACGATTGTAGAAGCGCATTATGTGGTCTTTAACGAGTGGCGAATCGCATTATGCAGTATTGATGATGAGAGCCGAACGGCATTTTCATCTTTGAAGGCGAGCTGAGGTAAAGTGCCTGGTCGATAAGAGGCTGAAATACAGCACGATTACGGGAAGCTAAGTGCCCGAAAAAAGCCCGCTCAGTCCCGTGAGGCGGATATAAGAGAAGGGCAGCCACCGACCAGGGACGGCGTTGACCGGCTGCCTGCGCCAATAGAAAAGGGAGAGACGCCAAAGCGTCTCTCCCTTTTTCCAATAGGGGTTATATGTTGTGAAAAGTGTGTTATCCTGCTGGCGCATGCGATTGCTTCTTGGCGGGCCGGCGTGCTGACGAAGGACGCGAGGCCGCTGGTTTGCGCGCTTCCAGGGAGGCTTCCCGCCGCGTAATCAGATTGTTGGCGATCAGCGCGCCGACGATAAGGAGCGAGCCAATAATCTCGGCTGCGGAGACCGAATAGCCCTGAATGACCGAGATGACGAAGGTCGTCGCAGGAACGAAGTTAATGAACAGCATGCCGTTCACCGAATTGAGCTGTTGAATGCCCTGAATCCAGCTCAGCAGGGCCATCAGACCCGCCACGACGATCATGAACAGCAGCTCCGGAATGACCCGCATCACCTGGGAGGCTTCGGGTACCTCGATGAGGCCGAGAAACGTCAGGCCGAGTACAGCGGCCATGGTCGTTGCTCCCCCGTAGATGCAGGTCAGCGTAGAGAAGCGAAGCGCCGACCAGCCGGAGAATTGACCGCTGCCGACGGTGAAGACGACCCATCCGATGACGCCCGCGAATACCGACAGGAGGGGCAGCAGTTGCAGACCGCCGTTCGTGAAGGCGGTAAGATCGCCCTTCGTGACGACGAAGAGCACGCCGATGAAGGCGACGGCCACGCAGCCCAAGGTCCGGATATTCGGACGCTTGCGGGTCAGCGACCAGACGAGCAGCACGGCGAGCATCGGCATGAACGATTCCATGATGGACGCGAGCAGCACGCCGGATTTGCCCAATTGATGCTGGCCCCAGAAGACGCCAAAATTATATACCATAAAAGCGAGTGTACCTAATCCCCACAGCTTCATGCCGTGGCCTTCGGTTCGGAATGCCTTTTTGCCTTCCTTCCAGGCGAGCAGCAGAACCAGCAGCACGGCGACGGCGCTGTAGCGTATGCCGGAGAACCAGAACGGATCGATATGATGAAGCGCGCTCTCGGCCACAGGGAACATCGCTCCCCAAGCGATTGCGGAAAACAAACAAAATAAAGCGCCTTTCCAAAAACGGGACTTGCTCATGATGTCACTCACTCCTGTATGCACTATCCTAATTAAAGCAGCTAACCTACATCATAGTGCTGCTTAGCTATCTTGTAAAACAATTGAAAGTGATTTAAGATATCACTGATAATGATAGCTAAATCAGCACGGGATCGGAGGGGCAAGCTAGCGATGGAAGTAAGCGATATACACATTTTTTTGGCCGTCGTTGAGCATGGCAGCGTCAGCCGGGCGGCGGAGGAGATGGGATACGTCCAGTCCAATGTGACCGCCCGCATTCGCCTGATGGAGCAGGAGATCGGATACCCGCTGTTCCATCGCCACCGCCGGGGCATGACCTTGAATGCGGAGGGGCGGAAGCTGCTCCATTATGCGGAGCGCATGGCCTTGCTGATGGCGGAGATGAAGAAGGCGTTCCAGGATCCCGATGATCCGGCCGGCTCTCTGCTTATCGGCTCGATCGAGACGGTCGTCGGGCTGCCGGATATTCTCAGCCTGTTCTACCGCAACCATCCGAAGGTCGACATCTCTCTCGTGACGGGAGTGACCGAGAAGCTGACCGAAGAGGTGCTTGATTATAACTTGGACGGCGCGTTCGTCTCCGGGCCGGTGAGCGCAGCCAATATCGAGACGATTCCGGTCTTCGAGGAGGAACTGGTGCTCGTCTGCGGACCGGACGCATGGGAGGCCAAGCCCGGCAAGCCGCTTCCGTTCCGGGAGCTGCTGCATCTGCCGCTGCTCGTGTTCCGGCGCGGCTGCGGATACCGGGCGCAGCTGGAACGATGGCTGCAGCAGGAAGGCATTCAGCCGACGAAGGTAATGGAGTTCGGCACGCTGGAGACGATTATCGGCACGGTCGCGGCCGGACTCGGCATTACCGTCGTGCCGCGGGCCGCCGTGAAGAAGCAGGAGACGGAGGGCTCGCTCCGCGTGTTTCCGATTCCGGCCCCTTTCAACAAGGTGTCTGTCGTCTACATCCGCCGGGGAGACTCTTATCTGGGCAGCGTGGAGCGAAGATTCATCGAAGCGATCGGAGCGATTCGAAGCCGGCGAAGCGCGTGAAGCGAACGTGAACAAGCTAAGCAGCGAATAGGGGACGGAGTCCGGGCAGTACGTCAAGAGCGAAGCTGCTTGAAATCGAAGAAGGAGCGGTCCGTAGCGGGCGCGCTCCTTCTTCGATTCTATTCGGTTAGCTTCTGCTCCGGCTTCGGCGCGGAAGCGCAGCTTCCGGATGGGCAGGAGCGATTCAGGGCGCATGAGGCGCAAGCGCCCTGCTTGCTTTTGCGGATATGCCGGATCAGCGTCCAGCCGGCGTAGCCGAAGATAGCGGATACGAGGGCAATCTCGAACCAGGGCATCACCATCATCCTTTCTTACATATAGCCAAGCCAGTGTCCTATTGCCGTGACAACCAGCGCCGCGGCATAGGCGAGGACGAGCGAATATCCGATAGAGAACCACGTCCACCGCCACGAAGCCGTCTCCTTGCGCAGGATGCCGACCGTCGCGAGACAGGGGACGTACAGCAGCAGGAACACGCAGAACGTATAAGCGGACAACGGCGTGAAGGCTTGGGCAATCTGTGCCTGCAGCATCGCCGCATCCGGCGCATGATAGATGATGTTCATCGTGGACACAACGATTTCCTTGGCCAGGAACCCGGTCAAGAGCGCGGCCCCGGCTTGCCATGTCCCGAAGCCAAGCGGTGCGAGCAGCGGGGCGAGGAAGCCGCCGATCAGCGCCAGATAGCTGTCGTCCATCTCTACGCCGAGCCCGCCGGGACCGGCGTAGGTGAGGAACCAGATCAGGACCGAGCCGCCGAGAATGAACGTGCCCGCTTTGCGGACGAAGCCCTTGCCCTTCTCCCATGTGCTCCGGAACAGCGTCTGCCATTGCGGCATGCGGTAAGGCGGCAGCTCGACGACGAAGATGCTGTGCTCTTCCTTCATGAAGCGCTTCGTGAACAGCTTGGCCAGCAGCAGTGACAGCACGATGCTGAGCAGGTACAGGCTGAGCACGACGATCGCCTGATGCGCCTGGAAGAACACGCCGGCGAACAGCGCATATACCGACAGCCGGGCAGAGCAGGACATGAGCGGGACGAGCAGCGTCGTGACCAGACGCTCCCGCGGCTGTTCGATGGTGCGGGCCGCCATAATGCCCGGCACGTTGCAGCCGAAGCCGATGACGAATGGGATGAACGCCTTGCCGTTCAGGCCGACCGCTTCCATCAGCCGGTCCATGACGACGGTGACCCGGGCCATATAACCGGAATCTTCAATGAACGAGATGAAGAGGAACAGCAAAAATATTTGCGGCACGAACACCAGCACGCCTCCGACCCCGGCGATAATGCCTTCCTCCAGCAGCGCATGCGTGAAGGAGGAGGCTCCCGCCGCGTCCAGCAGCGCCGCTACTCCTTCGGTCAGCGGTCCGGAGAAGAACGCGTCCAGCGCATCCGATAACGGTGTGCCGATCCAGTCGAAGGTGACTTTGAAGGTCAGAAACATAATAAGGATAAATATCGGAATGCCAAGCCATCGATTCGTGACGATGTTATCTAGTCGCTCTGTCATCGTGCGCGCCTGCCGCTGTTCCGCATGGACGGACGAAGCGATGATCTGACGGATGAATTCCATCCGGATGCTGCGCAGCCGCTGCGGAAGATGAAGCGCGGCTCCGCTGTCCCGCAAGCGCAGCTTGGCCTCTTCGATAATGCGCCCGATCTGGCGGACTTGGTCGGCGCCTATCCGCTCCTGGACGGATTGGCGGACTGTCTCGTTCTGCTCGATATATTGCAGCGCCGTCCATCGGAGCGGAACGGCGTCATCGCCGGGAAGAAGCGCGGCGATGCGTTCGATTGCCTGCTCCGCCTCATCGCCGTAATTCAGCACGAGCGGGCTGCGGCGTACGGCCGGTTCAGTTGGTGATGCTGCGCTGCCGCCAGAGGCGGACCCGCGAGCAGCGGCCTGCGGGGACGCGTCCTCGGCCGCCTGCGGCTGCAGGCGCTCCAAAATGCTGGCGATGCCTTGCTTCTTGCGGGCATTCACCGGAATGACCGGGACGCCGAGCGCGGCGGACAGCTTCGCCGGATCGATATGAATGCCTCTTCCAGCCGCCACATCCGTCATATTGAGGGCGACATATACAGGCACGCCATACTCCAGCAGCTGTACAGTCAGCATGAGGTTCCGCTCCAATTGGGAGGCGTCCACGACATTGACAATGGCGTTCGGACGCTCGTCCAGCAGATACTGCACGGCGACGCTCTCATCTCTTGACATCGGATGAAGCGAGTAGATGCCCGGCAGATCAATCAGGGCGCCTGCCTGACGATGCAGCCGCCCTACTTTTTTTTCTACGGTTACGCCTGTCCAGTTGCCGACGTATTCGTAAGAGCGAGTGAGGGCGTTGAACAAGGAAGTCTTCCCGGTGTTCGGATTGCCGACCAGCGCGGTTGTCTGTACGCTCATACCGCATTCACCCCGATACGCCGGGCTTCGCTGCGGCGAATGCCGATCAGCTGGCCGTTCGCTTCGAGCGTGAGCGGTCCGCCGAGCAGGCCGGCATGCATCACCTGCACACGCGTGCCCTCTTCGACTCCGAGCTCCATCAAGCGCCGGCAGACGGCAGGATTGGCTTCGGACAGATCACAAATACAGCCTGTCTGGCCAGGCTTGAGTTCGCATAATGGGGTGGTTGATAGAGCAGAACGGGGAACATGACGGCCCATCGTGTTCATCCTTCTTTCTGTTGCGGAATCATAGTCTCAGGTAACAAATGGTAATGAGAATCTTTATCAATTGGTGATCGGATTTTATCACAGCAATGTTCGGGGCTTCCGTGATATTTGTCATGGCCAAATTTAAGCAACTCCGTCTCGAATTTTGCACTCACTATCGAAAAGCACAGATTTCCGAAGTATGTTTCCTCCGGAAACAATCTAGCTGCTCATGCAGTCTGGCCGCCACTGCGCTCCCTCTTCGAGTTCAAGCCATTTTCCGGGTGCTGAAAACCGGACTTTTTGAACACGCGCTTAACTATGGATTTATTGTAAAAAGTAGAATCGATATGGAGAAAGAAGCTGGATTTCCTTTACTTTCGGAGGCGTTCTCTATTAGAATAGAGAGAAAATTATTTTTGAGAAGGAGATAGCGGGATGAAAACGAATCATTGTAAAATTATCGACTGCACCATTCGCGACGGCGGTCTCGTCAATAACTGGGATTTCAGCGTCGAGTTCGTGCAAAGCTTGTATGCCTCATTGAACGAAGCGGGCGTCGATTATATGGAAATTGGCTACAAAAATTCGCCGAAATTGCTTAAAGGCGCTGATGAAGCAGGCCCATGGCGTTTTTTGGATGACGATTTCCTGCGTAAAGTCATTCCGCAAAAAGGAACAACCAAGCTGTCGGCGCTCGTTGATATCGGACGGGTCGACGAAAATGATATTTTGCCTCGTTCCGAGAGCATGCTCGATCTGATCCGTGTCGCTTGCTACAGCAAAGACGTTGACAAAGCGCTCGATCTGATTCAGCTTTTCCACGATCGGGGTTATGAGACAACGATTAATATTATGGCGCTCTCCAACGTAATGGAGAACGATCTGATTGAAGCCTTCGCCATGATTAAGGACAGCCCGGTTGACATCGTCTATATTGTCGATTCCTACGGCAGCCTCGATCATAACGATATACATTACTTGGTGCACAAGTTCAAGGAGCATCTGCCGAACAAGCGCCTGGGCGTGCACACGCACAACAATATGCAGCTTGCCTTTTCCAATACG
Organism: Paenibacillus dendritiformis; assembly: GCF_945605565.1. Classification (NCBI taxonomy): domain Bacteria; kingdom Bacillati; phylum Bacillota; class Bacilli; order Caryophanales; family Paenibacillaceae; genus Paenibacillus; species Paenibacillus dendritiformis. The sequence continues at coordinate 5,804,555 of NZ_OX216966.1, read as the reverse complement.
CTCGTCGCTGCCGAACTGGGCGTCGAGATTCTGGATGCCTCCGTCTACGGCATGGGACGGGGCGCAGGGAACTGCCCGACCGAGCTGCTGCTGACGCATCTGAAGAACAGCAGATACCACATGCGTCCGGTGCTCGGCTTTATCCAAAATCATATGCTGAAGACACGCGAAAAATGGGAGTGGGGTTACCTGATTCCATATCTCGTCACCGGAACGCTTGATGAGCATCCGCGTTCGGCTATGGCGCTGCTTGCATCGGACGAGCGTGATCAATATGTCGAGTTCTACGACCGAATGACGACGCCGGAAGTCAGCTTTTCCCAGAAGAAGCCGGAATAATTCAATAGCGTAAGACGGCCCGCTCCCACGACAGGGGATGCGGGCTGTTTTCTTTTGATGCCGGAGAATGCTGCGCGAGCCATCATCAATCCATGCGGATATATTGTCTCTGACCCGTTTTGGCATTGTAGTATACCTGATATTTATGACCGTCGCGAGGATCGATAAAAATTTCCTTGGTTGGGGCATAGTCGGCGTTGATGCCGATCGCGTCGCGAGGATTGTCGACTTGCTTGTAGCGCTTGTCATAATAGGTTTTGCCGATGATGATAAGGATGATGAGGGCAAGCAAAGGAAGCCCGTATACGACTAACGCTGTACCTATCACGATCCACATAGGCATGCTACCTCTGCACAGGTCTCAGCTTGACGACCGTTCCGTAAGCCACGATCTCGCTCATGTTCTGCGCGACGTCGCCGCTATCGAAGCGCATCATCGTAATGGCATCGCCGCCCATCGCGTGCGCGTTCTCGATCATCCGATCCATCGCCTGGCGCCGGGCATCCTCGATCATCTGCGTGTACTGCTTAACTTCGCCGCCGACCAGCCCTTTCAAGGAAGCCATAATGTCTCCGCCGATGCCGCGTGCGCGCACAACGACGCCAAAAGCGGTGCCGATCACTTCGATTACTTCATAGTTCGGGATATTTTCGGTTGTTGCTACGATCATTTCTTACCATCTCCTTCGTGGGCGAATGTATGCATCCACCCTATATATACCTAATACGCCGCAACTTGACTTGCGTTTCAAGGCGACGATTGGCACAAGTCCGACTCTAATTCATAGTATACTCAAAATGAATCGCGGATTGCTGCAGATTTTATTGGAATGAAGCGCTAAATTGGTTATTATGGATACTAGATGACAACAATGTGGCTTGCAGGATGACGATGACAATGAGGAGAGAAGGATATGAAAGTCAGTATTTTTGATGTTGCCAAAAAAGCTGGCTTGTCTGTCGTAACGGTATCCCGTGTCTTGAACAATGCCCAAACTGTTCGAGAAAAGAATCGCCAAAAGGTTCTGCAGGCGATGAAAGAACTGGACTATCACCCGAACGCGGCGGCACGAAGCTTGGCGAAAGGCAAAACCGGAGTCATCGGCATGATTGTCACGACGCTGCAGGATTCGTTCCTGGACAGCATCGTGCAAACGGTGTCTTCCCTGTTGAAGGATCACGGATATTATCTTGCTTTGTCAGTCGCGAATTATCCCCAGGAGGAAGGCGTAGGGAGGGATTTTATCGAGGAGGATCGGGTGGACGGACTGCTTCTGCTGTCGCCGATTCATGAATTGAGCTACTTGACGGAGCTGCGGAACCGGAATATTCCGTTCGTGCTCATCGATCACCAGACCGTCCAGCCGGATGTTCACGGCGTTACCGTCGACAATTATACTGGAGGCTATGAAGCGACCCGCCATCTCGTTGAACTGGGACATCGCTCCATCGCTCATATCCAGGGGCCGGGCTTCTTCCTCAGCTCGATCGAGCGGGAGCGCGGATTCAGGCAGGCGCTGGCGGAAGCGGGCTTGGAGCCGTACGCGGTGGCGCCGGGCGAGTTCTCGATTGAATCCGGTTACCAGGCGGTCCGCAAATGGCTCGAACAAGATCAGCTGCCGACGGCCCTGTTCGCTGCGGACGATTTCACGGCACTGGGCGCTATCAACGCGTTGACCGAAGCGGGCCTTCGGGTGCCGGAGCATATGTCGATCGTGGGCTACGACGATCAGGTGCTTGCCTCGGAACTGCGGCCGCGCTTGACGACGATGCGGCAGCCGGCCGAGCAGATCGGGAAGGCGGCGGTGGACATGCTCGTCAAGCAGATGAACGGCGTCTCGCTGACGAACCGGACTGTCCGTCTCAATTCGGAGATTATCGTCCGGGAATCAACGGCAGCACCGCAAGCGCAATGAGAACAGTCAAGGCCATCGTCTCATCGTCTGCAGGAAGGCGGCATGAGCTCCCGTGCGGGATCTCATGCTTTTTTGCTGGGATCGGAACAGGGTGAAGAACGGAAGAACGGAACGGGATGATTAACGGTCCGGCTGCAAATGTAAGAGCGGCAGGATGAGCGGGGAGGATGCGCCGATGAGCGACAAGATGATTAAGCGGTTGATCTTATGGATTCCGACGTTGACGATCGGGCTGTGGGAATATGTCAGACATTCCTTTTTGCTTCCTTATTTGTCGATGGACATGGGCAATATATTGGCTCCGATCATCGTGTTCATCGTCTCGGCGACGCTGCTGACGCGCCTGTTCAAGAAGCTGGACGATACGCAGGCGACGCTCCGGCGGGAGCAGCGGATGACGGCGGCGCTGGAGGAGCGGGAGAGGCTGGCGCAGGAGCTGCATGACGGCATTTCGCAATCGTTGTTCATGCTGTCCGTCAAAATCGATCGCCTCGAGTCATGCCCTTCGGAGGAGAAGCAGGGCCAACTGGATAAGCTCCGTCAGACGGTGCGGCATGTGTATGACGATGTGCGGCAAGCGATTGCGAACCTTCGGACCGCGCCGCAGGAGAAGGATTTTACCTGGTCCCATCCGTTCATGCAAATGATCGAGGATATTCATAAGGATACGGAGTGGAAGATGGATGTCGCATGGGCCATTCCGGAAGAATCGTTGACGATCAAGGAGAAGATCGCCCTGTTCTCCTGTGTGCGGGAAGCATTGACCAATGTGAGGAAGCATGCGGACGCGAAGCATGTGCGGGTCATTGGGCGGCTGAACGGGGAAGGCTTCGAATGCGAGGTGCGCGATGACGGAGCGGGGTTCGCGGGCGATCCGTGCGCCGCTGCCGGGAAGTACGGCTTGAAAATGCTTCGGGATCGGGCAAGGACGCTGGGCTGGCAATTCGAGATGATGCGGGAGGACGGACAGACGATTATGCGAGTCTCGAAGCGGGGAGCGGCCGAGCGGCTGGCCGAGGCACGATAGTCAGAAAACGAGAGGAGAGGGGTACGATGAGTATGGCTGGACAACCGGTGTTCCGCGTGTTGATCGCTGACGATCATGCGCATGCGCGGGAAGGAATGCGGGATATTTTGGCGATCGATCCTTCCTTCGCCATCGTGGGCGAAGCGGTGAATGGCGAAGAAGCGATCGCGATGACCGAGACGGTCATGCCGGATATGATTCTGATGGACATCTCGATGCCGGTGATGGACGGGCTGGAAGCGACCAAGCATATTAAAGAGCGGTTCCCTTATGTCAAAATTGTCATGGTGACCGTATCCGACGATATTACTCATTTGTTCGAGGCCTTGAAAAAAGGAGCCCAGGGCTATCTGCTGAAAAACTTGCAGCCATCGGCATGGCATGAATATTTGCGTGCGATCGCCATCGACGAGGCGCCGATGTCGAAGGAGCTGGCTTTCCGCATTTTGCAGGAATTCTCCACCAAGAACAGCAAGGCCCCGGCGCATTCGCCGTTGACGATGCGGGAGCGCGAAATATTGGAGCGGGTGGCCAGGGGCGAGTCGAACAAGGAGATTGCCGCCCAATTTTCGTTATCCGAGCATACCGTCAAAAATCACCTGAAAAATATTTTGCAGAAGCTTCATCTGGAAAATCGCGTACAGCTGACGCGGTACGCATTGGAGAACGGCCTCGTCGACTCGTGAAGGAGCGATGGAGGCCGTTTTTTCTCGTGGGCGTGACCGTATGGCTGATTTTACCGGTTTGTTTTTTCGTAAATTGGCTTGCATGATACTCAACGATATGATATATTAATTCTTGTCAAAAGTTACTTTGTTTCGGGACGTAGCTCAGCTTGGTAGAGCACCTGGTTTGGGACCAGGGGGTCGCATGTTCAAATCGTGTCGTCCCGACCATCTGTTGTTGATTGGACACACTCGGTCAGTTTTTGTGGGATCTGGGTGTGTTTTTTGGCCTCTCGCGGGTGTAGTTCAATGGTAGAACGCTGGCTTCCCAAGCCAGCAGCGTGGGTTCGATTCCCATCACCCGCTCCAATTTTTTCTTCATAACCTTTTACTACTTTTGCCTTGGTCGCTCTGACCGGGGCCTTTTTTGGTTTTCAGGAAAACGTTACATAGGATGTATCTTATTGTGCTGAATTTAACCATTGGGGTGAAATTGGGGTGAACCCGTTGTACCGGTTCTTTTTTACTTGGGTCGAACGAGTCGAAACTTTTTATTACATGTTGACTCATTTTTTTAGTTACGTGAATATACGTATCTGCGGTCATTGATAATTACTATGTCTTAATCTTTCCTGTACCAGCTTCAACATGAGCGAAAGCTATGCCTAAGGATCGGACTACAACTTGGCAAGAACGAGTCGATATTGTCTCGAACGATTACAAGCAAAACTAAACGGCCTCAGTCCGATGGAATTCAGAACCTAGGCCGCTTAATTAATTTTTATTTTTGTACTGTATCAAAGAAACCCACGGCTCTTTTTCATTAGCTTCCGGTTCCTCTGTTTCTTACAATGCTTGCTTGCCTGCACGTTCGCGCCAGTAGTTCAGCAGATCCTCCAGCGTCCGTTCCAGCGGGATCTCCGGCTTCCAGCCCGTCTGCCGGGAGAATTTGGAGTTGTCGCCCAGCAAAATCTCGACATCCGATGGGCGCATCCGGCTTGGATCCGGCACGATGTCGATGTTGACGTTGCTGAAGGAGAGCAGCATGTTCAGCATTTCGCGAATCGTGACGCAGGAGCCGGAGGCGATGTTGTAGCATTCGCCGGGCTCGCCTTTTTCCAGAGCAAGCCAATAGGCCCGCACGACATCCCGCACATCCGTAAAGTCCCGCTTCGCATTCAGGTTGCCGACATGGACGACCGGCGGCCGAATTCCCTTCTCAATCTCGGCAATCTGCTTGGCGAAGTTGGACGTCACGAACTGCTCGCCCCGGCGAGGGCCCGTATGATTGAAGGTACGCGTGCGGAGCACATGCAGACCGTAGCTTTTGAAGTATTGGTAACCTAGATAATCTTGTGCTGCCTTGCTCACAGCGTACGGACTCAGCGGCCGAAGCGGGTTGTCTTCGGTAATCGGCGTCTCGTGAGGCTCGACATGGCCGTATTCTTCGCTCGAGCAGGCGAGCTGGATCTTGCAGTCCAGATCGTGACGGCGGACCGCCTCGAAAATATTGAGCTGTCCCGCCACATTGTTCGTAATCGTATCGACGGGAGAATTCCAGGAGGTCGGGACGAAGCTCTGCGCCGCCAGATGGAAAATCAAATCCGGCTTCTCCTGCGTCAGCAGCGTCTCGACGGAGAACGGATCGCGCAGCTCGCACTCCGCCAGATGAATCTTCGATTCGATATGGCGGATATGCTCCATCCGGCTCCGGTTGCGAATCGTTCCGACTACCTCGACGCCCCGATCCAGCAAATATTCCGCCATATGGCTTCCGACAAACCCGGAGACACCGGTAACCAGCGCCTTCATGTAAGGGAATCACCTCTCTCATATAGTTGCGGCATGGGGGCGGAGAATGCGGGCTCCGCGCACCCGGCACAGACCTAATCATCAGATGCCACATCTTATGGGATTCACCTATAAAAGGCCACGGCATTCGTACCGGTTTCTGATTTTTTTGCCTATGGGACTGCATCCCGCTCCCGTTGAATATCATGCACGTCTCCGTCAGGAAGGAACTTGGCGACATCAGGCGGAATGCCATGCCGCATGCAGTAGATCTCCTTCGTGTCGCCGGGCAGCGCCTCGGTGCTGTCCAGAAGCAGCCGGAGCGCGAACTCGTTCGCCTGCCGCTCGAATTTGCCGACGGAGAACAGCGTGTTCCGCTCGATGAAGAAATGGCCGGTTCCCGTATGCAGCCGGTCATGCGCCAGCTCATGCGCGCAGACGAAGCGCTGCCACTCGAATGGCAGATCGGTGTTGATCACGATATAGCGGCGTCGCAGCTTGCGGTAATAGAAGCCGCGCGTCGAATTGCCGAGCCGCGCCTGCTTGACGATAATATTCAGCCGCTGCGCCAGTTGAAAAGGACAGTTCGTTTTGTATTTTCGAATCAGCTTGCTTACGATGTTCTCAACATCCATGCCATGCACCCCGCGGTTTCAAGGTTCGAATGTTCATTCCGTTCGCTTTGGCTTCCGTTTGTTCCTCTTCTTCGCATCCCAGAACAAGGCTTCCAGCACTTGAATGACCCGTTCGCGGTCGTCTTCGTCCATCGGGACGCCGTCGAACATGACCTCCGGATCCTCCTCCAGCATTTTGCGGAAGTCACGCTTGTCCTTGGCGGTGGCCCATTCCGGAATCGTGCCCGCCGCATGCAGCGCGAGCGGGTTGTCCGTCCGCCCCAGCAGATAGTCGGCAGAGGTGTGCAGCATATCGGCCAGGCGGCCGATAATATCGCTTGGCGGCGTCGTGCGTCCCGCTTCATAGTTGGCGACATTCGCCCGCTTCATATCGAGCGCATGCGCGACGTCATCCTGGGAGAGGCCGTGCTTCAAGCGGAGCTGCTTGATTCGTGAACCCATCACTTCTCTGTTCTTGCCAGTCATCGTTATCACCCTCGTCCTTTAATATATGAACATCAATTCATCATTGACGCTCAATTCGGCGGTATGGTATGCTTGCAGTATAACATTACGAACATTTGTTCTCAATAGGTTTGGTGTGCGTTGCTAGAAATAAATTTCTTTTAGTATAAATCGTTATTGTAAATAACGAAAGAGTCCCTGTTCAGAGGTTGGGGAGAATGACAATGGCTTATTTAGGCAGGCGTAATGAACTCATTGTTTTCTGATTGTTGTTTTTAATAACTTTTATAGTTTTTTTATATTTATTTTATATTATAAATAACGTATTGGGGAGTGGTTCACGATGTTGGCAACCATTAATCGGGCAGAGACGCGCAAGCGGGTAGAATCGGTGTTGGCCGTGGCGAAGCTGTACCGCAAAGCCGGAGCGGTTCGCCGGGAAATGCGGACGACGCTGGCGTATATTCCCCGTTACCACGGTGCGACGCACAAGGTCGGGAAGCCAGTCGAGGAGACCGCGGTCCACAATGTTGAGAGGGAGCAATATATGAAGACCGTCCATGACAATGTGACCAAGGCGATTGCCCATCTGGGCGAGGCGGAGCGGGGCGTGATCGAGCGCTGCTATCTCAGCCCGCAGAACAGCACGCCGGATTATTTGCTCTGCCATGAGATGAATGTTAGCGAACGCACCTTCCGCCGCATCAAGGCACGAGGGGTAATGGAGCTGGCCTTCCTGCTTGGGCTGGAAGTGTATGCGGAGTAGCACTCCAGTGGGCTGGAGGGGATGCCCGGGTGCCGGTTGTTCCCCCGCTGGCCTGCCGCTTGTCCGCTCGTTGGCCGGATGCTGGCACGCGGAAGGCGGACTCCGGTGATAAGATAGTAGTGTGAAGTGGTGTGCCATTGGACCCGTCTAATGCGGCCTATTGGCAGACCGTTAAGAGAGACCATTCGGATGAGGATGCCGGGTGGTCTTTTATTATTGGACCGCTTCACGGGAACGTACGCCGGATTGCAGGGGGGAGTAAAAGTGTACAGTGCCGAGATGAGCCATGAGTACCCGGATCATACGCTGCGCTTCCGGGTCCAGTATGCGCTCACGCTGCTGCGGGATCGGGAGCCGGGCAGCAAGGTGGAAGCAATGGCGCAGGAGGGGCGGATTCGGGATGGATAAGCATCTGGAGGGGGCCTCGATGCGCAGTGTCATCCGCCAGCGGTTGATCGATCGGATTCCGGCTGTCAACGGCAAGGTTCTTGACACAGGCGCTGCGGAAGCGGACGAAGCGAAGCCCTACCTTATTCTCACCATAGGTTCCGAGACGGTAGAGAACGACTGGGCCGGCCCCAGCTGCAAGATCGAAGTGACGCCGTATGCGGCGCCTACGGAGTTTCCGCATGTAGACAGCCTGGCCGCCGCCGTCATCTCCGCGCTGGATCGTCAACGATTGACGGACGCCATCAGCGGCAAATCCATCCTCTGCCGGTACACGGGCGCAGGCTCGGACACGGTGGATGAGAAGCTCAAGGCGGTCACCCGAAGTGTCCAGTTTGAAGTGTTTTCCCTGGGATGGATGTCCCATGCGCAGCTGGAGCCGGACCCGGTCGCGGCGATGTTCGCATGGACCCGCGAGCGCTTCCCGGCCATAGAGGCCGACCCCGCGGCCTGGAATCCATCGGAGGATACACCCGCCTTATACTGGCGTGTGGCCGCCATCCGTAGCATCCAGACGGTGAGCCAGGGAGCCTGGATCGACGCGACGCTGCGCGGGCATCTGCTGGTTCCGCATGCGGAAGCGCGCAGCCGCTGGCTGGAGCTGACGGTGCGGCAATTGGCGCTCGATGGGCAGGTCCGCATGCTGGATCAATCCCCTATGCTGATCCAGAGCGTATCGGCTGACGGAACCCAGGACGCTTGCCGCGCTGGACAGATCTCGCTGGATGTCCGGTTCGGCATCCTGCAGACGGCGGCGTCATCGCCGCTGCTTGACCATATTCATATCGGAGGTGCGTAACATGGCGGAAGCCAAAGAGTCCAAACCTAGAAAGCGGCAGCCGGAAGCCTCTTATACGAAGGCGGAAATTATGGCTGCCTCCGCTCAATTCGGTGTCTCGCCGGATGCGATGGCGGGAGCCTTGCGCCGGGTCCCTACAGACAGCTTGACCCGAGCGGAAGCGGAAAAGGCAGTTCAAGAATTTCAGAAAAGGCAGGTGTAGCCCATGTCAGGGGCAACGTTTATTTTAGGTGAACAGAAGATTCGGCCGGACGTATATGTCCGCTGGCATAATGCCGGCGGCGCCCGTGTCGTCACAGGAACCGTCGGCGTGGCTGCGGCCGTGATCCAATCCAACTGGGGACCGCTTACGCAAGTCGTAACGGTAAAAGCGCCCGGTGAATTGGCCGGGCAGCTTGGCGACGGCCAGGGCCCGGATTGCATCCGGGAAATTTTTGCGGGCGGTGCCAGCACGGTGTTGGCCGTTCGCGCCGGCACGGGGGGAACCCAGGCATCGCTTGAATTGAACGATATCGCTGACCCGGCGGCCAAAGTGGTCCGGCTGCTCACCAAGTATCCAACCACGCGGCAGATGACGGTCACGATCCGCGACTCGCTGGAAGATGTGACCATGCGGGAGTTCGTGCTGCATGAAAATACACGCCAGCTGGAACGGCTGCTGTTCGCCAAAGGAAGCGAGCCGGAGCATCTTGTCGCGGTCATCAATGAACAGAGCCATTACTTGACGGCGGCAAAAATAGCGGACGGATCCGGGGAGCTCGATGCGCTGCTGGATGCCCCGCTTACGGGCGGTGCAGACCCAATCGTTACCGGCGCAGACTACGCGAATGCGTTTGAACGTCTCGAACGCAAATTTTTCGATACCGTCATTGTCGATTCGGAGGACGCTTCCGTTCATGCCTCCCTCCATTCCTTCGTGAAGCGAATGCTGGCCGAAGGCGGCGGGCGAATCATCGGCGTGGTCGGCGAACCGTCCAGCGTTCCGTTTGCGACGCGCAAGACGAACGCCATCGCATTCAATGATTTTGCCATCGTTTATGTCGGCAACGGATTTCGGACCGCCAACGGTCCCGTGGAAGGTGCAAGAGCGGCTGCCCGGGTTGCCGGCGTCATTGCTTCGAGCGCGTACAATGCCAGCTTGACGCATGTTCCTATGACCGGCTCCATCGATCTGGTCGGGGAACTGACGAATGCGCAGTACAAAGAAGCGATTCAATCCGGGATGCTTACCTTCTCCCTCAACCCGGACGGCATGGCGCAAATCGATTATGGCATCAACACGAAAGTGACGCTTCTGGCCGACGAAGACGAAGGCTGGAAAAAAATTCGCCGCACCCGCACGCGCTATGAGCTGATCGACCGGATCGTGTACACGCTGCATCCTTATCTGGGCAAATGGAACAACAACGCGGATGGCCGCGCCTTTGTCGTGACGATTGCGAATGGCATTATCCAGACGATGATCCGCGAGGGCGGACTGGAAAGCGGCCAACTGATCGTGGACCCTAATCATCCGCCGCAGGGCGATTCGGCCTGGTTCCGCTTCTCGGAGCTGGTCGATCTGGACAGCATCGAAAAAATATACCTGGATTTCGGCTTCCAATTCTCGCCGCAATCTGCGTAACCGTAAGGAGGAACAACGATGGCACAAGACGCACGTTATATTTTCCGCGACTGCGTTCCTGATGGAAGCATCGACATCGCCAATGTGCAGGTAGGCGAGATTATTAACCGCTCATGGAGCTTCCGGGTCAATAGTCCGCCGGACATTCAGCAGATGCTGGATCGCGGCGCCTTTGATTTCCGGAATGTGTCCAGAGGATACAATGGTGAATTATACGATGGCGAGGGCACCTTCCTGGCCGAAGTCAACACTTGGCAGGCCCAGCTCAACGTGACGAACAGCGATTACCAGCCGGCAGGCCAAAAGCATACCTGGGCATTAATGCAGAGCTACAGCATGACGCTGACCTTTACCGAGACGGTGGTCCGCGATGCGGTGCTGTTCAAGCGCCTGGTCGACAGCCTGCGCTCGCAAGCGCCGGATGCCGTATTTAATTTCACCGGCGTGATCCGTGCAAGCCGCTAATCACGAGAGGGCAATCAACTTAATGGAGGATAGAGATAAATGAAAAAAGACAATGAACCGATCCAGTCCGAAACGCTTTTGGCCAATGAAACGGACATCCTGCGCGGTCTTCTGGATGCGGCGGCGAACACGGAAGGAGAACGTCAACTCATCGAGATCGCCCGCAAAGGAAAGGTGTTCTTCCGCTTCAGCATTCGTCCGTTGGCAGAGGCGGAATATAACGCTTGCCGGGACAAGGCCACCAAGTATAAGAAAAACCGCCGCCTGGGCGGCATCAAAATGCCGGACGACACCGACACGGCGAGATACCGCTCGTATCTGATCTATGAGGCGACGGTTCCCGAAGACCAGCAAAAAGTATGGAACAACAAGGCGGCCTGGGATCAGCTCAATGTCATCAGCGGCGTACAGCTCATTGACAAGGTTCTGCTTCCTGGGGAAAAGGATGCGATCATCGAGCAGATCGACCGTCTGTCGGGCTATGATCTGGATGACGACGAGAGCAGCGAGGCGGAAGAAGTCATAAAAAACTAATAGAAGCGGGAGGGGTTGCCACCCTCCTGCATCATATTTTCCAGCGCCAGGGGAAATTCCCGAGCGAGGTGATGAAGCTGCCCGAAGGAGAGCGGCTTTTTTGTCTTGTCAGCACCAAGCTGGCGCTGGAATCCGAGATAGAGGAACGGAAGCGAGCTGCATCGCTGGGAAGAGGGTGATTGCGGGTGGCGAAAGAAGCCTATCGCATAGATATATCCGTGGCTGTCGACGATCGTTCCGAACCCGCCCTTTCGAAGATAGAAGGTAAAGTAAGCAAGCTGGACAAAAGCGTAGAGCGCACGCGCAAACAGCTCGAACGGATGAACCGGACCCGGTGGCAGATGGCGGTCCATATAGCGGATCGGGCATCTGATGTGCTGGTCGCGATTAATGCTCGAGTGCAGTCCATATCAGGGAAAACGTTCCGATTTACCGTTCGCGTCCTTGATTACGCTTCCCGGCCATTGCGCATGATCGGCCGACTGGTCAGCGGCGGCATGGCATTACTCGGCCCGGCGCTTGGAGCCGCTGCGTCCGGATTGGCGGGTCTGTTCCAGACCGCTGCGAAGTTCGAGCAGAGCATGGCCAACGTCCGGATGGTCACCCATGCCAATGCGCAAGACTTTGCTGCGCTCCATCAGCGTGCCCGTGAGTTGGGCACATCGATGCCTTTTACGGCCACTCAGGTTGCCGATGCTATGGGATCTCTCGCTGGCGCCGGCTTCACCGCCAAGCAAGTACTCGCCGGGATCGGCCCGACCTTGCTGCTTGCCTCTGCCGGCCAGATGGATCTGGCGGAAGCGGCGAACCTGGCATCGGGCGTGCTGTTCGGCATGCGCATGCCCGCGGCGCAGCTGGAGCGTGTCGTTGATGTCATGGCAAAGACGGCCGCGACGGCGAACACGAGCATCTCGCAGTTGGGCAGCGCGTTCTCCCTTGCGGCTCCGGCTGCGGCAGACGCGAACATCGCTATCGAGCAAATGTCCGCGGCTATCGGGGTGCTGTCCAGTCATGGCATTCAGGGCGAACGCGCAGGCAAGGCGATGCGCCTGATGCTCATGCAGCTTAACGACACTTCGAGTCCTGCGGCGAAAAAGCTGAAAGCGATGGGGCTGGAGCTGTGGGACGCGCAGCACGCATTCAAGGGCTTGATTCCATTCATGGCGGAAGTCGAACGCAAGGGATTGCGGCTTACCGATGTGACCAATGCGTTCGGGGCGCACACGGCCGATGCCGCTTCCATCTTGCTGAACACGGGATCGGAGAGCTTCGCGTCCTATGTCAAGCAGCTGGAGCAGGCGCAAGGCGCCGCCAAGAAAATGTCCAAAATTCAGGAGGACACCTTGCTCGGGTCCATCCGGCGGCTGTCCGGCGCATGGGAAGGCATCGCCATCTCGATTGGAATGCAGGCTGTGCCTGCCTTGAGAGCCTGGATCGACCGGATTGCCGAAGCGTTTACGCAAAGCAATGGACTGGCGGACATGATCGGCCGGAAAATCAACCATGTCTTTACGAAGCTGCTCGACATTATGGATTCGGATGCCTGGAACAACGCCAGCGTGTTCGGGAAAATCCGGTTGCTGTGGGATGAAATTGTGGTCGCTCCCTTCAACGAATGGTGGAGCGGCGGCGGACGCGAACGAGTGATTGAAGCCGCGCATAAGATCGGGGCAGCCCTGGGCGGAGCGCTTGGCGGCTACCTGATGGGGGTATTCGGCATGGCTTCCAAAGATGCCGATGTGGATGCTTCTCCATTTGTTCAAGCGGGCTCCACAGCCGGACGGGCCTTCCTCGAGGCTTTCCTTGAAGCATTTGATGCGGGAAAAATCGTGGGCAAGGCTCTGGAGGCATTCAAAAATGTTCAGCCGACCTGGCTCGGCGGAGACACAAGCAGTCCGCTGGGTCAGACGCTGGCATTGCTCCTGGATGCTTGGTTCATATCCAAGACCGTCCAATTCCTGGGTAAGGGGAAACAGTTCTATAAAAATGCGAGAAAGTGGATTGGAGGCGGATCGTCCGCTACGATGGCCGAGACGACAGCAACTGCCGCTACGCGAACGGCCCGCGCTGGCACCTCTAAGCGTTCGCCATGGTACCGCCGCTGGCTTCGCGGTTCCGCGGCAGCGGACGCGATGCCGGGTCCGGCGGCGCAGTTCCCGTCGGATTACCGTCCCGCCGGCAAGCGGTACTGGCGCACTATCCCGCTGGATCGCACCTATCGCCGGGACGACGTCGTGCGTATGGCCAACGCCGGGCAGCTTGGGCGGTATAGCGGGCTGGAGAAAGCGTTTGGCGGACCTGCTCCGATGTCGAGCTGGCGGCAGCGGCTGCTGGGCAAGGACGGAAACGCAAATATCGTCAATGCCGCCAAACAAACCGGCCGGTTAGGGCGAATCGCATCCGCGGCATCAAGCGGCCTTCGATTGCTTGGTCGAGCGTTCATTGGCTTAACGGGACCAATAGGCGCGGTTATGACCGTTGTCTCGCTCGCCGGCTCTGCCTGGTCTTGGTACAAGCAGCGGCAGGAAGAGGCGGAGCAGCGGCTCATTCATATGGGAGACGGATTACGGGCTGCCGCGTCGGAAAGCAATCAGGCATTGCAAAAGTCGCGGGATACCCAGGCGCTCATCGATGAATACCGCGAGCTTGACGATGCCGTACGCCGAAATTCGGACTCCTCGGGAGAGCTGGCTGCCAAAAAGGAGCGTCTGGCCGGTATTACGGCGACGCTGCGTGACATGTATCCGGAGTTGATATCGCAATATGATGCCGAGAACGGGAAAATACCGGAGCGAATCGGGACGATTGAGAAAGAAATCGAATTGGAAGACAAGTTGGCGCGCATGAAGCTGGCGCAAGCCGTCGCTGACGGCAAGGGGAATTTGCCGTCCTTGATGGAGAAAATCGGAGAGATGGAAACCGATTTTTCTAACTACGAGAAGCAGTTTGAGCTGGCCCATCAAGTCAGACAAGGGCTTCAGGATATCGTAATGGAATGGAAGGCGATGCCGGAATACAGCCGGACCAATGAAGCTCACGAAGAATTTCTTCAAAGGGCCAATGAGATCGGTAAACCGCTTGGCAACTATTATTTTCATATGACTGCAGTGGACATGGATGCTGAAAACTTTCGAAAGCAAGCGGCAGAAGCGAAGGCAAAATATGAAGAAACTGGTGCGAATCTAATGGCAGCGCGGCAAAGCGTCCAGGATTATTATGATGCCGCGAGGACACAGATTGAAATGAACTTTGGCGGCGATATAGCGCAAGGCGCAGCTCGTCTCGAAACGATGTTACAGACGCTGCAGGCACTGCAACAAAGCAAGTCCCCGTCTGCCGAACAGCTGGCAGCGCTCAAAGATACTCTGCCCATACTATCCGACTCATCCGCGACGGCCGCAGACAAACAAAGGGCACTGCAATCCGCGATTGATCAATTAAAATCGAGTCTGATCCCGGCGATTGACCAGCTTCGGCTGCTGAATCAAGAAGTGACCATCTTGCCGAGTGACAAGAAAATAAATATCGAAGTGCTTTATCAGCAAAGCGGCATTGAGCAGCCGCCAAAGCTTCCAAAGCCAACATTTATGTTCGATTTCTTCGCTAATTTGGAAGAACCGAAGTTTCCCATGCACGCGAACGGCGGATTCATAACCCGCCCCCATATCGGACTGGTTGGCGAGGCGGGTCCGGAAATGATCGTGCCTCTCTCTCCAGGCAAGCGAGCACGGGGGCTGTCGCTGTGGCAGCAAGCGGGCTATTTGCTTGGCGTGCAGCCTTATGCCGTGGGCGGCTTGGCTGGCGGACCGCAAATGAGCATCAGCGCCCCGGCGATGAATGAATCGTCCGGAACAGCAACCGCCAGATCTTCCAAGAGCCTGGGCGGCATCCATCTTGGCGGCGTGACGATGAACTTCACGCTGGAAGGCAGCAGCGATAATCTGCTCGATTCGCTCCGCCGGAACGGCGAAGAAATCGCGGACTATATTGGCGGCGTGATTGCGCAGAAGATCGAAGACGCAGCGCAAAACCGTGTTTAATCCGCTTCGACCTCAAGCAACCTTCTCGGTGCTGAGAACCGGCCTTTTTCAACACGTGCTAAAAGGGAGGCGCATATGGATTTCTACTTGTCGGATGGGTCAAAAAGACTGCTGTTTCCGTTGAACCCGCAGCAGGTCACGGCTGCTACGGCGGCGCGTATGGTCACGTATCAGAGCATTGCGCTGGGCGAGTTCACGATGCCGCGCGGTACGGTGCCGACACGGTTCAACTGGGAGGGGATTTTCCCCGGAGAAGCGCGGAAGGAGAGCGTGACCGTCAAGTCCTGGCAGTCCCCGCAAGCGATTGCAGGGCTTTTGTCCAGTTGGCGTGACAAAGGTCAAAAATTGAAGCTGCTCATTACCGAGACGCCGATCAATCACGATGTGTATATCCAGACATTTGACCATACGTGGCTGGGCGGGCATGGCGATGCTCAGTATTCGATTGAACTGGTGCAAGCCAAGATGATCATGATCTCGGAAAAAGGCCAGAAGGCGAAGCCAAACGGAACAGCCGCCTCTGCCGGACGCGCAGCGCCGCCGCCTCCGGCAACCTATACCGTGAAGCCGGGTGATACACTGTGGGGCATCGCGAAGCGGTTTCTTGGAAATGGAGCGCGCCACGGTGACATCTACCGCATCCCTGAAAATAAAAAGCAGATCGGCCCGGATCCGAACAAGATCAAGCCGGGCCAGGTCCTGCGGCTGCCTGTATAGGAGGTGCCGCCATGATCAATATCGCTGACGTGAAATACGACCTATCTGTTCTCCTGCCTGCAGGGGAACAGATATCACTCACCACGCTAGCCAGCGGCTTAAGCTGGGAAGAACAGCCTAATGAACTGGCTGTCCGTTTGTCTTTTTCGATACGGAACCAGAAATGGAATGGGAAATGGCTGCATCAGCAGCTGCAGCTCGGCGCCCGGACGATCTTAAAAGCGGATTGGGGCCAGGGATGGAAAGAAATCCATCAGGGCATCATTTTCGACTGGGATTATACGCAGGATGGCAACGGCGTCTTGAAAATTAAATCGTACGATATGCTGATTTACCTGTTGCGGAGCAAGGACGATCGCTGGTACAAGAACGGCACGCAAGCCTCCGTCATTATCAGAGATATTGCGAAGGCCTGGAATATTCCGCTCGGCCAGATGGATCTGCCCGGTGTTGCCTTAGCTGCGCAGCCATTCCGCAGCCAGACCTTGGCTTCGATGCTGACATCCGTCATCGATCAGGTGCGCAGCCGCGGCAAAGGCCACTATATTATCCGCGCCAGCAACGGCAAAATGCATGTCGTCAAAGCCGGACAAAACAAACCCATTTATCAATTCGACGCTGACGTTGTGAGCAGTGCGAGCGATCAGCAGGATATCGAGAATCTGGTGACTCGCGTCAAAATCGTCAGCAAGCAAGCCGGAGAAGTGGAACATGAGGGGCCGGGACAGGGGACGAAAAAAACGCGGCTCAAAATCGATGATACCGTGAATGGCCAGACAAAATACGGCATTTTGCAAGAGATCATCTATTCCCAGCAGTACGACACGGTCGCCGCTGTGCGGGAGGCTGCGCAGGAAGTGCTGAAGGAGCGCGGCAAGCCGCGCAGACGACGGAGCGTTACGGCTCCTGATCTTCCTTTTCTGCGGCGCGGGGACAAGGTCTATATTGCAGCCGGCACGCTGCTTGGCTATTACATCATAGACGGGATTCAGCATGATGCAGACAACCGCAGCATGACGATGGAGGTGGTCGACCATGAGTAAAAGAGAGTGGGCTGGGCGCTTGCTGTCCGCTATGGACGGGAGGGTGTCGCGACGCGTGGATACGTTGAACGTTATTGACCTGGGCACGATCCAGGACGACGGCAGCCTGCTGCTAGATCAGTTCGCCGTTCCGATTCCGGCGGAAGGGTATTTGTTGGCCGATTGGGATTTCACTGTCCCCGTATATTCCCGAGTGGCCCGCCTGGCTTCTCCTGTTGTCGAGACAGGGGAGGATACGGCAGAGACGACCTATTCCGCATTGACCCGGTTTGATTTTGTCACTGGGGAGGATGGAAGCCGGCTTGCCGATGTCAGTCCCCGCTTCGCATCCGGAGACCGGGTCCTGGTGCTGTGGGTATCCGGAGAGCCTATCATTATGAGCAAGGTGGTGAGCGGCGATCATGCCTGAATTATTTCCTGCGTTCTCTATGCCGTCTCTGGTCGAGAATGACAGCCCGAATGATGTTCAGTATCCCGAAAGTCCACTGTTCGATTTCGCAACCGGTGATTTTATCATCGATGGAGCCGGGCGCTTCGTGATGGCCGATGGCCATACGGCGTGGGCGCAATGGTGCCAGAAGGCCGTCTTGACCGAACGCTTCGCCTGTCTCGCCTACTCGAGCGATTACGGAAGCGAGATCCAGAATGCGATCCGCCAGCCGACCCGGGCCGCTGCTCGTTCCGAACTGGAGCGCACCATCACCGAAACGCTTCTTGCTGATCCTCGGACGCAGATGGTTGCCGATTTTGAGTATGAATTTGAAGGCGATTCGGTCAGGGTATCCTTTACGGCCGTGCCGGTCATTGGACAAGAGCAACGAATGGAGGTGAGCGTATGAGGGAACTGCCTCCTTTTTTACAGGAAGACACGGAAGAGGTCATTCGAGACCGCATGCTGTCGCGGCTGCCGGTCAGCCTGGATCGTTCGGAAGGATCGTTTCCGTGGGATGTGCTGGAACCGGCGGCGATCGAGTTGACCCAGGCAGCCGACTGGGCCAAGGAGGTGTTGCGGCGCGCATTTGCTTCGACGACGTTCGGTCCCTATCTTGACGAACGCTGCGCGGAGCACGGAGTGACACGGCGGCCTGCCGCCACAGCCCGGTCAACGGACAAAACAATCCGCTTTACAGGCAAACCCGGCGCGGCCGTCCCGGGCGGGTACGTGATCGCGACCGAAAGCACAGAGTCAACGCCTGCTCTGCTGTACCGGGTGATCCATGGCATTTCGCTGGCGGAGAACGGCGAAGGCTTTACCGATGTGGAGGCTCTCGATGCAGGGCGATCCGGCAATGTGCCCGCGGGAGCGATTCGCCATTTGAGCGAGCCTGTGCCAGGCATTACAGCCGTGACCAATCTGACCGCGCTGGAAGGCGGTACCGATGAAGAGAGCGACGATTCGCTGCGGGAACGGTTTCTGTTAAAGGTCCGCACTCCGACCGGCAGCGGGAACAAATCGGATTATGAGCAATGGGCGCTCTCGATTCCCGGCGTGGGCGGCGTAAAAGTTATTCCGTTATGGGCCGGACCGGGTACGGTTAAAGTTGTACTTATCAATGAAGAGAAAACAGCCCCTGCTCCATCAGTCGTTGAAGCCGTTGAAACTTTTATCAAAAATGTGTGCCCTATCGGTGCGATTGTAACCGTTGTTGGAGCCAGCGAGGTTCCGATTCATGTTTCCGTCACCGTGACGCTCAGCAGTGAAGGCTCTTCTAACGAGGTACGAGAAATGATTCAGGACGGTGTCCGCGCATACTTAAAGACGCTGGCATTTGCCGATCCGCTTGTTCGCTATACTCGGATTGCAAATATCATTTTGGATATCCCTCCTGTTATTGATTACGGAGCCCTCAAAGTCAATGGAAATGAAACCAATATTGAAATTGCGCAAGATGCGGTTGCGATTCTTGGGACGGTGACGATTAATGTCAGTTAATTCGTCGTTCAAAAGCAACCGGGGTCCAATTATGTTGGGCTATCTACGCAAAAAACAATACGAATTATCCTCGATAATGCTCTCGATACTGGATACACAGGGGATTGAGTTGGATGGTCTATGGCAAACCTTCGACTCCATACTGGAGCAGTGTTATCTTGAACATGCAACTTGGGGGCTCAACATTTGGGAAGAGGAATGGGATTTACCAACCAGTTACGAGGACAGCTATGAAACCCGCCGTTCCCGAATTAAGGCCAAAATTATCGGTGGGGGTACCTTTACGGAACAAACGGCCTGCGACCTGGCGAATGCGTATAGCCAAACTAGGAATGCACTTTTCTTGCCATTGCATGAATCGTATGCTTTCAAGACGATCTATGATATTGATGACCTAACCAGTTATACCGGCCTTAAATTTGCATTCGAGGAAGCGAAACCGGCTCATTTGCTCCATATCGTAGAACTGATGATCGACTTATTCATCTCTTTTCAAGTGCAGGCTTCAGCCAAGGTGAAAAGCCGTATAAAGCTCGATTACGCCTCGGAGATCATCGGTGGGTCTAAATTAAAAGGCTCATACTTGTACCTTGGATTTAGCCGTTATGAAGTTGATGATGTTGACGAGCTCGTTTTTAATGGGGCGTGGAAGTTTGATGGCAAGCAATCATTTAGCGGGATGAATCCGTTCGGGCTCGATTTTTATCTGGATAGTGCGGATCTGTGCAGCTTGCGTCACATTCGCGCAGGTCAGGTTATTGATGAGGAAGTCTTTTGATGGGGGTGAACATATGGCAACCGCAAGAACGAAAGTATATCGCGAGAAGCTGGCTCGTGCTGCGGCCGGAATTGATCCTATGGTGAAAATCACTCATATCGGCATCGGCACCGGCGGCGCAGATGCGTCCGGCGTTCCAAAGTCGTTGACCGGAGACGAAACCGGTCTGTTCAATGAAGTTTTTCGCAAAGAAGTAAGAACAATTATGCCCGAACCGACTAGGGTACGTTATTCTTTATCCGTCCAGGCGAAAAATGACGGTTTAGCTGGTACGGGAATCAACGAAGTGGCCCTATTTGATGCTGACGGGGCACTGGCCGCTATCAAAACGACGACGACCAAAAACCTGGAAGCAACTGACGAGCTTGAATTTGACTTCGATGCACTTTTTTAATAAGGAGTGAATCACCGTGAGCATTAAGGGTGACGTTTTGCCAGGGGGAATAAACCAAGAAATTCAAGGCGTGACGACGCAAACAAGGGCACATCCTGATGACTTCAACCCGAATGTCCTTAAACCGCTGCTTGATAACGATGTCACCATTAGTAAGCAGTTAGAGACTCTTCCTTCTGAAGCTCTTACCTTCAGGCCCGGTTATCAAACTGTTGAATCCGAACAAGATACGCCGTTCCGGCTAGGGGAGATTAAGGGGCGGACGTTGGTGAATTTGTTGGGGCGGGCGGGGGCTTGTGATGACTTGTCTTTACTGGGTAGTTTTCAAACCACAAATACGATCGAAAACGAAACGGTAAAGGTAATCATTAACAAAGATGGTTTTGGCGTTGCACCGATTACATTAGATAAAGTAATAAAAGCAGGTAAGTATTATTTACTGGCCGGTTCAATCAAGAATGGTACAGCTGAATCAGCCTCATTGGCATTCGGCGGCAATGAGGGTGGGGGACCGTTGGTACCCGTAACCAAAAAAGAAGATTTGCAGTTCGTCTATATGAAAAAGACGAGCACAAAGGATTTGGATAAAGTTAACATTGACTTAGGGGTAATTGGATCAATAGGTCAGTACGCATACTTTGACTCAATTAGACTCTATGAAATATCCGAAGCAGAATATAACGCGATAGATTCCATGACACCGGAGCAGGTGGAATCACACTTTCCATACGTCGACAGCGTGACTAATGTCAAGAACCCATACGCTATCGTAGCGGGTGGCAATCTGTTGCCGCCGTTTTATGAGTGGACGACCTACGGAGCAGGTGCAACAAAGGTGATTGAGCCTTATGTCGGGCAAGTAGTTGGAACGGGATCAGGGTTTGCATTCGGGTATAGAATCCCTTGCATAAGCGACACAACGTATACATTTACGGTAAACCGTTCGCACTCAAAAAGTGTTATTGCGTTACAGTCATTTGATGCTAATGGGAACTTATTAAACCACAACGGCGATTACATCGAAAGTGACACAATATCAATCACTACCACTAAAGATGATTTTATAATTGGGGTATTGCTTGGTTCTGGTTTTAATCCACCCGGGGGACTCTTAACGTTTGAAAACCCTATGCTCACCATCGGCACCGAACCGAAATCCTTCATGCCACAACAACGCAGCATGCTCGCCTTCGAAACGGAGCTGGCCGCTCATCCGGTAGACTGTAGCAATCCCGATACGATCTTTATGGGGGACGATGGGCTGCCGTGTGTGAATGAGTGGTGGGGTAAGATAGTACCTGACGCACATTTGGGCTACCATATTGCCGGAAATCCATCATCAACATTTAAAGTTGTAGGAGTGAACCGAATAGGCGGCCCGGTTTTAATCGCACACACATTTGGAACGAAGTATGATGGCACATTGCTTAGGCAGGGGCGTGACGCAGTTGCAACTTGGGAGGCTCCAGATATAGCATATGTCACGATGCCTTATATAGGAGAGACATATTCCAATGCATATATTTCCGTCGCCAACACAGACAGCGGATGGGGGGCGGAATACAGCCCGACGCAGGATGAGATTAGGGCGTATTTCTTGGGGTGGCGGATGTTTGAATGGGGGCGATGGAATAATCAACCCTATAACCGTACAGATGGACTCGAAAAAGCTTGGGTACAAATTGGAGAGACGAACTATTCAAGTCCAGAGTTTACGACTCGAACGGTTCCTACAACTATGGCAACCGCATTTGAGTACACCCCATACCGCCTCCAATACCTGAAGTCAAAGCCAACCGTCGAACCCGTCCGGAACTACAAGCTGGGTGCGACACTCACGGCAGGATCGAACATGGTCGAGGTCGGCAGCGGTATAGTACTGAGAGAACGGGCGAATCCGGTATATGCGAGAGGATACGGCGCATGGAACATTAACAACTTCAACCCATCGTCAAAGTTGACTCACAAGACATCGAGAATACTGTCTGTAACACGAAATAATAAACGCGATCATCAATGGGCGATTGAAAAGTTTAATCCTGTCGGTGAGTATGGCGCAGAGTTGGCGACTATAAAGGAATACAACTTTGCCCCAACTGCTGTCTACCACGTTACCTATACGATGCTCGATCCAACGCTTCCAGCTCCCATCAGCGGCACCGTGGCCGCGAACCTGCGCGGGACTGTATCGGACTTGGTGCAGGATGTAGGCGATGTAGAGCGGCGACTGAGCGTGGTGGAGACGCAGAAGGCGGAGAAGGATGCTGCACCGCCGCAATGGATTACACCTACGCTGCTGAACGGTTGGACGCTATCGAGCAATGGAGTGTTCCCCGTCCGATACTATAAAGATGGCGTAGGAATTGTGCATGTCAACGGGATCGTTACTGGAGGGGCAACAGAAACCGTCGTGTTTCGCCTACCCGCTGGATACAGGCCAAAAACGACAATCAGAACACCTTCGATCATCATGTCGGGGACAAACGTCTTTATTGCCTACTTGGACGTTAAGGCCAGTGGCGATGTAATAGCCGTCTTTCCCACTCAAAGCACGCACCTGACATTACAGGTGTCATTCCTGGCAGAACAATAAAGGAGGCGCGACATGAAAGAAGCACTCATAACCGACCTCTCCGGACGCTACATCGAACCGACGCTCGTTGCGTACTCCGTAACGGGCGTTTTTGATCGGCGTGAACCGGTTAAGCCGAAGGATGTACTTCCCGAAGCGGAGCAAGAGGGCGATCAACGAGCCGAACCGGAAACCGTACTCGTAGGCTACACGGTCGCCGTGCCGATGCCGGATGGACTCTATCAGCCTATATTCGATGTGGAGGGCTATCGGGAGGCGCAGGAGGCATACAATGCCGCATTCATCGACTACCAGGCCGCCATGGCCGAATACGACCCAGATAGCGACATTCCTCATCCAGACCCGCCGCAGCCCGTGGACGGTCCAAGCTTCTGGCGAAACGGCCTCACGGATGAGGAAATAGAAGCGCTTAACCCGCCGCCGCAACCTTCCCAAACCGACGTGCTGGGCCAAGAACTGACGCAAATGAAAATCAAAAATATTCAACAGCAAAGCGTCATCGATAATCTAGGCGCGGAGTTGGCGAAGGCTAAACTTGAACTTATCAAGCTCAAAGGAGGACAGTCCGCATGACTTTCTGGAAGCTTGCATTTGACTGCATATGGATCGACGCGGAGGGGCTGCGCGCAGCCGTGAAAACAGAGTCCAATCCTTTCGGAGAAATTTCACCGGAAGAGTACAAAAAGATTACAGGAGTTGATTTTAACTAGGGGGACTTTCCCCGTATCAAGGTGCACGATGTAATGAAACTCCCTGAGCTGGAAGTGAACGACTGTTTTGAATCTCCTAAAATGCCGTGGCACCGCCAATCCGTCTCTGGCCTTCCGCTTGTCCGCTCGTTGGCCGGATGCTGGCACGCAGACGGGCGGCTTGCGGTGATAAGATAATAGCGTGAAGTGGTGTGCCACCGGACCCGTAGCTAAGAAGGGACGGGGCAAGCCATAAATAGAGACCATTCGGTTCAGATTGCCGGATGGTCTTTGTTTTTGGCGAAGATGCAGTGGCTGCTTCACGGAACGTTACTCCGGAATGCAGAGGGGGAGAAAAAAGTGCACAGTGCCGAGATTCGGCAAGGCGTGATGCGGCGGCTTGGGGAGATCTTCCCCGGTATGCCGGTGCTGGATGCCGAGGCGGCAGCGGACGCGACTGCGCCGTACTACGCCGTTCGTATTCGAAGCGGAAGCAGGCAGCGCACAGGGGAGCGCCGCTATGCGGCAGCGTGGCAGGTGGAGGTCGACTATGTGCCGGGAGAGGCCGGGGAACGGCCGCATCCCGATGAGGTCGCTGACGAGCTGTATGACGCGCTGGAGCTCGTCGACTTCGGGACGATGCGCTGCCGCGGCGCCGAGATGAGCCACGAGTACCCGGATCATATGCTGCGCTTCCGGGTGCAGTATGCGCTCACGCTGCTGCGGGAGCGGGAAACGGGCAGCAAGATGGAAGCAATGAAGCAGGAGGGGCGGATTCGGGATGAGCATTGATAAGCAAGAGACGGCCTACACGAAGGCGCAATGGCTGGAAGCGAAGGCGGACAGCGGACGGGAGCGCGACATGCTGCATGCGCTGCTCCGGGAGGATGGCATGTACACGAAGGCGCAGGTAGCTGCGCTGCTACATCAATTTATGATTCAGGAGGTATTGTGATGGCTGGAGGAACATGGATGACGCAGAACAAAGTAAGACCGGGCGTATATGTCCGCTTCGATTCGGAAGCGGGCCCGATGGGTACGATGGGAGAACGCGGGGTTGTGGCTCTGCCGTTGAAGCTGAGCTGGGGACCTGCCCGCCAGGTATTGGAAATGCCGACCGGAGAAGCGACTTTTGAGCTTCTCGGCTATGAGGTGACGGACAAGGCGCTGCTGTTGGTGCGCGAAGCGTTCAAGCGGGCCAAGACGGTGCTGTTGTACCGGTTGAATGAAGGCACCAAGGCGCAGGCAACACACCAGGAATGGAAGGCGATTGCCCGCTGCGGCGGCGTTCGCGGGAACGACATCGTACTCGTCGTGCGTCCGAACGTCCTCGACGATACGAAGATGGACGTCATCACGAAGGTCGCGGGTCGCGAGGTCGATCTTCAGACCGTCGCTCAGGCAGAGGAACTGAAGGCGAACGCGTGGGTGCAATTCGAAGGCAGCGGCGCATTGGAGGCGATCGCGGGCTTGCCGCTGACTGGCGGGGATGACGGCGCGGCAACGAATGAAGACCATATGAACTTTCTGGATGCGCTGGCGGTGCAGGATTTCCATACGGTGGCCCTGCCGTCGGAAGACAAGACGCTCGCTTCCGTATATACGGCCTTCATCAAGCGGATGCGCGAGGAGGAAGGGAAAAAGGTACAGGCGGTGCTGCCGAACTACCCGTTGGCAGATAGCGAAGGGGTCATCAGCGTGAAGAACGGGGTCAAGCTGGCGGACGGCACTGTGCTCGGCGCTGCCGAAGCATGCGTGTGGGTGGCTGCCGCTACGGCTGCGGCAGCGATGAATGAGTCGCTTACCTATACCGCGTATGAAGATGCGATCGACGCGGATGTGCGCCTGATGAACCGCCAGGTCGAAGCCGCATTGGAGGCGGGCGAATTCGTATTCGTTCATCAGCGGGGCCGTGCGGTCGTCGAACAGGACATCAACAGCTTTACGTCTCATTCCCCGGATAAGGGCCGTGTTTTCTCCAAAAACCGGGTTGTTCGGGTGCTTGACGGCATTGCCAACGATATGAAGCAGTTGTTCGAGACGTCCTATGTCGGAAAGGTGAACAACAACGGCGACGGTCGCCAGCTGTTCCGCGGCGAATGCATCGCTTACCTTGATCAGCTCGTGCGCTTGTCCGCGATTCAGCCATTTGATGCGCAGACCGATGTACAGGTCACGTCTGGCGATACGAGCGACAGTATCGTTATTCAACTGGCGGTGCAGCCGGTTGACGCCGTAGAGAAAATTTATATGAAAGTGAAGGTGAAGTAACATGGCATTGTTGCAGGCGAAGGATACGATTTCGGGCCGCGAAGGCCGGGCATTTGCCCAAATTGACGGTAAAAACGAGGAAATGTTCTATGTGAAGACGCTGGAGGCGAAGATCGAAAAGCAGAAAGCGGAAGTCAAGGTGCTCGGCAGCCGCAGCGTGCAGCATAAGGCAGCGGGCTGGACGGGAACCGGCAGCATGACGATCTACTATATGACGCCGCTGTTCCGCAATATGATGCTTGATTATATCAAGAATGGCAAAGACACGAACTTCATTATCCAGATTATAAATGAAGATCCGATGTCCTCGATTGGCACGCAGACGGTCTGCCTGAAGAACGTCAACCTGAACAGCGTCGTCATGGCGAAGCTGGATACGGAGAGCGACGTGCTGGAAGAGGAAGTCGAGTTTACGTTTGACGACGTCGATATTTTAAATGAATTCAATAGCATTTCGTAAATTATAAATAACATGCGAGGTGAAAGCAGCAATGAGTTCATTGCAATATTTTTTGGCCCAAAATGCGGAGGCGAATACGGAGACGGCTTATGTCGTCTCTGCCCGCTTCAAGGATGAACAGGGAGAGCCGGTGCCGTGGCAGCTTCGCAGCATTAGCGAGGTCGAGAACGAGCAGTGCCGGAAGGCCGCGACCAAACAGAAGAAGGGCAAAGGAGGCGCAGTGACGCCGGAGATTGATTTCAATGAATATACGGCGAAGCTAATCGTGGCGAGCGTCGTCTTTCCGGATCTGAAAAACTCGGAGCTGCAGCAATCGTATGGCGTCATGGGCGCGGAGGCGCTGCTTCGCAAGATGCTCCTGCCGGGAGAATATGCGGCGCTGCTGCAAGAGGTTCAGGAGCTGAACGGTTTCAATCAAAACATGAACGAGCTCATTGATGAAGTAAAAAACTAATCCGGGAGGGCGACGGCGAAGCGAACTATGCCTATTACGCCCTCCACAAGCTTCGCATTCTGCCGCATGAGCTGCTCGCTCTGCCTGAGCGCGAGCGGGCAGCCATCTATGCGATGATCGACATCCGCGTGGAAGAGGAACGCCGCGCGCAGCGCAAGATGAAGAAGCGGTAGAACAAACGCAGATTGTAGAGCCTTCTCTTTTACCCAATGAGCAAGTAAAGGGAAGGCTTGCCGTCTGCCGGGGAAAGGAGGAGAGTTCATGAACGAGAAGCAGCTTATCGTCTTCAAGCCGCCTCAGCCGCCGGCTCCTATCGTGCTCCCCCAGCGTGTCAACCGCATGCGCAACGATTGGAGCTTTGAATTCAACCCGATGCTGAAAATGATGGGGATGACGCACCTGAGGATTATGGCCTCGATTGATGAAGTCGTGAAGAAGTCATTTCATTCGATGACGGAGTCATGGAAGCAGCTTGCTGCGCACGCGGGCAAGGAATGGAGCGATGCGGCCCATAGCTTCACTAAAGCGGTTGAAGCAGCTGGCGCCTCCGCAGTGGAAGCAGGAGGGTCCACAGAAGAGAAAGGCAAGGAACAGCAAAAGAAGAAGGGCAAGGATAAAGAAAAGATAACGGTTGGGCAGAAAATGAAAAACGCGGCCCTTCCCATATTAAATGCGCTCCAGACGATGGGCGTCCATGCGATTCAGAATGCGGCTGCGGCGGAAGACTTCCGTTCCCGCTACCAGGCGCAATATGGCAATGCCCAGCAGGGAGCGGCAGTGTTCGAAACCATGAGGTCCCAAGCGCTCAAGTCGGGGCGAGATGTGAACCAGTCGTTGGAGTCGGGGCTTGTGCTGACTTCGATTTCGAAAAATGCCAATGACGTCACCAAAATGAATGAGATGGTGCAGCGCTTAGCCGCCTTCCGGCCGAATGAAAATGCCGCGGGACTCGCGGGCTCCATGAAGGAGGCATACTTCGGGAAGGCGGACGGCCTGCTGGGGCAGTTGAATCTGCCAATCAATGAGGATCTTCAGAAAAAAATGGAGTCCTTCGGCCAGACCGGGAATTTGGACGGCTTCCTGGAGGCCTTCGATGAACTGATGACCAAGGCCGGGATGAGCCAGGAATCTCTTGCCCTCTTGATGGAAAGTCCGGTGAAGCAATGGGAGCTTGCCGTCAATCGCTTCCAGGGCATGCTGGCCTTGATGGGCGAAACGGCCATGACAGCGTTTGGTCCGGTGCTGCAATTATTGAATCAGGCATTTGAGGAAGGGCGGTTCAACGGATTTTTCGAAGCGATTCATGGCGGATTAAGCTTGCTTGGATCCATCACGGAAACGGTCGTGGGCTTTCTGTTGGAGAACTGGAGCCTGGTCGAGAATGCCCTCGTTGCCATCGGCATCGTTGTCGCCGCGGTTGCTGCGATCTGGCTCGTTCAGTGGCTGATTGCGGCTTGGCCGATTTTTGTGATTATAGGGGCGATTGGATTACTGATCGGAAACCTGAAAAATTTCGGTTTGACTACAGGAGAAGCAATCGGAGCTATTGTTGGCGCTTTTTTTTCTATGGCTGCATCAATAAAGAATAATATAGCTTTGATCTGGAATATATTCGTGGCATTCGGGGAATTTCTTGTTAATTTTTTCAAATCCCCCATTTATTCACTTCAAAAATTATTTTACGATTTGATGAAAAACGTTGTCGATTATGTTGCCAATATGATTAATACAATCATTCGCGGTATCAACAAAGTCATTTCTTTTATTAACAAGCTGACTGACTCTAGCATAGAAACGGTTAATGAGTGGAGTACGGATTGGGTAGAAAAAATAAAGCCGACATCCGATCGGGATGATTTGGCTGACTTTTCAAAATTCCGAATGGAACAGACCGCTACTGACGCTGCTTTCAAAAGCGGCCAGGACTTCGTCAAGAATAACAGTGGTTTCACAAACGACCTGTTCAAAAAGATTACCGATCCCGGTCCAACAGAAACGGACCAGTTCAAGCCAATCGCTACAGGCATGAATGCGCCCCAAATCTCAAAAGTTGGAGAAGTCGGCAAAATCGGCAAGGTCGAAGGCGAGGTTGACATTTCCGATGAGAAGCTGATGATGATGCGGGAGCTGGCGGAAATGGACAGCATTCAGAACTTCGTGACGCTGACGCCGACGGTGCAGGTGTCCACAGGCGACATCCACCAAGGCTTTGACTTCGATACGCTCATCAATCGCATCGAACAGAAGCTGGAGGAAGAATTCGTCTCGACGGCGGAAGGGGTGTACGGCTGATGAATAAATACCGCATCTTTCTAAGCATCAACAATCAGGAGCAGGTGATGGAGCTGCCCGTCAATCCGCCACAGCTGCAGGTAAGCGAATCCGGGAATCTGTCCTCCTTCGACATTATCGGACTGGGCGAGGTGAACGCGATTCAGCCGATGAAGCTGGCTGATCTGCAATTCAGCAGCCTGTTCCCCGCAGGACCGGCCCCGTATGTTCATGTTCCCCCTGAGCGGCTGCTCCAGCCGAAGGACTATGTCGAGATGCTGCGCGAGTGGATGAAGCGCCAGCGTCCGATCCGGTTCGTGCTGACCTCGCCTTCCATGCGCATCAATCTGGCGATGGTCATCGAGAAGTTCACCTGGTCGGAGTCGTCCGGCAGCGTAGGGGATATCGATTATGAGCTCGGTTTGAAGGAATATCGCTTTTTCCATGCGCACAAAATGACGAAGTCCCCGAACACGGACAGCACCGTCACGATCCAGAAGGCCCCTCCGGAGCGGCCGGATGAACGCATGATTCCTTCCACCTATACGCTTGGCCCGGGCGAATCGCTATGGGCGGTAGCCAAACGGTTTTTCAATGATGAGAGCAAGGCTGTTGAGATTCAGCGCCTGAACGGCCTTCGGAGCGATGAAGTCAAGGATCTGGAGCAAGGCGGGAAGCTGCGGCTGCGGTAGGAGGTGCAGGCATGATCGAAGTCATTATTGATAACCGCAATAAGACGATGTGGGATATTTCCGAGCTGATTACCGATATGACCTGGTCGACGTCCCGTTCCGGCAAGCCGGCTAAGATGTCCTTGACTTATGTATCCGGAGCGCTGTTCCAGAGCCGTAAATTCACCGTCAACAATGGCGATGTCGTGCGGGTGAAGGTCGACGGCAAGCCTGTATTTTACGGATATGTGTTCACCATCGAGACTAGTGAGGACGATAAGGTGAAGCTGACCGCCTATGACCAGATCCGGTACTTGCTAATGAACGATACGTATGTGCTCGAAAATGTGACGGCCACGGATCTCATCAAGCGGATAGCGAAGGACTGCGAACTGAAGATCGGCGAACTGTCCGACACGAAGCATGTCATTCCTCTCGTGATGGAGGATAACAAGAAGCTGCTCGATATTATCTGTCGCGCGCTGGACAAGACACTGATTGCGACGCGCAATATTTTCATATTTTATGACGACTTCGGCAAGCTGACGCTGCGGGATGCGAAAACGTGGACAACCGATATCATAATCGGCGAAGAAAGCCAGATGCGGGGGTTCTCGCACAAGCGGTCGATTGACGATGAGACCTACAACCGCGTGAAGCTGTTCCGGGACAACAAGGCGTCGGGCAAGCGCGAGACGTTCATTATGCAGGACAGCGCGAACATCGCAAGATGGGGAAGACTGCAGTTGTCCGAAAAACTCGATGAGGGCATGAATGACGCCCAAATCAAGGAGCTTCTCGCATCCTATATGAAGCTTCACAACCGCGAGAAAAAAACATTAAAAGTAGACGCCGTAGGGGATGTGCGCATTCGGGCCGGAATGTACATCCCTCTTTATTTGCCCGAACAACAGATTCAGCAATATATGCTCATCGATGAATGCTCCCACGACTGGGACGGTTCGGGACATAAAATGTCACTAACATTGAAGGTGATCTAAATATGGGGATGCTGGATATTATCAAAAAAGCCGGAGTGGGCGCCGTCGAGGCTTCCAGTCCGGTCTCGCTGCTGTTCGGCGAAGTGTTGAGCGCCGCTCCGCTCCGCATTCAGGTCGATCAGCGGTTCACGCTTCCTGCCAGCGCCATTGCCGTAACCGAGCAGTTAACGGAGTATAAGGTACGCATCGGCACGGAGGAGGTCGTCATCCGGCAAGGGTTGAAGGCCGGTGACAAGGTGCTGCTCGCCCGCGCGCAGGGCGGCCAGATGTATATTGCTATCGACAGGGTGGTGGGTCTGTGATTCCACAAGTGCTGATGGATATGGAGGATACTTTTGAAGTTGCCGAGGCCAGCCAGCCGACAAGGACCTACCGAATTGATCGCAGAACGGGAAGGATTGCAGGTATAACCGATGGCCTGGATGCGATGAAGCAGGCGATAGACAAGCTGCTTCAGACGGAACGGTATGAGCATCTCATCTATAGTCCGAATTACGGAACCGAGCTGAGAGCGAATCTCGGGTATGGCGCGGGGTTCGTTCAATCTGAATTGGAACGGGCGATTACCGAAGCGCTGATGCAGGATGACCGGGTGCGGAGCGTGACCGCATTCGAATTCCAATCGGCGGAGGATGCCATGCTGGTTAGCTTCACGGTGGAAACGACGGAAGGGACGGTGCAGACGATGAAGGAGGTGACCGTCAATGGATAATGGAATTGGAGGACAAGCACGCTTTCAGGAGACGCCGCGCTATGAGGATATTTTGGCGCGCATGCTGGAGCGGGTTCCCAATGAGGTGGACAAGCGCGAAGGCAGCATCATCTACGATGCGCTCGCGCCGGTCGCCGCGGAGTTGGCGCAGTGGTATCAAGAGATGAGGCTGAACCGTGAGCTATCCTATGCCGATACGGCTACAGGCGCTTATCTGGAGCGCCGGACGGCCGAGTTCGGCGTGCGCCGCCTGCCCGCTGTCGCCGCCAAGCGGCGCGGGAGATTTTACGCTGCGGATGGCTCGCCGAAGAGCGTGCCGATCGGCAGCCGTTTTGCGATCGAAGATTTGACATGGCGGGTAACGGCATCGCTGTCCCCTGGGGAAAGCGAGCTGACCTGCGAGACGGAGGGAGCGGAAGGCAATCGACTCTATGGAGAACTGACGCCGATCGACTATGTCGCCGGGTTGGCCCGGGCGGAATTGGGGGACATTCTTGTCCCTGGAGAGGACACGGAATCCGATGACGCGCTGCGAGCTCGCTATCTTGAAGCGATTAACGAGCAGCCGTTCGGGGGCAATGTGTCCGACTATCGGACGAAGCTCACCGTCATGCCGGGCGTAGGCGGAGTGAAGGTGTTCCCGGCCTGGCAAGGGGGCGGAACGGTCAAATGTACGCTCATCTCGTCGGATTATCAGGTTCCGTCGGCGGAACTGATTGCCGAGGTTCAGGAACAGGCCGATCCGAAGGCGGCTGCCGGACTGGGCGGAGGCTTCGCTCCCATCGGGCATCAGGTGACGATTGCGGCGGTCCGTCCTGTGGAAGTGAAGGTCGAGACGACGCTTCAACTGGACAAAGGAATGACGCTCGGGCAGGTGCAGAGCGACGTCGAGCAGGTGCTGCAGCAATATATGCATCTGCTGCGAGAGTCGTGGAAGGATCAGGAGAAGCTGATCGTCCGCATCAGCCAGATGGAAGCCCGCATACTCACTGTCCCGGGGGTTACGGATGTAAGCGGCACGACGCTGAACGGAGCCGCGGCTAATCTGGAGCTGGGCGAGGAGGAAGTGCCTGTGCTGCGGGAGGTGAAGCTCAATGGAGCGTAACTATTGCTCCTATTTGCCTCCCTATTATGAGGGCATTCGGGAGTTCGAATGGCTGGGAGAGACCGTCGATGCGGAGCTGAAGGGCGTCGCGGCCGGGGCCGACAAATGGCTGAACGATCAATTTGTGCTCACGGCCAGCGAGGCCTCGTTGAAGCGCAGGGAAGAACAGCTCGGCATTCAAGCCGATCCGACACAGGAATCCTTGGATTTCCGGAAAAAACGGGTCATGAACCGCTACTCCACCAAGCCGCCGTTCACCGTGCGGTACTTGCAGGAGCGGCTCGACTTCCTGCTTGGCGCCGACCGGGCCAAGGTGGAGCTCGACGTCGGCCGCTTCGAGCTGACCGTTCGGGCGAAGCTGACCGACGCGGCCATTTTCAAGGAAGTGGAGCATACGGTGCGCTTCATGAAGCCGGCCAACCTGCTGTACCGGCAGGCTACGTCCTTGTCGGAGCGGATTGAGGTTCAGGAGCATTTGAGCCGGACCCCGCTTCACCGCCGGACGAAGCTGTCGATAGGCTGGAGACTCGGACGGGCGCCGTTTGCCGAACGGGGACAGGAGGTCATATTGAAATGATTAGTTCTATTTTATTGCAGGAAATGGCGCAGCACGTCAACCGTAGAATCGCCAAGGTCGTGCTGAACCATTCCGTTGAAATTACGGATTTTCAGATCAAGGATGTATCGGAGCAGGAAGTGCTGATGGAATACATCATCCCTGCCGGCGCGGCGGAGACCGTGACGCTGATTGAACTGCAGGATGAAGCCGGAACGGTCCTGACCTCGAATCCGGTATTCATTCCGCTTACAACCGACACGCTCATCAAGCATTCAATCGCAATCAAGGAGGTGGCCTAGATGCCATACGAGGCAAAGACCGACTGGAAATACGACGACCTCGTCACCGAGAAGGACATGAACCGCATCGAGCAGGGCCTGAAGGACGCCCATGTCCCTGCCCACCAGCCGCTAACGCTGAACCCCGGCCTCCAGGTGGTGGAGGTCGAGAACGACACGCCGTTCCGGATGGGGGAGGTGAAGGGGCGGACGTTGGTGAATTTGTTGGGGCGTGCGGGGGCTTGTGATGATTTAAATGCCTGGTTCCAACATAAGGAAGCGGGAAGTCCAGTCTTCTCAATTGAGAACTCTACCATAAAGATTGTTACTGACATTGAAAGAACAAGTGCCAGAATAGCCCGTTTCTTTCCAGAAGGTTCCTTGAAGACAGGGAAGTTCTATATTGCTATAGCAAAAATAAAGTGCACTGAGGTAGGGGAATGCGGGTTATATCTTGCTGATTCTCTGGTAGATAGAAATAAAACAAAAGACTGGGAAACTTTATATTCAACACTTTCGGTCTCCTCAGAGATGGATGGATATCTTGTGGTGGGGGGGACTGTAAAAGCCAACGTGACCACTCACATTGATGACGTCCGATTATACGAAATTAGTGAATCTGAGTACAACGCTATTGGCTCCATGACACCGGAGCAAGTGGCCGAACGCTATCCATACGTAGACAGCATAACCAACGTAACCAACCCATACGCCATCGTGACGGGAGGCAATCTGCTGCCGGCGTTTACGGAGTGGGTAAAAGAGGTTTCTGGCGTAACAATAAATAACCCATACGCGGCCACAATCACATCGAGTGATGACACTCAAAAATACCTCTCTATTGACGTTCCTGTTTTTGAGGGAAGAGAGTATTTGATGAGTGGCAGCAACGTTAGGGTAGTATCTCTAGAGCCCGAAATCAAAGTACTATCATTTATACTGGGCGATACAGTTCAAGAGAAAGTATTCATGGTTCCGCTTGGTGTTAACAAGGTACGGGTGGTTGTTAGCAATGTGGTATCTGTAAACGGTGATGAAATTTCTTTTGGTGCAGGAACATTTATCGCTAAAAACCCAATGCTCGTTCCCGGCACCGAACCGAAACCCTTCACGCCGCAGCAACGCAGTATGCTCGCCTTCGAAACGAAGCTCGCCGCTCATCCGGTAGACGGCAGCAATCCCGATACCCTCTTTATGGGAGACGATGGTCTGCCGAATGTGCTGGAGCAATGGGGGAAGGTTACGTTGGACGGTAATATGACGTATAGGTTCGCTGACAAGGGCACGGGTTTTAAAACATTTTTCACGCAGGCGCTGCCTCCGACGGTGAAAGATTCGGCGTTCGTCGTGAAATATGATGGTAAGATGTTAGATCGCAAGCTACAGGGCCAGATGCTTACAGATGGAGATATGCAAGTGCTGACGGATAATGCCGACCCAAATGCAAATATACTTGTGTTAAGCGTGTTTAACACAGACAGCGGATGGGGGCCGGATTACAATCCGACGCAGGAAGAGATTAAGGCGTATTTCTTGGGATGGCGGATGTGTCAAGTGGAAACGGCGGGTCTCTATAATGGTACGGGCACGCGGTGCTGGGGCAGAGTTACAGACCCAAGAAACGTAATTGGCGTAGGGGGATGGGATGCGACGACGACACTGCCTACGTCACCAGCTGGAATTGACGCTTTGGGCAATATATACACGCCTTACCGCCTACAATACCTGAAGGCGAAGCCAACCGTTGAACCCGTCCGGAATTACGAACTGGGCGCAACACTCTCCGCAGGTTCGAACATGGTCGAGGTCGGCAGCGGTATTGTGATTCGGGAACGGGCGAATCCGGCGCAAGGCGGTAACGGTGATTGGGGAATCAATATCATAACACTTCCGGCATCGTTATTAAATCATAAGGCGGCCACCATCAATCAGGTATATAAACGCGGAGTTGACCACCAATGGGTTATTGTAACCCGAACGGACGGATCGGCATACGGGAATCAAAGAGCGTCAATATCTAATGACGACTTCGACCCAACCGCTGTCTACCACGTTACCTATACGATGCTCGATCCAACGCTTCCAGCTCCAATCAGCGGCACCGTGGCGGCGAACCTGCGTGGGACTGTGTCGGATCTAGTTCGAGCGGTTAGCTTGCTTGAGTCTGAGATTTCCGTTTCCGGCGAGGTAGCAATGACTGCGGCGGATGTTGGGGCTGCGGCCAAGGATGAGTTTGATGACTTGAAGAAAAAAGCTGTAGTCAAGAATCGGGATTCTGTCATTGAAGGAATGTTGTCAATGTCCAAAAATGATGGCCCCCATCTTCAGCTTGTTGGAGCTACATCAGCTTTCGGTGAGTGGTATGTAAACAATGAGCGAAAAGGTTGGGTAGGAGTGGGAAACAGGAATGAACCATCGACTGTTCGATTGACGAGCGAAGTCGGACCGCTCGTCATGCAAAGTGTCAAGGACGAGGTTCATATCCACGGTATGAAAGGTGTATTCCTCGAAGGGCGTCGTGTGGTAGCGGAGCTTGACCTGGTAAAGCAATCTGTCGTTGATGGGAAGGGGCAAGTGGCGGCAGCCATCAACGGCAAAGGTGGAGGGCCAGTGTCTGCAAACAATACGTTCCCCGAACTGGCCGCTGGTGTTCGCAATATATCTACTGGAGGCATTGTTCAATTTACAGGAAGTAAAGAGGTCAAGTTCGATTGGGGAGAAGTGGGCGAAGGTTCGTTCGATTTATTTACTGCACCTGCAAAAGCGAGAACACTTGTCATGTACCATTCGACTGGAAGCGATCTAACCATTTACAATAACACATCCGCCTCAGGCAGCTATGCTAGGCTGGGGATCCGAAACGCATCCGCGCAAACATTTGTAATAATTGCTGGTGACACGAAAAATAGTGAGGATTATTATAAACACTGTGTAGAAGTCCAACTAAACCTGAATAAGTCTACTAGGCGCGTATGTTACACTTACGGTTATAGAACCGCAGAATCAACCAGATTTGCGGGCAGTTATACGGTCATCCCGAATACGTTTAATCTTGAGCAGGACTTGACGTTTTTCGTGGCGACGAAGAAGGGGCCAGATAGTAATAATAGCGGGTGGGTAAAAGTAAGTGCGAAAGACGTAAGCCTTATTTATGTTTAGCTTCGCGAAAGCGGGCTTAATTAGGAGGGATAGCGATGTATGTTATTTACGACCGATTTAATAGGGTAGA
Source organism: Paenibacillus dendritiformis (assembly GCF_945605565.1). Lineage (NCBI taxonomy): Bacteria > Bacillati > Bacillota > Bacilli > Caryophanales > Paenibacillaceae > Paenibacillus > Paenibacillus dendritiformis. The sequence goes on along the minus strand of NZ_OX216966.1, from coordinate 5,767,905 downwards.
AACCATCTACCACAATCCTACAGAGGAGCAGATGTCGGAACCGGGGATGCACGTCGAAGGGGAGATACCGCAAGCGGATCATATTCTTGGTCTGCGGGCGGTGCTCAAAATCGACGTAGAAAAGGCTAAACTCTACTACGATTACGAGCGCCCGGACACGCTGGAAAGCAGAGTCCTAGAATTGCAGAAGGAAAACGTCGAAATCAAATACGCCCTCGCCGAGCTTGCAGAGGCCCAAGAAAAGGATAATACCGATACACACTTAGCTCTGACTGAAGTTGCAGAAACTCAAGAGAAAGACATTACCAACATGCAGATGGCTCTCGCCGAACTAGCAGAGATGAGCGAAGGAGGTGAGAAGTAATATGGCACTCATTTATTGGGATTTGATTCGCAAGAATCTTAAGAAAATTGAAGATGTACCGCTACGTTGGAGAGCCGCTGTAGAAGCAATGCTCGAACAAGAATCATAAGCGCCTGCCCTATGGTATGGCGCTATATTTATGCCCTCGGGATACCCGGGGGCTCTTTTGATTGGAGGTAAGCACGATGGATAGGGTGCAAACAGAAATGCTCCAGTGGATTCCGTGAGTTGAAACTAAGGTTGACAATATGAGAAGCTAGACAGGGAGATCTTCGCGAGCGAAATGGTCGTGGAGGCCCTGCAGACAGCGTAAAAATGCCTACTACGGAGTACAGACCGGACCGGACTTCATATCAAATAGAAGCTGCTTTTCAGGCCTCTCATAACTGGGCCTAGAGAATCGAAGATCATTCGAAGCTCGTCCTTAACGGTACAAAGGACAAGCCAACTCGATACCATGGTATTTTGAACGCCGACTACAAAACGGCCTGCCGCGAAATCTGGCGCGGTGGATATGTCACCGATCCGAAGTATCCGCAGTTGCTCACGGGCATTATCGAACAATCCGGACTAATGAAATTACGATCGTGCAGGGCAAAAAAACGGTAATGGCCCCAATGGAGGTTAACGGAAGAAAGTCGCGGTAGGTCCGCTAGTGGATGGAATGGTCCTAGCTCCGGTCCGAGCGGTCGGGAAGCACTAGGTGCCAAGGTTGGCTGGAACCAGCATACAAAAACGGCGTCAATCAATGGCGTGCCTGTACCTGGAGAGTTGATCGGCGGCAGCGCGTATGCTCCGGTCAGAACGGTTACGGAGGTTGCCGAGGCCCGGGTTACGTGGAGTGCAAAAAATAGAAAAGTGACTATTTTAAAAGGGGATAATTGACCCTATTACCCTCGGCTTGACCGCAGGCCTGATGTATGCGATGCTGGCCGATACCGTCGATTATGGCGAATGGAGATCCGGCGTCAGGGCTCAAGGGCTGCTGACCGCCTCAAGCTCCTTCGGCGTCAAGGTTCGGCATGGGAATCGGCGGCGCCTTGGTCGCATGGGTTCTGGCGAGCGCCAATATGCGCCGAACCAGGAGCAGGCGGCATCCGGACTGGCAGCCATTCAGTTCAATTTCGTCTGGATCCCGTTCATCTGCTTCATGCTGTTCGCCGGAATGCTTTTGTTCTACCGACTGGAAAATGTCGAGCAGCGCATGATCCAGGATCTCGAAGCGAAGCGTCAAGGCGGGAAGGCGGCCATCCAAGCTTGACTGCAAGCGGCCAATGGGGACATATGGCTCCGGATGGGACTATACTTGCCGATACCGATGCTCTCCCGTTGTTCGCGAAGGAACACACAAAGCCCGCTCGAACGCCAATGCGTCCGAAGCGGGCTTCTGCCATTGCTTCGCTTATATCGTCTGCAGCACAAAGTGCATGACGAACAGAAGCGAAATGATATAGAACAGGGGCTTCACTTGGCGCCCTTTGCCCACCGCAAGGTGGAACAGCGCGTAGCTGATGAAGCCGATCGCGATTCCGTCCACGATGCTGTGCATCAGCGGAATGAACGCGATGATGAAGAAGGCGGGAAGGCCTTCCTCCAGCCGTTCGAAGGAAATATTCCGGACGGCGGGCATCATCAAGCCGCCAATGAAGATCAGGATCGGCGCTACCGCCGGATCCGGAACGAGCGTGATGACCGGCATCGCAATGAAAGTCAACAGGAACAGCACTCCCGTGACGATCGAGGTCCAGCCGGTTCTTCCTCCGGACGAGATGCCGGCGGCCGCTTCCACGGTGGAGACGGTCGGACTCGTACCGAGAATCCCGCTCAGGAAGACGGTGGCCGCATTGGCCTGAACGACGCGCTGGAAGCGTTCTTGTCGGCCGCTCATGTTCAACTGCGCGTTAATCAGTCCGACGCTCTCGAACACGATGACGAGCGTCAGCGAGAAGACGGCGACAATCAAGGTCGTGACAGGTAAGCCCTTCACGGTCAACTGCCCGAACACATCCCCATAGGTGGACCAGGAAAAGCCTCCGCCTCCGGCCGACGCATTCGTTGGAACGGCCCCGAACAGATAGGCGAGCACTGTCCCTCCGATAATCGCCAGCAGCAGGTTCCCTGGAACCTTGCGCATGTACAGAATGCATGTCAACGCCAAGGTCAACAGCGTAACCAGCACGCCCGGATCGGCAAAGGATTGCACCGCAATAATAGAGGAGCGATCCGAGACGATGACCCCGCCCTTTTGCAATCCGATGAGGACGAGCATGAGACCGATTCCGACCGAGATCGCTTCCTGTAATGAAGCGGGAATGGCCGTTCTCAGCTTCTCGACGAGCGAAGTCATGCTAATGGCAATGAAGCAAATGCCGGATATCGCGGTGACGGCCAGCGCTTGCTGCCACGTCAGCCCCATGCCCTGAACGAGCGTGTACGTGAACATGGCGTTGATTCCCATCCCCGGCGCGATGATCAGGGGCGCTTTGCCCCACCAGCCCATAATGAAGCAGCCGATCGCGGACGCGAGCACGGTGGCGATAATACCGGCTTCCTGCGGAATCCCGGCATCCGCCAATATCGATGAATTGACAATAATAATATAGACAGTCGCAAAAAAAGATACGGTTCCCGCTAACAGCTCTCTCCGCCAATCGCTTGGATTCAAGCGGACAGCTGGATTAGATGAAGCATTCTCCTTTGCATGCGACGGTCTCTTTCTTTCCTGGTGGACCAATCGAATACCTGCTTTCCATCGTAGCCCCTCACCCAACCCTTTCAATAATATGAAAGATAGACGGCATGAAGCCGCTATTGCGCTTATTGTATCACATCCTGGAAGGAAATAAACAAGAGGAATTTCACTACCTGTTAAAAGGATAGTCCGCGGCCATTTGTCGCCGTTGTTTTTGAGAGAAGGGAGAGCTTTTTTCCTGTGAAAAAGGGAGAATGCCTATTCTATAAACTCCTTAACAGCACTCTCCCATCCGGTCAGAATGGGATTGTAAGAGGTATCGCTAACGAGCCGGCAGGTGTACAGAAAAAAGCTTAAAAAGCCAAGTGCCGTGGGACTTATCTCAAGATTTACGGTACTTGTACTTCTGTAAAACCAGTTTCTATTCAGGGTTTAGCAATAACTTTTATTCCCGTAAGGTTTAAATCATTAAAAGTTGTCCAGACGGGTTCATATACTTTATAAGTTCCAGGAGGAATAGGACTTTCGGTGCTCTTTAGAGTTATCACTCCCGTGTGGGTTCCAGCCAAATCAAAAGTCCATCCGGTAAGATCATTATCATAAGCATAATTTGTTAGTATAGGCCCGCCACTGTCTCCTCCTATAGAAGAATATCCCGTGGCAAGAACCTCGGCACGTTTGTATCCATAACCACCTTTTCCCCAATAAATATCAACATTGGAGTATGAAATTTTACCAGATGTAGTGGTTCCGCTATTTGCACCTCTAAAATAAATTGTATCTCCCGGTGTATCGCTTGTGTAAACTCCTGTGATCATTGCCATATTTGAGGAAGAGGGGTACGGTACCCTTGGGCGACCGCTATAACTTGAGTGTAATGTTATATATCCGGCATCAGAGGTTTTGTTCGTTCCATCAACGGCAGAAGTGGTTCTAAAAGTAAACTTTCCAATGGTTGGTGTTTTCCATGTAGGTTGGTACCATTCCGTATTAATTCTTGCCTTGTTTTGGCAGTGACCGGCCGTGACCAGCACTTCTTGATCGTTTTGATCAACTCCGAAGTACCCTGCTGTACATATATAGTACTCATATTCATTTTCATTCTTTTTGACGTAGTCACCGCCTATTTTGGAGCCGATTGGAAATGGAGAACCGTACGACGTATCATCTGTTTCGGCAATAAGCGCTGAAGCAGGCATGGTAGTGAATTCAAGCATATCCGGTTGGGATATAAGTGATGAAACAGTTTCTTCATTTACGAGCGCATCTTCATCGAATGCAATGATTAACTTGTTATTTTTTATATCGGGGATGAGTGCTCGAACCGTACCTGGTTCAACATTGTTAATAATTGTTTCCTTGGCATTTTCAATTTCGGCCCAAGAATATTTTTTAACTTCAAATTGAACTTTATCATAGTTTTTAACGGAATCCCGAACTTGTTCTTTTAAGGACTCTAAGTTCTCTGTTATTTGGATGATTACAGTTCCCTTATCCGCATTATAGTAATGGCCTGAGTACTGGGAAGGTTCATTTTCGATTAACTTTTTAATGGCAGGAAAATCTTGTCTGATTCTTTGCTTCTCAACATAGTTCTCCAAAAAAAGTTTATCGGTGAGGTTATCAGGGTAGACGATCATCTCTAAGGGATAAGGTATTTTATTCAAATTGTTTTGTTGAGTGATTTCCGCGATATCAGAAATCGATCCATTAATGGTTATCCAACCATATTTATCTGCTGTATCTTCAGCGGCGCTTATGATTGAACTGAAAAGTAAGAAGCTGGCGAGAAAAATCAAACTTACCAATTTCCTGAGTTTCATAACTCTATTCAATCCTTTCTTAAACTCTCTAATTAACAAGCCTCTTTAAATAACTTGTTCTTTTGACGAACATTCTTAAAAGAAGCAATCTACGAGCCGACGTTTTCATCAACCAAAAAGGGGAAAATAATCAATTCTGCAACAAAAACAAAGCTCTTACGTCTGTTTTAAAGGAGGTGGATAATAATTGAAAAAATGGTTGATTACCATGGTTCTTTTGGTATGTCTCGGGTGTCAGTCCTTCAGTGTGGATCGAGCTACGGACTTGGGTACAGGGGGAGATTCTACTTCACTGGAAAGTATGGAAGAAGGACTCTTTTCGGCACATATCTCGCTTCCGCAAAAAGTGAGAATCAACGAGGAATTTACAATCAAAGCTGAATTAAAGCAAGAAGAGGAACAAAAACTCGCCATAACCAGTCGGGAGCAATTGTTTGTGTATACGATTAAGGATGGAACCGGGAAGGAGATCAACTCTTACGCGGTTACGGATGGGGGCAAGATTCGGAATTTGACAGGCAAAGCGTATATTTCAGAAAATTACACATTCAAGATTCAGCATCCGGGTATGTATGAGGTCTCGGCGCTTGCAGAGTTTACGGTAAATATAGATGGGAAAAGCAAAACATTCGCAATTCATACAGCCCCGAAGAATGTAGAGGTTACGGAATAGCCAGTTCAGCTTCCCGGAAAAGACCTCAAGGTTTAGCCAACCATCCAGTTTGAGTTCAACAGGCGAATTGACTCCTTCCCGCTGCATAACCTCCCCATGACGGAAGCTGAGGCAGGCTGCCGGGAATGATTCCGACAGCCTGCTTCCTTTCTACATTACACCGATATCGAGTGCAGGGAAGCTTTGTTCCGGCTCCCGAGCAGCAGCTTCGCCTGGGCGGCGGCGATGCGGGCGAGCGGGACGCGGAACGTCGAGCAGCTTACATAATCGAGCCCCGTCGCATGGCAGAACAGGATCGAATCCCGCTCGCCGCCATGCTCGCCGCAGATGCCGGTCTTGAGCTGCGGATTGGCGGCAAGGCCGCGCTCCACGGCCAGCTCAATCAACTGGCCGACGCCGGACGTGTCGAGCACCTGGAACGGGTTCGCCGCCAGCACGCGGCGGTCGACGTAGTGGGTCAGGAATTTGCCCTCCGCGTCGTCCCGGCTGCAGCCGAACGTCATCTGCGTCAGATCGTTCGTGCCGAACGAGAAGAAGTCGGCATGCTCCGCGATCTGGCCCGCTGTCAGCGCCGCGCGCGGCACCTCGATCATCGTGCCGATCCGGTACGCGCAGCCGCGGAGCTCGGGGCCGAGCACCCGCTCTGCCGTACGCTCGATGAGCTCGCGCAGCAGCTTCAGCTCGGCGGCGTGGCCGATCAGCGGCACCATGATGTCCGGCTGCACGCGCACGCCTTTGCGCAGCATGCGGGAAGCGGCGAGGAACAGCGCCTCCGCTTGCATCTCATAAATTTCCGGGAACAGAATGCCGAGCCGGCAGCCGCGCTGGCCGAGCATCGGATTCAGCTCATGCAGTGCGCGCACCTTGGCGATCAGGCGCTCGAGATCGTTCCGTTCACGCTCTGTTCCGGTGCCGGTCGCTTTCCACTCGGTCTGCCGGACGACAAGCTCCTCCAGATTCGGCAGGAACTCATGAAGCGGCGGATCCAACAGCCGAATCGTGACCGTATAACCGTCCATCGCCTCGAAAATGCCCTCAAAGTCCTCCTGCTGCAGCGGCAGCAGCAGTGCGAGCGCCTTCCGGCGCTCTGCCTCCGATTCGGCCAAAATCATCTCCTGAACGATGCAAAGCCGTTCCGGAGACATGAACATATGCTCGGTCCTGCAGAGTCCGATGCCTTCGGCCCCAAGGGCCCGCGCCTTCGCGGCGTCCGCTGGCGTATCCGCGTTCGCATAGACGCCCAGTTCGCGTTCGCGGTCGGCCCATTCCAGCAGCTGCTGGAATTCATCCGACATCTCCGCGGCGACGAGCGGCACGGCTCCGGCGATGACGCGTCCCGTCGCGCCGTCGATCGACAACAGGTCGCCTTCGCGGAACGTGCGCCGGCCGATAACGATGCAATTTCGAGTGAAGTCGAAGCTGACGTCCTCGCAGCCCGAGACGCATGGCTTCCCCATGCTGCGGGCGACGACGGCCGCGTGGCTCGTCATGCCGCCCCGGCTCGTCAGCACGCCTTCCGCCGCGAGCACGCCGTGAATATCCTCCGGCGTCGTCTCCGGCCGGACGAGAATGACGCGCTCGCCAGCGGCGGCCATTCGCTCAGCCTCGTCGGCATCAAGCACGATGCGGCCGGAGGCGGCTCCCGGCGAGGCGGGCAGGCCGGTCGCCACGGTGTCGATCGCGGCATCGGGCGCAATCGACGGGTGCAGCAAATGCTCCAGCTGCGCGACATCCATGCGCAGCAAGGCTTCCTGCGCCGTGATCAGCCCTTCATGCACGAGCGCGACCGCTATGGCGACGGCGGCTTGCGCCGTCCGCTTACCGGCCCGCGTCTGCAGGATGAACAGCTTGCCGCGCTCGACCGTGAACTCGATATCCTGCATGTCGCGGTAATGGCGCTCCAACTGGTTAGCGGCTTCCACAAGCTGCCGGTACAGCTCCGGCATTTCCTCCGCCATCTTGGCGATCGGCTGCGGCGTCCGGGTTCCGGCGACGACGTCCTCCCCTTGGGCATCGGTCAAATACTCGCCGAACAAAATCTTCTCGCCTGTCGACGGATGACGGGTGAACAGCACGCCCGTCCCGCTGTCCGCGCCGCGGTTGCCGAATACCATCGACTGGATGTTAACGGCCGTGCCCTCGTTCTCGGAGAGCTGATGCAGCTTGCGGTACACTTGCGCGCGGTGATTGTTCCAGCTGCGGAATACGGCCTCGATGGCCAACTGCAGTTGGACGTGAACATCTTGCGGGAACGGGGCGCCAGCTACTTCCTCCAAATATTGCTGATACCGCCGGACAACCTCACGCAAGCCGTCGGCGGAGAGGGACTGGTCCGTCTGCGCGCCGCAATGCGCCTTGACTTCGGCGAGGATGCGCTCGAATTCACCTGATTCGACGCCGGACACGACATTGCCGAACATATGGATGAGGCGGCGGTAGCAATCATAAGCGAACCGCTCGTCGCCAGTCGCGGAGGCGAGGCCTTGAACGGTCTCATCGTTCAGTCCGAGATTGAGAATCGTATCCATCATGCCGGGCATGGAATGCACAGAACCGGAGCGGACGGAGACGAGAAGCGGATCATGGGCGTCCCCGAATCGCTGGCCGCGCAACAGCTCGACGGCCTGCAGAGCGGAGCGCACATCGTCCATCAGGCCGTCGGGCAGCCGGTTCAGCGCGTAGTAGGATCGGCACGCTTCCGTCGTAATGGTGAAGCCGGGCGGCACGGGCAGCCCGATGCGCGTCATCTCCGCGAGATTGGCTCCCTTTCCGCCCAACAGCGCTTTCATGCCGGCATCGCCATGCCGGAAGTGACAGATCCAAGTCGGCTTCATTCTGATTCGCCCCCGATTTTATCGAATTTGGAACAGACGGCGCAGTCGTCGCACCGATGATAGTACACGATCACTTTCTCTGTATCGATTTCCTCCAAAAGGGTTCCGCAGCGTTCGCACAGAATGGCGCCCAGCATTACCGGGCAGCTGCCGTTTTGCATGAGCCTTTCACTCCCTCCAGTGCAACGTGGCGGGCCAAGTCGACGACCCGAGCCGCATAGCCCCATTCGTTGTCATACCAGGCGAGAAGCTTAATGTGATGATCATGGGCGATAAGCGACATCCCGTCGACGACGGCGGATTTGTCGTTGCCGATGAAGTCGGTGGAGACGAGCGGCTCGTCGCACCATTCGAGATAACGATCATGTCCGTCGCGGATCGCATGCAGGAAGGCGAGCCGGACATCATCTGCGGTTACGGATGTTTTCACTTCGGCCGTCAAGTCGACGAGCGAGACGTCCGGCGTCGGCACACGCACCGAGATGCCTTGCACCGAGGTCGCCAGATGCGGCAGGATGCCGGCAAGCGCTTTGCCTACGCCGGTGGTCGTCGGGACGATGGACTGCGTGCATGCCCGCGCGCGTCGCAAATCTTTATGCGGATTATCGAGATGTTTCTGATCATTGGTGTAGGAATGAATGGTGGTCATCCAGCCCGATACGACGCCGAACGAGCGGTCGAGCAGATGAAGCAGCGGCGCGAGGCAGTTCGTGGTGCAGGATGCGGCCGAGACGAGATGATGGTTCTCATCGTCGTACATATGCTCGTTGACGCCCATCACGATCGTCAGGTCGAGCTCCTTGCCTGGAGCGGTGATGATGACTTTTTCCGCGCCGGCTTCGATATGTTTGGAAGCGCCAGGGCGATCCGTGAATTTGCCGGTTGCATCGATGACGGTATGAATGCCGAGCGACTGCCACGGCAGTCGGGCCGGATCGGCTTCTGCCACTACCTGTATGGGCGTATCATTAATAAGGAGCGTATTGCCTTCAGCGGCGATGTTCGCGTTCCATTTCCCGTGAATGGAGTCGTACTTGAGCAGATGCGCGATGGTGGCGGCGGGATAAAGAGTGTTCACGGCCCGGATGGCGAACGGCGAATGCGCTTCATCCATAGCGCGGCGCAGCACGAGACGGCCGATGCGGCCCATGCCGTTGATGGCAACAGGTAATGCCATAGTCGAATTCCTCCTTCAGAGTGGATCCATAATTGGTTTCTTTTTCATGATACAGTATATCACAATAAATAAATGATGTGTAATATATAATCGCATATTTTTAATATAATACGTCATAATAAAAATTGGCGTTCTTTTTCTATATACAGCAGGTAAAAATGGTGTTCTGAAGAAAAATGGCAACCTGACGGCAGGGGAGAGCGGGGAGAAGAGGGGGAGAGTAGCTGAGATGTCCTGTTGTGGGACCGTCAGGAATCAAGCATGTATCCGCCGCGATCAACTCCGCGAATTAGACTTGCAAAACAGCGGCGCGTTGACTATAATACATGAAATGTAACGTATTGCTTATCGTTAACACATGTATCCATGCAACTGCCAAGATGGAGACAAGTACGCAGCACCGCTTCCCAGGGAGGATGCGCCGCCGATTGAGAGCGCGTCTGAAGACATGGACTGCCGAAATTCACTCCGGAGCAGGGCCTTGAACGGCAGGCACCGCCTGTGCCAGTAGAGGCGCCCGGCGCACGACCCGTTATCGTCGTATGAAGTGAGACAGCTCGCGGCCTCGGTCATGCCGAAGCGCGTGATGTCTAATAAGGGTGGTACCACGGCCTTCTCGTCCCTTGAGACAGAGAAGGCTTTTTTTGTTCTTTTTGAACACGAATTGATTTGAACTGGAAAACCAAAGGGAGGTTGACACCATGAAAGAGCGTTTGCAGGCGTTGCGCGCCGAAGCGCTGGAGAAGCTGCAGCAAGTAAAAGATGCGAACAATTTGAACGAGCTGCGCGTCAAATTTCTTGGCAAAAAAGGGGCGCTTACTGAGATATTGCGCGGCATGGGCGGTCTGAGCGCGGAAGAGCGTCCGCTGATCGGCCAGGTGGCGAATGAAGTGCGCGGAGCTATCGAACAGTATATCGAAGAGAAGCAGGAGGCATTCCAGCGCGAAGAGACGGAACGCCGTCTTCAGGCGGAGACGATTGACGTGACGCTGCCGGGACGCCCGATGGCGCAAGGAGCGGCACACCCGCTGCAAAAGGTCATCCAGGAGATTGAAGACATCTTCATCGGCATGGGGTATACGGTCGCGGAAGGACCGGAGGTCGAGCATGATTACTACAACTTCGAGGCGCTGAACCTGCCGAAGGATCATCCGGCCCGCGATATGCAGGATTCCTTCTACATTACGGAGGAGCTGCTGATGCGGACGCAGACGTCGCCGGTTCAGGTGCGCACGATGGAGAAGATGAAGGGCGAGGTGCCGGTCAAAATCATTTGCCCGGGCCGGGTATACCGCCGTGATGACGACGATGCGACCCATTCGTTCATGTTCCATCAGATCGAGGGGCTTGTGATCGACAAAAATATCCGGATGAGCGATCTGAAAGGCACGCTCCTGCAGTTCATGCGCGAAATGTTCGGCGCCCATATGCAGATTCGTCTTCGTCCGAGCTTCTTCCCGTTCACCGAGCCGAGCACGGAAGTTGATGTCACCTGCATGAAATGCGGCGGCAGCGGCTGCCGGATCTGCAAGCAGACCGGCTGGATCGAGATTTTGGGAGCAGGGATGGTTCACCCGCGCGTACTGGAAATGGGAGGCTACGATCCGGAGAACTACACCGGATTCGCGTTCGGCATGGGCGTAGAACGGATTGCGATGCTCAAGTACGGGGTGGATGACATCCGCCATTTCTATACGAACGACCTGCGGTTCTTGCAGCAATTTGCTCGCATGTAAGCCGGAAGGGACTACCTCTCACAGGAAAGGAAGAGAACGGCCATGAACGTATCCTACCAATGGTTATCGGAATATATCGATGTGACCGGCGTGACCGCCGAGGAATTGGCAGCGCGGATGACGCAAGCCGGCATCGAGATTGATGTCATCGAAAATCGCAACAAAGGAGTAAACGGCGTCGTTGTCGGTTACGTCCAGTCCAAGGAGAAGCATCCGGATGCGGACAAGCTGAACGTGTGCCAGGTGGATGCCGGAACAGGCGAAGTGCTGCAGATCGTGTGCGGGGCCAAAAATGTGGACGCCGGTCAGAAAGTGCCTGTCGCGCTGATCGGGACGGTTATGCCGGGCGGCATGAAAATCAAGAAGGCGAAGCTGCGCGGCGTCGAGTCGCAGGGCATGATCTGCTCGGCTAAGGAACTGGGCATGAATGACAAGCTGCTGCCGAAGGAAATGCAAGAAGGGATCCTCGTCCTGCCGGAGAGCACCGAAATCGGCACGCCGATCGCGGATGTGCTCGGTCTGAACGACCATGTGCTGGAGCTGGATCTAACGCCGAACCGCTCGGACTGCTTGAGTATGCTGGGCGTGGCGCATGAAACGTCAGCCCTGCTCGAGCGCCCGCTTCGCCTGCCGGAAACGCAGGTCGAAGAGGATGCTTCGGCGCAGGCATCGGATGCGATCCGCGTCAGCATTAGCGCCGCGGACGGCTGCACCCATTATGCGGCCCGCTATATCCGCAATGTGACTATTCAGCCGTCCCCGCTGTGGCTGCAGAACCGGCTGTTGGCGGCGGGTGTGCGCCCGATCAACAATATCGTTGACGTGACGAATTTCGTCATGCTGGAATACGGGCAGCCGCTGCATGCGTTCGATGCCGACCAGTTGAACGAAGGCACGATCGAAGTCCGCTACGCGCGCGAAGGCGAGACCCTCGTGACGCTGGACGGACAGGAGCGGAAGCTGGAGCCGCATATGCTCCTCATTACGGACGGATCGAAGCCGATCGGGCTTGCGGGCGTGATGGGCGGCGAAAATTCGGAGGTAACGGAGCGGACGGTCAACATTTTGCTGGAATCCGCCCATTTCGCGGGCAGCGTCGTCCGCAGAACATCCCGGCAGCTCGGACTTCGCTCTGAAGCGTCCCTCCGCTTCGAGAAGGAAGCGAACCCGGAAGCGGTTATCCCGGCCTTGAACCGCGCGGCCGAATTGATTCGCCAATTGGCGAACGGCACGGTCTCCGCAGGCATCGTCGAAGCGGTCACGCAGCAGCATGAGCGTCTGGTCGTCACGCTGACGCTGGAGCGGACGAACCGGCTGCTCGGCACCGCGCTTCAGGCGCATGAAGTGAAGACGATTCTCGACCGGCTCGGCCTCGAATCAGAACAGTCCGGTGACGTATTCCATGTGACGGTGCCGGGCCGGCGCGGCGATATTACGCGCGATGTCGACCTGATTGAAGAGGTTGCCCGCATCTATGGCTATAACCACATTCCGACGACGGCGATCGAAGGGGTGACGACACCGGGCCATTTGACGAAGGCGCAGCGGATCCGCCGCGCCATACGCCATCTGCTGACGGACAACGGCCTGCATGAGACAGTGACTTATTCGTTCACGCATCCGGCGGAAGCGAAGGTGTTCCCTGCGATCGCGGCGGATGCCGTTCCGGTCAAGCTGCTCATGCCGATGAGCGAGGAGCGCAGCGTGCTCCGCACGAGCCTGCTGCCGAGCATGCTCGATGTTGCGGCGTACAACCGGAACCGTAAATCGGACAACATTCAGATTTTCGAATTGGGCAGCTTGTACATGACACCGCAGGAAACGCTGATGGAGATTCCTCAGGAGGAGCCGGTGCTTGGCCTGCTGCTGGCGGGCGCGCGGCGTACGCCGCAATGGAATATCGCGGCGGAAGCGGTCGATTTCTATGATGTGAAGGGGATTGTCGACAGCTTGGCGGCGCATTTCGGGCTCGAAGGACAGATTCGCTATGAAGCGAATCGGCCGCAAGGCTTGCATCCAGGCCGATCGGCGACGATGTATCTCCAGGCGAACGGGGAAGAGCAGCGGCTTGGCATCATCGGGCAATTGCATCCGGAGGTTCAGCGGGCCAAGGATCTGGGCGACACCTATGTCGCGGAAATTCATCTGAAGCCGTTGATTGAAGCGGCTTCTGCGGATATCGTCTACAAGACGCTTCCTCGCTTCCCTGCGGTTGAACGCGACATCGCGGTCGTCGTCGATCGCGGTACGGCTGTCGGCGAGCTCGTCCAGACGGCGAAGGATGCGGCCGGAGAATGGCTGGAATCCGTCCGCGTATTCGATGTCTATACCGGGGATCGGATTGCGGCAGACAAGAAAAGCGTAGCGATCTCGTTCACGTACCGCCATCCGGAGCGGACATTCACCGACGAAGAGATTACGGAGATTCACGGACGTGTCGTATCCGCGCTGGAAGCCGGATTCGAAGCGGAGCTCCGTAAATAGAATGAAATGAAGGAAGCGGATTGCCGTCCTCTGATCTAATGGAGGAGCGGCAGTCCGCTTTTATATCATCTCGCAGGAACGCATTCCTCTCGCGGAGAGGCCGAAGCGTTTTTTGCCTGTCTCCATATTCTTTTTCGTCAGGAAAACAAGACATTTCTGTTGAAGTGCGTGTTCAAAAAGTTCGGTTTTCAGCACCGAGAAGGTTGCTCGAATTCGAAGAAAGAGCAGCGCAGCGTAGGTGAGACTACATGAGCAGCGAATTTCGAGAATGAGTGCAAGATTCGATGCCGAGTTTCTCGCTTGAGTTACTGCGTGATCAAAAGCGGACTTTTTGAACAACCTCTAGAATCGGAGAAGGAAATGAAGCTTGTCATGCCGAACCTAATAGGGAAGGAAGCATAGATATTGTCAGCGCTTGGCAGCATCAGGAAGCCAGGGCGACATGAAGGCAAGGAGGACGCTAGGATGACCACTCCGGACAATAAGCATCGGGTTACGGTTGACATATATGGAACGCAGTATAAATTGATAGGAACGACGAGCAAGGAATACATGAGAAACATTGCCGCCATGGTAGACGAGCGCATGCGTACTATCTCGGACGTCAATTCCAGACTGGATACGACGCGCATCGCCGTCCTTGCGGCCGTGCATATCGCGGAAGAAGTGCAGAAAATACAGGATGAACATGCGCGGATTAGCCAGTCACTGCAGGAGCAGGAACAAGCCGGCCTGGAGCTGACCCGGGAGCTGGAACGGATCAAGTCGCACTCGGCACGGGCGCTTGAGGACCTGCGGAAGGATACGGGAGCGCAGATTAAGCAGCTCCAGCAGGCGTTGGCGGCGGAGAAGGAGAACACCGAGAAGCAGACGGCCGGTCTGCGTGCGGAGACAGCCAAGCTGAAGGAGTCGAATCAGCAGCTGTCGGAACAGAAGAAGCAGGCCGACGAACGTCTTCAGAAGCTGAGCCAGCAGTTGAAGGAAGCGGAACGCAGCGTGCAGTCCGCGGCGGCGCGCGAACAAGAGACGAAGCGCAAGCTGCAGGAGCTGGAAGGCAAGTGGAAGCAGGCCGTGGCGGAGAAGGAGCAAGCAGCCGCGAAGCACGAACAGCTGATGAAGCAGAAGCTGTCCGAACAGGAGCGGGGCTGGAACGAGAAGCTGTCCGCTCAGGCGAAGAGCTGGGAGGCCAAGCTGAAAGCCGGCGAACAAGCGTGGAGCGAGAAGCTGGCTGTCCAGGAGGCGGAATGGAAAGAAAAGATCGCGGCGGCAGAACGTCTGGCCGAGGAGACAGCTACGATTTGGGAGGAGCAGCTTGCCGAGCAGACTGCCGCTTGGGAAGGGCAATTGGCGGCGCAGGCAGCGGAAGCGGAAGAACGGGCACGCCAGCGGGAAGAGCAGGCGCAGCAGCAGCTCGCCGAGCAGGCGCGGCTGCATGATGAAGAGTTGAACCGTCGCTTGAGCGAGCTGACGGAACAATATGAGGCTGCCCAACAGGAAGTGCGCCAGGAGGCGGCAGTCGAGCGGCAGCAGTTGGAGCGCAGCTTCCATAAACGGATGGAACAGACGAAGGAGCAGCAGCAGGAACAGTTGTCCGCCGTGAAGTCGGCGCATGAGCTCCAATTGAAGCAAGCCGAGGAGAAGCTGGAGGCGGAGCGTGAAGCTTGGGCCGAGCAGCATGCCTCATCGCTGGAGCAGGCGAAGCGCGAAGCGGAGGAACTGGCGGCAGCCGAGCTGGAGAAGCTCCAGGCGGAGATCGAGCGTCTGAATGCTGCGCATGAGTCCGAGCGGGAGCAATGGCTTGAAGCGCATCAAGAGGAGCTGGAGCAGGTCAGCGGCGAATGGCAGACCAGGCTGAATTGTCTCCAAGCGGCTCATACGGAGGAGCTGGAGAAGGTACACAATCGCCATGCCGAAGACGTGGATGCGATGACAAGCCTGCAGCTCGAAGCCGCGGAAGAGCATGCGAAGGCGCTGTCCGAGGAGAGAGCGCTGCGCGAAGCGGCGGAAGCGAAAGCGAACGAAGCTGCGGAGGAACACGCGAAGGCGCTGTCCGAGGAGAGAGCGCTGCGCGAAGCGGCGGAAGCGAAAGCGAACGAAGCTGCGGAGGAACACGCGAAGGCGCTGTCTGAGGAGAGAGCGCTGCGCGAGGCGGCGGAAGCGAAGGCGAACGAGACCGCGGAAGAGCATGCGGAAGCCTTGGCTGAGGAGCAGTCGCTGCGCGAGGAAGCGGATGCGAAGCTGGCGCAAGCGGCGGCGCGCATCCAGCAGCTGGAGGGCCGGTTGAGCCGTGCGGAAGAGCTTGATCGCGCCCGCCAGGTGGAGATGGAGCGCCTGATGCGGGTTCGCGACGAGGCCCATGCGAATGCGGCCGAGCTGCAGCAGTCGCTGTCCGACGCGATGGAGATGCTTCAGCAGGCGGAAGAGCGCGAACGCGAACTGGTGGAGCAGGCGGAGGAGCGCGAAGCACAGCACGAAGCGCAGCTCGAAGCTTGGCGGAAGCAGGCGGCCGAAGAGCGGGACGCGGAGCTCGCGAGCTGCAAGCGGGAGCTGGAGGAGCAGCTCCAGGCCGAGCGGGACGCGTGGAGCGCGCAGAGCGGGCAGTCCATCGTCGCCTTGCGGGAGCAGCATGAAGCGGAGCGCAGCGCATGGCGTGAGAAGGAAGCGCAGGAGCAGCAGACCTATGATGAGCTGATCGCCGAGCTGGAGGAGAAGAACCGGCAGCTTGAAGCGGAGGCGCTCAATTGGAAGGCGTCTGCCGAGACCGTGCAGGCTGCCCAGCAGGAGGCTGCCGCAGCGATCGAAGCGTCCCAGCGCGAGCTGGTGGAAGCGCGGGAGCAGACCGCCCAGTGGGAAGAGGAATGCGGCCGCCTGGAGGCGGAATGGCAGGACAAGCTGCAAGCCCGCGAATCCCATTGGCAGGGGCTGGAGCAGAAGTGGGAGCAGCGCGAGCAGCAGTGGCAGGAGCATTTTGATCAATTCCAGGCTCGGGAGCAGGAATGGAAGCGGACCGAAGCCGCTTGGCAGGCTCAGGCCGACGAGTGGGCGGAGCAGGAGCAAGATTGGTCCTTGGCGTTCAAGGCCTGGAACGAAGAACGGGATGAGCTGCAGCGGCGGCTGAGAGAGGCGGAAGCCGAGCTGCGCAGCCTGCAGGCGGCCGAACAGAGCGGCCAGGAGCAGCTTGAGGATCTGAAGCAGATTCAGGAGCAATTCGAGGTGCTGTCCCATCAATTCCGGCTGGCGCAGGTGGAGCGCGATATGGAGCGGCAGCAGGCCAAGGAGACGGAGGAGGCTTACCTTCAACTGAAGGACGAATATCAGAAGCTGCAGAGCGAGTTCAATGAGTGGCTTGAATTGATAGAGCAGGACGTTAACTAAAGAGGATGTTCAAAAATAAAGGAAGCAAATATGGATATAGACATCTTGGAATTTTTGCATAGACTGTGGGGCGATATCGCGAATGCTTTCGCCGCCTGGAACGGGCTGGATTATGTACTGGCGGCGGCAGCAGCGGCATCGGTAGCATGGGGGGCATGGCGGGGAATGAAATCCCAGCTTCTGTCCCTCATTGGATGCATCGTGTCTTTTATTGTCGCCTCTCGCTACTACGAAGATTTCGTGCCTTGGGTACGCCGGCGGCTGTTCTCTCCCGATTCGGGGAGCGGCGCAGGAACAGGCGGGACCGCATCATCCCTCTCCCCGGCATTGATGGACACGGTGCACGCGGTTGTCGCGTTCATTCTGCTGTTCACCTTCGCGATGGGGGGGCTATGGCTCATCCGGTTCGCCATCCAGAAGCTGACCGCAGCGAAGCCGGTGCGCGCCGTGGATCGGCTGGTCGGCGCCCTATTGGGATTGGTGCAATTCGCTTTTCTCTGGTGCATCTTGTATGTGCTGCTCCGGGCTTGGCCGGCCGGCGCTATCCGCGATTGGGCGGCAGCATCCGTCTGGATGGAATGGACCGGGGCCTGGATACCGGATGCGATGGCGCAGGCAGTCACTTGGGCGCAATGGCTGTAATTGGGTACGGTGCCCGCAGCTCCGATCGAAGCGGGCGCGCTGCATGCAAAAGCCGCCGTCTCCCCGAAGGGCGGGACGGCGGCCTCTGTCTGCCTGGCGGCCGGTACGTTACTCGACGATCAGCTTCGCGTGCATGTCCTTGTGTCCCGGCCCGCACATGATGGTGCAGAAGAATTCATAAGTACCCGGCTTCTCGGGCGTGATGATTTGCTCGGTCTGATTCGGATCCAGCTTCAGGCCCAGTTCCTTCACCTGAAGGCCGTGATTGCCCTTCGCTTCCAATATGATGCGAACGGACTCGCCCGCCTTGATATGGTATTCCGGCTGATCGAACTGGTAGTTGGTCGCTTGGATGACCAATTCGGTATCCGCGGCTTCGGTTGCGGCCGCTGGTGTATCCGCTTGCGATCCACCGCATGCGGTCAGCCCAAGGCTAAGCACAATGGTGGCTCCTATTGTCCATCGCCTGCTGCGTCTCATGCTCATCCCCCTTATCAGTCCAGTGTAGCGGATGCATTGGCGGATTGCCAAGCCTATTCAGACAAGAAATTCCGTCAATGCCGGCATGCCGGCTGACGAGGGGGAGAGTATGGACTTGGAAAAGGATTACCGTCCGGGTTGCGATTCTTTACCGCCTTCGAACGGAGACGCAATCGGGATGAACAGGTCGATCAACCCGATAACGAGCGCGGCCAGAATGGCGCCCAGAATGCTAACCGATACGCCGCCGACGAAAAATTGGGCTACATATATGACCAAGGCGCTGGCCAGAAAGCCGACAATTCCGCGTCCGAACGGCGTGACTTTTTTGCCGAAGATGCCTTCGACAATCCAGCCGAACAATGCGATCACCAGGGCCAGGATCAGGGCACTCCAGAAGCCGCCTACGGAAAACGCCGGCACAATCCAGCCCGTGACCATCAATACAATTGCCGCGACGATAAATCGAACGACATGGCCGAGAAAATTCATGGACTTTCCTCCTTACTCGTTTGAAAGGGTGTAGGTTGTGCAACAATTAGTGTAACCTTTTCCTCGATAAACATTAGTGGCAGGTTCAGACATCATAGCTATCAAAAATGAGTTTCGTTATAATGGACACCGAGAGGAGTCGAACTGGTTGTGGATTCAAAAATATTGAATACGATGGATTACCATAAAATACTAGCTTCCCTCGCCACCCATGCGGCGACCGGACTGGGAGAGCAGGCCGCGCTGAATCTGAGGCCGAGCTCGGACTTGGAGGATGTGAAGCTCCGTCTGCAGGCGACAGACGAAGCGATGACGGTCGAGCGCCTCAAGGGCGGACCGCCGCTGGCAGGGGTGAAGGATATTCGGGGAGCGTTGAAGCGGGCGCGGATTCAAGCGATGCTCAGCTCCACCGAGCTGTGGGATATTTCGGCGCTGCTGTTCGCGGCGCGGCGAACGAAGCGCCATATTGCCGCCGTGCATGAGGAAGAAGCGATCCCGCTATTGCAGGATCTGGCGGAGACGATCAGCGATCAAAAGCAGCTGGAGGAGGACATCCGCCAATGCATCGACGAGCAGGGCGAGATTCTCGACCAGGCCAGCTTCGAGCTGGCGGCCATCCGGCGGGAGCTCCGCATCGGCGAGACGCGCATCCGGGAAAAGCTGGAGGCGATGATCCGCTCTTCGAATGCGGCCAAAATGCTGCAGGAGCAGCTGATTACGATCCGCAACGACCGGTATGTTATTCCGGTGAAGCAGGAGTACCGGAGCCATTATGGCGGCATCGTCCATGATCAATCCGGTTCGGGAGCGACGCTGTTCATCGAGCCGGAAGCGATTGTGGCGATGAACAA
Source organism: Paenibacillus dendritiformis (assembly GCF_945605565.1). Taxonomy (NCBI): domain Bacteria; kingdom Bacillati; phylum Bacillota; class Bacilli; order Caryophanales; family Paenibacillaceae; genus Paenibacillus; species Paenibacillus dendritiformis. Next base: position 5,748,282 of record NZ_OX216966.1, on the reverse strand, counting down.
TAAGCTGCGCGAGACGAAGCTGCGGGAGGAGCGGGAGATCGAGCGGATTTTGTCCCGCCTGACCGAGCAGGTCGGCTTGCTTGCGGATGTGCTGGAGTACGATACCGGGGCAGTGGAGACGCTGGATTTCATGTTCGCCAAGGCCCGCCTCGCGCGGGAAATGAAGGCCTCCCTGCCACGGATGAATGACCGCGGCTTCCTGAAGCTGCGGAAGGCCCGCCATCCGTTGATCCCAGCGGATCAGGTCGTTCCAATCGACGTGGAATTGGGCAATTCCTATACGTCGATCCTGGTCACGGGTCCGAATACCGGCGGGAAGACGGTCACCTTGAAGACAATCGGGCTGTTGAATCTGATGGCGATGTCGGGGCTGTTCATTCCGGCGGAGGATGGAAGCCAGATGTGCGTGTTCGATGCGATCTATGCCGATATTGGCGATGAACAGAGCATTGAGCAGAGCTTGAGCACGTTCTCCAGCCATTTGACCAATATCATTCGCATTTTGGAGCAAATGACGCCGAAGAGCCTCGTGCTGTTGGACGAGGTGGGAGCAGGTACCGACCCTGCTGAAGGGTCTGCCCTGGCGATTGCCATTCTGGAGCATATTCACCGGTTAGGCTGCCGGATGGTCGCGACGACGCACTATAGCGAACTGAAGGCGTATGCCTATGAGCGCAAAGGCGTCATCAACGCCAGCATGGAATTCGATGTGCAGACGCTGCGCCCGACTTACCGGTTGCTGGTCGGCGTTCCGGGCCGAAGCAATGCGTTCGCGATTGCGGAACGGCTCGGGCTGCCGAAGCCGATTATCGATCATGCGCGCGGAGAAGTGACGGAAGAGGATATGCGCGTCGAGACGATGATCGCGTCGCTGGAGGACAATCGGTTGAAGGCCGAAGCGGAGCGGGAGACGGCGTCGAAGCTGCGCATGGAGCTGGAAGCGATGCGGCAGAAGCTGAGCCGGGAGCTGGAGAAGCAGGAGGCAGAGCGGGAGAAGCGGCAGGAGCAAGCGGAAGCGAAGGCGCGCGCCATCGTGGACAAGGCCCGCCGCGAAGCCCAGGAGATCATCGCCGAGCTGCGGCAGCTGGCGATGGAAGGAGTGCAGGTCAAGGAGCATATGCTGACGGAAGCGCGGAAGCGGTTGGATGAGGCCGCACCCGAGGCCAAGCTGGCTGCGAAGCCGAAGCGGGATGCGAAGCCGGTCCGCCGCATTGAAGCGGGGGATGACGTCAGGGTGTACAGCTTGAATCAAAAGGGCAGCGTCGTTGAACTCGCCGGAGAGGAAGCGGTCGTGCAGCTCGGGATTATGAAGATGAAGGTGCCGCTCGATGATCTGGAGCTTCTCTCCTCGGCGAAATCCGCTGCGAAGCCCGTGCAGTCGGGAGCAAACGTGAAGCGGACCCGGGGAGAATCGGTCCGGTCGGAGCTCGATCTTCGGGGGGCCAACCTGGAAGAAGCGTTGATGGAAGTCGACCGCTTCCTCGATGAGGCGCTGCTCGGCAATCTGGGGCAGGTCTATATTATTCACGGCAAAGGAACCGGCATCCTCCGTTCCGGAATTCAGGAATTTTTACGCAAGCACAAGCACGTCAAGAGCTTCCGCCTCGGCAGCTTCGGAGAGGGCGGCACGGGAGTGACTGTGGCTGAGTTGAAGTAAAATATCTTGAGACCAGAGGGGGAGCACCGTGGAAGTGATGATTGAACAATGGCTAAGCAATCCCTATGTATCCATGATTGCTTATTTTTCCGTAGCCGTGCTGGCTTTAGTGCTGCTGTTGTCCATTTTCGAGCTTGTGACGAAATACAAGTGCTGGGATGAGATCCGCAAGGGGAATCTCAGCGTTGCCATGGCCACGTCCGGTAAAATATTCGGGATATGCAATATTTTTCGCTTCGGAATCGTGGCCAGGGATTCCTTGTACACGTCCTTGCTGTGGGCTGCGCTTGGATACGTGCTGTTGCTTGCCGCCTACTTTTTATTCGGCTTCTTGATGCCTTATTTCCGGCTGGATGAAGAGATCGAAAAGGATAACCGGGCGGTCGGACTGTTGGCGATGATTATTTCCATTTCGCTGTCCTATATTATCGGGGCGAGCATCAAGTGATGCCCCCGGGGCCGGGTTGATCTCCATGACGTCTGGGAGGGATACGGAATGAAGTATTTATGGGGCGCGCTGTTTGCGCTGGCTGCGATTTTTTTTATTATCGGGATTATTTATTGGAGAAATATAGGGTAATCTCTCACGTAACATACAAAAGGAGTGGAAGCCGATGAGCGAGACCGGCAAAACAATATGTCCTTGGTGCGATACGGAAATTGTGTGGGACGAGGAATTGGGCCCGGAGGAAGAATGTCCGCATTGCCATAATGAGCTGAACAATTACCGCACGCTCAATGTCGAGCTGGAAATGGAAGAAGACGAAGGGACTGCGTCCAGGGAACGGGAAGAAGCCGGAAAGCCGGAAGAGAAGGGCTGGTCCAACTTCGGTTGGGATGATGGCGGCGTGCTGTACAGCGATACGGATACGCTTCGTTATCAGGAGGGCGTGGACCAGGTCCTGCACAGCCAGGAGGAAGTTCCGGAATGTCCGCAATGCCGTGAATATATGCTGCTTGCCGGCACGGAGACGGTATCCGGATCGAGCTTCAAGCCTGCCCGGCCGGAAGCGCTGGCTGCGCCATTGCTTCAGCCGCCGTTCGAGTTGAACGTCTATGTGTGCACATCCTGCTTCCAGGTATCGAAAATTTTGGCGGCTCCTTATCGCGAAGCCATGATGGAAAATGTGAGAAATGCGAAAGCTTAATAAATAAGACGCCTGCTTTGGGGCAAGTTAAAAGCTGTAACCATATGGCTACCAGCTCTGAAAGCGGGGAGGGTTCACCTTCGTGAAAGCGCGTCTTGACGGCCAGTCTTTGTTGCTCTTGGTCGTATTCGGTCTATTTTCGTTGGCGAACGCCCTGTCTGGGACGTTCGTCAATGTTTTTTTATGGAAGATGAAATCGGAATTCGCCTTTATTGGCTGGTTTGCCTTGATGCAGCAAGTGGCCATCGGCATCGTGTTCTATTTTGCCGGGAAATGGGTGAAGGAAGGCAATAAAATGAACTGCCTTCGCATGGGGATTGCCTTGTCGGCCCTGTTCTACGCGGCGGTCCTATGGCTTGGCAAAGGCGCGGTGCATTACATGCTTCCGCTCGGGTTTATACTGGGGTCCGCCAGCGGAGCGTTCTGGCTGGCCTACAATGTCATTTATTTTGAGATTACGGACGCGGACAACCGCGATTTGTACAATGGCTGGGCGGGGTTCGTCGGATCCTGCTGCGCCATGATTGCCCCCTGGGTATCCGGCTTCCTGATCTCCAAGCTGGGGGGAGATCGGGGGTATACGCTAATTTTTACGAGTTCACTCGTCGTGTTTGTCGGAGCCGGTGTATTCAGCTTTTGGCTGCACAAACGGCCGCCGCAAGGAGCCTACCGCTGGTCGCTGCCGTTTACGGCCTGGAAGCCGCAGCATAGCCCATGGCGCGCTGCCTTGCCCGCGCTGGGCGCCCAGGGGGTGCGAGAAGGCGTATTCTACTTCCTGGTCGGGCTCGTCGTCTACATCACAACAACCAACGAGCTGAAGCTGGGGAATTACACGCTCATCACTTCGGCTGTCGCGCTTGTCAGCTTCTATCTTGCGGGCCGGCTGTACCGCGCATCCTATCGCGCCGCAGGGATGATCGCGGGAAGCGTGGCGATGGCGGTGGGGATTGTCCCTTTATTTATTCAGGTAAATTATGCGATGCTTATCCTGTTCGGGGTCATCACTTCCTTGTTTTCGCCGCTGTTCATCGTGCCGATGACCTCTTCCACCTTCGATATTTTGGGCCGGAATGACGACTCGGTCAAGCAGCGGGTGGAACTGACCGTCGTCCGCGAATTCGGTTTGCTGGCCGGAAGGATATTGGGGATCGCGGCTTTTATCGCGCTTGTCAGCTGGCGGACCGAGCAGTGGGCTATTGTCGGCTTCCTTGCGGTTACAGGAAGCGTGCCGATCCTCGGCGCCCTGTTCATGCAGCGGCTCGTCAAGCAGGCGGCGAAGCAGTAGCGCCTCCCTGGGCCGAAGAAGCCGTCCGCTAGCGCTTCGAGGCACATTCCCTGGGATGAGAGGCTAGAATACCCGATTCCAGCGCCTTCGATCACACGGAGCAATTCGGCCCTCCTGGTCTTGATAGGACAGGCTATCAGAGCGGCAGCGATCATACGGTTATACGGTTCGTTGCCGCCGAAGTCTTCTCCGATCCAGCGTCGCGGATATCCCTCTCCATTTCTACGAATTCATTTACATATTTTTCTCAGAAGAGAGTCATAATACAAATGATTACCAACACTTTCAATGTTGAAAGGAGCAGGAACCAACTATGCCATACGGACAACAAAGCCATCTTTCGATGAAGCCGTTATCTGCGAAAGAACTGGAATATATCGTAGATTCCATTTCCAATGAAGATTTGCTGATGAAGCAATGCGCGGCAACAGCGGCAAGCACGACCAATGCCGCGATCCAGCAGACGCTGGTGCAGATGGTGTCGGCTCATCAGCAGCATATGAACCTGCTGGTGCAATCGCTGCAGCAGCATGCTCAGATCGCGCCGACCCATGCCCAACAGCAGACCCAGTCCCAATAAAAAACGATCGATAGGAGGTTACGAACATGAACGGCACTTCGATGAGCGGGTTCATGCCCGAGAAAGATTTGTTACATACGATTCTCAATGACTTGAAGCGCACCTCAAGAGAATATGCGACCGGCGTAACGGAAGCGGCTTGCCCTACCGTTCGCCAGATGTTCACCGATCTGACCAATAGCACCCTGCAGATGCAAGGCCAGCTGTTCAACCTGATGCAGCAGCAAAATATGTATTCCGTCGCTTCCCCGGCGCTCCGGGATGAAGTCAACAAGCGGCTGCGCGACCATGAGCAGACGATCCAGAAGGCGAACCAGTTCGTCCAGCAGAAGCTGCAAGCACAGCAGGGCTACGGCGCCGGCTACTACGGGCAGGGCGGATATCAGCCGCAGCAACAGCAGCAAGCCCCATACCAGCCGCAGCAACAGCATGGCTCGTACCAGCCGCAGTCGTCCGGAACCAGCCGCTACTCCGATTACCTATCCTAGCACGCCGCTATGCAGCCGCTTTTCCGATTCTATGGAAGGGCGGCTGTTGTTTGTTTTCGCAACCGCGCCTGACATATGTTTGTGCTGGTGTGGATCCGCAAAAAGGTGTATCATATTGAAATATCAACAATATATCGGCTGATTTGCAAGGCACGTCGAGGGAGGCAATGGGAATGACAGACTTAAGCTCACTGGATATTCAAATATTGAAACTATTGAAAGAGGACGCCCGCCGTTCCCCGGACCTAATCGCCACGATGCTGGGGGTTCAGTTGGAAGAGGTTCAATCGGCGATCGCTGACATGGAACGAAAGCATGTTATTGTCAAGTATTCGACGGTGGTGAACTGGAGCAAGGTCGATGATGAGATGGTCACGGCTCTGATTGAAGTCCAGATTACGCCGGAGCGCGGCCGCGGATTTGAAGGGATCGCCGAACGAATCTATCTGTTCCCGCAGGTCAAGGCGGTTTACCTGATGTCGGGTTCTTATGATCTGCAGGTCGAGGTTCAAGGCAAAAGCTTGCGCGAGGTGGCGTCGTTCGTCTCGGATAAGCTGTCGCCGATCGAATCGGTGTTGTCGACCAAGACGCATTTCATTCTCAAAAAATATAAGCAAGACGGCATCATCTATGAAGAGCGCGAGGACGATCAACGTCTCGTCGTAACCCCGTGAGAGGTGACAGAGCATGATTAAGGAAGAGGAGAAACAGGGGACGAACCGTTCCATGCATCAATACATTAATCCGCTGGTCCGGGATATTCCGCCTTCCGGCATCCGCCGTTTCTTCGACATGGCGGTATCCAGCAAGGACATTATCACCCTCGGGGTAGGGGAACCGGATTTCTGCACGCCTTGGCATGTGCGCGAAGCTTGTGTCTATTCTTTGGAGCGGGGACGCACCAAATATACGTCCAACGCGGGGATGCCGGAGCTGCGAGAGGAAATTGCAAAATATTTGGATGAATCATTCAAAGTTGCGTATGATCCTGCCGATGAAATAATTGTAACGGTTGGCGGCTCGGAAGCGATCGATCTGGCGCTGCGGACGCTGGTCGCTCCAGGTGATGAGATTCTCATACCCGAGCCAAGCTATATCTCGTATTCGCCAATCGTGTCGATCGGCGGCGGGGTACCGGTCGGAATCGAGACGTTCGCGAAGGATGACTTCAAGCTGACCGCCGAAGGGCTGCAGGCGAAAATTACGCCGAAGTCGAAGGTGCTCATTCTCTGTTATCCGAGTAATCCGACAGGCGGCATCATGACCTATGAGGATTGGCTGCCGATCGCGAAGATCGTGGAGGAGAACGATCTCATTGTCATTTCCGATGAGATCTACGCCGAACTGACCTATGATCAGAAGCATGTCAGCTTCTCGTCCATTCCGGGGATGAAGGAGCGCACGATTCTGGTAAGCGGCTTCTCGAAGGCGTTCGCGATGACCGGCTGGCGCATGGGCTATGCCTGCGGTCACAAGGACATTATTTCGGCCATGCTCAAAATCCATCAGTATACGGTCATGTGCGCCCCGATTATGGGCCAGATCGCTGCGCTGGAGGCCTTGAAGCACGGGCATGAAGAGAAGGAGCATATGGTCGAGTCGTATAACCAGCGGCGGCGCCTTATCGTCAAGGGGCTGCGCGACATCGGGCTTGACTGCCACGAGCCGCAGGGCGCCTTCTATGCCTTTCCTTCCATTCAATCAACAGGGCTTACTTCCGAGGAATTCGCGCACCGGCTCCTGTTCGAGGCGAAGGTGGCGGCGGTTCCTGGAGACGTGTTCGGCTTGGGCGGCGAGGGCTTCATCCGCTGCTCTTATGCGACATCGGTATCGCAGTTGAATGAAGCGCTCGATCGAATGGGGCGTTTCCTCGACAAGATTAAGCAGGAAATGTGAAAAAAATTCAAATTGAACTAAAATGAACTAGTTTTCTTTTCCTTCATCTGGTATAATATAACATGTCTCGCTTTATTGTCCCATCAAATGGAACAGATGGGCGATGATGGCGCTTCGAGGATCCAGCTGCGAAAGGAGGAAAGGGCTTGTTTTGTTCGAACTACACCTTGACGACGTATTCACGTAGTTTACTGAGAGAAGATGGATCTCATCCCAAATGGTCGGGCAAAACAAGAAACGTTTCGTCCAAGATGCTTGCTCTGGAACAGGAGATAAGGATTTTGCGGAAGCAAATGGAGCAGATGTTTCAAGAAGAGCAGTCTTTCACGGCTGAAAGTATGATTGAAATCAGCAGCATGCTGGACTTGAAGATTAACGAGTACATGAAATCGCTCGGCAAGCGATCCTAACATACCGAAGACCCTGAGGGGTCTTCTTTTTTTGCTTATGCCGTTTGTGATATAGTGGGTGATAGACGGTTAGACATGCTGGAGAAAGGGGAATACATCGTGCGGAAATGGGGATGGATGGGGATGGTGCTCGCACTCGCGCTCGTGCTGGGAGGCTGCGGGTCCAAAGCGGACATATCCGTGTTCATGATGTCGACGACAACGGTGCCATCCGAATTGACCGAGGCGCTGAAGACGGAATTGAGTCAGAAACTGGAAGGGCAATTCACAGTGGACGTGTTCGCGTCGCCGATGTACAATTTGCAGAAATTATTTGTCGAATATGCGGCGGGCGATAACGCCGTGCATGTTGTGCCCGAGGAAGACGTGAAGTCGATGAGCAAGCAGGGCGGCCATATCCCGTTGGATGCTTATTTCGACAAGGACAAATATGAAGAAGGCTATTTTGACGGCATGGTGCTGGAAAAAGCGGAAAAGGGCTATATCGAGCATCAGGAAAAGCATCTATATGCGCTTCCGGCTGAAAAATTGCCGCTTCTGAACAAGCTTGGCATCACAGAGAAGGGCTTATTCGTCGCGATTCCGGTTCGCACACCGAATGAGGAGCGCTCCATCCAGATCTTGAAGCTGATGGAGGAAGCGAAGTGAAGGCTGGCAGATGATGCGGACGGATGGAGGGAGTCAGTGTGATTATCGGGATTACCGGAGGCCATGGCAGCGGGAAGACATCGTTCGCGTTGTCCTATGCGGCAGGATTCGGCCGTGAAGGGCTGTACCTGTCGACGTTACATACGAGCCTTCCCGATGGTATGCCCGATTCTTCCCGTTGCCGGTGGCAGCATCTGCCGGCGGGGGAAGAGCTGCCGGGACTTCTGCATCGGATTAATGAAGAGTCCAATCTGTTCCGGGCGGAACGGAGGGTCGTGGTCGTGGACAGTGTCACCTCCTATCTCGCAGGCGTCCATGCGCAGCTATGGAAGAAGCGTCCGGAAGGCGATAATGAAGAATATGACGCCATATATATAGAGGAGATCGCCGCCGCCCGCAAGCGGCTGCAGGATGCCTTACTCGCATTTCAGGGGAGGCTGTTCCTGATTACGAACGATCCGCCGGCTTACACGCCGTTCACGGATCCGAAGGAACGGCGCTATATTATCGAGCACGCGGCTCTCAATCGGGAGCTTGCACGCCGCAGTCATCAATGGTTCCGGCTCGAGGCAGGGATGCCGGAGGAGGTATCGGCCAGGAGGTTCAGAGGCTGATGAGTTCCCGGCCGCTGCCGTGCTAGGATACGACAATATGCTGCGCCGCGCGGCGTCAGCACTCAACACAAGGAGGAAGACACGTGAGAATATATACGCGGACAGGGGACGAAGGAACGACATCGCTTATCGGGGGCCGGGTGTCCAAGGATCATTTGCGGGTGGATGCCTATGGCGAGCTCGATGAATTGAATTCGTTCATAGGCTGGGCGGCGGCATGCTGCCAGGGAGATGCTTATGAGGAGCTCCGCAACCAACTGATCGAGATCCAGCATGAAGTGTTCGATTGCGGATCCGATGTCGCCTATGCGGAGAAGAAGCAAGGCGAGGTTGTCTATAAGGTGCATGCGGAGCAGGTGGCACGGCTGGAAGCCTGGATTGACGAGCATAATGCGCACACGGAAGCGATCCGCAAGTTCATTTTGCCGGGAGGCAGCGAGGCGGCCTCGGCGCTTCATGTGTGCCGGACAGTATGCCGCCGCGCCGAACGGCGCCTCGTGACGCTGGCTCGGGAAGAAACCGTGCACCAGCAAGTGATGAAATATGTGAATCGGCTCTCGGATTACTTCTTCGTCGCCGCCCGCCGGGCCAATGCGATTGCTTCGGTTCCCGATGAAGAATATGTGCGGAGCGCGGAAGTCTTCCGCCGCAGATCCCGTCATGACGGAGCCTAACGGACGGAAGCTTGCCGCGGAGCTCGAATATGTCGTGTCAGAAGGCGACGAAGGGATTCAACTGCGGGCCGTGCTGCGCTCGCGGCTGAATCTGTCGCGCCGGCTGCTAACCCGGCTGAAGACGATGGAAGCGGCCATTACGGTGAACGGGCTGACCGAGCGAAGCGGCAGGCCGCTTAGTGTAAGAGAGCGCCTCCATGCCGGGGATGTCGTTCATGTGCGGATCGAGGAGGAGACGGTCGAATCGATACTGCCCGAGCCGATCCCGATTGATATCGTGTACGAGGACGACGATATTCTGGTGCTGAACAAGCCGGCGGGGATCGTCGTCCATCCGACGAAGGGCTACCCGGGAGGGACGCTGGCGAACGGGGTTGTGCATTACTGGCGCGCCAAGGGGGAGCTGACCCGCTTCCGGCCGGCGAACCGGCTTGATCAGGAGACCTCCGGCCTGCTCATCGTCGCGAAGCATGGCCATGCCCATCATCAGCTGGCGGATCAGATGCAGACGGATGACATCTGGAAAGGATATGAGGCGTTCGTCTATGGCGTCCCTTCGCCGCAGGAGGGCACGATCCGGGCTCCGATTGACCGGGACAAGACGGAGCCTCATTTGCGTGTCGTGACGGAGGACGGCTATGATTCGATTACCCATTACCGGGTGCTGGAGGCGTACGGTGAGGAAGCGTCCCTCGTATCCTGCCGCTTGGAGACGGGGCGGACGCATCAGATTCGCGTTCATATGAAGCATATCGGGTGCCCGCTGCTGGGGGACAAGTTCTACTTCGGCGGGCAGGCGGTCTCGCCATGGCTCGCCGGGGCGCTGCAGCCGTTGACCCGGCATGCGCTGCATGCGGCCGAGCTGCGGTTCAAGCACCCGATGACAGGGGAGCCGATGCATTTCACGGCTCCGCTGCCGGATGATCTGCTGGCGCTGCGGGAGCGCCTGCTGCATGGGCGGCAGCAGTGACGGCAGCAGTGACGGCCATTGGGGCCAGCGTGACGCTGGGACTCTGACGCCGCGATTCGTACAAGGAGAACGGCCAGGACAGAAGGGAAAACGGCAAGCGCGGGCTTGCACGAAGCTGAACGGACAAGGAAGGAGTTGGAGCAGGTGAAGGTAACGGTCTATCATTATGCGAAATGCGGCACTTGCCGCAAAGCGATTCAATGGCTGAAGGAGCAGGGGCTTGAACTGGAGCTGGTGCCGATCGTTGAGCAGCCGCCTAGCGAGCGGGAGCTGGAGGAGATGATTGAGCGGAGCGGTCTGGAACTGAAAAAGTGGTTCAATACGAGCGGGGAAGTCTATAAGGAGCTGAAGCTGAAGGACAAGCTGCCTCAGATGAGCCGCGAGGAGCAGATCAAGCTGCTTGCCTCGAACGGCAAGCTCATCAAGCGTCCGGTTGTCACGGATGGCAAGCGGGTAACGGTCGGCTTCCGCGAAGACAATTACCGCGATACGTGGACGACCGCGGCCAAGCACGGCTGACAGCGCCGGCGAGATCGGCTTGCAGTGCTGCGTCCCGCTTGCCAGATTGGGCCGTGGGGCGCTAGCGGAAGCCTAGATATGCTATAATGGATAGCAGTGTCAGCAGAATAGAAAAATAGCAATTCTGTCATGAAAAGATAGGAAAGGGGAACGCGAATGATGTGGGATACGGACATGATGTCCGAACCGGCCGAGCCGCGCATGCTGCTGGTGGACGGGATGGCTCTGCTGTTCCGCGCGTATTACGCCACCGCATACGGCGGGTCGATCCGCCGCATGAAGGACGGTACGCCGACCAATGCCGTCTATGGATTCATGCGTTATTTCTGGGATGCGGTCAAGCGGTTCGAGCCGACGCATATCGCCTGCTGCTGGGATCTGGGGAGCAAGACGTTCCGGGCGGAGCAGTTCGATCAGTATAAGGCGAACCGGGCCGAATGCCCCGACGATCTGGTGCCGCAGTTCCAATTGATCCGCGACGTCATGGACAGCTTCCATATTCCGAATGTGTCGGCCGAAGGCTACGAGGCCGATGATTGCATCGGCACGCTGTCGCGGGTGTTCCGGGATGAGATGGAAGTGTATGTATTGACAGGCGACCATGACATGCTTCAATTGGTGCATGAACGCACCCGCGTCGTCATCATGAAGAAGGGGCAAGGCAACTATGCCGTCTATTGCCCGCAGACGCTGATGGAAGAGAAGCAGCTTACACCGGAGCAGATTATCGATGTGAAGGGACTGATGGGCGATCCGTCGGACAATTATCCGGGTGTCCGCGGAATCGGCGAGAAGACGGCCCTCAAGCTGATTCAGCAATATTCGTCGATAGACGGGATTCTTGCCAATATGAGCTCGCTCCCGGCAGGCGTTCGCACCAAGATCGAGGCGGATCTGGAGATGCTCCATCTGTCGCGGCGGCTGGCGCGCATCCATTGCGAAGCGCCGGTTGTATGCGAAGCCGGTCAATGTGTGTTCCGGCCGCAGCGGGATGCGGTCGCGGCCATGTTCGAGCAGCTTGAGATGACGAGCATTCTTCGTCTGATCGAGACGGCCTAACGATCCGGCCTTCCGCTGCCGATACAGTATATATCGAGATACGCATCGAATGACTAGAAGACCCTATCCTCCCTGTATCCGGCAATCATTCTGGGGAGAGATAGGGTCGAATTGTTGGGGGAATGAGAGAGTTGAATCAGGATAACGTATGCCAGGCTCCTTCCGAACGCCGTGCCAGCCGATGGCGTTCCTGCCTTGCGGGCCTGATCGCATTCGGCCTGTTATGGACGTGGACGCCGGGAGCGGAGGTGCAGGACGGCAGCTCCGCGGCGCCAGGCGTCGTCGTCGCGGCAGGCAAGCCGGCGAGCAAGGTGAGCACATCGGTGAAGCGGGTCTCCCTCGGCCGCAAGATCTTCCGCGTGACGACCGTGCGCGTGCCGAAAGGAATGAAGCCGCATGTCTCCTTCGGCAAGGACCGCTTCGGCACGACCGCGACGATGACCCGCACCGCGAAGCGGACTGGGGCGAAGGCGGCAGTGAACGGAACGTACTTCGAGGCGTATGGCGGCCGGCCCGAGCCGTATGGAACCATTATTAATCGCGGCCGGGTCGAGCATACGAGCAACTACGGCACGGCCATCGGCTTCCGTCCGGACGGGCGGGCCGTAATGGACAGCCTGCGCATCGAGATTAGCGGTCAAGTGACGAACGCGGCCACCGAACGCACTTCGTCATGGTATGCGTATTTCGTCAATCGGACGCCGAAGCGGGACGGCAGCGCAGCCGTATTGTACACGCCGCTGCGCGGCAACTCGCTCGGCTTCGCCTACGGCCGGGCCGTCGTCGTTCGCGGCGGCGTCGTGAAGAAGGTGACGGCGGGCCGCAATGTGAGCATTCCGAAGGACGGATATGTGCTTGTATTTACGGGAACGGAGAAGCCGATGGCCGATCGGTTCCATGTCGGGGATCAAGTAACGATGTCGATTCGTTACACGGATCGGCTGGGCCGTCCGATCGACTGGGACGACGTGCAGGTTGCGCTGGGCGGCGGCCCCCGGCTCGTGAAGGATGGCAAGGTGGCATTGAATCCGCGGGCGGAAGGCTTCAAGGAGGACAAAATATTGTCCAAGTCGGCAATGCGGAGCGGTATCGGCATCCTGCCCGACGGCTCGATACTGTTGGCGACGGTTCCATCCGCGACGATGAAGCAGTGGGCAGAAATATGGAAGAAGCTGGGTGCCGTGCAAGCGATGAATCTGGACGGCGGCGCTTCCTCCGGGTTGATCGCCAACGGCAGGGTCGTGACCAGACCGGGACGGGAGCTGAGCAATGTGCTCTGGTTCTCTGAGTAAGCTCGTGCCCGGTCATTGCGGGATCCGAATCAATCGTTAAAATGCGCCGCGCCGACGACAAGGGACAGGAATTGGCGGAGATCGGCGGCCTCTTCATCCGTTAACCGGTAGAAGTGCTCAAGATAGCCTTCCTCCTCCAGATCGTCCTGTCCGAGAATGGCGGTCAGGCCGCTCTGCAGATCGGTGACGAGCGTCTTGCCATAGAAGCGGGTGGTCGCGGTAAGCGCGAGATCGAAGCGGCGCATGCTGCCGCCGATAAACGTAACGAACCTCGTTGACGTCTCTTCGGTATGATCGGCTAAAAAATCGAGTTCATGTGCACTCATGGGACGAGCCTCCTTGTATCGGTAACGCTATCATTATACCGCACGCTTGCGAAAAGGCCATAATCAATTGACAGATTCTGCAATTATGCTATAATCTATATAAACTCATAACTAGGACGAGGAAGCACCTCTTCATGATGCGCAAGCCGCATTGGAAGAGGTGCTTTCTTTTTTTTTGCGCGCTTAGGAATGGGTGGCATTGAGAAGCGAGAAGGAGGAAGGTAGATCATGCAGGTTGTATGGATGGTGCGATTGGAGCGAAGCATGGAGGAGGACGGGAGCGAGAAGCGGCCAAAGCGCGGGGGCAAGCGGAAGGAAGACTCGTACGCGGCTCCCTTCGGGCTCCTGACCGCAGGCGAGGAGCAGGGGCAATGGATGGTGCTGTGGGAGGCAGAAGGAGCGGAGCCGGAGATCTGGTTCGAAGGCGGCGATTGGGCCGAGATGCGGGCATCGCTGCGGCGGGGCATGGCGCGGCTCATGAGCGCAGGCTACCGGCTGTCGCTCGGCTTCGTTCCGGAGGTGGACATTCATGAGCGCCGCATGCGGGAGCAGCAGGAGTGGATCGCCTGCTATGCCGATCTCCATCCGAATGCGGAGGTGTATGATCGGCTGGCCCAATGGCGCAGGGAAGCGGCCACGCGGCTGAGACGCGCTCCGTACTGGATCGCGTCGAACCGGATGCTTCGCATGGTCAGCGCCTATTTGCCGCAGCAGCTGGAGGAGTTGGAGCAGATACCGGGCTTCGGCGCGGTGAAGGTCCGCGACTTCGGCGAAGAGATTATTCAGATCGCGAAGCAGTATGCCCGCACGAGGGACTTCCCCCTGGATTGGGTGGCCGATGCCGTAAGCGAGCCTGAATTCGCCAGATGGGTCTATGCGGAATGGGAAGCGAAGCAGGCGAATGAACTGGCCAAAATATCGGAGCGCCGCCTGCTGATGGAAGGGCTGCAGCAAGGGATGGGGATCGAGCAGCTGATGGATCGGCTGCAGGTGGATCGGCGCGAATTGATTATGCGCATCGAGAAGATTGCGAAGGAAGGCGGCGCGATCGAAGGTCTGGCCGAGGAGGAGCTGGCGTCCATGCCTCCCGGCGAGCGGGAAGCGGTCGAGTCCGCCCTTATTGAATTGGGGGACGAGTACATCAAGCCGATCTACATTAAGGCATTCGGCGAAGCAGCACTGGAGCTGCCGTCTTCCGAGCTGCAGACCAACTATGAGCGGATCCGCTTCCTCCGGCTTCTGCACCGCAGACGGAAGAGCCGGGAGGCGCGGCAAGCGATTGCCGGTTAATCCGGGGCAAGCATGAACAAGCCCGCATCCCTTGGAGCGGGAGGCGGGCTTGGGTTCTATCGTTCATATTCATATAAGGCCGGTTGTTGGAACCTCTTCAGATCCAGTCTTTTTTGCGGAACAGGTAGAACATCAGGGCTCCCAGTATGAGCATAAAGCCGATAATATAGAGCGAGCCGTAGGCCCAGTCCATGAATGGAATATAATCGAAGTTCATTCCGTAGATGCCGGTAATGAGCGTCAGCGGCATGAAGATCGTCGTAATCGCGGTAAATACGCGCATGATGTCGTTCGCGCGGTTGGCGATGCTGAGCTGATACGATTCCCGCAAGTTGCCCATCAGATCACGGAACGTCTCGAATGTCTCGGAGACTTTGACCGCATTTTCATAGATATCCCGGAAATACTTCTGCAGATCGTCCTCGATGAGACGGAGATCTTTCCGGTAGAGGACAAGCAGCACTTCTTTTTGCGGCGCCAATCCTTTTTTCAGCCACAGAATCTCGCTGCGAAGACTGATAATCTCGTTCAGATGAGCCTTCTTGGCGCTGACGATCAGTTCTTCCTCCAAGTTGTCGATCTTGGCTTCGATCCGATCGGCTACCGAGAAGTAGTTATCCACCAGAATATCGATCAAGTGATACAGCATGCGGTCGGCCGAGCTCACCTGCTGCTCCCACAGTATCGGCTTGACCATGCGCAATTCATTGATTTTCTGCTTCGTCACGGTGATGATGTAGTGCTTGCCGAGAAATATATTTAAGGCCCGCAGGAATATCTCCTCATCGTCGAACCGGATGCTGTTCAGTACGATGAAATAATGATTTTCATAGATTTCGATTTTGGGCCGCTGCTCTTCTTCGCTCATACAGTCCTCGACAGCGAGATCATGTATGGAGAACAAGGGCTGCAGCTCGACCAGATCTTCCATATCGGCATCTAACCAGTAGAAACCGTTCTCCGGTGGAGTCAATGTCTTCTGTATGTCATCCACCGGCGTGAAGACGCCCTCGTTTACTAGACGGATTTTCAATGCTCTCTCCCCTTCGGCCGCATGTTGGATGCGGCAGCTTGCTTCGTCTGTTCAGACGATTCGTGCAGGGCAGATGCAGATGAGAGCCGTTACCCCCAGGGCACGGCAGTTATCCGCGCATGATGCTCGGGGATGGGCATAATGACAGAACGCGACAGCCGTCAAGCTGCACGGTGTCCCGCCGAATCGCCTTATTCGGTTGTCCGTTCGTACCTCGGCATTGCCTCGGGTCGCCATCCATCCGAAATTCACCCCAATTTGAAATGATTTACGATAATCTTCGAACGCTTTATGACAACAGTGCCCTTCAGGCACCTGTTTAGTATACCGCTCGGCACGTCCTTTTTTCAAGAAAAAATCGGATTGCTGCGGCGTGCATGGAATACGATATGCCGGAAGGAGCAAAAGGTGATTTTCCTCTTGACTTATTGCTTGACTTGGCTTTAAATTATTACCAAGTCCCATTCGGCTTAACGGGACTGCAATCGAATATGATATGTTAGCAATCTTATCAAGAGCAGGTGGAGGGACAAGCCCGATGAAACCCGGCAACCGGCAGATGTGCAGAGCCGTTCTTGCATTCAAGGACGTATCTGCAGCGCGCACGGTGCTAATTCTTGCGGTAGCGGTCAGAAGACTGCTGCTGACAGATGAGAGAGGCGCATGAAGTAGGCTGTGCATAACCTTTCTCGAATGTCGGGAAAGGTTTTTTTGTACCCTATACCGCAAGCGACAACCAATCTACGATGGATTTCATGAAGGAGGAGAGCGTCATGCCGATCAAGATTCCCGATCATTTGCCGGCCAAAGAAATATTGTCTCAGGAGAATATATTCGTCATGGACGAAACCCGTGCATATCACCAGGATATTCGTCCTTTGCGAATTGTCATTCTGAATCTGATGCCGACGAAAGAAACTACCGAGACGCAATTGCTGCGCCTCATAGGCAATACGCCGCTGCAAGTGGATGTGACGCTGCTTCATCCAGCGACGCACACGTCCAAAAATACATCCGCTGAACATTTATCTGCATTCTATAAGACATTCGATGAAATCGAGGAACAGCAATTCGACGGCATGATTATTACGGGGGCGCCGGTAGAGCAGATGGAATTCGAGGACGTGACCTATTGGAGCGAGCTGTGCCGAATTATGGAATGGTCTTCCGCCAATGTGACGTCCACGTTCCATATTTGCTGGGCTTCCCAAGCTGGCTTGTACTTCCATTACGGCATTCCGAAATATCCGCTGGAGCGCAAAATTTTCGGCGTGTATCCGCACTGTACGACCTTGGATAATGTGAAGCTGACGCGCGGCTTCGACGACGTGTTCCTCGTGCCCCAGTCCCGGCATACGGAGATTCGCCGGGAGGACGTGGAGCGCGTCCCTGAGCTGGATATTCTCGCCGAGTCAGAAGAGGCGGGCGTATATCTCGTGGCGACGCAGGACGGGAAGCATATTTTCGTGACCGGTCATTCCGAGTACGACCCTTGCACGTTGAAATGGGAGTACGATCGGGATATCGCCAAAGGGATGGAGATGGATCTGCCGGTCAATTATTTTCCGAACAACGATCCGTCACGCCAGCCGCGTTCGTCGTGGCGCGCCCATGCCAATCTGTTGTTCTCGAACTGGCTGAACTACTATGTCTATCAGGAAACGCCGTACGAACTGGGCAAAGCCGTACCGCGTAAGGAAGGGGCCAACTTATAATGGTGCAGCGCAACGAAGCCGATTACCGCATGGAAAGCCGGCTTGCCCAGATCGGGTCGGTTCACGATCCGGCGACAGGAGCCGTTAATTATCCGATTTATCAGGCTACCGCCTATCGTCATCCGAGATTGGGACAGAGCACGGGGTTCGATTATATCCGTACGAAGAATCCGACGCGTACCGTGCTGGAGGAAGCGGCAGCCGCCCTGGAGCAGGGCGATGCCGGCTTCGCCTGCAGCTCGGGCATGGCCGCGATACAGACGGTGTTCGCCAAGTTCGGACAAGGCGATCATCTGATCGTATCGCTCGATCTGTACGGCGGGACGTACCGTCTGCTGGAGCGGATATGGTCCCGCTGCGGGGTCACCGCCACCTATGTCGACACGAATGACCTGGATGCGCTGGAGTCGTCCCGCACGCCGCAGACGAAGGCGGTCTTCATCGAGACGCCGACCAATCCCTTGATGATGATTACGGACATCGAGCGGGTGGCGGCCTGGGCGAAGAAGCACGGCCTGCTGACGATTGTGGACAATACGCTGCTGACGCCGTTCTTCCAGCGGCCGCTGGAGCTTGGAGCGGATATCGTCGTACATAGCGCGACGAAGTATCTCGGCGGCCACAACGATGTGCTGGCAGGCCTTATCGTCACGAAGGGCCGCGAGCTGTCGGAGGAGATGGCTTTCCTCCACAACTCGATCGGCGCCGTGCTGAGCCCGTCGGATTCGTATCAGCTGATGCGGGGCATGAAGACGCTGGCGCTGCGGATGGAGCGTCATGAATACAACGCGACCCGCCTCGCGGAATGGCTGCTGGAGCACCCGGCTGTCGAAGCGGTCTATTACCCCGCACTGGCGGATCATCCGGGCTGCGAGATTCAGCGGCGCCAGTCGTCCGGCAACACCGGCATCTTCTCCTTCCGCTTGAAAAATGCCCGCTACGTCGATCCGATTCTCCGCCATCTGAGGCTGATCGCGTTCGCCGAGAGCCTGGGCGGGGTCGAGTCGCTGATGACGTATCCGGCAGTGCAGACTCACGCCGATATTCCGGCGGAGATTCGGGACCGGATCGGGGTAGACGATCGGCTGCTGCGCTTCTCCGTCGGCATTGAGCATGTCGACGACCTCATCGAAGATCTGGCGCAAGCGCTGGAAGCTGCCCGGTTGGAGGTGGAGCAGGGATGAGCGGACCAGACAAAGCGAAGCCGGATTCGAAGCAAGGACAGGGGCTTGACTTTACAACGAAGCTGATTCATTTCGGCGGGGAAATCGACAAGACGACAGGCGCGTCCAGCGTCCCGATCTATCAGGCGACGACGTTCCATCATCACGATATTTACGATCCCCCGGAATTCGATTACTCGCGCTCGGGCAATCCGACCCGGAAGGCGCTGGAGGATCATATCGCGCTGCTGGAGGGAGGAACGAACGGCTACGCGTTCGCTTCAGGGATGGCGGCCATCTCCTCTGCCTTTCTGCTCTTCTCCGCAGGCGATCATATTATCGTAACCGAGGATGTATACGGGGGGACGTACCGTCTGCTGACGACCATTCTGAACCGGCTTCGGATTGAATCAACCTTCGTTGATATGACCGATATCGATCAGGTAAAGGCGGCGCTGCGTCCGAATACGAAGGCCGTCTATATGGAGACGCCGTCCAATCCGACGCTCAAAATTACCGACATCGCGGAGGTATGCGGCTGGGCGAAGGAGCACGGGCTGCTGACGCTGCTGGACAATACGTTCATGACCCCATATCATCAGTTGCCGATCGTCCATGGGGTGGACATTGTGCTCCACAGCGCGACGAAGTTCCTGAGCGGGCACAGCGACGTGCTGGCCGGCCTGATTGTGACGGCGACCGAGGAACTGGGGGCGCGGATCAAGCAGCTTCAGAACGGGCTTGGCGCGGTGCTCGGCGTGCAGGACAGCTGGCTGCTCATGCGCGGTATGAAGACGCTGGGCGCGCGGATGAGCCACAGCGAGCAGAGCGCCCGCCGCTTGGCGGTCTGGCTGCAGGAACGAAGCGACATTACCCAGGTCTATTATCCCGGCCTGGCGGATCATCCGCGCCGCTACGTTCATGAGAAGCAGTCCGCGGGCTATGGTGCGGTCGTCTCGTTCGATGTCGGCTCCGGCGAACGGGCGAAGCGGGTGCTGAACCAGGTGAAGCTTCCGCTGGTCGCTGTCAGCCTCGGCGCGGTGGAAAGCATCCTGTCCTATCCGGCGATGATGTCCCATGCCTCGATGCCGGCACATGTTCGGCTGGAGCGCGGCATCACGGACGGGCTCCTGCGGTTCTCCGTCGGACTGGAGCATATCGACGATCTGCTCCAGGATCTGGATCAAGCGTTGAGCCAATAGCCGGGCGCTCGCTGCTTCCTTTTTCCTTATATATATGGCATTATGCCCTCTTCAGCGCGGAGAACCGGCCATGTTGTGCACCTGGTTTCGCTGGAGAGGGTGCTGTTTTTTCGCCCATAATTGTGGTACGATTATGAAGTCATTGACATGAATGGCCATATGCTCGAACGGGCAGCGGCTTCATGTCAGGAGCTGATATCGAATGACTTACGAATAGAGGAGCATCGTACGAGATGCATCCGCTTCGTGCTGCATGTACGCTCATACAGCATGCAACTATTGAGAGAGGAAGTGACTGTGACGATGTCACCGATTGATCGCATTTTGGATAAAGCGCTGCGCGGTGAACGTATCGACACGGATGAGTGCGTGACGTTGTTTTCGTCCGATCAGGTAGAGAAGATCGGGCATGTCGCCAACCAGATCATGTTGAAATGGCATCCTGAACCGATCGCTACGTTCGTCATCGGACGCAATGTGAATTATACGAATATCTGCGATACGTACTGCCGGTTCTGCGCGTTCTACCGTGCCCCGGGTTCCAAAGAAGGCTACGTGCTTCCGGACGAAGTCATCTTCCAGAAGATACAGGAAACGCTCGATGTCGGCGGTACGGAAATTTTGATGCAGGGCGGGACAAATCCGGAGCTTCCGTTCAGCTATTATACGAATCTGCTCAAAGCGATTAAGGAGCGCTTCCCTAGCATTACGATGCATTCCTTCTCTCCGGCGGAAATATTGAAGATGAAGGAAGTATCCGATGGATTGTCGCTGGAGGAAGTGGTGCGCGCGATTCACGAGGCGGGACTTGACTCCTTGCCTGGCGGCGGCGCCGAGATTCTGGACGATCGCACCCGCCGCAAGATCAGCCGGCTCAAAGGCTCCTGGCGCGATTGGATGGATGTGATGCAGACCGCGCACAAGGTAGGCATGAATACGACCGCGACGATGGTCGTCGGCTTCGGCGAACTGCTGGAGGAGCGCGCCCTTCATCTGGAGCGGGTCCGCATCGCGCAGGACGAGTGCCTGGAGAACAAATATACGTCCAAGGGCTTCCTTGCCTTCATTCCATGGACGTTCCAATCGGAGAATACGAATATGAAGGCAGAGCCGGTCAGCCCGGAGGAATATTTGAAGACGCTGGCGATCAGCCGCATCTTCCTTGATAATATCCCGAACTTCCAGGCATCTTGGGTAACGATGGGGCCGGAAGTGGGCAAGAAGACGCTGAGCTACGGCTGCAATGATTTCGGCAGCACGATGATTGAGGAAAATGTCGTCTCCGCGGCAGGCACGACGCATAAGGTCAATATCAGCAGCACGCTGCAGCTTATCCGCGAGGCCGGCAAAGTACCGGCGCAGCGGGACACGAAGTACAATATTTTGAAGGTGTTCGACGACGAGAACGTGAAGGTGGATCGCGACTTCGTCATGCAGAATTAATTCTGCCGGACGGCGGACATCTTAATTATTGTTTAGGATGCGCTTGATTGCGTTATTTTATAGGGCATCGCTTGTGCGGTGTCTTTTTTTAATATTATAGAATTTATAAATTTTTTGGGACTTCATTTGGACTCGTCACTCAGTAGAAAAAATTTTTAAAACGCTCTGTGTGCTAAGTTTTGATTAGGAAAATGGACAATCTCCACGCCTTCGTAAAAAAGGGGTTTCCAACAGCCTAAAACTGCACAATTTCCCTAGACACGTCTATTCCGGTAGGCGAAACCCGCAAAACTACACGATTTGTCCAGACACGTTTATCCGGTAGGAGAAATGCTGCGCAAATACAGCAATTCGATATGGACGACTTCACCAGAAAGTGAATCCTGCAAAACTGCAGGAATTTCACCCGTTTCGCTTCGACTTGGAGCGAAAGGGCCTAAAATGATGTAGATATGCAGCAATTCCTCGGGATGAGGACTCATTGAGCCGAAATTCCTGTAAAATAGCAGCAATTCCCTCCAAACGTTCAAGCCTCAGAAGGCAACGATGCCTCCAGAAGACGATGATGCCCCCAGGATCCGACGCGGTCTCTTGGATCCCGTAAAAGACGGCAGGATTTTCTTCCGTGCCTATGGGGGGAAGCAAAAATCGGCGAAAAGGATGTACTTTTACGGGATTTGCATCAGATAATGGCTGAAATAGCATAAAATCTTGCTCAGATGCAGGATTCGGTGCCTCAACCATCTTCCTCAGCTCGTCCTGCCGCCGTTTTTCCCGCCTCTATATTCTTTGCGTTAGCTTGATGGGAATATGCTCTTTTTGCTATTTTTAGGGTTGGTGTTTACAATGGGAAGCTTACTTGACTGACAATCGAATTTTTCCGAGTAAAGGGTTGTCTCTACGGGAGACAGCCCTTTTTGGGTCCTCGTACGGTCGTCCACCGCATACCAACGTGAAAGCATCCAGGACATCGTTGATCCTCCCAGCAAAGAAAAGAAAGTGTACTCCTTTCAAAGGTATATGCCTAATTAATCAGATCTGGGATATAGCCGGGGCATGACAAAAGTGATAGCAGTACGATATGTATTACATTACGAATGGGGCGTTAGCACATGTTCTCAGAACCCATAACTAAATGAACGGGTATGACTAATGTTTTTGCTCTTGTCCCTGAAGCTCCATCTCACACGATAAAAAGCAAACCCTCTGATGCCCAGCCCTGGTAGCGTGACATCAGAGGGTTATTTTTATAATTTATATCCTGCTATGACTTACGCTTGGTTCGCCGCGTTAGCCAGCTTCTTCTTGCGACCGACCTGAATCATCGTCAGGAAGAGTGTTGCCAGTACGCCACTCACGAGAAGCAACAGGAAGCAACCGTTCCAACCGGAGGATTCGACGATGAATCCAACAAGTGCGCTTGCAGTCAAGTTACCGAACAAGTAAGCGAACAAACCAGTCAAACCAACAGTTGTACCTACAGCGAACTTCGGTACGAAGTCGATTGCGCTAAGGCCAATCAAGAACTGCGGCACATAGATGAGACAGCCGATAATGGATACGGCGATAGTAATTACGAGGACGCTCGAAGACTGCCAGTACACAAGCGTAGCCAACACGACCCCGATCATGCTGATAATACAGAGCGGCATCCGGTTGCCCTTGAACAACTTGTCGCTAAGCACGCCGACGACGAGCGAGCTCAGAATGGCTGCCCATTCGAATACAGCAAATGCAATGTGATATTGCGATTGCGTGAAGCCTTTTTCTTCCGTCAAGTATAATGGTACCCAGTTCAAGACGCCGAAGCGAATGAAGTACACGAATACGTTCGCCAAGCACAGGTACCAGATGAATTTGTTTTTAAGTACATATTTGATCAAGATTTCTTTCATGGACAGCTTGTCGCCGTCTGGATTGCGTTCCACATCGTCATAATCGTTGCGATATTCATCGATTGGCGGCAGACCAACCGATTGCGGAGTATCCTTGCCGCAGAACCATACGAAAACGGCGATAATCATCGCGAGAATGGACGGGACTACGAAAATTCCTGTCTGCCAATAGGCAGAACCGAGAATACCTATGGCTACGCCTACGATTGGGGCGATAATGCCTCCGCCGATATTATGGGACGTATTCCAGATTCCCATATACGTACCGCGCTCTTTCTTCGAGAACCAGTTCGCCAGTACGATACTGCAAGGAGGAGCGCCCATGCCTTGAAACACCCCGTTCACGACAAGCATCATGAAGATGAGACCGAACGAGGAAGTAGATCCTAAGATAAGGTTAACTACGGCAGACAAGAACAAACCAACAGCGATAAATCGCTGCGTATGGGCTTTATCCGCCAAATTCCCCATGAAGAATTTGCTTATACCGTAGGTAACGGCAAGTGCCGCGCTCAACATACCGATTTGAGAAGGGCTGAACCCGAACTCACTCTTCAAATAGGGTGTGGACAACGTAAAGTTGCTGCGTACTAAGTAGTAGCCTGCGTAACCGATAAAAATGCCGATTATGGTACGCATACGGAAAATTCGGTACATCTTCGCGATCATGTGCTCCGGCAATCGAGGTATGGCGGGAGCTTTTTTCAACCAACCAAACATTCTTCATTCTCCTTGACCTTTTTTGTCCGCACGCATTCTGTTCCAAAGGTCTAGGATTTGTTCATGCCTACGCATGGAACTGTGTACAGGCAAGACAGCAGACTTCTCTACATCCTGCTTATTCTCGTGAACGGTCGGGGTGCCGTAAGACACTCGTTCCAAGACAGCCGCAGCCTCTTGTGACAAGCAGTAATTGATGAACCAGTCTGCAGCGGCCTCATTGGGCCCGTTCCGGATTTTCGATATGCCATTGACGAATAGGCTCGTTTTTATCGGAACGCTGCTCACGATATCGAACCCGGCCTCGCGCAGCTTGCGCTGATCTCCCAGAAAGTTGATACCGATTGCATACTCGCCCGAGCTGACGTATTGTGCCGGCATGAAGCCGTTTACAGTAAGCAGACCGATATTGCGATTCAACTGTCGCAAATAATCGGAAGTTCTCTGCTCGCCCCATGCATCGTATAACGAGGCGATAAACGTGTACGCGGTTCCTGAATAATTCGGATCTGGCATGACGATCTTGCCACGATATGCAGGATCAAGCAGTTCTTCCCACGTCTTGGGGAACTTCAACCCGAGCGGCGCAAATTCTTGATCCCAGCGTTCGCGATTAACCGCAATGGATAACTGCTCAACCTCGTAACCAGCCCAATACCCGTCCTCATCCTTGAACGGGAAAGGGATAAGATCCATATTTGCGCTGCGAATCGGGGAGGATAGATCCTCTTCCTTCATCGTCATGTGCGCATCGATCGTTCCCCCAATGACGAGATCCGCTTGCGGCTTCGTTGATTCCTGAGACACGCGGCGCAATATCTCCTCTGTCGACAGCCGGATGTATTCGTACGTACATCCTGTTTGTTGACAGAAGGACGACAGCAGGGCACTGCCGACTTCTTCACGAGCGGCCACGTATGCAACCAGATGGCGCCCTTTCATGTCGGGCATACCTTGCTCATCCACAGTAATGGCATGATGATCATTGGAACAGCCTGCCTGCGTAACTAGACAGACGAATAGTAAAAGGTAGAGTAATCGTGTCATCTTATATCCGCCTTTTCGTTCTTTCCATGAAGCAGCAGTTTCTCCAAGCCTGTCTGCAAATAGATCGAATTTCCGTTGTCATCGCCCATATATTGCATGACGACATAGCCGGAATAAACGACGATATGCAGGATATTGCTGCGGTCATTTTTCAGCTCCTTGTCCTCCTTGTATGCAGTAATAGAGCCGAGCGGCTCCTGCTTGCGGAGCAACAATTGCTTAATTTCGACCTGATCTTTGATTTCCAATGCTTGTTGAATGCTGGACACCAAGTAACCCTTTTCATGATCAAGCAAATTTCCTTGTACGCCGTCAGAACGGAAAGTGAGCCCCTTTGCAGTTCGTATGAATTGTGCGAAATGCTCGGGCGTATAAAAAAGACTTTGCAGCTGAGTCTGCAGGGCAGACAGCAGAGGAGTCTCATGTCCTGGGCCGTAAGACCATTTGCCTAGGGTAAAGGTGCTGCCAAGCTCAAAGGTCTGCTCGCTTCCGTTCAAATATTGGATGCGTCCCGAGAGAATGGCCTGTTCACTGTCGGTATCAGTAGACAGCTTCGGTTCATACTCCTGCTTGATCCGATCCATATAGGATACGAACGCGTGCAGACTTACCTCGTCATTGACATGCAAAGATCCCCACTTCTGATGAGAAATTGTTGCTTGAACAGGAAGGGAATCGCTTACTTTTCGCAATACTTCATGCTTATCGTTGATAATGCCGACCTTCTGATAGACCTGCTCATTCAGGAAGAACCCGGCAAAAGACAGCAATAGAATGATTCCCGTAAAAAGAAAGGCACTCCATATAAGCTTGTTCATTCTGCATTACTCTCCTTGCTCAGCATAAACAATCATCATTTCATAATTTCCTCGGAATTGTTTCGCAAATGTATTATTTCGAGCATGTTGGCAGAGGATGTGTATCCAATGCTGCCGGTGAGCGGAATTGGAGCGTGATTGTCGTTCCGATCCCATCCTCGGATTGTATGGACATTTCTCCTCCTTGCAGGGCCATCAGTTGCTTGCATATGAGCAATCCGAAGCCATTGCCTGCGGCCGATGTCAGGGCTGCGTCCGATGAAGAGCTTTCGAACCGTGCAATGAGGGAATGGCTTATGCCGATTCCATCGTCCCGGATCGTAATTCGCTCTGCATTATCGCTTGATGTCTGTTGAATCACTAGCTCGGATGCATCGCTATATTTGATTGCATTATCGAGCAGGTTCAGGAAAATTTGCTTCGTCTTATCCGGATCTGCGACAACTATCGTAGTTACTAGCTCGTTGTGCAGCCGAATCTGATATTTGTCGAGTCGTGGCTGCATTATATACATGGCTTCGCTTGCAATCGCCGCGATATCGCATATGGTTGGAGATACCGAGAACGGGCTGTCTCCATACTTGGATTGGCTGAGCAGTTCCTCGACAAGTGTAAGCATGCGCTCGCTTTCCACGGAGATATGGCGCAGGCTTTCTTGAACATCCTCCGGATCCTTCAGACGTGGAATTAGGTTCGAATATCCCATAATCGCGGTCAGAGGCGTCTTTAGCTCATGGGTGACTCGATCCAGGAAATCGCGCTGCTTGTCCTTCTCCCGGCTTAGCTGCTTGATGTGCAGCTCGATTGCATCGGCCATTGCATGCAAGGAATGCGCCAGCTGACTTATTTCCTCATAACCGCTTAGTTCGATACGGCTGCCGTAGTGGCCGTTGGCGAGCTTCTTCGCCATATCTCGAAGCTGCTCGATCGGTTTGCTCAGCGATTTGGCGAAGCGATTCGCAATCAACACGGCGGCAGCGAGAAGAAGCAAGCAAGCAACCGCGAAGGTGACCTTCATTCGCTTGAGCAGCTGTGATTCATTCTCCAAGGGCTGGAGGAATCGAATTAATCCGATAACTTGATTGTCGACGTAGATTGGGCTGGAGAACAACAGCAATGGAGAGGGAGAGGCCTTTTGAATCATATAGGACTTACTGCCATGCATCGCTTGTTCCATATCCTGATTCACATAAGACAGCGCTCCACGCTCGGTATCGGCCAGGACGAGATGATGCGCGTTAATGAGCTGTACGCGAACGCCCATGCGCTTGGACAGATATGAGGCAATAAGCGGCGCGCCTTTTTGAAGCGTGAAGTCTGGTTTTCCTTTTTGTTCGCGCTCCACATAATTAATCGTGTAGATCTGAGCTTCTACGCTTAGCTTTTGCAGCGAATTGACCGCGGATTGATAAACATTATTCTGCAAAGAAATATCAAGCACGATATAGAGAAAAAGCATGACAGGAATGAATAGGGCAAGAAGTGCCAAGTGAAAGCGTTTCTGTAAAGTCATGGGTTATCCACCTTGTTCAAAATGCCGTGCAAATCAACAATCTATTTTGTATCCGACGCCGTAAATGGTTTTGATTCGCTCTCCTTCTTTTCCTAGCTTTTTGCGGAGGCGCTGTATCATAATATCGACTGCTCTCGTATTTTCCGGATAATCAAGCTTCCACACCTTCATAAGGAGATCATCGCGAGTGAAGATGCGCCGCTTATTGGATAATAACAGCAGAAGCAGATCATACTCTCGATACGTTAGCGTAATGTCCTGTCCGTTCACAACAATCGCGCGCTTTTCCGGATCGACTCGAAAAGGTCCGCAATGCATGATGCTGGATCCGGAGTTCGTCTGCTCTTGTTTTTTCATCCGTCTTTCGATCACCTTGATTCGGAGCAGCAGCTCCGTGCTGTGGAACGGCTTGACGAGGTAATCATCAGCGCCTAATTGCAGTCCCAGCAACTTGTCGTTAATTTGTCCCTTGGCGGTAAGCATGATGACGGGAACGTCTGAGTTGCTGCTGCGGAACTCGCGCAGCAATTGATACCCATCTGTATCGGGAAGCATCACATCAAGAATAATCAAATCTATCTGTTGCGCCTGCCATTGTTCGTGCGCGGCTTGGCCGCTCGCGGCCGTGTGTACCGTGTAGCCTTCAATCTCGAGATTGAGACGGATGAGGTTCAAGATGCTCTGCTCGTCATCGACAACTAGAATATTCATCGCGTCCTCCTTCTAGGGTGTGGTTATCATTGATCGCACAAAAAAGCAGCCTGGCAAAAGGCCGCTCCTTCTTCTATTATACAGGCATACCCATAACTGTACACGAAATGCTTCATCTTCAATACGGTAAAATATACTAGCTAATGCTTAGCAAGCCCTATTTCAAATATGTGCTTCAATCGTTTAGAAATGTTCATTTATATGGTAAGATTTTCGTATGCAATGCTGTTTGGAAATGAATAGGAAAATCGGCTACGCGAATCATTAACGTTTCAATTTTAGACGGGAGCTATGGATTAGATTGTTGAAGATGACTACCGGATATAAGGCGGAATGAACATATGGAAGTAATCAGCGGAGATTTAATAACACGGACTTCATTGAAAAATGACTTTGAGAAGCTGGGCGTACAATCGGGAATGAATGTTATTCTTCACTCCTCTATGAAATCATTGGGCGGATGGGTGGTAGGAGGAGCCGTGTCAGTCATATTAGCTTTAGAGGAACAGTTGGGAGAACAAGGAACCCTTGTCATGCCAACGCATACATCGGACTTGTCTGATCCCTCAACATGGTGCAATCCGCCTGTGCGAGAATCTTGGTGGGAGGATATTCGGGAGCAAATGCCTGCTTTTGATCGTGATTTTACGCCTTGCTCGGAAATGGGGACTATACCGGAGCTGTTCCGTAAGCAAAGAGGCGTCATCCGAAGCAATCATCCTCAGCTTTCCTTCGCTGCTTGGGGTGCCAATCAAGTGTATATTACAGTTAATCATAGTCTGGCTTACGGCTTGGGAGAGCAATCGCCGATCGCTCGCCTGTATGAACTGGATGGATGGATATTATTATTGGGGGTCGGTCACGGCAATAATACATCCATTCATTTGGCTGAATATAGGGCCAATTATGAGCGTAAGAAGGAGATGATTGCGAAAGCTCCCATGATGCAAGGCAATAATAAAGCTTGGGTTGAATACAAGGAAGTGGATTTAGATTCAAGCGATTTCGATGCGATTGGAGCAGATTTTGCGCGGGATACGAATCATGTCCGAGTCGGACAGGTTGCGAATGCAACTGCCTTGCTCCTTCCTGTTCGAGATATTGTAGATTACGCGACAATATGGATGGAGAAGCAGCGTACACTTTCTGCTCCCATTTTGTAACTTTTTACTCCATCTCTTGTATGTATAATATGGTTTTTTGCACATGGATGCGAGGGGAGAGGACTCGCGGTATGACGGGGAGAGTACGCGCGATATGCGCAGGGAGAATATCCCGGTTATGTACGGGAGAGTGACTGGGCTTGAGTGTGGAGAATTCTGCAAAACTGCAGTATTTTCTTTTTCTCACAGGCGGAATTTGGGAAATTGATGCAAAAGTGCAGGATTTCGCCGGTTTCACCTCTAATAAGTAGAAAATGGTGAAAATTCCTGCATTTACGCAGGAATTTTTATTTCGGGAAGCCCCGCCAAGCCGAAAACTGTCTATTTGCAGCAATTTTGAGCCAAGGCCGCCCCATTCACCGGCCCCCATTCACCGGCCCCTCTTCACCGCAGCACTTTTCACTGCACTGCCCGTTCCCTGCCCGTTCCCTGCACGTTCCCTGCACGTTCCCTGCACGTATCCCCTGCACGCACATCCTACGAAACACTGAACACCGAACGAATCACGCAGGAATCACCGTACGTATAACTACATACACATTTCACCACATAAATCATCATACGTATGGCCATACACGCAATACCTGAATTCGCCATGCCAAGCGAGCTTTTCTGACGGGTCGCGGCACCGTTTTTGCACCTCACAGCCATGGCCCGCACCTTGTCTGACGTACCTTCCACCAGCTTGCCTGACTGTTTGTCCCACAGCTTGTCAGGTTCGCCTTCATTTCCAGAACCCGCTTCGTATATCTGTTTCTTCAGCCCCATATACTTAATAAGGAACAGAAAGGAGTGGGCGTATGGAACTGTTCACATTAACGCTTCCGAATGCGTCACGGGAAGAGGTTTTGTCTTTAAGCAAATTGCTGCAGCAGGAGCTGGGTGATTTACATAAAGAACAGACGGTTATCCAATTGGATGTCACGTTCGGTGAACAGCTGAGCTCCATTGCATGCAGCGGAGTGCTGCCTGATTTTCAACTGGCGCGCCATGGCGCCGAAGTATGGAATCGAAGTGCCCGCGCCTTGGCCGAATTCATTCTGTCTGCCAAAGAAGAGCAGCTTCTGCGCGCCTTGATTCAAAAATATACGAGCTATGAGCCGGAGGAATGCGTCAAAATTGAAGATTATTGTCTGCTGCTATTGAGCGGCGGTGACGATACCGGTGGCCAGGAAGCGCGGCGGCGCCGCAAAAAGAAGGTGATGCGCGCTATCCGCAGCTATTTGGAGGAGCAGACCTCTCTTCATCTGGACGGGTTCATCCGCTTCCGGCTGCAGCCTTATATGGCCGAGCTCCAGGAAGTCGTCGATTATGCCGTGGATGAATTTGTGCTCGAACGGCAATACCAGGAATTTATCGCGCTGTTGAAATATTTTGTCTATATTCAGGAAACGAAGGTGCCGCTGGCGCATCTGATGCATAGCGGAGGCCATGATTTTACCTTGCTGGATGAGGATCTGCAGCCGTTGGAGCCGAAGCATGTCATGGACGGCATTTTTGTGGAAATGGTCGATTGCGATATGGAAATGGAGGACATGATTGTGAGCACGCTCATCAATGTCTCTCCGCAAAATATCGTCATTCATACCCGGGAGCCGGATTCGCAGGTCATCAAGACGATTCAGCAAATTTTCGAATCGCGGGTCCATGTCTGCGTCCGCTGCAACGCCTGTCAATCGATGCTCTGGCAGAAGCAGGAGACGGCGCCTGACTATTGACAGGCGGGGCCTCTGTGCTTGACCTCCTGCCGAAAATGCCATATAATATGGCATAATCAAAAATGCGATATCAGTCGCGATGCAACATGCTGTGACGAAGACAACAATGGCGAGATGGAACCGCCCAGAGAGAGGGACCTTGGCTGCAAGTCCCTTCGGTGGCCGCGCATATTGACCCCTTCGGAGCATTGGGCGGGAACCCCGGAAGCCGGACATGCGGCTCTGCCGGGCAGTATCGCTCAACGATTCATTCCCGTTACCGAATGCTCAAGAACCGGTAAGAACAATCGCAGGAATCGCGCTATGCGGTGTTGCGAGGGTACAAGTACATCCGGTTGAATGAGGGTGGAACCACGGGTTAACTGCGTATATGAACACTCGTCCCTTGCCAGGGACGGGTGTTTTTTTGTTATTCGCGGGCTTTCGCGGTGGCTGCACAGATGTCGCGTACGGATATCGCAGCGCAACAGCTGAAATGAGGAGGTCCAGCATCATGTCTATGGTCAAAGTAACTCTGCCCGACGGCGCCGTACGGGAGTATGCGCAGGGCACAACATTGGAGGAAGTCGCCGGTTCCATCAGCAGCGGCTTGAAGAAGAACGCGCTGGCCGGCAAGTTGGGCGGCAAACTGGTCGATCTGGCGACGCCGATTGAGCAAGACGCCGAGGTGGCGATTGTGACGGCGGATTCGGAGGAAGGGCTGGAAGTGATGCGCCACAGCACCGCCCATCTGATGGCGCAGGCGATTAAGCGTCTGTACAAGGATGCGCATGTGCAGCTGGGCATCGGTCCGGTCATCGAGGACGGGTTTTATTATGATATCGATCTCGATATTTCGTTGACGCCGGAAGATCTGCCGAAGATTGAGAAGGAAATGGAGCGGATTATCGGGGAGAATCTGCCGATTACGCGCCGTGTCGTCTCCCGGGAAGAGGCGTTGGCGATCTATCAGGACATTGGCGACGAGCTGAAGCTCGATCTGATTCGCGATCTGCCGGAGGATTCGGTGATCACGATCTATGATCAGGGCGAGTTCTTCGATCTGTGCCGCGGCCCGCATGTTCCGTCGACCGGCAAGATCAAGGTGTTCAAGCTGCTCAGCCTTGCCGGCGCTTATTGGCGCGGCAATTCGGACAACCAGATGCTGCAGCGGATTTACGGCACCGCCTTCGCGAAGAAGGCGCAGTTGGATGAATACTTGCATTTCCTGGAGGAAGCGAAAAAACGGGATCACCGCAAGCTGGGCAAGGAACTGAAAATGTTCACCTTCTCCCGCGAAGTCGGCCAGGGTCTGCCGATCTGGCTGCCGAACGGGGCGACGCTGCGCCGTACATTGGAGCGCTATATCGTCGATATGGAGGAGCGCCTCGGCTACAGCCACGTCTATACGCCGGTGTTGGCTAACGTCGAGCTGTACAAGACGTCGGGCCACTGGGAGCACTACCAGGAAGATATGTTCCCGAAGATGGAGATGGACAATGAGGAGCTCGTGCTTCGTCCGATGAACTGCCCGCATCATATGATGGTGTACAAGAGCGAGATGCGCAGCTACCGCGACTTGCCGGTCCGGATTGCGGAGCTCGGCATGATGCACCGCTACGAGATGTCCGGCGCCTTGACGGGGCTCCACCGCGTGCGGGCGATGACGTTGAACGACGCTCATATTTTCTGCCGTCCGGATCAGATCAAGGAAGAGTTCGCGCGCGTCATTACGCTGCTGCGCAAAGTATACGATGACTTCGGCATCAAGGAGTACCGCTTCCGCTTGTCCTACCGGGATCCGCAGGATACCGAAAAGTATTTCCCGGACGATGCGATGTGGGAAATGTCCCAGCGCATGCTCCGCGAAGTGGTCGAAGAGCTGGGCCTTCCGTTCTTCGAGGCCGAAGGGGAAGCCGCATTCTACGGTCCGAAGGTGGACGTGCAGATCAAGACGGCGCTGGGCAAGGAAGAGACGCTGGGCACCGCGCAACTGGACTTCCTGCTGCCGGAGCGCTTCCAGCTCGAATATGTCGGAGATGACGGGCAGAAGCATCGTCCGGTCGTCATTCACCGCGGCATCATCAGCACGATGGAGCGCATGACGGCGTTCCTGCTGGAGAACTTCGCTGGCGCGCTGCCGCTCTGGCTGTCGCCGGTTCAAGCGAAGGTGATTCCGGTATCGCCGACGTATGAGGCGTATGCCAAGGAAGTGACCGAGAAGCTGCTGGATGCGGGCATTCGCGCCGAAGCCGATGTGCGGAACGAGAAGCTCGGCTACAAAATCCGCGAAGCGCAGCTGGAGAAAATGCCTTACATGCTCGTCGTCGGCGAGAATGAGAAGAACGAAGGCGCCGTCTCCGTCCGCAAGCGCGGAGAAGGCGATCTGGGCATGAAGCCGCTCGCGGAGCTTATCGGCCTGATGCAGGAAGAGATTCGGACGCGCCATATCGCGCAGCCGAAGGAGCAATAACCGCATAGCATGCCGGCGTGCCGCCGAAGCAGAAGAAGAAGCTGAAGCCGCGTGCGGAACACCTCTCGGGCTAAGCTGCCATACAAGACGTCTGTCGCTGACAGGCGTCTTTTTTTGCATGAGAGAGCTGCAGATCGAGGAACCGGATTGGAATTCCGTCTGACAAGTTTGTAAGTTTCCGATAAGGGAAATCACTGGCACGCCGCTTCTTGTGTCCGTTACAATAGGAGTAACAGCAAGACCCATCAGCAAGGATGAAGGAGTGGGGATATTGATAAAAATAACAGGACGCCAACTGCTGCATACGACTTTGGCGGCAGCGATGGCCTTCACCATGCTGGCTCCTCTGGCCGGGACAGGCACCGCCTATGCCCAGGAGAGCGGCAAGCCAGGCTTGACTCAGAACGCCGCGGCGGAACAGGCGAAGCGGGAGACCGCTGCACAGGTTCAATATGATATTCAAGCGAAGCTGGACACGGAGAAGATGACGATTACCGGCAAGCAGAAGGTAACGTACCGCAATACGTCCTCCGACCCGCTTCAAGATGTCGTCTTCCGCCTGTTCGCCGATGCGAACCGCTCGAAGGAGACCCAGCCGACCATGTTCGCCCGGAACAATGAGCAGATCGCCAAGGATAATCCCGATAAAAAGCCGGAGGACTTCCTCGGCGGTATTGAGATTATTAGCGTGAAGGATGCGAGCACAGGACGGACGCTCGATTTCAAGAATGAGAATCAGGCGCTGACGGTTTCCTTGGCGAAGGCGTTGAAGGAAGGGGAGGCGGTCGCGCTGGAACTGGAATTCAAGACGAAGATTCCGTTCGGCATGCAGCGGCTGTCCTATTACAAAGATATTGTGAACGGCGCGCATTGGTTCCCGGTCATGTCGGTCTATGACGGGAAGACGCATGCATGGGCGAAGAAGCCGTACAGCAAAACGTTCGAATCCGATTATTACGATATGGCCGATTATCGCGTCAGCCTGAATGTGCCGGAAAAGCTGCAGGTAGCGATGCCGGGCCAACTGTCCGAAGCGGCGGCAGAGCCCGGACGCAAAACGGTTACGGCCCAGGCCGACAAAACGCGGGAGCTGGTCTTCTTCGCCAGCCCGAAGTATCATAAGGCGAGCAAAACGGTGAACGGCTTGACCGTGGAATACTATTATTACAATGACGACAATGATCCGAAAAAAACGGACGTCATCAATCAATATATCGACCAGGCGTTCAAGGCGATCACCTTCTTCAGCGAGAAGTTCGGTCCTTATGACTATCCGGAATTCCGCATCGTGGAATCCCATGTCGAGGGCGTGGCTGTCGAATTCTCCAGACTCATCCAGATGGGGCTGGTCAGTCCGCTGGATGATCCTGAAAATAAGACGGCCTTCGTGCACGAGATTGCGCATCAATGGTTCCATTCCATCATCGGCAATGATTCAGAGCATGAATCGTTCCTGGATGAAGGATTTGCCGACTTCGCCATGGCCTATTTCTATGAAGAACAGGGCAACAAGATGAGCGGCTTCGACGGCGTGCGGATGGATGAATTTCCGCTGGAAGAGTCGATTAACTCCACAAATGACAATGTGGGCGACTCTCCCGATGCCGTATTTTACAAAAAAGGGCGCCTGGCCATCTATGAACTGTACCGCACGGTAGGACAAGCCAAGTTCGATTCGTTCATGAAAGAGTACTATAATCGTTACGCTTATCGCAACGCGACGGTCGAAGGGCTGCTGCAGACGATAGGGGATCAGCTCGGGACCGAGATTCGCCAGCGGATAGATGATAATCTGAATAAGCCGAATTATGAGCTGAAGCCGGAATTCCGGTTGACCGAAGCGGAGAAGGCGAACTACACCCGGACGACGATGACTCAAATGTATGACGGCATCCTGGGACAACATCCGGATCTTCCGCAACAATCAATGGTCCGCATCATGGCCAAGACGCTGCATGGCGAACCGCTGGCTATCGTGCTGAGCGACTCCGTAAGCCCCGAAGCCGCAGCACAGCAGGAGATGGTGAAGGATAGCCTTGTCAATATGCTGGACATGTGGGGCATGAAGGCTACCGTGTTGACGGAGCGGCAGGCGGTCAAGAAAAATATGGAGACGACGCTGGCGAAGAGCAATGTTATCGCGATCGGCCATTCGTCGAAGAACGCCTTCGTGCAAGCGATGAAGCCTCAGCTCGTGGAGAAGTCGGCGCAATCCGGCTTCCCGTGGAAGGAAGTGATGGGCAAACGCGGTTTCTATGGCGCTTACGGCGCGGTTCATCCGTACAATAAGAACCGGCTCGTGGTGCATTATTTCTGGACCGGCGATCATATCAATGACAAGGCGGCAGAGGCATTTTTGCCGACGGCCAGCTTCAGCACGTTATTCCCGACGCAGAACTTCCACCAGTATCAAGTATTCAAGCAGGACGGGACGATCTATAAAGAGAAGTTTACCGAAAATCCGTTGTCCCAATTGTTCAAAGAATAGAATACCGCTCAATGCCTTGCGGCTGTATGGGACTGCTTCCCCCACTGCAACGGCTGCTTCCAGCATGTAAGGGCTGCTCCTGTCATCAACGATGACAAGGGCAGCCCTTGTCCGTTTTAACGGGAACGGCAAGAAGGCGTGAAAAAAGGCGATGGAACGGGAGTGAATGTACAAGCCAATGGGACCTTGGTTCATATATTGGGAAAAAGGAGGGAAAACAACTATGTGCAGTACCATTATTTCTCATTTTTATAACGAAGAGTATTTACTGCCGTGGTGGCTGCGGCACCATGTTCCGCTGTTCGATCATGGAATTCTCCTTAATCGCGGATCGACCGACCGCTCCGTTGACATCTGCCGACAGTTTGCCCCTCATTGGGAAGTACGGGATTCCACAGTGCATGAGTTCGACGCTGTCTTAGTTGATCGTGAAGTGATGGAGATCGAGAGGGAATGTACCGGGTGGAAAACCGTATTGAACACGACGGAATTTCTATGCTTCCGGGATAAGCAACAATTTTACACAACTTTGGAGGCACTGGGAAGTGATATGTATTTTATCCGATCGATCTACATGGTAGATGATCCGAAGTACGGGTATCCCGATCCCCATCCGGCCGTTCCGTTAGTTCGGCAGCGCCATCACGGGTTTATTTCGCCGATTATGGGGAGGTTCATTCACAAGTTTCCTCATGGCAACTATTGGACGGGAAGACATTATTCCCTCCATCCATACAGTGAGTTCCCGTGCGTGAACTATCCGGCGCCCGCTTTTATATTGAAATTCGACTTCAGCCCCTGGACGGAGCAATTGAGGCTGCGCAAGCTCCAGATCGGCCCTACGATGTCACAAGAAAGCATCAAGCTCGGCATGGGTCATCAACATGTTGTGACGAGAGATGAATTAGAACACCGGTATTTGCAGCTTGTTACCCAGACGACAGATCTTCGGATCTATCCGGATTATATGAGGTTATGGGGGTGAGCTTAATGAAGGCAGTTATCCTTGCGGGCGGATATGGAACAAGAATCGGCGAAGAGACGCAAGTCAAGCCTAAGCCGATGATCGACATCGGCCCGCATCCGATAATATGGCATATTATGAAGCTTTATAGCCATTATCAGATCCACGATTTCATCGTCTGTCTGGGGTACAAAGGGCATGTGATTAAAGAATATTTTGCTAATTATCATTTATTCCGTTCGGACTTCACCGTGGATATGACGGATCAATCCATTCAGTTTCATGGCAAGGATACGGAATCATGGCGAGTCACTCTCGTTGATACGGGAGAGGGGACGATGACGGCCGGACGAATCAAGCGAATCCAGGATTTTATTGGGGATTCAACATTTTGTCTCACTTACGGGGACGGGCTGAGCGACGTTAATATTGATGCGTTGATTCGCTTCCACCGCTCGCACGGGAAGCACGCTACCGTTACAGCGGTGCAGCCGCCCGGCCGATTCGGTTCCCTCGCGCTGCAGAATCAGCTTGTCGTTGATTTTACAGAGAAGCCGGCAGGTGACGGGGGCTGGATTAACGGAGGCTTCTTCGTGCTCGAACCTGCCATATTCCAATATATATCCGACGATGCGTCCGTCTTGGAGACGGATGTTCTCGTTCAGCTGGCGAAGCAGCGGCAGCTTATGGCCTATCAGCACCATGGCTTCTGGCACCCGATGGATACCCTGCGGGATAAGAAGAAACTAATGGAGCTATGGGACAGCAGGCAAGCCCCATGGAAGGTGTGGTAGCATGGTCGATGTACAATTTTGGAACGGAAAAAAGGTATTCATTACTGGACATTCAGGGTTCAAAGGCGCTTGGCTGACGCTATGGCTATCGCTGATGGGCGCCGAAGTGATTGGTTATTCCTTAACTCCTCCTACGACTCCTAATTTATTTGAAGCCGCCCGTATCCATACTTCCTGCCGCCACTCGATCCGGGGAGACATTACTCATTTCCCAGCCTTATTGCATGCAATCTCGAATCACCAGCCGGAAGTGGTGTTCCATCTGGCTGCCCAACCGTTAGTACAGACCTCGTATATCCACCCTGTCCATACCTTCCAGACGAATGTCATCGGGACGGTCCATCTGCTAGAGGCGGTTCGCCAGACGCCAAGCGTACGTGTCGTCGTTAATGTGACAAGCGATAAATGTTATCTTAACGACGGCAAACGGGGAACTCCTCCATTTCGGGAGGGAGATCCTCTTGGCGGGCATGATCCGTACAGCGCGAGCAAGGCTTGCGCAGAGATCGCTGCCGCCTGCTATCAACAAGCTTGGTTCCAGAAGGGGAAGGGGACTGCTCCACGGCTGGCATCGGTCAGAGCCGGCAATGTGATCGGGGGCGGGGATTGGGCGGACGGCCGTCTATTGCCTGATATTATTAGAGCTTATACGCAATCGGCGGCGCTTGCGATCCGGAAACCGCATGCCATTCGCCCCTGGCAGCATGTCCTGGATCCGCTGCACGGTTATATTTTGCTGGCTGAGAAGCTATGGGAGAGCCCTTCATTCGCGGAGGCTTGGAACTTCGGACCTGTTGATCCCGGGGCTGTGAGCGTAGAGGATATCGTTCGCATGGCCACAGAACTGTGGGGAGAAGAACTGGCCTTCATTCGGGAGGCGGCAGATGCTCCTTATGAGGCCCCTCTACTGACGCTGGATAGCCGCAAAGCGGTTCACATCTTAGGATGGCGGCCCAAGCTGTCGACGAGGGAAGCGGTAGAGTGGACGGTGACATGGCATCGGCAATACGGAGCGGGGATAGACGCGCGGCGCATTGCGGAGGGGCAGATTGCCTCATTTATCACAAGGGAAAGGAGCTGCAGCGACTCATGAACTCACAATGTCGAATTTGCGATTCCGGGCTTACCCGGACATTTGTTGATCTCGGCGCTTCCCCGCTGGCGAACTCGTTCATTGATCCTCAAGAGCTGAAGCGGATGGAGCCTTACTACCCGCTTCATGCTTATGTTTGCGAGTCTTGTTATTTGGTACAACTGGGGCAGATAGCTTCGCCTAAGCATATCTTCGAGCATTATTTATATTTCAGCTCCTATTCGTCGAGTTGGCTTCGGCATGCCGAGGAGTATGTCGATATGGCGCTGCGCCGGTTTTCGTTGCATTCGGATTCGCAAGTTATCGAGATTGCAAGTAATGACGGATATTTGCTGCAATACTTCCATCAGCGGGGAATCCGGACGCTGGGGATTGAACCGGCCCGCAATGTGGCGGAGATCTCAAGAGGCAAGGGCATTCCGACGAGAACGGAGTTTTTCGGGGAATGGCTGGCAGCGCAATTGGTGCAGGACGGAATTCGGGGAGATTTGATTATTGCCAATAATGTGCTCGCGCATGTTCCGGATTTGCATGATTTTCTGGCGGGGCTGCGCCGTATGCTTCATCCGGAGGGCATGATAACGATTGAGTTCCCGCACTTGTTGAACTTAATCCGGTACAACCAATTTGACACGATATATCATGAGCACTTTTCTTACTTCTCGCTGATCGCTCTGCAACAGGCATTCTCGCGGCATCGGCTCAAGGTCGTTGAGGCCGAGGAGATTGCGACCCATGGAGGGTCGCTTCGTCTGTTCGTTACCCATGAATCAAGCAGTCATCCGGTGAGTGCCAGTGTAGATAAGGTGATAGAGTTGGAACGCCAATATGGACTGGATGAGGTGTCTGTCTATACGCAATTCGCCTGGAAGGTGGAGCGGATGAGGATAGACATTATTCG
Organism: Paenibacillus dendritiformis; assembly: GCF_945605565.1. Lineage (NCBI taxonomy): Bacteria > Bacillati > Bacillota > Bacilli > Caryophanales > Paenibacillaceae > Paenibacillus > Paenibacillus dendritiformis. Next base: position 5,708,593 of record NZ_OX216966.1, on the reverse strand, counting down.
ATTTTTCCTTGACGTCTTGGATAAGGGGAAGACGATCGCTGGTTACGGAGCGCCAGCCAAGGGAAATACGCTGCTCAACTATTGCCGAATCAATCGCTTATGGCTTCCTTATACTGTGGATCGGAATTCGCACAAGCAAGGTCTCTATTTGCCAGGGTCGCGCATTCCGATTAAGGACCCGGCTGAGCTGCGGCGAACGAAGCCGGACTTTGTGCTCATATTGCCGTGGAATCTGCGGGATGAGATTATGGAACAATGTGCTTTCATCCGGGAATGGGGCGGCAAGTTCGTCGTGCTGGTGCCCGAAGTCGAAGTGATGTGACGCCATGACTACGATTCTTGTCACCGGGGGGAGCGGCTGGATAGGCGGCTTCGTCGTCGGCCGGCTGCTCCGGATGGGTTATGATGTTCATGCTGCTTATCGGACCGTTCCGTGCACGGACCTCCGCTGTACATGGCATCGGGCCGATCTGTTGGATGCCGCGGAGGTGCAAGCGCTCATGGAGCGGATTAAGCCGTCCCATCTGATGCATCTCGCCTGGGAGGCCGTTCCGCCGCAATGCTATTATTCGCTGCGCAATTACAGCTGGGCTCGGGCAGGCAAGGAACTTATCCGTCAGTTCGCCCGCTGCGGGGGGAGGAGAGTTATTGTAAGCGGCACTTGCGCAGAGTATGAATGGGTGGACGGATACTTATCCGAGGAGGGCTCCGCACTATCCATGAAAACACCATATGCGGCATGCAAACATTCGCTGCGCACCTGGCTTCAGTCGGATGCGGAAGTGATGGGAGTGAGCAGCGGTTGGGCACGCATCTTCCATCTGTACGGTCCACGCGAGGCCGGGAACAGGCTCGTGTCTGCGATTATCCGGGCTTTGCTCGCGGGCCAGGAGGCATTATGCACCCATGGCAGGCAGTATCGGGATTATCTGTATGTCAAGGATGTCGCCGCAGCTCTGGTCGCTATGCTCTTCAGCGATGTGCAGGGAACCGTCAATATCGGTTCAGGCAAGCCGATTCAAGTGAAGGAGTTGGCTTCCTTAGTTGCGCGGCGATTAGGAGGGGCCCACCGGATTCAATTCGGGGCAATCCCTTATCCGGATGATGAGCCACTGTTCATTGGCGCCAACATCGAGCGCTTAGAGCGGGAAGTGGAATGGAAGCCTGCATATACGCTAGAGGCCGGAATCGAGGAAACGATTGCCTGGTGGAGGAATGTCATGTCATAATCATTTACATTAATTGCAGAAAAATATACATTCTCTTGAAAAGCTATTGAAACAAGGCGATCCCACCCCTATAATCACCAATAATAAATCAAATTTGTGTTAGATTATCTTACACAATACAGGGAGTGGAGATTATGCAGAGCATCCAATCAAGACGCAACGCAATTCAATGGGGACGATGGACGATGGCTGCGCTCCTCGGGATCGGCTGGGGGTTATCCATACCGGTTCCGGCACGGGCAGCGGACGGTCCGTCCGTCGAGATGCTGAATACGGGAATGAATGCGCTCTGGGTCATGCTGTCAGCCGTGCTGGTCCTCTTCATGCAGGCGGGATTCATTCTGTTGGAGTCGGGATCGACCCGTATGAAGAATGCGGGCCATATCGCGGGCAAGACCGTGTTCACCGTCGGCTTGTGTTCGCTCGTGTATTGGGCTGTCGGCTATGGCCTCATCTTCGGCAGCGGTGGCAGCGGATTTATCGGCTGGGGGGATTTCTTCTTCAACCCGCAGGGTGCTGACGGCCTGCCCCCGTTCGTCTTCTTCACCTTCCAATTCGCCTTCGCGGCCGTGGCGCTGTCGATTGCGTGGGGGGGCTTCGCGGAGCGGGCGAAGCTGTCCGTCTATGTGGTGTTCACCATCTTGTTCACGGCTGTCATTTATCCGGTCGTGGCGCACTGGATCTGGGGCGGCGGCTGGCTGGCGGAGCATGGAAAGCAGGACTTCGCCGGATCGACCGTCGTTCACTTGACAGGCGCGATGGCGGCATTGGCGGCGACGCTGCTGCTCAAGCCGCGGCTCGGTCGCTTTGCCGGCAAGGGAGCTTCCGGAGAGATGAAGGGGCATAATCAGGTCTACACCACGCTTGGCGTGCTTATTCTCTGGATCGGATGGTTCGGCTTCAATGCAGGCAGCACGTTGGCCGTAGATGACGGATTTTTCGGTTACGTAGCGATGAACACGCAGCTGGGCGCCGGAGCCGGCGCGATAGCGGCGCTCGCGATCAGCTGGATCGTGAATGGCAAAGCGGACATTCCGACGATATTGAACGGCACGCTGGCCGGGCTGGTGGCCATAACCGCCTCTTGCGCTTTCGTCGAGCCATGGGCAGCGGTACTAATCGGTCTTGTTGCCGGTGTACTGGTCTTCTACAGTACGAAGCTGTTCGATAAGCTGCGCATTGACGACCCGATTTACGCGTTGTCCGTCCATGGGATGGCCGGAATCTGGGGCACGCTCTCGAACGGAATTTTCGCGACGACGGAGCTGGCGGCCAAGGTAGGCGTCGGAACCGGAGGACTTCTCGATACGGGCAGCTTCCATCAGTTGGGAGTGCAAGCTTACGGAATCGCGGCGGCCGGCGCGTTTGCTTTCCTCGCTTCCTATGGTCTGTTGTATGGCATCAAGCAAATCTCGGGCCTGAGAGTACGAGAGGATCAGGAAGTGATGGGTCTCGATCTGAGCGAACACGGCGAATACGGCTACCCGGAGCAGATGGGCCAGCTAGACGCTCCGCAGCACAACCGGTCTGCCAGCTCGCCGGTGCCTCAGCCGATTGGCCATTCGCCGGCGAAGCCGGTCGTTCTGAGAAGATAGGAATACCGTCTGAAGGAAAAGGTCCGAGAAGCGGTTTGCGTCTTGAACGCGGATGGCTTCTCGGGCTTTTTTGCCGTTCATCCGGTCTGGCCCTGCCCCGCTGAAGTCCACTGAAAAGGGGGGAGATCGCGGAACCGTCCCATCACCCGTTATAATAGAAGTAATCGCGAAGCTGGAACGGACGCGCAGTCTGCTTGCCAGCGCTGCGGAAAGCCGGTGCTGGGCCGCGCCGGCAGCCTGATTGAAGTAATGATTCTCCCTTGTATATGCATGAATGGGAGTGAAGGAGGCGGCAATGAATACTTCCTGCAGCAATCAAGTGCTCGTCGTTGAAGACGATGATAATATTAGACGGTTTGTCACGATTAATTTGGAACGGAACGGCTTCCGGGTGGCGGAGGCGGCGGAAGGAGAGGCGGCGCTGCATCGTTTTGCGGCAACCCGTCCCGAAGCGGTGGTGCTGGACATTATGCTCCCCGATATCGATGGCTTTGCCTTATGCGAGCGGATGAGAGAGATGGACCCTGACATTGTCATTATCTTCCTCACGGCGCGCGGACAGGATCTGGACAAGATCAAGGGTCTTGAGCTCGGCGCCGACGATTATATCGTCAAGCCGTTCAATCCACTGGAGCTTGTTGCCCGAATTCGTACGGTGCTGCGCCGGACCCGGCAAGCAGCCGCGCCTGCGCGGAAAATCATGGAATCCGGGCCGTTCCGGCTTGACCTGGATGCGAACAGGCTGTACAAGCAGGATGATGTGATCGGGTTGACGCCGAAGGAATATCTGATGGTGAAAGTATTTATGGAGCATCCCGACAAAGCATTATCCCGGGACGAGCTGTTGAACCTGGTCTGGGGAGAGGATTTCGTCGGCGATCCGAAGACGGTAGATGTGCATGTTCGTAAGCTGAGAGAGAAGCTCGAAGACGATTGCTCGAAGCCGCAGCGGATTGAGACCGTATGGGGAACCGGGTACCGCTGGAGAAAGGACGAATGACATTGTGGGAATCCGACAAAGATTAGTAGGCAGCTATTTGGCGGTCATCCTTATTACGGTATCGATATTGGAAGTGTTCCTGATCGCGTCGGTGGATTACTATTACCATTCTAGCGTCAAGCGCATTCTGGTGAAGCAAGCGGAAATATCAGCCGCTTTTTTTCAGCAATATTTCTCCGGGCAGGATGTGGCTGCGCAATCGGAGCGGCTGCTGCGGGGATTTTCCCAAAATACGACGGCACAGGTGCAAATCATTGACGCTTCGGGACAGCTGCTTCAGGATAATGTCAACGTCCAGGCCATCGGAAGCATGATAGATTATCCGGATGTGCGGCAGGCGCGGGACGGAACGATGGGCATCTGGCGGGGGACATCGGCCTCCTCCGGCGAGTCCTTGCTGGCGGTATCCTATCCATTGGAGGCTGACGGCAAGACGGTTGGGGCCGTCAGGTACGTGGCTTCCTTGACAGGCACGATTGCCACCATCCGCTGGATTGCTGCCTTATGTATTGCGGCCGGCCTGCTGGTCGTCGCCATGGTAGCCGTAGTCAGCCTGTTCCTGTCGCGGACGATTACCGGATCGATTCAGGAACTGAAGCTGGCCGCAGACCACATGGCGGAGGGCGATCTCTCGGCAAGAGCGGGGAAGCGGTACAAGGATGAATTGGGGGCCTTGGCCGACACGTTGAATACGATGGCATCCCGATTGCAGCGAAGCGATCAGCTCAAAAATGAATTCATTTCCTCGGTATCCCATGAGATTCGAACGCCGTTAACGTCCATTAAAGGATGGGCGGTGACGTTGAAGTCGGCTGGCGGCGACAGCAAGGCTTTGCTGGAAGAGGGACTGGACGTGATTGAATCGGAAAGCGACAGATTGACGGAGCTGGTGGATGAATTGCTCGACTTCTCCAAGCTGGCGAATGGAAAAATTAGGTTGTCCCGCACCCCGGTACAGATTCCGGAACTGCTGCGGCATGTCGGAACACAGCTTGCACCTAGAGCCTCCAGACTGGGACTGGAGCTCGAAGTCAGGGCGGGAGATGGCGTGCCTGTCATCGATGCGGATGCCAATCGCTTGAAGCAGGTGCTCATCAATCTGTTGGATAATGCGATGAAATTCACTCCGCCCGGCGGCAACGTTACGATGAGTGCAGACGCGCTCAAGGAATACATTGTGCTTACGGTCGAGGATACCGGATCAGGAATTGCCGGGGAGGATATCGGGAACGTCCTGCAAAAATTTTACAAAGGAAACAACAGCGGAGCCGGAAGCGGACTGGGCTTGTCGATCTGTCACGAGATCGTGAAGCTGCACGGCGGACATCTGAAGATGGAGAGCGAGCCTGGACGGGGAACGAAGATTGAGGTGTTCCTTCCGCGGCGTTAGATGACATAATTTTAACCTTTTCATAACCTATTATTGGTTATGAACCAATACACTAGAGTGGAAGACGGGCAGAGAAGGGGATGCAATGAGAGACATACGGAGATGGGGAGCGCTCGCAGCGGCTTCCTTGTTATGGATAGGCGGATGCAGCATGCCTTCCGCTCCGGCCGATTTGGTTCAGCCTCCACGACCCGAACCCCATCATCGCAGCGACCTTGTGTTGAGCGACCTTCCGGGCTTCTCCAGATTATTGATCCCGGCTCTCGGCGAGGAGGGCAACGGCATCTCGGTCGGGGATGTGGATGGGGACGGCAACGATGAGGTCGTCGTCGTGTACGAAGCGAATATTCGCGACGAGAAGGTGCAGAAGGCGGCTTTGCTGAAGCGGGAAGATGAAGCGTGGCGGGTCGTGTGGGATACGAAGGGCTTCGGCCATGGACTGGATTACGCAGGGCTGGCCGATCTTAACCAGGACGGCTATCCCGATATTGTACTTGGATGGGCTCTGGGCGGCGGAGAAAAGGGCATGGATGTCTATGTGTGGAGAGACGATGGCATCGAACTGTGGAGAAAAAAAGCATACCGCGGCCAAATGAGTTTGGGAGAGATGGACGATGAAATTAAATAAAAAGTGGGCGATTATTGCGCTTGCTGCAGGCATTGTGCTCATCGGGGCCTTTCTGTTGCGCAAGCAGCTTGCCGTATTCGCCTTCGATATGTTCCTGTCGGATAAGGTGGAAAAATCATTGGATCGGACATACAAACCGATTTATGACACGGAGGACACCGTAGGCATTGATGATGATCCGTTCTCGCTGCTGCTGCTCGGAATCGATCAGCGCGACAAGGAGGTGGGCCGCTCCGATTCGATACTCTATACCGTCGTGAGGCCGAAGGATAACCGGATTCTGCTCCTGTCCATCCCGAGGGATTCATATGCAGAGATCGTAGGCAAGGATAAGCAAGACAAGATCGCCCATGCCTATGCCTTCGGCGGTGCGAAAATGAGCGTCGAGAGCGTGGAACAGCTGCTCCGGCATCCGGTCAATCATTACGCCGCCATCAACTTCAAAGGATTCAGGGATGTCGTTGATGCGTTGGGCGGCGTAGAGTTGCCGATCACGGAAGACATTCAGAATCGCAGCCGTTATCATGACAAATTCCTGATCGAAGCGAACAAGCCCATCTATACCGGGCTGGAGGCGTTGAACTATGTGCGTTATCGCGAAGATTCGGACATGAACCGGATGGAGCGCAACCGTATCTTTTTGCAGGCCTTGATGAAGCGAATGGTACAGCTTGACAAGATCAGCCATCTGCCCGAGCTTCTGGAGATTGCCGGTGACAACCTGGACACTGATATTTTGCCCAGCGATATGATTGGGTTGGCCAAGATGATGTTATTGAAGGACAGCCTCCCTTCATTCACCAGCTATTCGTTGGTTGAGGAAGGAAAAATTATGGATGATATCTGGTATGGCATACTGGATGAAGAGGACCTCGATTATGCGCGGAATCTGATTGACAATTGGCTCGATCCGGAGGTGCCTTCCGCGGAATTGTTAAATCCGGAGGTAAAGGGTTAGCGAGCGCCTGAGTTTATGGCGAAAGTTTAATCGCTTTAACTTACTGATTGGCAAGAGGTGAACCCCTTTGAAGCAAAAAATAAGAGGCCGGCCGGATTTTTTGCTGCTTTTTTTAACGGTGCTGCTGGTCAGCTTTGGTATGGCCATGATTTATAGCGCGAGTTCGGCTGTCGTCGGCCTCAAGCATGAGAATCCGTCGTATTACGCCGCGAAGCAGATGGTTTTCGCCGGCGCGGGCCTTGCCGCCATGCTTGTTTTTATGAACATACCCTTCCGGATATGGAGCAGGGCCGCGCCAATTTTATTTCTGTTAACCGTTGTCCTGCTCATAGCACTCCTCTGTGCCGGCGTCAAGATCAATGGCGCTACGAGATGGTTCGTCATTGGAGGCATGCAGTTCCAGCCGGCGGAGTTCGCCAAGCTGTCTCTTGTTGTATATCTGTCGTCTCTTATCAGCAACAAAGGAGAACGAATCCAACAATTCTCGCGGGGATTGCTTCCGATTCTGATTGTCGTGGGGATCATCCTGCTTCTCATTATGATGCAGCCGGATTTCGGCACGGTGCTGATGCTGTCTATCATAGCGATGACCATTATCGTCATCGGGGGCGCGAATTTGCGTCATCTAGCCATGCTGGGTCTGGGGATGACCGTCATTCTTGTCGGGCTCGCCTTCAGCCATAGCTACCGGATCAACCGGATCGTTTCATTTTTGCATCCGTTCGAAGATTCCACCGGATCCGGCTATCAATTGATCCAGTCTTTATTTGCGCTGGCGCATGGCGGAGTTACCGGCACAGGATTTGGCCAAAGCGTGCAGAAGCTCTTCTATTTGCCGGAAGCGCATACCGATTTTATTTTCGCTATCATTGGAGAAGAGTTTGGTTTTGTTGGGGCGCTCTTGCTTTTAATGGCCTTTTTTCTCTTTTTTAGCCGGGGCTTCATGACAGCGCTCCGCAGCGACGAGCCGTTCGGGGTGATGCTCGGGATGGGAATCGTCACGATGATATTTATTCAATTCCTGCTTAATCTCGGAGCGGTAACCGGGACGCTGCCCATTACGGGGGTGCCGCTTCCGTTCGTCAGCTATGGCGGTTCTTCTCTTCTGCTGTGCATGGCGAGCACCGGCATTCTGTTGAATATATCCCGGGATAACAACCGGAGACTGCGCGAGCAGGAACGCAATCCTTTGCCGCCTACGAACTAGAGGTACTGATATGATCTATATTCGCAAGCTTAATAAATTGGATAGACCGACCGTCATCTTCATGCTGGCGCTCATTGTCATTGGCACGATAGCTGTGCATGGAGCGACTTCCGGCACCAAGCTGGACGGCTTATACGTGAACAATATCGTCTTGTTCGCCGTGTTCACCATTCCGACGCTGCTTGTTGCGGTGTTCGATTATACCCTGCTTATGGGCGCCGTATCCTATGTTTTATACGGAATCGGACTTTCTCTGCTGCTGCTCGTGATGTTCGTTGGCGAGAATATCAACGGGGCGGTCCGGTGGCTGAGCATCGGCAGCTTCCAGCTTCAGCCCTCTGAATTGATTAAAATAGCCACGGTATTGGTGGCAGCCGATCTGCTCCACAAGCGATCGGGCCGGACGCTCCGTCTGGTGCGGGATCTGCTGCCGATTGGGGCCGTGTTCTTCGTCCCGACGTTCATCATTATGAAGCAGCCTGATCTCGGCACGGCGCTTGTCTTCGTTGGCGTCCTGCTCGCCATGCTATGGATGGGCAACATCCGCACCTCCTATATGGTGCTCCTGCTTGGCACGATCGCGGTGGCGATTGGGGCAATATGCTGGTTGTATTACGCGGATCACGATTTGCTGGCCAAGCTGGTCAAGCCTCATCAAATGTCGAGGATCCAGACCTTCCTCGACCCGGCCAGTGATCCCGATAAATCATGGCATGTCAACAATGCCATGCATGCGATCGGATCGGGCGGGCTGCGAGGCGACTCGGGATTCTATATCGAGCGTGGCTATATTCCCTATGCGTATTCGGATTCTATCTATGTGGTCATCGGCGAGAAGTACGGGTTTTTAGGGTCTTCGACGCTGCTGCTGCTTTATTTTCTTCTTATCTTCCGCATGACGCATATTGCGCGCGAGAGCCGCGACCTGGCAGGAGCCTATCTCGTTATCGGACTTGCCGGGATGCTGGTCTTTCAAATTTTCGTCAATATCGGCATGCATATCGGCCTCGTTCCGTTAACCGGCCTGTCGCTGCCGTTCATCAGCTACGGCGGCAGCTCTTTGTTGGTGAACATGGTGTCGATTGGGCTGGTGCTAAGCGTCCATGTTCATAAGGATGACGTGCTCCTGGATGTTGGCGGCCATTTAACCGCTGAACCTGCCCTATTGGGGCATAAATAGAGTGGCTCTGTTGATGTCGAAAGAACGCCTTCCTTGCGGAGGGGGTTCTTTTTTTGTCGATGGTGCATAAAATAAATTATCCGTGGACATCCTTCCCACTAAGGGAGGGGTAACCATATGTTGACAGGAATGAACAAGGAACGAAATTGGGAAGAACGTTCGATGAGGCAGTCAATTGGCGATAGCGCCCAACGTTCGCGGCTTCGACTGGCAGCCATCTTGCTGCTGGGCGCGCTGGCCATTGCTTTGACGCCAGACCGAGGAGCGGCGGACGCCTATCCATACCGCTATGCGGATATCATGGCGCAAGGACCGGTGTCTGCCGACATGCAGGGACGAATGTCCGCGTCTGCGCTGGCATGGGGGGTCTCAATCATTCCGCAGGAGACATGGAATGGGTATGCAGCTCTTCCGTCGATGGTGAACGGTTCGGCTTCGATGGCCTGGAACCGGTTAACCGCGCTCGGGGCGTACAATGCAAGGAGCGAGCAGTCTCCGCCGCTTCCGATCGTGTATGTTAATCCTCCGGCCCGTCCGGGCCAAGGGGCGCAATCGGCCCTGAAGGAGCCGCGCAAGGCGGTTCCGACTTCCACGATGTCGTATTCCGACATCAATCTGGCACCGGGGAAGCAGCAGGTGATCAAGAGCGTGAAGGTCATCGCCACAGGCTATACGGCAGGGGTGGAATCGACCGGGAAAAAACCGGGCCATCCGGAATACGGAATCACCTATTCAGGCGTGAAGGTGCGAAGAGATTACGTGTCCACGATCGCCGCCGATCTGTCCGTCTTCCCGCTGGGCAGCATATTATATATTCCCGGCTACGGCTACGGCATCGTGACGGATATCGGTTCGAAAATCAAAGGAAATAAAATCGACTTGTATTTCCATACAACGAAGCAGGTATATAAGCAGTGGGGCAAGAAAGAAGTGGAAGTTCAGCTTATCCAGGAAGGCAGCGGCAAGGTGTCGGAGGACATGCTGAATCAACTGAACGAAGCCGTCTTCAAAACCGGCTCGATTCCTAAATCGCTGCAGTAGCCTGCCAAGCGAATAAAGCGGGGCGGACCATCGCATACTACTTGTCGTGGGAAACGACGTTTCCTTGACATGCTCGCCAACGATGGCGAACAACCAGGAGGTGAAATGCGATGAAAAACAACAAAGCGAACAGAATGTCCCCGGCGAACTCGAAATATGTTGACGCTGAATTTGCAGCAGAAAACACGGCTGCAGATACAGGAGTTGCACCAAGAAACGCGGGTGCAGTCACGGGAGGAGCTGCAGGAAGAAACGCGGCTGCGAACACGGGATTTGCAGCAGGAAATGCCTTTGCGGATACGGAATTCGCAGCAGGTAACGAAGCTGCGGACACGGAATTTGCGGTTGAATCGGAAGGCGCCGCAAGCGCTCTGAACAAGCCGCAAGCGAACCGTGTCTCCAAAAGACAGCCAGAACAACTGTAATTGTGCCGCCATGGAGGGCGCCTGGATCGTCCCCCTATTATTAAGAGATGCAATGACCGCCGATGAGGCGGTCTTTTTTGCATCCAAGTGATCACAGGTTTTGCCGCGAATAGATGGTTATCGACAGTCGCATCGAGATCCATCCAATCAACAACCCGAGCAGTGCGGGAAGCCAAGCTTGCACGGCAGACGGGAGAGGAAGATCAAGGCTCAGACTGAAGCGGGAATCATGCGCCATCCGAGCGATGACCGGCGACACAAACGGCGTGAGAAAGACAAAAATCATAAATACATATTTGGATTTCTCATAACCGAAATGATATTGGAACGGCAGCAAAATCCCGAATATAACGGAAAAGAGCAGAAACGATCCGGCGAACGAAGCCGCGGACAATAATTCGAGCTTCGAGGGCAGTATCAGGGCCATTATCGTATAAATCAAATAGCATCCGGCAAAGAGCACGCAAATGAACAAATATTTTGCTTTTACCAAAGCTTGGCGAGTATAGGGGGTCGCGCACAGCAAGGCCGCTCCCTTAAATTTATATTCCATCATCGACACGGTGTTGAAGAGCAGATACACAAAATAAAGCCAGGTAATAAAAAACGCCAAAAAGCTGCTGGACACAGGAAGCTTCGAGGAAATAAAAGCCGGGAATACAAAGGCCACCGCCAGCATGAAGGCCAAATGCTTTTTTGCCAGGAGAAAGTCTTTTTTCACAAGATGAAGCAGCATCTATTTTGCCCCCTTTAAATAACCGAGCATCACATCTTCGATCGTCGGACGCTCAATAAGCACATTGTTCATTTTTTGGCGCACGGCCATTTTATTGTCGGTCAGGCCCGTAAAGCCGTAGTGGCTCTCCTCCAGGCTCAAAAACAATGCCCTCGTCTCCTCGTTCAGCGCCGCCTTGTCCCCCTTGATAACCGCATGCGAATCCAGCAATGCATCCTTGTCCTCCACGAATCTGATTTTGCCCCTGTCCATGAAAATGAGCGCATCGGCCACTTTGTCCAGGTCGGACGTAATATGGGTGGAGAAGAAGACGGATTTTCCGCCTGATTGCATAAAGTCGAGCAGGATGTCCATCAGCTCGCTTCGCACCAGAGGGTCCAGGCCGCTGGTAGGCTCATCCATAATCAACAGCTCGGCATGATGGGAGAGTGCCAAGGCAAGCGCATATTTCATGCGCATTCCTTTCGACAAGGTCGAGATTTTTTGGCCGGGCTGCAGGCTGAAGCGTGACATATATTGCTTGAATGCGGACTCATCCCATTTGGAATAGGCCGGAGCGACGATACTCTTCATTTCCTCCAAGGTCAAATCCTCATAAAAGTAGCCTTCATCCATCACGATGCCGATCCGGTTTTTCAGCTCCCGTTCATGGCCGGCCATGTCCTTGCCGAATAGGGCGATGCGTCCGGCATCCGCCGACACCAAACCGAGGATCGCTTTGATCGTCGTCGTCTTGCCTGCCCCGTTAATGCCAACCAGCCCGGTGATGCAGCCTTCCTGCAGAGAAAAGCTGATATCCTCCAGGCTGAATGAACCAATTTGTTTGTGAAGTCCTGTGACATCCAGAATCGAATTCATTGGTCTTCCTCCTCGAAAAGTATCTCCATCATGGCCACGAGTTCTTCCTTGCTGATTCCGAGCGCGCGAGCGGTTGTCCATGCTTCTGTCAGCTTGACTTCAACCATATGCCGCTTCGATTCCAGCAATAGCTCCAGGTTCTCCTTTGCGACAAAGGAGCCTTTGCCCGGCCTTGTTGTAATAAATCCTTCGGATTCCAGTTCATCATACACTCTCCGCGTCGTCAGCACGCTCACATGCAGATCGTTGGCCAGCGCCCGAATGGATGGGAGCAATTCGCCCTCCTTCAGCTCGCCGTACAGGATGGCATCCTTGATCTGGTCCTTGATTTGCTGATAAATCGGCGGATCGGATACGTTGGAAATTATAATTTTCATGTGACCTCCATCAATATCAACTGTGCATGTATTACATACACATCATATACACACAGCACATCATTGTCAATAACAACGCTAATAACCAGGTCGCTCTGAACGCCTCCTGCTATGCCTGTTGGCAGAGTCAACAGGCGGTGACCCTAAGAAGCTGGAATCAGCTTCCATCCCCTCGGTCTGGAGACCGAGGCGGATTTCAACCTCACGCCGCTGGCGTCCGGACGAGTCATCCCTTACACTAGAGATACATGAAGCGGCATGAACTTGAGCCGCATTAGGATAGAAGCGAGGGATGAAACATGCAACATAATCGGGGACGATGGTTCGGCGGTCTGGTGCTCATCGCGCTCGGTGCTTTCTTTATGCTCAGCCAGTTAGGCTACATCGATATAAGCATCGGCGAGCTGTTCCGCACCTTCTGGCCGGCCATTTTGATCATCATTGGATTGAATTCGCTCCTGCATGGCGCCTTCTGGGGAGTCATTCTGCTTGGCGTCGGCGGCTACTTCCTGCTGTCGAATCTGGGCTACATTTATATGTCGCCGGGCGATTTCTTCAAAATGCTGTTCCCGCTTGCCCTTATCGTGGGCGGGGTATGGATGCTGTTCAAGAAGCGGGATTATCCGCGGCCTGACCGGGAGCGTCATCGCCGGAAGGACTGGAAGGAGGACGATTGGGGATACGATGCCCATACGCAGGCCCCGCCGCCTCCGCCACCGCCGCCGACGGACTATGATTTCGACAGCAAGTTCGATGAGCAATTCGGCACGAATTATACGAAAAAAGAGCCGAAGAAGAGTGATTTCCATGGTCAATCAGGCTCCTTCGCCGGTTCGGTTCCGCCGCCGCCTCCGATGGGAGGCATGTCAGGCAGCCCGAAGCGGGATACGCTTCACAAATCGGCGTTCATCGGCGATACCCATCTGGGCAGCGATTATTGGGAGCTGAAGCCGACGAATCTCTCTCATTTTATCGGCGATACGTTCATAGACTTGACGAAGGCGCAGGTTCCTTACGGAGAGACGAAGATTACGGTCTCCTCGTTCATCGGAGACGTGAAGGTATTCGTTCCGAACGATATGGATTTGGGGGTTGTCGTAACGTCGAGTTCCTTCCTGGGCGATGTCAAAATATTCGACCAAAAGAAGGACGGATTTATGAGCAGCGTCCAGATGGAGACTCCTTATTTCTATGAGGCTGGCAAAAAAATTCGCATCGTCGTAAGCACGTTCATCGGTGATGTGAAGGTGACAAGGGTAGGGTAACGATGCTGATGAATTGGGTTCGCCGCTCCCGGAGTGTCAAATGGGAGCTTCTCCTTACCTTTCTTATCTCCGGCGGCCTTATTATGAGCGTCTTCTGGATTGGCATTGTGTACGGAGGCGCATGGTACCACGGCATGAACTGGTGGCTGTTCGGCATCAGCACGGTCATCGTCGTGTCGCTCATAATGGGCTATGTCGCCGGCGTCCGGCTGCAGCGCCGCCTCGACGTGCTGCATCTGAGCATGATGCAAGTGATCAAGGGCAATTGGTCGGAGCGGATTCCGTTCGGCGACGACGCGTCCTTCGATCGGCTCTATGAAGACTTCAATACGATGGTCGACGCGATGGAGAAGAAGCTGCGCCTGCTGCAGAAGATGTCGGAGCAGCAGGTGATGGATCGGGAGAAGGAATGCGAGGCGGTTGTGCTGGAAGAACGCCGCAGGCTGGCCAGAGATCTGCATGATACGGTCAGCCAGCAGCTGTTCGCCCTGCATATGGCCTCTTCTTCTCTGCCCAAAGTGATGGAACGGGATATGAAGCGGGCGGAAATGGTAGTCAACCAACTGATCCAGATGTCGCATATCGCCCAACGGCAAATGCGCAGCCTGATCGCCCAGCTCCGCCCATTGGAGCTGGACGGGCGCACGCTCCAGGAGGCGCTCGATCACTGGTTCCCCGACTACTGCCGGCAGAACGGGCTTCAGGGCAAGTTCGATATCGACATGAACATCAAGCTGTCCGAGGCGATCGAGCACCAGAGCTTCCTGATGATTCAGGAGGCGATGGCCAATGTCGTGAAGCATGCGCGCGCCACGCAGGTTACGCTTACAATGCACGCGACGCCGGCGCAGCTCATCCTGGCCATCGCGGATGACGGCCAGGGCTTCGATCTGCAGGGCGCGTCCTATAAGACCGGAAGCTACGGGCTGACGACGATGAAGGAACGGGTAGACAAGCTGGGCGGCAATCTGGACGTCATCAGTCAGCCTGGCGCAGGAACGACGATTCGCGTTCATATCCCCTTATTTCGCGAAGAAGAGGAAGAGGCGGAGGAGACAGTATCGCCAGGTACCGGATTGAAGACGGGAAGCGGCGCGGAGCAGGATGAGCGGGACGGAGACGGAGGGATTTCTTAGTGGAACAGACGGTGATGACCGTATTTCTCGTGGATGACCATGAGATGGTCCGAATGGGACTGAAGACGTATTTGATGCTGGATCCGGAAATTGAGGTCATCGGGGAAGCCGGAGGCGGGCTTGAAGCGATTCAGTCGATCTCGGCCCGGGCCGAGCGGGGAGAGCGGCTGCCCGATCTCATCCTGATGGATCTGATGATGCCGGACATGAACGGCGTCGAGGCGACGCGGGAACTGACGCGCCGCTACCCGGAGCTGAAGATCGTCATGCTGACGAGCTTCATGGAGGATAATCAAGTATTCGAAGCGATTCAGGCCGGGGCAATCAGTTATGTGCTGAAGACCGTATCCGCCGAGGAACTGGTCTATGCCCTCCGCGGCGCCGTGCGTGGCATGCCGGTGATGAGCGGAGAGGTGTCGCAGGCGCTGACCCGCGGCTTGCGCAAGCAGGCGTCGCAGTCGGATGATGAGGCGTTGACCGAGCGGGAGCGGGAAGTGCTGCTGCTTATCGCCGACGGGAAGACGAACAAGGACATCGCCGAAGAGCTTCACATCAGCATCAAGACAGTGAAGACGCATGTCTCCAATCTGCTCATGAAATGCGAGGTGCAGGATCGGACGCAGCTCGCCGTCCATGCGCACCGCAAAGGTTGGGTTAAAAGCGACTGACTTCGTCCACAATAAGGAGGAAGGAGGTTGCATGCCATGCAGCAGTTGGAAGGGAAGTTCGTCGGCCGCAAGTTCGGCACCGATGAACTGGTGCGCGTGTTGGAGCCGATCGGCTTCGCCGTCTCCGGCAATTGGAATTATGAAGGAGGCAGCTTCGATTGCGCCTTGAATGAGGATCGCACCTTGTGGCTCCGTCTTCCGTTCACGGCGGTGAACGGTCCGTTCGATGGGGAAGCCAACGAATCGGTATTCGTTCAGATGAAGCAGCCATTCGTGCTGAAGCACGAGTACCGGGTCGGCAATGATCCGGATGCTGGCGTGCAGCTGTTCGGCGCCGTCGTGAATCAGTTCCAGGCGCCGTCCAATCCGGACGCTTCGCTATCCCCGGCCGAAATGCACCGGGCGCGGACGAAGCTTGATGAAGCAGAAAATGTATTGGGGCGGATGAGTTAGCGGCGCCGGCCCGTTCGAATCGTAAAACAGGTCCAAGGGCCTGTTTTTTGCGTCCATATCCGGCCTGCGGGCTGCCGCTGCGAGCATGCGGCCGCTTGCCGGCGGCATATCTTTTTATTGGGTTTTATAATCTTTTTAAGCTGAGTTTAAGGTTGATGGTACAATATATAAATATATCATTCACACCACAGAACGCTTGTTGATTCGAGTGAAGATCAGCTTATTGGGAGGTAAGAACTATGGACGAACAACGCCGCAAATTATTTTTTACATCCGACACCGATTCGGATTCTTATACAACAGCATCGGATGAGACCCGAAGCGCGCAGGACGGCCCGCAGGCGGGCGAGGCCAAGGCGCATAAGCCGGAGGATGGCGGCGCTTATTATTTCGCTTACGGCCCTTATCAGTCCGTCAAACAATCCGAAGGCAGCACAACAACGACGGAGACATCCGGCAAGGTGAGTGAAGTAGAGGTTACGCCTCCTGCTCCCGTCAAGCCGATGCCGTTCTCCAGAGCGACCGGTCAAGGAGCCGGCTCCAGCTTCCATTCCGGAGAGGGCGGAGGCAACATGCCTCCCCAGCCGCCGCAGGGCAACTGGCAGTTCAACGAGCCGAAGCGGAAGCGGGGAACTTCTTTCCGCGCGATGTTCGCTTCCTTCCTGGCAGGAATGCTGGTCATCACCGGCTTGATGTATGCAGCGGACACCACCAATCTGTTCACGGGAAGACAGGAGCTGGCGAGCACGGCCAGCCCGTCGGAGAGCGCGGTCGTGACCAACGGGACGCCGGTTCCGTTCCCGAACGGCGCCAGCAGCGTGCCGGAGGTGGTGAAGAAGACGAGTCCGGCGGTGGTCAAAATCGAGACGTTGGCCCGCGTTAGCACGCAGAACGGCTATGGCAACAACCCTTGGATGAACGATCCGTTCTTCCGCCAGTTCTTCGGCGATTCTTTCGGCGGCAGCGGGAACAACAGCTCGAGCCAGAGCCAGCAGCTGCAGCCGCTTGGCATCGGGACCGGCTTCATCTTCGATAAGTCGGGCTATATTTTGACGAACCAGCATGTTATCTCCGGGGCGGAAGTCATCCAGGTTACGGTGGAAGGCTACAAGAAGCCGCTCAAGGGGACGCTGCTCGGTCAGAGCAAGGATCTGGACCTGGCGGTCATCAAGATTGAGGGCGAAGGCGATTTTCCAACGGTGCCGCTGGGCGATTCCGATGCGGCGCAGGTCGGGGAGCAGGTCGTCGCGATCGGGAACCCGTCCGGCTTCGACCATACGGTGACTTCTGGCGTGCTGAGCGCCCGCGAGCGCTCGATCAATGTCGATGACAATGGCAGCGCCCGCGAATACGAGCATTTGCTGCAGACGGACGCGTCGATCAATCCCGGCAACTCGGGCGGACCGCTCTTGAATATGAAGGGCGAAGTCATCGGCATGAACGTCGCAGTCAGCAAGCAGGCGCAGGGCATTGGATTCGCAATCCCTTCGAATGTGATCAAGAAGGTCGTCGACGATCTGAAGGCGAACCGTGAAATCCCGAAGGAGCC
This sequence comes from Paenibacillus dendritiformis, assembly GCF_945605565.1. Classification (NCBI taxonomy): domain Bacteria; kingdom Bacillati; phylum Bacillota; class Bacilli; order Caryophanales; family Paenibacillaceae; genus Paenibacillus; species Paenibacillus dendritiformis. Next base: position 5,690,898 of record NZ_OX216966.1, on the reverse strand, counting down.
GATTCCGTTCATTGGCGCTACGCTGCAGACAATGACCAGCGATATTGCGCAGGAAATGGGCATCAAAAATGTGGAAGGCTCGCTCGTGCTCAATGTGGTGTTCGGATCGCCGTCTTATGAGGCGGATTTGCGCGCCTATGATATTATTGTAGGTATGGATGGCACGAAGTACGCGACCAAAGAGGAATTGATTGAAGCGATACAGAAGAAGAAGGTTGACGATACCGTCACGATGCAGGTTGTGCGAAACGGCAAAGAGATGGAATTGAAGATTAAGCTCGGCGACCGGAACAAGTTCGACAAGCAGATTGAGTCGCAGCAACAGCAGCCATAAGCCGTGCGGCTTATGACGAATCCGGGGGCTGCGGCCCGGGCGCAGCGGGAGAGGAAGCATAGGACGGCCTGCGCCGTTCTTGGCTTCCTTTTCGCTATTGTGGCGGTGAATGGCAGCGAGGAAGAGAAATAGTAATCTACGGGTGAAGAGGGGCTGGTAGGATGACGCGTTCGACGATTATGGTCGTGGATGACGATGAGAAAATTACGTCCATGCTGAGGCGTGGCTTGGTGTTCGAAGGATATGAGGTCCGGACGGCTACGAATGGCAGCGAGGGCTTGCGCGAGATGATGATTCGCGAGCCTGATTTACTGATCCTTGACGTGATGATGCCCGAGGTGGACGGCTGGGAGGTGTGCCGGAGGCTGCGGGAAGCGGGCAGCAGCGTGCCGGTGCTGATGCTGACCGCGAAGGACGAGGTGCAGGACCGGGTGCACGGGCTCGATCTCGGAGCGGACGATTATCTCGTCAAGCCGTTCGCGCTGGAGGAGCTGCTGGCCCGTGTGCGCGCTCTGCTGCGCCGCCGGACGGAGGCCGATGGCGGGACGCACCGCCTGGCGTTCGAGGATGTCGTGCTTGATCTGCATACCCGCGAGGTGCTTCGCGACGGCAAGCCGATCGAGCTGACGGCGAAGGAGTTCGAGCTGCTCCATCTGTTCATGCAGAATCCGAAGCGGGTGCTGCCGCGCGACGTCATTATGGAGAAAATATGGGGCTATGACTACAGCGGAGAATCGAATGTGCTTGAGGTGTATATCGCCATGCTGCGCCAGAAGACGGAAGAGCATGGAGGCAAGCGTATCATCCAGACCATTCGGGGAACGGGGTACGTCTTGAGAGGAGATCATTAATGTCGATTCGGCTGCGGCTTACGGTATGGTATTCCGTCCTGCTCGCGTTTACATTGCTATTATTCGGAATCGCCATCTACACCTTTGTCGACTACAACACATATGCGCATATCAAGACCCGCATCCAGGGACAGGTCAACCAGTTGAAGGTGCTGCCGACGCTCGATCTGCAGAATCGCTTCGACTTCGATGTCCCCAAATCCGATGTCAAGCGGCTGGAAGATGCCGAGCTGTACATTCAGATTGTGAGCTTCCGCAACAAAACGCCGCGCATGTCGCCGAATCTGTCGGAGCTCGGTCTCAATATACCGATGCCGCAGAAGGCGTCGCAGATCAACGAGGGCTACCGCAAAATCGTAGTCAACGGCTATGAATTTCTCGTCTATGAAAATGCGATCGTGCTAGGTGATCAGGTTGAGGGCGCCTTCCAGGTATTCGCCTTCACCGGGCGCGAAGCCTTGTTCACCAAAGAGCTGCGGAGCATCCTCATCATCGCGTCGATGGTGACGATCGTGCTCGCTTTCTCGCTTGGCCTGTTCCTGGCGCAGAAATCGCTGCGGCCGATCGAGAATATTATCCGGGCAACCGACCGGATTCAGAAGGGGGCCGACCTGAGCGTCCGCATTCCGCGCGAAGGTCCTCCCGATGACGAGGTTGGTCAGCTCACCGACCGGATTAACAGCATGCTGGGCCGGATGGAGACGTTCTATAACGAGCTGGACGAAGCCTATCGGGCCCAGCGCCGGTTCGTATCCGATGCGTCCCATGAGCTGCGGACGCCGTTGACGACAATTCGCGGCAATGTCGATTTGCTTCAGAAAATGTGGATGCAGCAGCAGGAGCCGAATCAGATGAGCCAGAGCGAACGGGAGCTGATGTCGCTGGAAGCGTTGCGTGACATCGCGGACGAGTCGCAGCGCATGAGCCATCTCGTGAATGATTTGCTGTCGCTCGCCCGCGCCGATGCCGGCTATGTGATGAGCAAGGTGCTCGTCGAGCTGAAGCCGATGGTCGAGGAGGTCGTGCGCCGGGCGCAGTTCCTGCCGCGCAAGGCCGAATGGGAACTGGGCAATATCGATGTGCTTGAAGATTTGTACGTGTACGGTAATAAGGATTATTTGCAGCAGATGCTGTTCATCTTCATTGAGAATGCGTTCAAATATACCCAGGAAGGCAAGGTCCGCCTTACCGCGCTGCGTCAGGACAATCAGATCGGCCTCAAAGTGGACGATACGGGGATCGGCATGAACGAGAAGGAAGTGCCGTACATCTTCGAGCGCTTCTACCGCGCAGACGTGTCGCGCGGCGTCACATCGGGCACCGGACTGGGGCTGGCGATTGCCAAATGGATTATCGATGAGCACCGGGGTTCGGTCGAGGTCGTCACGAAGCCGGGCGAAGGAACGTCGTTCATCGTGTGGCTGCCGCTGGCTACGGTCGACGGAAGCGGAGATTATCCGGTATAATAGAGGAGCCGATGTCAGGCGCAGTATAAAGAGGAGGCAGGTGTACCGATGGAAGTCAGGAAGATTACACCGCGCGGCTATTGCTATGGCGTCGTGGATGCGATGGTGCTGGCACAACAGACGGCGCGCAATCTGGATTTGCCCCGTCCGATATATATATTAGGGATGATCGTTCATAACCGTCACGTAACGGATGCGTTCGAGGATGAAGGCATTATTACGCTCGATGGGGCGAACCGCTTGGATATTCTGGATCAGATCGATTCCGGGACGGTGATCTTTACGGCGCACGGCGTATCGCCGGAAGTGCGGAAGAAGGCGCGGGAGAAGGGGCTGACCACCGTGGATGCGACATGTCCCGATGTCACGCGCACGCATGATCTGATTCGAGAGAAGACGGCCGAAGGCTACGAGATTATTTATATCGGCAAAAAAGGGCATCCTGAACCGGAGGGCGCCATCGGCGTGGCTCCGGACAAGGTGCATCTCATCGAGACGGAAGCGGAGATCGCCGATCTCAAGGTAGGCACGGATCGCCTCGTCATTACGAATCAGACGACGATGAGCCAGTGGGATATCAAGCATATTATGAATCGGCTCATCGCCCGATTCCCGACGGCGGAGATTCATAACGAGATCTGCATGGCGACGCAGGAGAGACAGGCGGCGGTAGCCGAGCAGGCCAAAAGCTGCGACCTCGTCATCGTCGTGGGCGATCCGCGAAGCAACAACTCGAACCGGCTGGCCCAAGTGTCGGAGGAGATTGCCGGCGTGCGAGCCTTCCGCATCTCCGATCTGTCGGAATTGAAGCGGGAATGGCTTGATGGGGTACAGATAGTCGGCGTGACCTCCGGCGCTTCAACGCCGACGCCGATTACGAAGGAAGTCATCGCTTATTTGGAGCAGTATGACGAGAACGATCCGGAGACATGGGAATTGAAGCGCACCGTGAACATGAAGAAGCTGCTTCCGGTCATCCGCGAGAAGTCGAAGTCATAACACGGGGCGACAATCAACGGCTCGACGACACTCCTCGAGAGAAGGAATATTGTGAAAAGGTGGTTGAAGTACCAGTTCTTGAAGCTGGTTCGGACCCGCGGCGCCGCCGCTCAGGTTGCGAGAGGCTTCTGTATCGGACTGGCCGTTGAAATGTTCACCCTCCCGACGGCAGGGCTGGCGTTCTTCCTCATCTTCCCGTTGGTATATCTGATGAGGGGGCGGCTGGCCGCCGCTCTGATCGGCTTCGTATTCGGGAAGCTGATCTATATTCCGGTCGCTGTCGTCAATGAGCGGGTAGGGCATTGGATTCTGCCCATGCATTGGACGGTTCATGCGGCCGCGCTGCCGGACTGGATGAACCGGCTTCTGACCATCAACATGAATCTGATTGTAGGCGGAATGATTGACGGTGTGGTGCTGGCGCTTCTGCTGTATATTCCAATGAAGCAGATCCTGCTGACCGTGCAGGAGCGGCGCCGGCAGAAGCGCCGCCACCGTCATGGCCACGCTCACGGATAAGGAGCAGCCCTTTTCTTGCCGGCCGAACGGCCCGGGCAGAAAAGGGCTTTCTTCTATTTCCCGGGACATAATGGGAGGCGGGGGACTACAGATGAAGAAAAAAAGAATTGACGAATGTGGTAATATTCGATATAGTTGCTTTAATAGATAAAAGCTTAAAAGCGTATAAGCGTTGAAATGAGAAAGCAATGAATCGACAGAGCAGAAAGGATGTAGCCCCATGATCGTTATCGTCTCGAATCAGACTCCGGAAGAACGGGTCGCGGAGCTCGTGCGCATCATCGAGAAGGCGGGCAACCAAGCCCATATCTCGCGCGGCACGGACCGTACCGTCATCGGCATTATCGGTAAAGCAGAGCCTCAACTGGCTGAACATCTTAGACAAATGAAGGACGTAGAGAACGTGATTAAAATTACGAAATCATATAAGCTGGCTAGCCGTGACTTCCATCCGGAAGATACAGTGATCGATATCAAAGGCGTAGAAATCGGCGGCGGCAATCTCGTCGTCATGGGCGGCCCGTGCGCCGTCGAATCGCCGGCGCAGATTGACGAGATCGCGCGCCTGGTGAAGGCGGCGGGCGGCCAAATCTTGCGCGGAGGGGCCTTCAAGCCGCGGACAGGCCCGTACAGCTTCCAGGGGACCGGCGTGGAAGGGCTGGTCATGATGGCCGAGGCCGGCCGAAAGCACGGGCTGTTGACGATTACGGAGGTCATGACGCCGGAATACGTCGATATTTGTGCGGAGTATGCGGATATTCTCCAGGTGGGGACGCGCAATATGCAGAACTTCGATCTGCTGCGCAAGCTGGGCGAATGCGGCAAGCCGGTCTTGCTCAAGCGCGGATTCAGTGCCACTTATGATGAGTGGCTGAATGCGGCCGAATATATATTGGCCGGCGGCAATCCGAATGTCATGCTGTGCGAGCGCGGCATTCGCACCTTCGAGACGTATACGCGCAACACGCTCGACTTGACCGCCATTCCGGTCGTGAAGCAGTTGAGCCATCTGCCGGTCATCTCCGATCCGAGCCACGGCACAGGCCGCCGCGAGCTGGTGGAGACGATGTCCAAGGCATCAGTGGCCGCGGGCGCGGACGGATTGATTATCGAGATGCATACCGATCCGGACAACTCGATGACCGGAGACGGGGTGCAGTCGCTGTTCCCGGACCAATTCGCCAATCTGCTGCGCGAACTGGAGCAGCTGGCTCCGCTGTGCGGCAAGACCTTCCATACGGAGAAAATGGAGCCGTCCCATTTCGCGACATGGGTCAAGTGAACCGATTTGAATTGCAGAAGAACAGTCTCTTTCTATGAGGAAAGAGGCTGTTTTTTTGCTTCAGCGGCAATCGAGGCTGCTTGCTTGGCGATTGCCGCGCGCCGGACCGCCGATGGTGCGCACGGCATGCGGCTTGCGTGCACCCGGCGGAGCCATGCGGCAGGGGTCCTGAGCGGCTGTGGCCGTGTGCCTATGCGCCGCTGTGGGCAAGGCATGCGCCTATGCGCGCGTGAGTGGGTAAGTGGGCACCGGCATGTGTCTATGTGTTGACCGGTATGCGGATTTGTGCGTTAGTAGGCAAGGGACCCCTTTGCGCCGCAAGTGACAAAGCGCGCAGGTACATGTACCTATGCGCGGCTGGTGAGCTAGAGCGGAACTTCATGCGCTTAAGGACCGCTGTTCGCAAAGCGTTGAGCCGCATGCGCCAAATTCGATCGAGTGGGCTCGTGCGTGTCAGGTTGACAATGCATGGCTAGGGCCATAGCCCCGCTAGTGGCTTACCAGCTACGCGCATGTCATGAGTCGCTAGTGAACCAGCGTGAAGCAGCGTGCGCCTATGTGGGACTACGGGCTGACATGACGTGAAGTTGCTTCCGCCTATGTGGGACTACGAGCTGACATGACGTGAAGTTGCTTCTGCCTATGCGCTGGTGGGATAGCCTACGGCCGCGTGATGCATCGGTTTTCGGTCCAATTCCAATGAATGCTGCAAATTTACAGTATTTTATTCCTCTAGCAGGTAGATTAAGTGAAATTGATGCAAATCTACATCAATTTTCCCGTTTCTGGCCCGAACGAAGTTAAATCGGGCGAAATTGCTGCACTTTTGCAGGATTGCCTTAGTCAGAAATGAGGCGTTCTAGAAATCCTGCATTTTTGCAGCATTCGGAGCAGCCGAACATGTATAGTGAGTTATCAGCCAAGAAGTGGCAATGCCGAAGCCGGGGAAGAGGCGAGTTGCAAGCCAAGATATGCCAATCAAGTATGCCCATATTGAAGAGAGAAAAGTAGCGAGCCCTACAAACCGAGGAAGTGGTCATGGCGAACGAGGAAAACGAAGCTAGGCATGGGGCGCACTTTTACAAGCCCAAAGAGGCCATGCCGCAGCCAATAAACAGGCAGGCCCACCGGACGGAGGCAAGGAAGTATTACTAGTCTGAGGGGCCAATTCGCTCCCCTTGGGAGAGCAAGGGGAAAGCGTAGGCAAAAGCGGCTTTTCTGCCGTTTCCCATCATCTGGTGTAAGAATACCTAACATGAAACATAAAAATACCTGACATAGATATTGACGAGATTTCTCCGCAGCGATTATAATGACAACAACTTAATTTTGAAAGTGGAACAATGAGTGCGTGATGAACGTGTATTGTTCGGAAATGGGAGGAATCATCATGTCGACAAATCCAGCTTTGATGGTTATTCAGGAGAAAAAAATCCAGTATGTAGATTTTCGCTTTGTTGATTTGGTCGGTCGGGCGCATCATATTACCCTTCCCGCTTCAGAGGTGGATGAGAGCACGTTCACGAACGGAGTTGCTTTCGACGGTTCCTCCATCAAAGGATTCCGCGGAATTGAAGAATCTGACATGGTGATGATGCCGGACGCGAACTCCTGCTACGTCGATCCGTTCATGGCCCATCCGACGCTCATCGTCATGTGCGATATTTTTACACCGGATGGCGAACGCTATGATCGGGATCCGCGCAGCATCGCGCAGAAGGCGGAAGCGTATTTGCAAACATCCGGGGTCGGGACGGCCGCATTCTTCGCTCCGGAGTCGGAATTTTTCATCTTCGATGAGGTGCGGTACGAAAATACGATGAACCGCTCCTCCTTCTACGTCGACTCGGTGGAGGCGTCATGGAATACGAATCGCGAGGAGGCCGGCGGCAACCTCGGGGGCAAAATTCCGGCGAAGGGCGGATACGTGCCGGTCGCGCCGGTCGATACGCAGCAGGACATCCGCAGCGAGATGTGCCGCCTGCTTCAGGAATGCGGCATCCGCGTCGAACGCCATCATCACGAAGTGGCGACGGCGGGGCAGGGGGAGATTAACTTCCGCTTCGATACGTTGACGGCCACGGCCGACAATCTGATGAAATATAAATATATCGTTCATAATACGGCACGGCAGTTCGGCAAGGTGGCCACCTTCATGCCGAAGCCGCTGTTCGGCGACAACGGCAGCGGGATGCATGTGCATCAATCGATATTCAACGGCGACACGCCGCTGTTCTATGAGAAGGGCGGATACGCCAATCTGAGCGAGATGGCGCTTCATTATATCGGCGGGATTCTGCATCACGCACCTGCGCTCATCGCCTTGACGAACCCGAGCACGAACTCGTTCAAGCGGCTCGTTCCCGGCTACGAAGCCCCGGTCAATCTGGTCTTCTCCAAAGGCAACCGTTCCGCCGCAATTCGCATCCCGGTGGCTGCCGTCACGCCGAAGGGCTGCCGCATCGAGTTCCGCACGCCGGATTCGACAGCGAACCCGTATCTGGCGTTCGCGGCGATGCTGATGGCGGGGCTGGACGGAATCAAGCGCAAGATCGATCCGGCCGCGGCCGGCTTCGGCCCGTATGACCGGAATCTATATGAACTGTCCGAGGCGGAGAAGCTGGACATTCGCCGCGTTCCGGCTACGATGGAAGAAGCGCTCGACGCATTGGTGGCAGACCATGAATTTTTGCTCGAGGGCGGCGTATTCACCCGCGAGTTCATCGACAACTATGTCGGCATCAAGCGAAAAGAAGCCCAATCCGTTGCGGTACGCATTCATCCGCAGGAATACAGCCTTTATTTCGACTGCTAATCAAATCGTTCTAACGATCCTCCGCATCCAGTTTGGATGGGGAGGATTTTTTTCACATGCCGGGGAGAGGACTGGGCAAAGCTTAATTGCAATGATTGTTGACGGCTTCGCCAACCTTGCGCTATCATAGACTACGAAAGCAACTTAAACGTTTAAGTTAAAACGGATGGGAGGGAAATGGAATGTCAAGACGCTTCTTCATTTCGATATTATCGTCAGCTCTGGTGTTTCTACTGCTTGCGGCTTGCAGCGTGCAAAATACGAAATCGGCTAACGAGGCAGGGGACTCGTTGCAGCAGCATGCGGGAGAAGCCGGATTGCAGCCGGAGAAGGGCGCCAAATTGCTCGTATGGGAATCCAAAGGTCCGGAGCTGGATTTTCTGAAAGCGGTCGCAGAAGACTTCGAAAAGGAGTATGGGGTCAACGTCACGGTCGAAGCGGTTCCGGCTATCGACTCTGTTACGAAGCTGGCGACGGACGGGCCGGCGGGGATCGGGGCCGATGTGTTCTCGGCGCCGCATGATCATTTGGGGAATGCGGTCATGGCAGGGCTTGTCCTGCAAAATGATGTGTACGATGAACCGGTGAAGCAGCACATCATGGACTCTGCCCTTGAAGGCGTTAGCTATGACGGGGTGCTCTACGGGTTCCCAACCGCAATCGATACGTATGCGCTGTACTATAACAAAAAAATGTTGAACCAGGCTCCCGCAACTTATGAAGAGCTAATTCAGTTTGCCCAAACGTATAACGATCCGAAAAACAAGCAGTACGCCTTCATGTGGAATGTCGGCCAGCTCTACCAAACCTATTCATTTCTAGCCGGCTACGGCGGCTATATTTTCGGGGATGGCGGGAAGGATGCAGGCGATATCGGCTTGAGCAATGCCGGGTCGGTCGCGGGAGCCGCTTTCTTGCAATCGCTGAAAAACATCCTGCCGATCAACAGCAACGATATCAATGACAATATCATCACCGGCTTTTTCATCGAGGGGAAAACGGCTGCCATCATAGGCGGACCATGGCTCATAACGGATGTCAACAACGCGGGCCTGGATTATGGAGTGGCTCCGTTGCCGCTGCTGCCTAATGGGGAGCATCCGCGAAGCCTGTCCGGCATTCGCGCGCTCTATGTCAGCTCCTATACCGAATACCCGGCAGCCGCCAAGCTGTTCGCCAGTTATGCGACCTCGCGTCAACATATCGTCAAGCGCTACGAGATGACCATGCAGCTGCCGCCGAGGCAAGACATGATGGAGGAGCCGATCATCAAGCAAGATGCCAATGCGCTGGCATTCCTGGAACAAACGAAGTATTCCGTTCCGATGCCGTCCATTCCCGAAATGGGAAATGTATGGGTGCCGGCAGGCGCGGCCTTGGCTGCAATCTGGAATGACAAGCAGGAACCGGAGATGGTCTTGAAAAAGGCGGTCGAGCAAATCAACACGGCGATCCGGGCGAAAAAGTAACCTCGGATTGAGAACATTGCATAAAAAATCGACGAAGGCGGTCTTCCTTATGGATGTGACAACAGGTGCCCGTCGGCATCGGACGAGAGCGGCTATATTCTCCGCGGTGTGTATCGGATTAGGCCAGCTGTACAACAAGCAATATATGAAGGGATTGCTATGGATGATCGCGGCCCAGTTGTTCTTCTGGACCTATTATCCGATTGCTTATCAGGGAATAAGAGGGCTGCTAACGTTAGGCGACATGCCTACGCAGGTGGTATCCGGACAAGTGATCAAAGGCGATCATTCTATTTTCCTGCTGATTGAAGGGCTGTTTACATTGGTGCTCGTGCTTTTGTTTGCCGGGTGCTATGTGCTGAATATTTACGATGCGAAGAAAAATGGCGCGCTGCGGGATGAAGGGAGGCCTGCTCCGGGGTTTATCGAATCGGTCAAGCAGATGAAGCTTCGGCATTTTCCGTATCTGCTTCTGCTGCCGTCCATTTGCTTCGTGCTGTTCGTGACGGTGGTGCCGTTGGTGTTCAATGTGCTGATAGCCTTTACGAACTATTCGGCCCCGAATCATATTCCCGACCGCAATTTGGTGGATTGGACAGGGCTGAGCACGTTTTATGAATTATTTGCGCAAGAGGCATGGCGCACGACCTTCTTCGGCATTTCGGTCTGGAATGTCATCTGGGCTGCGGCGTCTACGCTGTCCGTCTTTTTTAGCGGGCTCCTATTGGCGTTGATGGTAAATCACCCGAAAGTGAAATTCAAAAAATTTTGGCGCACGATCTTCATCTTGCCATGGGCGGTTCCGCAATTTATATCGATTCTGGTGTTCAGAGTGCTGCTGAACGGCTCATTCGGTCCGGTGAACGATATGATAACCAAACTCGGCTTTGCGCCGGTGCCATGGCTGTCCGACCCGATGATGGCCAAGTTTACGATTCTGCTCGTGAATTTGTGGTTCTCCACCCCGTTCCTGATGGCGTTGATGTCAGGCGTATTGACGACGATGCCGCGGGATTTGTACGAAGCGGCCTCTGTGGACGGGGCCACGGGGATGCAGAAGTTTTTTAAATTAACGCTTCCGCTGGTGTTGGCGGCGACGGCGCCGATCTTGATCATGCAATTTGCTTTTAACTTCAATAACTTCAATCTAATCTACATGCTTACGGACGGCAATCCGAACCACCCTGATTATTATTACGCGGGCAGCACCGATATTTTAATCTCGTGGATATTCAAGATGACGTTGAATCAGAGCCAATTCAATATGGCTTCCGCCGTCTCGATCATCATGTTCGTCTTTATCACGGTATTCTCGCTATGGAACTATCGGCGGATGAAGATAACTCAAGAAGAGGATATGGTCTAAATGTCTAAATTGCTGAACAACCTGGTCGTAGCGGGCATTTACGCGGTGTTTGCCGTACTGCTGCTGACGACGGTCTATCCCTTGATCTGGGTTATCGGAACTTCGCTTAACCCGGGCAATTCCTTAATGGTAAGCCGAATGGTTCCTGACCAGCCCACGCTTGCGCATTATACGGAGCTGATACGGAATACGGATTTCGTGCTGTGGTTTACGAACACGCTCACGATCGCGCTTGCCAATGCGGCATTGTCAACGGCTTTGGTGGCGGCGACGGCCTATGCCTTCTCCCGCTTTCGCTTCAAAGGCCGGCGGCAAGGATTGATGACATTGCTGATCCTGCAAATGTTTCCGGGCTTCCTGTCCATCATGGCGATCTTCGTGCTGCTGATGCAGACGAAGCTGCTGGATACGCACTTGGGCCTCATTCTAATCTATGCCGGCGGCTCCATCTCGATGGGAACATGGGTGATGAAAGGCCATTTCGATACGATTCCGAAAAGTCTGGAGGAAGCGGCCTACATCGATGGCGCAGGTCATGTGGAGACGATGTTCAAGATCATTTTGCCGCTGTCCCTGCCCGCGATTACCTTTGTCGCCTTGAACAGCTTCATTACGCCGTTCATGGATTTTATCCTGCCGCAAATCGTGTTGAGATCATCTGACAAAATGACGTTGGCGCAAGGCTTGTACAATATGGTGGCGAACGAGACGAATTCAAGCTTTACTACCTTTGCTGCCGGCGCCGTGCTGGTGGCGCTGCCGATTACGATCCTGTACATGTACTTCCAAAAGTATCTCATTCATGGCATGACGGCTGGCGCGGACAAGGGCTAGGATAGCGTGATCAAAAGCGGCCATAAAATAAGAGTAGGTGGAAGGGGGAAAAGGGGAAATTTGACACCCTATAGGCGGTATGCTTTAATTGGCTTAAACGTTTAAGTCAAAGCCAAGCGAGGTCGGATAAGATGAAAAAAACGACGATTAAAGATATCGCCAAAGCAGCGGGTGTGTCTATTGCTACTGTGTCCTATATTTTGAACGATGTCAAGACGCAATCGATATCGAATGAGACGCGGGTTAAAGTGTTGAAAGTCGCGCAGCAGCTTAAATATGTGCCGAACCGGACGGCCCAGTCTTTAAAAATCAAGAAGACGGGCTTGATCGGGATTTTAGTCTTCAAGGATGAGCGTCAAACCCCTTGGTCGGACTTCAAATACGCCAAAACGATAAGCAAAATCGAGCAGCAATGCAGCGCGCTCGGCTATCACGTCATTTTTATGCAGATCGACGATACGGCACCGTCTTTCAAGGTCATTATGGAACGGAATTTGGACGGCGTATTTTTGATCAATGTGGATCAGGAACGGTTTGCAACGATCACGCCATACTTCGGGTTCGGTATTCCCGTGTTTGTGGTGGACAGTTATATTGAGGATTCGCTTTTTCACAAAATTATGCCGGACGTGGAAGCGGGCTTTCAGCGATCGCGCGCCCTGTTGGGCGAAGCGCCGCAATTTCTCGTAATGGATCGCTACAACAATGAACAATGGATGGATTTCATCAAGCAGGCATCGGGTCTGCCTGAGGACCGGATTCATGTGTACGAGCACCGCCAAGGGATGAAGGCCTTTTTGGCGAAGTTCAAGGGCCGGCCGGGCATCGTCATGAACGAATTTATGGCTAATGAGGCTGCTCAAGTCCATCCCTATCTGATTGCCTGGTGCACCTGTCACTGTCCTGAAATTGTTGGTGAAGCTGCGGCGAGGGTCTCATTCGGCTTGGATGAATACGCGTCATTCGTCAATGTAATGAACAGCTTTATTCATGATGCGGAATATGTACACGAGGAGAAGTTTCTGAAATTGCCTGTCTCCTCGTAGATCAATGCGCGTGTTTCAAAAGGCCGGTTTGCGGACTTTTGGAACCGCCTCTATAAGGAGAAATGCCTAATGGACTCATCACGGCTTATTACAATCTATGGGTTTTATTCGAGCATCTTGGCGAATCGAAGAAAAATATTCATTTATTTGCCTCCCAGCTATCATACGAACGAACAGCAGCGGTACCCTGTGCTCTATATGCAGGACGGGCAGCATATGTTTTTCGCGGATCGCAAGGGAGATTCATGGGGTGTTCATCGAACGGCCGATCGGCTCGCCGCTGAAGGCAGGATGAGGGAAATTATTGTGGTCGCTATTTCCCATATCGAAGATGCGCGGATTGCGGAATATATGCATGCGAATCCGGACGGCCACAATATATTCAACATGGCCAATCAAGGGGAGTTATACGAACAATTTCTCGTACAGGAAGTGAAGCCCTATATCGATCGGGAATACCGGACGCTGCCGGGCAAGGAGCATACCGCCTTGATGGGCTCATCCGCCGGCGGATTGGTGTCCTACAATATCGGCTTCCGTCAATCGGATACGTTCGGCATGATCGGGGCATTATGCCCGTTCTTCGTCAGCGTCAATCCGGATACGATGGAGGAGCGCTGGCTGAGCCATGTCTATACGGAGAAGAAGGATCTCAAGATATGGATGGATGTCGGAGATGCGGAAGGCTTCACGGTCATGGAGAAGCATGTGCGGCAGGTCGTGGACACCCTCATTCGCATCGGGTATGAGCCGGGACATGATCTGATGTATTACTATGCCGTCGGCTCCGGCCATGCGCAGAAGGATTGGGCGGCAAGGGTTCATGCGCCTCTCCTTTATTTTTTCGGAGATATCGGCACGCCTGTGCGCGTGGAGCTGCGCGGATCCGGAGTCATCGGGATACAGGGGCCGCAGCAAAGGTTCAACGCGGTCGTTCATTTCGACAGCGGCTATGTGATGTCAGATCTGAATGCCCGGTATGAGGTGGCCGATCCGAGCATTTTAGAGGTAACTGCGGATGGAACGCTTATGCCGAAGCAGACTGGCAAGACGGCCGTAACCTATCATCATTACCAGCTCAAGGCAGAGGCGGAGGTCAGTGTCGTGCCGTATATTTCGAAGACGGTTGCCGTAAAGATGGTGGTAAAAGTACCGGAGCATACGCCGTATACGGAAAGGCTGTATGCCGGAATCGAACTGCCGATGATCGGCGCAGGACGATATGGGGGCACGTTCGAGGTGCCGCGGGACATGGCATTCGAATTTCGGATTTCGCGCGGCCTGGGCATGCATGAGACCGATCGTCACGGTCAAGAGGTTCCTTATCGCAAATTTACGGTTGCGGACGGCCTGGAGCTGTATTATGAGGTCGAGAACTGGGTCGATATTGCGGCAGAAAGGGCGGAAAATCGATGAGCGTGAAGCTCTTGGAAAGCGTGAAGGGCGTGAAGAGTGTGAAGAGCTTAGAAAGCGGATCACGCTTACTGCGAATGGAACGGTTTCACTCGGACTATTTGAATAACGACAGAGAATTATTCGTATATTTGCCTCCCGGCTATCAGCAGGAGCCGAATAGGCGGTATCCGGTCTTGTATATGCATGACGGCCAAAATATTTTCCATCCCGCCTTCAACGGCTATTCCTGGAACGTGCATGCGGCCGCCGACAAGCTGATTGCCGAACGACGGATGGAAGAAATCATTATTGTCGGCATCCCGAATATGGGGATGGAGCGGGCCGATGAATTTACCCATGACCTGGAAGGGGTAAGATTCCAGGACGACAAATTCCCGGTTCAACCGCGCGGCCATCTGTATGAGCGCTTCCTGATTGAAGAGGTCAAGCCCTATGTGGACGCCTTGTTCCGCACGCAACCGGAGCCGGAGCATACGGCCTTAATGGGCTCCTCAAGGGGCGGGCAGGTCACGTACCATATCGGGCTGCGGCGTCCCGACGTGTTCAGCATGCTCGGTATCATCTCGCCTTACATGTATTGCGTATATCCCGAGACGTTGGAAGAAGTGCAGCTGTATCATACCTTTACCGTCAAGCAGCCTATCAAGAAAATATGGATCGATCTGGGCAGCCGCGAAGGGCTTCTCGTCATGGAAAAGCATGTGCGTGAAGTGACGGAGAAGCTTCTGGACCTGGGGTACGAAGCGGATGACGAGTTGGTCTATCTGTATGAGCCTGGATCGGCTCATGTAGAGAAGGATTGGGAGGCGCGGGTGTCTGCACCGCTGCTCCACTTCTTCGGCCATCGGGGCCAGGCTTGCTCCCTGACGCTGCATGGCGATCTAGAGGTGGGCATCACGGGGCCTCCATGCCGCTTGAATCCGATCGTCGAGTTCGATTCCGGATTCAAAATGTCTCCGCTGCGTGCCGTATACCGCGTCGCGGATGAGCATATCGCGCAGGTTCGGGACGATGGCACGGTTATTCCGCTGCAGCCGGGCGACACCGAGGTAACGGTTCAAGTCGATGGCCGGGAAGCGTTGATGCCGCTTCGCGTCATGGAGGAGATTCCCACGCATGTCACCTTGGATATCGTCGTCCATGTGCCGTCCGATACGCCGGAGGGCCTCAAGCTGTACGCTTGGTTCCCGTTAACCTGCGATCAGGGCAGACGCGCATATACAGCCCGCCTGCGTATTCCATTGCATACGGAATGGGTGTTCCAGGTGAACCGCGAAGACGGGAGCTTCGAGGTCGATGGAGCGGGATCCCCCGTTAAGCGCTGCTATAAAGCAGAGAAGGACGGGACATTGGAGATAGTCGTAGAGAGATGGAACGAGCGGAAAGAATAACGGAATGGAACGCATCAATGGAATGAACGAAAGGAAGGAAACAGCATGAGAAAACGGGTGATGGGACTCCTTGCCGGCGCCCTCTTTTTCACGGGAATCATATTCACTGCCTCGGAGTTTACAGCCAATGCCGGGATAAAGGCGCTGGCTGACAAGCCTGCATCCATGAAGGGGGAGAGCGATCTTCCGGCGCGAGAGCTGGCCGGGGCGATGGGCGATCGGGTTGGCATTGATCATGGCAGCCGCAAGCTGGATGCGAATCCCGGGAAGGAAGAGCCGGACCAGCGCTCTGGCGGCAGCGACGGCAGCCAATTCAAGCCATTGCCGCTTACCCACACCGTGAACGATGTGGAGGTAACGATTCATTCGATCCGGGTCACGGAGCAGAACACCGACTTCGAGGTGACGATTAAGAACAATTCGGATAAGGAAAAAGTGACGCTTCAACTGGATGAGGTGAAGACGGAAGCGAACAGCGGCGTTGCAGGGAAATCAGCGGAAGCCGTAGAAGCCGCTTCGGATAACCCGGACTTTAAGGGCAAGGCGATTCGCCCGACTAAGGAGCTGCATGGCTGGGTACGCCATCAAGGGTTGAAGGATCGGGATGTTGCGAACTTGTCGTTCCGTCTTGCCTTGAAGGGAACGAAGGAAACGAGAACCTATCATTTCTTAATCGATTGTACAACGTTGAAGTTCCGTACGCTGTAAGCAGCGGTTGGTCAGCGGGGCATGGGCGGGGATTGTCTTTCTCGCTCATGCCTTTTTGCTGATCATGAATTGGGTTAGGGCAGGGAATATACATCTCTTTACTTATGCGTATTTTTTGTTGCGGCGTTATGTTGAACAGGTTAGGATTGGAAAAAAGGAGGTGATTAACGAAGAAAATTGGCGTCAACGCACAGCCGCTTAATCCACGATGATATGGAGGGAAATGAAGAAGACGATGAACCAAAAAGCGCTTGGATGGATGCTTAGTATCGTATTGGCGGCGGCGAGCGTTCTGCCTGGCATTCCGCCTGCGCATGCCTATGCCCAACAGAGCGGGCAGGCGGCGGTTACGGCCGATGCGCCGGTCGCACCGGGAGACGGCGCCGAGCCGGAGACCGTAACGGAGGCCGTATATGATAAAAATGGAAGCGCATTCTCGACGGTGCCTTCCCCGGATGAAGGGGCGGACCGCCTTCTCCCGGCCGCATTCGGCGGGACCAATCTCGCCCTGAACAAGCCGGCTTACTCGTCGGGCAATGAAGTCGATTACTTGACTCCGGATCTGGCCGTGGACGGGAAGGCCAATACAAGATGGTCTTCCGCGAAGCAGGATGATCAATGGTTCTATGTCAATCTGGGAGAGCGGACCGCGATCGATCGCGTCGTCATCCGCTGGCAGACGCCGGCCGATACATACAAGATCCTGGTATCGGATGACGGCGAACAGTGGACGAATGTGAGGGAGGGCGACGGCGTCATTGCATGCAAGGGAGGCACCGAAGTTATCGATTTCGCGCCGCTTCAAGCGAGATATGTGAAGTTCCAGGGAGTGAAGCGGGCGCCTGTCGAAGGCGTTCTGTACGGTTACTCCTTCTATGAATTCGAGGTGTACCAATTGAATGACCTGCAATCTATAGCAGACCGGATTGAGGCGACATTGACGGTGCAGGCCGGACAGACCGAGCTGGATTGGTCCGCGGCTGAAGTGCCGGATGGGTACCGCGCCAGCGTATATGGCAGCGACCGGCTGCCTGTCATTGATCGCGAAGGCCATATCCGCACGCCATTGGTCGATGCCAAAGTGAACCTCATCGTGCAGGTGGAGGATCTGAACGATCCGAACCGGAAGGTGCTGTCGGATAATATTGCGGTTACGGTGCCGGGCCAATATAAGCAGACCCGGGATCGCAATGCGGAGCCGGACGTCATCCCGTCCTTACGGGAATGGTATGGCGGATCGGGGAGCTATACGTTGACGGAGTCGTCGCGCATTGTCGTCCGCCCGGAGGACGAAGCGGCGCTGCGCAAGGCGGCGGAGCTGACGCGCGAGGATGTGGCGGATCTGACGGGATATGAGCTTGAGATTGTGTATGGCCAGCCGCAGACGGGCGATCTGTATTTGTCGATAGACCCGTCGTTAACGTGGCTGGGCGAGGAAGGCAACGTTTTCCAGGCCGGTGACTATGTGTCGATCGCCTCGTCTTCGGCGACGGGGGCGTTCTTCGGCACGAGAACCGCGCTTCAGATTCTGAAGCAGCATCCGGACCTGACGATTCCCCGCGGAGAAGCGAGAGATTATCCGAAGTATGAGAAGCGGGGTCTCATGATCGACGTGGCGCGCAAATTTTACACGATCGATTTTCTGAGAAGCTACGTGAAGCTGCTATCCTGGTACAAAATGAACATGTTCCAAATTCATCTGAACGATGATGTCGGCACCCCGTTCGCGGACGGAACGAGGGCGGCTTTCCGGCTGGAAAGCACCACTTATCCGGGATTGGCCAGCCCGAACGGGCATTATACGAAGCAGGAATTCAGGGAACTCCAGCTTCTGGGCATGGATTACGGAGTCAACGTCATCCCGGAGATTGACACGCCCGGGCATTCCCGTGCCTTCACATCCTATAATCCCGCGCTGGGGAACGATCACGCCCTCGACATTTCCAAGCCGGAAACCGTGGAGTTCGTGAAAAATCTGTTCAACGAATATGTGGATGGAAGCGATCCGACCTTCGTCGGTCCGGAAGTGCATATCGGTACCGATGAATATTGGGGCCCGGATGTGGAGCGCTTCCGTTGGTATATGGATACGCTCGTGAAGCATATCAACGACAAAGGGAAGCACCCGCATTTGTGGGGGGGATTGACGCAATACAACGGAACGACGCCGATCAGCAATGAAGCGACGATGGATATCTGGTATGAGCCGTATGGGCCGCCGCAGCAGGCGGTCGATCTCGGGTTCGACGTGCTGAACGTCCAAAATATTTATATGTATATCGTTCCTACCTTATATGGTGACTATTTGAATTCCCAGTTCCTGTACAATGAATGGGAGCCGATCAAATGGGAGAATACGACGCTGCCGTTCGGGCATCCCCGCGTCAATGGCGGCATGTTCGCCTTGTGGAACGATGTATCGGACGCCAATGGGCTGTCGATGGACGACTCGCATGAGCGGATGCTGCCCGGAATCCAGGTCGTCGCGGAGAAAATGTGGACCGGCACGCGGGACGACCGATCTTTCGATCGCTATATGAAGCGGGCGGAGGCGATCGGGGACGCGCCGAATGCGAATTTGTCCCGCAAGATCAAGGTCGATAACGAGGAGAACCAGGTTATTCAATACCTGTTCGAGGACCAGTTCAAGGATGGTTCGGGCAATGGCTTCGACGGGAAGGGCGTCAATGTGGAGATGACGGAAGGGAAATATGAGCAGGGGGTGCGCTTGAAGGGCGGAACCAGCTATATCGAGACGCCGGTCGAGGCGTTGGGGTTCGGCTGGACGCTCTCGATGTGGGTGAAGCCGGATCGGGGGAACCCGGATGACGCGATCCTGATGGAGTCTCCGGCCGGAACGCTGAAGCTCAAGCAGGGCAAGACGGGCAAGCTCGGGTTCACGAAGGAGCACTATGACAGCATGTTCGATTACGTTGTGCCGGAAGACAAGTGGACGCATATTTTACTGAAAGGCGACAATAAGGGCGTGACGCTGTTCGTCAATGTGGATGAGTATGTGGAGCGGCTCGAGAATGCGTACCCTCGTCTGCATACGCTCGTGCTCCCCGCGCTGCGCATCGGCAGCGAGACGAACGCGTTCCGGGGCGTGCTGGACAATGTCATCATGTACAATAAGCCGATTGAACTGCTCTATACGGATAATAAGGCGCTTCATAGACCGGCCGAGTCGTCCGCAACCGAGTTCCCGTATTATTCGCCTGATATGGCGGTAGACGGCATCGTCTCGATCAACTCCAGATGGTCCAGCGCCTATGTGGACGACGCCTGGTTCATCGTCGATTTGGGCGAGCCGACAGACATCAATAAAGTGATTATGAAGTGGCAGGCGGGCGCAGAGAAGTATCAGCTTCTCGTATCCGATGACAAAAAGAACTGGACGAATGTCTCCGGCGATGGAGGAATGATTACGTCCCAAGGGAAATTGGACATCGTGACCTTCGAGCCGAAGATGGCGCGCTATGTCAAATTCCAGGGCGTGAAGCGGGCCACGGTCTTCGGCTACTCCATCTACGAGTTCGAGGTGTATTCGCCGGATCATATCCAGGAATATAAGCGCCTGATCGGGTTGATGGAGGATTTGCTGCCGCGCTTGAACAAGCCGGAGCGCCTGCGCGAGCTGCTGTTGCAAGTGTTGAACCGCTATCCGTATGACGCGACGCGCGAGCTTCGCCCGATGCAGGATCTGCTGCAGCGCGTGCAGATGAACTAGGCCGAGCGAACGGTCGTACAGCCCCCGTATTCGGAAGGATGCGGGATTTTTCACGGCGGAGAATGCCTGATGAACGCAGACTTTTTTGCGTTACCTCCTTGAAGCGAACTTCAATTACTGCTATGATTATCGATAAAATATTGGATAGACAAGAACACGAAGGTGGGAGAAACGGATGGAACAACATCAACGCGCGTACAATTTCAATGCCGGTCCGGCAGCTTTGCCATTGGAAGTATTGGAGCGGGCTCAGTCCGAATTCATCGATTTCCGGGGCCATGGCATGTCCATCATGGAAATGTCGCACCGCGGCGCCGTCTACGAACAGGTTCATAATGAAGCAAAGCAATTATTGAAGGAGCTGTTCCATATTCCGGACGGCTACGACGTGTTGTTCTTGCAGGGAGGAGCGAGCACGCAGTTCGCCATGGTGCCGATGAACCTGCTCGCCGCAGGCAAGGTGGGCGCCTACGTTCATACCGGCAGCTGGGCCAGCAAGGCGATCAAGGAAGCGGAGCTTATCGGGGAGACTCGGGTTATCGCCTCGACCGAAGCCGATCGCTTTATGCGCATGCCGGCACCGGAGGAGATCGTCGTTCCGGCGAATGCCGCCTATGTTCACCTGACTTCCAATGAGACGATAGAGGGAACGCAGTTCGCCGCTTACCCGGATACGGGCGCGGTGCCTCTTATCGCCGATATGTCGAGCGACATTTTATGCCGTCCGGTCGATGTGTCGAAGTTCGGCATGATCTATGCGGGCGCGCAGAAAAATCTCGGTCCGTCCGGCGTTACGGTCGTCATCGCGAAGGAAGAGCTGCTGGCGAACAGCCCTGCGACGATTCCGACCATGCTTCGTTACAGCACTCATTATAAAAATAATTCTCTATATAACACGCCATCCTCTTTCTCCATCTATATGGTGAATCTGGTGCTGCAATGGCTCAAGGACCGCGGCGGATTGGCGCAGGTCGAGCGGGACAATCAGGCGAAGGCGGAGCTGCTGTACGGCGTCATCGACAGCAGCGGCGATTTCTACCGCGGCTGCGCGGCGCGTGACAGCCGATCGATGATGAACGTCACCTTCCGGCTCACGGATGAGGAACTGGAGAAGACGTTCATCAAGGAAGCCGGGGAAGCGGGCTTCGTCGGTCTGAAGGGACATCGCAGCGTCGGCGGCTTGCGCGCCTCGATCTACAATGCGGTGCCTTATGCGAGCTGCGAGGCGTTGGTGCAGTTCATGAAGCAATTCCAACAGAAGAACGGCTAACATATACGTTGATGACGCCCCGCGAGGTTTGCTCGCGGGGCGTTGTGTTTAGAAGGTACTCGCGATGTTCACTTGTCATGCTATATGCCAAAAGAGCTGTTCAAAGCCATCGCCTTGAACAGCTCTATGGATGTCTACTTCACCGCCTGCCACACATCGGCGCTGCCCGGCTCCTCGCCGCGGGTCCACCAGCGTGCCTGGTAGGCAGTGTCGTTATGCTTCACCTTGTCTCCGCCGACGTAGGCACGATCCTTGCTCCACTCGAGGATGACGTTGCTCACCAGCTTCCACGCTTCTGACACGTCAGGCCGATTGTTCTGCGTCCAATACTGGGCTTCGTATTCCAAGCCGTCGTAGAGTACGCGGTCGCCGCGGGTGTAGACGGCGTCGGACTTCCATGTCGTATCGCCGGTCTGTGGAGGCTCGGTGCCGCCTTCTCCCTCACCGTCTCCGCCTCCGCCGTTATTGTCCTGCGGCAGCGTCACCGCAACCAGCGGCGCAGACAACGGGGAGAGATGGCCGGCCCGATCGATGGCCCGCACGGTATACGTATAGGATGTATCCGGAGTCAGACCGGCATCGAGATACGATGTTCCGGTCGTCTGTCCCAGCGAAGCGCCGTCGCGGAATACTTCGTAGGCCTTGATTCCGTTCGCCGAGGAAGAAGATGTCCAGGTCAGGGTGATCGATGTCTCAGTCCGCGCGGAAGCCGCGAGCTGGGCCGGCGCCGACGGCAGCTCGATTCCCGAACCGTCATTGACCAGATCGACGTCAATTACTTGATAGAACGCATTGCCGGTGTCCGCGATCTCCCAGACGCCGAGAATCAGATGATAGCCGCTGCGGTCGGTCGGCACGCTGCATTCATGCGTGACGGTTGCCGGCGGCTTTTTGCCGCCGTCCTGAATCGTGCAGAACGGCACCGGATCCAGATCGGCGCGAGTGAGCGGCTTGTTCGGATCCCAGTCTTTTTTCGTAATATAGTATTTCCATTCCGATGTCGCATGCGGCGCGGTTAGATGCCATTGGAACGTATTCGTTCCGCCTTGCATTTTCACCTTGTTCCACCGATCGGCCGATTGCTCATCCAGCGGGGCAAAGATGCCGCCGCCGGCGATATGGCCGTCAGCCGGTCCGCCTTCCGGGAAGTTGCCTTTGGCTTCCACACTTTGCGGCTCATACTGAACCTGTCCGCAGTTGGTGTTCATGCCCAGCTTGCATTGATAGGCACGGCTGGCCGGAGACTCGATGTAGCCGTGGGCCGATGCGCTGTCCGCGAAAATGGCGCTCGCGGCCAGTCCGAGCACGATAAGCCCGAATGCGGTGAACAGAGGGGATACTTTGGACAGCAGAGTGCTGCCGATTCGTCTTGCCATTGGTGTCAACTCCTTTGATTGGTATCGACACCAGTATAAAGATATAAGCGGTTTAATTCTATCGATCGTTGGTAGGATTTCCTATAAACATTACAAACTATTTTGACAGACAATCCGAAGTACCAGAAAGGACAGCGGAAGCAGCGCTTTTGTCGAAGCAATCCCCCGATCATCCTCAACTTGAAGGATTTTTTTGTCGAATTATGCCTTATGCCTGATGGAAAGGAAAAGCGAGGGATTAGGCGCGCACCAGGGAAGTGGGACTATAGGGAAGGAATATCTTGTTGACATTTAGATATATATGAATTATTATTTCATTATTAAACGTAATAACGGAAATATTAATTAAATACGAAATATTATTTCCTAACCGGGAGGGTGAAATTTTGACACATCTTGATCGATTATTTACGGAAATGCGGAATGAAAAAACGATGAATCTGGACTCTTTACGTCCCATTGAAATCGTAAAGTTAATCAATGAAGAAGATAAAAAAGTGGCTTTGTCTGTTGAGAAAGAGCTGGGAAATATCGCTCTGGCAATAGAGGAAATCGTGAAACGCAGAAAAAAAGGCGGCCGCCTGATCTATATTGGAGCGGGAACAAGCGGAAGATTGGGAATTATTGATTCCGTTGAATGTCCTCCAACCTTTAGCGCTTCTTATGATGAGGTCATCGGTATTATTGCCGGAGGGAAGAGTGCATTTGTTCAAGCCGGGGAAGGAGCTGAAGACTGTGAAGATGCTGCCGTAAAAGACTTGAAACAAATCGATCTCAAGGCAGAGGATAGCGTCATTGGCATTACAGCAAGCGGAAGAACCCCTTATGTGCTAGCAGCCCTTGCGTATGCAAATGAAATCGGGGCTTTAACGATTGCGCTGACAGCCAATTCGAATTCAATCGCTGGTTGTGAAGCAAATATCCGGATTGAGACAGAGACAGGTCCCGAGGTGTTAACCGGTTCGACAAGGATGAAAGCAGCAACGGCACATAAAATGGTGTTGAATATGATTTCAACGGGTACGATGATTCAGCTTGGAAAAGTATATGAGAATTTAATGGTCGACGTTCATGTCAGCAACGAAAAACTGCGTCATCGGGCGATCGGAATTATTCAAACGATTACAGGTTTGTCAAAAGAGAAAGCACAACAGATTTTTGAACAAGCCAACGGCGAAGTGAAAGCTGCGATTGTCATGCACAAGAAACAAGTAAGTTATGAAGAAGCAAGTAAATATTTAGAAAAGTATTCAGGGCATATTCGAAAAGCGCTGGAGGAAGGAGCCGAATAATTGTGGGATATGGCGGTATTACGTTAATTAAACAAATTTTGCACCAGTTTTCCCCCTCTGAAAGAAAAATAGCGGACTATATCATTAATCATCCCGAAGAAGTGATTCATATGACCGCGAAAGAGGTTGGGGAAGCTACGCAATCAAGCAGCGCCGGTGTCGTTCGTGTGTCCAAGGCGATGGGATTATCCGGTTGGCAAGAACTGAAGATTTTAATCGCTAGCGAGAGCAAGGAGCCGGAATCGGTTGAGTACCGTGAAGTGTCTAAAGGCGAATCTGTCGGCGATATCATTTCTAAAATATCGAACAATACCTATTCCATACTGGAGCAAACAAAAAAATTATTAGACGAGAAAAAGTGCGAACAAGTGATCCGACTCATGCATGAAGCAAAAAGGATTCATTTTTATGGAATCGGCGCATCTTTTGTGGTGGCATTAGATGCTATGCAGAAGTGGACAAAAATAAATAAGGACTGCACTTCTTTATCTGACACTCATTTGTTGTCAAGTGTCATCTCGAATGCGGATAAAAATGATTTATTATTCGCGATTTCCTTTTCAGGAGAAACGAAAGAAGTTACCAGACTGGCGGAAATAGCAAAAAACAAAGGAATCCAGGTCATTTCATTGACAAAGTTTTCAAAAAACCCGCTTTCCAAAATGGCTGATGTTTCTTTATATTCAACTTCTACGGAGGAGCCGATTTTTAGAACTGCCGCAACCATATCACGAATATCACAAATGCTTGTCATGGACATCTTGTTTTTCTCTTATGTATCGGCGTATTACCACGATTCCATTAAAGCAATTGATAACAGCAGAACTATCGTCAGGGAATTTAAAGACAGCTTATAAGGGAGGAGAAGCCAATGGCTGATCAATATAAGCAATTAGCTGGTGAAATATATAAGACGGTAGGCGGTAAGAGCAATATCGAATCCTTTTTTAATTGTATGACCCGGTTAAGAATTAAGGTAATTGACGAAGAAAAGGTTCATATTGATGCTTTAAAGCAGATTGAAGGCGTGGCAGGGGTGGTGCAAGAAGATACTCTTCAAATCATTATTGGGCCGGGTAAAGTAAATCATGTCCGGGAAGAGCTTGAGAAAATCTATCAAAATGATGGAGAAGAAGATGAAGAAGATATTGATATTAAAGAAATTTCTAAACAAAACAAAGAAAATTTTCGCAAGAAACATAAGAATCCGCTCCAACAATTTATTCGCCGGTTAGCCAATATTTTCGTTCCCATTATTCCTGCGCTTGTCGCATGCGGCTTAATTAACGGCATTTCGAAAGCGGTTCCCCAAATTTTAAACACGACACTGGAATTGGATTTTACGCAAAATACGTTTATTTTGATTTTACAAGCGATTGGAAGCGTTTTATTTACTTATTTAGCTATTTTGGTAGGTCTTAATACGGCAAAAGAATTTGGGGGAACTCCCGTCCTGGGTGCGATCGCAGGCGGTCTAATTATTAATCCCGCGATTGCCGACATTTCCGTATTCGGAGAAAAACTCGTTCCAGGCAACGGGGGAATCGTGAGCGTGCTTCTTTCTGTTGCTCTCATGTCCTATCTCGAGAAGCAAATCCGAAAAAAAGTGCCGGCTTCTTTAGATATTATTGTTACGCCAACGACGACACTCTTCATTACCGGGTTGCTGACCTATTTCGTTTTTATGCCCGTAGGAGGATTTATTGCCAAGGGGATCACACAGCTGTTAATGGGCTTATTAGATGTTGGCGGAATTGCAGCCGGCTTTATTTTAGGAGCGACCTTCCTGCCTCTTCTAGCAACCGGACTGCACCAGGGATTTTTCCCTTTTCACTTGGAGCTTATTAATCAGACGGGCAATGACCCGCTTTTTACCATTCAGGCTATGGGTGGAGCAGGTCAAGTGGGGGCTGCGCTGGCCATTCTCGTTAAAACGAGGAAAAAAACCTTGAAACGAGCGATTCTCGGAGCTTTGCCGGTAGGATTTCTAGGTATTGGAGAACCATTGTTATACGGTGTCACCTTACCATTGGGGCGGCCATTTTTGACGGCTTGCCTAGGGGCAGGCGTTGGCGGAGCTGTTATCGCCTATTTCCAGGTTGCTTCCCTATCGATTGGAGTAGCCGGTTTGTCTTTATTTCCGCTTATAGACGGCGGGTTGAATGGAATGTTCGGCTATGCAGCAGGCATTTTGACAGCTTATGGTTGCGGGTTTTTATTTACTTATTTTTTTGGATTTAAAGAAACGATGGCAGGACAATTCAAATGACGATGCATCAAGCCCGGCAGCTCTATCAACGGTTGCTGCAGCTGCCAACTCACGCATCAATGTGAGCTATAGCGTTCCCCGGCGCGGATATAATCGCGATTGAAATCGAAGCGATCCGCGCTATTTTTTTTGTCACATACGCGATAAACCCGCTTGTTCCTGAGAACAGCGGGCACGCCATAACGATATGGGGAAGGGGCTTATCCTTCTGCGGCAAGATGGCGTCGGGCCGGCTCGGTCAGCTTATAGCCGACGTTGCGGATCGTCATGATATATTCGGGATTGCGTGCATTCTTCTCCAACTTGTCGCGCAGGTGGCTGATATGGACATCGACGATACGGGTATCCCCGAGAAAATGATAGTCCCAGACGCCCTGCAGAAGCTGCTGCCGGCTGAGCACTTTGCCGCGGTGCCGGCACAGGAAGACGAGCAGCTCAAATTCCTTCGGCGTCAGCTCGATGGGGCGCTCGTCCAGCCTCACTTCCCGCTGATCGGCCATGACGGTGAGCGGTCCGATCTGATAGACCTGGCCATCGTCATGAAGCGGCAAGGAACGGATGCGGCGCATGACGGCCTGAATGCGGGAGATCAGCTCCTGCGGAGAGAAGGGCTTCGTCATATAGTCGTCGGCCCCGTTGTTCAGCCCGTCGATCTTGTCTCCGACCTCCTGCATGGCGGTCAGCATGATGACCGGCACCATATTGCTCCGCTCGCGCAGCTTCCGGCATACTTCCAGGCCGCTGCTCTTCGGCAGCATCCGGTCGAGCACGATCAGATCGGGCCGGAAGGTGGGCAGCACCTCGAATACCGCTTCTCCATCGTAGACACACATGACTTCGTAACCGGCCAGCTTCAGATTATATTCAATGAGGGTAGAGATGGATGGCTCATCGTCAACGACAAGTATTTTGGACTTCATAACTTTCCCTCCCGTCGATTACATTCTGCTTCTATTATGCAAGGGGATCGTCAGCGGTATATTAAACAAACGTAAACGGGATGTTAAATCGCGATTTTTGGCATGATGTTGTATAATGAGTTCAGAATGTGAGGTGAACAGAATGGCACTGCATATCGTGCTTGTGGAACCGGAAATTCCGGCCAATACCGGCAACATCGCCCGCACCTGTGCCGCGACAGGCACCCACCTGCATCTTGTGCGGCCGCTGGGCTTCCGTACGGATGACGCGACGTTGAAGCGTGCCGGTCTGGATTATTGGTACGCTGTCCATATCGAATATCATGATTCGTTCCAAGAGGTGCTGGATCAATACGCGGATTCGCGTTTTTTTTATGCCACGACCAAGGCGGACAAATGCTACAGCGACTTCTCATTCCAGGACGGCGACTTCCTCGTCTTCGGCAAAGAGACGAAAGGCTTGCCTCCCGAGCTAATCGAGGCGAACCGCGAAACGTGCATGCGCATGCCGATGACCGACAAGGTCCGATCGCTCAATTTGTCGAATTCGGCGGCGATCATTGTCTATGAAGCGCTGCGCCAGCTCGATTTTCCCGGACTGCTCAAATAGGCGGCGGAGGGAAGGCTTGTTCCTGCGCCCGGCAGGGACAGTCTTCGCCGCTGAGTCTATTGTCGCAGGAAGTTCGAAGGGACTATGGGACGATATGCTTAGACAGTGTTC
Source organism: Paenibacillus dendritiformis (assembly GCF_945605565.1). Classification (NCBI taxonomy): domain Bacteria; kingdom Bacillati; phylum Bacillota; class Bacilli; order Caryophanales; family Paenibacillaceae; genus Paenibacillus; species Paenibacillus dendritiformis. The sequence continues at coordinate 5,662,824 of NZ_OX216966.1, read as the reverse complement.
GCCTGGATTGCCCGCCAGTAGCGGAATTCGGCATACTTTCCTGCCAGGGACATATAGACATTAGATGAACAGAATAGATAAAAACGAGATTGATTAACATTTTTCAGCAGGAATTTCGTCTATAGTATCGAAGTAATAGAAGCAGAGTTTTCTAAGGGTAATCATGAGGAAGTATATACAAGAGAGGTGGAACAGATGAAACCTGCCGGAGTAGTCCGTAAAGTCGATCAACTGGGACGCATTGTGTTGCCCAAATCGTTGAGAAAACGTTACCAGATGAACGAGGGGGATCCTGTCGAAATTTTGGTGCAAGGCGACCATATTATTTTGGAGCGCTACCGTCCGAAGTGCGTATTTTGCGGGTCCATGGATGGAGTCGCTGAATTCAAGGAACGATACATATGTTCTCCATGCATGAATGAGATGACGCATCTCGTTCGCTAGCCCGACCAAGAAGCATCGCAAGATGCTTCTTTTTTATTTCATTTTTTGAAAGACCCATTCATCTGCCATTCCTTCTATAAAAAATTTGATGATGATTTTTGGTTGGAATTACATAATTATTGTAAAAAGTCACAAACAAGACAATATCTTAAACGAATAGAATGCTATATAATGGAATTGTAATTACATATTATTACTTTGAAATTATTTTTTAGGGGGTAGTGAGATGAGGTTACACAAGATCGGCTGGTTGTGCATTGTCTTGACGTTGGTTGCAGGCTTGATCCATGCCGTGCCCGTGAACGCTGCGGCGAGTAAATATACGGGCGGTCTGCTGGACGGAGTTCCGCTTCCGACAGGAAGCGCCATAGGGCAGCCATCAGGCAGTCCGGTAACGCAGTTGACGGATAATAATCCAGCGACAAGGTATGATGTAAATGCTGGCAAAGCGGTCTGGCACTCCTTTTCTGCTCCAACGGAAATCTCCGCGGTTATTGTTAACCGATATTCAGGCAGCAATGCCGTGATTGAATTCTACGATGCGGATGACCAACTGCTGTTAACCCATACGCCTATCGTCAACGATGGCATTGAATCGCTACCTGTTCCCGTCACGAACGTGAAGACGGTAGTCTTGAAATCGACGGGCTCCTATTCTACGATCGCAGAATGGAACGTGTTCACCACGCCTTCGGCGCCTCCTTCCGTTCCCGTCATCAATTGGATACAGGCTGGCGACAAGACGGTAACGCTCGAATGGGGATCGACAGGGGCGAAAGCATACCATGTCAAGCGGGCAACGTCCCCAGGAGGACCGTACGCCATGCTCGCGGCGAATGTGAAGGAACATGCTTATACGGACAAGGCCGTCACCAACGGTGTTACGTATTACTATGTCGTAAGCGCTGTCAACGAGGCGGGCGAGAGCTCTCATTCCGGAGAGAAGAGCATCCGGCCGAACGCCACCAAATATACCGGCGGTCTGCTGGACGGACTAACGCTGAAGGCAGGAACATCGCTGGCGAATCCGACCGAATCCGTACGGATATTGACCGATAATAACCCCTCATCACGCTATGATGTGAACGCCGGCAAATTCGTCTGGCACCCTTTCTCCGAACCAGTGGAAATCTCCGCCGTCATCATCAATCGATATTCCGGCAGTAACGCGGTGATCGAGTTCTATGACACGAATAACCAATTGCTGCTTTCGTATACCCCTATCGCCAATGATGGCATTGAATCGTTAGCGGTTCCTGTAAAGAACGTGAAGACAGCGGTATTGAAAACGACGGGCTCCTATTCTACGATTGCGGAATGGAACTTGTTCACCACTCCTTCCTTTCCGCCTTCCGTGCCGGCCATCAACTGGATCTATGGCGGTGACAAGACGGTAACAATCGAATGGGGATCGACGGGGGCCAAAGCATACCATGTCAAGCGGGCAACCTCCCCCGGCGGCCCATACGCCATGCTAGCTTCGAATGTAAAGGGGACTTCTTATACAGACAAGGCCGTCACGAACGGCATCACGTACTATTATGTCGTAAGTGCGCTGAACGAAGCAGGCGAGAGCACTCATTCCAGCGAGAAGAGTATGAGGCCGAACGCCACCAAGTATACCGGCGGATTGCTGGACGGGCTGACGCTCAAGGCCGGGGCAACACTGACGAATCCGACCGAATCCGTGCGGGTATTGACGGATAATAACGCGTCTTCGCGCTATGACGTGAACGCGGGCAAATTCGTCTGGCATACCTTTAGAGGGCCAACGGAAATCTCGGCCGTCATTGTCAATAGATATTCCGGCAGTAATGCGGTAGTCGAATTATACGATGCAAGCAACAATCTCTTGCTATCTTATACGCCGACCACCAACGATAGCGTGGAAACACTGCCAGAGCCCGTTCAGAACGTGGCAACGGTCGTATTGAAAACGTCAGGCTCCTATTCCACCATTGCGGAGTGGAACGTGTTCGGAACGACGACCGGGGTGCCTCCGGCAGAGCCGATTCACTTGAACGGAACGGCAGGAGATGCGAGTGTGACGTTAAGCTGGAATACCATCAATGACGCAACTGGCTATAACGTGAAACGCTCCGCAACTACGGGAGGTCCTTATGCAACGGTGGCTACCGTTACCTCGAGCACTTACGATTATATCGATACGAGTGTCGTGAACGGAACCGTCTACTATTATGTCGTAACTGCTTTATATGAAGGCGAAGAGTTGGCGACATCCAATGAAGTGGCCGTTACGCCAATGGCGGGGAACAATCCAGGGCCGGGACCTGGAGAACCAGGTGAACCGGGAGAGCCAGGAGAACCTGGCGGTACGGGGGATCGGGCTCTGCTCCGGATTACGCTGATTAACGGGGCGGACAAAGAATACGACTTGTCTATGCAAGAAGTAAATGCCTTCATCAGCTGGTATGAAGGGCGGGCTGGCGGAACGGGACCAGTCACGTTCTCTATCGATAAGCACAGCAACAATAAAGGCCCGTTCAAGCAACGCAAAGATGTCATTATCTATGATAAAATCATTACCTTTGAAATTAACTCGTACGGAAATGAGCTAACAGGGATCTAGCTCCTGTCGAATGAAGCCGCGGCTGAAAGTGCCGCGGCTTTTCTTTGGCTTCCGGTACCATGATTCGGCTTGTCCAGGCACAGAAAAAGCTCCCCTGCGTCCGGGAAGCTTCTTCGCCTCTTATAAGCCTTTGGTCTTATCGTCGTTATAACCAGCCGTTAAAATAGCTGTCAAGAACATGGCCATCACGAGCACGATAATCCAGAACGTCGTCGTCATGGTACGCCCACCTCCATTGATCTAATCTCATTATAACCAAGACATGCCAAAAAGGAAATGATAAACGTGAAAAATCGCACGGCGCGACGAACGCATTCTGTGGTACTCTATTAGGTTTTGTGGAACTCGTTGCTTGATTTCATTTTATTTGAAAAACAAAAAGTGAGTCGGCAGCGCCCGAAGTTCTCCGTCCGACGGGTTATTGACTACCCGGCCGTTGAAGATGAGCGATGACGAGCCGCCGCCATCGAGATTGTAGGCATCGATGACGCCAAGGTTCGACAGCTTCGCCTGCAGTTCCTCCAGCTTGGCGCCGGAGCTTCCCTTCTCATCATACCCATCCGCGACGAGGATTAATAATTGATCGTCTTTATAATTGCCGATAACGGTGCGCGGAGCCCGGGACGATTGCCATTTCTGCGGTATCGCCAGCTTGCGGCCGTTCTTGAGCAGCGCCGGCACGAAGGTGGCGCCGTGCTGCGGATTCAATGTATCCAATTGCTGCTTTTCCGAAAATTTGCCGCCGATCAGCTTCCCGCCGACATCGAGCCCGACGAACGCCAAGTCTTTGTAGGTTGGTTCGAATGAATTGACATATTCGCCGTTCATGACCGTCGTGCCGAGCGGATAACGGTTGCCCTTCCCGTCCGCGAACCCGCCAGCATTGATTCCGGCGACGGCGCCGTAGCGCTTGACGGCCTGCAAGGTCGTCTCGGCCCCGCCGTACTTGTCCTTGCCCAGCGTCAGGCGCATGGCGGACGGATCCTTCAGCTTCACCTTCATGGCATAGCCATGGTAGGTTGGCTGGTTAATCCGGTACAATTCGGCCCGCAGCTTGTCGCTGTCGATCCGTTCCTTCACGGTGCCAAGCTTGGCCGAGATGCGCCGGTCATAGATTTGCTCCGGACGCTTCGCCTGCGTGCCGGCTGTGCTGACGATATCATTCATCGCCTGGGTGGTCTGCCTGTACAGAACCGACGTCTTCTTAATGGATTCTACCGTGAAGGAGGCTGTATGCTGCGCCTCGTCCAAGCTTATGTACAGCTTCTCATTCTTGTCCGTCCAGCCCGCCGGCTCGGAAGGAGGGGACCAATCCACCTCCGCCGTAACATGCAGCGTGGAAGCCAGCATCCAGATCATCATCCCGATGAACGGGGCGGTAATCAGCATGAACAGCCGGTTTATTTGTTTCACTCGCACATTCATCGTATCGCCTCACTGCTATTTCAAAAGATCCATTTTTTTCTTCAAATCATTCAACTGCTTCTTCACTTCATTCAATTGGGTGTACAGCTTGTTGCTGTTGTCGGTCTTATCCGACGCATTGTCCTTCGTGAAGGTGAGAAGCTGGTTGAACGTGTCCACCTTGCTCTGCATCTCGTCCAGCTTTTTGTTCATGTCGGCCAGCTGCTGCTCGTAGGACTGCTGCACGGTCTTGAGCTGGGCTTCGGTCTGCTTCTGCAAATCTTGCAGCATGGTCTTTTTCATATGATCACTGTAGAAGTAGGTCGCAGTCACGCCAATCCCGATCATAACGACCCAGAACAGAAGGAACCATTTGGCATTCGAACCGCTAGTCTTCGTTCGAGCGCGACGTGTAGTCTCGGGAGTGGAATTCGTGGATGGCTGCATAGTCTAATCACCTCGAATGAAGTCGTATCTCGTCAAAACATTTACTATTCTAGCATGTATTCTATCATTCGGGGATAGAATTTTGCAAAAAACATACAAAATAGACATAGATATAACAAAAAAACGATAGATTGCCCCTAATATGTGGAAAAACCTATGTGGAAAAACCTCTGTCCGGGCCATCCCCGCGAAAAAAAGCGCCCCTTACATTAGGGACGTGCTAATTTTTCGATTGATCGTTTGAATAATAATGTATTCGCTTACAAGCGACAAGACAGCACTTCGGACAATCTCTATCCCATTGCATATTACAAGTATTGGGTGTATCATTTTTGAAAAATGGGAAAGGGCGATAGCCGAATGCAATACTCATTCTCAACCCGCGTGTCATCTGTCGAAAGCTCGGCCGTACGCGATATATTAAAATTAACGCAAGGAAAATCGATCATCTCGTTCGCAGGAGGCCTGCCGGCCGAAGAATACTTCCCGATGGAAGCGATTCGCTACGCGGCGGATCGCGTGCTGCAGCAAAGCCCGCAAGCGCTTCAATACGGCCTGACGGAAGGGACGACCGTGCTGCGGGAGCGTCTGGGAGCCCGTCTCGGATCGCATCGGAACATTCCGGCTGCTGTCGATCAGATTCTGATTACGAACGGATCGCAGCAGGCCCTGGATCTGTTCGCGCGGGCCATGCTGGATCCGGGGGATACGGTCCTCGTGGAAAATCCGACCTATCTGGCCTGCCTGCAGGTGCTGGGCATGAATCAAGCGAACATCGTCCCGGTGGACAGCGACGACCACGGCATGATCCCCGAGGATGTGGCCGAGAAGCTGAAGCGCCATAAGCCGAAGTTCGTCTATGTCGTTCCGACGTTCGGCAATCCGACTGGCCGGGTATGGAGCGTCGAGCGGAGACAAGCGCTGCTGAATCTGTGCCGGGAGCATGGAACGGTCATCCTGGAGGACGACCCGTATGGGGAATTGCGGTTCACTTCGGATCGCGTGCCCAGTATCGCTGCATTGGAGGGCGAGACGGATCATCGTCTCGTCGCTTATACGAGCACGTTCAGCAAGACGGTCGCGCCTGGATTAAGAACAGGGTGGACGGTCGCCGATCGCCAGATTATCGGCATGATGGCGCGTGCGAAGCAATCGGCTGATCTGCATACCAGTGTGCTGGACCAGCTGATTTTGAGCGAGATGCTGCTGCCGGAAGTGTTCAAGCTCGATGACCATATCCATAAATTGTCTTCCATTTACAAGGAAAGAATGGAGACGATGGAAGCAGAGCTGTCCCGGAGCATCTGGAGCAGCTCCGTCTGGAACAAGCCGCAGGGCGGCATGTTCTTCTGGGTGGAACTGCCGGAGGGACTGGATTCCCAGACGCTGCTGGCTTGCGCCGTCGACAAGGGCGTCGCCTTCGTGCCGGGAACGTCATTCTATGCCGGAGAGCCGAAGCGCAACACGATGCGGCTGAACTTCTCATTCGCGGAGCCGGACGTGATCCGCACGGGCATGGAGCGGCTGACCGAAGCCGCAACCGAATTCCTCGGCCGCTATGCCGGCGAGTAGCCTGTAGCCGTGCGACCTCTTATGTATCGCCCGCCATCGGCAGGCCGGTGACCTCTGGGGTCCCGGCCCCGGGCTTGCGCCAATCGCGCACGACATGGGCGTAGCGCTCCAGCGCCTCACGCCCTTCCCCGGTCAGCGCGTAGACGCCGCGGCTGATGCGCTCGAACCAGCCGTAATAATTGCGCTGCAGGATGGCGGCCGCATCGCCGACGCCGCTGCCGTCCCGTACGGCGGCAGCCCGGAGCGGGCCGTCCGCCAGGCAATGCGCCGCGCGCAGCGCCTTCTCCCGATAAGCCGTCACGAGCGGCTGCTTCGTCGTGCCTCCCACATTGTAATCCCCGCTGCGGGCGCTGAATTCACGCACCAGCCGGGCCGCTCTCGTCTTCACGGGGCGTGTCTCCATGTAGCTCACCTCCGAACCGGCCGGCGTACAGATGATCTCGACGAACGGCGCCTTGCGCTTGTAGAACGTGACGAGCAGGAAGCCGATGCCGAGCTTGCCGCACAGCTGGCGCAGGGAAGAGACGGAGTGTCCTTTGCCTCCCTTTTTTTTCTCGACTGCGACGTACACCTGCGGGGACAGCTTCTGCCGTTCGAGCGCCTGCAGGACAAGCGTCAGATTGAAGGAAGGCTTCATTTCGACAATAATCGGCGGTTCCAGCTGCCCCTCCTCCCCCTCAGGACGCATCGCGACCAGATCGCAATGGCGCACCTCGCCGCGAACGGTATAACCCCTTGCTTCAAAGAATGCTTTCAACGGAGCGTACAGCTCCGATTCCTTCCGTGCCGCCGTTTTGGCCGGCTTTGCTTCACGATGGTCTAAAGCTTCCATGTCCGATACCCCTCTCATCCATCCGAACATTGGTCGACCCGCACTTCCCGGTCGGATCTCGCGTCATGGGCATCCGCGGATCGTTGATAACACGAGTATACCATGAGCGGAGCGGGCTTGCTTTTCTCCAAGTTGGTCTGCAAATTATCGTGCTAATAATCCTTCCGGACCGCATAAGTATGTATTACACTTTGTTCACGCATCCGCTCCGGCAGGGCTGAGGAAGCCCGCGAGGCGCGGCCAGTCTGTAAGAAGCATGAGCAATCGTTGATAAACGTGCATACCGTATACGAAGCGAAGCGGCGATGAAGGGCTGTGTTGCAAATCGGGAGCAATGGAGGTATAGAGTATGGATATTTTCAAGCGGATTTCAGAGCACCGCGCCGAGAGCGAACGATTGGCCTGGACCGGTACCTTTAAAGAATATGTGGAATTGCTGCGTCGGGATCCGGCACCTGCGATGACGGCTCATGCACGCGTGTATGAGATGATTGCGTCACACGGCGTGGAGGAGGCTGACGGGCATAAGCGATATGCCTTCTTCGAAAAGGAAATATTCGGTCTGGACCGTGCCGTGCATAAGCTGGTTGAGGAGTATTTCCATTCGGCAGCCAAGCGTCTTGATGTGCGCAAGCGCATCCTGCTGCTGATGGGTCCGGTGAGCGGCGGCAAATCTACGTTGGTCACGATGCTGAAGCGGGGCTTGGAGCAATTCTCGCGTACGGAGAAGGGAGCCGTCTATGCGATCAAGGGCTGCCCGATGCATGAGGAGCCTCTGCACCTGATTCCGAATGAGCTGAGAGCCGAAGTGGAGCATGAGCTGGGCGTACGCATCGAGGGCAATCTGTGCCCTGCGTGCCAGATGCGGCTCCGCACCGAATACGGGAACGACATCGAGCGAGTACCGGTCGAACGCGTGCTGATCTCCGAGGAGAACCGCATCGGCATCGGAACCTTCAGTCCGTCCGATCCGAAGTCCCAGGATATCGCGGATCTGACCGGAAGCATCGACTTCTCGACGATTACGGAGTACGGGTCGGAGTCCGATCCGCGGGCATACCGCTTCGACGGGGAGTTGAACAAGGCGAACCGCGGCTTGATGGAGTTCCAGGAGATGCTCAAATGCGACGAGAAATTCCTCTGGAATCTGTTGTCGCTTACCCAGGAGGGGAATTTCAAGGCGGGAAGATTTGCGTTGATCAGCGCGGATGAACTGATCGTGGCCCATACGAACGAGTCCGAGTACAAAGCCTTCATTGCCAACAAAAAAAATGAAGCGCTTCAGTCCCGGATGATCGTGATGCCGATACCGTACAATCTCAAAGTGTCTGAGGAAGAAAAAATATATGCCAAGCTGATTAATCAGAGCGATATGAAGCATGTTCATATCTCGCCGCATGCGCTGCGGGCCGCCGCTATTTTCTCTATCCTGACCCGGCTCAAGGAGTCGAAGAAGCAGGGCATGGATCTGGTCAAAAAGATGCGTATGTACGACGGTGAAGAAGTTGAAGGCTATAAAGAGAATGATCTGAAGGAAATGCAGAGCGAATTTTCCGAGGAAGGGATGTCGGGGGTTGACCCGCGCTACGTCATTAACCGCATATCGAGCGCCTTAATCAAGCAGGATCTGCAATGCATCAACGCGTTGGATGTGCTCAGGGCGTTGAAGGACGGCCTGGATCAGCATGCTTCGATTACGAAGGAGGAGCGGGAGCGGTATCTGAATTACATCTCGGTGGCGCGCAAGGAATACGACAATCTGGCGAAGAAGGAAGTGCAGAAAGCGTTCGTCTACTCCTTCGAGGAGTCGGCGAAGACGCTGTTCGAAAATTATCTCGATAACATCGAGGCCTTCTGCAATTGGAAAAAAATCCGCGATCCGCTAACGGATGAGGAGATGGATCCGGATGAGCGGCTGATGCGCTCGATCGAGGAGCAGATCGGCGTCTCGGAAAACGCGAAGAAGGCATTCCGCGAGGAGATTCTCATCCGATTGTCCTCGTATTCCCGGAAAGGACGCAAGTTCGATTACAACAGCCATGAACGGCTGCGGGAAGCGGTGGAGAAGAAGCTGTTCGCCGATTTGAAGGATATCGTGAAAATTACGACCTCGACGAAGACGCCGGACGAGAACCAATTGAAGCGGATCAACGAGGTGTCCGCCCGGTTGATGGAGGAGCACGGCTATTGCCCGGTCTGCGCGAACGAGCTGCTGCGTTATGTGGGCAGCCTGTTGAACCGCTAAGCAGCCGGAAGTGTCTAAGGGCATGGTGGGGGACCTGCAAGCGTTCGGCTTGCAGGTTTCAGATTGAAGAACGAACTCCCGCGAATACTGCAACCGCGGGAGTTCTTTACGGTTTTTATCCCTATCATCTGCTCCACCAATACTGCAAGAATGCAGCAATTTCATTGACACGAGGTTGCGAAAACCTTGCGAAAATACGATTACTGCAAAAATACAGCAATTACCGTGCGGCGAGGCATAAATAGCCTTCAAAATGGCGAAATAATGTAATTTTTCAGGATTTTCTCGGAATTTAGCCTATTGAGGTTAAAAATGCTGCGCCTGTGCAGCAATTTCATACGGGGAACAGCTTGCCCTATTTCTTCGATAAATGTTTTTTCGGATAGCATGAGCGTATTATGATTTCGGGGAATGAAAAGATGTTAGCCCAGAAACTCCAATAGCGAATCTGAGCGATGATAAAAATAGTGTTGGTATTCATGTACACCAGCGTTGATAGGCTTGATTTTTAAAATAATTCGACATTTTGGTGTTGATTTTTGTTGATTTTTGTTACAAAATGTTCACAATCTCCCTCTTTCAATCTTCCAAATTTTGCGTAAATTATTAGTGGAGGGAGAGATACAGAGATGAGAATGGTTGATGATGTGAACGGTAACTCGAATTCGCCCGGCGTCGGGAGGAGACGGCGCCATCGCATCCGGCTGCGCAAGCCGGAGAAGAAGCCCGCTATCGGGGTATATACGGATTGTTCGGCTCCATTCTATGTGACAGAGATCGAGCCTTGGGAGCGGGAGGAGCGCTGCCGCTTCATGGCCGGCGAGATCGTCATGGACGATCGCTATCATTATGTGCGCGGAAGCCTGCGCGTTCCGTACGGCAATGGCCGCGGACATATTCGCTGGGAAGTATGGGTGGAGATCCGCCCGGATGAAGCCACCGGCACACCCAAGCCCGAGCGCGGTACGTACCCAATCGGGAATGCGCCCATGGAAGGGCGGCTGTCTTCCGCGATTCCCGGTTATCCGGATACGTTGACGCTGGCTGTCAGCGTGCATTACCAGGGCAGAGGGTCATTGCCCGACATCCGCATTCAGGACATGGCGCATCTCCTGGGCAGAGAACAGCGGGAAGGGGTAACCTTCCAGCGGTGGCTGGAGCTTCGCCCGCTGCATGCGGAATATCATCGCTACACCGACGCGCAATAATCTCACATCATCTACGATCGACTTCATATATGCGGAAGAAGGCACTGGCCGTGGCGGCCGGTGCCTTCTGTTATTGTACGGTGACTTTTGCTTCTATTTTTTTCGCCGGGCGCTGTCCCAGAAAGAACGCGGCGGCAAATCCGGCCGCCAGCGTGACGAAGCTGATGACGAGCGTCACCGCAGACCCGTTCAATCCGGGGTAGACGATGACAAGGGAGCCGACGACCATTCCGATGACTAACGCATACATCACGGCCGGGAAGCGGGCGAGCAGCATGCGGATGAACTTGCTGCTGACGATAAAGCCAACGATTACGCCGCTGCCGATGATGGCGATCAACGGAATATCGAGGGTCGAGAGCGCGTGGATCGCCGTCGGATAGGCGCCGAGCAGCAGCAGTACGAACGAACCGCTGATTCCCGGCAGGATCATGGCCATGCTTCCGAGCCACCCTGCCAGAAATAGGAACACGCCGGATGAGGCGGTCAATTCAATAACCGGAGCCTGTCCCTCGGGACGGACAAAAGCGGTGGCCGCTACGGCTGCCCCTGCGGCAATAGCCAATACGTAATGGACGGCCTTGAAGGATCGGGAGGCGTCCGCTTCTTTCCACAGAAAAGGAAGTATGCCGACTATTAAACCCAAAAAGAAAAAGAACGTCGGCTGGGGATGCTCTGCCAGTAGCCATTTCATCAAGCGGCTGAGCAGCAGCAGGGCGGCGCCGACTCCAATACCCAGCGGAATGAGAAAGCCCAAGTGCTTCTTCCATTCCCGGCTGAAGAACCCGCTGATGGCGGCGATCAGACGCTCATATATCCCGAGGACGAGAGCGATTGTTCCGCCGCTGACGCCAGGAATGAGATCGCTGGCGCCAATGAGAATTCCGCGAATGATATTTTTCCACTCAAACATTGATAAGCTCCTTTACATATCGATAAGCCAAAACAAGCCATATCCATTGTACAATCATTTGCAGCGAGAGTCCAAAGGTTCACTTGTTCATTTCCCAACATTTTAAAAAGGAAAATGCATAAACCTCCTGCCTGTCTATCCATAATAATGGCGAGTGCTGAGCGCAGGTTCGGCCCATTTCATATCCTATAAGGAGGCTAAGGCATGACTTTTCAACCATTACGACCTCAAAGTCAGGCGCCGGGAGCCGGTCTGTCCGGCGGTATCGTGGCAAGCACGTACGCTGGCAATAACTCGGGTCCATCGGGCAGCACGGCGAACGAAGGCGCGTACAACAGCTTCAGCGGCCAAGGAAGCTTTGCACCGACAAGCGGCTATGGCTTGGCTGGCGGTCCGTCCGGCGGCATTGTGGCAAGCACGTACAGCGGCAACAGCTCTGGCCCGTCCGGCAGCACGGCGAATCAAGGCGCATACAACAGCTTCAGCGGTCAAGGAAGCTTCGCGCCGACCAGCGGCTATGGCGCGACCGGCGGTCTGTCCGGCGGCATCGTGGCAAGCACGTATGCCGGCAATAGCTCCGGCCCATCGGGCAGCACGGCGAATCAAGGCGCGTATAACAACTTCAGCGGTCAAGGAAGCTTCGCGCCGACAAGCGGCTATGGCTTGGCTGGCGGTCCGTCCGGCGGCATCGTGGCAAGCACGTATGCCGGCAATAGCTCCGGCCCATCGGGCAGCACGGCGAATCAAGGCGCGTATAACAACTTCAGCGGTCAAGGAAGCTTCGCGCCGACAAGCGGCTATGGCTTGGCTGGCGGTCTGTCCGGCGGCATCGTGGCAAGCACGTATGCCGGCAATAGCTCCGGCCCATCGGGCAGCACGGCGAATCAAGGCGCGTATAACAACTTCAGCGGTCAAGGAAGCTTCGCGCCGACAAGCGGCTACGGCATGGCTGGCGGTCTGTCCGGCGGCGGCATCGTGGCAAGCACGTATGTCGGCAATAACTCCGGCCCATCGGGCAGCACGGCGAACGAAGGGGCATACAACCGCTTCAGCGGCCAAGGCAGCTTCTCGGCGCTGGGCGGCCAAGGCTTATCGGGCGGCATTGTAAGCGGGCTTCAATCCAACTATGGAGCTTATCAACCAAGCGGCTTACATAGCTATGGAGCCCCAGCATTTGCAAGCCAAGCGTTCCAGCCAAGCGGTCAAGTACAAAGCATTACGGCGCAAACTCATGGCGCGCAACAAAACGTAGTGCCAAGCAACTTCCAGCCAAGCGGTCAAGTGCAAAGCATTACGGCTCAAACCCATGGCGCGCAGCAAAACGTAGTGCCAAGCAACTTCCAGCCAAGCGGCCAAACGCAAAGCATTACGGCTCAAACGCATGGCGCGCAGCAAAATGTAGTGCCAAGCAACTTCCAGCCAAGCGGTCAAACGCAAAGCATTACGGCACAAACTCATGGCGCGCAGCAAAATGTAGTGCCAAGCAACTTCCAGCCAAGCGGTCAAACGCAAAGCATTACGGCGCAAACTCATGGCGCGCAGCAAAATGTAGTGCCAAGCAACTTCCAGCCAAGCGGCCAAACGCAAAGCATTACGGCACAAACTCATGGCGCGCAGCAAAATGTAGTGCCAAGCAACTTCCAGCCAAGCGGTCAAACGCAAAGCATTACGGCGCAAACTCATGGCGCGCAGCAAAATGTAGTGCCAAGCAACTTCCAGCCAAGCGGTCAAACGCAAAGCATTACGGCTCAAACCCATGGCGCGCAGCAAAATGTAGTGCCAAGCAGCTTCCAGCCAAGCGGTCAAACGCAAAGCATCACGTCGTCGCTGTCTTCCAACGCATCTGCTTCCAGCGCGGCGGAGCTTGTGCGAAGCGTCCAGTCCGACAACCAATTGGGGTAATGACACGGCGGCTCTCCAGAGCCGCCTTTCTATTTTCGAATTCGCTATAAAAATATAGCTTGACATTCGTAAGTAACATTCGTTATTATACTTACATAAAGTAAGTTCATGTTATTTAATGAGCGACAGTGCTGAGTCAACATCAACAACTCGATCATTGATAGCAAATTTGACACAGAGGTGAAAGACCGATGAAAAAAGTATTGGTTGTAAACTCCAACCCGAAACCGACGGAAATGTCCTATGGACTCCGCCTGGGCGAGCATTACCTGGCTGCGCTGCAAGCGAAGGGCGACGTTGCCATCGAACGCGTGAACCTGTATGAAGATACGATTCCTCTCATTGACGGCAGCGTGCTGGACAGCTGGGGCAAAGCAGCGAAAGGCGAAGCGCTGACTCCGCAGCAAACGGAAGTGCTCGGCCGCATGAACGAGATTTTGGAGCAATTCATTGCCGCAGACCTGATTGTCTTCATTACGCCAATGTGGAACTTGAGCTATCCAACGATGCTGAAAGCTTATATCGATAACGTCATTATTGCTGGCCGCACGTTCAAATATACGGCAGAAGGCCCTCAAGGCCTGCTTCAAGGCAAGCGCGTCGTGCATATCGAAGCGCGCGGGGGCTTCTATTCCGAAGGACCGGCTCAGGCGTTCCAGTTCGCGAATTCGTATCTGAAGGCGGTTATGGGCTTCATCGGCATTACGGAGTATGAGAACATTGTCGTGGAAGGCATGAACGCCGTTCCGGACCGTGCCGAAGAATTGCTGGAGAATGCCAAGCGCGTGGCAGAAGAAAGCGTAGCACGTTTGTACGCTTCCGTGTAACGAAATAGTACCTTATCATAGGATTCATAAAGGTCTTACCAGACCGGCTCTTGCGAGAGCCGGTCTTTTTCTGCTTCGCCGCCATTGTCCGCTGTCACCAAATAGGCGCCTGCACATATGATGATATCGAAAGAAAGGAGGGGAGCGGACGAAGATGGCGGTCATCAAAGCAAATTCCGAAGACGCGAGGCTGCTGGCGCGGCTGCTGCGGGCCGAAGCGGAAGGCGAAGGAGAACTCGGCATGCTGATGGTTGGCAATGTCGGGGTGAATCGCATTTTAGCGAACTGTCTTGATTTTAGGAATATCAGGACGATGAGAGATATGGTATATCAGAGCCCGGGAGGATACGAAGCGGTTCAGAAAAGCTATTTCTATCAAAGGCCGCGTGAGTCCGAAATCCGACTGGCCAGGCGTGTCATCAACGGGGAGCGTACATGGCCAGCTACTTACGCGCTGTGGTTCTTCCGCCCGTCGGGAGAATGTCCGGCAACCTGGTACAATCAGCCGAATGCCGGGCGGTTTAAGGCCCATTGCTTCTTTGCCCCGTCTGGCGACGATTGTCCGGATGTGTACCGGTAAGTCTCCATCCTGCAGTGGCTGTTAAGCATGACCATCGCTTGTGACACAACAAATAAAAAGCCGTAAAGGCTGATAAGGAGAGAGTGCAAGATGAGTTACAGCTATTCCACGTATGGGTATTCCAATCCGCAGGCGTATCAGCCGCAATCTTGGGGCGGATCTTGGGGCGGGTCGAAATGTATGGTTCCCCCGACACCGACCCCGTATATGGCCGCCCCGACGACGTCCGGGTATATGATGCCGCAGCAATTGCAGGGAGCTGCCGTTCCGCCGTCGGTGCCAAGCGGGAGCATGATGACGCCAAGCGGTACGGTCATGCCTGCGGCGATCCCGATGTTCGAAGAGTCCTACATCGAAAACATTTTCCGGCTGAACCTGGGCAAAGTCGGCACCTTCTACATGACCTACGAGAATAACTCCCAATGGAACGCGAAGGTGTTCCGCGGCGTGCTGGAGGCAGCGGGACGCGATCATATTATTATCAGCGATCCGAATACGGGCCAGCGCATCGTGATGCTGATGGTCAATTTTGATTATGCGACCTTCGACGAGCCGTTGGCATATCAATATCCAGGCGTGACGCCGCGCCTGCAGGATGAGGCATAGTCGTTCATCCAGGCCGCTTCCATCGGATGCGGCTATTCTTCTGGCGCGGGCTTGTCCCGGGGGGCGGCAGGGGGAGAGATTGGATGCAGCGCCGTTCGGGTAATATAGGACAGTGTTTGATTTGGGGCGCGGAATGGGGCTATACTGGATAGAGGGAGCGCCATCGCGCAGTATCTGTATGGAATCACTTTTTTACTAATGAGGAGGTTGTTAACGTGATCGTTACTTTGAATAATGGTGTGCGCATGCCGCAGCTTGGCCTGGGGGTATGGCGCGTAGAAGAAGGGCAGCAAGTCAAAGAATCGGTCAAGACGGCGCTGGAGATTGGATACCGCCTCATTGATACGGCAGCGATCTATCAGAATGAAGCAGGCGTAGGCGAGGGAATGCGTGAGTCGGGCGTGAATCGCGAAGATATTTTCCTGACGACCAAAGTATGGAATTCCGATCAAGGCTACGACGAGACGCTGCGGGCGTTCGATGCCAGTCTGCACAAGCTGGGCACTGACTATGTAGACCTGTATCTGATTCATTGGCCGGTGCCTGCGAACGATAAGTATGTCGATACATACAAAGCGTTGGAAAAATTGTATGCCGACGGCCGCGTGCGGGCGATTGGCGTATCGAACTTCCATATCCCGCATCTGGAGCGGATTTTGCAGGAATGCAGCGTGAAGCCGACCGTCAACCAGGTGGAATGCCATCCGCGCCTGGCTCAGAACGAGCTGCGGGAATTCTGCACGCGCAACGAGATTCTGTTGGAGGCTTGGAGCCCGCTGATGCAGGGCGGCGATATATTGACGAACGAGACGATCGGGGCGATCGCGGGCCGGCATGGGAAGACGCCTGCGCAGACGGTGATTCGCTGGCATTTGCAGAAGGGGAACATCGTCATTCCTAAATCAGTCACGCCATCGCGCATCCGGGAAAACTTCGATGTATTCGACTTCGAGCTTGCGGAAGAAGAAATGGCCGATATCAACGGGCTGAATCAGGATAAGCGCGTCGGTCCGAATCCGGATGAATTCAATAACGCGTAAAGATAGCTGATATATTCGGGACCTGCGTCCCGGAGACAGGGAACCGTCCGGCAGATGCCGGGCGGTTCTTGCTTGTGCCTGGAGAACGAGGAACCGGGAACAGGCACACTACTCCTTCACGCCGAGCAAATAAGAGGCAATCATGTCGATGGTCTCCGCCTTGATCCGCTCGGATGAGACGGGCAGCGCGGAGAACACGATCGTGTCCACGAGCCTGTCCAGCGTCTCGAATACGACAAACGACGCAGCTTCGATGTCCGTGACGCGCAGCTGGTCCCGTGTCAGGTTCAAATACTCCAATGTAAGCCTCCGGCCTATCTCGTATTGCTCATCCATCAACTGTTTAATTTCCGCATCGGATTGATACATGACTTCCAGTTCATTGTGGAATTCGGTATAGACATCGTGGCTCCGAATCAGGCTGTCCACGACATGGGCAATCCCCGGCCGCACCCCGCTGTTCTGCAAATCAACTTCCTCCAGCGAGGCATTGAACGTGTCCATAAAATGTTGATTATACCGCTTCAGCGCCTCCACGAACACTTCCCGTTTGTCGGCAAAGTAAGCGTAAAAGCTTCCGGTCGAGACGCCGGCCGCCGCCGCAATCTGCTTCGTATTCGTCTGATGAAAGCCCTTCTCGGAGAAGAGGCGCATCGATGCCTGCAAAATCGCTTCTCTCGTTCGTATGCTCCGATCTTGGCTCGGTGTGCGGGTTGTCTGCTTCCCCTTGCTCACGAAGCCGCTCCCTCCCTTAATGATAACGATTGTAGTTGATTGTAGAGGAACTGTTCCGCTCTGTCAATGAAATATGAACTCTAGTTCAAATTTATCGTTGACAAACATGAACTAAAGTTCATATAATTCAAAAAGTGAACTATAGTTCATATTTTAAGGCGAAGGAGTGGAAGGCGTATGAACCTTGCGCTGCGAAGAACGGTTTCTTTTACCGCAATTATTCTCGGATTTTTTATGGCCTTGCTGGACACGACTATCGTCAATGTTGCGCTGCCGGAGATGGCGCGGCATTTCGGCGGGTCGGTCGGGCAAATTTCGTGGGTGGTTAACGGGTATAACCTTGCGTTCGCCGTCTTTATTATGACGGCGGCCCGCTTGGCGGACCAGTTCGGAAGGAAGAAAATTTTTCTGGCGGGGGTGCTGCTGTTCACGCTGGCCTCGCTGTTCGCCGGCCTTGCGCCGAACGCGGGAACGCTGATTGCGATGCGGGTCGTTCAAGGCTTGGCGGGAGCCATTATCGTGCCGGTGACGGTGCCGATGGCGACGAATCTGTTCCCGAAGGAGATGCATGGAACGATCATCGGCATCTGGGGAGCGATTTCGGGCCTGGCTGCGGCCAGCGGCCCGGCGCTTGGCGGAGTTCTGACGGAGAAGCTGAATTGGCAGTGGATTTTCTATGTCAATGTGCCGCTGGGCATCATCTGTATGCTGTTGACGCTCGTCTTCATTAAGGAGTCGTATGATCCAACTTCCGGCCGGCGCATCGACTATGCGGGGACGCTGGCCATTACGGCCGCGATGTTCAGTCTGACGTACGGTCTGATTCAAGCGAATGAATACGGTTGGGATTCTCTGCAGATTATGCTGCTGCTCGGCGGGGGAGGGCTATTGCTGGCGCTTTTTTTCATCGCGGAGTGGAAGGGGAAGGAACCGATGCTGCCGCTTGGCATGCTCAAGATTAGAGCGTTCAACGGGGCGGCGATTACGATGTTTATCGTCGGCGCCGGATTGATGGTGATTTTCTTCTTGACGTCATTCTTCCTGACGCGAATGATGGACATGTCCGAGCTGCGGGCCGGCCTCTTGCTGTCGGTCGTCGCCCTGGGCTCAATGCTCTCCTCCGCAGTCGTCGGGCCGCTGTCCAATCGCTTCGGCAGCCGTTTGTTCGCGGTGGCCGGGCTTGCGATGATGGGCGCAGCCGCCTATTGGCTTGGCAGTCTGGAGGCCCGCTCGACCGTCATGGACGTCGTGGCCCGGCTGGCGCTGGCGGGATTCGGGATGGGCATGACGATCGTGCCGGTCATGGCCTCCTCTGTTCGCAATGTGCCGGAGGAGAAGGTCGGCATATCGTCCGGGGTCGTCAATATGACCAAGGCGCTGGGCAGTGCGCTCGGCGTCGCTCTTATCGTCACGATGTTGCAGTCCAATATGACGCAGGAACTGGAGGAGGCGCGCCTGCTCGCGGCTGACACGCTGCGAGCGAACACGGTGCTCGATGACGCGCTCAAGGAGCAGTTGTCGGAGAAGCTGGCGGCTCCCGCTCCGGCCGCGAACATGGCATCGCCGAAGCTGTCCGCCGAGACGGCGCTTGCCGGGATAGAGGAGCAAGGGGCCCGTGCCGCCGCCGAGCTTCCGCCGGAGCAGCGGGAGGTCTTCGCGAAGCATCTGGACGGCCAGATGCAGGAAGTGAAGCGGCTGCTGGGACAGGTGGAGGATGACTATCGGGCAGCGGCCACCCGTGCCTTCAGCCGCACCTTCGTCATCTCCTGCTGGCTGCTCCTGCTGGGTATTCCGTTCGCCTGGATCAGCGACAAGCGGCGTACAAGGAGCCGATAGCCAGGGCTGGGGCGGAACGATCCGGCTCGTCCGGCCGCCCGCTGTCCGGCGCTTCGCCCCGGTTCACTCCTTCGGCAGCTGCAGCCGGGCGAGCGCCGCGAACGGATTCGCATCCGTATCGTCTTCCGGCTCGTCCCGGTAGACGACCGCGCTCTCGTAGCTCGGATGCTCCTGAACTTCATTCCGCTGAAGCTGGATATGATCGATCATATGGATGTAGATGAGCGCCGTATTGTATGCGTCATCGAGCGCCCGGTGCTGCGTGCCGACGAACGGAACCTGCAGCGTGTCAAGCGCGGTCTTCAGCCCGACCTGCTGGTGGCTGCCCCGGTTCATGACCAGGGACACCGGCTTCTGCAAATTGTTGTGGTTGCGCAGCCAGTGGAGCGGGATGCGCTTCATGCGGCATTCCTTCAGGAACTGGGCTTTGTCGTCCGGACCCCAGGAACAGAGCGCGTAATCCTCCGTATCAATCCAGGCGACGAATTGATCCAGCACATCCTGCAGGACGGGAGAAGCGTTGACGTCTTCCTGGCGGATGCCCGTGAAATTAACCGTATCCTGCGACAGCTTGGGGGAGAGCGTCGGCTTGACGAAGGCTTGGAATGTGTCGACGATGGCGGCCTTGCCGTCCTGCTCCGCTACTTTTACCGCGCCGATCTCGATAATCTCCGCGAATTCCCCTTTTTTCCGCTTTACGGTCATTTCCAGGTCATAGATGATGGCTAACATGGGCTTACTCCTGTTCTGTTCATTTAGTCTCTCTGTATTTTACCATAAAAGACAAGTCAGGTTGGAAGGAACTACTTGGATAGGAGGGACAAACGGAAAGAAGCGGCCCAAAGGGAAGCAACCGGCCCAAACGGAAGGAGCGCCAAATGGAACCGCCGCCTCTGCCGTGAAGGGCAAAGACGGCGGTCTATCTTTTACACAGCGGTAAAACGGTACAGGATGCTGCAGAAATCATGCTCCATCTGCGGCACATGAATCCCTGCGTACATGAGTTCATCGCCGCCATAAATGCGGCCGGTCTGTTCCAGGCGGTACATGGTATCCGGGCACAAACCTCGAAGCTTGATGCGGCCGATCGCCGGGTTCGGCCCGGCGAGCACGCGGAAATGGCCGAGCAGCGCCTCCTTGCGATCCGCGGAGACGAACATCCATGCCGTCACGGGGCTGGTGAACGGACTGGAGAGGCGGTACATGTCCCCGTGCTGCACGAGAGCGCGCACCGATTTGTAGAACGCCACCTGCTCCTTGACCTCCGTCTTCTCCGCCTCCGTGAACTTCGTCAGGTCGAGCTCATAGCCTAGATTCCCGGACATCGCGACATGTCCTCTCATCTCCAGTGAGGTAACGCGCCCAATCTGATGGTTAGGGACAGCCGATACATGCGCCCCCATGGCGCTGGCCGGGTAGACGAGGCTGGTGCCGTATTGAATCTTAAGGCGCTCGACGGCATCGGTATTGTCGCTTGTCCACGTCTGCGGCATGTAGAAGAGCATCCCCGGGTCGAAGCGGCCGCCGCCGCCGGAGCAGCTCTCGAAAAGCACCTCCGGGAAGGCGGAGGTCACCTGCTCCATGACGCGGTACACGCCCAGCATGTAGCGGTGCGCCGTCTCCCGCTGCCGCTCGGGCGGCAGGGCGGCCGAGCCAATCTCCGTCATGTTGCGGTTCATATCCCATTTGACATAGGCGATCGGGGCGCTCGACAAAATACCGGTGAGCATGTCCGCAACCGCACGGCACACGTCCTCGCGGGAGAAATCCAGAATAAGCTGCGAGCGGGCCTGCGTCCGTCTCCGCTCCGGGACGTGCAGACACCAATCCGGATGGGCGCGGTACAGCTCGCTGTCCGGGGAGATCATTTCCGGCTCGAACCAAAGGCCGAACTGAACCCCCTGCGCATTGACCCGCTTCGCGACATCCGCCAATCCGCCCGGCAGCTTCTCCGTGTTCACGAACCAATCGCCCAGAGAACTGCGGTCATCATTGCGCTTCCCGAACCAGCCGTCGTCCAGCACGAGCAGCTCGATTCCCAGTTCAGCGGCGCCGCCGGCCAACGCTTCGATCTTGTCTGCGGTAAAATCGAAATAGGTGGCCTCCCAGTTGTTGACCAGCACCGGCCGCTCCCGATCGCGGTACCGGCCGCGGCAGAGCCGGGTGCGGTACAGCCGGTGATAGGTCCGGGACATCCCGCCCAGCCCGGCGGCCGAATAGACCATGACCGCTTCCGGCGTCTGGAATGATTCGCCCGGCTCCAGCAGCCATTCGAAGTCGAACGGATTCAATCCCATCGAGACGCGCGTCGAACGGAATTGATCGATTTCCGCCTGGGCCAGGAAGCTTCCGCTGTAGACGAGGCTGAAGCCGTACACTTCGCCGTGCTCTTCATCCGCTCCCCGCGACAGCAGCGCAATGAACGGATTGTGCTGATGGCTGCTTGAGCCGCGGCGGCTCTCGACCGATTGCGTGCCGGCCGCCAGCGGGTGCCGCTCGATATGGCGCTCGCGCGCCCAGGCGCCCGGCAGGCGGAGCAGGTCGAACTCCGCATGCGGGAAATCGACGCTCATGCTGAGCGCCCGCTGCAGCTTCATCGCCGCACCGCCCGCATTGCGGTAGCAGACGGAACGCGCAATGGCGTCATGCTCCGCGAATACGGTATACCGCAGTATTGCCTGCAGGCCCGTGACCGCATCCTCCAGCTCGATCTCCAGCGTCATCGCTTCTTCATCGGCTTCGGCATAGGTCGCTGGCAGCCCTTCCAGAGCGGGCTTCCCGCTGATAATCGCATGGCGCCGGTACATCAGCTCGGACGCCGTCCCTCCGTGGGCCTGCCGCGCTTCATAGGCGGGATGGCGGAAGTCGCCGCAGCCATACCCCGGCAGCTCTTGGGGGAGCGTATCGGGCGAGAACGAACGGTCTCGCGGATCCGGATTCGGATGGAACGAGCATCGCTCCACATAAGGGATTCGCTCCAGGGCGTGAATGCCTCTCAGCTTGCGCCCCCAATAGATATGGGCGAGATAGCCGCCCTTCACCACTTGCATGATGTAGCTTGTGTTCGGCGTCTGCAGGTGAAAGAGCTGCTCCGCCTCGTTGTAGTCAATCTTCAACGTGATCCCTCCCGTGACGTACATAGCGGCTACTGCATATTTTGCCGTTTCCGTTTTTTCTTATATTCGGAGGGAGAGCATCCCTCGAATTCGAAGAAGCACTTCGTAAAGTGTCTTGTGCTGAAATAGCCGACTTGCTCGGCAACCTGCTGCACCTGCAGCGACGGGTCGGCAAGCAGCTGCTTCGCCCGCATCATCCGCAGCCGCATCACGTATTTCACGAACGTCGTGCCCGTTGTCTGATGGAATAATGTGCTCAAATAGTTGGGCGTGACATGAAAATCCCGCGCCAGCTCCGTCAACGTAATCTCGCTCGCATAATGCTGCTCCAGATAGGAGATGACCTGTTCAATCATCGTGGAGCCGCAATCCTTGGAAGCCTGGTGCTGCAGCAGGCTGTCTCCGGCCTCGTGAAGCCCCTCTATCCAGTTCTCGCTGCAGATGTCAATCCGCCGGTTCATCGTGACGGATAGATACGCCTTAATCGATTGCGCGACGGACGGGGAGCAGGCGGACAAGCGCTCCGCCTGGAACAGCTGCCACAGCCGATCGGCGGTCTTCATATAGGACAAGTAGTGACGGCCCTTATAGGCCTCGCTCAGATCGAGCCACAGCCGGCTGAATTCTGCCAGAATCCCAGACTGCGATCCGATCAGCAGTTCCTTGCTCCAGTGCCTGCCTATCCCTCTTGTTACGCGCAAGGGAGCGAAGCGGGCACATTCGTTCAACTCGTGCCGCAGCTCCTGGAGCGAGGCGCATATTCCCGTAGAGAACAGCGTCACGGTCACGGCAGCCTGCGCGCCGCTTGCCGTCTGCGCCTCATCCTCCAGCTCGCGCAGCAGCCTGCGCATCGCCCGGCTTCCTTCCTGCTCCCGCTCCGGCAGCCAGGCGCCGATAAGAGCCATATGGCCATGGGGGAGCAGGAACAGCGCCGGATAGAAGGATTCGGACACGGCCGCTTCCATCTTCTGGCGCAGCCGGGAAAAGTACTGCTGATGGAAAGCTTTCTCCCGTTCCTTCAGGCTGCTGTCAATCGCGAACGAGATGCCCATATACTGCGCCTGCTCAATAAACGGATCGTGGCATGATAAGTGAGGATCGACCCAGCCCGAAAAGGCGGCGTTCAAGTTGCTCTCGAACTGCTTATACAGCAGGCTGCGCTGCTCCCGGACGATCCCGGCGACCCGCAGCAGCGCCTGTTCCAATTCCTTGGCGCTAGACGGCTTCAGCAAATAATCGGCCGCTCCCAGCTTGACCGATTCCCGGGCGCTGTCGAAGTCCGAGAATCCGGTCAAAATAATCCACTGCGTCAGTGGAGAAAGAGCTTTCCCGAGGCGCATCGCTTCCAGCCCGCCCATCTCCGGCATTCTCAGATCGAGCAGCACGATGTCGGGCCTGCAGTCCGGCAGCAGTTCGAGCAGATCCTCTCCGCTCTCCGCTTCCCCGCATATGCCGAACGGGTGCGGCATCTCTTGAATCATGCTCACCAGCGTCATGCGTACCAAATATTCATCATCGGCAATGAGAATTTTCATGGACTCACTTCTTCCTTGCGGATTTGAATCGTAATGCTCGTGCCCTCGTCCACCGCGCTCTGAACGGCAAAGGCTGCCGACGGATAGAGGAGGCGCAATCGTTCCTTCGTATTGGCCAGCCCGACCGCATTCGGCCGGACGGCTGATTCATCGAAGCCCTTCCCGGTATCCTTCATCGCAATCGAGAGCCATGGCTCCCCATCGACCGACACCTCCATGGCCTGCACTTGCAGGAAGGCCGGGCGCCTGAGCGGCTCGATGCCATGAATGATGGCGTTCTCAACGAGCGGCTGCAGCAGCAGCTTCGGAATCATGGCATCTCCGACGGCCTCGTCATGTTCGATGCGGAACGTGAACTTATTCCCGAAGCGCAACTGCTGCAGCTCGCAATAGCGCTGCAAAAAATCGAACTCCTCCCGAAGCGTGCTTTTGGGCCGATCCTCCAGCGTATACCGCAGCATCCGGCTGAGCGATACGATGGCTTCTTCCAGCACATCCCGCTTATTCATCCGGTTCAGGCCGATAAATCCATTTAACGTATTGTAGAGAAAATGCGGCTGAATCTGCGACTGCAGCGCGCGATATTCCGCTTCCTTCAACTGCAGCTTGGCGATGTATTCGCGCTTGACCATGTCGCTGATTTGATCCGCCATCGCATTGTAGGCGAGCGACAGCTCATGGATTTCGCCCGTCCCGTTCCTCATCTCGATGCGCGACTGCCAGTCTCCGCGCCGGAAGCGGTTCATCGCGGCGAGCAGCTTGTGGTACGGGTTGATGATCCAGCGCGACAGCAGCTTGAACAGCAGGAACGTCGCCGCGATTCCAGCAATGGCGAACAAGCCGCCGACGATATAGAACCAGCGGATGTTGTTCATTAATTCCGTCTTGGATAGCAGCACGACGATGCTCCAACCCGAGCTGCTCATCTGCTTGGCGATCTTGACATAGGAGTCGCGCTCGCCCTCGACCATGTCGCCCGGCTGCACCGCTTGAAGCTGGATCTTCTCCGACAGCGGATGATTGGAGAAGATCAATTGATTGTCCTGGTCATAGATGCTGACAATCGAAGATACGTCGAATTCGATGTCCTTGACCAGATGGTTGATGATGGACAGATCCGCATCCGCCATCAGCACGGCCAACGGCTGCCGCGAGTCCGGATCCTGGATCAGCCGGGCGACGGAGAACGCATGCGATACGGCCGGGTTCGTCACGTAGTAGCGCGGATGCGGGCTAATGAAGACGGTCTTGCCGTCTGCCTCGACCGCCTTTTTGTACCAGGATTGATTCCGGAAGGAATAATTTTCGGTAATCTGTCCTCCTTGCGAGGAGGGGAGCATATAGGTCGAGCCGTCCAACGGCAACAGCACGATGCCCAGAATGTCGCTGCGCAGATTGCGCATCAAGTTCGGCAACCCGTTGCGCAGGGCGCGTTCCGAGAGCAGCTTCGTATAATCGTCCACGGTGCTGTAGCGGGAGCTCGCTTTTAATTTCAAGGCGTTCATCACTTCGTCGCTCAAGTAGGGGGTAATGGTCAGCCGCACCAGATCATCGAGATAGGTTTCCATATTTTTCGACAGCGACTCCAAAATCGTCTCCGTCTGCTTCGAAGTCCGTTCGGTAATGACGTTGTAAAAATAGGAGGGCATCACATAAACGATGACAAGCATCGGAATCATCAGGATGATGAAATACAGCACAAGCAGCTTCGACCGAAGCGAATGCAATTTCTGCGAAATCATGATGCCCTCCCCAATTGCGGTGCGGATGCGAACCGGTAACTCTGTTTATCCTTTGACGGCGCCTGAAGACAGGCCGTGTATGAACTGCTTCTGCAGCGCCAAGTAGACCAATGTAATCGGCAGCGCTCCCATCAGCGATCCGGCGGCGACCCAACCGATATTGCTGTTGTATTGTCCGAAAAATTTCGCCAACGACACGGTGATGGTTCGCACTTCTGTTTTTTCCAGAAAAAAGACCGAGAACTGATAGTCATTCCAAATTGCGACGCCCGCCAAAATAATGACGGTGGCTGTAACCGGCTTCAGCAGCGGCATGATCAGCCGGAAAAACAGCCCGACACGGCTGGAGCCGTCGATCATGCCGGCCTCATCCAGATCCTTCGGGATGGTGCCAATGAACCCGGTAAATAAAAAGATGGTGATCGGCAGGTTGAACGTCACGTGAATCAAAATAATTCCCCAGTACGTATTCAAGGCATGGATATCGACATAGAAGCGGTACAAGGGGACCAAAATGGCCAGCGGCGGCACAATGAGCACCGAGATGAACAGCATGTACATGAACTTGTTCCACTTCGTCTGATGCCGGGCCAGCGGATAGGCGGCCAGCGAGCCGCTCGCGACGACGAGCACGACAGCGATGCCGGTGATCAGGATGTTATTGATGAACGCTCTGCCGAGATTCGCTTCATTCCAGGCGTTCAAGAAGTTGTCGAGATAGACATACCCCGGAAAGGCCCATTTGGAAGACAGATCGTCGGCCGCCTTGAAGGAACTGGTCAATAAAATATAAAACGGAATGGTATGGAGCGCAATGACAATGATCGAACCGATGGCGATCAGCCATTTTTTGTATGCTTTCATTATTGCTGCATCTCCTTTCTTCGCAAGAAGTACAGCGCAGACATGCTGATGACGGAGATGATGACGAACATCAGGTTGCCGAGCGAAGCCGCATACCCCGCGTCTTGTCTGGAGAAATACAGGTGATACATCAAGGTGGACAGCGAGGAGGACGCATAGCCCGGTCCGCCGTTCGTCATGGCGATAATGACATCGAACAGCTTCAGTCCGCCGATAAGATTGAGCACGACGTTGATCGTAATCGATGGAGCAAGCAGCGGCAGCGTAATGTTGCGGAACTGCTTGAGCGATGAGGCGCCGTCGATCTGCGCCGCTTCATAGTACTCCTTCGAGATCGACTGCAGGCCGGCTAAATAGATCACCATGGCAATCCCCATGTATTGGAACGTATTGACAAACGTAATGATCCATACGTTAATATCCGCATTCGCTAATAAATTGATCGGCTCGTCCTGGAACCATAAAATAATATCGTTCAAGGCGCCTCCGTCATATTGGAACACAAAATACCAAATGTAGCCCATGATGAGCGGGCTGATAATGACCGGTAAATAAACGATGGTACGGATGAGCCCTTTGGCCCGTATCGAGCGGTTCAAATATAAAGCGTACAGCAGGCCGAGTATATTTTGCAGCACCGTGCTGCCGACGCCGTAAATGATCGTGTTTTTCATCACGTTGACAATCTGCGGATCGGAGAACATGCGGCGATAGTTCTCGAAGCCGATCCAGCGGAAATCTTGGGAGTAGCCGTCCCAGTTCGTAAACGAGATCTGAATTCCCTTCATAAAAGGATAAAAGACAAAGGCGGCAAACAGCGCCAAGGCGGGAATATAAAAGAGATTCAGCACGCTGCCGGACGACCGTTTTCTGTTCGTATTCATCGTGTTCTCACTCCTGACCTCTCATAGAGAGAGGGCTTGCTCGAATGAACAAGGCCCTCTTCTGCTGCGCGAGTCGTCTATCTATCTGTTGCGCAATCGCTCTACTTCCTGCTTCATCACTTCAGAATATTGCTCCGGCGTAATGCGATCCGCCAGAAGCTCCGTGCCCTGCTTGCACAAGACGTCCCACATTCCGCTCGGCAAATAAACGCGGTCGAAGTAAGGGAATACGCGGACATCCTTGTACTGCTCATAATAAGGCGAGAATTCGTGCTTCGCATCAACGCCCTTGAGGCCCGGAGGAAGCATGGTGACATTCGCGATTTTGCTCATGTTCTCCGGCTTGGCGAAGAAGGCAAGCAATTTTTTTGCTTCTTCCATATTCTTTGTGTCTTTCCATACGCCCATCGTAAAGCGCTCGCCGCCCGAGAAGCTCGGTTCGTCGCCGGCAACCAGCGCAGGCACAGGCATATAGCCGATCTTCATCTCTTGGTTCATTTTGCGCACTTCTTCGGCAAAGCTCGGATTGACCATGACGAAGGCAACTTTTCCTTCCGCGAACTGGCGGGAGGCATCGCTGTATTTCGCCGTAATGACGTCTTTATTGATGTAGCCCTTTTTGTGCATCTCCTGGAATT
This sequence comes from Paenibacillus dendritiformis, assembly GCF_945605565.1. NCBI lineage: Bacteria > Bacillati > Bacillota > Bacilli > Caryophanales > Paenibacillaceae > Paenibacillus > Paenibacillus dendritiformis. The sequence goes on along the minus strand of NZ_OX216966.1, from coordinate 5,634,864 downwards.
TTTCCGGGAGCGGCGTCCATTTCGTCCAGTCAAAGGTTCCATTCAGGAGCGCTTCCTTCTCATTCTGCTCCGGGCTGATGAGGAGCGGGGTCGCCATCAGATCGAAGTACTGGCCGATCGTCCAATCGTCGATGCCGGAGAAGTGGAAAGGCACCGTCTCGCCGTTCGTTTCCTTCACGATCTTGTCGGCCGCCGCCATCAGCTCGTCGAACGTGGACGGCACGGGAATATTCAATCGCTCCAACAGGTCGGCGTTGTAGGTAAAGCCGTCCTTGGCTTCGCTTAGCACAAGCGCATATACTTTGCCGTCCTTGTCTGTGACGACATCCTTGATCGTGTCCGTTAGCTGAGGAACCCATGGTTCATCGCGCAGATCGGCCAAGTAATTGCCGTAGCGCACCTGTGCCCAGCCGTGCGTATCGAAGATATCCGGCATTTCGTTCGCCGCCATTTTGACCTTCAAAATATTATCATGCTCCGAGCCGGGGAATTGCAGGTCGACTTCGATGTCCGGATTTTCTTCTTCAAATGCGGCCACGATGTCTTTGTATGCGCGTTGAACCACCGGATCGTTCACGCTGCTGTCGACGGTGATTTTCGTGGATGCCGATTGGTTCTTTTTCGCCGGTTCGGTGTCGGTTGCCGTATCTCCCGAGCGGCTGGAGCATCCGGCCAGCAGCATAATGGCCGCCAGGGCGATGGCTGCCCCTTTCATGAATCTGGTTTTCATGTGATTGAGACCTCCTAGTTGTAAGCGTTGCCACCATTCTATCAACTTCTCATTTTGCCTGATACGACCTAATCTACGATGAAAGCGCTCTTTTTTAAACAAGATTCCATATAATGGCGATACATGCATTGCTGCCTGTTCGGGGGGACGAAGCGGTTGTGACTGCGTTCTCCGCGGGTCCGGTTCAACACGGCGCGTTGCTATTCGGCGAGCAGAGCCTCATTATAGCAGAAGCCGATGGAAGCAAGCTGCCGATCGGCTCCCAAAGCATTGACATTGTCCGTTGTCCTCTATACAATGAACGGTGCAGAAACGTTCGGCTTAGCAACCAAACTCAGTCCAATGGATTGAGCGGCGAAATTTTGCGGAGGCGCGCACGGGTTACCGCTTCGTGAGCGCATCTGGTTTCGTTCGCCCCCTGTCAAGTGACAGGGGGTTTTTTGCGTGGATTTACAGTTTTTCACCAAGAAGGGAGCGTAGTAGACTATGAAATTATTTCGTTATGCGCTGCTGGTCTTCATCGGCGCCTGCAGCTATGGGACATTATCCTCGATTATGAAGCTCGGGATCGGAGAGGGATATACCGTGCCCCAGATTATCGGGAGCCAATATTTCTTCGGCTGGCTGCTTCTGGCCGCCGCCGCGCTTCTGTTCTCCCGGCGGAGGGTGAGCGGGAAGCAGGTGCTGGTGCTGCTCGTTTGCGGCTTGTCGGTCAGCTGCACCTCGATTTCATACGGGATCGCGGTCGAGCAGTTGCCTGCTTCGATCGCCGTCGTGTTCTTGTTCCAATTTACATGGATCGGCGTCCTGCTGGAGGCGCTTATCAACCGGACCTGGCCGGATCGGGCCAAGCTCCTCTCCGTCCTGATCCTGCTCGTTGGCACGGTGCTTGCGGGGGGACTCGCTGACCACGGCTTGTCCGGCCTGACCGCGAAGGGCGCGATCTTCGGCCTCATCTCCGCCGTATCGTTCGCCTTCTATATTATGGTGAACGGGCGTGTCGCGACCGATATGCCCATCCTGAACAAGAGCCTGTCGCTGACCACCGGAGCGGCGGCCAGCCTGTTCCTCGTGTTCCCGCCGACCTTCCTTGCCGACGGCGCGCTTGCGTCCGGCTTGTGGAAATACGGCCTCGTCATGGGGCTGTTGGGCGTGCTCGTTCCCGGCGTCTTCTTCGGCCTGGGCGTGCCGAAGATCGGACCCGGCCTTGGCACGATTCTGGGCGCGGCCGAGCTGCCCGCCGCCGTCATCATGTCCGTCACCGTGCTGCAGGAGCAGGTCAGCTGGCTCCAATGGGCGGGGATCGCGTTGATCTTCGCGGGCATCTGTCTGCCGCAGCTCGCGTATGTGCGCCAGGAGCGGCATCGGCGTGCGCCGGCGCGGGCGAATCTGTAGCCAGCGCAGGTGCTGGTGCAAGCGAGTCTGTAGCCAGCGAAGGTGCCAGCGCGGGCGAATTTGCAGCCAGCGGCGGAGAATCCGCAGCTGGCGCGGGACAAGCCGGGAGCCGAGGGCTCCCGGTTTTTATGCGCTACAGGCGAATCGTGCGTGAGCCTGAAAGTAGCTTCGGTGAGCTGGATGAGGGTGTGAGGCCCAGAGGTAGCATTAGTGAGCTGAATGAGGGTATGTGTGCCTTCGAGTAGCTTGGTGCGCCGGATGATGGTACGAGGCATGAGGAGCTTCACTGCGTCGGATGATGGTGTGAGGCCCAGAGGTAGCATTAGTGAGCTGAATGAGGGTATGTGTGCCTTCGAGTAGCTTGGTGCGCCCGATGATGGTGCGGGGCCTGAGGTAGGATTAGTGAACTAGATGAGGGAGCGTGTGCCTTCGAGTAGCTTCAGTGAGACAAATCAGGCTTTTGGGCAGCGACTGTGCTATGGAACGCCGAAAGAGGGAGTACGGTTAAGTAAATAATGCGCTGTAATTGTCTGCACGCTGTACTGATTGAAGGAAATCCTGCAAAATTACAGTTTTTTATTGCTTTGGTGGGGACATATTGAAGAATTCCTGCAAAAGTGCAGAAATTCTACTGTTTTGAAGTAATTATAGCGATTTTAGGTAAAATTGATGTATTTTTGCAGGATTGCCGGCCGGGGCAAGCGGCTGTGGTAAAAATCCTGCCATTTTGCAGCATTCCTATGCGGCTGCGGCGGGTCCAGGCTGGACGGGGAAGCTGCTACATCTGGCAGCGTGCCAAGCTTGCCTGGTGGGAGCTGCCCCCATCGGCAGCGCGCCCGTCCCGCCCATGGGCCGCTGCCACTTGCAGCTGCGCATCCAGCCAGCCCACGGCCACATGCGGCCGTGCGAACAGCCCGCACAGTCGCGGCGCGTTTTGCGGCTTCACGTCAAACGTGCATTCCCGCCACGCGCAGGAAGGAGCGCATCATACCCGCCTATCGCCCACGTCAGCGGGTACTTCCTGCAGCGGCGGAAAATAAGGGTGACTATACAGGGAGAATGGTCCATAATAGAGAAATATACGTATTCATTCTAATTAATTATTTAAATTTTCAAATATTATGAGATGAAAAGAGGAATGCGACTTGTCAGTCAACCCTTCTATGCGCATCGTATGCAGCGGCGGACATGTGTTTATGGGGCGGACCCGCACTTTTTTTATGATTATTCTCATCTGGGCCAGGGGGAATGAGATGTCATTCGGCAGCCCGGCCGGCCGAGGAACGGGGGATCCGCTGCAGTTGACCGTGATCCCGGATCGGTCGGTCACCGTGCGCGAAGTCTATGGCTTCCAAGCCGTGCGCGGGGCAGAGCAGGTGACGGTGCCGTTGGGAGCATGGGAAGCGGATGGCTTCCGGCTAGTCGTGATGAAATGCGACAAGGAGGATGGCGGAGATTCATCCGGAATGCGGCTGGTCGCCCAATGCGAGCTCTCTATCCCCGCAGGCGGCCTGGTGCTGGAGCGACAAGGAATATATCTGAATGTCGATGACCTGCCGCGGGTTGACGAGGAAGCGGATCAGCTTGCCGCAAGAAGGGAGCAATGGTTCCGGGCACTTCCGGAATTCAACTTCATTCTGGAGCCTCTCCGCGAGGGCAACCCTGCCAGCGCCTATTGGAACATTCAGCGGCAGCTGGACGAGATCGTGCTGGAGGCGGTGCAGGCCCATGACGAACTGCGGGATCTGTACCTGGAAATGTACGAACATATTAGCCAGGTGGTAGAATCATCGCTGCAGCCATAAGAAATACGCTTTAATTTCAGATGCAGCTTGCGGATCGTTAACAAAAATGTAACACGAAAAGGCTGTAGCGGCGCATGCGGGAACGGAAGCAAGCCCATGACACGGCCGTGAGCAGCCATCGCCTCCGGCCGGAAACCCCGCCGGTACAGTGCACGTAAAGCGAATCAGATCAAGAAGAAAGGGAGCGGCAGCGATGCCCTCCCTTTCGTTATCTGCTCTTGACCAGCAGTTCTACCGCTTCCTTCACGATCTTCCCCGTGTCTCCGCCGGAAGCCTGCTCCTCCAGCAGGCAGTGCTGCAAATTATCCGCCACGATCTGGGCTAACGCCTTGTCCGACGCGTTCCGCACAGCCGACAGTTGGCTTACGACCTCCTTGCACGGTTTTCCCTCTTCCATCAGGCGCAGCACTCCGCGCACTTGTCCTTCAATCCGCTTCAGCCGTTTTTTCACGTCATCCGAGTAATGATTCATACGATTTCCCTCCTTTCTGCTCACACACATACGCGTATAGGTATAGTATACCCGAAATCCGACAAAAAGCGTTATAAGGTTATTAAAAATAACGTTAAATATTTCTGTTAAATAATAATAACAAATCTATCGTTCCCGTTTAAGTTCGATCCTGAAAAGAGCTTTACGATAGAAAGAAAGGGGTTGAGAGCGATGGAACTACGGAATTTGAAATGGCTGCAGGAAGAATATCGTCGCGGCAACAAGGCGGTGCTGAACGGGATTGTCTCCGAATGCAATCGCGTCATACAGTTCGAGCTGGAGGATGTGCAGCAGGTGCTGCAAGCGATAAGGCGGCAATATACCAGGATGGAGCGCGATGAGATCGACATTCGATTCATGGAATACTTGCTGCTGTTCCTGGACAAGCAGGCCGCGCGGGCGGTAGCAGAAGAGGAGGCGCTGCCGGATCAATTCCAGTGCTGGATGGATGCCCAATTCCGGCAGGATGAACCCGCACTTCGTCAAGAGCGCGATCTCGCGTTCATCGTGGCCGAATATCAGGCGGGAAGCAAGGAGTCGGCGCTGAAGCGGATTTTTGCCCAACACATCATTCGTCAAAAACAAGGGGTGCAGGTCAGGCTGGACATCAAGCATAGCGTGGTGCGCAAGATGTACCATTCGATTCAACGCAAGTATATCAACTATTTCGGAGCCGATGAGATCAAAGGATATTTCGTAGAATGCGTGATCGAATTTCTCCAAAATGACAGGAACCTGCTGTTTACGGAATCCCAGCTGCGGGCCCGGCTCTATCATCATGTGAAGTACTCCTTGGAGCGGTTCACGGAGAAGAGCTTCGGCAAGATCATTCCGGGCAATGAGCTGGAGCCGGATCGTCGGGAACGGAGCTTCGAGGATGGAGCGGCGGAGAGGAACGGCAAGGAGCTGGAAGACCAGGCGTACTCTCCTTACGATACGTACGCTTTCGCAAGATTTCAGCAAATCCGGGGAGAGAGCAGCTTCGCCAAATTTTTGCGGGAAATCGAGATTGAGGCGCTGCTGACGGAGAAGCAGCTGAGAGTGTATCCCTACATTTTGATCAAAAGCAATATCGAATATAAACCTGCGGGTGCGGATCGGGGCCGAAGCTTCGAGCGGCAGGACAAGCTGCCGTACAAGCAAATCGCGGCGGAGCTCTACAGCGTGTACCGATGGCGCATCTCGGCGGAGATGGTGCGCAAATACGAGCTCGCGATTAAAGAAACGATTCGCAAGGCGTATTTGAAATGGAAGGAATACCGCTTCGTCAAGCGAGTTCCTTTGCCGCAAAAAATCAATGAATATATGACCGTGTACCACAGCATCGGCGAGGAGACGAAGGCATATCCGCTGCTGTTCCAGATCTTCGTCAATTGGTTGAAGGATAATCTGGACGAGGATGACGAGGAGATTGACTTTTTCAAGCGGGATTACAGCTTCGATGATTCTCCCTATGAGTGGGTTGTCGAAAATTGGTTGAACCAGCGGTACGGATCGTTGAATCGGCTGTTGCAGCAGAAGCTGGCGACCTATTGGGAGCAGGTGGCCGAGATCGTGCATCATGATGCTCCGCTCTCGATTCTGACGGCGCAGCAGAAAAAGCGAATCATGGAGCGGGTCGGGACGATTTTCAGGCAGTATCTCAAGGAGAACCAGCATCATGTCAATCAATTGATCAAATATTCCTGCATCTATAAGAAGGATGCACAAAAAACGGGCAAAACAGGTTGGAATTCGGACACTAGCTATAGTACAGGGGATCATCGCCGGACCTTGGCATAACAAGGCAACCGGACTGGAGCGGCCGCTCCCCCGACCATTTCCCCGAAGCATGGGGCTAGAGAGGAGTGCAGATATGAAACGATGACGGAACGGCTGCGTTGTTTTCTCGGGAAGCCGATTGCGGCCGGCAAGGTGAGCGTCTATTCGCCCACGGTCGATCAGATCGGCGAGATAGGCGAGCCGCTGTATAATTTGTATCTTTTGCTGGCGACCTTCGACAAGGAGGAGGTTGTGAAGCGGCTATTCTCGGTAGACGATGACGATTGGGCGCAGCTCGAAGCGGAGGATGATTTCCTGCTGCTCTGCTCGATACCGGCGCTTCAGGTGAGTATTTGCGATGCGCTGCGTTTTTTTGCGAGAAGGGAGTTCGTCTATGATGAGGACGTGCAAGCCTTCGTGAGCGACGAGGCGGTGATTGATCGGCATAATTACCGGGACGTCGTTCACGCCGTGAAGCTGGTGAACGGCATTGCGGCTGCGGAGACGCCGCCGGTCCGCTTCAAGAACGAGAAGGCGAAAGAGCTGTACGCCAAGCTTCAGCATTTCAAGGCAAAGCACGCCCGGGATAACGACAATACGCTTCATTTGAAGGATATTTTGTCCATCCTCTGCCATGCGGAGGGCAATGGCATCCATATTTTTAATGTGGGTGAATTGACGATTTATCAGGTATATGAGCATTTTGAGCGCTTGAATGTGCGCGAGCGCCATACCCGCTTGCTGAAGGTATGGGCGAATGGATATTTGGGCCGCGATGAATCGCTGCCTGAATGGATGACAAGAAGCAAATTGTAAATCAGAACAAGCATGGAAGAAGCACGGGCTTCAACGACGAGGAGGAAACGATTTATGGAACAAGGACGTTACGGATCTAGAGCGATTTTGAATACGCAGGTTATCGACTATGCGACGAATGAACCGATTATGTATATGGATTATGCCACATCGGCCACCAATGAATGGACGGCGGAGACGGTCTATGCCCGCGGCGGCAACGGCAACCCGAAGCGCATCGCGTGGAATGGGGAAAAGGGAGCGACGTTGACCATCGAGACGCAAATCTTCACGATGGAGCATCTTGCGCTCCTGGCGGGAGAAGAGATTGTGAGCGGTCCGCAGACCATTTATAAGCGGGAAGTGCTCACCGTGCAGGAGGATGGCGCCGGCGGCACAAAAGTAAAGCTGAGCAAAGCTCCGCAGGGCGGCAGCACGGCCGTGTCGGTATTCGCCTTCACCAATGGCGTCAAAGGGGCGCCGCAAGAAGTGAAAACCGTCACCGGCAGCGAAATCGTCTTGTCGGACAAAGCGACCGTAGCGGCAGGCGAGGAGGTCGAAGTCTATTACCAATTCCAATCGGCTTCCGCGAACAAGCTCTCCTTCACGGCCAAGGGCTTCCCGAAATACGTGAAGATTGTGGGCGATACGCTCTATGCGGATGAAGTGGCCGGCGAGATGGTGCCGATGCAGATGACGTATTACAAGGCGAAGCTGCAGCCGAATTTCACCTTGGCGATGAGCCCGACAGGCGATCCGAGCTCGCTTACGCTGACCTTCGACATTTTCCCGGTGAAGGTAAATGGAACGGATACGTTGGCGGACATGATCATTTACGAGGAATAATCGATTGTAAATTCTACGGGGGGAGTGGCGGCACTCCCCTTTTTCATCGGAGAATGCTTGGATTGAGAAACTCTGGCCGGAGTCAGAGTTTTTGATATCAATTATTCTACCAGCGATAAGGAGAGAAGCGATATGAGCGCGATGAAAAATTTAGCAATCAAGCAAGTGAAAAAAGAGATGAAGGACCGGTACAAGGAGAAGAAGCGGGTTGAATTCGGGGAAAATCGGAAGCTGGACATCGATGTGCGGTTCCGTCCATCTGTTAAAAACGACGTGAAAAAGGAGCTTATCCGCGTCTTGACGGAGGCGCTGGAGCAGAATAAGCCGCTGGATGCGGGCATGCTGCTCGGGCTGCAGACGATGCTCGCGATCAAGCATTTCACGTCGATCGTAACGGATGCCGCGACCCTCGACGATTATATGGAAATGCTCCATGCGCTGCATGACGGCGGCTACACCGAGCGCATCCTCGAAGCGTTCGACCGGGACGAGCTGGCCGCGCTGTACACTGAGCTGAATGACGCGCTGCAGTTGTTCAACCGGGCGATGGAAGCGGAGCTGGCCAAGGCGAAAGGGGCGGACGCCGCAGACGAGGCGGGCAAGGCAGTCAAGCCAGTCAAGTCAGATGGCAACGCAGGTAAGGTAGATAAGGCAGGTAAGACAGATAATACAGATAAGACAGATAAGACGGGGAAGGCAGAGAAGACGGATAAGGCAGCCTATAGAGCAGGCACGGAAGAGAAGGCGGGCAAGCTCAGCAAGTCACGCAGCGCAGATCAGGCAGGCAAGGAGACCACGGCGAGCACAGGAGACTCTGGGCCGGATGCGGCATCCCCGTTAACGCGGACATCCTCCCGGGCATCGGCACGCGGAACAAAGGGGGAAAAATAAGATGGCCAAGTATGAATTATCGGATCAGATGGTGAAAAATTTGCTGCAGTTTTTGAACCGTACTCCAGTGGAGGGGTTCGCCGAGCAGGATGCGATGTATGAGATTCGGTATGTGCTGGCGAAGCCCCTTGAGGAAGAAGAGCCGAAGAAATAAGGCGGAAGAGAACCGAGAGTGAAGAAGGACAAGACGGAGAGAGAATCTTCAGAAAATGTGTCCAAAGGAGCGGGCGAACCGCTCTTTTTTGGCATGGACGGAAAGGAGTGGGGAAGAGAGTGAATGATGTAACGTTGCGGCTGTCGGCGTCGCTCGATATGAGGAGCTCGACCAAAGCGATTAACCAGGCGATTCGGGCGCTCGAAAAGAGCCCGTCGCTCCAAACGCTTCAACTGCGAGCCGCCATCGATCCCGCCATGCTTCGATCGCTCAAGGAGTGCAGCACGGCTATCGTGAAGCAGAACGAGGCGGTCAAGGATGCGATCGACAGCTATAAAAAGCTGGGCGATCAGATCGAGGAGGCCAATCAAAAAGCGACTAAGGGCGGGGCTGTAGAACCGGCTGCGGCGCAGCCTGAATCGGGGGCGTCAGAGCAGAAAAGCTTCGGCAGCTATCTGAAGGATGCGAAACAATCTGTGCTTCAGAATGTAGCGAAACAACTGGTCAATGTCCCGATTGAAGGGGCACGGCAGGCGGTGCAGACGGTTATCGAGATCGATTCCAAAATGGCCGCTCTTCGGCGGGAAATGGACGGGGATACCAACTTCGACCGCATGCTGGACCGTTCCGTCTCGCTGGCCGGCGAATTGGGCCGATCATTGAACGATGTTCTCGATACGATGCACGGCCTGTCCCGTTCGGGCTGGAATGAACAGCAGGTTATGGCGCTGGCGGAGACGGTGCAATTGGCCCGGAATATTTCCGGATTGAGCGGAGATGAAGCGATCGCGACGCTTACCGCCGCCATGTCCGCCTTCCAGATCGAGGCGAGCCGAAGCATGACGATCCTCGATTCGCTCAAGGCGGTCGATCAAGCCTACGCCGTCTCGACGCGGGACTTGGCGATCTCCTTGACCGAAGCCGGCGCAGCGGCACGATCCTATGGCGTCAGCATGGAAGAGCTTATCGGGCATACTGCCGCTATCGGGACCATCACGCAGGAATCGGGCGCTGTTATCGGAAGCAGCCTGGAAGCGATATATGAGAGCATCATGAAGGCCGATTCCTCGGCCGCCGCACTGCAGGAGGCGGGGGTGTCGCTGCAGGATACGTCGGGGGCGATGAAATCGGCTTCGAGCATTGTGGAGGAGCTGGCCGGTAAATGGAATCAGCTCTCGGAAGGGACGCAGCGATATATCGCGCAGACGATCGCCGGCAAGGATCATATGCAGCGCTTCATAGCCTTGATGGCAAATTATCCGGTGGCGCTGGATGCGGCGAACGCGGCGCTCTATTCCGAAGGCGCGGCGATGAGGGACAATGAGACGCATATGCAGTCGCTGGAGGCCCGGCTCGCGAATATGCGGACTGCATGGCAGGAGCTCGCCCTCACGATGGGCGAGGCTTTCATCGGCGATTCGCTTATCGCGCTGATCAGCGCCGCGACAGCGTTGGGACAGACGTTCGTCTGGCTCGCGGAACGAATCGGTTCGCTGCCGCTACTGCTCGGGACGATGGCGGGAACGGTAAAAGTGGTCCGTACGGCGATTGCATCCTTTATCGGGAGCATCTCCCAGACAGCGGCCGGTCTTCTCGGTATTGCTCCGGCGTCAGCGACGGCGGCTACCGGACTGAGAGGACTGGCTACTGCAACGAAAATGTTGGGCAGAGCCTTTAAAAGCTTGATGATCAGTACAGGTATAGGAGCGTTGGTTGGCCTGATCTCTTGGGGCGTATCCGAACTGATCGGGCTATTCGGCGATGCGGGAGAGGGCGCGGAGAATGTCGCCCAGTCGTTTGATCGTGTAAAGGAATCCGTCGCGCAAGCCAGTTATCTGAAGACACTAGCTGCGGAATATGAGGAATTGACGGCGCTCGAGGAGAAATCGATTCAGGCGAAGATACGCCTTGCTCAGATTGAGGATACGCTTCGGTCCCAATTCGGCATCAGCGTAAAGTCGTTGGATGAGCATGCCGATGCGCAAAAGGAGAACAACGAGCTGATTAAACAGCGGATCGCCTTGCTTCAGGAACAGATTCGGAGCGAGCGGGAAAATGCGCAGTTGGAATATGAAAGTCAGAAGTCGAAAATCGATCGCAAAATCGATAAAACCTCTGCGAAAAGGGACAGGGCGGAAGAGGAACTTGACAAGAAGTGGAAAAAATATGAAGAGTTCCTTGCAAAATATAAGGGCAAGGATAATGAAAATGTCTATTATTCGTTCGAAGAGTTCCCGGAGTTCGATCTTGATCCAAATACCCCGGACAAAATTTATACGGTCAAGGAGTTAAGAGAAAAGCTTGCTGGAGAAGTGAAAAAAGCGAAAGAAAAATGGGAAGAATCCAACACCGAATTCGCGGACGCCGTCAGCACGGCGGAGAACGCGATCAACGGGCGGCTTCAGTCCTATGTGGACGCCTTCGAATCCAAAGGGGAGGAACTGAACGAGCATACGCGCTTTTTGACCGATGTACTGGCCTCCTGGGCTGCCGCCAATCGGGTGGAGATTAGCGAGAGTGACTTCGCCGCCATCTTTCAAGCCTTCCAGAAGGCCGACATTCAAAAGGTCGAAGACGTTGTCGACTTATTCGCCAAGCTGCCCGGGAACATCCACATCACCGGAAGCTCATTGAAAGATTTGGATAAGCGATTCAACCAGATGAAGTTCGGCGCGGGCGGCGCGGCCGACGGGCTGGACGGCTTGGCTTCTTCTTTGCAGAAGAGCAAGCAGGGGGGCGACGAGCTTCGCAACCGGATCAAGAGCACGCAGGACGAGCTTAAATCGTTCAATCAGATTTTGGCCGACCTGGAGGCGGGCCAGTCGATGTCTACCGAGGCGATGCTGGATCTGATGGCCCAATATCCGGAGCTGCAAAAGCATATCAGCAAGGCGGCTGACGGCTGGAAGCTGGAGAAAGAGGGCATTCAAGAATTACGGGAAGAAAAGCTGAAGAAGGCGAAGGAAGATCTGGAGAACGAAAAACGTTCGACGCTGGCGGCTTATTTCGAATCGATGGCCCGGATTCGCATCTACGGCGTCGAGATGGGCAGCATTAAGGATCTTGCCGATGCCAAAAAAAGAATCGGAGAAGTCGAGAAGAACCGGGAGACGACGAAGCAGTTAACGAACGTTGTCACAAGTATTGTTCCTGGCGCAAAGGTCCTCTTGGATCCGGTTCAACGGTTCCAAGACAATCAGTTGGATGAAGTGAAGCAGAAAATCCAAGATACAGATGAGTACTACAAAAAATATGAAGCAATGCTCGATGACGCCTACTACGGAGTCAGCCGCAAAGGAACGTCCTCCGCTTCTTCCGGCAAGAAGGATTCCTACCAGCCGAGCTTGCGGTTCAACCAATTCGAGGAAGCGATTCAGCGGGTTAATGCGTCCCTGGAGAAAAATCAGCAGCAAATGGAAGAGGCGATGGCGTCCGGGCGTCAGTACGACAAGCTCCTGGAAAAACGGATCGGTCTGTACAATGAGATGGGGGAGGCGCTGCGGAAGCTGCGGCAATCGCAGTCATCGCGCCACTCGGAGTTGGCGTCCCTGCTCGGATCTGCCGGGCTGGTCAAGAATGGCGAAGTCGTCGGGGATGTCCGTACACGGCTCGAGTCGATAGGCAAGCGCGGGAGCAAGACGGGCTATTCGGCTGCGGACTATGAGAAGTTCGTCGAAGAATATATGGATCTGACCCGCAATATCGGCGACACGGACCTCAAAATCGATCAGAACGTCATCCAACTGGCCGATGCCTATAAGCGCCGCTTCGAGAGCCTGCAGCAGCCGAGCGAGAAGAAGAGGGAGAAGCTGAGGCATCAACTGGCGCTGCTTGGCGATATCAATACCGCCGAAGAGAAGCGGCTTGCCGCGCAGAACGCGGCCGAGAACATGAACGCGCTGGTGACGGAGGGCAAGCGCATCCGCGGAGAGATCGACGATACGGAGCAGCTTATCCGGAACAGCAAGACGCCGCCGGAGCAGAGACGGGCCGCCACGATCTATCTGGAATGGCTGCGGGACAATGATCGGAGCAAGCAAGAGGAGATCGTGGCCGAAGCCGAGCATGCCGGTCAACAGCAAGCCGAAGCCTTGATTGCCGGGTACAAGGAGCGAATCGAGGAACTCGAATTTGAAAAAAGCCTGCTTGGCAGCCTGGACACCGAAGAGAAACAGCGCAGAGCCAAAGAAATCGACGATCAAATCATCTCTATTTACGAAGAGTCGGGCCGGACCATCGAATCCCAGATAGCCGAATTGACGCGCAAGGCAGCTGCCGCCGACTCAGTGGCCGAGAAGCGCCGCGCCGAGTCGAAGCGGCAAGCGCTGCAAGAATACCAGCGCACCGTGCTGAAGCAAATCGCGGACAATCAGGCAGCGGAACAAAAAGCAAGGCTCGATAACGCGAACAAGGTGATTGACAACCTGAAAAAAGTGCTGCAGCGGGAAAAAGAACTGCGTACCCAAGCGATCGAGGAAGAGATTCGGACGGAGAACAAGCGTCACGACGCGAAGATGAAGCATCTGGATGCGGAGCTCAAGAAGACCGAGGATTATATCAATGCCCAGCTCAAGGGGCTGGACCGGGCCAATGCGGAGGAGGATTACGATACACAGCTCCGCAAGCTGATGAAGGAACGGCAGGATATCCAGGATCGGCTCAACGTTCTGGCCTTGGACGATTCCTTCGAAGCGAAAGCGAAGAAGAAGCAGCTTCAGGAGCAGCTCGAGTCCAAAGACGAGGAGATCGACAAGTTCAAGCTGGATCGGGAACGGGAGCTGCGCAAACAGGCCCTCTCCGATCAGTTGGAAGACCGGCGCAAAATCATCGAGAACGAAAAAGAGCTCGAGGACAATCAGCACCGCAATCAATTAGATAAGCTGGATGAAGCGAAGAGCAAAATCGAGCAGCATTATAGGGGGATTTTGGAGGATGAAAAGTACTTCTATGACTTGAAGCAGCAGCTGCTCAGCAATGATAAGACTGTTGTCTTCAACGCATTGGACGAAATCAAAGTCAAGTACGGCGTGTTCTTCGAGGAACTGGCCAAGGCTAGCGCACGGCTTGGCCAGACGATCGCCGACAACATCAAGTATGGCTTCAAGCGGGATTATGACGAGCTGGAGCAGTACGGGAAGAGCTTAGTCCCGTCGGTTGCAGGTACGGTCAAACAGCCGGGAACGTCCTCGGGAACCATGCTTCCGGGCGCAGCTGACCAGCTCAAAAACAAAAAGCCCTTCTCCGCCGAATCCGGCGGCATGACTCCGGCGTGGGGCGGCAAGCAGGGCAAATTCCTGCTCGCTCACGAAAAAGAGCTGATCCTGAACAAAGCCGATTCGTTCAATCTGCTGAAGGTGGTCGATATCACGAGAAACATTATCGATTCCATCAAAAGGCCGTTCGCTTCCGTTCCCGCGCTTCAGCCTGCCCTGGCGGGAGCGCCGACCCAGAACTTCCACATTTCCATTACGGGGAACTTCGCGCAGAAGGATGGGGACGATATCGCGAAATCGCTCGATACGGCGCTGCGGGCCCGGGGACATCGATTATAGGAAAGGCAGGTGAATGGCAACATGACGATTAGAGATGCGGATTATTTCGTCTATGCCGGGGTATCCAGCATGGACTTCGGCATCCGGAACGTCAATATCAGCTCCGGCATGCTGGAGGAGAGCTTCGCGGCCCCGCGTTCGGTTCGCGAGGTCAGCATCGCGGGACGAGATCGGCCGTATTTTCAAAATATCGCCAAAGAACCGCTGCGCTTCCAGATCTCGTGCGCATTCGAAGAGACCTGGAATTCGGAGCGGATTCGCGAAGTTGCACGTTGGCTGACCGAGCAGAGCTATTACCGGGAGCTCGTCTTCTCTTCGGATCCGGAGCGGGTCTTCTATGCGCTGGTCATCGACGAGCCGATGCTGATCCATAACGGATTATCCGAAGGGTATATCAACGTGACCTTTAAATGCGATTCTCCGTATTCTTACTCCCCGGTCTATTACTCTCCACGGTATGAATGGAAGGAGACCGTGGCGGACATTGCGGAGCGGGACTTCGCCCAGGGAAGCCGGGAAGGGCTGATTCTCGGTCCGCAGGGAGAGCTGCGGCTCGATTCGAGAAGACCGCGCTGGAGCGATTACGACCTGGGGACGAGATGGTCCGATATCGGGTGAACGAAAGGAGAGAGGACAAAACGATGGCAAACACAACGGAAAAATTAGCGCTGCATCTTCCGGACTATACGGATGAGATTTACGAGACGATCGAGCAGCTCGGCCAGAACTTCGCCAAGCTGGATGAGGTCTCGCCGGACTACGGAACGGCGCCGCCGATTGAGGGAACGTGGCAGCAGCGGGACATCGTCTGGAATGCGGAACCGGCGATCGGGGGCTATGCCGGCTGGGTGAATACGCGGACCGGCCGCACGGCTCCGTCATGGACGGAGCTTACCTCCTACAAGACAGGGGATTATGTCATCCCGAAGACGGATAACGCCCATGTCTATATATGCATTCAAGCCGGGCATTCCGGCGCGATGGAGCCGGTCTTCCCGACCGCGTCCGGCCAAGAGGTGCAGGATACGCGGGGAGCGCAGCGCTGGCAGCGCTCGAAGCGGTACGAGAAGCACGATATCGTATTTCCGACGGTCGATAACGGCCGTTTTTATGTCTGCATCACGGCGGGCGAATCCGGGGGGACCGAACCGGAATGGGCGTTGACGGACGGAACGAGCATTTATGACGGCGC
Organism: Paenibacillus dendritiformis; assembly: GCF_945605565.1. NCBI lineage: Bacteria > Bacillati > Bacillota > Bacilli > Caryophanales > Paenibacillaceae > Paenibacillus > Paenibacillus dendritiformis. The sequence goes on along the minus strand of NZ_OX216966.1, from coordinate 5,619,250 downwards.
CGCCGTATGGCTCGGCTATCGCATCGCCAAGTGGAAGGAGAGCGGTATCTCCGCCCTGTTCCGTCCCTTCGGGAAAATCGAGTAGAGGTGGATGTGATGGCAAATTGGCTTGCATTATCGAATTTGCTCGGGGTGTACACCTCGGAGCCGCTGTCGATTGCGCTCGAAGGAGACGGGGCGCTGACGAAGCTGGCTTGGGAATGCGAGATTCCGCCCTCCTGCCGGGCTGCGGTCCAGACCTCCCTCTCCCCGGATCAGGGCCGGACCTGGAGCGATTGGAAAACGTGCGTGAACGGCGGCGGCATTCCGGATATCGAAGCCGGGACGCCCCTTCGCGAAGCGATGCTGCGGTACCGGGTCATCCTGCAGTCCGGACGCCATGGCGTCACGCCTTCTTTCCGGTCCATCTCCTTCCGGCTGGAGCCGGTTGTCGTGTTCGACAATAAGGGAGATGTGAGCTGCTCCCCGGAGATTTGGATTACGAAGGAAGGCAGCGGAGAGTTCGCCATCGTGAACACGTCGCAGGGAGACGCCGCTTTTCGCTTCGAGCAGCTGCTGGATGAGGAGACAGTGTATGTGAATAATGATCGGCAGCATATCGAGACCAGTCTGGTGAACACGTACCGCTACAGCGGGTTCAACGACGGGTATTTGTCGCTGCCGCCCGGAAGGAATGTGCTGGAGGTGCGCGGGAACGCCGCGTTCCAATTCCGCTATCAATTCCGGAGAATTCAATAAAGGAGGCGATGATGATTGCTGGGCGATATTGATTATCTCAAGAAGCCGTACCGGCCGCAGCTGTTCCTCGCCAAGCCGAACGGCAGCGTCATCAGCAAGATCAGCGAAGCGTATGACATCAGCCAGAACATCTCGCTGTCCTCCGTGAACGAGCTGACCTTCAAAATTCCGCTCTACCTGGACGTGAACCACCGGCTCGTGCCGAACAAAAATATCGGCCTGCTCCGCGAACGGTATCATATCCGGGTGACGCTCGGATCGAAAAGCGAATGGTATATGATTCACTCGATCGAGGATAGCGGACAGGACGACAGGCTGTACCGGCAAGTCGCCTGCTTCGCTCTTCCTTATGAGCTGAGCGACAAATCGATTCAGGATTACAGCGTCGAGTCGTATCATGCCGAGCAGGTGCTGACGGAACTGCTGCATAACACGATCTGGAATATCGGCTATCTCGATGCCGACTTCAAGCTGACGTACCGCGCCTTCGAGTTCGGGAACACGACGGTGCTGGATGCGGTCTATCAAGTGGCCGAGACCTACAATGCGGTCGTCCAATGGGACACGAACCGGCGAACCGTGTCGCTGCTCAAGCCGGAGCTGTTCGGGGTCAACAGGGGTCTTTCTTTTTCCTATGGAAAATACTTGAAGTCGATCGGCAAGGAAGCGAGAGCGGATGAGATGGTCACCCGGTTGAAGGCGTTCGGACAGGACGGGCTTACGATTCAAAAGGTCAACCCGACGGGGCAGAATTACATCGAGAATTTCAATTATTTTCTGTATCCGTTCGAACGGGATGAGCAGCGGCAGGTGATCCGCCACAGCCAGTACATGTCCGACGAATTATGCCATGCGCTGCTCGATTATGAGGAGCTGGTGGAGAGCAGGCGGGACAAGTTCCGGGAATTGCTGGCCGAACGCAAAAAAATTGAAGACAGTCTGAACGAACGTAGCGTTGAGCTGGATAAGCTGAAAAAAAACGAAGCGGTCATTACCGACACGATGATTTCGCAGCAGTTCGAGCAGAAGATGTTTTTCGAGAAGTATACGCATCGCGGCAGCAGCTCGCGAAGCTTCGCGCTAAATCCGGAATATCCGTACGCCGTCCTGTGCAAGGTCAGCCAAGGGGGCGTCACGGTCTCGCTCGACGGCGCGGATCAAGCCGCGGCTCCGGACCGGTGGATGCTGCTCGGCAAGCGGCATCATGCGCACCAGGCGGTCGTCGAGGTGCGGGGCGGCGCCGAGGCCGAAGTGTTCCTCCAGGTGGCGCTCATCTCCCTCGACGAGCTGAACGGGGCGAATAACGGACCGGACATTATTGAAAAGTTCAGCCTCGATAATAAGCAAATGCAGATCGCCGCGAAGGAAATCGAGATCAAGAATGTGGAGCAGGCGTTGGACAACGTCAAGGCAAACATTGCTGAGCTGCAGAAGACGCTGTCCGCCGACAGCAATTTCGCCCCGGAGCTGCTGCAGGAGCTGAACCTGTATGTCATCGAGAGGGAGTTCAGCGATGACAAGTACATTGACGAGCAAGATCTGTATGAGGCGGCGCTCGAGAAGTTCAAGGAGCTGCAGCGCCCCCGGACGACGTTCCGCATCGACATCGTGAACTTCCTCGAGATCGTCGAGGAGCAGCATAATTGGGACAAGCTGGTCGTGGGCGATTTTGTCACGATCAAGCATGAGCGGCTTCAGCTTGAGATCGAAGCCCGCATTGCGGAGATGACTTATGACTATGAGGACGGCAATATCAGCCTGACGATCAGCAATGCCAGAGATGTATCCGATGCGCAGAAGCGGCTGGAGAAGTTCATTTACGACAGCAAGAACACGTCGATTGTCGTCGACAGCAACAAGAAGAAGTGGGGTCAGGCTGTTATCGATACATCGGACATGAGCCGGCTGTTCGACCATTTCTGGAACAAGGTCACGAACGACATCAATATGGCGTCGAATGAGTTCGTGACGCTGGATCGGAAAGGGCTGACGATTACCGACCCGAACGATCCGAACCGCTTCCTGCGGGCGACGCATGGCGCACTTGGCCTGACGCGCTCGGGCGGGCTGCGCTACGATACGGCGATTACGCCGGACGGCCTGATCGCGGAGACGGTGCTCGGCAAGATCATTCTCGGGCAGCGCGTCGTCATCGGCGATACGACCGGGGTGTTCACCATCGAGGGCTCCCGCCTCATGATCGACGACCGCTGCGGCCGGGAGGTCGTGAAGCTCGGGCTGCTGGCGGATCGTCCCGATCGGTTCGGCATGATCGTGAACCGGTACGCTTCGGGCGATTGCGGCAGCGACACGAAGGTGAACCGGGTCTCGATGACCGCGGATGACGGCTTCACGATCGAACGCATTCGCAACGGCGTGTACGAGAAGACGTTCGGCACCTCTCTGGACGGCGATCTGTTCGTCAAGGCCGGGGTCGACGATCAAGTGTTTACGATTGACAAGCAGGGGCTTGCGCTCGGTTCCTCCGTATGGTCGTCAGCACCTTTTCACGCCGATTACTTGGGGAATGTCTGGATGAACAAGCTGTTCGCGAAGGACGCCGAGATTGACAGCTCCTTGTTCAAAAACGGCCATATCGAGGGGTCCAGCCTGGTGATCGGCGAGGGCAACGATGTATTCAAGGTCTATCCGAGCCTGGGCATCTGGGCCGGGCATGATGAATTCGGGAAGGCCCCCTTCCGCGTCGACATGAAGGGCAATCTGACGGCCTACAAAGGAAAGTTCGTCGGTCCTGCGGGCCATGTGCTGATCGATACGGAAGCCGGCTACATCGATATGGACCATCTCGATATGATCAATGTGGGCAAGCTCATTCCGGAAATGATCCAGGTGAACACGATTCTGGCCGACAAGACGTATGTGAATGATCTGACGGTGAATAAGGTGAAGACGCTGCCGAAGGATGCGCGGGAAGGAGAATATGTCGACTATATCGAGATCCAGGAGCATGCGATTCAGTTCATCACCGCCAGGGTGTCGAAGAGCGAGCCGGCGCATGATTCGCGCGGCCGTCCGCTCTACTGGCAGGATGCGGACAAGAAAGTGTTGACGACGGAAAATACCGGGATTGTCGCCGACACGTACAAATTCGACAGCATCAATGTGAAGCAGAAAATTACGTTCGAGCGAGACAAGCCTGGCGGCGGCGCCCAGCCCGTACGCTATCTCGGCATCGGGGACGGCACCGGGGACGGCCACGGCGTGGCGATCGAGAAGAAGTATTCCGGCGGCTATATGCTGGAATACGGCGCCAGCGCCACGGGCAAAAAACGCAGCCTCGACTTGAAGGACGAAGGCGTGTACGTGACCGCGAAGGAGAGCGGCATCGTGCTGGACGGCCAAGACATCGAAGCGATCGCCAAAGGCGGCGCGGGCCGCTTCGGCACCGAGCGCGCTTATATTGAGATGACCGCAGACGGCAAAATGATCTTCCATGCGGTCCAGTTTGATTTTGTGAACAGTTGATTGATTGTAAAGAAGGAGTGCACCGGTTCGCGGGCGAGCCGGTTCAGCGGCGAAGGGAGGGGATGCGATGGCTGCTATCGCCTTGCATGGGGGCGCAACCGCCCCGGTCGTGAAGGATGGGCATGTGACTTATACGATACAGACTTATGAGGAGCCGTGGTGCGCGCATCGGGATCCTGACACTGGAGAGTGTGACGATCCTAGGGGCGATAAATGGCACACAACCGGATCAGGCAGCACCGGCGCGCTGATTACCGGCCGCGGTATTGCGGCGAGCTCCCGCTTCTATGTGAACGGCGTGTCTGCCGCCGTCGTCGGGGATCGGGTGAACGAAGCCTGGCAAGCCAGCCCGCCGGTTCCTTCGGATACCGCTAGGACGCGGTACATCAATATATCCCCGGGTACGTCGGGAAGCGGTCAAGGCACGATAACGGGCGGCAACGCGAAGCGGGTGTATTTGAACGGCAAGCTGATTGCCGTCCAAGGCTCAAGCGTGACGACCTGCCTCGGGAATGGGACGACGATTAGCGAAGGAAATTCATTGATCAATATGTAGGCATAAGAGCGCTTCTCTTCAATGAGAGGCGTTTTTGGGTTGCAAGGTATGCTTGCATTTCGAATTCATCGACAGAGTAAGGAGGTGATAGGATGGCCCAATTACGGACGCAGCTTGAACTGCATGATCCGGTGACCATTATTTGGCGGGAAGGCACGCCAGAGGAGCCGTACAAGGAGCATATCGATTCGCTCCCCGTCATTAACAACCAGATTACGCTGCTAGAGATTCCTTCGCAGACCGACAAGGTCCGCATCGAGGGGTTGACCGAGGTCGACCCTGAACGATTCGACAAGAAGCTGGCATTGTCGCCGCATGAATTTGTGGTCAACTATGCGAACGGAACGATTCAGTTCCATCCATCTCAGGAAGGCAAGACACTGCTGTGCAAGTATAAGGGCAGAGGCCTGATCCTCTATCCGGCTTCCCGCATCTATGCGATGGTCAGCCGGCATCCGGATGTCGTCAAGACACTGCAGGACATGATTGACGAGATGCTGCAGCGGCTGCAGGAGACGAATCTGGCCATCGAGGAGGTCAAAGAGGCCGTGGCGATGGCGAAGGAGGCGGCTCATGCGGCCGATCGGTCCGCCGACCAGGCGAACCAGGCCGCGGATGAGGCGAAGCTCGCTACCGAGCAGGCGCTGTTGGCTTACAAGTCGACGCTCCTGGTGTTCAAGCCTCCCGTGGCGGATATGAAGGAGCTGATCGCGACCTATCCGTATCCGCATATCGGCTGGACCGTGCAGACGTACAAGGATGGCAACCGCTACCGCTTCGATGGCAAGGAATGGGTGCTCATCGACATCTTCGGCCGCAGCATTCAGCCGGTGAGCGAGCATGCGGACGGCCTGATGACGGTCGCCGAGCATGTGAAGTTAAAAAGCATCCCGCTGGAAGTGAAGGACCGGGTGATGGTGTTCTGCCTTCCGAATTCCTTATATCAGGGCGTTCAGAGCGTCATTGCGAGGTTCCCTTTTCGGGGAGAACTGATCGGCGTCGAAGCGTTGTGCGGGGTAGCCGGCGAATCCGATACCGAGATTACGGTGGAAAAATCGCTGGATGGGGCGAATTGGAGCGGGATTATGTCCCATCCGGTTCGCATCAAGGCCCATCAGCATGTCGATGATCGCGGCGCCGTCATCGATAACAAGATCGTGAATGCCGGCGATATGTTCCGGCTTCATGTCGTGAAGCAAGGCGTGAACATCCAGAATGTCACGCTGCAGCTCATCGTCAAAATATAACGATAACGAGAAAAGAGGAAAAAAGATGACCAAACCGATCGTAAGCTGGTTCAACGACACGCATACTGCCCAAATTGAGGCTCCGTTTGATTTTGGCGTTATTGATGCCGGAGATCTGGGGCCGCTGCGCACGTTCAACATTTGGAACAACCGCAACGGCGAGACCGACGTCTCGAAGATGGAGGACTGCACGTTCACGACGCGCGACATGGGCGGGGGTACCGGCGATACGCCTGAAAACGACGTCGAAGCCGTCCGAAACAACTGGTTCCATGTCCAGGTGGACACCTTGGGCGAGACCGATATCGAGGAGGAGACATCGGCGGTCGGCAAAATTCGTATGAAGCCGATCGGAACGACGGGCAAGACGACAAAGGATCATGAGGGCAACCCGCTGTCGATTCCGCTGACTCCGGCCAGCCAGGAGATTCTCGGGGTCAACAATAACGGGAATCCGATGGACGCCGCCGGCAACTATGTGACCGTGACGGTGCAGCCGAAAATTCCGCTGGACGCGTCGAGCGGCCGGCAAGAGTTCAAGCTGCGCGTATCCTATCGCTATGTATAACGTTGAATAGAGCAATAATTTACACCAAGACAATGTATCCAGGCGGGGCCGATAGGGTCCCGTCTGTTTTGCTATATGGAAATATTTATCTCACAATACAATGGGAGGTTGCACATGATTTTTCATAAGAACATAACGCGTTCGCCTGTCGCCCAGTCGTTCATCTGGGTGGCGGAATATGCCGACGGCTCGCATCTCGCTGAATATAACTTCGACAACCGAAAAGCAAACAGCTTTTATCATATAGACAAAACCAAACTGATCCGGTTCGGATTGATCGGGGAAGGCTCGCAAATCTACTTCGATGTCGGCAACGGCGTCTTCACGATGAACGGCCATCGGCTGTCCTTATCCTACTCGGCCTCCTCGCGGGATTATCCGCTGACCGGGCGGACCTTCCTGTACAACGACATAATTACGTACAAAAACGCCGTCTCCGACGCCAAGCTGTTCACGGCGGGCGGGAAGGCAGGGGCCTTCTCCGACTCGATTACCCAGTACAATATCGGCTACAAAAAACAAATGCAGCTCCACGACGCCAACATCGATTTTCAATGCATTCTCTCGATTCCCTATAATGATGCGGCGTTCATGCAGATTAAAATAACGTCAGACATTGATCTGGACGGCACATTGCACATTCGCAGAAACGGCTTGCTGGTGGACGAGATGCAAGCGCCCCTGAAGGCGAAGCATGCCGGGCAAATCAATTGGACGATACGATGAGGTGATTCGATGACAAACGCAACGCATGAAGTGATCATTCCTGTCGACTTGGCAGCAGGCACGTTTACGAACACCGCCATAAAAGACGGCAAACTGCAATTGAAGGAACTCAAAAAAGACGACGAAGGAAACATCGTCTACGCTCCCTCCGGCTCCTGGGAGTCCCTGCCGATCGTCATCCAGGACCGGTTCGCCGCCTTTCAACGGATGACACAGACCGTAGACGTGAAGGGTGCGGCAGACTATAAGCTGTACATCCGATATTCTGCGGACAGCATCACCTGGACCGAATACGCAGCCATCGACACAACGGCCGGCAATCTCGACAGCGCCCCCTTTGCCAAATACGCTCAGCTCAAAATCGAATTCATCCCCGCCCTGCACGCCGCCGCCTTTACCGTAGACGACTTCACCGAGACAGCCAAATACACCAACGAATGGGTCAACTCCGACGAGGGCGTGCTGGAGCTGAAAAAGCACTATCGCTATAAGTACGAGAGGGACGAGTCTTGGAAAGACGAGGGCGTTCTTTTGAGGAAGAGAATACCGAATGGGAAGATGAAGAGGATTGATTCGTTACGAGTGGAGGGATAAGGATGCCGGTTCCAGCGACTACGGGACAATTGAGAAAACATGTAAAGGATATGGAGATTGGGGATTATATCTGTTGTTATTGGTCTTATAATACAAATAATTTTACACAAAGTGTTACAAGTATGTCTTTAAATACGCCCGGGGAGGAACTGCCGCTTGAAAACCCGACAACGAGTGGTAATTTCTATTTTATCAAAGTAGACAAAGGGTTATTGATTGCTGATAGAGTAACACAAGTCTCTGTCACTTGGAATGTGTTAAATCAGCATAAATGTATTCAAGGCAGACCAAAGGTATTTGTGAAAGGTTGGGATGGTATCAGTGATATTTCGGGAGCTATACGCTCACTTACTGGTGGCGTTGCTTATGCAGATAAAGATGGAAATAAAATTATTCCAAACGAAAATGATAGACACTCTATTTATGGCGCGTTCCCAACGAATAATGAATATGACAAGTATATAAGATTATCAAATCTGAACGGGAATAACACCTAATGATATTCATGTGTGGAACCACAATAGTCTTTTCTTTTGGTGTCAAGATACACCTGTAAATGGGATTAATTCGCTGTGGCCTGGAGTTAATTCTGATCGTCGAATTATACGAGGAGCACTCATGCATAAGGATCCTTTTTTAAATCCGTATCACTATTCTACTAAAAGTTCAGATAAAGTTACTGGTTTCCGTCCCGTGTTTGAATATAAAGGATAGAAGGTAGGTAAAGAATAAAATGGCTAAAGTTGGAGAGCAAATAAAGCACCCAGAAACCGGTTGGAAGAGATATGATGATAGTGACGGTGCAATTACCTATTTTCCGGATGCAGGTTGGGGAAAAGTAAATCATAACGACCATTACCTAGGGGCAGCTACGGGTTCATACACAAAAGAATCTCATAATAAACTTATTTTTTCATTTGTAGGTACAAAAATGAGATTAATTCTTGCACATTCAAATACTTATTCAGATAAAATTCAAATAAAAATTGACGGAAATATTGTGGAATATTTTAGTGCAAGATCACCAGCGTTTACAACTCAAATACTATCATATGAAAAGCTAGGGTTAAAATACGAACAGCATACAGTGGAGGTCGCTGTAGTAAATAAGCCAACTGATTCTGCTGGATTTGATTTTAGATTTGATGCGATAGACATTGATGATAACGGACAACTACTCCATTTTGATGAAGTTAATGATATTGCAAAATTAAGAATAGGAAAAAAAATTAGATGCCATTACAAAGCAGCACCTAACTCCTTTGGTACGTTTTCTGGGCTAGGCAAAGAAACATCGGATTTCCTTGCACCTACAACATCATCTGCTACACCAAATGGTGATTTTTATTTCATCTGTGTCGATAAGGATCATCTTGGGAGATGGAAATTGATCGCTGATCGAAATTTACAACATTCAATTTCATGGAATACCTTAAATAGTGCTGGAGTAGCAAGCGGCAGTGGATTACCTGTTCTATTGGATAAAGATTGTTTAGCCACTATAAGGTTGATAGAAGGTGGAATTGGAATCGGTAAAGATAATGAATGGGATGAATATATTGTAAATAGTAATTTAAAAGGTTTAATTAGTGCAGGTGACAATAGAGTTTGGAACTTCAAAGATATGAACTCGTGGACAAGTAGTTCTTGGCATGATTACTCAGAAATGCGCACAGTAAGAGGAGCCAGCCTTTCATATGAAAATCCGAAAGACACTAGAAGTGTAGTAGGCTTTAGACCTGTACTACTTTTAGCAGTAAAGTATATTAGAAATATTTTTGTTCACAACAACACTTATAAAACATACAACAATGGTTGGAGACCAATTTCAACAACTTTACCTTCAAAAAACACTTTTATGAATGAAGGTATGAGTGATTTATCTGTGCTGGATAGAAAAGAACAACTTGTTTCTTTTCCTATGACACCCTCTATACTGGGTGAAGGCAGACTGTTCAAAGTAAAGGTAGATTACAAGAAATACTTTGATGTTAATGGAATTGATGTGAAGTAGAATCGAATTGGTTCTACTTCTTTTTATATTGAATAACGGCTTTATATAGATGGGATGGTGAGTAACATGGCGATAGTATGGAATAATTTTACTTATGATAAAAAATATGTTGTAGATGCTCTTAATGGAGATGACGCTTCAGGAGATGGTGTTACAAAACCATATAAAACTTTGTCTAAACTGTTGCAAGTCATACCAAAGGATAAAAACAGTCTTATTAAACTGGAAGATGGCGAGTATACGTTTGGGCGAGATATATCGGATGGATTTTCAAATTGTAGAGTAACTATTTTAGGGAATAAAGCTAGAACGACTTTGAAACAAATCGTAGGATTATATTCAGGCAATAATACCGGTGGCAGTTACACTTTTACACTTGAATTTGTACAGCTACTTTTCACAATGAACGCTGCTTTAACACAATATAATCTGAACAACTATGGATTTCATTGGAATATGTATAATGTTGTAATGGCTAATATACCGTCAAATGATTATTCGGTCTTTCTGCCCGGTGGTGGATCACTCAGATTATACAATTGCATAAACATTAGCCTGACTAGAAATTTACTAAGAACTGATTGGGGAATTATTGAACTGACTAACTGTTATGGCGCGTTCACTAGTGGATACAGTACAAACAATAGCAGTTGGGATAAAAGTAATAATATAATCACGAGTACTCCTATCTATGATTCGGATTATAAGGTTCCTTATGATGAGATTGGAGTATATTATGGCGAATTTGCATGGAAAAAAAACAAGTTTTTAATTCAAACTGCAAAAGGAAAGTATCTCTCATTTGAGAATAAAATTGATAGGCTAACAGCTATTCCTAAAATGACATCAAATACAGTTCCTAGTGGACGCGCATTTGCTAAAGACGTATGGAGTTCTTCATATGATGTTTGGTACGCATTTAATCAAGCGGATGATAATGATGGTTATTGCTCTAAAAGTGGAAGTGGCGGAGTTGGATATTTGGGATATGAGTTTGTTCAACCAATTCCTATTTTTAAATATGTATTACGAAGCATGGGTAACTCTAGTGTGCTTACTACTATGCCGAAAGATTGGACTTTTGAAGGCAGTAATGATGGAGAAAGGTGGCATATTTTAGATACGCAAAAAGATCAAACATGGACTACCATAAATACAGATAAGGATTACTTCATTTACAACCCAAAATCTTTTAAAATGTACCGCTTAAATTGGACTGCCAACAATGGCCATACAGGGTATACGGGCATCAATGAACTAAAGATGTATAGTGGTGATAGTACGGTTTCGTATGTTCCCATAATTAATGAAAGATACTTTGCCAAATATGGAATGAATAAAATAACGGAAAAAACTCTTAAAAGTAATTATGGTAAGGTGCGGCTAATATCCAATAAAGAAAGCAATGCAAATGAGGGAAAAATATTTGAGCATGAAATTGATTTGAAGAAATATGAAGTGAATAAGATTATTCTGGCTAATATCGGAGGAAAGTCTTTAATTAAATCTAAAGACGGATCATATCATAGTGTCCTTGATTCAGTAGGAATTAAATATATCCCAAATGCAGACGAACAAAATTTTATTAATCATGGAATGGGCAAATCTACTGCTATAGATTTTGAAGAAGAGTTTGCTCAAAAATCATTTATTAAAATGGAGTCTTCTGTGTTGGGAGATGGAAGGTTGTTCATGCAAAAAATCGACACGTCAAAAATTCCTATCAAGAAAGTGTCAATTGAATGATGCTTTTATTTAGAAAGGAGTGATGAAATGAAATATGTTAATATAACACCTAAGTTTAATAATAATAATCAGGTCATTGATGGCGTGTCAATAATAAAGGCACAAACAAGCGATTCCGAATCCTTCCGTGTGTTTGACGGCAACCCTAATACGGGGTATAGAAGTTCAATTTTTTATCCTCCTTTCCCTGATCACTTAGGTTTATCGTTTCCAACTAAACACCTTGTAAAGAAATATTCAATTATTTTAGACAAAACTTACCTTAGTGTGAGATCATGGGAAATACATGGGAGCAATGATAATTTTGCAACTTATGATGTACTTCATGAAGTAAATGATTTCGTTATTACACCTAATAAAGTTGAAGAATTTTACTTGCCAGAAGTAATAAAATCATATATGCAGTTTAGAATTAGAGTTAAATCTAGGTATGGAAGCAATTCTTGGGGGATATATGAGTTAGCATTTTATGAGCTGCTTTATGAACAAAAGATATTGATTAAAAATAATAGTAGTTATTATAAATATGATGGTATATCATGGGAACTTTTAGGAAACTCAGTTCCAACTGAAGAAGATTACTTATTACATGGCATTAATATTGAGGATATTTCTTCAATTCCAGAGTCCGCTTGGGCTAAATTTAACGGTGAAATTGAACTCTGTTATTACACAGAGAATCAAAATAAACCTGAAGCCTCCTTTAACATCGTCACCAAACCCTTCACCCTTGCTGAAGAGTTTGATGATCAAACGATAAAAATAATCGAATATACCGATAATCCTGAGCAAGAAGATTCAACCATCACCTTAGAAACCGAACCATTCACCTTTTACGATGAGGTTGGAGACAGCTTCAATGTCCTATATTATACAGACGATCCAGATAAGACGGAAGCTGAACTTGAAATCAGCCATAATTACTCGCCGTTGGATGAGTTGGATGGAGATTTCGAATTGGTGACATGGACAATGGAGGAAGAGGCGGAGGTTCAAGAGGAGCTTAAACCAAAACTTAAAGAAAAAATTGAAGATGGAGATCTATACGGTGTAACGGTGGATTTATCAAAAGGGACTTTAAATATTAAGTGAGGCAGTCATCAAAGGGCTGTCTCTTTTATTTTGCGAAATTATTGAAAGGAGCTGATTTTGTGGCAGGTAATGCAAAACCTAATGTGCCGGATTTAGGAGATGAGGTCAAAATTGATATTACAGGCTTCAGATGCTCGTCAGTAGATACCCCTAATTATGCATCCAATGTTTCTGCGTTGCTTGATGGTATCATAAGTAAACAAGGTACTTACAATGCGGCTGGGATGTCCACTTATTATGATTCGTTTATAGATTTTTCTATAAGTAGAAACTGTAATTTGTGGGCTGTTGGTGGCAGCTATTCGGACAGTGGGGGGAGTGCTGGTAAACAAATAAAGCTGCAAAAGTCGGATGGGGAAAAGTATGAGGATGTTGGCGTCTACAATACTACAGCGACTAATAACTGGTATCTTCTATGCCCGAACTTGGAAGCAGGGAAATATAAAATTACTCCGGTAGGAAATTATGTAGCTTTCAACGAGTGGTATGCGGAAAGCATAACTCCAAATAAGAGTTTAATCCAATTAAACAATGGCGGGTATCGAACATACAGAGACACTGGATGGGAAGTCATAAGCCCTCCGGTATCTTCGCAAGTATTCGCCCAACACGGCATGACCGATCTCTCCATCATCCCGCCGGAGGCGTGGGGGGAACTAGCCCAGCTCTCTCCCACAGTCGAAATCGTGACATATGTGCCGGAGGGCAACAAGGTGAAGTCTTTCACCGAGACTTATAGGGATATCCCCCTGCGCATCGATATGAAGGCTTTGCCGTTTGAGCAGCTTGTCGTGCAGCCGAGCGATTTTGAACTGCATGGCAGTCTTCTGGCTATCATTGCCAATCAGCTTCCTGTCCATGCTTATGAGGGCCGATGCAGGTTTATTTTGTCGTTTGATGGCGGCGTGACGTGGGAAGTGTTCCGAAATGGACGATGGAAATCGGTGAATGTGGACGATATGGCGAAGGTGCGCGAGTTGGGCATGAGCTTCAAAGCGCTTGGAAAAATTAAAGAGGCTAACTTCCAAAATAAGGGCAGCCAGCTTCGGATTGGCTATTATTTGGACGATAGCATTCATCGCGAAGAGGAAGTGAAGCTGGATCATACGCGGTTGTTGGCGAGGTCTGCTCTGGACGACGTCAAGGTGAAGGACCTGTCGCTAACGCTTCTCAATACAAAGGCATCGATTGAGCTCAAGATGACGGGCAACAAGTTAACCGGCCGCTTGGATGATGCCGATAAGGGAAAAGTTCAGTACAGGGTGCTGCTGAATGATAAACCTTACTTTCCGGCCAATGGGGAGTTCACGCGCCTGGCCGCTTCTCCGGTCGATATTAATCTGTCGATCTCGGAGCGGGATATTGTGTTCAATCGGGAGAATAAGCTTCGCGTCGAATATCAGGATTATTGGGGCGAGACCGAGTCTTGGGAGACGAAGTTCATCGGCAGCTACTCCGGCTTGATGTTCATGGACGAGACGGGGAATTATTATTCCGATACGTTCGGCGGGATTCTGAAATACTTGGATTTCGATATGCTGATTGCCGGGCAGACCAGTCTGGATCAGAAGGTCGTCGTCAAAAACCAGTTGGGCTACTCGATTACGAATCTGACGTTGAAGACGGTGAATGAGTCGCTCCCGGATGGCGTCGCGATCGAGCTGTCCCGGAAGTCGAGCCCGTTCATTCCCGTCGATAGTCTGCTGTACAGTGAAGTATTGCATCATGGAGACACGGTTGAATTTTATGTCCGGATTGCCACGGAGATTGACGCCAAGCCGACGCCGGATGGCCGCTTCGAGATTCGGGCCTATGCCAATCGGATATAGACAGTCTCAATACAATGAGATTGGAAGTGATTACGATTCACGAAGATGAGAGATTACGAAACGAAATAGTAGACGAACCATCCCCTTCCAACCGCATGAGAGGGGCTTTTTATTTGTATGGCTCCGGAAGGAGCGAGGTGGAAGCCGCCCTCGTATCGGCAACCCGGGTGAGAGAGGGGATAGACGCCACGGTCTCCGCGAGGGTGCCGAGAAAGGCGGAGCTGACGATCGTCCTGGATATCAAGTACCGGGGCAATGAGGATGTGACGGCAGCGATCGAAGCGATGGCTTCCAGCTACCTGCCTGCATCGATCGAGGTTCGGCCCCATAACCGGCTCGCTGGACGGGTGGAGCTGCTGGAGACGCCGCGCAAAGACGTCAGTCTGCCTCCGGTGGCCGATTCGACGACCCGCAGCGATCCGGAGCTCGTTACGCTGAATTACGGCGATATGAAGAGCATGGTTACGGGACAGGGCAGCAATGAATCGTTCGAGTCCTTTATTCATTTCGGTCCAATGAATGAATTGCTCCCCGATGTGTACCGCTTGGAGAAGGCGACGATGAAGCTCTATTATGCCGGCGCGTTCCCGGTCGGGACGAGCATTGAGCTGCATCAGCCGCACAGCATTTGGAGAGAGCTCGGGATTACCCACGCGAACAAGCCCCACTCGGTAGAACTGCTCGCGGATGAATACACGCTTCACCCGGCAGAGCGCTGCATTGAGGTGGATGTGCTTCGCATCGTCGAGCGCTGGCTTCAGGGGGAACTGGACAACTTCGGATTTATTGTGAAAACGCAAGACGATTACGCGGTCACATTCTATACGAGGGAATCTCACAAGCCGCCCGTGCTCCAGCTCCGCTATATCCCGAACCAAGTGTACAGCATCGGCAGAAGCGCGATCGACGCCTCCGTATTCGTCTACGGCGTTGGAGGATCCGAGCGGAGAGCCAGCCTTACGGTCCATAGCGACCGCGGCGCGGACGATCGGACAGCGACGCTCTATGTGCATCAGCCTGCCGATCCGATGTTCGAATGGCAGGAAGGCTTGCTGCTCGTGTCCAGGCCGGTTCACCCGGCAGCGCTGACGGTAGCGATTCGTGAACACCCGGAGCTGGAAGCCAACTGCACGATTCGGAGAGACGGGGCAAGCGAGCGCAGGGTGATCATGGCGGCCAGCACTCCGGACAAGCCCGCTTGCATCACGGTCGATCCGAACATAAGCCTGGCTTGCTCCCTTACGGTTATGAAGAAGGAATCCGAGGGGCCGGAATCATCCATTACGGCTTCTGTCCCTGCTCTGCCTGCGTATGTGGAAGTGTCGCGATATCATAAGCATAGCGGCGATACAGCAGCCAGCCTGAGCATTCGGGATGGAAGGGATTCGGATATCGAGTCCCGGGCAATCGTATCCAAGCCGGACATGCATGCGGCGCTGACGATTCGGGCGCTGGGTGAGCGGGAGATGGCAGGCCAGATCGAGGTGCCGCACTATGAGGATCATCGCGCCTCGCTTGCGGCGTCCCGTCCAGAAGTTCCAGTCGCTCTGGATGTGAAGCATGCGTCTTCGATCGAGACCTATCTCTATGTGAAGCATGAACACACGCTGGACAGCACGCTCATGATTAAGCTGCCGTCGGAGCTGAAGGCCTTCCTTGTCGTTCACGCGATTGATGAGGTGGAGGGCGCCCTTCGGGTCAGCGTTCCGGATCTTCACGGCTATCTCGCGCCAAGGGTCATTGCGGAGGAGGACTGCCCTGCGACAGCCCTGATCCGACAGCGGGATGCGGGAGATTTGAATGGTGTCATTACCGTCGGCAGCGCAGGCGGCGCATATTATTATATTTTGTAGCAGGAACCCATATTGCGAGCCGTCCTTCACCGGATGGCTCTTTCTTTTTCTGGAGAGATGAGATGGCTGTCGATGAGTAAGGAGGGATCGGGTGTACGAAAAAATAGTGAACAGCAGTATCGGATTCATCGGCGGCTTGATGAGCTACATGTATGGGGGAGGGAGCAGCTTGCTTGAGTTTTTGGCGCTGTTGGCGCTCATGGATTACATCAGCGGCTACGCTGCCTCCGTCATGGAAGCGGCCAGAGGGATGCCGCAGGCCGGATTAAGCAGCAAGAAGGGCTTTGCCGGACTGGCCAAAAAGGGCCTGATGTTCGTTGTCGTGCTGCTCGCCCATCGCGCCGATGTGGCGCTGGAGAGCGATTTTCTCATGTACGGGGCGATATGGTTTTACATTTCCAATGAGGTGATCAGCATTGCCGAGAACTACGGGCGGATTGGGCTGCCTTTGCCGCCACAGATCAAGCAGATTATTGCGATTTTGAAAACGAGGGAACAGCAGCAGCGGCAACATGAACAGGACAATAACCAGAAAGGAAGGATGAGCAAATGAGCAGCAGAGGAACGCAGGTATGGGGCTCGGTGGCCCTGCATACCGAACCGATTGTCATTAAGGGCACGAATAACACGCTGAATTTCCAGGTGGACGGTGTCGAGTACGAGGCGAGCATTCCCCAAGGAACGTATGCGACGAGGCTGGAGCTTTTTACGTCCGAGCTGATCGAGCCCGTCAATGAAGCGCTGCGTCACGCTCAAGCGCCCGTCATCGCCAGATTGGGCGGCAACCGCCAGGACAAGCATATTTGCGTGCTTGTGCTTGAGCATACCGACACATCGGATGACCATGTTATCGATGGCTTTGGCGGAAGCGCGCGAGACGTGATCTGGGGCGAGACGGAGCACATCTCTGCCGTGCAATGACGAATTCGCCGGTGACTGTTGTCACCGGCGAGTTTTTCCAGCTGACACTGGTCCCGTCCTTAAAGTACGGATTCCCGTACTGCATCTATCTGTTTTACCAGCTTGAATCTTATAATTGACGAAACCAACAACAAAATTGACAGAATAAAACACAATACGTTGGCAATGAGAAGAGTGAATGGCATCCACACTCGAATCATATAAAAGGAATAGTTTATCAGATTGGGCCATATCGCCAGTAGTAGTACAGATGAAATTCCCAGAATCAATTTTGCGAAAAACATCAATCTTTCTTTTTTGAAATGGATTCTTTTCTTTGCGCAAATACGTTTTTTCATCGTAAGCAGGAGTACGGCCGCAGCAATAATGAGTACAGTCACGATAATCATACTTATACTGGAGATTTTATCTATGCCACCGTGGCTGAATGAAAGTTCGGGTAACGGCTCATGATGAAGAGACTTTAAGATAGCCTGAGAAATGTTGACTGTCTGGCTTCCCGGACTGTTGGATTGTACGCTAATCGCTAATTTTGTTTTTGGAAGAATGATTATATTGGAAGTGAAGCTTGGGTTTGCTCCGCTGTGGGTAATATAGGTTCCGTCCTTCGATACGATCCATCCGTAGGCGTAATACAAAGGTTTCCCCTCAAAATGCCCCACCACGATCTCATTATTAATCATGTGAGATTTCGCAATAAGACGTGCAAGCTGTTCAGGAACATCGCCTCTGCCCAATTGGGCATTCAGCCAGCGCCCCATATCCTTTGCGCAGGTAATTAAGTATCCATCCGCTAACGAACCTTGATATCTCGGGGCATCGTATTCGACCGCTCTCATAAAAAACGGCAAGTATCCCTGGGCCATATGGCCGGTTTGGTTTGCTTGATCAAGGTTGAAATAGCTGTTATTCATTCCAAGCGGGCGTAAAATTTTCTCTTGTACAACGTCTTCATACTTTTTGCCCGTTACCGTTTCAAGAATATAGGCAAGCAAGTCATATCCGATATTGGCGTACTCAAAATCTGCTCCTGGATAAAAGTCCAGCGTCATCCCCTCTGCCAAACGGGCCGTTTTTTCCAGAAGGTCATCCGAAGTTCCCTCAGGGAACCGGTTTATTGTTTTTTCGGGGAGGCCGCTCGAATGATGTATCAGCTGCTCAATGGTAATTTCGACATTTTTACCGTTGTAGTTTACGTTAAACCAGGGCACATATTTGGAGACATTATCCTCAAGCGAAAGGACACCCTCGTCCTCAAGTATCAGCATCGCCAACGCCGTAAATGCTTTTGTTGTTGAGCCAAGCTCAAATAATGTATCCTCCGTTACCGGCGTTTTTGCCCTTATATTACTGAATCCATACTGCTCATATAGGACCTCCGACCCGTTTGTCACCGTTATCGATGCTCCGGGAGCCTTATCTCCTTCCATTGCTTCCGAGATAATAGTCTGTATCTCATCCGAATGGAGCGTCTTGCTGATTTCATTTTCTGAAAATGCATGCACCGATGCTCCATTGAAATGAAGCAGTACAACGATGGTAAGAAAGAATGCAATTATTCTTTTTCCATGAAAATTAGTAATCATTTTTCCAATCCTTCCTTTCACCTACGAACAGGGCATGTTGAAGTACGTGTTTTATATTTTTCCTTCGCTAAATACAATAGACCCTTGAGTAACTCAAGGGTCAAGATGCTTATCGATATTTTGTAATCGGACGGGTAACAGGATTTCTGCAAAGTATTCATGGTGTAAATCACGATGAAGCAGGCTAAACTCATACTTAACTACTATTTCAGGGTTGCTGCAATCGCTGTGAAAAAAGGATGCGAATTGTTTTAAGTACTTTTTCATTTCTTCTTTATTGCCGTAAAACCTTGCTTTAATATACTTGCCGGCATATTGTTTGAACTCGAAATCCAACACATTGTTTTCATTTATATTATTCTTGTATTCCGGGTGAATGGAGAAGATTGCATACTCATCGTTTTCGACCATCTCTCCCTCGCTGGTTCGATAAAACATCACATAATGTTCTACATCATAGTCTCTGACTTTATCCTTGATTTCAACGTATCTCTCAAGCAAATCAGGTAATTTCATAAAATAAAGCTGTAACTCAACGTCCTCGGCTATCATTTGTTCAAAATCATAATCGTTTTTGAAATCCATAATCTCGTATAGCAGTTTTTTCAATTGCCCGGTGTATTCTTCTAACTGCTGAAGATGTTTGATCTTTTCCTGGATCGTATTTTCTTGTTTTTCAATCAATTCCACATACTTGTGAATGCTCTCTTCTTGAAAAATAAGTTTCATCTCTTTAAGCGGGGTTTCCAAATATTTTCCTACTAAAATTGATTCCAGCAGGTCTAAATGCTCTAAAGAATAATAGCGATAACCATTCGAGGGATCAACGATCGGCTTCAAAATGCCGATTCTATCATAATGTCGTAAAGTATCTAAGCTTATACCATACATTTTGCTTACTTGACCGATACTTATTTTATATTTCATTGTAATTATTCCCTTTCTTTATTCGTTTGCATGAGACCTTCTTTGTCTTATTAAGGTTAATACGATGTAAGCGTCAAATCGTCCCCACCTAGCGGTCAGATGGGAGCGACCAGCTTCGCTCTGTCTTTAATCTGTCTATAAATCGCCTGCGAATTGACATCGCCATCAACCGAAGTAATATAGAAATCATGAACCAGTTGTAATCTAATTCTCCATTCCATTCGGTGATGATCCATTTTTTGCTGCATCATGTATACTACATAAGAACTTGAATCGATAAAAAGGAGGTGATCCGGTCACTGGGAGTCGAGGCTTGCGGGTGAAGGCAAGTGAAAGCATGGTAAAAGACAGGAAACCGGCAGTTTGAAGTCAGGGGAGTTTCGTAGAGCTACGATTCGTATTGAGGCGTAATTGGCAACGTTGAACGCAACGGGAAATTGAGGTTTAAGTCTAGGCCGACCGCATTTTTGATAACGCTTACAATTAATGCGAATGCATTCGCTGCATCAGAGTTAAGACATGGAGGAGGGTATTAATGATGTTACCGTGGAGAAGCAAACATATCAGCCGAATAAGCGCCGTGTTGGCCGTTCTGATGGTTGTGTTGACATGCGGCACTGCTGTCGCCGGGGCGGAAGCAGAAGGACAGGCGAAGAGTCAAGCGGCCGCTGCCGGCAATAAAGGCAAGGGAGAGACCCGTTCCGAGGCGAAGGCGCTGCCTCTGAAAAATCCCGGCTTCGAGCAGCAGACAGCGAAGGACTCGATCCCGGGCTGGACATCGATATTCGCGAGCGTGGAAGGCGCGGCCAGCCATGAGATCAGCAAGGAAGAAGCGTACCGCGGCAAGCGCAGCTTGAAGATTACGGATACGAGCCGCGACCATGCCGTCGCGGTCCAGAGCGATCCGCTTACGGTCGAACCGGGCATAACCTATACCGGCTCGGTCATGATGCTGCTGAAGAGCGGCAGCGCCAGTCTGCTTTTCCGCTATTATGACGGCAGCGGCAAGCAGGTCGGCGACGATATGCTCCAGCATGTGTCATCTGGCTACGGGGAATGGGAGAAGGTGCAAGTGTCGGGCAAGGCGCCTGCGAATGCGGTGACGGCCCGCATTTTCGCCTCGGTCAACAAGTACCAGATGGCGGAAGTCTATTATGATGACTTTGAGGTGACCTACCCGAAGACATCGCCGGGCGAGCCGCCGGCCGAAGATATCAGCTTCAAGGGCAGAACTTTTGCGCAGCCGGTTGATCTGGGCATTCCTGTCTTCACGGTAGCGATCAACGATGCTGTTGCCGGCGTTGAGGACGGGCGGGCGACGATGTACTCGACGGCCCAGGGCGATACGGCCGTGTTCAGCGTCGTGGATGTCGAGAGCAACAAGCTGCTACGCTCGTTCCCGTTGGAGGGGGTTCATACGGTGTGGCGCCATACGATCGCCCCAGATGGAACCGTCTACATCGCGGCGATTATGACGGGCAGCAACCGGGGAGAGCTGTGGAGCTATTCCCCGCGGACGAAGACGGTGAGCAGCCTGGGCGAACCGCTTCCGGGCGAGAAATCGATCTGGTCGCTTGTCACCGATGATAAGGGCAATGTGTATGGCGGCACCTTCCAGCAAGGCAAAGTATTCAAGTACGATCCCGTAGCGAAAACTTATCGCGATTATGGCCGCATGATGGACAATCAGGAATATGTGCGGTCGATGGTCTATGACAACGGATTTATTTACGCGGGGATCGGCTCCACGGGCGCAATCGTCAAGCTCAATGTGGAGAGCGGCAAGAAGGAGGTCATTTCCGGTCCGGTCGCGGGGCTGCTTGGTGTCGCTCCCGCAGATGTGCCGTTCGCCTACGATATGGCAATCGTCGATCGTTATCTGCTGGTGAAGTTCGGTGATCCGCAGATGGCCTTGCTGTTCTATGATCTCGATCGGGGAGAGTGGCTGCCGCATGTCGTCGGCAAAAACATTGGCGGCACGCAGGGCGCAGGCGTGTTCTCCTTCAACCAGCTCGTGACGAAGGACGGCAAAGTGTATGTTCCCGCCAACGGGGTCATCACCGAGATCGATCTGACCACGTTCGAAGCGCGGATGACCTCGATGCGATACGGCACCTCCTTCCGCGGCGCTGCCTGGGTCGAGTTCCGCGATGATCCGGGCTTCCCGGGTAAGTCGTTCGTCACGATGCAGCGCGACGGCAAGACCTCTGTATTCAATGTTGACGCGGAGACGAGCAAGACCCTTCCTTCCGTTGTCCAGGGCTCGGCCAATCCGCTGCACAATATGGAGAACGGTCCGGATGGCAACGTATACATGAGCGGTTATCCGGGCGGGGTTGGCGTCCAGTTCGATCCGCGCACCGACACGTTCAAGACATTCAGCCTCGGGCAGGCGGAGGGCATGGTCGCTTACGGCAACGATATGTATTTCGGCATTTATCCGGGAGGACATATTTATTCGGTGGATACGACACAATCGGTTCCCCAAGCGAAGGCGGTATTCCAGATCGGCTCGGAACAGGATCGGCCTTATGTGATGCGGGCGGCGGATGATTTTATCATGATCGGCACGATCCCCGATTACGGCAAATTAGGCGGCGCGCTTACGCTCTACTATCCGGATACGGGACAAAAGGAAGTGTACCGGAATATTGTCCATAATCAGAGCATAAACGGTCTGGCCTATAAGGACGGGAAAATATTCGGTTCGACCACCGTCTTTGGCGGGCTCGGCATCGGCGCAACCGAAAAAACGGCGAAAATGTTCGTATGGGACGTCGCCAAAAAAGAAAAAATCACGGAATTTACGCTGGATATTCCCGAACTGGATCAGCCCGTTATGATTAGCGGCTTGACGATCGGGCCGGACGGGAACGTATGGGGAGGCGTCGATGGGATCATCTTCAAGCTGGACCCGGTGACGTATCGCGTTCTTGACTATAAAAACATTTATCCGCATGTGAAAAATTACGGCTTCTGGCGTCCGTATCATCCGCATTGGGGGCAGGACGGCTTGCTGTACATCGATCTGGCGGATCGGATTACCGTCATCGATCCGCAGACACTGGAGCATGTCACGCTGTCCGAGGATAACGGCACCACATTCCAGGAGATCGCCTTCATGACGCTGGCCAAGGACGCTCAGGGCAACGAGCATATTTATTATGTTGATCAAGCCAATCTCAAGAAAATTCAGGTTACGGGCCAAACCCGCTAACCCTGGGCTATCCTTTGCTTGGCGCAGGATGCAACAGCCGATGACCGTCGTCATCGGCTTTTTTTCAGATAAGATGAACTGATCATGCAAAATTATGGTTGACACATTGTAAGCGGATACAATAAAATGGAGGCATCCAAACTTTGTTAATTACTTTAACAAACTACCAGCCTAGCGGAAAGGAGGGAGTGAAATGATTGGCAAGGGCCAGACGGGAAATGCCAAGCTGGTGAAGCAGATGAACCGGGAAGGAATTCTTCATCAGCTGCGGGAACATCCGCGTGTATCGAGAGCCGATTTGGCGAAATTAACCGAGCTAAGCCGTCCATGCGTCTCCGCATTGGTGGATGAGATGATTGCGGAAGGGTTAATCAACGAAGTGGGGATCGGAGAATCGAAAGGCGGCAGAAAACCGATTCTTCTGGAATATAATTTTCAAGCATACGGCGTCATCGGCGCGGTGTTCGAAGGCAGCACCCTGCAATTGGCCATTGCTAATCTGCGAGGAGAACTGCTAGTCCAGCGCACGACTTGCCTGCCTCATCCGATGAATGGGGAAGCGGCCATCCAGAGCATTGAGCAAGGGCTGGCGGCCCTGCTTGACGAGAGCGGCTTCCACAAAGAATGGCTGCTGGGGATGGGATTGGGACTGCCGGGGATTACCCGGCGAAGCTCCGGAACGGTAAGCTACGCTCCGAGTACGGGGTGGATGGGGCTGCCGGTGCAGAGGGAAATCGAGGCTATCCTCGGGCTGCCCGTAGCGATTGAGAATGACGTGAACCTGATGACGCTTGGCGAATTTCACAAAGGGGTCGGGGTCGGGCATTCCAATCTGGTGTATATGTATGCGGGTACCGGAATCGGCGCCGGAATTATGATCGACGGGCAGCTCTACCGGGGAGCCAAGGAAGCGAGCGGCGAGATCGGCTATATGGTCGTCGGCCCCGTCGGGAAGCAGGCCAAGGGTGAATACGGCGTATTCGAGCGGAATTATTCTATACGAGCGATCCGCGACAAGGCCAGAGGCGTCCTCCCTGCGATTGACGAGGACGCGAGCATGATGAGGCAGATCGTCGACCAAGCGGGCCGCGGAAATGAAGGGGCACGGAGACTGCTCGACGACGTCTGCCGGCACTGGACCTATGGCATTGCCAATATTACGAGCGTCATGGACCCGGAGCTGCTGATCCTGAGCGGAGAAATGCTTCATATCGGAGACGAGGGGATCGCTGCCATCCGGCAATGGCTCAATGATTGGGTACCTTCCGTTCCTCAGATCAAAATGGCTGCGCTTGGCGATCAGGCGGGACTTATCGGGGCGATACATTGCGCGCTCGAAGCTTTTTCAACATCTGCAAATATAAAAAAGTAGTACACAACCGACGATATCCGCTCTTTTCACTTCATCCTGCCGCTTTGCATTCGGGCGGTTCAGACACCTCCTCCAAGAAATAAAGAGCAGCAACCCGAAGACAACTCTCCAGCGAAAAACAACACCAAGATTCCAAAAAAGCATGAAGGGATAGCTTGATATGAAAGGTGAATCAGGTATCGAGCCTGCGACAGGACAGGGCTTTTTATATGGCTTTTCTCCGCAGGCGTTTATTAATAAAAAATACTATTAATTAACTCATTAGTAATTTTGTAACAGATCAGAGAATTGTGAAAACTTATTGATTTTCAGAAAAGAGAGAAAAAATTTCAAATTTACGGGAGGTCAATGATGAGACACACAAAAAAATCAGCAATTACGTGGTTGATGGGGGCTGCTCTCAGCATGGTCATGCTGATGGTGACCGCCTGCAGCGGCACCGCTTCCGAAGGCGGCCAGCCAGCGGGAACGAACGGTTCTGAGAAGCAGAGGCTTGTTATCTATACGGCGAGGGACAAGAACGTGGTCGAGGAAATCATTCCGAAGTTCGAGGAGAAGCATCCGGAGGTCGAGGTGGAAGTGCTTACGATGGGGGCGCAGCAAATTTTGGAGCGCGTGCGCGGGGAAAAAGCGAACCCACAGGCGGATTTCTGGTGGGGCGGCACGCAATCGGCCCTGATGACCGCGGCGGATGAAGGGCTGCTCGTCAGCGTGAAGCCGAGCTTCGCCGACAGCATTCCGGAGCTTTACAAAGACAGCGAGGATCGCTGGTACGGCGAAATGCTGCTGCCGGAAGTGATCATGTACAACTCCGCAGCGTTGAAAAAAGAAGAGGCGCCCCAAGATTGGGATGACCTGCTGGATCCCCAATACAAAGGGAAAATCATTATTCGCGGGGTGCTCGCTTCCGGAACGATGAGAACGATATATTCAGCCATGATCTACCGTCAAGACGCTAACGATCCGGCCCCAGGCTATGAATGGCTGAAGAAGCTCGACGCCAATACGAAGGAATACGCGCAGGATCCAACCAACCTGTATCTGAAGCTGGCGCGCGAGGAAGGCACGCTGTCGCTGTGGAATCTGCAGGATATCATGATTCAGAAGGAATTGCAGAAGCAGCCGTTCGACTTCATCTATCCGGCCAGCGGCGCGCCGATTCTGGTCGATGGGGTCGGCGTGGTCAAGGGCGCCAAGAACATGGAAGCAGCGAAGAAATTTTATGAATTCCTGTTCGATTCCAACCTGCGGGTGGAGCTGGCGGAGAAGCTGTACCAGATTCCGACGCGTACGGATATTAGCAAGGATACGCTCCCGGCATGGCTGCAAGGACTGGAGTTGAAGCCGCTGCCGCTGGATTGGGCGGTCATGGCGGAGAAGGAGAAGGAATGGATGCAGCATTGGGACGAGAACATCAAGGGCAAAGGGTCCAACTAAGGCATCGGGCGGGGGCTTCTCCGCCTGAGCACATTACCAAGGGGGCAAGCAACTTGATAGAGGTCAACCTGGATCATGTGAGCAAACAATTCGGAAACGTAAAGGGAGTCGCGGACGTTCATGTCCGGATTCACCCTGGGGAATTTTTCACCTTTCTTGGGCCGAGCGGCTGCGGCAAGACGACGACGCTGCGAATGATCGCGGGCTTCTACTATCCGAGCGAGGGCCGCATCCTGTTCGGCAGCAACGATGTGACGACACTTCCCCCGAACAAACGAAATACGGGCATGGTGTTTCAGAACTATGCGTTGTTTCCGCATATGACGGTGTTTGAAAATATCGCATTCGGCCTGCAAGTGAGAAAGGTCGCGAAGTCCGACATCGTGCAGCGCGTCGAACGCGCGCAGAAGCAAGTTCACTTGGAGGGGTACGGCAGCCGCCGCATCGATCAATTGTCTGGCGGCCAGCAGCAGCGGGTAGCGCTGGCCCGCGCGCTTGTAATCGAGCCGCAAATCCTGCTTCTTGATGAGCCGTTATCGAATCTGGATGCGAAGCTGAGAGAAGAAACGAGAATCGAAATAAAAAGACTGCAGCTGGAGCTCGGAATCACGACGATC
Source organism: Paenibacillus dendritiformis (assembly GCF_945605565.1). Taxonomy (NCBI): domain Bacteria; kingdom Bacillati; phylum Bacillota; class Bacilli; order Caryophanales; family Paenibacillaceae; genus Paenibacillus; species Paenibacillus dendritiformis. Next base: position 5,592,724 of record NZ_OX216966.1, on the reverse strand, counting down.
TATGTCACGCATGATCAGGCCGAAGCGATGGCGATGTCGGACCGGATAATGGTAATGCAGGGCGGCGTGGTGCAGCAGATAGGGAGCCCGGAGGAGATTTATCATCGTCCGGTTAACCGGTTTGTGGCCTCCTTTATCGGGGAATCCAACCTGTGGGAAGGAACCGTGGAACGAATCAAAGACGGAGAAGCGGTCATTCGCATCGCTCCGGATCTGGTCCTGACGGGGCTGATTGCGAACGCTTCGCCGGACTGCCAACTGGAAGCGGGCAAGCGCGTTACGATGTCCATACGTCCGGAATCGATACGCGAATCAATGCCAGGAGAACCCGCGGACAATGTGGTCCACGGCAGCGTGATCATCTCCGAATTTACGGGCGTGAGCGTGAACTATGTGTCGCAAGCGGCGGGACGGCAATTGAAGGCGATGTTCGTCAATCAAGGGCATCGGGTGCGAGGAAGAGGGGAAGCCATTTCCTTGTTCATTCCAAAAGAAAGCATCTACTTCTTGGAATAGAGAGGGGATGAACGATGATACCGAAACGGAACATAAAACCGAGGAAACCGGGAATTGCACCATTCCGACCCATTTCCATTGCGCAGTCGCCTTATTTTGTCTATGTCCTGGTCGCGCCCTTGTTTTTGGTGCTGTTGGCTTATGTCGTATATCCGTTGTTCCAAACGTTTATGCAAAGTATTCAGGCAGAGGATCAATTCTCGCTTCAAAACTATGCCCGCTTTTTTAGCCTGGAGCATACCTCCAATCTGGAAGCGCTCTGGACCAGCATTTATATTTCGGTGTTAAGCGTGATCACCTGCGCGATTGTCGGCGTTGCGATGGCCTTTCTGCTGGAACGCTACGAGTTCCCCGGCCGCAAAATCCTCGCCGTTCTCGTGCTCGTGCCGATGGCCTTGCCGCCGCTCGTCGGCGTGCTGTCATTCACGTTTCTCTATGGGGAAAGCGGCATTATTCCGCGGGCGCTCAAGGAGCTGTTTCAGCTTGAACAGGTGCCGTTTGCCTTAAAAGGCATCTGGGGCGTGCTCGTCGTCCATACGTTCACGATGTACACCTACTTTTACATGACGGCATCGTCGGCGATCCGCAATCTCGACCCGTCGCTGGAAGAGGCGGCGGCCAGTCTCGGCGCGGGACGGATCTACATATGGCGGCGCGTTATTTTGCCGATGCTGACCCCGGCCTTGGTCGCCTCGTCGCTGCTCGTGTTCATGATCGCGATGGCTTCCTATACCGCTCCGCTTATTTTCGGCATTGAGCGGACGATGACGATGCAGATTTATTTGTCCCGGACGAACGGCAATCTCGATATGGCGGCGGCTCAGTCCACCATCCTGTCAGTCGTGTCGATCGTGTTCCTGCTCGTCATGCGCTGGTATCAGGGCCTGCGTAATTATCAGAACATGAGCAAGGGGGTCAGCGTGCATCGGACGGAAGTGAAAAGCGCCGCGGGCAAATATGTCGCCATGCTCCTGTCAATCGCAGGCGTGATCGTGCTGCTGCTTCCCATTCTCGTGCTCGTTCTGATTTCGTTCTCGGCGGACGGCAGGTGGACGACGCAGATTTTGCCTCCCGAATATACGGTGGAGCATTACGTGAAGCTGTTCACCGACAGCAAAACGTGGCGGCCGATTGCGAACAGCTTCCAGATGAGCTTCGTGGCCACCATCGGCAATGTGATCTTCGGCGTCGCTGCCGCTTATGCGATGGTGCGCTTGTCCTTCCGAGGCAAAACGCTGCTTGACGCGCTGATTATGCTTCCGTGGGCCTTGCCCGGCACGGTCGTCGCGGTCAACCTGATCGCCGCCTTCAGCGAGCCTACCGTATTCAGCTTCAATCAGGTGCTCATCGGCAGCTTTTGGATACTTCCGTTGGCGTATTTCGTCCGCCATTTGCCGTTAGTGTTCCGGTCCACCTCCGCCACCTTGGTCCAGATGGACGCATCGGTCGAGGAGGCGGCGCGCAATCTGGGCGCATCGTGGTGGTACAGCTTCCGCCGGGTCGTGTTCCCGATGGCGTTAAGCGGGATTCTGGCGGGAACCCTGCTCGCGTTCGTGCAGGGCATCGGGGAATTTGTTTCCTCCATTTTGCTCTTTACCGCCAAAAGCACTCCGTTATCCGTCGAAATTTTTCAGCGGATGTATTCATTTGAATTCGGGACGGCTTGCGCGTACGGCGTGTTGCAAATTTCCTTGATCATCATCGTGCTCTTCGTATCGCGCAAAATAACGGGTGACAGCACAGCTATGTAACGGTCGGTCATTTCGTGGGAACACCTAGGGGTTCGCGATCCACGTGATGATATGCAGCGGGGAACGGGCCATTCCCTGCTGGAAAGCATTCCACCATTAGAGGAGGGATTTGATGATCAAAGGCAAGTCAGCTTGGAGGTTCTGTTCCATGGTCATGAGCGTGGTGTTGGCGGGCAGCGCCCTGCTGTCCGCTCAAGCCCAACCCGCGTATGCGGATCGCGGGGTCGCCGATCTGTGGAAGGCGATTCGGCCATTGACGACGATCGCGAGCGCCATGAACACGGGGGCTCACCCCGATGATGAGCACAGCGCGACCTTGGCTTACCTGTCCTTGGGGCGAGGCGTGAGCACCTCCAGCGTCATCGCGGTCAGAGGGGAAGGCGGTCAGAACGAGATCGGGAGCGAACTGGGGCAGGCCCTCGGCGTCATTCGGACCCGTGAGCTGCAGGAGGCATCCCGCATCACTAACGTGACGTTAGGCATGCTTGGCGAGAAGCTGGACGATCCGATCTACGATTTCGGCTTTTCGAAGAGCGTGGAGGAGACGCTGGACAAATGGGGCGACTCCGTCGTCTACGAGCGCTTGATTCGAAAAATTCGCGAGCTCCGCCCGGATGTCATCATTCCTTCGTTCTTGAACGAAGCCTCCACGCATGGACATCACCGAACGATCAACGTGCTTACCGTCAGGGCGTTCAAGGATGCAGCGAATCCGGACATTTTTCCTGAACATCTGAAAAAGGGGCTTCAACCCTGGCAAATCAAGAAGCTGTACGTGCCGGCCAATTCCAAGGATTACAGCGTGAATGCACCGGTTGGCGACTACGATGAAATCTACGGCGCGTCGTATCTTCAGCTTGGGGAAGAATCCCGCTTCATGCACCGAAGCCAGGGCATGGGCAGGGTGTATGACGAAGGCCCCGTGCAAGGGGAACTGTTCAGCAAGTATTACAAGCTCGAGCTAAGCACGGTCGCATCGAAGGAGAAAGAGAATGATTTCTTCGATGGCATCGCCTTCACCTTTGAGGATTTGGCGAAGGACATCGAGGGGATGGGCAAAGACAGCAAGGTGGTTCGCGATTTGCGCGCCTTGCATAAGGATGCGAATGAAGTCATTGCCGCCTACCCGAGTTTCGCCGACGTGCTGAAGGAAGTCCATAAGATGAAAGCCGATGTGCAGACCGCGCTCGCCGACGTCAACGCATCCGGCCTGGAGGCGGCAGCCAAGGAGGATCTGCTCCATCGGCTTCAGGTCAAGGAAGCACAGTTGAATACGGCCAGCATGGAAGCGGCATCCGTCGTGGCGAAGGTCAAGCCGGCCGAGAGTGAACTGGTGGCGGGCCAGACGACGAAGGTCGTTGTCTCGGTCTTCAACGGCGGTTCCACGACATTGCGCAACATTAACCTGAGCCTCAACGTGCCCGCAGGCTGGAAGGCAGCGTCGGCCGGAGCGACCCGCTTCGAGCAATTGGGCTACAACGAAACTGCATCCGTCGCCTTCGAGGTGACAGTTCCCGCGAACGCGCCGCTGTTCAAGCCTTATGACCCGGTGGTGTTCCAGGGAAAGGTCGAATATGAGGCGTACGGCTCGGCGACGACGGTGGACGTTACGCCGCAGAACGCCGTCGCTGTTCTGCCGCCGTACTCGATGACGCTTAGCCCAAGCGCCACGATTCTGAATACGCTCCGGGCCGGAGAGCCGATTCCGGTGAAGGTGACCGTGCGCAACTACACGCCGGGCCCTTCCAAAGCGTCGGTATCGCTAAACGTGCCGGAAGGGTGGACGGTCGAGCCGGCCGTCGAAGAGCTAAGCTTCGCTGCCAAGGGCGAAATGAAATCGGCCGCATTTACGGTTAAGGCGGCATCGAACGTGGCGCCGGGCACCTTTTCCGTGAAGGCGATCGCGAAGAACGGTGCCGTGCTCAGCACACATGGGGCGCAGGTCATCGAATACCCGCATATCGGCAGGACGTACCTGGTGCAGCCGGCGGAGCTCACCATCCAGGCCTTCGACCTGAAGGTGCCGGACCAATTAAAGGTCGGCTACGTGTCCAGCGGGTTTGACAACATCGACCAATATTTGCGCCAGGCGGGCGTTAATGTCGTCAATCTGGATGCGAAGGATATCGAATCCGGCGATTTGTCCCAATACGACACGATCGTGCTCGGCATTCGCGCATACGCCTTCCGCCCAGAATTGATTCCGAGCAATCAGCGCCTGCTCAGCTATGTCAAGGACGGCGGCAATTTGGTCGTCCAGTATCATAAGCCGGAGGACAAATGGTCGCCGGAGCTGGCTCCGTATCCGATTACGATCGGAACGCCGCTGATTCAGTGGCGCGTCACGGACGAGAATTCGAAGGTGACGAGGCTGGCGCCGGAACACCCGATGTTCAACACGCCGAACAAGATTACGAATCAGGATTGGAACGGCTGGATTCAAGACCGCTCCGCCTACAACCCGTCGCAATGGGGCCAGGAGTATACGGCGCTCATCTCGAACGGCGACCCGGGAGAGAAGGAGTTCACGGGCACGTTCCTGACCGCGCATTATGGCAAAGGGGTCTATACGTACAGCTCCTTAGTCTGGTACCGCCAGATTCCGGCGCTCGTTCCGGGCTCCATGCGAATGTTCGTCAATATGATTAGCCAGCATCAATAGGAAGGCGGTACACGCAATCCCAACTATGCGACTCTGAACACTGCCTGATAGCTGCGTAATAATTGTCTGACAGCTGCCAATCGGATACGGCTGTCTGCGCAGCATAGCATCATCGGCGAGGGCCCCGGACGGATTCTTGCGAAAAGACGGAGCGTGAGCCGTCAACCCGAACGGATTACCGAGACAAGACGGAAGCATAAGCCGTCAACTCGGACGGATTTCCGTGCGTGAACGGCCTCACGAGCAAGCATCCAATTTTCGTTGCGGAAGTGAACAGCTCCAGCTTTTAGCCCCTCCGGGGCCCTCTTCCATTTTCGCTCGCGAGAGGAGGTGCAAATCAATTGAAGGCAATCGAAGTTCACGGGCGGGACATCGAGCAAGTGACAAGGGACGTGCGGTTCGCCGTCGTTCCGTTGGGCTCGGTCGAATACCATGGTCCGCACGCTCCGCTCGGGACGGATACGATCTTGGCGGAGAGCTTCGCGGAACGGATGGACCCTTCCCTGCATCCTTTGATCTATCCGGCCGTTCCGTACTCGGCCTGCCCCGGCAAGACGCGGCATTATCCGGGCACGATCCCGGTTCGCCCTACGGTCTTTATCGACTATCTCACCGATGTCGTGGAAGGCATTTGCCGGCTCGGTATCCGCCATATCGTGCTGCTGAACGCCCACGATGCCAATATGGGGCCGGCCCGCACCGCAGCCGAGCAGGTGACCGGCACCTATCCTGACGCAAGCTTTCTTCTGATCAACTGGTGGCAGATGGCGAGCGTCGAGTTCACGCAGCGGATGGGGCTTTTTCAAGGAACGGCTGGCCGGGGGCATGGGGGACCGTATGAAATGTCCGCTGTCAAGGCATTTCGCCCGGATATGGTAACTGTACAGGAATCAGACCTGGATTTCGATGCAGGTCCTCCCTTATCTCCTGTGCCCTATGTCTTGGTGGAAGGAACTCCGCAAGGCTGGGACGGCTACACGGGCCGCATCCGGCAGTGCTCCCTGGAGGCGGGGCAGATCATCGTGGAGGAAGCGAGCCGCAATATGAACTTGCTCATCCAGGAGTGGCTGGCGAGGAGAACAGACAAAAAGAAGGAGTGACATGAACGCTATGGGATATCGTGAAAAATGGATGGAAGCCGAAGGAACTTCATTCCCTGGCAAAACGTACGCAGAGGTGGTGCTGGAGCCTGCTTTTAATGAAGCAAAAAACCATTTGCTCGATCCGATGATGGCGATCAATAAGGCCCATCTTATCATGCTGCAGCGGCAGCAGTTGGTGTCGCTTGATGAAGCGAAGCAGATCGCCAGGGCGATTCGGGCGATCGATACCGAGGCGCTCCGCCAAGCCCGCTATACGGGGCAGTTCGAGGATTTGTTCTTCCAGGTCGAGCATCAATTGCTGGAGCATGCGGGCGAGATCGCCGGCAACCTGCATCTGGCACGCAGCCGCAACGACATGGGCATCGCGATCTACCGGATGGTGCTGCGGGAGAAGCTGCTTGTGACGCTGGCTTCCGCGCTGAAGCTAAAAGAGCAGCTGCTGCTGTTCGCCGGAGACCACGCCGACACGCTGATGATCGGCTACACGCATACGCAGCAGGCGCAGCCGACGACACTCGCGCATTATATGATGGCGGTCACCGATTCGCTCAACCGGGACATCCGGCGCATGATGGCGTCCTACGCCAATTGCAACCGCAGCAGCATGGGCGCCGCGGCGCTCACGACATCGGGCTTTGCGATCAGCCGGGAGCAGATGATGGAGCTGCTCGCCTTCGACGAACTTATCGATAATTCCTATGACGCCATCGGCGGGGCCGATTACCTGGGCGAGATTGCGACGGCCATGCAGCTTGCGGCAATCAATCTGGGCCGGGTCGTCCAAGATATGCTGCTGTGGTGCACGCAGGAGTTCGGCGCGCTGCATGTGGCGGCCCCGTATGTGCAGATCAGCTCGATTATGCCGCAGAAGCGCAATCCCGTCTCGTTCGAGCATATGCGCGCCCTGCTGTCGAGCTGTGTCGGTAATACGAATACGGTGCTGACGATGATTCACAATACGCCGTTCGGCGACATCGTGGACACTGAGGACGACATGCAGCCATATGCCTGGAAAAGCCTCGCCATAATGGATAATATGTACCGCCTGTTCGCCGCCGTCATCGGCACAATGGAAGTGAACAAGGAGGTGCTGCGCGAGCGGACGCAGGGAAGCTTCGCCACGGTAACTGAACTGGCGGATACGCTTGTTCGAACCGATGGCTTGTCGTTCCGCAAGGCCCATCACATCGTCAGCGACGTGGTGCGGCAGGCCTTGGCGCAAGGACAGGCGGCCGATCAGATTACGCTTTCCCTCGTCAACGAGAGCGCGCGGCGCCATATCGGGCGAGATACGACACTTAACGAAGAAGCGCTGCGCGAGGCGCTCGACCCTGTGCATTTTGTGGATATTCGCTCGTTGCCAGGAGGGCCGAGCCCGAAGGAAGTCAAGCGGATGATTGAGATTCGGATGAATGAGCAGCAGGCGCATTTGAAATGGGTTGGGCAGGCGCAGGACAAGATTCAGCGGGCGATGGAGCATGTGGACGAAGTCATCATCGAGTGGAGTGGAAGTTGATGGCGGTGCGCCGCATCCCCCTGCTCGCCGTCGACGGCGGGGGGACCAAATCCCTTGCCGTCCTCACGGATAGGCAGGGCCAGGTGCTCGGACGAGGACATGGTGGACCGTCCAATTACCACGGCAGCGGGACAGAGGGAGCGATGCGCGAGCTGGCGGCGGCGATTCGCGAAGCGATCGCGGACCTGGATCACAGCGGCGGAAGCCGTATCGAGTCGGATGCAGAGACCGTAGTGGAAGTGGAATGCGCGGTATTCGCCCTTGCCGGACTGGATACCGAATCCGACAGGCTCGCCATCACCAGATTGGTGCAGGAGGCGCTTGCGCTGCTGCCGCTTCAAGTCGGGCACCTGATCGTGGAGAACGACGGCTACGCCGCCTTGCTGGGCGCGACCGGCGGTCAGCCAGGAATATTGGTGATTGCCGGAACCGGTTCGATTATATACGGGATCGACGAGCAGGGAAGGACGGCCAGAGCGGGCGGCTGGGGCCATCGTGTCGGCGATGAAGGGAGCGGCTATTGGATCGGCAAGCAGGCGGCGTTGGCGATTCTGAGGGCCTATGACAGAAGGGGAGCAGACACGAGGCTTAAGGACTGGGTGCTGCCGTATCTAGGCATGGAGCGGGAAGAGGAGTTGTTTAACTGGATGTATGGCTCAGCTTATTCCATTGAAAAAGTAAGCCGGCTCTCCCGCGCCGTCGGCCAGGCAGCCTCTGCCGGGGACCGGGAAGCGCAACGGATATTAACGGCAGCCGCTGACGAACTGTTTTACGCTGCAGCCGCGGTGATTCGTCATTTGTCGTTCCACTGCGACCCCTTTGTTGCGATTATGCAGGGCGGCGTGCTGCAGCATGAAAGTCACGTCCGGGAAGCTCTGATGCGCCGGATTGAAGCATACGCTCCGCATGTCCAATGGGACGACGTCCGCCGGGAGCCGATTTATGGCGTCACCGCCATGGGATTATCTTATTTGGAGACAAAGGGGAGGGGAAAACGCCAATGATAACGTTGAGCCATCCACATTTCAGGCGCGGAACCGATGAACAGCGGGAGGCTGAAGGGGAATGAAGACAAGATGGCTATTCGTCTTCGCCCATCCCGACGATGAATCGTTTGCCGCCGGAGGGACGATAGCCAAGCTGAGCCGTGCGGGCCATGACGTGATTCTTGCATGCGCCACCTCAGGATGCAAGGGGAGGTCAGGGGAATTCCAATTCGCTACCCGCGAAGAACTGGCCCGGTTCCGGGAACAGGAGCTGCGGAACGCCTGCTCCATCCTCGGCGTCGCCGAGCTCGCGCTGTACCGGTACCCGGACGGCGAACTGAAGTCGCTTGACTTGTCTAAGCTGGCGCAACGGATTCAGTCCACAATTGTGGAGCGAAGGCCAGAGATCATTATTACTTTCCCGCCGGACGGGGTGACCGGACATCCCGATCATATCGCGATTTCCCGGGCCACGGAGAGAGCGGTTGAGCTGGCTGAAGCGCATTACCCGGAGCGCCAGAAGCCATTATTCTACTATACCTCGATCCCTCATTACTACGACCATTGCCCGGATTCCGGACCTGCGCAGACGTGCCCGATCACGGCGCGAGCCGATATCGGGGCCTTCCGCCATCACAAGGGGCGGGCCTTGCAGGCGTACCGAAGCCAGATCTACTCCGTGAACCGCGCCTATCCCGGCGTCATGGACGGCGACTTCACCGTCATCGGCGACTACGAATACTACACCCTGGCCCGCACCAATGGCCAGCTCGTCCAAGTGAAGGCGGCACCGGCTCTCGACGAGCTGCCGGAGATGGAGCTGGGGTGAAGGGAGCGGAGGGGCGCCATTCATCTGGCTTACCGTTGAGTCGAATGGCAGCCCCCATGAGCCGTTCCTCGTCAGAGCCAGCGGCACTGACATATTGCCCGAACATAGCCCCGTGTCGCTAGGCCCCGGGCCAACAACCGGGGCTTCCCCTCGCGTTAGCAACACGCCCTCAAGGGACTTCCCGTGAACGTAACGGCCATTACCTTATCACGCTGGCCCATGATATACTGAATGAGAGAACAAGTTCAAAGAATTCAACAGAACAAGTGGGAGATTCAGCCCTTTGCCCCGTCGAGGAGAGCGGAGTTGTACAAATTGATGATAGGGTGCAACTGCTGGTGCGAATGTATAGTGCACATGAAATCCCCGGGGCATTCGCACCACTATTATTACATTATTATCAAATTACCCGAAGAAGAGGTATAGATTTAATGTAATTTTGATTATTATATTCATTTTCTGAATTATTCAATCATACTTGAATGTACATTTGACACATTCAGTCAATTTTCGCTGTCGCATCCTAGCGGATGCGTGGATTGAAATAGCAACGGCATGATAGGTCTTGCCGCTGCCAACGGTCGCATCCTACGCGGATGCGTGGATTGAAATGTTGACTCGGGGGATCGGCACCTGGGTAATGACGGTCGCATCCTACGCGGATGCGTGGATTGAAATAATATGTACTCCCATATCCTCGGCGCCGTCGTAAAGTCGCATCCTACGCGGATGCGTGGATTGAAATTCATAAAATGGAGGTGAAATTGAATGGTCGTAACTGTCGCATCCTACGCGGATGCGTGGATTGAAATAACCCATTCGTAAAAGTCGCGCTGTATTCCTGACCGTCGCATCCTACGCGGATGCGTGGATTGAAATTGGCAAATGGCATACGGTAGCGATGGCAGCGAACCGTCGCATCCTACGCGGATGCGTGGATTGAAATACAGTACGACAAGCCCAAGTGGGACGGTACCCTGGTCGCATCCTACGCGGATGCGTGGATTGAAATTCTGTCTCGTCCTCATAGTCTTCACAGAGCACAGTCGCATCCTACGCGGATGCGTGGATTGAAATCGAGATGACGAAATCGCATATTAAGAAGGGCCGGGGTCGCATCCTATGCGGATGCGTGGATTGAAATCCCAGAATGTAGCGCTTGCTGTTGTTTTGGAAAGTCGCATCCTATGCGGATGCGTGGATTGAAATCGATCCCGTTCGGCAAGTTGCTGGACGAGGGCGCGTCGCATCCTATGCGGATGCGTGGATTGAAATTCTGAGTCGTAAAGTTGAGAAATATATATCGTTGGTATCGTAGCATGTTATCTGTTTTTATGTGAGGATGCCTCGCTTTTAAACTCTCTCTATCTTATTTACATCAATTCAATATTATGGTAGTGTCAAAATAAAGATGTCTTGGAAGGGTGATGATATGGAAGCGTCGTCGCTACAATATTCCACTATTGGCGACAGCATAAGACAATACAGAAATAAAGCCAATCTTACACAAAGCCAACTTGCCGAGTTGTCAGGCGTCAGCACAGGCTATATCTCCAAAATTGAAAATGATGAGGTAGAACGTCCTTCATTTGAAAAGGTTAATCCCATAGCTAACGCATTACATATACCTATTCGTGAAGTCATACAACCATATCTTGAAATAGGGCAAAAATCCGATGTTCTGTTCGGAATCTTACGAGAAGTAATCAAGGGAGATGGAGCGGATTTAACGGATTTAATTATTAAAACGGCATCTGCCTGTTTACATAGCAAGGATTTGGACAGCATCGATTTGATGGAAAGACTGTACCAGTTTGTAGATCAGGAAGTGAACAACGACTCGCTCAAACTCGCCTTGTACGATCTCATTATCCGTCAGTCCCGTGGGCACGGTATCAATAAGTTTGTGGCCAAAGCTCTTTTTCAGAAATATCTTATTGAAAGAAATGACTTTACTAAACTACATGCAACCTATGATTCGGGGCGATTTGTTTTACATTACATAGATTTTCTATCAGCAGAAGAACGAACAACCTTATTTTATAAGCTAGGTGTTCATGCGTATAATTTGCGGCGTTTTCAAGAGAGCATTGACTTATGCATGAACAATGTAACCGAGGATATACCGGTAAGCTTGATCAAGGCGGAATCCATCGCTGTCGTTCATAATTCTTACTATTATTTAGGCGAGTATATTTTGAGTGAGTCTTATTTGAAACAGTACATGACTTTTCCGTATCCTCATATTCAAGATAATGCAAAATTAATGATGGCTGTCCTGAATGTCAAAAAAGGGGATAAAGAACTTGCCTTGTCGCAGCTTGAAGAATGTTTGCAGAGTTGCGGCGATAATGCTTTGTTGCATGTTATTAACCAACTCATGATACTATACCTTGAAATGAATGATTGGGCATCTATTGAAAAGCTATTAAAGCGGGAAAATAAAATTATCTCTATTTCATACTTTACTCCGTATAAGAAGTCCGAACTGGCCCACTACTATAAACTTAAAGGAGACTACTGCGTTTCTGTCGGAAATATTGAAAATGGGGCTCAATGTTATTTGGAAAGCGCTTCGTGGTACTCCAAAGTCAACGACAAATTAAATGAACGCAGTAGCCATCTCATGATGAAGCTTGTTATGGAAAAAGACGAGCGAGTAGACATTGAGATTATAATAAAATTTCAGAAAATCTTTGATCAATGCATGAAATATGAATTGAGGTAACTCAAGGGACGCGTATACCAAGCGTCTCTTTTATTATTGAAAAAAATGATAAATTTTGTCGAATTTTCCTTGAAAGAGAATGAGGGAATTAAAGGAAAAACGTGATAAAGTTGCACCAAGAGCAACATGTAGATGCAGGCACCCAACGTTATACAATACGTGGAAGGGAGCAACTTTCATGTCTTTTTTTCTTGACGAAGTCGATTGCTTGAGATACAAAATCGAGAGCGTACGCCAGCAAATGATACAAGTGGCCGCAGAGAAGAAGAATTTCACCGATAAGACGGTCGTAGAATTGAGCCAAGAGCTGGATATTTACCTTTTGGAATATCAGAAGAGAAAGAATGCCGCAAGTCGATATAAAGTCCAGCGGTATGATGATAAGTTCTCCTTGGAAAGACACGGGCAACATTTGGATATCCATTCTGACAGGCGATGTGATGAAGCGGAATGGGGAGGGGGCACAGCCATTCTGAACATGGATATTCGTTGAAATGAAAGGTTTTTAGATTCAAAATCGAGTCGCCTCCTACGCGGATGCAAACGGCACAACAACAAGCAGGAGGCATAACGCTTCACTGCTCTTGTATTTTGATTTTATGACTCTCTCGATTTATACGAGCAGGAAACGGGTAATCGGCAGTTTTTATTCAACCGTCCCCGATCACACTCAAATGTTATGGGAACAAAAAAGAGCCGTTTAAAAATGAAACGACCCGTAATATAAATCAATGGGATTGTTCCCTTAACTTTGCGATAATATCTACAGGGAAGCCTGTTACCCTCGCGATCAATTCAGGATCCAGATCTTGGGCAATCATTTGCTTGACAACTTCTTCTTTGGCTTCACGCTTGCCTTCTTGTTTGCCTTCGCGCTTAATGGCATCCAAGGTTTTTTCAAGCCCCATAACCGATACGCCTCCTTTTACGTTCTGGATAAGCTCGCGCAAATGCGGTTCATTTTCCGGCAATTTCTGACTTAATATATTCGCCATCCAGGCGACCAATTGCTGCTGGCTGTCCAGCGTCTCCTCCCATTGTATAGCGCGATCGGTTAAGTCCGGAAGGTTTTCAATTGCCATAGGAACAAAAAAGAGCCGTTTCAAAATGAAACGACCCATAATATAAATCAATGGGATTGTTCCCTTAACTTTGCGATAATATCTACAGGGAAGCCTGTTACCCTCGCGATCAATTCAGGATCCAGATCTTCGGCAATCATTTGCTTGACAACTTCTTCTTTGGCTTCACGCTTGCCTTCTTGTTTGCCTTCGCGCTTAATGGCATCCAAGGTTTTTTCAAGCCCCATAACCGATACGCCTCCTTTTACGTTCTGGATAAGCTCGCGCAAATGCGGTTCATTTTCCGGCAATTTCTGACTTAATATATTCGCCATCCAGGCGACCAATTGCTGCTGGCTTTCCACTGGTAATTGGTGTATGGTATGCATCAGCTTGCCGAGCCGATTCAGTAATTCCGTCTGATCCGCCGTCTGATCAAGCAAAAACACAGAACCAATCGTATTGGAAAGAGCCAACAACTCTTCTTCTGTATATCGTGCAACATCAATAAGGACATATTCAAAATTCAGGAGTTCCGAACCGAACATCGTTTCATTGGCTAACAACTGGCGAAATTGGCGACTGGCGGTCCAGCGTCTCTTCCCATTGTACAGCACAATCGGCACAATGGGAGGCAGCCGGAATGTTTTGGGCTTGCCCTTCGTTTTTTCCTGATCTTTCAAAAGATAGCGCCAGATCTCAACCTGATAAAGCAGCAGGCGGTACGGCATGAGGAAGTCCACTTTGGACTGCATTTCCAACAACAAGTAAAATACGACATCTTGTCCATTCAGCTTCACGCGGTACACCAAATCGGCTTCCTTGCGCTTGAAGTCTTGAAGAACAAACGAATGGGGGATTTCCTGCACGTTCGTTTCATCTATACGTTCTACCCACTCTTTTTGAACAAAGGAGCGAAGTAACTCTACAAAGAGTTTTTTGCTGGACAACAGGAAGCGATATGAAGTATCGTGGCGGTGATGTACCGTGTTGTGTTCATCAGTTTCCGTTCCCATACAAGCCTCTCCTTCCTGCCATCTTTTCCTTTATTATACCTGATTATAATCGGCAAGGAATAGCTGGGAAAAGAAGTCGAGTAGCTACTGACTTCTGGAATACATGGATTCGTGGATTGAAATCAGCATCAAACACAGAGCGGGAGAGGAAACGTATGGCCGGTTATTTCGACTGCAATCATGGAATTATTGTTCTCTTAAGGAAGACAAATTCGAAAAATGTCCATACAAAGGTGGACACGAAGGGGTTATTCTCTCTCAAAGATTAAAATCTACATATGGACATATTTATATGAACTAAATACAATATATAGTGTTCATTCGTTTGGTTGTACTATATCCCATCCACAGAAAAGTGTCCACCATTTGAAAGACATCTCTTTAAATAATCCGCGACACAAGGACGATGTGCATGGTATAGCATGATTGAATACACTTCAAACCGCGACATTGCGTCACACGAATAGGGGATGAACTCTATTCACGGCTGCAGACGGGGATCTGAACCTGCCCCGACCCGAAGCAGATACAAAACTGGCCCCCCTCTCTCCTGAAGAGAAGGGCCAGCCCCGATACAACCGAAATGCTCACATGAACTTCCGCGACACCTTTTTCCCGTCATAGGTGAACAGCACCATCTTCTCCTCGACCTTCGTCTCGAGGTGGACGGCTTTACCCCATAAGGTGTAGACATAAGGCAGCGTCCGTTCGAGATATTTCAGATCGAGCTCAAGCCCCTCGTAATAATGCTTCAGGAACAGCTCCCCGTTCCGGTGGTAGTCGCCGTCTTCGACGACAAGGAAGGGGAAGCCGCCGTTGACGCGCGAGTAGACGAGCTGATCGCGGATGTTCTCCCATGATTTATCGGTAATTTTCCATTCCGGGCCTTTTTTCTCGAAAATATACAGGTCCAGCTCTTCCGTCAGCTTCTTCGTTAAGTAATTGCGCAGGAACGATTGGTCGGAATCGAATTCGCGCACCTCGAAAATTTTGGCGCGGCCCTGCCCCGGCTGGCGGCCGAACCGATCGCGCTCCTCCTGCGTCGGGTTATCCCAGCGCTTCTCGATATCCTCGAATATTTTCAAGCCCAGGTAGTATGGATTCAGGCTGTGGCGCGACGGCTGCACGACCGATGCGTTCAGCTTCGCATACTCGAACGTCTCCTCCGCCGTCAGATCCAGCTCCCGCAGGATGCGCTGATGCCAATAAGAGGCCCAGCCTTCGTTCATAATTTTCGTCTCCATCTGCGGCCAGAAATAGAGCATCTCATCGCGCAGCATCGTCATGATGTCGCGCTGCCAATCCTCCAGCACCGGGGAGAATTCCTGGATGAACCAGACGATGTCCTTCTCCGGCTCCGGCGGGAAGCGGCGGTCGGCCATCTCCGCCCGGGACGAGGTGGCGCGCATCGCGGCCTTCATTTCCTCCAGCATCCACAGGTCGTCATATGCCCCCGGCGGGCCAGGCGGCTTCCCTTCACGCTGCTCGCGCATTTTCAGCTCCATATAGCGCTGCTTGTCGAGCGTCCGCGGCCGCACGATCTGCGGATCGATATGCTCCTGGATGGCGAGCACGGCATCGATGAAGCTCTCCACCGCCTGCGTCCCGTATTCCAGCTCATACTGCATGACGCGCTCGGCCGTCGCCGACATGCTCTCGACCATATTGCGGTTCGAGGCCGAGAAGCGGGCATTGTTCTTGAAGAAATCACAATGCGCCAGCACATGCGCGACGATCAGCTTGTTCTGAATGAGCGAATTGCCTTCGAGCAGGAAGGCATAGCACGGGTTGGAGTTGATGACGAGCTCGTAGATTTTGCTCAACCCGAAGTCGTACTGCATTTTCATTTTATGAAAAGTTTTCCCGAAGCTCCAATGACTGAAGCGGGTCGGCATCCCGTAAGCGCCGAACGTGTAGATAATGTCGGCCGGGCAGATCTCGTAGCGCATCGGATAGAAGTCCAGACCGAAGCCGGCCGCGATCTCGGTAATCTCGTCGATGGCATAGTTCAGCATCTGCATATCGTCGGCTGTCATGAGCGCACCCCTTCCGGCTGTTTTTTGAAAAAGTGCTTGAGCGCGCGGTACACCTCGGCCTTTTCCTTGATGACATAGTGCATGAAGTGGGGGTTCTGAATATGACGGTATGCGGACATGAGTGTGCTGCTGCGATTGTATTGGTTCACTTCGCCGTAGCCGAACAGATTGGCACGCTTCAGCAGCTCGCCGATCAGCTTCACACAGCGCTCGTTGTCACTGGTCAAGTTATCGCCGTCCGAGAAATGGAACGGATAAATATTGTAGGAAGATGGCGGGAACCGGCTGTCGATAATGTCCAGCGCCTTGATATAGGCGGATGAGCAGATCGTGCCTCCGCTCTCGCCGCGCGTGAAAAATTCGTCCTCGCTCACTTCCTTCGCCTCGGTATGATGGGCGATGAAGACCATGTCGACCTTCTCGTATTGGCGGCGCAGGAAGCGCGTCATCCAGAAGAAGAAGCTGCGCGCGCAATATTTCTCGAACGAGCCCATCGAGCCGGACGTGTCCATCATGGCGATAATGACGGCATTGGAATGCGGCTTCACGATCTCCTCCCATGTCTTGAAGCGCAGATCATCCGGACTGATGCGGTGAATGCCCGGAGTGCCGGCGAGCGCATTGCGGCGCAGGTTTTCGAGAATGGTCCGCTTCTTGTCGATGTTGGACATGATGCCCTTTTTGCGAATATCGTTGAACCGGATGTCGGTCGTCTCCAGTTGTTCTTTGTCCTTTTGCTTCAAATAAGGCAGTTCGAGCTCATCGAACAGCATAGTTTCGAGATCTGCGATGCTGACCTCGGCTTCGATGACATCCGTCCCGGCCTGATCGCCGGCCTGCTGCCCTTTGCCCGCGCCTTGGGAGCCGTCGGTGCCCAGGACGTCTCCGACCTGGCTGTCGCCGTCCCCTTGGCCGACATGCTTTTTCTTGTTGAAATTGTAGACGAAGCGGAATTCATCCAGGCTCCGGATCGGAACTTTAATGATTTGCTTGCCGTCGGACATGATGATGTTTTCCTCAGTGATGAGGTCGGGGAGATTCTGCTTAATCGCGTCGTTAACCTTCTGCTGGTGGCGCGCTTGATCCTGATATCCTTTGCGATGGAGCGACCAGTCCTCGCGGGACACGATAAACAACGGGTTGGTCATAGATGGCCCTCCTTATTAACCAAGTGAATGCCCTGAATAAGCAGATGAATCGCTTTCTACTCACTTTATTCAGGAGGGCCGGGATTGATGAGGGAGGATGACGATGATTATTTGTCTGCGGCGGATGTGCGCCGGGGACGGCCGCTTGGGCCGCTCCGCTTATTCCATCCAGTGCAGCTGGCTCCAGCGCGGCATGCCCGTATTGGGCTGCGGCACCCCTGGCGTGCTTCGTCCTTCCTTGATATAGCGGGTCAACAGGGCCGTCAGTTCCTGGACGATATCAGGGAAGCGATCGATCACATTTTGCCGCTCGCCGAGGTCGCCGCTCAGCCGGTACAGCTGGAATGAAGGGGATCCGGGAGGCTCTTGTCTAGGCACCGGATCGCTCCAGCCTCCGGAGCCGGGGCACAGCTCCAGCTTCCATTCGCCCTTGCGAATCGAGAAGGAGCCGTCGATCGAATGATGCACGATCGCTTCGCGAAGCGGCTCCGTTCCGCCCGTCCCGAGCCACAGGAGGAGATGGCTGACGCTGTCCTCGCCCGCATCGTCTGGGAGCGTCTGGCCCGTTAAGCCGGCGGCCGTCGCCATGAAGTCGACGAGGCAGACCGGTTCGTCGGAGACGGTGCCCGCCGCGATGCGCGCTGGCCAGCGTACGAGCAGCGGAACACGGTGTCCCCCTTCATAAATATCGGCCTTGTGGCCGCGGAAGACGTAGCTCGGGTTATGGCAGCAGCGGGCCAGCTCCTCATAATCCGCGCTCGGGGAGCATCCGTTGTCGCTCGTGTACAGGACAACCGTGTTGTCCGCGATTCCGCATTCCTCCAGCTTGCGCAGAATCGCGCCCACGACATCGTCGACCATAAGGACGAAGTCCCCGTACAAGTTGGTTCCCGAGCGCCCGACGAATTCCGGCGTCGGCACAATCGGCGTATGCGGCGCGGGCAACGGGAAGTAGATGAAGAACGGGCTGCCGTCCGCCGCCGAGCTGCCCTGCTCAATCCGCTCCAGCACCTTCCGGGTCAGCCGGGGCAGCACCTCCTCATGGCGGAAATCGGGCGCCGTTGGGCCTTCCCGCCAAAATCCTTTGCGGTCATCGTTGCGGGTCAGCCGATCCGGCAGCTGCGCCACGGAATCATTCTCGATATAGACATAAGGCGGCATATCGAGCGAGGCGCTGATGCCGTAGAATTCGTCGAACCCGGCATCGAGCGGACCGCGCCGAATCGGCTTGCTGAAATCAACATCTTCGGCCGCGGGGCCGGTCCGGTGCCAGTCGAGTCCGAGATGCCATTTCCCGTAGCATGCTGTAGCATAGCCGGCCTGCTTGAACAAGGAGGCGACCGTCATTCGGCCTTCTTCGAGGATGCTGGGGGAGTACCCCCACAGGACGCCCTCCTTCAATTCCGAGCGCCAGTTATACCGGCCGGTCAGGATACTGTAGCGCGAAGGGGTGCAAACGGCGGAGGAGGAATGCGCATCGGTATAGATAAGGCCCTCCCGCCCAAGCCGATCCAGATGCGGCGTCGCGATTCGGGAATCGGGGTTCAGACAAGAAATGTCGCCGTATCCCATATCGTCAGCCAAAATGTAAATGACATTCGGACGCGTGCTTTTGGCGTTGATCAAAGTCTTGCTGCGGTTCATATTCTTGCTCACATCCATATTCATGATTCCCCTCTCCCTTCCTGAATCGCAGGCTGCAGCAGCTTCCTCACCTGCGCGGCCTCGTCCTGCAGCAGCTCATAGATGCGGTGAATGAACGGGGCATCGAAGGAAGTGCCCGGCATGCCGACCCCAATCGCGGCGGCGAGCCGCTCCCCGTCATAGACCGGAACGGCGATGCGGCGAATATGGGGCAGGATGGCCCCCTGATCATCCGCCAGGCCGCGCTTCGCAGCGTCGGCAATATACTGGTCCAGGGCCGCCGCATCCGGACGATATGGCGCCAAGGCTCCGTCCTCCGCGTGCTCGAGATATAAGCGCCGCCTCGCTTCATCGGCATGCGCCAGCAGCAGGAAGCCCCATGGGTGAAGCGGGTAATCGGTCCGGATCTCGCCCGTCTGCTGCATCGCGACGCCTTCCGGATGCACCCGCTTGTCCCGGCAGATCATGCGCCCGTGGCGGAAATCGATCCAGAGCGCGGTGCAGCCCGCCTCCCGGGAGATGCGGTCCAGCACCGGGCCGCTCGCGCCGCGGAGCCCGTGATGGCGCTCGGCCCGCTGCATCAAGGCGAACAGCATGGGCCCGGCCACATATTGCTGATTCGCGTCCTTCTCTACATATTGCTGCTCCAGCAGCACTTGCAAATACCGGTTCAGACTGGCTGCGCTCAAGCCGGCCGCTGCCTTCAATTGATTGAATCCGATGCCGGATTCGGATTCGACGATCGCTTCCATGATGCGAAGCCCGCTGCTCAACCCTGGTGCGGAAGCCGCCATCGTTGCACCTCCAATGTGTAGTGGTTTAAAAGTATCACATAAGTTACTATATAGTTTCATATATAATATCTCATTCGCGCAATCGTTGCAATTCCAAAAAGAAACCGGCCCTACCCGAGCATCCTCTGCTCGCCGTAGAACCGGTCATGTCTTCGCCGCAGACTGGCCATGCCCTCCGAAGACGGGACCATGTTTCCGCGGCAAACGGTATCATGCCTTACCGCAGGCTGGTCATGTCTTCGCTGCGGCACGGACGTGCCGTTATGATGGAGCGGACAGCTTGCCGCAAGCCGCTTCCCGAATCCGTTCATTCACCAGCATCCGCTTGTTCAGCAGCCAGTCGGCGCTGTGCGGATAGGTGCGGAAGGTGAGCGGTTCATCCAAATCTTCTTCGATGAGTGCGATGACCGCCTCCCGGCCGATATAGGATTCAAGAAGCTGCAGCGCGCGCAGATCCTGCAGCGCCTCCCGCAGCACATCGAGCCGGATCGATTCGAGCGGCCCCTCCGCGCCGGGATAGACGAGGAAGGCGTCGCCTGACGGGAAGGCGTACGACGCGTCCGTCGTGCGGAACGGATCGATCGGCTTCCGCGAATATTGCGAATAGTAGAAATTATATCCCCAATGGAGGAAGCCGTCGGCCTGGAATTTGTACAGCTGCCAGCCGAGAATGCGGTTGCGCGCTGAAGGCATCGAGAAGAAGCGGTTCGACACCTCCCGGTACTGGGAGCAGCAGTAATAGGTCCAGAGCGGCTTCACCCCGTTCTCGATGAACGGCTCGATATGATCGTTGGCCGGAACCGGCACCTGGACGAGCCCGCTCTGATAGAAATCATAATCGGATAAGGCGTCCATCACCGGGAACTCCGCCAGCAGATCGGATACGGCTTCCACCGCGTTGCGGTAAGAGTCCATCTGCTCGACGCGCGGTTCGTCCGAGATATGGAAATGAGCCCGGTCCGCGATTTCGTTCGCCTTCATCCAGGCAACCAGCTCCGGCAGGA
This sequence comes from Paenibacillus dendritiformis, assembly GCF_945605565.1. Lineage (NCBI taxonomy): Bacteria > Bacillati > Bacillota > Bacilli > Caryophanales > Paenibacillaceae > Paenibacillus > Paenibacillus dendritiformis. The sequence continues at coordinate 5,571,930 of NZ_OX216966.1, read as the reverse complement.
ACTGGCGCAGGAACGCGCGGTACTCGGGACCGGATGCGTCCGTCTCCCATCCGAAGATGCGCTGCGGCTCGCCGTCCACGGCCGCGATAATCTTCGGCGCATGCTTCGCGCCCCACTGGGTGAACAGATGGGACATCTCGAAATATTCGACGCCCTCCTCCAGGCAGAGCTTCACCCAGCGTTCCAGGCGCGCGAAGCCGAAGGCATAGCGATCGCCTGTCTTGGCGACGTCAACGAGCTGGACGGTCGGACGCTCCCCTCCGACGTCGGTATCCAGCGGAGGCGTGAACAGCGGCGTCAGGATCATATTGATGCCGTGCCGGACGGCGGTCCGGATGAACCTCCGAATCAGCTCCCAATGCGCTTCGCTGAACACGTCCACGCCGTAGCAGGTCGCGATGCCGTCGCTGTGGAACCATTCGGTATGCTTGAGCTGCTGCTTGGGCAGGGCGGCCGGCAGGACGACGAGCGTGAACGTCTCCTGAGCGAGCAGGCCGCCGCCGCTGGTGGTCAGACTGACCGTGATCGGATGCTCGCCCGCGCTCCACCGTTCATCGACTTCGGCTGTAATCCAGAGCGCCCGCCATTGTCCGGGACAGATGACGATGCCCTCCCGGGGGTCTGCGGGTGCCAGCAGATCGGATAGAGGCCGGGGGCGGAGCGGAGCAGATTGCCGTCATGGTGCGCATAGATGGGCAGTTCGGACGGAACCAGCTCGACTTTATGAACCGTAATCGCCTCCGCCACGCCGCCCCGTACCGATATGGCCGCTTCCTTCAACAGTTCTTCTCCGCGGTAGGCAAGCTGGAAGTGCAGGGCTTCCCCCTGCAGGACGGTTGCGGTTCGGAAGTCGGGAGCCTGCAGCGGCTCGTCGGCAAAAACTTTGACTAAGGAGCTGATGATGCGGGTGTCCAGCACGTGATTCGCCATTTTTCATATGCCACCTTTACATGGAAGAGTATCTTTCAGTTAATTCATATGATAACGCTTTCTATAACTTCTCCATGCAGCCCCGTTTTCCTGTGAATATCTTTTTTTTCTAAATATATCCCGATACCGGCCACGCGACGGCGATAGAACAAGATGATCGCGAAAGGCCAGTCCTCGGCAGGCTCCGTCATTTTTCCGCAATTCGTCATCCCTAAAGTGTGCGGCCCGCGTCTCAAGCCTTGTCGATTGTTGATATATATCCACCCGTTCATAAAGACATCCTTCGATTTCATTGTGGAAAAAGGCGGCGGATTCAGATAAGATAGAATCGTAAAATAGTATAGATCACCAAATGATCCATAAAGGAGTGGCAACATGCTGCGACGCTACGCAATAATAGGAAGCCTGAATATGTTGTTGTCCGTTGCGCTGGGGGCGTTTGGTGCGCATATTATGCAGGCAAGACTGACACCGGAGCGGATGGCGACCTATGAGACGGCGGTTCAATATCATATGGCGCATGCGCTTGGATTGATTCTGATTGCAATCCTGGCGGATAAGCTGGCGGACCAGAAGAAGGTGCAGTGGTCGGCCCGCCTCCTGTTGACGGGAATGATCATCTTCTCGGGAAGCTTGTATCTGCTATGCTTCACCGGATTCTCCATGCTGGGTGCGATTACGCCGATTGGAGGCGTCGCCTTCCTTATCGGCTGGCTCATGCTAGCCTTGGCAGCGCGAAGATAGCATTAAGCAGACGGGTAGAGACTAGGGGCCGGAAGGAAGAGTACAAGGTGAATAATCAGATAGAAGAACCGAGGGTGGAACCGCGAAGAACGTCGCTGTTCGGCGTTACATCGTTATTGGCGGCCATAACGTGCATCGGTGGCGCGGTTGTCTTTTTGCTGTCGGAGGGCGTTCTCCGAATCGGTATCGGGATCCTATGGGGAGCCGCCGTGGCGTACATCACGCTATCCGAATGGCGGGCGAAGCCGCTTCGGCGGGAGGCAATCCGCCAGACTCGGTGTATACTTGACAACAGAGCACCGGCCGGTTCGGAGTGGGCATACTTGGTTAATCATGTGCCTGTTCCGATTTTTTTTATAGAGAGGGATGGCGCGGTTAAGGGTGTGAATCATTCGTTCCGCGGCGTAACGGGCTACGAAGAAGAGATGCCGGCGCTGTCCGAGGTGATGGATGAGTGCTCCAAGCGGAAATTGCTGGACACGATGATGAATCTCGAACCGGGGGGCGAGAAGGAGCTTGCGCTTGCCGGGTTCCATAAGGAGGGCTTCCGTCAGGATTGGATTGCCCGGGTTGTCCGTCTGGCCGATGGGGTCTGCCCCCAGGCGGCCCGGCCGATCTATTCGGTCTGCCTGCAGGATCCGAGTCCGGACCGCCATATGGCGGAGCGGATCCGGTACATGTCCTATTATGATGATATGACCGGGCTGCCGAACCGGCGCATGTTCATGCAGCGGTTGGAGGAAGCCATCGGGATGGCCGTCAATGAGAGCTTCTCGATAGCCGTTCTATACATGGACCTCGACCGGTTTAAGCGGATTAATGATACATTCGGCACGGATTTCGGCGATATGCTGCTGATGCAGATTGCCGAGCGGCTGCTGCGGACGATGACAGATAATGACGTGGTCGCCCGGATGGAAGGCGATGAATTCGCCTGCTTTTTCACGTTCGTGGAATCGGAGGCCGAAGTGCATAAGCGGATCATGCAATGGCTGTCCGTCCTGGAAGAGCCGTTCTGCTTGAACGATGTCCCGGTTCATGTGACGATGAGCATCGGCATTGCGATGGTCGACAACCCGGGCTCGATAGACGGGGCTCAGGCGATGAAGCAAGCGGATCTGGCGCTGTCGCGCGTGAAGGAACAGGGGAAGAACGGCTTCCTCTTCTATGTGCCGGAGATGAATGATCGGCCGCTGGAACGGCTGACGCTGGAAAATGACATGCGGCGGGGGCTGAAGGAAGAGGAATTCGAGCTGTATTATCAGCCGCAGTTCGATATGAATACGGAGCGCATCGTCGGCATGGAAGCATTGGTCCGTTGGAATCATCCCGTGCGCGGAATGATCTCGCCGGGGGAATTTATTCCGATCGCGGAGGAGAACGGCTTCATTGTCGCCCTTGGCACATGGGTGCTTGAAGAAGCCTGCCGGCAAAATAAAGAATGGCAGCAGAAGGGCTTTCCGCCGATACCGGTATCGGTCAATCTGTCCGTTCGCCAGTTCGAAATGGACAACCTGTCGGAGACGGTGGAGGAGGTATTGGCCAAGACCGGATTGGATCCGGCCTACCTCGATCTGGAGATTACGGAGAGCATGACCATGGACGTGCCCAGAGCATCTCCCGTGCTGCAGCAGTTGAAGGATATGGGGGTAGCCATCAGCATTGACGATTTCGGCACCGGCTACAGCTCGCTCCATTATCTCAAAAATTTCCCGATACATCGCCTGAAGATCGACCGCTCGTTCGTCCGCGATCTGCAGCAGGATCCGAATGATGCGGCGATTGTGTCGGCGATTATCGCCCTGGGGCACAATATGAATATGCAGGTCATTGCCGAAGGGGTAGAGACGGAGGAGCAGCTCCACTTCCTGCAGAAGCATAACTGCGACGAAATTCAGGGGTTCTATTTCAGCCCGCCGCTGTCCTGCCAGCGGTTCGAGCAGTTGTTCCGCGAACATTGCGAGACATACATAGGATAGGCTTGCCATACAACAGCCGCCATGCGAAGTCGTTGGGACTTGCGTGGCGGCTGTTCTCGTAACTGCATTAATTATGGGCATCCATCGATTCGATTTCGAACAGTTGGTAGGCATAGACATTTTTTTCATCGACATGGTACACATTCAGCAGCTGATTGACGGGGTCATAATTCAGAATCCGGCAAGGAATGCTCAACATTTTTCCTTTTCCTTTGTTGACGGTAAGCCGTACGAGGGAATTTTGCTCGATGTAGCGCTTGATCTGAAGCTCTGTCAAAACCAGTCTCATTCGCGTGGCGGAAGGAGCTTGTCCGTTCTTCTCCGGACAGTCGGCGCTTCCCGCGATGTGAAGCTCTTGTTCCGAAGACTCGCTATTCGTCTTGTTGGAATTCGGGACCGGCGTCGGACGGGATTCTGGGACAATCGGGTGCACGGCCGCCGTTCCGGTCTTCTTCTCCCCTCCGGTATCCGACAAGGCGGGGCTCTGGTTTCTTCCTCGAGTCGCGGTTGGCTTGCCAAATGGAGTCGCATCCATGTTGTTCTGCTGCATGGCTTCCATCAGATTCAACAAGGATCCCATTTCCACACCGGATTGGATCCGGAGATCGAGCACGTCCGGTGAAGCATGAAGCAGGTGGAGCAGCTTCTCCAACGTTGCCGCATTGGATTCGCCTTTGACCAGGATGTCCACATTAAATTTGTACACGTTAGATGTTGATGTTATGGGATACAGCATGTTGATTCCTCCAACCTGGACAATTAGCCTAGATGAACCCATTATAATACGGGACAAAAATCATAGCATAGTCCATAAGTACTATTATTGGGAAAAAGATTTTCATTTTCCTATGGATACCTTCCGGGGCGGGATGCATAAGATGGTATCATCTTGGGCGGAAGGGGAATTCAGAATGATGCAGATAGTGCCAATGGCTATGGACGGCATGACCGTTCTAGGCATTGAAGTGAAGCTTCCGAAGACGACGCTGCTCGCGATTACGACAGAGGAAGGATATATTATGTGCGGGGCGCTCGATGTCGGGCTGTTGAATGAGAAGCTGAAGGATCGCCGCATTGTTGCGGGGCGTGCCGTCGGGGTGCGCACGCTGGAACAGCTGCTGGAAGCGCCGCTCGAGTCGGTGACCGTCGAGGCGGAGAACCGGGGCATTCATGTTGGCATGACGGGGAGAGAAGCGCTCGCGCGGATGGTGTAGGCCGGAGCGGCAATCTCCCGTCGGAGCACGCACATACCGAAGGCGAAAAGCAAGCTGCTTTTCGCCTTCGCGCATAATCATCATCATAGGCAAGAATAGAACAGACAAGCGTCCTCAGATGTCCCTATATTAGGAACGGTTATGGGCGTACTCGTCCTCGATGGCCGACCCGGCTGCCGCGATAGCTTCCCGAATGGAGCGGACAGACTGGTTGGACAGGATGAATGTCTTGCCGATGCTCAGCGCCATCCGTTGCGCCCGCAGCCGGATCGCATCATCCTCAATGCGGTCAATATCGGCGACATGCGAGAGGCCGACAATCCGGCGAATGATTTTGCAGCCGGCATAACCGACCGCATCCTGCAAAATTCGTTCCATATAAAGATCCTGATATCCAGGGGTAAATGACAGCCGATCGATGCCGTGTTCGTTCCACAGCGAGCGGAAGCGGGACTCGAACCCGGTCCAGACTGCTTCAGCCGTTGCCAGCAAATAGTCACGGTGCTGCTTCCGGGCCCCTTCATCCGTACTCCAATATTCATGCCCGGCCGCATTGAGCAGCAGATTGGCCAGGACCGCGCCGATGTCGAAGCCGATCGGGCCATAATAGGCGAATTCCGGGTCGATTACTTTGGTCGAGTCCGGCGTGACGAAGATGCTTCCCGTATGAAGATCGCCATGCAGCAGAGCCTGGGCCTGGGTCAGGAACTTCTCCCGCAGCAGCATCACTTCGAGATGAAGGGCCTGATCCTCCTGAAGCTTGCGGTGATCCTCGCGCAGCGCTTCTTCGCAATTATTGTTCGGTGAATCGGTATAAGGATCGTCGAAGATCAGATCCTCGGTTATTTTGCACAGCTCGGGGTTGGAGAACGAAGCCGCGATTCGCTTTTTCTCCTGCTGATTGCAGCCCAGATCAGAGGTGAAGAACAGCGTATGAGCCATGAATTCCGCAATATGTTCAGCGAACAGCGGATACGTAGCCGACTGCATCAGCCCGTGGCGCATAATCGTATGATCGCTCAGATCTTCCATCACGGTGAGCGCCAGCTCCGGATCGTACGCATAGACCTTCGGAACGAGGTGAGGGACGAGCCTTCCTTGAGCCAGCAGGGCTTCGCTTTCGATTCGGGCCCGATCCAAAGTGAGCGGCCACGATTCTCCCACCACTTTTGCATACGGGAGCGCCTGCTTGATAATAATACGTCGGGGGGGAGTCGCAACATCGGTTCTCTCCGGAACGCCGGATACCCGAAACACCAAATTCAAATTGCCATCGCCGATTTCCTCGCAATGAAGAGGCAGATCGGGCGGGAACAGTCCTTCGATCCCGTGCGCCAGAGCCACGGCATCCTCCAGGCCCAAAGGACGGTAAGCTGTGTGATAAGTCATCGTAGACAGGCACCTCCCGGTAATAAAATGAACATGAACAATCTTCCATAATATGAGGTTGTGCAAAAACGCACTCCAAGACTGTTGCGATTTAGTATATCGGATTTTTTTACCTATGGAAACTTTAAATTTGGAGGATGAGCAGGGCAAGGCCGAGGGATTCAAAAGCGCCGGCAAAGGGTACTTATTGGATAAGGGATGCGAGGCTCCGGGACGGTAAAAAAAGATGTAAAATTTCCGTCAAGGGGTTGAAATTAACTCATTCTTATATTAGAATTATTATCAACAAGGAATAAATCAAAATATCAGGAGGCGTTTTACTTATGTCGAACCAAAAATTGCAGCAGATGTTGAATCAGCAAGTAGCCAACTTGAATCTGATGTATGTGAAGCTTCATAACTACCATTGGTTTGTAAAAGGCGATTTGTTCTTCACGCTTCATGAGAAGTTCGAAGAATTCTATAATGAGATTACGGAGAAAATGGATGAAGTGGCGGAAAGATTGCTTACGATCGGCGGCAAGCCTTACGCTACGCTGAAGGAGTATGCGGCGAACGCGACGATTCCGGAAGCGCGCGGCAACGAGACGGCCGAAGAGATGGTCAAGCAATTGATCGATGATTTCAATCAATTGATTACCGAATTCGGAGAAGCGTTGAAGGAAGCCGACCGCGTCGGAGACAATGTGACCAACGATATGTTCATTGGCATGCAGGGCGATCTGGAGAAGCATATCTGGATGCTGAGCTCCTACTTGGGCAATGCCTCCAAAGCCGTCCATCAGATGGCGTAAGCCGGGAGCGAGTTCCGGGACAGCTGTCTGCTTAAGAATAAGAATAGCTTGAAGATGAAGCATCCTTTGCCACATGGTGACGGATGCTTCTTCGTGCTTCAAGTATACTGATGCGAGATTATGTCAATAGTGATATTGATTATCATTATCAGATGATGCTATAATGGTTTTGTTTCCTAGGTAAACAATCTTGGCCGGCAGAGTCATTTTTGCCTCATCTGCCGAAGGCCGCACCTGCTTCTTGTGCATAAATATTTTCGGTTTGCCGAAAATGGATAGTCAATGATGTCTTCCTATCCCAATCGGTTACGGGGAACGGTTGTTCCTTTCATGGAGTTCCCGCAGGGCTGAGCTGGGGGACGGAGAAGGATGCAAGGTTTGAATGGACAGAAGGGAGAACAGATTAGCTATGTTGGCTTCTTCCTCAGGCAGGTTGGGGGCGGCTTGTCTTTTGCAAGGTTGCTTTCTATATTCCAATGTACTAATATTATGTTGAGAATCATTGATAATCACTTTATAATGATTACTATGTAAGAAAGGCTCTAGGGGAAGATTAATCTTTAATTTAAAGTATACATCTTTTTAACAAATCCATCAATCTGGAGGTTACGACACATGGCAACAGAATTCGTCATTAATGGTTTGAAAGCGACCATTGAAGGTAAAGAGATCCTGAAAGGCATCAGCCTCTCGATGAAGGGCGGGGAAGTGCACGCCATCATGGGGCCGAACGGAACAGGGAAGAGTACGCTGGCATCCGCTCTGATGGGCCACCCTAAATATGAAGTAACCGAAGGCAGCGCGACACTTGACGGCGAAGAAGTGCTTGAAATGGATGTCGATGAGCGCGCACGCGCGGGGCTGTTCCTTGCGATGCAATATCCGAGCGAGATTGCCGGCGTTACGAATTCCGATTTCCTGCGCAGCGCCATCAACGCGCGCCGCGGGGAAGGCAACGAGATCTCCCTCATCAAGTTCATCCGCCAGATGGAATCGAAGATGAAGGAATTGGAGATGAATGAAGAGTTCGCTCATCGTTATTTGAATGAAGGCTTCTCCGGCGGGGAGAAGAAGCGCAACGAGATTCTTCAAATGATGATGCTCGATCCGAAGATCGTCGTCCTTGACGAGATCGACTCCGGTCTGGATATCGACGCGTTGAAAATCGTGGCGAACGGCGTGAATGCTATGCGCAGCGAAGAGCGGGGCTTCTTGATTATTACTCACTATCAACGGTTGCTGAACTACGTCAAGCCTGACTTCGTTCACGTCATGATGCAGGGCCGTATTGTCAAATCCGGCGGACCTGAGCTGGCAGAGCGGCTTGAAGCAGAAGGCTACGACTGGATTAAGGAAGAGCTTGGCATCGCCGATGAGACGGTTGGACAAGACGCCTAACGACATTCAGCAATTCGATTGACAGGAGGAGCGATGGAACCGATGAGCACGCAAATAACTTTACCAGTGAACCGGGATGCGGTAGCCAACCTTTCCGCCCGCAATAATGAACCGGCATGGTTGACCGAGTTCCGGCTGCAGGCCTTGGATAAGGCGGCAACACTGGATAACCCGATATTTGAAAAAACGAAAATCGACCGCTGGAATCTGGAGGCATACGGCCAGTATGCCGAAGGTGCGGCGGCTGGCAGCTTCGCAGCCCTCCCGGAAGGCGCGCGCGCCGTATTCGGCGAAGGAGCGGATCCGGAAAATGTGCTGGTGCAGCATAATTCCGCAGTCGTGTACAGCAAGCTGAACGCCGAGCTGGCTGCCAAAGGCGTCATTTTCACGGATCTGCATACGGCGGCCCGCGAGCATGAAGAGCTCGTGAAGCCGCATCTGATGCAAGCCGTTAAGGCTGAAGAGCACCGCATTGCGGCGCTGCATGCCGCGCTGTGGAACGGCGGCGTATTCCTGTACGTGCCCCGAAATGTAGAAGTGGACATACCGGTGCAAGCTTTGTTCTATACCGATGATTCCAAGGCTACGTTCGCGCCGCATATCTTGATTGTGGCGGATGTGAACAGCCGGGTGAACTATGTTGATAATTACGTGTCCGGCCCGTTGAGCGAACCGGTCATGCACAACGGCGTGGTTGAAGTATTCGTCAAGCCGGGAGCGAAGGTGACCTACGCTTCGATTCACCATCTGGGCGAAGCGACAACCGATATTTCGTTCCGCCGCGCCATCGTAGAGAATGACGGCCGTATCGAATGGGTCGTCGGCGAGATGAACAATGGCAATGGAGCTTCCGATACATGCTCGATTCTGAACGGCAACGGCTCCACCTCCGATGCGAAAGTGATCTGCGTCGGGAACGGAGAGCAGAAGCTCAACATTACGACGAAGGCCGTCCATATCGGCCTCAGTTCCGAGAGCGATATGATCACCCGCGCCGTGATGCGTGAATCCGCCTCTTCCATCATCAACGGAATTACGAAGATCGAGAAGGGCGCTTCCAAAGCGAACGGACAGCAGACCGAACGCGTGCTTATGCTGAGCCCGAAAGCCCGCGGCGACGCTAACCCGATTCTTCTTATCGATGAGGATGACGTCAAGGCAGGACACGCCGCGTCCGCCGGGCAAGTGAATCCGGAGCAAGTCTATTACTTGATGTCCCGCGGCGTATCCAAGGAGGAAGCGGAGAACCTGATTATTCGCGGGTTCCTGGCTCCGGTCGTGGCCGAACTGCCGAACGAGCATCTGCAGGAGCTGCTGCGCCGCTACATCGAAAGGAAGTTAGGACAATGATAGGGCGCGAGCTTCGTAAGCAGTTTCCGATACTGAATCAGGAGATTAACGGTCACCCTCTCGTCTATTTGGACAATGCGGCTACTTCGCAGAAGCCGACAGCGGTTATCCGTGCTATTCAGGATTATTACGAACGGGACAATGCGAACGTCCACCGCGGCGTGCATACGCTCGGTTCCCGGGCAACGGATGCTTATGAAGGAGCGCGCGAGACAGTAGCCCGGTTCATTCATGCCCGGTATCCGGAAGAGATTGTGTTCACCCGCGGCACGACGACGGCGTTGAATCTAGTTGCCTCTTCATATGCCCGCTCCGTGTGCAAGGAAGGCGACGAGATCGTCCTGACGCCAATGGAGCACCACAGCAATCTCATTCCGTGGCAGCAGGTTGCGAAGGCAACCGGCGCTACGTTGAAATATATTCCTCTGCAAGAGGATGGAACGATTGACCTGGCGGACGTGGAGCAGACCGTGACAGATCGGACGAAGATCGTCACGGTCACGTATGCCTCGAACGTGCTGGGCGTTATCAATCCGGTGAAGGACATCGCGGCCATCGCGCATCGTCACGGCGCCGTGATGGTGGTCGACGGGGCGCAGAGCACGCCGCATATGCGGATTGACGTTCAGGACTTGGATTGCGATTTCTACACGCTGTCCGGGCATAAAATGTGCGGTCCGACAGGGATTGGAGCATTGTACGGCAAGAAAGAGCTGCTGAACAAGATGGAACCTGTCGAGTTCGGCGGCGAAATGATTGACCATGTTGACTTGTACGAGTCGACATGGAAAGAGATTCCGTGGCGCTTCGAGGGCGGCACGCCGATCATTGCCGGAGCCGTCGGCCTGGCCGCGGCAATTACGTTCCTCGAAGAGGTCGGCATGGACGCCATTGCCGCTCATGAGCATGAGCTGGCCCAATATGCGGTCGAACAGCTCTCCGCGATTGAAGGGATTACGATTTACGGTCCGAAGAAGAACCGGATCGGTCTCGTTACCTTCAATCTGGATGATGTTCATCCGCATGATGTGGCGACCGTTCTCGATGCAAAGGGAATTGCCATTCGCGCCGGCCACCATTGCTGCCAGCCGCTGATGCGCTGGCTGAAGGCAAGCGCGACGGCGCGAGCAAGCTTCTATCTGTATAATACGGAAGAAGACATCGACCGTCTGGCAGAAGCCTTGCGGGCAACAAAGGAGTATTTCAGCGATGCAATTGGATGATTTGTACCGGCGCGTCATCATGGATCATTACAAAAAGCCGCGCAACCGCGGTACGTTCGATTCCGATGCGGTAACGATCGAATTGAACAATCCGACATGCGGCGACCGTATTTCCTTGCAGCTCATGGTAGAGGATAATAAAGTCGTCGATGCCCGTTTTACCGGAGAGGGCTGCTCGATCAGCATGTCGAGCGCCTCGATGATGACCGACGCGGTCAAGGGCAGAACGTTGGAAGAAGCGATTGAGATGGCTGAACGATTCTCCTCCATGGTGAAAGGCGAGAACGTGACATTCGACGAGTATGAAGATATTGAAGCACTGTCTGGCGTATGCAAATTCCCGGCGCGGATCAAATGTGCGACGCTGGCCTGGAACGCGCTGCGCAAAGGGATTGAAGAGCCGACGAAATAACGGCGAGAATGTACGTGGATAACGTACGGAGGAGGTAATGCACCATGGCGAAAGAAATGCCAGAACTTGAGGAATATAAATATGGCTTTCGCGATAATCACCAATCCATTTTCCAATCCGGCAAAGGATTGACTCCGGAAATCGTTCGGGAAATCTCGAAGATTAAAGATGAACCGGAATGGATGCTCGATTTCCGCTTGAAGTCGCTGAAGCAATTTGAGAAGATGCCGCTTCCCCGTTGGGGCGGCGACCTGGATGAGTTGGACTTCGACGATATTCAATATTATGTTCGTCCTTCCGAGAAGCAAGGCAAGACGTGGGAGGAAGTGCCGGCGGAGATTAAGGAGACGTTCGATAAGCTGGGAATTCCGGAAGCGGAGCAGAAGTTCCTGGCCGGCGTATCCGCGCAGTATGAATCGGAAGTCGTCTACCACAGCATGCAAAAGGATCTCGAAGAGCAAGGCGTTATCTTCATGGATACCGACTCGGCTTTGCGCGAGCATCCGGAAATTTTCAAGGAGCACTTCGGCACGGTCGTTCCTCCGGCGGACAACAAGTTCGCTGCGTTGAACAGCGCGGTATGGTCCGGTGGCAGCTTCATCTATGTACCGAAGGGAGTCAAATGCGAAATCCCGCTGCAGGCGTATTTCCGCATCAACTCTGAGAACATGGGGCAATTCGAGCGCACGCTCATCATCGCCGACGAAGACAGCTTCGTGCACTATGTAGAAGGCTGCACGGCTCCTATCTACAGCACGAACTCGCTGCATAGCGCGGTCGTTGAGATTATTGTGAAGAAGAATGCCCGCGTTCGCTATACGACGATTCAGAACTGGGCACCGAATATTTACAACCTGGTTACAAAGCGTGCGGTATGCGAAGAGAACGCGAACATGGAATGGGTGGATGGCAACATCGGCTCCAAGCTGACGATGAAGTACCCTGCCGTTATTTTGAAGGGACGCGGAGCCAAAGGCTCGGTATTGTCCATCGCGGTAGCGGGCAAAGGGCAGCACCAGGATGCAGGCGCCAAAATGCTGCATCTGGCGCCAGACACGACATCGACGATTGTATCCAAGTCGATCTCGAAGCACGGCGGCAAAGTAACGTATCGCGGCATCGCGTCCTTCGGCCGGAATTCCGAAGGCTCCAAGGCCAATGTCAAATGCGACACCCTCATCATGGATAATCAATCCACGTCCGATACGATTCCGTATAACGAAGTCATGAATGACAACATTCAATTGGAGCATGAGGCGACCGTATCCAAAGTGTCGGAGGATCAACTGTTCTATCTGATGAGCCGCGGATTGACGGAAGACGAAGCGACCCAAATGATCGTCATGGGCTTCATTGAGCCGTTCACGAAGGAATTGCCGATGGAATATGCGGTAGAGATGAACCGTCTCATTAAGTTGGAAATGGAAGGCAGTATCGGGTAACCTTTATGCTACGCGGTATTTAGAGTAATTGGGGCGCACTTGCCCATGTTTTGCCCACGCATTTATCTCGCAAGATAACGGGCATACAGGTCAAGTGCGTCTTTTTCTATTTTCTTGGTCACGTGTAAATACCTTTCGGTTGTCTTGATTGAGGAGTGACCGAGGCGCTCCGCGACGTATTTTATCGTTGCTCCAGCTTCCAACAGATGCACGGCGTGGGAATGCCGGAGAGCATGGGGAGAGAGTAACGGCAAGCCTACGCGCTTGCAAACTTCCTTCATATACTCACGAACTACGTTTATTCTCAGCCACCGGCCATCTTCTTGATGAAAAACGAGATCCCTGTCAGACTTTTTAAAGTTAGGGTACATCAATATGGTTTCGGCCATGTTCACGCGATGTTTCTTCATCAGTTCGACAGTTCCGTCATCAATTTTGATTGTTCGATTACTTTTCTTCGTTTTTGGAGTAGTCACTCGTGGATCGGAGTTAAGCGGATATGTCAAGGTTTTCGAGACGGATACCGTTCCGGCTTTCAAATCAAAATCATCCCAAGTTAAAGCCAGAGCTTCGCCGATCCGCAAACCGGTTCTGGAGATCAACCCGAACAAGGCTTGATATTTTCTCATATGCCCGTATTTGCTTTTTGCGATGGGTACACATGCCGCGAGGAATTTATCTAACTCTTTGACGGTAAAATATTTAATCTTATCCTTGTCCTCGGATTCGTCTTTTGTTACCTTGATTTTCTTGATCGGGTTTTCGCGTAGGATCCCGAAGTCATGAACTGCATTATCAATCGCGCAGGACAAAATGCTGACAATCCTCCTTGTGGTCCCTTCGCTATAGTGGTCCCTTAATTCGTTAACCCATTTTTGAACTTCAACACGAGTGATCTCTTTAAGTTGATAATTGCCCCATCGCGGGATTATGTTTAAGCGAACATTTCGTTCCTGAAGGAGATATGTGTTGATTTTCACTGCAGGCTTTTTAAATACTTCGAGCCATTGTTCCATGTACTCTTTCACATTTTGATCCCCATTTTCGGCGAACCCGAATTGATCGATTTTCAATTCTTCCTTTGCCGCTGCGAGTTGAGCCTTTTTCTTGGTAAGGAATCCCCCCTTCGTTTTCTCCCTTCGTTTCCCAGTACGGCGATCGGTGTAAGTTATTCGGTACTCCCAAGTTTCGCCGCGTTTTCTGAAAGATGCCATTGTAACTATTCTCCTTTCTCGGAACGTGCGTTCGGTTTTATATGTATGTTAAACAGCCTTACGGCTGAGAAAGCGCGAAGGTTACTCGAAAAATTCTATGACGCCTAGTGGTTCAAAGCAGACGGTGTACTTACCAACGGGGACACATAATCCATATTTTTCTTGATACCGCTTTAAGACCGACTCAAGAAACTCCTCAGTCACATTGAGGTATTCGGCGAGCTCAAAGCGATTACGGACCCCTAGTCGGTGGGCTTGTACAATGGTGTTTAGTGGGACGAGCCTTTCATATGCCCAGCTACGTGCCCGCTGCTCTTGTTTTCGGTTGCGTACATCCGATTGATCCAATATGTTACCGGCCGATGTATGGTAATGCCCTAACTCCTCGGCAAGGATGCAAGTTTTTTCTGTTATTCGAGAGAGACGGCGGTTTATGCAAATAGCATTCCTGTGGTACAGACCCTTTAACCCACCTTTTAGGGGGAGTTCGTACACGTCAACCCCTTGTTGTTCCGCCTCTCTCAGTAGCAACTCATATGCCATGACATCACTCCTGCTTGTCTTTTGCTCTCTTCATGCGGATAAATTCTTTGAATCGCTCAATTTCTTCGAGCTCTTCCTCTGTCCATTCTTCTCCGTCGTGGTGGGCAGCGATGGTATGGATGTCGTTATTTATATCCTCCTCATAGCTTGGCTCTGACATTGCGTCTCTTAACTCAGCTTTTCTGAATTTTGCATAAGCTATCGCCATTTTGGTTTCAGACATGCCCTGCTCTTGGTAATGATGCAGTAATTCTAGAGGTACATCCGTTAGTAAATCGCCACTTATTTCTTTTAGGTCGTACCCCGCCGCTTTAAAAAGTGATTCGGCATCAACTAACCAGTCGTTGTCGTTGCTGATTGCGATATTCAAAACGATATCAATGGTAGGCTGCGTGTACTCGATACCCGAACAAAGCCTATTTAAATAATACTCATCTATGCCTGTATCTAAGGAAAACTCTTTTATAGATCTTTTATACCTAACCAAGTTAATAAGTGAAGTGAACTCGCCTTTATTGAACCCGTAAAGCAAGTAATCAGCAGAGACACCAAAGTATTCAGCCACTTTCTGTACTTTATCAATTGAAGGGGAATTTTTATCCCAATTACGGATAGTTCCTCTACCAAGCCCAATCTCCCTTTCTAATCCAATCAGGGTAGTGTTTTTACTACCACATAATTCTTGAATACGTCTTACTAAAGACATAACTCAAACTCCTTTACATCAAAGTCTTAAATTTAGCACTTATATATTGACAGGTAGGAAATATAGCACTATACTATTGTCAACAGCTTAATCTAAGGCGAAAAAGGCAACAAAAAACCAGAGGGTTCATAACCCACTTTTAAAAAATCGTCCCCCAACGATTATTATTTGGTTATGCCTTTTTCACAATGGTAGTACATTTGCGACTTGATGTCAACAATTAAGCTGTTATTTTTACAAACTTTTACAAGGAGGTTAGGAAAAATGCCGCACTACACTGAGTTCGGAGCAGAAGCCAGAAAAATCATGCTTCAAAAGGACATCAAGATGGTTCACATCGCAAGGGAGTTAGGTATTTCCTGTACGTATGTCTCGGAAATCTTCAAAGGCACGAGGAAAGGAAAGAAGTATAAGCCGGCAATCGCAAAAATGCTCGGCATGGAAAGCGAGCTAAATCAATGAACGATTTGATTCCAACGCAATCGAATGAGCAGGGTAATCTGCTTGTGAGTGGTCGCGATCTTCATGAGTTTTTAGAGGTTAAAACTCGCTATAACGATTGGATTGTACGCATGATTGAATACGGATTTACTGAAAGCATCGACTTCGTAACTGTTACTCAAAAAAGAGTAACAGCTCAAGGCAATGAATCAACCTACATTGACCACCACATCAAAATCGAGATGGCCAAGGAAATATCCATGATTCAGCGCAATGAGAAGGGGAAGCAAGCCCGGCAGTATTTCCTTGAGCTGGAGCGTAGATGGAACAGTCCGGAAATGGTCATTAAGCGGGCTCACGAGTACCTCGAAAGAAAGGTAGCAGCCTTGACGACTGATAACCTCGTACTTACACAGCAGGTCCATGAGTTGCAGCCGAAAGCTTCCTATTATGACATGGTACTGCAAAACAAATCTTTATTGTCAGTATCTAAAATCGCTAAGGATTACGGCTTGAGTGCTAGAGCTCTCAATCAGAAATTATATGAGCTTGGCGTTCAATACAAGCAAGGCGACATCTGGCTGCTCTACGCGAAATACCAGGATAAAGGTTACACGCAGACAACTACACATGTCATCGACGCTGATAAATCGCGTGTAAGCACTAAATGGACCCAAAAAGGACGGCTTTTCATCTACGACCTACTTAAACAAGAAGGGATCCTCCCAATAATAGAAAGGGAGGCCGCGTCATGAGCCTGGTAACGGTTCAAGTTGATGAATCTCATGTTAAAGAAATGTGTCGTGAAAAAATCGAAGCGTTTCTCAAGGAAGTAGACGGTGAGTATGTATTCTGGGACTCGGCGGAGTTACAGCGGCGAACGTGTATGAGCTGGAACTTCATTCAGGATACCTTCTTCTTCGACTCCCGTTTCCCAAAAAGGAAGGTGAGAACAAAATGGCTGTTTCCGGCAAGGGAAACACGGAGTTTCCTGGAGCAGTGGCTGAAGGAACAACCAACGATGTAAGGGAGGACGAAGCCATATGAATATTCCTGACGAGCTGCTGGACCGCCTGGCTACTCGGTATATTCAGTCCGGAATCGATGCGGATTGGCTCCCGTTTGTGACCTGGGCGACCATCGAGGCCGAGAAGATGGGCTTCAAATTTTGACGATGAACTGGCTGGGTTTTAAGGCTTTCTGCAAGATGCAGAAACCCTCATCCTTACCTGTGATTCTGATAAGGAGGTGAGTGGACATGTCGAGAAAGCAACGCCTTCGTAGTCTGGGTAACTTGCTACAGCTGCGGGATACAACACAATGCAGCCGGGCTCGAGAGATGTACCGCCAGCAATACCGACGGGCTAAAGACAGTCTAGAAAATGAAAAACAGCTCCAAGCGGGGTAGGAGCCGCGCGGAGCTACAAAGAAAACACATTTTTCACCGCCATTGTATCACACTTCATCATTTTATCATAGGAGGACTTATCATGCCTGTACAAATCACGATCAACGGCGCCGATGCTGCCGAATCCATTCAGGAGCTTTCTGTCTTAGCTGCAGCTATCTCGGGGCAAAAGGTATCCACCTTCGAAGCTGCCCCGGTCCAGGAGGAGAAACCTAAACGCCAGCGCACCGCAAAAGCGGAGGCGGCGAAGAAGCAGGAGGAACCAGAAAAGCCAGATGTCACCGAGGAGGAAGGTAGCGACGGGGGAGAAGACATTCCTACTGTGGAGGAGCTGCGAGAGGTCGCTGCTGCTAAGGGCAAGACGGTAGAAGGGAAGAAAGCCGTAAAGGCTCTGCTTGACGAGTTTGGCAGTAAGAACATTACCGCAGTACAAGAAGAGCAGCGGGCGGCGTTCCTGGCACGATTAAAAGCACTATGACACAGCCGGCGCATGCTGAACGTGATCACGCCTTACTCGGAGGATCAGGGGCTGAACGGTGGATCAACTGCCCGCCGAGTGCCCGGCTTTGTGAGCACATAGAAGATAAGCGCAGCGAGTACGCAGACGAGGGGACAGCGGCGCATGAGCTTGCTGAGTTGAAGCTGAGCCGTAGCATAAAACCGTGCAATTCCAAACGTCGAGCCGAATTGGAAGCAGGATTGCAGTTTTTTATAGCGGTTAACCAATATTACAATGCAGAAATGGAGAACGCTGTCCAGGAATATGTTGACTTTGTCGAAGAACGCTTTTTGGAGGCAAAGGCCCGATCTTCGGATGCCATCGTTTCACTTGAGGAGCGCCTGGATTTTACAAAGTGGGTACCGGAGGGTTACGGCACTGGTGACGTGGTCCTGATATCGGACGACGTGCTTGAAATAATTGATCTGAAATACGGGAAAGGCCAACAGGTCAGCGCGGTCGGTAATCCGCAGATACGGCTATATGCCCTTGGCGCCTGGTCTGCTTACAACTGGATGTTTGATATTCAAGAGGTCCGCATGACCATTGTGCAGCCGCGTCTGGATAGTGTCAGCACGGACACTATGCCAATCGATGGCCTGCTGGAATGGGCGGAGACTGTGGTCAAGCCTGCTGCGGCGCTGGCCTACGCCGGCGAGGGGGGATTTAAGGCAGGCAGCCACTGCCGCTGGTGCAAGGTGAAAGGGAACTGCCGAGCCCGTGCTGATGAGAACATGAAGGCGTTGGTTTACGAGTTTCAGGATCCGGCATTGCTTTCTAATGAAGAAATCGGATCGATTCTTTTTGTTGCCGAGCAGTTGCAAGCGTGGGCGAAGGATGTCGCTGACTATGCCTTCGAACAGGCGAAAGTTGGGAAGCGGATCCCGCAATGGAAGCTTGTTGAAGGCCGGAGCAATAGGGTCATTTCTGACAAAGACGTAGCTTGGAAGACTCTTGAAGAGGCGAACTTGGAGCCGGACAAATATCTCAAACCGCGGGAGCTTCGCGGCATCGGCGAGCTGGAGAAACGGATCGGCAAGAAAGAGCTGGCAAAGCTCCTGGACGAACTGATTATTAAGCCGCCCGGTAAACCAGTGCTTGTTCCGGAGACGGACCCACGCGCGGAGTTGAACAGCTTGGAAGATGAGTTTGCCGACGTGGGGTTTGAGGTGTAGCTAATGGGTGAAATAGCGGATTACCACGTGGACATGATGACTTCAGGCAAATGGCCTGTAGCAACTTTCAAATCAATGAAAAGGGGAAATGTGCAAATGACAATTGATAACCAATCAACAAAGGTAATTACGGGCAAGGTACGTCTGAGCTATGCGAATGTTTGGGAACCGCAATCTGTTGACGGGGGAGACCCGAAATATAGCGTTTCGATTTTGATCCCAAAAGATGATAAGGAGACATTGCGCAAAATTAAGGCTGCCACCGACCTGCTGAAAGAGCAGGCAAAAGCGAAGTATAACGGGAAACTTCCGGCTAAATTCCATACACCGCTTCGGGATGGGGATGAGGAACGCCCGGATGACGAGGCTTATGCTGGCCATTATTTCTTCAACGCATCTAGCAAGAACAAACCGGGTATTGCCAAGCCGATCGGGAAAGGCTCCGATGGAAAAACGAAGTTTCAGGAGATTACTGACACAACAGAGGTTTATAGCGGCTGCTACGCTAAGGTGTCTGTCAACTTCTATCTTTTCGACACGAAAGGGAATAAGGGTATCGCTGCTGGCTTGAACAACATCGTGAAAGTGCAGGATGGTGACTTCCTGGGCGGCCGTAGCAGCGTAAATGATGACTTTGGCGATGAGGATTTCGACATCGATGACGTTGACGACGACGAGGATTTTTTAGGCTAGTGCATTTTTAGGGGATTCAGTAATGGATCCCCTTTCCTATCAATATTTTCGGGAGGTTGAGACCTGTGCAAGAAGAGCGTGTAACGGTGAATGAAAAATACGAGATCGTTATCGATTGGTCAAAAAATATCTTCAAAGCGCTTCGATACGGGGAAGAATGGCGGAACCTTGTTGGTGATAATCTGATTTTGGCAATGGCATATAGAATTCAAGAGTTAGAGCAGGTGGTCAAAGACAAGATAAGCCCTTCTTCACTATCAAGCCTTTCGGATGAGAGCCGACGCCAGCCATGACTGTCCTGCAAATCGACCTTGAAACGTTCAGCAGTGTGGACCTAAAGAAGTGCGGCGTTCATCGATATGTAGAAGCGCCAGATTTCGAGATTCTGTTGTTCGGCTTCGCCTTTGACGACGATCCGGTTGAAGTTATCGACCTGACCGCGTTCGAGGACGTCCCGAAGGATGTAATGGATGCTTTGCGCTCCGACGTAATCAAGACGGCATTTAATGCTGGATTTGAGCGGACAGCGCTCTCCCGGTATTTCGGCATTGATTGCAACCCGGATTATTGGCGATGCACAGCTGTTCACGCGCTGACGCTGGGGTTGCCGGGGTATCTGGAAGGAGTGGCCGACGTGCTGAAACTCTCGGCCCAGAAGGACGCTAAGGGCAAGGCGTTGATTAAGTACTTCTCCGTACCGTGTAAGCCGACAAAGGCTAACGGGAAACGGACTCGAAACTATCCGCACCATGATCCTGAGAAATGGCAGCAGTATATCGAATACAACAGGCAGGACGTTGTCGTTGAAAGAGCGATCCGCCGTAAGCTGGAGCGCTTCCCCGTGCCAGTACACGAGTGGCACCTGTGGGCGTTGGACCAACAAATCAACGATCGGGGAGTCCATCTGGATCCTGAGCTCTTCAATGCAGCTATCGCCTGTGATGCAGAATATGGGGCGCGATTGACAGAAGAGGCCAAGGAGCTGACCGGGTTGGACAACCCGAATAGCGACGTGCAGCTCAAGGCATGGCTTGCAGAGCACGGCCTGGAGGCGGGGAGTCTTGCGAAGGAGCATATGCCTGCGCTGCTGGATGCGGCGCCGGATGACGAGACAAGCCGAGCGTTGGAGCTCCGGCAGGAGATGGGCAAGACGAGCGTGGACAAATACAACGCCATGCATCGGTCGATCTGCAGTGACGGCCGCGCCCGGGGGCTGCTGCAATTCTGCGGTGCCAACCGGACATGGCGCTGGGCGGGGAGGCTCATCCAAGTTCAGAACCTGCCGCAGAACAAAATCGAAGACCTGACGCTGGCACGGGAGACGCTGCGCAGCGGTGACTTCGAACTGCTTGAGATGCTCTACGGCGCGCCGCCTTTTGTACTGTCCCAGCTCATCCGTACCGCATTCATCCCGGCGGCGGGCTGTCGCTTCATCGTCAGTGACTTTTCAGCTATCGAGGCTCGCGTCGTTGCCTGGCTGGCAGATGAGCAATGGGTCCTGGAAGTCTTCCGTGGCCACGGCAAGATATACGAAGCCACGGCGTCGCAGATGTTTGGAATACCGTTCGAGACGATTGTCAAAGGGCATGAAAACTATAGATATCGTGCACCCGGTAAAGTAGCTGTACTGGCTTGTGGTTACCAAGGCGGCCCGAATGCAATGGCTGCTATGGACTCAAAAAAGGAGATTGACCCGGACGATTATCCGCGCCTTGTCAAGCAATGGAGGGACGCGAACCCGAATATAAGAAGGCTCTGGTACAAAGCCGAGGAAGCCGCTGTAACCGCTGTACGAGAGAAGACGGCCGTCAAGCTGGCGCACGGGGTTCAGTACCGCTACGAGGCGGGCATGTTGTTCGCGGATCTTCCGAGCGGCCGCAGCCTGGCATACGTGAATCCGCGAATCAAGCCGGATCCGAATTTCGGCAAGGATGGCATCGTCTTCGACGGCATGGACCAGGTCAAGAAAAAGTGGATGTCGCACCGAACGTATGGCGGCCGACTGGTGGAGAATCTGGTCCAAGCGATTGCACGGGATTGCCTGGCCGTCGCGATGACACGGCTCGCTGCGGAAGGATACGAGATTGTGATGCATGTGCATGACGAGGTTGTACTGGATGTGCCGGTAGGCACTGGATCCGTGGAGCATGTTACGGAGATTATGGGGCGGCCGATTGATTGGGCGCCAGGGCTGCCACTCCAGGCTGCGGGCTTTGAGTGTGATTTCTATCAAAAGGACTGATAGGAGGAACTGGGATGCTAGAACAGGCAAAAGCAAAGCTCCAGGCAGAGATGGCCGGAGCTAAGGATAATGATTACGTGCAGTTTGTTGGGCAATACCTGCTTAACTATATCGATGCGCACCCTGGAGATGCTGACAAGATTATGGCCAAGGAAAAGTCGATCGGGAAGAGTCTGGAAGCCATGCGCAAGGCCGCAGAGAAGAAGCGTAAAGGCAACGTGGCCATGCTTACACCACAGGAAGGCTTCGCCGTTGTGTTCGAGTACTACGGCATTAAGTCGACAGACGCGGCCTCGGTCGTGCCAGCGGCTCCGGCAAAAGTGGAGATACCTGTCGTTGATGACTTCGATGTCGATCTTGATGAGTTGTTGAAGTAAGGAGGGGCGAAGATGTCAAAAGACTTTGCAGCCCACCTGCCTAATCAGGTTAGCGATGAGTTAAACACTTATGTTGTTGATGTGGCTTTACGAGATAGCCGCTATATCTTTACTCGTCGAATGGGTGGTTTCCAATATGGCTACTGTACCCATTGTAAAAAAGAGTACCTGACCAAAGGTTTTCGCCACGGAAAAACGGAGATGTGCGAGAAATGCGGATCGTTCTGTACGGTTAAGGCGAGTGGGAGAGGGAGAAGCCGGCTAATTGATGATGCTTATTTAGTCTGGTATGACAAGTCACTCATTAATCCCAAGGCAGTAGTAGCTCACGGCATATATGTAAAGCGGGATTACACAGGAGATTATAGGGAAGTAAACACGCAGTTTTATGTGCAAGCGGAATATCTCTTTATTCCTGGGGATCCAAAAGCAAAAGGAAAGGCTCGCTTCGGCGAAGCTCATATGAGGCGACGCCATCCTTGGGGCAATCATTTTTATAGCCCGAGCTCTATCATCACTGAACTGTCAAATGCTATGAGGCGGCCCCCATTCTATTTAGATAAGGAAAATGTACGCGAGGCCGTTCATGGGACACCATTTCAATACAGCGGCTGGGAGGAAATGTTGACTCACCGGCGCGAAGGTGAGGTGGACTATTGTGGGTTGTTTTCTTATGAACGCCGTGCAGGCGAGCCGAGAACGGATCTTGTGAAATTTTTTGCGCTGGCCGCGAAATATCCATGCATAGAGTATCTTGTTAAGTTGGGCCTATCGAGTCTTATTGAGGCGAAAATTAACGGCCACTATACCTACAACGCCATTAACTGGCGGGGTGCAACAATGGAGAAAGTGTTCAAGCTCTCTAAGCAAGAGATTCGGGAGATGCGAACCGTCAACACTACAAACATACCTTTGATGCTTCATAGCTACCGATTTTATAGAAAGAAAGGCATAAATGTTTCATTTGACCAAGCAAACAAGCTTAGAGATCTTACATTCGAAGAGAATCAGGACAGCCTCAAGTCATTGGGTATTTCCCATACTGTCAATCAAGCCATTAAATATATACTCAAACAATTGGAACGGCCGGGAGCTAGTAAATATTACTCCAGCGCATCTTCTGTATTGCGTGACTGGAGAGATTATCTCAACGATTGCAAGAAGCTTGGGATGGATATGGCATCTCAAGCGGTATGTTACCCGAATGACCTTCATTCGGCGCATCAGAAGACACTCGAGAAAGTGAAGTATAAAGAGGACAGGGCTCTGAACATTCGGATCGCCAATCGACTGGAAAAGCTTAATAAGTTATATCAATTTGAATATAACGGGTTAGTTATTCGGCCAGCAATGACTAGCGTGGAGCTGTTCCGAGAAGGGAAAGAACTAAGCCATTGTGTCGGAGGTTACGCAAAGAACTATGCAGACGGAAAATGTGACCTGCTCTTTATCCGCCGGGTCTCTGAACCAGATAAGCCTTTTTACACTATGGAGGTTTCGGGAGGTCAAGTTTTTCAGTGTCGCGGTTATGAAAATTGCTCAATGACACCGGAAGTAAGGGATTTCGTCGATCGGTTCATTTCTGTGAAGCTTAAAAAGAAAAAGCCAATTAAAGTCAAGGGGGTAGCCGTATGACGCAGCTATCGACGAGAACGGCGGACATTATCGCAGCCGAGATACGCGGCATCGATGCGCAGGCCAGGGAGATCGTGCTCCGCAGTGCGGTAGAAATCGGCAAGAGGCTAAGTGAGGCCAAGGAACTGGTGCCCCACGGAGAATGGGGGAACTGGCTGCGGGATAATGTCGACTACAGCCAGTCTACCGCGAATAACTTCATGCGCTTGGCTGACGATTATGGTTCAAATTCGCAAGCGCTTGAGAATTTGAGTTATACGAAGGCGCTTGCTCTGCTTGGAGTGCCGTCAGAGGAACGGGAGCAGGTTGCTGCCGAGAATGAAGATAAATCAGCACGAGAATTACAGAAGGTTATCAAAGAGAAAAAGCAGCTTGAGAAGCAGTTGAAGGCAGCGGGGAAGGAGCGCGCAGCCCTGCAGGAGCTCAACGAGAAGCTGAAGGAAGCGCAGGCGGATTTTGATGAGGAAGAAGAGGCGCGCCTGAAGGCTGAAATGCAGGAGGCCAGACTCCGGATTAAGCAGTTGGAGAAAGAGCTGAAGGAGAAGCCGATCGACGTGGCCGTGACGGAGAAGGTACCGGAAGCTGTCGAGAAGGAGCTCGAGGAGCTGCGGAAGAAGGCGGCGCAGTCAAGCGGCGAGGCGACGATGAAGTTCCGGGTACGCTTCGAGGCACTGGTGGAGTGCTTTAAGGGGCTGCTCGTGGCGCTCGATGAGGTAAAAGCAGCGGAGCCAGAACAAGGCGAGAAGTACACAGGAGCCGTCATTGGTCTCATTAAAAAGATGGAAGAACGGCTTTAGAGGATTGAGGTGGCATCATGGAATTAGATATATCATTCGGCAAGCACCGCGCGGATACGAATTGGAAGCCAGAATATCTGGAGTGGGAGGAGTTCGTCGATCGGCTCCGGAAGGTGCGGCGGACCGGGGAGACGATGGCGGAATACGACAAGATGCACAATATCGGCCGTGGCAAAGTCAAGGACGGGCCTGCTTTCGTCGGCGGCCTCGTCCGTGGCGGGCGCCGGAAGAAGGAGAACGTCGACACCCGCAGCCTGATTACACTGGACGTTGACCATGCTGATGATGACTTCCTTTTCACCGTTGAGCTGGTTCTGGGTGGCACTGCCTATGTGATCTATTCCACGCATAGCCACCGCCCGGACAAACCGAAATACAGGCTCATTGTGCCGGCAGACCGTACTATGAGCCCGGACGAATACGCCGCTGTCAGCCGCAAGCTGGCTGATAACATCGACATGGATTACTTCGACAAGACGACGTTCGACGTGCATCGTCTCATGTATCTGCCGAGCTGCAGCAAGGACGCCGACCCAGTGCTGGAAGTCTACGAGGGGGAGCCGTTGGGCGTCGATGACGTGCTGGAGCAATATGAGGACTGGCATGACCCGCTCCAGTGGCCTCGGCATAAGGGCGATAAGGCGCCGCGAGAGACTGCCAAGCGGATGGAGGACCCAAGAGCTAAGCAGGGGGTAGTCGGGGCATTCTGCCGTTGCTATTCCATAAGTGAGGCGATAGCCACGTTTCTTCCAGACGTGTATGAGCCGGTCGATGATAGCCTATCGCGATATACACATGTCGGCTCGACGAGCCACGGCGGCCTTGTCATCTATGACGACGACACGTTCGCTTACTCCCATCATGAGAGTGATCCGGTAAGCGGCAGGGAGGTCAATGCGTTCGACTTGGTCCGGCTGCACAAGTTTGGCCAGTTGGACGATCGGGCCAGCGAGAAGACGAATGTCACGAAGCTGCCGAGCTATACGGCCATGCTGTCCTTCGCCACACAGGATCCGAAGGTGAAGCGGGAGCGGCTGGCGGAGCTGTCGGAGGACTTCGCGGACACCGACGGGGAGGAAGAGGAGCCGGAGGACGACAGCTGGAAAGACGAACTGGAATGTCATCCAAAGACGGGCTTCCCGCTCCCTACCGCTGGTAACGTCGAGCTTATCCTTACCAACGGCGTATGGCGGGGCGTGCTCGCTTATGATGCATTCGGCAATTCGGAAGTTATCCGGCGGCCGCTGCCGTGGCGGAACCTGGAGCGCCCGGGACGTCTTTATGAGCCGTGGCTAGGGGCCGATGATAAGCGACTCCAGCATTGGTTCGCAAAAGTATTTGCTATCAATTCAACCCGGACTATACAAAACGCCTTCACGGAGGTTGTTCATAAAAATACTTTTCACCCCATCAAGGCTTACGTGGAGAGCACGGAGTGGGACGGCGTGCCGCGTGCGGATCGTCTTTTCGTGACATATCTCGGCGCCGCCGACACGCATTATACCCGGCAGGTGACGCGGAAGATGCTGCTGGCGGCCGTGGCCCGGCTGTATCGGCCAGGCTGCAAGTTTGATCAGATGCTTGTGCTTGTTGGCCCCCAAGGAGCTGGGAAGAGCTCACTACTTGCTAAGCTGGGCCGGGAATGGTTCTCGGATTCATTGCGGACTTTTGAGAATAAAGAAGCCGGCGAGCATCTGCAAAACGGCTGGATATTTGAAATTGGCGAGCTATCGGCCATGAAGCGGACGGAAGTCGAAGAGGTCAAGGCGTTTTTGTCCAAGACAGAAGACCGGTATCGGGTGGCCTATGATCGGCAGGTATCGGAGTTCCCACGGAAATGTGTGTTCTTCGGTACGACGAATACTCGTGATTTCTTGCGGGATGCGACCGGAAACCGCCGTTTTTGGCCTGTGGAGGTTGTGCCGGAACGGGCGGAGTACAGCCACTGGGACCATTTGACCGATGATGTGGTACGGAAAATATGGGCGGAGGTTTTGAACTGGTTTTGGGCGGGGGAATCCTTGGAGCTGGACGGCGAGGCCCGCATGGAGGCGGAGCGGCAGCAAGCGGCGCATATGGAGAGCGACCCGCGGGAAGGTCTTATCCAGGAGTGGCTGGAGTCCCCCATTGAGGATGAATGGGAAGATGAACCGTCGGAGCAACTGCGGGATCGTGTGTGTGCGGCCCAGATATGGACCGAGTGCCTGGGGAAGCGCAGAGGGGATATGAAGCCGTGGGAGGCAAAGGAGCTATGCGATATTCTCCGGCGCATCCCGGGTTGGAAAGAGCGACCTGGACGGGTGCGGGTAGCAGGTTACGGGAAGCAGACTATCTTTGAAAGAGTGGGACAGTAACCCGGGACAGAACGACAGACCCTTACTGTCCACTGTCCCACCCTAAAAGGACAGTTGGGACAGCGATGGGACAGCAATTTTTATTTTACTGACCCGCTGCCAACCCAGTAATGGCAAGGATTAAGAACGATTAGGACAGTTGGGACAGTGAATTAACCTATTTAAGATAAATGTTAATTAGCATAGGGGGACGTAATATATAGCCCCCTATGCTCCCTATGCTAAACACGCATATACACTGTACGCGTGCGTGAGTGTCCCATCTGTCCTCAGTAAGGAGATGACGATTATGAGAGAGTCAACACTGGAACGCCGATTGGAGCGGGAGGTAAGGCGCCTTGGCGGGAAGGCCCCGAAATGGGTAAGCCCCGGGAACCGAGGTGTGCCTGACCGACTTGTTATCCTGCCAGGCGGCAGAACCGTATATGTCGAGTTGAAAGCGCCGGGGAAGCCGTTACAGCCTTTGCAGAGGAAATGGGCGAAGACGTTGCAGGAGCTGGGCCATGAAGTTTACAAGATTGATTCTAACGATGACATAGATAGATTCATTGCCGAGGTAAGCGGAAAGGCAGGTGATGCCCGATGAAGTTCATCCCACACCAATATCAGGAGTATGCGACCCAACGAATATTGGACACGCCGTATATCGCGTTGTTTTTGGAGATGGGCTTGGGTTAGCAAAACCGTAAGTACACTTACCGCGATTGACCTGCTGTTGAACGACTACTTCGATGCCGCCCGTGTGCTAGTCATTGCGCCGCTGCGCGTTGCTGACGATACCTGGGCGCGAGAGATTGAGAAATGGGATCACCTTCAGCACCTTCGGATAAGCAAAGTGTTGGGCTCCGCCGCACAACGAAGGAAGGCATTAAAGGCTGAAGCTGATATCTACGTCATCAATCGCGAGAACGTGGAGTGGCTGGTCGGGGAATACGGCAGTAAGTGGCCGTTTGATACGGTGGTCATTGACGAGGTGAGCAGCTTCAAGAATCCACAGGCGAAGAGGTTTAAAGCCCTTCGCCGCGTCCGGCCGATGATGAAACGTGTCATTGGACTGACTGGAACGCCGGCACCGAATAGCCTTATGGATTTGTGGGCTCCTATTTATCTGCTTGACCAAGGCGAGCGCCTTGGCAAGACGATTACCGGGTATCGTGAACGGTATTTTACACCGGGCGAACGGAGCGGACATGTCGTGTACAACTGGAAACAGAAGAAAGAGGCGGAGCAGCAGATTTACAAGGCGATCAGTGACATTGCCGTGAGTATGAAGGCCGAGGACTGGCTGAAGCTACCGGAACGCATCGATCGGACCGTTCCAGTTAAGATGACGGGTAGGGCTAGGGAACTTTATGAGAAGCTTGAGGAGGACCTGCTGCTGGAGTACGTCGACGCTGACGTGGTAGCGAGTACCGCGGCCGTGCTGAGTAACAAGCTGCTGCAGATGGCTAGCGGCGCCGTTTACGATGAGGAGCGCGGCGTTAAGCTGATTCATGACGCCAAGCTGGATGCGCTGGAGGACATCATCGAGGCGGCGCAGGGGAAGCCGGTCATGGTGTTCTACAACTTCAAGCACAGCCTTTCCCGGATCCAGAAGCGGTTCCCGCAAGCGAGAACATTGCGGAAAGGCCGCGACGGTAACGAAGACATCAGGGCCTGGAACAACGACGAGATCCCGCTTCTGCTTCTGCATCCGAAGAGCGCCGGCCATGGCCTCAACTTGCAGGAGTCGAGCTGTCAGACCGTGGTCTGGTATGACCAGATATGGAGCCTCGAGGAGGATCAGCAAGCCAATGCCCGCGTTCACAGGCAGGGCCAGACACGGCGGATTGTCGTCATGCGGCTGGTGGCAGAGGGGACGATGGACGAGGAAGCTGTAGCAGCCTTGGAGCGGAAGGCAGACGGCCAGGAGGCACTTATGCAGGCGGTCAAAGCGAGAATAGAGCGGATTAAAAGTGCATAATCCCAAGCGCTTGGGAATTTCGTAATGGGTTAAGGAGGGGACAAAATGACGATTGCAACTAAAATACGTAAGGCGACATTTCAGCATGTGGAGGCGGAACTTCGAGATTACGACCTGACGAGACGAGAAATTATAAGAATGAAAAACGAGCTTCTTTATGGGGCCGGTCTTTCAGATGACGATAATGTCGGAGGTGGCCGCAGTAACCTACCGGGTGATCCAACGGGCCGAACAGCGACACTGATGGTAACCCACCGGAAGATTGAGCAGATGCAACGCGTCGTGGATGCCATTGAGTACGTGATTGGACAACTACCAGATGACAAAAAGAAGCTCGTACAGCTAAAATACTGGACCAGACCACAAACGTTAACATGGGAAGGGATTGCGCTTCGTCTAGGGGTAAGCGCAAGGCATGCAATGCGATGGCGAGATGAGATCATTTCAGCCATTACTGAAAAAATCGGATGGAGATAAAATGGCACTATCATGTCACTTTCGGAGGTATAAATCGTGATAATATGATAGTGTGCAATAATATCAATTCATAACCTTCATCATAGCCGCCTCCTTCGTGGGGCGGTATTCTTATTGGCAGGATTTAACTCCCTTTATGTCGAAGTATGACAGCTAGGGGGAGGTGAATCGACGTTGAGCAATAAATTTACGCTGAAATGTGGCAATTGCGGCAGTGAGGTTGAGTTAGAAGGCTACCACGTAAATGGAAGCATCGTCAGATTGGAGTTAGATATCGACGAGGAAACGCCGGAAGATTCAGAACTTAAAATTAACTGCGATAAGTGTGGGAACTATTTTTATTTTAGTTAAAGCAGGGAAGGTGACAGGGTTGAGCGTGTCAGAAATTTTACAAAGGAACAACATTAAAGACTATTCCGGATGGAAGCTTGACAGTTGCCCCCGCTGCAAAAAAGAGTATGTTTGGAAAGATACTTTAGACCATGGCGGGGCCGTTCTAGGCTATGAACGAAAAAAGATGGAGTGCCCGGACTGTGGAACAGAAATCATTCTGCCTAAATCCGTAGAGGCAGATTATTATTGGTGATAAGCACCCTTCGCGGTGCTTTTTCTCTGTTCACCACTTGATTATTGGTACCAAATATGGTACTATAATATCAGGAGGTGAGACATGGCTAGGATAGAGAAACTTCTCCAGAAAATGAAAAACCGCCCGAATGGGATTACGTTGGAGGAAATCGAAAAAGTCCTTCGGCACTACGGATACATACTGGTGAGAGTTAAAGGCTCACATCACCACTATCGAAGCCAAGCAGGAGAACTTATAACGATACCTAAACATAATCCACTCAAGGCGGTGTACGTCAAAGACGTACTGGAACGGATAGGGGAGTGACGGCTCCCCTTCCTTACCAATCATTTTATCCTAGCCTAAAATGCATGGCAAATAAGGATTTAGCTTATTACATGGCGTTACCTTATACGATACAGATTAGACCTATCCAGGACGAAAGCGGCAGCTACTACTACGCCACGGTGGCCGAGCTGGACGGTTGCCATAGCCATGGGGAGACGGTGGAAGAGGCATTTGCGATGGTTCGTGATGCAATGGAAGGTTACTTTGAGGTAAAACTGGAACATGGAGACGACATTCCGGAGCCGGCTGCGATTGATGCATACAGCGGCAAGTTCAATGTGCGTCTGCCTAAGACCCTTCACCGGCAGCTGGCAGAACAAGCGGAACGGGAAGGGGTATCCTTAAATCAATACGTGGTTTACAAATTGAGTCGCTGACAGAGTTCAGCGGCTTTTTAATTGTCAGAATAAAATCTTTCGAAATACAATAATATCCATATAATATTTATTTTATGACAAAATAATTTATTTATGAATATATGTAAAATATTTGTTTACAATCTCAAAATGGGCAGTGTATAATGGTGGTGGTAAATATTTGAAAAAGGAGATAGGGTATGAAAAAGAAAACTTTTTTGGTTTCATCATTGTTAACCTTTATCATGATGCTTGTTTTAGCCGTTCCAGCTTTTGCAGAAACTAGTTCTACTTCGTTTTCACTTAAAGCAGGAGATTTCCGGGGTTGCTGTAATCAATACTTGAAAGTGAATTCTAATGGCAGTGTTACAGTTAGTGTGAATGACGTTAGAGGGTCCCGATACTGGGACATACAGGTTATTGTCTACAATGCTTTTTCCGGCAAGGAGCTAGTGGCTAACTTTAGTGAAAACGATACACGTTCTAAAACATTCTCGGGTCTTAAAGCTGGGGAATATAACATCAGAATTGAAAATAAATCACTAAGCCACCTTTCAGGCTCATTAGGGTTCTCATGGACTGGTGATTGGGGACGGTGGATTGAATAATTTTAAATAAAGAAAATCAAGCTGCTGATTATTCAGCGGCTTTTTCTTATTTCACGGGGAGGAGGCTGATAACATGGCAGGAGACCGGAAGAATAAGTATCATTCACACGTTGAGCCCAAGCTCCTGCTTATTGAAGCTTGGGCGCGGGACGGGACAATAGACGAGGACATTGCCAAAAAATTAGGCGTTGCTTACTCGACATTCAGAGAGTATGTCAAGAAATACCCGGCATTATCGGCAGCCTTAAAAAAGGGCAAGGAAGTAGCTGACATCGAGGTGGAGAATGCCCTATTTAGGCGCGCGGTCGGCTATCAATATGACGAAGTGACCCGGGAAGCCGATAAGGTGATCGATCCGGAAACTGGCGAATTGGTTACGGTAATGGTCGAGACCAAGCGGGTTACCAAGGAAGTCCAGCCAGACGTCGCGGCACAAATATTCTGGCTGAAGAACCGCCGACCTGATAAATGGCGGGATAAGCAAGACATCCAGCACAGCGGCAGCATGGACGTAAATAACCCGATGAAGGGCCTGACCACGGACGAACTACGGAAGCTGATTCGCGATGGTTGACCTTGAGACAATCAAGCGCTATGCCCTTATTGAGCTCGCATCCCGCGAGTTTTTTTACTTTTGTCAGGCGATGGCGGCGGACTTTTATCGGGACGATCGGGCATTTCTAGGCGAGCTGTGCGGCGAAATGCAGGACTTTTACGAGTCCGACGATGATATCCTGGTCATCAACCTGCCGCCTCGGCATGGCAAGTCCAGGACGGCCTCCATGTTCGCCCAATGGGTGTTTGGACGCAATCAACAGGAGAAGGTCATGACCGGCTCGTATAACGAGACGCTGTCCACGACGTTCTCGAAGGCTGTCCGTGACGGTATCAGCACTGAGAAGGCAGATAAGGACAAGATCGTATACAGTGACATTTTCCCGGGCGTCCGCATTAAGCGAGGAGACGGGGCAATGAACCTGTGGAGCCTGGAAGGTGGATATAACAATTACCTGGCGACGTCTCCGACTGGTACGGCGACCGGCTTCGGGGCCACTATCTTGATGATTGATGACTTGATAAAAAATGCTGAGGAAGCAAATAACGAGGCCACGCTTGAGAAGCATTGGGATTGGTTTACGAATACGATGCTGTCCCGCTTGGAGGAAGGCGGCAAGATAATCATCATCATGACCCGGTGGGCAACCGGCGACCTGGCCGGGCGAGCCCTGGAGCACTTTGCAGCCGAGAAAAAGAAGATCCGGCTGCTGACCATGAAGGCGCTGCAGGATGACGGCACGATGCTGTGCCCTGATATCTTGTCGCGAAAGTCCTACGACATGAAGGTGCGGGCTATGGGCGAAGATATCGCCAGTGCGAACTATCAGCAGATCCCGATCGACATCAAAGGCAAGCTATACAGCAGCTTCAAGACATACACGGAGCTGCCGAAGGACGCCAGCGGCAATCCTTCGTTCAGCGGCATTTACGCTTACTGTGACTCCGCCGACCAAGGAGCAGATTACCTGTGCAACATCATCTGGGGCGTATACAACAAAGAGGCGTATATCCTGGATGTCATTTATACAAAAGAGCCAATGGAGATAACAGAGCCCGCTGTCGCGAAGGCTCTTTTTGAGCTGCAGGTGAATAAGGCCCGCATCGAGAGCAACAACGGTGGCCGCGCGTTTGCCCGGAACGTAAAGCGGCTCCTGGAGGAAGAGCACCGGAGCAATCGAACAGACGTGAGCTGGTTCCATCAGAGCAAGAACAAGATCGCCCGCATCGTGTCGAATGCAACCTGGGTTATGAATCACATTTACTATCCGGTGAACTGGCGGGACCGCTGGCCGGAGTATTACAAGGCCATGACATCGTATCAGCGGGAAGGTGAGAACAAGCATGATGACGCGCCGGATGCTACAACGGGCGTGGCCGAAACAATGTACCTGTTAGGAGCGTGAGAAAGTGGGGTGGTTTAAGAACATGATCATGAAGATGCTGCGGATCAATCCGGCCCCGGAAAATCGGGTCATCACGATTACAGAGCCATTTTCGTACAACACGAATGTGCTGCGGAACCGGCTTTGGTATCGTGGCGATCCATCCGAACTGGACCAGTTTTATAAGCAGACGGCGCTGGATCCGGTGAGCAAGTCGCGATTCTGGGCGGCGGTGCCGAGCGAGGACCTGTCAATCAGGAAGATTCATTCCGGGCTGCCTGCCATGGTGGCCGAGCGGCTGTCTGACATCGTCGTGGCCGACCTGGACGGCATTGAGCTGAAGAGCCAGGAGCAGACGGACTTATGGGAAGAGATCGCTAAGGACAACGACTTTGACGAGCTGGTAGGGGAGTCCATCATTGAAACGCTTGTCGCGGGCGACGGGGCGTTTAAAATCACCGTCGACATGGACGTAACCGAATATCCGATCATCGAGTTTTATAGCGGCGAGCGGGTGGACTACAGGCGCACCAGGGGGCGGCTCCAGGAGGTATTGTTTTATACCGACTACGCCGTCAAGGACAAGGACTACCGGCTGGAGGAGATATTCGGCCGGGGTTATATCCGGTATCGGCTCCTTAATTCCGAAGGTAAGGCAGTGCCGCTCTCCACGGTGCCTGAAACGGCAGAGCTGGCGGATGTGACGTATGACGGGGACTTCATTATGGCGGTTCCGCTGGCTTTCTTTCGCTCGAAGAAGTGGAGAGGCCGGGGCAAGTCGATATTTGACTCGAAGGCGGATAGTTTTGACGCGTTGGATGAAGTCATTTCACAGTGGGTGGACGCTATCCGCGCCGGCCGGGTGCAGAAATACATCCCGGAGGATCTGATTCCGAAGAATCCCCAGACCGGGGCATTGATGCGGCCGAACCCATTCGATAACCAGTTCGTCCGGGTGGGGAGCGTCATGGCCGAGGATGCCAAAGGTCAGATCAACATGGTGCAGCCGGCCATCCTTTACGAGGCATTCGTCGCCAGCTACGCCAGCGCCCTGGACATGTGCCTTCAAGGGATTATTTCTCCCTCGACGTTGGGGATTGACCTGAAGAAGTTGGACAACGCCGAGGCGCAGCGGGAGAAGGAGAAGGCCACGCTGTACACTCGCGGGAAAATCATCGAGCGGCTGAACGAGGTGATCCCGCAGCTGGTCGATACGGTCCTGAAGGTATATGACACGATGCGTAACCTCAGCGCGGGGGAGTACCAGGCAGCGGTGACGTTTGGGGAATATGCGAGCCCGAGCTTTGACGCTGTGGTCGAGACGGTTGGTAAGGCGAAGACATACGGCATCATGAGTACCGAGCAGGCCGTGGAAGAGCTCTACGGCGATACCTGGACCGATGAGCAGAAGGCGCAGGAAGTGGCCCGTCTGAAAGAAGAACAGGGCCTCACAAGCATGGATGAGCCGCAGGTTGGGGAGCACGACGATCCACCTGAGACTGTCCCGCCTGAAGCTGGTGAGGAAGAATGAGTGAAGAGAAGAAGAGCACGTATGACATCGGCCGCATCTTCGCCGAAATGACCTTGAACCTGATCGCTTCCTTAAAACGGAACCTGTCCCGGCACAAGCGTGAAGAGGAAAAGGTCGGCTTCCGCTTCGACCAATGGCAGGCTGTCAAGCTCCGAAACCTCCGCCAGTACCGAAAGGCAAATAAACGAATTATCGAGGATGCTGGAAAGGATGCTGAACAGCTGGTCGAAGATGTTCTTCAGATGAGTTTTCAGTTTGGAGAGGAGAGCGTGGAGGGCGCTACACGGCAAGTCCTGGAGAAGAAGGTAACCGGGGAGATTGAGTTCCCGAAGGACATGAAGCCGCGAAAACCGAAGCGGCCGCCGAAAGAACAACTCCAGATTCCCATTGAACCATTGTCGCCGGAGCCTCGGCCACATGCGGAGCTGCCGAAGGCGCCACCTGAATCCGACTTCTTCGGCGTCAACGAGAAGAAGCTCGGCGCGCTCCAGGAGACGGTCAAGAAGGACCTGAAGAAGGCGCAGCATGGTGTGCTCCGGAAAATGGATGATGTGTACCGGCAAGTCATTTACAAGGCCGAGGTGCACATGACTGCCGGGGCAAAGACGCTTGACCAGGCGATCGACATGGCGACGAAGGAGTTTCTAGAGAAGGGGATCGATTGCATCACGTACAAGAATGGTCGCCGCGCTACGATTACGGCCTATGCAGAGATGGCACTCCGGACGGCATCGCAGCGGGCCACGTTTTTGGGTGAAGGGAAAAAGCGTGACGAGTGGGGCATTTATACGGTGATCATGTCCGCGCATGATAACTGCTCGCCGTGGTGCATGCCGTATCAAGGTACGGTCCTTATTGACGACGTGTACACGTCGATTAGCGAGGAACAGGCGCAGCAGCTGGCGAAGGAGACCGGTTATGTGCTGTTGTCTGAGGCGATGCAGGAAGGCGCATTCCATCCCAATTGCCGGCATACCTTATCTACGTATTTTCCCGGTATCACGCAGCTGCCACCCCCGGTGGACGAGGAGACGGCCAAGCGGAATTATGAGGCCGAGCAGCGGCAGCGATACATTGAGCGCCAGCTACGCCGATACAAGCGCTTGGCAGCTGGCTCACTCGACGAATCGAACCAGGAGAAATTCGCCGCGAAGGTGAAGGAGTGGACCGAGAAGCTGAGGGAACACTTGGCGGATCACCCCGAGCTCCGGCGTATGCGTCGTAGGGAAAAAGTCGAATAACGGATTCAGGCCCACCGCAGAGCAGCGGCGGGCCTTTTGCTCATTGGCCGGAGCATAGCGGCCAGCTCCCTAAGCTGGAGAGCAGCTATAAAAATCATTTGGAGGCGATTATACATGAACTGGTTGAAGGAATTGCTAAAAAAGTTGGGCATTGCGGATTCAGAGATCGAAAAAATTGACACCGAAGTTCGTAAGGAGCTACCGATGCACTTTGTTCCAAAGGAAAAATATAACGAGCTGGCCGATCAGCGGAAAAAGCTTGAAAAGGATCTGACAGAACGAGACGGCCAGCTGGAGGAGCTGCGCAAGTCCGCCGGCT
Source organism: Paenibacillus dendritiformis (assembly GCF_945605565.1). Classification (NCBI taxonomy): domain Bacteria; kingdom Bacillati; phylum Bacillota; class Bacilli; order Caryophanales; family Paenibacillaceae; genus Paenibacillus; species Paenibacillus dendritiformis. The sequence goes on along the minus strand of NZ_OX216966.1, from coordinate 5,535,620 downwards.
CAAGCGAGGAACTGAAGAAGCAGATCGAGCAGCTGCAAGCAGCAAATAAAGAGGCAGCCGAGAAGTATGCTGCCGATATCAAAGAGCTGACGTTGACCAGCGCCATCAAGTCGGCGCTGACTGGGAAAGTCCATGATGAGGGGCTTGTCGCGGGACTCTTTGACCGTGACAAGTTGGTCATCGATGGCGATAAGGTTGTGGGCTTGGAGGAACAGCTGAAGGGGCTGCAAGAGTCTAAGGCGTTCCTATTCAAGCCAGAGGATTCCCAGGGTGGTGGCCAAGGACCGGGCTTTCGGGTAGGTGGAAGCGGCCAGGGCACCGGTCAGGCAGCCAGTGACCAACTTGCTGCTATTTTCGGAAACACAACACAAAATTAACTAGGAGTGAATAACCAATGGCTTACAATTATGTTGATTCTTTTTTGACTAATTTACAGCAAAAATACGCCAGGGAGCTTACATCTGCCGCACTCACGACTGACCGCGTTATGTGGGTTGGCGCTAAGGAGATCAAGATTCCGCGCCTGAAATTGGCCGGATACAAGGATCACAGCCGTGGCGGCGGATGGAATCGGCAAGCGATCTCGAACGACTTTGAGACGAAGATCCTACAGCATGACCGTGACGTGGAATTCTTCGTCGACGCAATGGATGTGGACGAAACGAATCAAATCTTGTCAGCGGCAAATGTGACGAACGTATTCGTTGAGGAGCAGGCGATCCCAGAGTTGGATTGTTATCGTTACTCGAAGCTGTACGCGGAGCAGGTCGCTTATGGAGGCAAGCCGGATACTACTGTGTTGGACATCAATAACGTTCTGCAGGTGTATGACAGTCTCATGAAGCAAATGGACGAAGCGAGCGTCCCGCAGTCGGGCCGCATTCTGTATGCGACACCAACTGTATATGAACTGCTTAAGCAAGCGAAGGATGTACAGCGTTTCCTCAGCGTGCAGTCTAGCAATGGAGCTATCAACCGCGCGGTACGCAGTTTGGACGACGTGACACTTATCATGGTGCCAAGCGACCGCATGAAGACGGTTTACGATTTCAGTGACGGCGCGGTGCCGGGCGTCGGTGCAAAGCAGATCAACATGATTTTGGTGCATCCTTCCGCGATTCTCGCCCCGATCAAGCACAGCGCGATCTATTTGTGGGAACCGGGAAGCCATACGCTGGGTGACGGCTGGTTGTACCAAAACCGCAGTTATACGGACCTGTTTATAATCGAACGAAAGGTTGCAGGCATCCAAATCAATGTTGAAGGCGGTGGGGAATAATGCTATACGCAGTAAGAGGAAATAAACAGTTAAAGATCGGTGAGGCGGAGAAAAACACATATCTGGCTATGGGTTATGACATCGCACAGGTGGACGGCAATAAACTTGAAATCATCCAGCATTCGCCGAGCAAGACCGTTCCATATGCAGACTACAAAAAGCTTCAGGACGAGAACGAAACCTTGAAAGACGAGATCGCCGCACTACAGGAGCAACTGGCAGAACCGGGCAAGAAGACCAAGGGCGACAAGTAGGTGATCCCATGTCTTACGCAACAGCAGCAGACTATGAGCAATACGGAGACGGGCTGATTCCGGCGGAACGATTGGATACGGCCCTTGAGAGGGCATCTGACCAAGTAGACACGCTGACATACAACCGCATTCGTAAGATTGGATTCGACCAGCTCACGCCGTTCCAACAGGTGAATATTAAAAAGTCCGTCTGTCAGCAGGCGGATTTCATATTCCAATATGGCGACTTTCTAGTCTTCCCTCTTGGCGGTTACTCGGCCGGCAGCGTATCGGTATCGTTTAAGGCTGTGCAGGGCGGCGGTGGCGTGCAGACCACGGAAGCCGTCATCAACCTGCTTGCATCTACTGGCCTAACGAGTAGGAGGATCTGGTGATGAGGGGGAAGCTGCCTTTCCCGCGTTGGATACTGAATACACCGGTCAAAGTCTATCAAACCGAATTAAGCGAAGACGGCGAGCCTGTCGAGGAATTACTCTTCGACGGGCTTGCTTTTTATGATGAGAAGTCCAGGCAGGTTCTCGACGCGGAGCGCCGCCTGGTGCTGCTCTCCGGGTTGATTGTTATCGAAGGCGATATCCGTCCAGGCAAGACAATCGAGGGCTTTGTGGAGATCGGCACCGAGCAGAAAAACATCTTCCGCACGCGTCGCCCTCGCAATCCGGACGGCAGCGTATTCAGCACAGAACTGGAGTTGAGCTGATGAAGGTGACCGCGAAAGTGATCATCAACCAGGGCGCTCTCAAGAAGCTGGCCGAAGCTGAGAAGCAGGCCCTGGAGATGACGGCCGAGTCGGTACTGACCGATATTGTCACATCTGCCGTCGTGCCGAAGCAGACCGGGGACCTGGAGCGCAGCGGGCATGTGGATGCCTCCGGGCTTGGTCAAGGAAAGGTGAAAATCGTCTTTGATACTCCCTATGCCCGGAGGCACTACTGGCACCCGGAATACAATTTCCGGACAGACAAAAACCCGAACGCCCAAGGTAAGTGGATGGAGTCGTACCATGCCGGAGACAAGCGGAAATTCGTCGAGGAAACTTATGCCCGTCTACTCAAAACGGCAGCGAAGGGGCTGGTTAAATGATGACGCTGGCACAGGTCCGAGACTGGCTAAAGACCGTCATCGAGTGCCCGCAATGGTACATTGGCAAGATTGACGGAAGCAAGCCGCAGTGCATTGGCTTGTACAATACGACCGGCGCGCCCGTTCGACTAGCCGTAGGCGGCATTAAGGCGACGGGATACCAAATCAAGGCCGTTTCCATCCTTGTCCATTGGGGTAAAAATGCGAACATTGCGGAGCAGAAGGCGCAGGAGGTTTACGCTGCGCTGTTCGGCCAGACGGCCACCATCGGGGGCAAGCGAGTGATCATGTTTAAAATGCCGGAACCGGAGCCGATCAGCGTAGGTACTGACAGTGAAGGCATCTATGAATTTGTAATCGAGGCTCACATTTATTATGAAAGGTAGGTAACGACGATGGCATTAGTAACAAGCGGGGTATTCCCCGTATTCAATATCGATTTTAAAATCGGCACGAAAGGCCGGACGAGTACAGCCCAAGAAATGGCCATCATCAAGGACATGGAAAGCTTCAGCATCTCCATCGATGGCAACACGGAAGAGTGGACGCCGATGGATACCGAAGGCTGGACGCGGCGCCTGATGACCGGAAAGGGGTTTACCCTCTCACTCAACGGTAAAAGACATGTCGGGGATCCGGGCAACGATTACGTTGCGTCAACGGCATGGAAGAGTGGCCTGGAATGTTCTAGTAAGTTTGAAGTCAATTTCCCCGACGGCTCGAAGTTGGCGTTTGATTGCATTGTCGATGTGAAGAATCCGGGGGCCGGCGACAGTACCAACGTGGCCGCCCTGGAATGCGATGTTATGAGCGACGGCAAGCCGGTATATACACCTGGTACAGGAGGCGGAGAGTAATGGCGAAAACAATTGATATAACGGGGAAACTGACAAATGAGCGCCCGATTTTGAAGCTGGGCGAAGGCAAGGAGTACCGGATCGACAACCGGAAAAATACGGTCCTTGCCATCCAAGCGAAAATGGATGAGGGTGATGGATCCAACATGGATGAAGTGTTGGAGATGATGCTCGGCAAGGAAGCCGTCAAGGAAATCAATGAGTCAGACATCTCCTTTGCCGATTATCAGGTAATTTTTATTGCCGCGCTGGCGGGCGCAATGGGCGAGGACTACGAGGCCGTTGAGGCTCGATTTCTCGCCTCAAAACAAGAGACCTGAACAATGGTATGACCTGTACGAGGACTGGGGATTGATAGAGGCGTCCATAGCCGCACAGTACGGCATACGTCTCCGCGCTGAACCGGACATGACCTGGGATGAGTTTTGCACGCTGTTGGCCAGTATCATGCCGGAAACGCCGCTCGGCCAGATTGTGCGTATCCGGAGCGAGAATGACCGCGAGAAGCTGAAGCATTTTACTCCAGAACAGCACCGGATCCGCAACGAGTGGCGAACCAGGGGGCTGAAACAAGCCCGATGGACCGACGAAGAGGCGGCGGCCGCCGTGAAAGAATTCCAGAACATGATAAAGCAAGCGTTTGGGACACCTGCAAATTAGGTGTCCTTTTGCTTGTCCGGCGAGGGGGTGAACGAATGTCGAACGAGAGTGTCGGAAAAATCAGTCTGGACCTGGACCTGCGCAGCGGGGACCTGAATAAGCAGATAAATACCATCGCCGGCCGCATGGGTTCGCAGCTGACCAAATCGTTGCAGACTACGCTGAGCACATCGACCAAGGGCCTATCCGTAAACAAGCTGGCAACCCATATGTCAGGCGCGCTACGAGCGGCAACAGAAACAGCCATGCAGGGCATTGCTGATGGTATCGACGAGACGATGACGGCAGCCGAATCCCGTATCTCCCGTAGCATTAACGTGGTCAACGGCATGCTGAGAAAGAGCATTGAGGAGAATAAGCAGCTGGCTGAACAGTCGATCGACAGTGTCGGCGAACGGCTGAAAAAGCTGCGGCTGCCGCTGCTCTTTGACAAGATGATGCCAGCAGCTGCACAACCGGAACCGGCCCCGGTGCCAGTAGCGCCAAAAATGACGCAGAAGACCGCAGCGCCAAAGGTCAAGCCGGTAATAGATACCGACGCTATCAAGGCGCAGATAAGCGATCTGTCCGCCGTCCTGGATAATACCAACGCGAAAATCGAAGTTCAGCAGCGGAAGCTTGCTGATTTGAATGAAGCATACAATAACACCTTCAGCGATAGCAGAAAAAACAAGCTTCAAGAAAAGATCATTAACACCGAAGGCACACTCCTTCGGCTCACTCAGACGTCAGACAGAACAGCCCAAAAGATATGGGAGCTGGAGGATCGATTGAAAGGGGCAGGGGGAGCTGCTGCCCAGGCTGAAAAACCAGTCGAAAAACTTGGAAGCAAGTTGATCCAAGCGAACAAGCCCCTGAAGCCGATGCGGTCGAATCTGGATAAGGCAGCGAAAGCAGCAGCTGGCGCGGGAACATCATTCAACACAGCCAGCCGGAACGCTGGGAAGATGGGCAATCAGTTCACGGCTGCCTTTAGTCGCATCCTAAAGCAGGTGTTTGTATTTGCCGTCTTGTACAAAGCGGTTCGGGACTTCAACGCATACCTGGGATCATCTCTTAAAACGAATGCCCAATACGTTGCCAGTTTGAACGCCATAAAGACCAATCTGCGGGTAGCCTTCCAGCCGATCTATGACGCCATCTTGCCGGCAATAAACGCCCTAATGTCATGGTTGGCAAAGGCCACGGCGTACATTGCTGCGTTTATTAGTGCGTTGTTTGGCAAGACGTATCAACAGTCCTACCAGGCAGCCAAAGGGATCGAGACAGCAAAGAAGAGTCTGGCAGGCTATGGTAAGGTGGCCAAAAAAGCCGGTAAGGAAGCCAAGGGGGCGGTGGCCAGCTTCGACGAGCTCAACACGCTGGACACGTCGAAAGGCGGGGATGACTCGGATGCCGGCAGCGGGGGCCCCGGTGACTTTGAGATGGCCGTACCGGATATGGACATTACAGGCATCCAGACGCAAATGGACGCGCTGGTTGCCACTATAAAGTCATCGTTCGGCGGAGCATGGGACTACATCAAGTCAGGATGGATGACGCTGGTGGAGACGTTCGGGCCGTCTTTCGAAAATGCCTGGGCGGAAATATCCCCTGTTCTGGACCGTTGGAAGATGCAGTTCGCTCAAATGTTTAACGATGTCATGACGCTCGGCGAACCGCTAAAAAACTGGATCAAGACAGGATTAGTACCAAACTGGCAGAATGGAATTGAGCTGGCAGGGCATGTACTGGCTGGGTTGGGGGACAGTGCACAAAAAGTATTTTCGAGTCTGTGGGAAAATGCATTTCCGATTATCGAGAAATTTGTCACAGAAGGGCTGCCCCGCCTTTCGGAGTTTGTCACCGGAGCACAAGACATATTCCGTAGACTCTTCGACTTGGTCAAAGGGATATTTGATGATATTTGGCGCGATGCCGTAGATCCGGCAATGCAGATGCTTTCGAAAGTCATCCAAGATACGCTCGATATTATCTTTGGTTGGTGGGATGACTGGGGCAAAAAGATAGTCGAGGGGTTAAAAGAATCTCTCGATCAAATACGAGAATTATGGGACAACTTGTGGAATGGTTTTCTTAAGCCATTTCTCGATAAAATGCTAAAAATGTTTAACTGGCTATGGGATAAGCATTTGAAAGACTTAATCAAGCAAGTTACAGATTTTGTAGGCAAGTTGGCCACCTCGGCCTTGGACATCCTTAACAAGTTTGTGATGCCGATCGTCAACTGGCTTGTCAAAAAACTGGGGCCGGTCTTTTCTGACATCTTTTCTTTGATTGGCGACGTCATCGGTACGGCTCTGGGGGTCATCTCAGACGTCGCCAAAGGGATTATTAAGGCCCTGGGCGGCATTATTGACTTTATTACTGGGGTGCTCATTCTTGACTGGGAGCGCACCTGGAACGGCATGAAGGACATCTTCACCGGAATCACGGATGCGATCGTTGGTGTATTCAAAGGGGCGGTAAACCTCCTGATAGACGCTATAAACTTCTTTGTTCGGCAGGCCAATAAACTCAGCTTCGACATCCCGGAATTTCTCGGGGGCGGGACGTTCGGGATATCGATCCCCGAAATCCCTAAACTTGCGAAAGGCGGACTCGCATACGGTCCAACGCTTGCGATGGTCGGAGACAACCGCGGCGCCTCTGTCGATCCCGAGGTTGTCAGCCCACTGAGCAAGCTACAGGATATGATCGGGGCGAACAACCAGCCGGTTGTCGAGGCGTTATATCTGATACTCGAGGCGCTGAAATCCAACGATAAGCAGACGGTTCTCCAAATAGGCGAAACGGAGTTCGGGCGATTAGCCGTCAAATCCATTAATAGTGCCCAGCGGCAGGCAGGGCGTACATTATTAAATGTGTAAAATCCCAAGCGCTTGGGATTTTGAGGAGGTGACCGCATTTGCAATTAAAAGTGAACGGCATGGAAATTGCCGAGTACCCGTCACAATTTACAGTGACAACCCTAGACCTCGATGACGGCGAGTCATCCGTTCGGACTGCAGACGGCACGCTCAACCGCGACCGAATAGCGGTGAAACGTCAAATAGAAATGACCTGGGGACCGCTCAAATGGCCGCAAATATCGGCGTTACTCAAGTCGATGGATGGGGTATTCTTTGATTTCACTTATCCAGATCCGATGTTGGGGGCCTATACAACCAAGAAGATGTATGTCGGGAACCGGCCGGCACCATTTACGGTACAGGACGGCAATGAGCTGCTATGGTCTGGCCTGAAGGTCACCTTAACGGAGCGGTGAGGCCATGTATCCAATATCACCGCTATATTCAGACTATTTACGGAGACATGACCGGGAGTTTTTGGTCAGAGCTGACATAAACGGCGAGACGTACACGAATGCGACGATCGTTGATTTCAGCATCGAGAATAGCCTTTCTATGTCGGAAGGATTCGAGATTGGGACGGCAATCCCGTCGAAGCTCACGTTATCCATGCGGCTCAAGGAGACCATTCCAGCCAATGCAAGAATCAAGCTGTATCTTGCCCTCTCGCTCGAAGGAATGACATGGAACGATGCGGCATACCCGTGGGAGACCATGAACATTCCCTGGGAGGCCGGGGCGACGGAGTGGCTGCCGCTCGGCGAGTTCTATGTGGACAGCCGAGAGAAGATCAACGACATCTGGCGCTTCACCTGCTATGACAAGCTGGTATGGGGCGACGTGCCGTATATTTCGAGCTTGACCTACCCGGCCAGTCAGAAAGCTGTATTTGACGAGATCTGCACCCGATTGGGCTATACTTACGACAGCAGCGTGGTTATAAATCCGGGATATATGATTCAAGCCGGTCCTGCGGGATTCACGATGCGGCAGGTCCTGGCATACATCGCCGGCCTCAACAGCGCCAGTATCTTCATAGACAAAGCCGGCACGCTCAAATTCAAGCGATTCACGGCAGCCGATCCTCCGGTATTCGAGATGCGAGTTTCTGATTACATTCGAGTGAAGCAGACCAACCCGGTCAAGACCTACACCCGCGTTGTCGTTACCTACGATACAGAGGATGATCTCTCGTACTCTGCCGGCAGCGGCGATGAAAACCATACGCTCAATCTGGAAAACCCGTTCGCAACTCAAGCCATGGTTGACGACCTACTGGCCGCGCTGAACGGGTTCGCGTATTTGCCGCTGACTATGGATGCCCGAGGCTTCCCGCAGCTCGAACACGGCGACGTATTGGGTTTCTCACAGTTGGAGGGGGCGAGCTGGCTTGAGACAATCACGAGCTGGCAGGATACACATTTACCGTGGGACGGCATTGTTGATTACAAGTCAATTATCCTGCGTCAGACTCTGTCTTTCAAAGGTGGCCTCAAGCTGCGGATCGACGCCCCGTCCATATCGGAACAGCAGTCCGAATTTGGGCTTGAGGGTTCGTTAAGCCAGCAAGTTAACAAGCTGAACAAGGATGCGCTGAAGGAGGGCAAGGCGTATTTTGGTGTGACGGTTACGCGCCGGGAAGGGCTCATTGTTGAGCGGGAGGATCACCGTAGTAAAGTCATCTTGAATAGTGATGTGCTCTCCTTCCAAGCCAACGGCCAGGATCGCATATATTTTGATCCTGTTGCTGGACGCTACAAGTTTAACGGGACGCTGGAGGCCGTGGACGGAATCTTTTCCGGCAACTTGCAGGCGGCGGGCGGTACGTTCCGGGGTGACCTGCAGGCTGCAGGTGGAACATTTACGGGCACGCTCCGAGGTGTCGACGGCGATTTCAGCGGCGAGCTGCGCGCGGCACGGGGCACGTTTGCCGGAAACCTCTCGGCTGCCGGCGGGACATTCACCGGCACGCTGGTCGGCGTCGATGGCACGTTTAGCGGCACTATCACCGCGGCCTCGATTATCGGCGGAACCATAAACGGATCGACCATAATCGGATCGTCGATAAAGACCGCAGCATCTGGCCGTCGCATTGAGATTGATTCCAGCGGTTTCCGGACCTACGATTCATATGGCAATAACCGCATCCGGATAAATACAGGTTCAGATTCAGGGGTATCGGCTATTTCATTCTTCGGATCGAATGGCGGTTTTGCCGGGGAGATAAATTCCTACCAGTCCCAGAATCAGCTTAATATTGTTTCGGATTCGTTGTTCATTGGTTCAAATAGCACGAGTGGCCCCGTAAATATACAGGGGTATACGACGTTTAACGGTTACGTGGAATTTCGATATGGCGTCAGCGGATTAAGACTAGGAATAGGGGACATCCAAGGGCTTCGTGATGAATTAGAAAACATCAGATATATGCTTAGGAACCACACCCATACTGTGTATCTGCCAAATCACAACCATGGTAACCCGCAGAATAAAAACTGGGGTGACAAAACATTTACGACGTCCACGCCGTAGTGATATCATATAAGGTAAATATTGCTACGGAGGTAGACTTACATGAAAAAGTGGACTTATCTCGTAAGTGGGGTTGTCATCGGTGCCCTTGTTGCGACAGCGGGGAGTGTTTTTGCTGATCAGGTTAAGACTTTGGTCGGGAAAAAAGTAACCGGCGAGTATACCGTAATTGTGGATGGGAAGGAACTTGAGGATAAAGGTGCTGTAATTGAGGGAAGAACCAATGTCCCCGTTCGAGGAATCTCCAATGCATTGGGGGTAGATATGAAGGTGGAGGGGAAGAAGATAATCATAACATCTGACGATGCCGGTTCCGTTTCTAACACAGCGCCTGTCAATAATAGCAATCCTTATATCGGTAGAAGCAAAGCTGACTTGGAGAAATCCCGAGATAGCCTACAAAAGGAAACCCTAGCTAACATTGAAAAGGAACGCAAAGAGATTCTCGAAAAAATCAAGACAATGGAAGCATCAGGTGCTCCGCGCGGAGAAGGAACTTCCTTATCTGCATACGATCAGCAATTATCGGATTACGATGCGATGCAAGCCAAATACACCAAAGAGCTCGAGCTGATTAACGAAGCCCTGGCTGCACAAAAATAACATACCATCCGTGAAGGTCTCGCCGTTGGCGGGGCCTTTTTGATTGGGAGAAGTAGAAAAAGAGTTTAGTCGATGATCCGGCTGAACTCTTTTTGAAAGCTTCATATTCAGGCTTCATTGAAGGTTATCGGGTCAATCTCATCAGTAATTCCAATGAAGTTTATGCTGTACAACTTGACTTCTGGAATTGGTATCTGAAGTTTCGTATTACCTGTTGGTATAAAAATGACATTTTCAAGATAGTAATCATTACCAAAACGAGTAACCGTATCGCTTACATCTACGACAAGCCCAGTAAAAATTCCAGATGCAGTGAAAATAGTTCGTCTTTTATTGACATCCGGGTGTTTAAAAAACATGTGTATGAACCTCCATTCTGTCGATAGTCCTATCATTCGACAAATAGGAGGTTTTTCCTTCAAAAGAAAGGAGGCCCACCATGGCAAAGATACAACCAATCATCCAAGTCGAGATTGATCCAACCAAGCCCGTACCGGAGATATGCGCCGTAATCTCCGCCGTTGTCCCATACCAACCTGAGCACGAGGAGGCAATACTCCTCGGCGTCCAGGAGGCCATCGGAAAGCGAATCGCTCAACTGCGAAAGAAAGGAGATGGGCAGCTTGGCAAATAGATATTGTAACCTGGTCGGTTCAAAGAAAATCAGCGAAGATTTTAACAACATCAATATAGGCTTCGATGCAGTTCAAAAAGACATGGATTCGAAGTCGTCCGGCAACCATCGGCACCCCAACGCGACGGATACGACGGACGGATTTATGAGCGCCCAGGACAAGGCCAAGATGGATGCCAGCACGGCTGCCGCCACTCCCGGGACGCTCGTACAACGTGACGCGTCCGGCCGAATGAAGGCAGCGGCACCGTCAGCAAAAACTGACGTGGCCCGTAAGGCGGAGGTCGACGCCGTTCAGTCTGACCTGGACAGCCACAAGGCCGACGCCGTCATGCACGTCACCGAAGCTGACCATGAGAAGTTGGGCAGCATCGAGGACGGCGCGGAAGTCAATCAGCCGGCCTTTTCTCGCGTGAATGATATCGAGGCCGGCGAGAAGACGGACGCCTTGACCTTTAAAGGCGGCGTCGGAATCAAGATAACCACGAACCCGAATTCGAAGGAAGTAACGATCACGGCCTCCGGGGAGTCCACGCCTGGTGCCCATGGCAGCAGCCACACGGAGCACGGTTCCGATCCTATCCCGTATGCCACGGCGAAGGAAGGGGGCCTTATGAGCTCAGCTGACAAGGCGGAGTTTGACAAGCTGGCGACGGAAGTCCCGAAGCAGGCGTCCGAACTGATGCAGCACGACAAGAAGCTGAAGGAACATACCACTGAGCTGGAGGATCACGATCAGCGCATCGAAGCTGTGGAGAGCGGTCTGGCCGATGTGCCGGATAAGCCCCTTGAGCTGCCGCCCGGTCTCCAGATAGTAGAGTCGGAACAGGATACGCCGTTCCAGATGGGGGAAGTGAAGGGACGGACGCTAATTAATCTGCCCGGTAGCGAAGGTAACTTTGATTACCGGACATCGCCGCTATTCACCTTTTTCGGGACCGGGGAGATCATTCCGGCATCTACTCCCGTCGGAACGAAAGTCCAGAAGATCGTATGTAATCGTGCGGCAGACAGCCCGGGGCACTTTGGCGCCAGGTACGAACTAAACATTGATCGCTCGAAGCATTATGTGGCGGTAGTATACCTGGACAACATTTCGTGTGATGAACCTGTTTATTTCTCCTTTGCGGAATGGAAAAGTACTGGATACTCTACGATCCGCAAATCGGGAAATGTAAAAAAGGGGGATGGAATGCAATATCGATACATTGATATTTCCCCGGATCGCCTTGAGACACAGGAAAAGCTTGTTTTTTACTTCCGTGGAGAAGGGACGGCTGGCGCAGAATTCCGGATCGGTGCATTCGGCCTCTACGAGATTTCACAGACCGAATACGAAGCCATCGGAAAGATGAAGTTTGCTCAGGTGGCCGAGAAGTACCCATACGTAGACAGCATGACCAACGTCAAAAACCCATACGCCATCGTAACGGGAGGCAATCTGCTGCCGTCCTTTTATCATATGGGGGCCGTAAATGGAGCAATCGTTGATATACAGTCTGCTTATGAAATAGACCTGATGACTAATAGCACACTTCAATTCGTAGGCAAGGGTAACATGGAGGCCAAGCATAAAACATATCGCATTGACTTTGACTCCATGGGGACAGATGTAAAGTGTTATTTCAATGAGCAGGCGGCGATTGATGCCATACCGATACGGCAACATGAAATTGGTTCAGGAGCAACCATTGAAATTGGCGACGATACCAAGTATATTGGCGTTTTCTTTGGCAATATGTCAGCTACTGGCTCATTTAAAGTAAAGAATCCTATGCTTGTTCCCGGCACCGATCCGAAGCCCTTCGTTCCACAGCAACGCAGCATGCTCGCCTTCGAAACGGAGCTCGCCGCTCATCCGGTAGACGGCAGCAATCCCGATACGCTATTTATGGGAGACGATGGGTTGCCGTATGTGCTGGAGCCGTGGGGTAAAGTCGACTTGACGCAGACCAAGCCTTGGGGCACAGACCCGAATGTAGAGCCTGGAGCAAAGTTGGTTTACTACAGGGACGGCTCTATCAATGGAATTGATTTTAATGTTTATGCCACGAAGTTTGACGGCAAAATGTTGAAAACGTCTCAGGCTGCTGGAATACAAGAAGTTGACAGTGTTTTGCTATACAAAAACGGCTTGCACATTACTGTAGCCAACACCGACAGCGGATGGGGACAGGATTACAATCCAGAACCTGAAGAGATTAAGGCGTATTTCTTGGGGTGGCGGATCGGTTGGTGGAACAATGAGACACAGAAATTAGACCCGTGGGATGGGACGCAACCAATCGATCAAAAACGGTGGGTTAACATACTGACAAACGGAGACATGCAAACATCGTTACCAACAGAAATGGCAAAGAATTACACGCCATACCGCCTCCAATACCTGAAGGCGAAGCCAACCGTCGAACCCGTCCGGAATTACGGATTGGGAGCGACACTCACGGCAGGATCGAACATGATCGAGGTTGGAAGCGGTATTGTGATTCGGGAACGGGCGAATCCTGTGCGAACAAGTGCTAATGACATCCTCATAAATTCGAGTGTGCCAGGAGAAGATGCCTCCCGATTGAGGAACAAGACGGATAAAATACTTGCCATCCATCGAAATAACTCGGTAGACTCGTCATGGATAAGGCAGGTTGTTAGCCAGGCGTATGGCAAAGAGCGCGCAATCTGGTATGGCGGGGCTGGATTCGACCCAACCGCAGTCTATCACGTCACCTATACGATGCTTGATCCAATGCTGGCGGCTCCAATCAGCGGCACTGTTGCTGCGAACCTGCGCGGGGCTATATCGGACTTGGTGCAGGATGTGGGCGATGTGCAGCGTCGGTTAAGTGTCTCGGAGGTTAGGTTGAATAGTATCACAAGCGGCTTGAACGCTCCTCTTGAATGGATAACAGCCACTCTGCTAAACGGGTGGAAGTCTGTCCCGGGTCGCCCTGTGCAGTATGCAAAGGATGCTTTTGGTTTTGTTCACTTTAGAGGAACTTTAGACAGTTCCGAAGCTGCCAAGGCAGTGGGTACGGACATCTTTGTACTGCCAATACAGTACCGTCCATCCAGAGTAATAGGGGTGCCAACTGTAACTTATAGCAGCCCCCAAGATATACAGCCTTATGCGGTTGATATCGGAAACGGCGGGAGTATTAGAATAACGATGGAAAATACACGCAGATTTATTTATTTGGAATCATTCTCATTCTATGTTGGGGGTGAAAAGGTATGAAAGAAGCAATCATAACTGACCTTGAAGGCCGATACATCGAACCGACGCTCGTTGCGGACTCCGTGACGGGCGTTTTTGATCGGCGGGAACTGGTTGAGCCGGACGAACCCGACCCGCAGCCGGAACCGGGGAAACGTGACGACGGCCAAGAAGACGAACCGGAAACGGTACTCGTAGGCTATACGGTGGCCGTTCCGATGCCTGACGGCCTGTATCAACCTATATTCGATGTCGAGGGCTACAGGGCAGCGCAGGAGGCTTATGAGGCTGCATACGCCGAATACATGGCCGAGCATGACCCGGAGAGCGACGATCCGCAGCCGGAGCCGCCGCAGCCTATAGACGGGACGGTCTTCTGGCGTAATGGTCTTACGCAGGAGGAGATTGACGCGCTCAACCTGGAGCCGCAGCCGTCCCAAACAGACATGCTGGGCCAAGAACTGACGCAAATGAAAATCCGGAATATCCAGCAGCAGAGCGTCATTGATGGGCTTGGCCGGGAACTTACCGAATCACGCCTAGACAACATGCAGCAGAAACAAACCGTTGACAGTCTGGGCTCGGAGCTGACGAAGGCAAAACTGGAAATCATTGAACTTAAAGGAGGGCAATCGACATGAATTTCTGGAAACTCGCTTTTGAATGCCGGTGGATCGATGCGGAGGGGCTATGCGCAGCTGTGAAAACGGAGGTCAACCCGTTCGGGGAGATTACGCCGGAAGAATACGAGAAAATCACAGGACGGGAATTCCCGGAGCAATAAGCGCCTGCTCATAGCACGGCGCTGTTTTTATGCCCTCACGGCAGCGTGGGGGCTAATTTTATCCAAGGGGGAAATGACGTGGAAAGATTGGACTTGGTATTGAAAACGGTATTTGCTGCTACTGGCGGCGCTGCCTCGTTTTTGTTTGGCGGGTGGCCGGCACTACTGAATGTGCTGCTCATCGTTGTGGCGATTGATTACGTGACGGGCGTCATGGCTTCCGGCGCCGAAGGTAAGCTGAAAAGCAGCATCGGCCTTATCGGCATTGCCCGCAAGGTGTTTATTTTTTTCGTCGTGGCGGTGGCGCATCAGGTGGACAGCGTACTAGGGGATCAGCATTTGCTGCGGGACGCTGCTATCTTTTTCTATTTGGCCAATGAGTTGCTATCCATCATTGAGAATGGCGGCCGCCTGGGCGTGCCACTCCCACCCGGTATTAAGCAGGCGGTTGAAGTACTGAGAAACAAAGGAGGGGTTAACGATGACCATCGAAATTAAGCAGCGATTGCTTCCAGACGGGCGGCCCAACAAGCCAACTCGCACAATGAAGCCGCAGTATATCACGATCCACAATACCGATAATAGCGCTCCAGGAGCTACGGCCGAAGCGCATAGCCGGTATATTTTGAACGGTAGCGCCGGGGCCCAGAAGAGTTGGCACTATACGGTCGACGATCGCGAGGTCTACCAGCACTTACGGGACGACGAGCAGGGATGGCATGCCGGCGACGGCAACGGTCCCGGTAATACGACATCCATCGGAATTGAGGTCTGTATGTACCAGGGCATGGACGAATCGAAGGCGTGGCAGCGGGCGGCGGAGCTGATCGTGCTGCTGACTAAGCGGCACGGAATATCAGTCAGCCGTGTTGTACCGCATCGCCATTGGAGCGGGAAGGCGTGTCCGTCCCGGATACTGCCGCGTTGGGCGGAGTTTATCAAATTGATGGAGAAACCGAAGCAGCTGGACTATGCCGGCCATTGGGCCGAGGCGTCTATTCGGCGTGTGATGGACGCAGGAATTATGGGCGGCCGTAACACTGGATTCGCGCCGAACGAGCCGATTACTAGGGCAGAGATTGCTGTAGTAGTCGATCGGCTCCTAAAGGGAGCAGCAGAGTGGGTAAGGTAACATACAACAAATGCACGGCGTCCAATGGCGTCGTGCTTCATGCCATGAAGTGCAGTCCGAACGATATCAAGCTGCAAGCCTGTCGTACAAGTGTCTGTTCCCAACCACTGACCGCCATTAACGGCGGCTTTTTTAATTTCGGCACCGGCGAGATCCTTTCTATCTCGGTGCAAAACGACAATCCGATTAAGGGCCGGCGTGGAGCTTACGGCAGCGGCTGGTACAATGCCAAGTATGCCCGGGGAACGCTTGTATGGGATGCGGTAGCGCGTCGGTATTCGGTACAGGTAGTCAAGTCGGCCGACGAGCTACATGTATCCGACCGCAGCCGATACTGGGCGCAGGGCGGCATTTCGATGTCTCTTCACGATGATTCCGGGTGGCAGCAGAAAGCGAAGGCCCAGAATATGCCGAACATGTCCGGGAAGGCATACCGTACCGCGATGGTGTACGGCTCCGGCTTAAACTTATGGTTGATCGTCACAAATGCGGCCTGCACCGCCGGGCAGTTCCGATATGCAATCAAGGAGAAGATTGGCAGCGGCACGCTCGTCGACGGCATCTTTTTGGATGGGAGCGGATCGTCGCAAATGCGTACCGACAAAGTTCAGATTCGGGGGGACGGCCGGTCTGTCTATTCCATCGTCACGATAATGTGATATACTGGAAATGCATCCGGAAGCACCGGTGCAAACGAAAAGAGCCGCGATGGGAAGGCATCCCTCCGGCTCTTTTGTATTTCTTTGCTGAGTTTACTTTATAAAGTCTTATGAGAACTACAGGCCTTAGCTACTGTTAATTTGTAATTGTAAAATAGTATATGATCAGTCGATCAGATGTTAAGTTAGCAATGATAGAACCTTGTCCTGGTTTGAGTGCAAGAAAATTACCATCCACATCTAAAAAGTAGCTGGAACTATCACCCCCGCCAGGTCTGAAACCATAGCCAGACAACTTTCTCCCTTCACCGACTCTTACTTTTAATTGAACTTCTACCTTATCAATACTAGAAGCTTGAACTGTGCCGAGATTACTGGTAGTAGGTGCTGATGGTGCCGCCATTGCAACTTGCGAAGAAAGTAACATCACAGAAGCAAGGGTTAAAGCAAAAATCTTTTTCGTCATGGTACACGCCTCCTAAAAAAAATTATAGGTGACTGTAACAATGATGATGCTCTAAAACTAATATACCATACATTTTTATAATTGCAACAAATTTACATAAATACCACCAGAATGGTTCTTGGTTGTCGATCATTCACAAAAAGATGAGCCCCGGCAACATTACGCCAGGGCTTTTTTATGTTACTGTTTCGGCCCATAATTCTGCCCACATTTTGCCCACATAAGTATGAAACGATATGATTTTATGTGACACTCTTATATAGAAGAAACTCGATTCTTTAACGGTTTCACTGCCGTATGAAACATTATGACAAGCCTCAATAATCAAGTTGGAAATGGAAGGTTCTATAGGCTAAGCCCATCCCTGAGCTTTCTTGATACGTCCAAATAGGTGTCCGAGGTGACTTTCACGCTTTGCGTGTCCAAGTCGCTCGGACACTTTTTTTATATTTACCCGGGCGGCATGCTGAACTGAGCTCAACGGGGAAGCGAAGTAGGAGATAATGGTAATAACTTAGACGGATAAGGGCCCATGATAAAGACAACCTTAACATCGACTGGAACGATGGCTGTCAATCACGCCGTCCAACAAAAACTTTAAGAGGAGCTGTTACAAAATGGGCATTTTAAGCGGCAATCCGAAAGATGAACCCCTTCATTACGGTGAAACCTATGATGTATGGGCATTCTCAATGAAAGCGAAAGGATGCATTTCCGTTTACCGGGCTTACCATTATCACGCCGGGGACAAAGATTTAAAAAATATATTAGGCGATTTGATTAATCAAGCGGAACTAGAAGAGAAAGAATGCGATCAAATTTTAATTAGCAATGGAATAGCTCCCAGCCCGACACTCCCTGACAGGCCAGAAGCCAAACTTGAAGAAATTCCTGTCGGGGCGAGACTTACGGATCAAGAGATAACGTCTATGATTGCGGCTGACACTGCGGCCAGCATGGTAGTGTGCAGCCAAATCATGGGGAAATCAATTCGGGAAGACATTGCGGCATTATTCGGCAAATATCATTTGACGAAAGCCGCTTTAGGTCTCAAAATTTTGGAGATGAGTAAAGAAAAGGGCTGGTTGGTTCCGCCCCCGCTGCATGTAAAGAGACCAGAGCTGGTTGAGAAATAACGATTAAGCGGATTGGTGTAGCAATCCGGGAAGTAACTTCAATTTATGTGTTCAATACGTGCCCGTTTGACCCAACATTGCATGCTGGCGTCAAGCGGGCGTGTTTTTTTATGGACGAAGTATTTTCAATGCCTTTCTGCCCTTTACCCTTGTGCTTTCGCAACTTTCTGAAATGGATGATCTTCTCATGTCAATTACATGGTTCATCTCTTGTAAAATTATTGGCATTGAATATAGCATCTCTAGTAAGGGGGTGAGAGATATGCCAATTATTAAACCGTTCATCGATCCCTCTGCCATCAGCCCGTGCAGTTCCCTTTCCCCTCCACCGGACTGTCCGGCGGTCTTCCCGGGAGAGCCGGTGCCTCCGCCGGCTCCCGAGATTTTACAGGTGGATACCCTTTCAGTACATTACGGTCGCGGATGGAGTTCGAAATGCATACACGAATGGGGATGGTCTGGCTCAATTCCAGAGCAGCAGCATACTGAATCCAGGAACGGTGTCATATTTCAATTTGTTTATTAACGGAATGCTGCAGCCTCTCAACACCTATACCGTAACGGAAGGTCTTCTGCAAATCGATGGGGTCCCCGAGCAGGGAGTTCCCATTACCCTTCAATTCATCCGAATCATCCCCAGACCGGCGGGAATATGAGGAAGCAGGCATCGTCCCGTCACCTGATGGTGGGGGATACGTCCATGCCCCGCTTGCTGCGCTATCCCACGGCCAATGCCCGGTTGGCCATGAACATCGCAAAATGCCTGGACGGTCATGAACGTCATAAATGTACTCTATGATGGTAGCGCTCCAAGCGGCAGCAGCTTAGCATTCCAAGTGGGAGCACCACAGCTCCTCAATCCTGCAAAAGTGCAGCATTTTAAGCTGAGGAACCACAGCTCCCCAATCCTGCAAAAGTGCAGCATTTTACGCTCAGGAAGCAGAGATTTCACTAAATTGCTGCATTCATACATCAATTCTCCCAACTTGCCTCACATTCAAGCGAAAACGAGTGAAATTCCTGCACTTTTGCAGGATTCCCTTTCCCAACGATCGACCCCTGTGGATTTCCTGTATTTTTGCATCTTTGCCGGCTGGCGGGTACCCAATCGTACATACAGGACAAGCTAATCACAACCCCAGCTGCTAACCGAATACAATCTCCCCTCACACGCAGAAAAAACTGCTTCTTTTTACCGTTGCATACCGAACAAATATTCGCCTATACTATCAAGTAAGCAAACGAATGTTCGGGGTGATGCAGAGTGAAGATAGAGCATTATATCGGCAGCACGATCGAAATCATCTATGAGGATCGGCACGGAACCATTACTCAGCGGCGAATTGTCGTGCGCCGCATCCGGGACGGCGTCCTGCATGCAACCTGTCTCGCGGCAGGGGGCTGGCGCCCGTTCCGCCTGGAACGCATCTTATCCTGGAAGCCGCTGAGCGGCCGCGGACGATCGGCATGACACATCGCTGCAAGAACGTGGTACAGTAGAAGAAATAGCTGGAAATCCCACGTTTTGGAGGATGTCTTATGCTCAGCCATCACTTCCATTCCAACGGCCTGCACAACCACCGCAGATTGATGAATTGGCTCGTTATTGCCGCTCTAATTGTCCTTTTTGTTGGATATCGATTGTACATCTATATAGAGAAGCAGGCAGCGCTTGAATTCGCCAGACAGTATGTGGAAGCGATCTATGGCGATGATTTTCAAATAGATGAAGGTGCAGACATGATTTCTCTAGAGGGACCTACATTATATCTGCTAATAATATCGATCGGAATACTGCCGACGCAGAATCCTTCGTAATCCGGTTCCCCATGAATGTCTTCCCTCCGCTGGCGCATAATAAGTGAATCTACACTGCTTGCGCCGCATCGCGCACCGCAGAGAATGTTCGACAGCAGTTGTGAAGGAGGAAGCGACATGAAGAGCGTAAGGAAACGTCTGGAACGGGCGTCACGAGTCGGGATGATCTGTCTTGCGGCTATAGCCCTGCTGTTCGTTGCGGCTATGACGAGTGTACATAGAGGGGAGGCTGGGGGTGAAGTTGCCAGCAATGAGGCCGTCCAGCAGAGACAGCTTGCTGCTGTGGCTATGGAGGAGCTGAAGCCAATGCCGGCGAACGCGGCTGTGAAGCCGGTACTCAAAGATCGGGCTTACTTCGAGGAACGGGGAGATATCGTATGGGAGGTGCCGTCAGCAGGCAAGCGGATTGCCCTTACATTTGATGATGGCCCTGATCCGAAAAATACGCCTGCCATTCTGGAGCTGCTGAAGCAGCATGACGCCAAAGCTACCTTTTTCCTGGTCGGTTGGCGGCTCAAGGCTAACCCAGAATTGGCGAAGCGAACCCTCCGAGAAGGACATGAGATCGGGAACCATTCGTACTATCATAAATATTTCCGGCGCGGGATATCGGCCGCAGAGATCGAGGAGGATATGATGAAGGCGCACCGCCTCATCGAAGAGGTGACCGGAACGGCCACTCACTTATATCGCCCGCCTGGCGGTTACTATAACCAACAGCTGGTGGATGCCGCTCGCGCCAACGATTACCGCATCGTCATGTGGTCATGGCATCAGGACACGAAGGATTGGAGCTCCCCTGGAGTCCAGCGCATCGTCGATAAAGTGTTGAATTCGGCCCGGAATGGGGATATCGTGCTGATGCATGATTTCGCGGAGGGACGTTCGCAGACGGTGGAGGCGTTGAAGATGATTTTGCCGGAACTCAAAAAGCGGGGCTACTCCATGGTGACGGTCTCCGAATTGATGGCGCACCGGGTCAAGGGAGAACTGAAAAAGCCCCGCTAGTAAGAATGATGCAGTTACACGTACACATGCTCGATTTCCAACTGTCTCCGCTGCGCCAGATCGACGAACTCCTGATCGATTTGTACGAGCGGGCGGAACAGTTCGGTCTGATTCGACATGACGATGACTCCCGTCCGGCCGTCATTCAGGCGGGCTTGCTTGTGCAGGAAGTTCGGAATCATGTTCCGGATAAAGGTATGGGTCATCGTAGGATCCAATTGGCCGAAGCTCATCGCCTGGAGATCCCGCAATACGCAGAACAGGTTCTGCTTGGGAAGGCCGCTGCAGGCCGAGGTCAACTCACTGTACAGATCGGCGATAGCAACGATACGGGAGACGGGATGAATCTCGTCTTCCTTCAGGCCGTATGGATAACCGCTTCCATCCAGCCGTTCGTGATGCTGCAGAGCGGCCAGATACAGCCATTCGTCTTCATAGGTCCCTCGAAGCAAGTCGCACCCGAAGCGGGTGTGCTTTTTCATCTTCTCGGCTTCTTCCTCGCTCTGAATACCCGTAGCAGTCATCGATGAGGCATCCGCATCCACCAGGGCCATGCCGATCTCATGAAGGAAGCCGGCCTTGCCGGCCCGCACCGCATCCGCTTCATTATAATTCAGCCACTTCGCCAAATAATAGGACAGCATTCCGACTTGGACCGAATGCTGGTAGGTGCATTCATCTTCCGCCCCCATCATCAGGAGCAGGGAGACGACATCCCGTTCCGCCTTAATCTGGTGAATCAATGGCGTCAATGTCTGTTCCACCTGTTCATCTTGTATATGACCATGGGCAGCCGCCTCATAGAATAACTGCTCCACTCCGGCGACCGCTTCCTTATAGGAAGACTGCAGCCGATCCGTTCCGGAAGAGGAAACTAATTGTGGAAGCGTTGTCATCGATTCGGCTTGTCTCTCTTCAATATCGATAAAATCAAGATGATGCCGCAGGAGCAGGGCGATATCTTTCTCCTTCAATTTCGTTCCGGCGGAGATTACAAGAAGACCGTGGGAATTGAAAATATCCTTCGCCACGATATCGCCGTCCGCAACGCTTAAGACATGAACCTTCACGTTCATTCACCGTCCTAGCCAAAAATAGACAACATATGTACCGTAATCATATCAACTTCATCGGAACGTGACAACAGCATTTCCCATTTTACTTAAAAATTATCGGTCATGAAATCACTGCAGCGCTCGTATACAGAGTAGTAAGGCTTGTATGATCCGCTCCTTCCGGCGACGGTGCACGGCCATCCCTCCGCTCTTCCCCTGTAGTCACGCGAATCGGACACATGCTATTCTAATCTGTGCATGCCATTCTAGATAAGGGAAGGATGGGAATACGATGCCATCGCTTCAGTGGAATACATCGGATTCGGATTCGATTCTATTGCTGTACACCAACGATATTCATAGCCATTGGGACGGAGCGGCCCGGCTGGCCTCGCTCATGAGCCGTTACCGCCGGCATTGCGGGGAGAAGATCGTGCTGCTGGACGGCGGCGATCATATGGACCGTGCTTATATGGAGACGGAGGGGACCTACGGCGCAGCGAATGTTCGGCTCATGAACCGGCTCGGCTATGATGCCGCCGTTATCGGCAATAATGAAGGGCTGACGTTCGTGCCGGAGCGGCTCGGACAAGTGTACCGGAGCAATGCCCGCTTTCCCGTCCTGGCCGCGAACGTCACCGCGATCAGCACCGGGCAGCGTCCGGATTGGCTGAAGCCGTGGGTCGAGTTGGAGCGGGGCGGAATTCAGATCGGCATCGTCGGCGTTACTGCGCCTTATGTCGACTATTACCGTTTGCTCGGATGGGAGGTAGGCGAGCCGATAACCGCCGTGCGGGAGGCGGTTTCTGTTCTCCGTCCTCGCGTCGATCTGCTCGTCGTCCTATCGCACTGCGGGCTGACTACGGATGTGAAAATGGCGGAAGAAACGGAAGGGATCGACCTTATTCTGGGCGGGCACAGCCATCATCTGCTTCCGGACGGGCATAAAGTGGGCCGGACCTGGCTGCTGGCGGCGGGGAAATACGGCGATCATCTGGGCGTGGCCGAGTGCCGGCGGGCTCCTTCGGGCGAACTGGAGCTGTCGGTGCGCTGCATCCCGGTGACCGGAGAGCTGCCGGATCCGATCGTGGAGGCCGAACTGCTCCAGGCCAGGGCCGAGGCGACCTGGAGGCTGTCCGTCCCGGTCGCTCAAGTCGCGGAACCGCTCGCTGTGCAGTATAATCGGCCGTCCCCTCTCGGCCAATTGCTGGCCCAAGCTCTTCGCGACCATACCGGGGCGGATATCGGTCTCGTCAATGCCGGCCAGTTGCTTGGCGATCTGCCAGCCGGAACGGTGACCGAGGGCATGCTGCATACGCTGTGCCCTTCCCCCATTAATCCGGTCCGGATGCATCTATCCGGCGCGGACGTGAAGCAGGCAATCCGGGAGAGCCTGCACGAGGAAGCTTACGGACGGGTCGTGCGCGGCTACGGGTTCCGCGGGGGCCAGCTTGGCACGCTGTGCGTGGACGGGCTGCAGGTGGAGTGGAGGCGCGGTCCGGACGAGGAGCGGATCCGGCTGTGGCTCGACGGCCGGGAAGTGGCCGATAACGACCGGCTTGTCGTCGGTACGATCGACATGTTTGTATTTGGCGGAGGCTATCCGAGCTTGAAAAATGGGCAGGATATTACGTTTTTCCTGCCGGAGGTGCTGCGCGATATTTTGGCCGTCCAACTGCGGAAGGCGGAGGAGCTAAGCCGCTGCCGCGAGGATCGGCTTGCGATTGTCCATTATCGTTAGTCGGAAAGGTGGACACCTGTCATGGTCTATATTTGGATAGCGGTCATTTTGGGCATCGTGGAAGGCTTGACGGAATTTATCCCGGTTTCCTCTACCGGGCATATGATTTTGACGACCCGGCTTATGGGCATCGCCGAGCAGGAGGACTTTCTGAAGACGTTCGAAATTGTCATCCAACTGGGCGCGATTCTCGCGATTACGGTCGTGTACTGGCAGCGGATTCTTGCGATGCTTGGACTGCGAAGCCGGACGGTAGCGCAGGGTCATGTCCGCACGAAGCAGCTCAATCTGCTGCATGTGGCGCTTGGGATCGGCCCGGCGCTCATCGTCGCTTTCTTCGCCCGGGATTACATCAAGAGCCAATTCGACAATACCGCGACTATATTATGGGCTCTTGTGGCCGGAGGCGTATTCATGTGGATTGCGGAATGGTTCGGCTCCCGGCGCAAGCCGGCCGCAGAGACGATGGATGATATTACGTACCTGCAGGCGCTGCTGATCGGACTGTACCAGATTCTCTCGGTCGTCTTTCCGGGTTTTTCCCGTTCGGGCTCGACGATGTCCGGGGGCATGCTGAGCGGGGTCAGCTATCGGGCGGCTGCCGATTTCTCCTTTCTGATGGCGATTCCGATTATGTTCTTGGCGAGCGGCTACGAGCTGATCGACGGGTATCGCATGCTTACCCTGGATATTATCGGGTTTTTCGCTCTTGGCTTTATCGTCTCCTTTATCGTGGCGTATCTCGTTGTCGTCACCTTTTTGAAGCATATCCAGCGCATTCGGCTGCGTCATTTTGCCATCTACCGCTTCGTGTTGGCCGGGCTGTTCTGGTTCTTTATTATCCGATAAATCGGCGATGCCAATGGCGACGGTCACCGTCCGACAGCTTCTGCCAGCAGAACGTCCGGGAAGCGACAGAAAACAACATTCGCCTCTTCGCGCGCGGCGGCATTTTTGCTATGATAGAGTAGCTGATAGAGTCGTACGAGAATAGGAAAAAGGGATTGCCAAATCAGAAAACAGCAGGGGTTGACCATGTGTGCGTTGGATGCCAATTCAGGCTTGCCGTCCCGGCATGCGGCTAGCGAAAAAAATTTTCAATGAAGAAGGCCTTGTCCTGTTGGGCGAGGCGGTACAGTTGTCCGAAGCATATATTGACCGGCTCTCGAAGATGGGCATCTCTTATGTGTATATTGAGGATAACCGGACGGAAGGCATCGAGGCTCCTTCGCTGTTAAGCGAGGAGACGCGCAGGGAAGCGGCGGTCGTGATCCGGCGCCAGTTCAAGCAGATGATGAATGATTCGACATCGCGGAAGCAGCCGCGGCAATCCTCTTCAATTGGCAAAGCATTTGGAGGCATACTCGATTCGATTATCGATGAGTTGTCCGGTCACGAAGACGCGATGATCATGCTGAACGATATGCAGGCGACCGATCATTACCTGTTCCAGCATTCGTTGAATGTATGCATTTATACGACATTGCTTGGCATCCATCACGGGTATGAGAAGGAAGAGCAGCGGGTATTGAGCATGGGCGCGCTGCTTCATGACATTGGGAAGACGCAGATTGATCTGAATATTTTGAACAAGCCCGGCAAGCTGACGGATGAGGAATTCGCCCAGATGAAGCGGCATGCCGAGCTTGGCTACCTCATCCTGAAGGAGGAGCCGAATATTCCGCTGCTGTCCGCTCATTGCGCGTTCCAGCATCATGAGCGTCTGAACGGAAGCGGCTACCCGCGCGGAATTCGTTCCGATGAGATTCATGAATATGCGAAATGGGTGGCGATTGCCGATTCCTATGATGCAATGACGTCGCATCGGGTGTACAAGGAGGCGACCTTGCCTCACGTAGCGTTGGAATTGCTGTACACGGGGGCGGATACGCTCTATGATGCCTCGATGCTCGCCGTGTTCCGCGATCGGCTTGCCGTCTATCCCATCGGGATGTCCGTCCGCCTGAGCACGGGCGAGACCGGCGTTGTCGCCCGCATTCATTCGGAATACCCTCAACGGCCGATCGTGCGAATCTTGACCGGACCTGAGGGAGAAGAGCTCGCCGTGCCGCACGAGATCGATCTGGCCCGGTCGTTGAATGTGACGATCGTCAGCTCGCACGTCGAAAATTGACCCTGTCACTCGGGAAGCTTACAATGAAGCTATAATGAGAGTGGTCAGGGGGCGACACATGTGCGGGAATCGGACAGCCGCGGCTTTTTTTGGACATGGGGACAATGGGTATACCGTCGACGACACGCTGTGTGGATCGGTTGGACGGTATTCTTTTTGGCCATGTCTCTCTTGGCCCTGCAGGTTCCTTCGATGCTCAAGGACAACGGATTTACGCCAACCGGCAGCGAATCGGAGCAGGGGCTGTCCATACTGCGCAGCGAGGTCGGGCTCTCTTCGACGACGATGGATATCGTCTACGAGAGCCGGGATGGCTCCTCCTTGATGACGGAAGATACATTCCGGCAAATAGAACAACGATTTTCCGGACTGAAGCAGGAGCCGTACGTCAGCGATGTCCGCATTCGCAAGGAAGGGCGGCAGGATGATGCCCGACAGGATGTCGTCGCCGTCCACGTCATTCTCAATCTGGATACGAACGAAGCGTTGGATAGATATCCGGAGATCCGCAGCCAGATACCGGATCTTCCGCAGGCTGACACCTATGTTAGCGGATCGACCCCCGTCTATTACGATATGCAGGAAGCAAGCAAGCGGGACATTGTGAAGTCGGAGCTGATTGGACTGCCGATTGCGCTCGTTGTCCTGCTCGCCGTCTTCGGCACGCTGCTGGCCGGATTGCTGCCGCTTATCGTCGGTGTTGTCAGTGTGACCACCACCCTTGGTCTGATCTACTTCATCTCGTTCGCAACGGATTCGCTCAGCAACTTTCTCCCGAATGTCGTGACGATGCTCGGGCTCGCCGTCGGGATAGATTATGCGCTGTTCATGGTAAGCCGCTTCCGGGAAGAGCTGCGGCAGCATGGCTCGGTCGAAGCGGCGGTGGCGATGACCGCCCAGAAAGCGGGGCGCTCGATCTTTTTCTCCGGCGTGGCGGTGCTGATCGGGCTGGTGGCGATGGCGTTCATCGATCTCGCTTTGTTCCGTTCCTTGAGCTTGGGCGGCGTGCTCGTCGTGACGATGTCCGTCATCGTAGGCAACTCGCTGCTGCTGGCTCTGTTGGGCGTATTCGGCGAGCGCATCAATCGCTTCCCGGTCATTCCGGCGCGGTTCCGCAGCCGGGATGCGGATGGAGGCAGTACCTTCTGGCGCCGAATCGCGCATAGCGTCATGAAGCGGCCGATTACGATTGTCATCATCCTGTTCGTCCTGCTGACCGGTCTCGCGCTGCCGATGGCTGGGATGAATATAGGCATTCCGGACGCGGAGATGCTGCCGCCGAAGTATGAGTCGCGAGCCGGCTCCGATCTGGTGAACGAGGCATATGACAAGCGGGAACTGAACCCGATTCTCGTCGCGCTGCGGACGGAGCAGCCCTATACGGATGCCGGGACGATCCGGCAGGCGGAAGCCTGGCAGGCCGAGCTGAGCCGGATGGATGGAGTGCGGCGCGTCGACAGTTACGTAAGCCTGATGAGCAGGCTGCCCAGCCCGGAGGCAATGGCGGAGGCCTTGAAGGATCCTGCCCTGCGCGCCCAATTAGAGGGCAGCCATCTAGCGAAGGAGCGGCTTATCGTCATGCAGGTCATTCCCGATGGCGATCCGGAAGGGCAGGAAGTGCGCGATCTCGTTCACAGCTTACGGAATTGGGAGCTCCAGAGCGGAATGACCGCCAAATATGTGACAGGCGGACCGGCGGTGCAGCTCGACATTATCGAGCGGATTACGGGGGCGCTTCCTTATGTCGTCGTCTTCATCCTGATCGTGACCTACCTGGTATTGTTCATCGCCTTCCGCTCGGTACTGCTTCCCCTGAAGGCGGTGGTGATGAACATATTGAGTCTCGGATCGAGCCTCGGCATCGTCGTGCTTGTCTTCCAGCACGGATATTTGGCCGATCTGTTCCAGGTCACGTCGACCGGCATGGTGGTTGCGATGCTGCCGGTCATCATATTTTGCGTCGTCTTCGGCATATCGATGGATTATGAAGTCTTCCTGTTGTCGCGGATTGCCGAGGAATACGAGCGTACGGGACATAACGAGCACAGTACGGCCGACGGCCTCATGAAGACCGGCGGAATCATTACGAGCGCCGCCTTCATTTTGATCGTCGTCGTAGGCGCCTTTATTTTCACGGATAATGAAATGATGAAAGCGATCGGCCTCGGGCTGGCCACTTCGGTTCTGCTCGATGCGACCTTGATCCGCATCTTCCTCGTGCCCTCGCTGATGAAGCTGATGGGGCGGGCCAATTGGTGGGCACCGAAGCGGTTCCGGCACAAGGAGAAGAAGAATGCGGCCTAATCGCTTATCGGCCGGACGAATGGCCAGCTTCGCCCGAATTATACCCTCCAGTTACATGGCGAGTGCCCCTGGCCGCGCGACAGGCGGAGGGATGGCCCTTGTTCGGGCAGGATGGTGATGGATATTGCCAGACAACAGGTTAATGGAAAAATAAGGTGGAATGTAGCATGAATCAACTAGAAATGGAACGAGTCAAGAAAAAGCAACGGATCAGCCCGGCGTATGATCCTTGGGATCCGATTCGCTCGTTGCGCGCGTACGGACGTCATGTCCTGACCAGCGTCGAGATGACGGTGGCCCAGATGTGCAACATGCGCTGCGAGCATTGCGCAGTTGGGCACACACTCATGATGAGCGAGCCGCCGAAGCTGCCGCTCTCCCTCATGCTCAAGCGGCTGGACGAGGTCGAGCATCTGGAGACGCTCAGCATTACGGGCGGAGAGCCGATGTTCCATCTGAAGACCGTAACCGACTATATCGTTCCAATATTAAAATACGCCAGCGAACGAGGCATACGGACCCAGATCAACTCGAATTTGACCTTCGATATCGGCCGCTATGAACTGGTCGCTCCCTATTTGGACGTCATGCACATTTCGTTCAACTATACGTGCATGGAAGATTTTCATGCGGTCGGGTTCACTCATACAAGCCATGAGGTCAAGTCCGGGGCCGCGTCCCGGTTGTACGAGCGGATGATCGACAATACGAAGCGGCTGAGCGAGGCGGGAATGTACATTTCGGCCGAGTCGATGATCAACTACCGGACTCACAGCCAACTGAGCGAGATTCATCAGCTTATCGTCGAGATGGGCTGCCAACGCCATGAGGTACATCCGATGTACCCAAGCTCGTTCGCGCAGAATCTTCCGGTGCTGCCACTGTCCGATCTGAGACAGTCGATACACCGGCTGCTCGACACCCGTCACCAGGACGTCTGGATGCTGTTCGGGACGCTTCCTTTCTTCGCTTGCAATACGGACGAAGAAGACCAGAAGCTCCTTCAGCGCCTCCGCTCCGAGCCGATGGTCACGCTGCGGAACGATCCGGACGGGCGCAACCGGTTGAATGTCAACCTGTTCAGCGGCGATGTCTTCGTGACCGACTTCGCGGACATCCCGGCCTTCGGCAGCATTTACGAGAGCCGGCTGGACGATATTTTCAATTCCTGGCTGCAGGACCACCCGCTGTCCCGCACGGTCGACTGCCATTGCCCGGCGGTCGCCTGCTGCGGACCGAATCTGCTCGTCGCAGACATGTATTACAAGGGCGTCGATTTCAAGACGAGAACAGCCCAAATGCCAGTCTTGGCGGAATAAGCAGCAGCTTGGAATATGTACGATACTTTATGATAGAAAATGAGGTGGATGCCAATTGGCAATCCGCCTTTTTTTCATAAGAAAATGAACGATGCCTCATATAACCAATTTCCCTTTTGGTCAGGAAGCCGGGTGTGCTCGGATTGCCTTATAACCAATCTCCCTTTTGGTCAGGAAGCTGGATGTCCTCAGACTGCCTTATAGCCAGTCTCCCTGTCGGTCAGGAAGCCGGATGATCTCGGGTGCCTTATAGCCAGTCTCCCTGTCGGTCAGGAAGCCTGATGTTCTCGGACTGCCTTATAGCCAATATCCCCGTGGGTCAGGAAGCCGGATGATCTCGGATTGCCCTATAACCAATCTCCCTTATGGTCAGGAAGCCGGGTGAGCTCGGAATGTCTTATAGCCAGTCTCCCTATCGGTCAGGAAGTCGGATGAGCTTGGATTGCCTTATAGCCGATCTCCCCATCGGTCAGGAAGCCGGATGATCTCGGACAGCCTTATAGCCAGTCTCCCCGTCGGTCAGGAAACCGGGTGAGCTCGGATTGCCTTATAACCAATCTCTCCATGAGTCAGGAAGAAAATAAATCAACGTTATTAGAAGTATTCCTAACAATTAGAACAAGATGTTACGCATGGAGTGATATTGCTTTGAAATAAGATATTTTTTCCGAATGTTGGCTATTGTGGGTGAGGAACTTAGCCTGATTCGATGGGATAGTGAAGCAAAGAGCTGAAAAATGAGATCGCCTCTGACTCGATGGGATAGTGAAGCAAAGAGCAGAAAAGTGAGGCTGCTCTGACTCGATGGGATAGTGAAGCGAAGAGCTGAAAAATGAGATCGCTCTGACTCGATGGGATAGTGAAGCAAAGAGCAGAAAAGTGAGGCCCTGACTCAACGGGATAGTGAGGCAAAGAGCTGAAAAGTGAGATCGCTCTGATTCGATGGGATAGTGAAGCAAAGAGCTGAAAAGTGAGAGCGCTCTGACTCGATGGGATAGTGGAGCAAAGAGCTGAAAAATGAGATCGCTCTGACTCGATTAGATAGTGAAGCAAAGAGCTGAAAAGTGAGATCGCTCTGACTCGATGGGATAGTGAAGCAAAGAGCTGAAAAATGAGATCGCTCTGACTCGATGGGATAGTGAAGCAAAGAGCAGAAAAGTGAGGCCCTGACTCAACGGGATAGTGAGGCAAAGAGCTGAAAAGTGAGATCGCTCTGACTCGATGGGATAGTGAAGCAAAGAGCAGAAAAGTGAGGCTGCTCTGACTCGATGGGATAGTGAAGCAAAGAGCTGAAAAATGAGATCGCCTCTGACTCGATGGGATAGTGAAGCAAAGAGCTGAAAAATGAGATCGCTCTGACTCGATGGGATAGTGAAGCGAAGAGCTGAAAAGTGAAGCCGCCCTGAGGCGATGGGAGAGTGGTGTAAAGAGCCAGAAAGTGTGGCCCGCCCTGACTGATGGGTGAGGGTGCGCAAAGAGCCGGAATGTGAGACTGCCGTGACGCGAAGGGAGATGCTTGAATGCGCGGAAATGGGGTGGGAGCGGTCCGCAGCGGCCTGAGTTGTAAAGCATGGGGGCAGACATGCCCGCTTAAACGCGTCTGGGCCCCGGGGACAGTGCCTGGTCCAACGAGAACGGAACTTAGTCCATTCTCGGACGATGCCAAGTCCAATAGAGGACGGGATGAAGTCCAATGATGGACGGAGCCTGGTCCGTTGGTGGACCGCACTCCGTCCATTCGGAGGCCGAGCGGATGTCAGTTGTTCGGCCGGACTTCGGTCGCGGCGTCGGGATTGGGGCCGATATGGTCGGCAATCAAGCGGCCATGGTAGCGGCCGGTCTCGATGAAGACTTCGTTCGCATTGCGGCCCGACGCGATGACGCCCGCGACATAGAGGCCGGGCACGTTCGTCTCCATCGTGTCCGGATCGTAGACGGGCTTGTCCTGATCGTCCTGCATGCGGACGCCGCTCGACTCCAGCAGCTTGCGATCGGGACGGAAGCCGGTCAGGGCGAGCACGAAGTCACAGCTGATCTCCTCCGTTGAGCCGTCGGCGCACTCAATGCGCACCTGATCTTGGGCAATATGGACGACGCGGGAGCCGTAACGGATATGGATCCGCTCCTTGGCGAGTTTGCTCTCCAGAATCGGGCGGACCCACGGCTTGATATTGCCGGAGATCTCTGTGCCGCGATAGACGATGGTTACCTGGGCGCCCACCCGCTCGCATTCGAGCGCGGCATCGACGGCGGAATTGCTGCCGCCGATGATGACTATCTTCATGCCGGCGTACGGATGCGCCTCCTGGAAATAATGGGTGACATGCGGAAGGTCCTCGCCCGGGATGCCCAGGAGGTTCGGATAATCGAAATAGCCGGTCGCAATGACGACATGCCGGCTGCGGTAAGTGAGCGCTTCTCCGCTGCGGGTCTCCGTATGCAGCGTGAAGATGCCGTCCTCCTCCTTGGCGATATTCTTGACCTCTTCATAGGAGCGAATGCAGAGCCCATACTGCTCCGACACTCTGCGGTAATATACAAGCGCTTCGTGACGGTACGGCTTCTCATTCGGGGTCGCGAACGGGATGCCGCCGATTTCCAGCAGCACCGGCGTGCTGAAGAACTGGAGATGGGTCGGATAACGGTAAATGGAATGAACGATGCACTGCTTCTCGATGATGAGCGGATCCCATCCCTTGCGCTGCATTTCGATCGCGGCCGACAGCCCGCAGGGCCCGGCGCCTATAATTATCACTTGTTCCAAATCGGTTCGCCTCCGTGTAACATGCTGTACTATGATGTTATCCGATATGAAGCCGTTCCTCAAGTGAACGGGCAGAGGCCGTTACATAATTTTAAAGAGAAGAATAAGGGTAAACGCTCCAGTTCAGCGGCCGCTTATGGTATAGTGGGGTCACTGACCGTTTACTTTATGACGACAATTGGAGGGACTTGTTGTGAGTATGGCCACATTGCGCACAGACCGGCTGCCGCGCCCGGAAGCGATGATCTTCGATATGGACGGGACACTGTTCCGCACAGAGTCGCTGTTGATGACAGCGTATCATCGGGTATTCGATACATTGCGGAGCGAGAAGCTGCACGAGGGGCCGACGCCCCCGGAAGATTTGATGCTCGGATCGCTTGGGATGCTGCTGGCGGACATCTGGCAGCGGGTTATGCCGGAAGGCAGCCCGGAGGCGCACCGACGCGCGGACGAGCTTCTGCTGCAATACGAGCTGTCCGGATTGAACGAAGGAATCGCGGAACTGTATCCGCAGGTGAAGGAGACCTTGGCCGAGCTGCAGCGGGAAGGCGTGAAGCTATTCGTCGCAAGCAACGGGCTGGAGGAATATATACAGGCGATCGTGAAGACCTTCGGCATGGACGAGCTGTTCACCGGCTTGTACAGCGCGGGCGGAAGAGGCACCGCGACCAAGGTGGAACTGGTGCGCCTCCTGAAGTCGGAGCATGGCATCGAATCGGCCTGGATGGTCGGCGATCGCTCCTCTGACGTGGAAGCGGGGAAGGAGAACGGGCTGGCCGTCATCGGCTGCCAATATGCCGGCTTCGGCCAGGAACAGGAGCTCGAGGGTTCAGACATCATCATCCGACAATTCGACGAGCTGTTGGAGTTATACCGCTCGACAGCCTCTTAACCGCGACAGGCGCAGCTCTCCGAGTCTGCGCCTGTCGTATGTGATGGACGCTCCTGAATGGAAGCGTCCTTCTTATTCTTTCGAATCGCTGTCGGCTGGCGGCATCGGCGGCGGGTCGGAATCCGGCAGTTGGATGCCGGCCTTTTTCCGGTACAGCCAGGATGCATATTCCAGCGGGCGCACGATGGCGTTGCGGTACGTCACCTTATCGCCGATGCGGTAGAACACTTCGCGCGCCGGCTTCGGATTGACCTCCAGCAGCCAGATGCGCCCTCTCTGGTCGATCGCGAGATCGAGTGCCAGCTCGCAGAGAGCATCATATCGCTTCTCAAGGAATGCGGCCACCTCGAGACTAAGGGCTTCGGCTTCCTTGCGGACGTCCTGGATGCGGGCCTCGTCGCCTATCCACTGCGTCAGCAGCTCCTCCATCCGCACGGCCTGGCCTCCGCCGTGGAGATTCGACGTGATGCTATGGAGCGGACCGACGCGGCCGGCGCAGCCGGTAACCGACCAGACGCCGGAGCCGTCCTTCTGCACGAGCATCCGGTAATCATGCACACGGCCGCTGGGCAGCTTGAGCGCAATGCCCTGCTGGATGAGATAGCGGTCGTTCGCCTTCCAGCAGGATAGCTGGGCGGCCAACTGAGAGAAGGTCATTTTCTGCGGCCGGATGACCTGCCGCTGATGATCCCTTCCCTCGACATAGACCATGCCGTCCGTCGAGCGGAGGCGCTGGATGCGAAGAATGCCGCGCCCTCCCGTGCCGTTAATCGGCTTCAGGTAGAGCAGCGGCCGCTCCTTCAGCATGCGCTGCACATCCTGAATTCCCGAATACTGCCTTGTATAGGGAAGATACTTCTTCAAGGACGGGACCGTGGAGAGCACCTGGTAGATCGTCCATTTATTGCGGAGCGGACGGTTCAGATACAGCAGCTTCGGGTATTTGCTGCGGAACCGCTTCAGCTGCTCGAATCGGTAGCTTTTCTGAATGCGGCACCGATCGAAGATCATGGTCGGGAAGCGGGTCCATTTACGCGTCCAGCGCCCGCTCTTCTGATGGTACCACATGCCGTTGATTCGCTTTTGCTCGTGATCAACATCCTCCGGGGTGAACACGAAGACGGTCAACCCCAGCTTTTTTCCGGCCACAACCATCTTCTGATAAATATGCCGTTCTTCCAATTGTTTTTGATCATTTAAATAAAGCGTCAAGATGCCAAGAACGGGTTCATCCAAGCGTCTTCACCTTCTTTGACGTTATCCGCCATTTCGATACAAATAAGTTGAATACTGGAATATTCGTTCCAGTGAGCGTCTCCGAATATGGGGCTCATCGAATTTCATCGGCTTCGCATTGGCTTCGAAGAACCAGATGCTGCCGTTCGTATCCACGCCCAAATCCATCGACATCTCGCCCAGCATATGTCCGGAGCCGCGTTCGATCTGCCGGGCGATGATGATCGCCGCGTTTTTGGTGCGGGCCATCGTTCTCCGCGCTTGTTCGACGCCGAAATTCGCGCTCAGCAGCTTCTCGGGATCCTCGATGCTTCCGCCGCGTGGAACATGGGTCGTAATGCTCGAAGTGCCGGCGACACGGGCGCCGACACCGGTAATATCCCATTGGCCTTTGCTGTTCTTCTGCACCAGCACCCTCAAATCAAACGGCCGCCGATTCACCGTAGCCAGCGGAATGCCTTGCTGGACGATATAATCATGGTTCCCGGCCTGCTTGCGTATCCGGGTCCACAGCTTCGAGATCGTGGCGCATTTGAACAGGGCGCTCCTTCTTCTGTCCTGGGTTTTCAGCCGGAATTTCATCGCTTTCGTATGATTGACGCGCAGCGTCATAATGCCCATGCCGGCCTTCCCCGTCTCCGGCTTCAGGAACAGATAGGGGTGTTTGTTCAACATCTTAGCCAGGGCGACAGAGGTGCGCAGCCGCCGCGTGGCGGGGATGAAGGTCCGGGTGGCCCTCGATTTCTGGAGCCATTCGAATAATTGCCATTTGTTGAAAAAATAAGGATTGTACAGGCGAATGGTCGGATGGTCCAGAATCTCCTCGATCTTGCGGCGGACTGCAGGCAGATTCTCATCCTCCCGCAACGGTATGCGGTTGTAGACGATGCGAGGAGGCGGGTACCAATCCTGCGCCCAGGCCTGCTTATCCTCGTTGTAATCATAGCCCGCGATTCGCCTGGCGCCGAGCTTCAGATCCTTCACGGTCACGATATATACGGTAAAACCAAGATCCTTGCCCGTACGCAAGATATCCAGGAAGTTGTCACGATTGCCGCGGAATTTTTCCTTGGCATCCTCGATCGTCAGAATGGCGACGACCGGCAGTTGATCTTGCTGTATGCCACTCACATCGGATCCCTCCTGCGGAATTTGCTAAGGAACAGACAGTGATCCAGGATATGTTCAATGGATGATTGACCTTCATTGCGCAAAGAGGGATGCTTGAATATTGAACGCCCAGGCTTGGCATTGGCCTCGAACATCCATACATGCTCATCCCGGTCTATGCCGAGGTCGAAGCCGAGTTCGCCGAGCAGATGAGGATAGTTCCGTTCAATGGCCATGGCCAGCTCAATGGCTACCGTTTTCATATTGCCAAGCACTTCTTCGGATCTGTCGCCGAACATCCGCTGGAGAGCCTGCTCCGGCGTCATCAGTTGGCCGCCATTCTTTACGTGGGTGGTGACGCTGCCTTTGCCCGCTTTCTTGGCGCCGATTCCGACTACGGTCCAGTCATTATCCCCGTTCTTGTGCATATGGAAGCGGAAGTCGATCGGACAGCTATCGATCTCGATGAGCCGAACCCCCTGCTGCACGACATAGTTGCGCAGCGAACGGCCGTGCCTTCCTTGCAGCATGCGGATGAGGCTGGAGAAGTGCTTGAAGCGAAGCAGCGTGTTTTTGCCGTTGACCGTGTAGCGTGCGAAATAGCCTTTCCTCGGCAGGTAGGTCAGCCGATAGATGCCGATGCCAAGGCTTCCCGAGGTCGGCTTGTAATAGACGAACTGATGGCGGGCCAGCATGTCGCGAATCGTGTCCGGCGTCGGGTTCATGACGGATTCCGGCACGTGGAGGTTCGCCTCCAGATCGTTTTCCAGCAGCTCGTAGATATCGGATTTTTTGAAGAAGCTCCAGTTGAAAAAAGGGATGTTCCGGCGAACGAACCGCTCCCGCAGCGTCTGGATCGAGGACGATGTCTCTGCCCTCCGGCTCGGCAGCCGGTTATATACGACATCCGGCAGCGGTACGGTTCGCCGGATCCAGCTGTCGGATTCCGATAGGAAGTAGGCGTTGACGGTCTCGTTGTTCCAATTGATGTCGCGCGGAGTGAAGGCAAAGACGAAGCCTTTCTTATTGCCGACGCGCAAAATTTGCTTAATGAACGTGGTTCGGCTGCCGAATGGATGCGACTGCGTGCGCAGCGAGGAATCCGATAAGACGCCGATCAGCGGCCCCAATTGCAGATCGCCTTCCTGATCATTGCGAAGATAGACCATACCGGATTTCGGCACCCGGACGAAGGAACGAAGGCCGGCCGGTATGAAGACATGGTTGCCTGGACGCTTCACCGGCTTCAGCGTAGCGGGGATTGTCGCCTTGCCCAATCGAAGCCGCACTGATTTTTTGCCGGTTAGCTTCAATTGCTTCATTAAGGTGCTGGAGAGATACACTGTTTTCTCGGATTTAGGTGTTAAGTGGACGTTGCATACCGTCAAACTCATGGACTTACCCTCCTAAGATGTCGACCCAATACATAGCGCGCATACAAGATGGGATTTTCCACGGATTTCACAGCGGCTTCCCGCTCGCCTGTCTGACGGAAGACCCTCCTGCCCGGCTTCGAATTGACCTCCAGCAGCCACATGCGGGCTTCCCGATCAATGCCGTAATCCAGACCGACCTCCATCAGACGCCCGTGTCGTGCTTCAAGTAGAGGGGGAATGCGCTCGCTATAGGCATGCAGCTGCTCCATGAGCCGCTCGGCACGCTCCAGGTCGTATTCGCGCTTCAAAAATGGAAGGACAGACACGGCCCGCCCGCCTCCATGGAGATTGGAAGTAATGCTGTCAGGGGTGCCGACGCGTGCGGCCATGCCGGTCGTCGCCCAGCGGCCCCGGTCATTCTTCTGCATCAGCACACGAATGTCGAATGGCTCGCCCGCCTGGGTCAGCAAGGACAAGCAGGGCTGCATGACAAAGGTTCGTCTGCCGATAAAGCTGGCAATCCATTCGTATCCATCCTCGGTACATTCAAATTGCTTCGTCAGCGGGCGGTTGCATTGATCGCGTCCCGTTATATTCAGCAAGGGGGCATGGCTTCCGTCTTCTCGCTGTGCCGTCCGGCGGTGATACTGGACCCGGAGCGCAGATTTTCCTTGGGAGCCGGCATGAGGCTTCAGGAACAGGCTTCCACCGTACCGGGACAGCGCCGCAGCGACGCTGCGCTTGCCCTTGTAGAGATGAGTGGGCGGCAGAATCGCGCTCAGGCCGGACTCCGCGGATAAGGAGCGGTAGATGTCCCATTTGCCCCGTAATCCTACTCCCAGTTGGGCAGTGTGTCTGCTCCGCAGCAGCTTGGCGAGGGCGGCTGAAGTTCTGGCGCTGGCGCTGCCCCCGGAGAATACGCACCGGTTGTATACAAGGGGAGGCAACGCCGTGGTGCAGGGCTCCCATCGATGGTCGCCGTAGACATAACCGTTCACCGTGCCGGAAGCAAGATCGGCCCATGCGGGCGAAAAGACGATGACCCGGACGCCGTGTTTGCGTCCGGCCTGACACAGTCTGCGGCAATATTCAGGCTCGGTGAAGGGAGGCGTGCCGGGCGATTCGTTCTGCAGAACGCCGATGACGGGCTGCTCGGTTCCGTTCTTCTTCATTCCCTGCCACCTCCTCAAAACCCGGACAAATACCGGGCGTATTCTACCGTTTTGCGGACGGAGGGTCGGACTCGGTTGACGTTCAATGGAGTATTGTCATTTTTGGAAGGCTTGGAGTTGACTTCAAGCAGCCACACTTTGCCTGACGTATCGATTGCCAGATCGATCCCCAATTCACCGAAGTGAGCGGGAATATGCGTGTCGATGCCGCGCGCGATATCGAGCGCCGCCCGCTGCAGCCTGCCCATGATGTCGCTCTTCACGCCGGCCGGCAGATTCGATCGGCCGACCGCTTCCTTCACGGTGCTGAGGGTTCCGCCGCGCGCCACATTCGACACGAAATGCTGCGTGCTCGCGGTTCGGGCGACGATGGACGTAATGCTCCAGCGGCCTTGAATGTTCTTCTGAACGAGCGCGCGGAAATCGATCGGGCGCTTGGCATAATCGATTAGGTTCAAGCCTTGCTGGATCTGGTAGCGGTTCGTCTTCAGCTTCCCGGACAGGGTAGAGTACAGCTTGGTTAAGCTGCTGAAGTTCTGGCGCTTGGTGCCGCTAATATTGGAGTAGAGGGCTTGAAAGCCGTTATCCGAGGTACGGTTGATGCAGATGATGCCTTTGCCGAGGCTTCCCCGGGCCGGCTTCAGGAAGAGGGTCTGATGTCGTCCGCTCATCGTCTTGAGGGTAGAGTAGTTGCGCAGCAGATGCGATTCCGGCAAGTAGCGGGTCAACTCCGCACTCGCCTTCAACGCGTCGAACACCTCGGTCTTATCCAGAAACTTTTCATTGAAAACATGCGAATGGTAACGTGATTTTACTTCTTTCATGAAATGCTGTACGCTAGGTTTGTTCTCCAGAGATCGTGAAGTCAAGCGATTGTTCACGACATCCGGGATCGGCATGCTGGTGAGCTGCCAACTTCCTTTTGTGTAAACCCATGCCTGAATCCGTTGAGTGTCCTTCACATGTTCCGGCGTGAAGAAGCAGGCAACGGCTCCTTGGGATTGGCAGGCATCGACCATCTCCCTGCAGAAGGCAGTAATCGTGCCGAACGGCCGATCCGGCACATCAGGATAATCCCGGCTGATCAGGACGCCGATGAGCGGACCGATTCTCAACGTCTGTTGGGTATACGTTAGCCGCAGGGCAACACCGTTAGACAGACCCATATTGCGGGCCAGCGCATGATTGATCCGGAGCCCGTCAGATTTGGGAACGGAGGACACTGTCACGCTCTGTCTGAAGGAACCGAAGCGGATCGTAATCGGATGGTTTACGGGAATTTTCCATTGCTTGACATAGCTGTCGCCCAACATGATTGTGTCTTCCCGCAAGATGCCGGCGCTCACAACGTGGAGCCTCACTTTTGATTTCAACATGTTGGTTCTCCTTCCAACGACGACTTGCATGATGAATCACGGTATGCACCGGGCTGGAGTCGATTCAAATACAGGTGAACCGCATACGTAATTCATCATATGAGGACATATTTCCCTTGGTGATTGACCTTCATCATGAAAGGAGGGATTGGACGTGCCCAATTGGATGTTTATTCTATTTAGCGTCATTGTCGCCGCGTTCGTCGGCGGCATAACGAATCATTTTGCCATAAAGATGCTATTCCACCCGCGGCAGCCGATTCATCTGTTCGGGCGGAGAGTGCCGTTCACCCCCGGCCTCATTCCGAAGCGGAAGTTAGATATTGCGGCCTCGTTAGGGGATGTCGTATCTGAATATTTGGTAACCAGCGACGGGCTGCGGGCGATGCTGCGCCAGCCGGAGGTGCAGGAGAGGGCGGCGTCCGGCCTGACAGGCTTTCTCGACCGGCTGCTGGCGGACGACCGCACGCTGCGCGAATGGGCCGCGCTCGCCTTCCCCGGCCGCAGCTGGCCTGAACTGAGCGAGGCCTGGGGGGAGCGGCTCGATAAGCTGACCGAGTCGGGAATTCGGCGCGGCTTGGCAGGCAGCGGCTGGGACGAGCGTCCGCTGTCCGAGTTCCTGCCGGCAGGGCAGGAGGAGAGCCTGAACCGGCTGGCAGGCAAGGCCGCTTCCGCTATCCTGCTGTCGATTGAGCGGGAGCTGCTGTCGTCCAGCGGGCAGCGCATGCTGCTGCGGATGGCGAAGGAATTCGTCGACCGGTCGAAGGGGTTCATGGGCGTGATGGCGGCTATCTTCGTCGATGAAGACAGGCTGGTGACGCGGATCACGCCTCTGCTGGCGGAGCAGCTCCGCTCCGACAAGGTCCATGAGACCGTGACCCGCATGCTGGAGCGGAAGCTGGAGGAGTGGCTGAGCCAGCCGCCGGCCGAGCTGCTGCGCGTCTGGTCGGAGTCCGATCCTGCCGGCCAGATTATCGGCTTGGCGAACTCATGGCTGCAGTGGAGCCGCCGTCTGGAGCGGTGGGGAGACGCGCGGCCGAGCCGCTTGCTGGAGGAGAGCAAGGAGGCGTGGCAGCCTTACGTGCCGCGGCTCATCGATTACGCGATTGCGCTGCTGGACCGCAATCTGGACAAGGTGGTGCGCGCCGCACGCCTGCAGGATGTGGTCCGTTCGCAGGTAGAGCAATTCCCGATAGAGCGGCTGGAGACGATTATTTTGAGCGTATCGGGGAAGGAGTTCCGCGCCATTACGTGGCTCGGGGCGCTGCTCGGGGGGATTATCGGCTTGATCCAGTCGCTGATTCTGCTGGCCATCGGTTCGTAGCGCCCGCGACAGGGGCCGCTCCGTATGGTATGCTGACTAACGAGGAAGAACGGAAAGGATGAGAATGGATGAGTGTATACGATCAAGCCCATGAATTGGCCCGCGCCTTGCAGCAATCGGACGAGGCGAAAGCCGTCGAGACGGCAATGAAGGCGATTGAGGCCGATGCGGACAGCAAGCGGATGCTGGATGATTTCCGCCTGCGCCAGATGGAGATGCAGCAGAAGATGATGACCGGCGAGATGCCGGAGCAGTCGGAGCTGGACAAAATGGAGAAGCTGTATGAAGTTATCAGCATGAATACGGAGATAGCGAAGCTGTTCGAAGCCGAACAGCGGCTAGCGGTCGTAATCCAGGATGTGAACAAGATCGTATCGGATGCGCTCGGCCATCTGTACGGCTGATCGGACGCGCCAAGCGCGAGGCCGGCACGGCAGGCAGGTGCTGCAGATGCTGCGGCCGGAACGAATCTGGCATGTTCTCTATTGATGCGGCATACGCTCTACTATAGCCAAGCTATAGGAGAACAGAACGATGGCGCCGCCGGCTGCCATCGTTGATGATGAAGGAGCGATTGCCCATGATGAACCGAATGTCTTATTTCCGTTCTTCGAAGCGTAGGATATGGAAGCATGTCCTGTCGATAGGAGCTGCACTTGTCATGCTTGTGATCGTGCTGCCGACGCTGTCTTTCAAGGCGGGCTGGACGCCGGCCGTCTGGTTCGGCATCGTCTGGTGCGCCTTCGCGCTGCTTATCATTGCCGCCCATCTGCACCGCCTCCTGGGCGTGGATGAAGAGACCGAGCAGGAACTGAAGCGCATCAAGCGGGAGAAGATGCGGCGTTGGGAGGAGCGGCTGAGCCGCAAGACCGTGCGGATGAAGTGAGCATGATACAAAGGGGCAGCCCGGTCTTGGCATCGACCGCGGGCTGCCCCTTCTTCCTGTCTGTCCGGTTGTCTTATTGGCCGCGAATCGCCGTCTCCAGCGCGACTTCGATCATGTCGTTGAACGTTGTCTGCCGCTCTTGGGCGGTCGTCTGCTCCCCGGTCAGAATATGATCGCTGACGGTGAACATCGCCAAGGCGTCAATGCCGTACTTGGCCGCTAAAATATAAAGCGCCGCCGTCTCCATTTCTACGGCAAGAACCCCATATTTGCCCATCTTCGTCTGCATCTCTACATTGTCGGCATAGAAATGATCCGAAGAGAAGATGTTCCCTACCCGAAGATGAAGCCCTTTTTCCTGGCCGATCTCATAGGCGCTGCGGAGCAGATCGAATGTCGCAATCGGAGCGAATTCGGCATCCGGGAAGTAGTGCTTGTTGATGGAAGAGTCGGTGCATACCGCTTGCGCCAGCAGCACGTCGCGCAGCTTCACGTCTTCTTGAATCGCGCCGCAGGTTCCGATGCGGATGATGGTTTTGCAGCCGTAATCTTTAATCAGCTCCGTCGCATATATGGAGAAGGAAGGAATTCCCATGCCGGAGCCTTGAATCGATACTTTATGTCCTTTATAGGTTCCTGTGTATCCGAGCATGCCGCGCACCTGATTGTAGCAAACGGCGTTCTCAAGGAACGTTTCTGCGATGTATTTCGCGCGAAGCGGATCGCCAGGCATCAAGGCGACGGGTGCAATGTCTCCAACTTGTGCTTCCAAATGAATACTCATGCTGAATCCCTCCATTGTCCTTCACAAATTAAATTTGGAACCGTTATATAATATGAAAACGGTTACTTGTATTTATACGATACCATGAACGCGGATTCAAAAACCGTGATGGCGGGCCCTTATATTCTGTGAACAATTTCACCAAATTATTGACGGGTTGGTAACTGAATGCGCCTTCTTCGCCAATTATAATCAAGATATGACAAACGGCCCCGACCTTATCGTCGGCAGCCGCTATCAGTTCTATGCTTGCATGGCGCATTATCGGCACCATGGATTTTTACGGTTGGGAGATATCTTGCGAACGCCATTTGCGGTAAGCGGGCGAATCGTCCATGTCATCGCACATCGATTGCAGCTTCTCCAAATCGGTAATGTAAATGTATTTCTGATTCATCATCAGCACACCTTCCTCCTGCAGCTCGCGCATGACCTTCGAGATCGATTCCCGGGTCACGCCAATCATGTTGGCCAAGAGGTGATGCGTTACTTTACAGTCGATCTTGTAAGCGGATTCAGCAGGCTTGCCCAGATTGTAGTAGAGGTCCAGGAGCAAGTTCGCCAGCTTCAGCCGCACGTCCAGATAAGACAGGTAGCGGACTTTGTTGTTCATGTTGCTCAAATGATCGAGCAGCCGGTTGTAGGCCCGCTTCAGCACCGACGGGTGTCTTTCCATGATCGAGATGAAATCGGAACGGTTCATAATCCAGAAATGGGAGGTTTCCATCGTTTCTACGGTAGCGACGCGCCGAGGGTAGGTGGCAATGGTCTCCATCTCGCCGATGATATCGCCGGGGAACTGGAAGTTCAAAATAATTTCCTTGTCGTGATAAAGACGATATACTTTTACGAGTCCCTGCCGCAAAATATATATATCGGAACTATCATCATCCTCATGGATGAGTACCTGGTTCTTTTTATAGGTTCTTGTTTTGAGCAGGGGAAGGATATGGTCGCAATCCTCCTCCGATAAGTCCTGTAACAAAAAAACGTGCTGTAAACTGCTGAGCATGGATTCTCCTTTCTCGGCAGGAATATGGATATATTGCCTGTCGAAAAACCATAATTACATTTATACATGTATATATTACATGACATTCGCCGGATAAGC
Organism: Paenibacillus dendritiformis; assembly: GCF_945605565.1. Lineage (NCBI taxonomy): Bacteria > Bacillati > Bacillota > Bacilli > Caryophanales > Paenibacillaceae > Paenibacillus > Paenibacillus dendritiformis. The sequence goes on along the minus strand of NZ_OX216966.1, from coordinate 5,492,065 downwards.
CAAGTGCCGGCGCGAGTGTCCGTCTAGACAACTTGGATAACAGAAGAGGAGTGGTAAACATGTTTGAACGAGTATGTGTCGTCGTCATGGATAGCGTAGGAATCGGAGAGCTTCCGGATGCGGAACGCTTCGGCGATGCCGGCTCTCATACGCTCGGCCATATCGCGGAGCGCGTACCGGCGATTCAGCTTCCGAATCTGCAGGCGCTCGGTCTGGGCAATATCGCGGACCTGCCGCATATTCCTCCGGCCGCATCTCCGCTTGCCTTCTACGGCAAAATGGCCGAAACTTCCGTCGGCAAAGATACGATGACCGGCCATTGGGAGCTGATGGGCCTGCATGTCGACATTCCGTTCGAGGTCTACCCGGAAGGATTTCCCGAGCCGCTAATCAAGGCTTTCGAGGAGAAAACGGGACGCAAGGTGCTCTGCAACCGCCCCGCTTCCGGCACGGATGTGCTGAATGAGTACGGCGAAGAGCAGATGCGCACCGGCGCCTGGATTGTGTACACGTCCGCGGACAGCGTCTTCCAGATTGCGGCGCATGAGGAAATCATTCCGCTGGAAGAGCTGTATGCGGCATGCGAGATTGCAAGGGAGATGACGCTGACCGCCCCATATGCCGTCGGACGCGTTATCGCGCGGCCGTACGTCGGCGAGCCGGGCAACTTCAAGCGGACCGCCAATCGTCATGATTACGCGCTTGCTCCGCCGGCGAAGACGGTGCTGAATTCCATCTCCGAGGGCGGGTATGATGTGGTATCCGTGGGGAAAATTAACGATATCTTCTCCGGAAGCGGAATCAATCATTCCTATCCTACCAAGAGCAATGCGCACGGCATCGAGACGACGATCGAACGGTTAGGGGACGCGGGGAAAGGGTTAATCTTTACCAACCTGGTTGATTTCGATTCTCTATACGGCCACCGCCGCGATCCGGAGGGCTACGCCCGCTGCCTGGAGGAGTTCGACCGGGCGCTGCCGGAGATGATGGAACGGGTCGGCGAGAAAGACCTGCTCATCATTACGGCTGATCACGGCAATGACCCGATTCATGCCGGAACGGATCATACGCGCGAGTATGTGCCGATTCTCATCTACAATCCGACGTTTGCGGGCAAGACCGCTTCCATCGGAGTGCGCACGACCTTTGCCGATTTGGCCGCTACGCTGGCAGACAACTTCGGCGTCACGGGAACAGGTCACGGGACCAGCTTTTTATCGCTGTTGACGGCCCGCTGACGTGCTCGCTTTAGTATAGATGCAAGACGAAGAAGGATTCATTAATCTCAAGGGGGAACTCGTCATGAAAAAATCGATGTTGTTGGTCTTATCAGCGATGCTATTGTTCACCTTCGCTCTGGCCGGCTGCGGCAACAAGTCCGGGGGGACGAACGCCGGCGGCGCCGAAGGCGCTGAAGACGGCGGGAAGAAGCTCAAGGTCGGGATGGTTACCGATATGGGAAGCGTGAACGACAAATCGTTCAATCAGAGCGCATGGGAAGGGCTGCAGAAGCTGCGCGACGATCTTGGCTATGAAGTCAAATATTTGGAGCCGAAAAACGACGGGGAAGTGGAGCCAAACTTGAATCAGTTCGTCAAGGGCGGCTATGACCTGACTTGGGCGACTGCTGCCACGCTCGACAAGGCGGTAACGAAGATTGCGCAGGAAAATCCGGACTCGAAGCTGGGTATCGTCGATTCGGACATCATCGTGCCGAACGTCGCTTCCGTCTCCTTCAAAGAAAACGAAGGCGCGTTCCTGGTCGGCGTTATCGCCGGCTCGATGACGAAATCGAATAAAATCGGATTCGTCGGCGGCATGGAGATTCCGGTCATCAAGCGCTTCGAAGCCGGCTTCCGCGAAGGCGTCAAGGCAGTGAATCCGGATGCTTCCTTCAAAGCGATTTACACGGGACAGTTCACCCGCGTCGATATGGGGAAATCGGCTGCTTCCACGCTCTATGACGATGGCGTCGATATTATTTTCCACGCATCGGGCTTGACGGGGAACGGCGTGTTCAATGAAGCGAAAGAGCGCGTGAAGCGCGGCGACCGCGTGTGGGTTATCGGCGTAGACAAGGACCAGTCGCTTGAGTTCGGCGATGATGTCACGCTGACCTCGATGATTAAGAAGGTCGACGAAGCGGTCTACACGATTTCCAAGGCATTGGCGGACGGCAACTTCCCTGGCGGAAAGGTAACCTCGATGGGTCTGAAGGAGAAAGGCGTCGATATTGCGCCGACTTCCGACAAAAACGTGCCGAAGGACATATTGGACAAAGTCGAAGAATACCGTGCAAAAATTGTAAACGGCGAGATTGAAGTGCCGACGACTTAATTTCACCATACCGTCTCCCCGCCCGCTTGACCGGCGGGGAGATGTGTTACGGAGGGGAACGCCATATGCACAAGGGAGATATCGTACTAGAGCTGAAAGGAATTACAAAGCGCTTTCCCGGCATTGTAGCAAACGATCAAATCAGCCTGCAGTTGAAAAAAGGCGAAATTCATGCGCTTCTCGGCGAAAACGGCGCCGGCAAATCGACATTGATGAATATCGTATTCGGATTATATCAGCCTGATGAAGGCAGTATTGAACTGAACGGCCAGCCGATTGTGATGGATGGCCCGAACAAGGCGATTGAATGCGGCATCGGCATGGTGCATCAGCACTTCAAGCTTGTTCACCCTTTTACGGTTACGGAAAATATCGTGCTCGGCATGGAGCCGACGCGAGGCATAAAGATGGATTTGAAGGGCGCTGCCGCGAAAATACGGCAGTTGTCCGAGCAGTACGGGCTGAATGTGAAGCCGGAGGCGGTCATCGAGTCGATCTCCGTCGGCATGCAGCAGCGCGTCGAAATTATGAAAACGCTGTATCGCGGCGCCGAGATTATTATTTTCGACGAGCCGACCGCGGTGCTCACGCCGCAGGAGATCGAGGAATTGCTGCACATCATGAAGCGGCTGGCCGCGGAAGGCAAGTCGATTCTGCTCATTACGCACAAGCTGAAGGAAATTATGGAGGTTGCGGACCGCTGCACGATCATCCGCCGGGGCAAAGTCATCGACACCGTCCTTGTGTCCGAGACGGATCCGGAGATGCTGGCCGAGAAGATGGTCGGCAAGCATGTCGAATTCAAGACGGACAAGGCGGCGGCAACGCCGCAGGATGTCATGCTTCAGGTTGACAACCTGATCGTGAAGGACGAGCACGGGCAGCATGCGGTGGACAACGTCAGCTTCCAAGTGCGCGCCGGAGAGATTGTCGGCATCGCCGGCGTGGACGGCAACGGTCAGAATGAGCTGATTGAGGCGATCACCGGGATGCGCCGGACCGCGGGCGGGCAGATTCGGCTGGCGGGACAGGATGTGACGGATGCGTCGCCGCGGGCCGCTTCGGACAAGGGTATTTCCTATATCCCTCAGGATCGGCACAAGCATGGGCTGGTGCTTGACTTCGACGTCAGCGAGAACTCCGTGCTCAAATCGTATGACAGCCCGAAGTTCACACGCAAAGGCTTCATGGATCAGCAGGCGGTTAAGCAGGTGGCGGAGCGGTATGTCGAGGAGTTCGATATCCGGACGCCAAGCATCCATACGCTGGTGCGGGCGATGTCCGGCGGGAACCAGCAGAAGATCATTATCGCGCGCGAGATCGACAAAGATCCGAAGCTGCTCGTCGCAGCCCAGCCGACGCGGGGGCTGGACGTCGGCGCGATCGAATTCGTGCATAAGCAATTAATCGCCCAGCGCGACGCAGGCAAGGCCGTACTGCTCGTGTCGTTCGAGCTGGAAGAGATCTTGAATGTGGCCGACCGCATTCTCGTCATGTTCGACGGGCGCATTGTCGGGGAGACGACGCCGGAGACAACGACAGACCAAGAGCTGGGTCTCATGATGGCCGGCAAGCATCAAGGGGGGGAACGTCATGAACAAGCTTAAATCGATGCTAGCCAAAGAATCGGTTATCATCTCTCTCGTGGCCATCATCCTCGGTATTATTATTGGAGCTCTCGTTATGCTTGCCGGAGGCTACGATCCGCTCCTGGCTTATCAGTCCCTGGTGGAGAAAATCTTCGGCTCCGCCTATGACATGGGAGAGACGCTGCGAGCGATCGTGCCGCTTATTTTCGCCGGGTTGGCCGTTGCGCTTGCGTTCCGAGCGGGCATGTTCAACATCGGGGTGGACGGCCAGATCGTGATGGGAGCGCTCGGAGCGCTGGTCGTGGGCAATATGATATCGCTGCCGCCGATTCTGCACGGCATCGTGGCCATTATCGCGGGCACGATTCTGGGCGGTCTGTGGGGGGCGCTTGTCGGTCTGCTCAAGACGAAGCGGGGCATCAACGAGGTTATCTCCTGCATTATGCTGAACTGGACCGCGCTCTATATCAGCCATATGGTCATCAAGGCGTTCATGGCCGAGTCGGGGACCTCCCGTTCGCAGAACATTCAGGAATCGGCCAGTATCCAGATCGGCTGGCTCAGCGATTTGATGAGCGGGGCCCGCGTCCATTGGGGATTCTTCATCGTCATCATCGCCATTATCGGGTATCACCTGTATATGAACCGGACGAAGTGGGGGTATGAGACCCGCGCCGTAGGGAATAACAGACATGCGGCGGAATATGCCGGTATGAACGTGTCCAAGGTCATTACCCGCACGTTCTTCCTCTCGGGGATGCTTGGCGGCATGATCGGTACGCTGGAAGTGCTGGGCGTCTTCAAATATATGGCCATCTCCTCCGTGACGTCCGGCATCGGCTTCGACGGCATCGCCGTCGCACTGCTTGGCATGAACGGCGCGCTGGGCGTCCTTCTGGCCGCTGCGCTGTTCGGGGCGCTCATGTACGGAGCGCAGGGCATGAGCTTCGGAGCGAACGTTCCCGGCGAGGTCATCAAGATGGTTATCAGCATCATCATCTTCTTCGCCGCGGCACCGGGCATTATCCGTTGGTTGTTGACACGGTTTTCACGTTCCAAAAAGGCGAAGCGGGAGGGATAACAGATGGAATTGCTCGGATCTTTAATCAACGGGACTCTCGTATTTGCAACAGCACTCGTCTTCGCCGCGCTGGGCGGACTCATTGCGGAGCGTTCGGGGGTTATCAACCTCGGCTTGGAAGGCTTTATGGTGTCAGGCGCGTTTTCCTCCGCGGTTGTTGCTTATTATGCCGAACAGGCGGGACTGGGTGCGGCTTCTCCATGGCTGGGCTGTCTGGCCGCGCTTATCTTTACCGTTATCTTCTCAGGCATTCATGTCATTGCTTCGGTTCGCTTCAAGGCGAATCAGGTCATAAGCGGTATCGTGGTCAATATGCTCGCCGCCAGCTCCACCTTCTTCCTGGTGAAGCTCATCTTCGACGGAGCGGCCGAGACCCCGGTCATCAGCAATGTGTTCCACCGGATTCACATTCCTTGGCTAAGCGATCTTCCGTTCGTCGGCAGAGCGTTCTTCCAGTCTTACCCGACGACGTATATCGCGCTGCTGCTCGTCATCATCGTCTATTACGTGATGTTCAAGACGCCGCTCGGTCTGCGACTGCGGGCGGTCGGCGAGCACCCGGGAGCGGCGGACACAGCCGGGGTGAAGGTCAACCGGCTGCGCGGCTGGGCCGTCATGGTCGGCGGATCGATTGCCGCACTGGGCGGAGCGACGATTGCGCTGACGGCGAACAGCAGCTTCGCGTCCAACACGATCTCCGGCCAGGGGTATATTGCGCTGGCTGCGGTTATCTTCGGCCGCTGGAATCCGGTCGGCGCGACGTTCGCGGCTTTGTTCTTCGGCTTCGCGCAGGCGCTGCGAGATCAGGTTCAGCTGTACTCCTTCGCCAATGCGGTACCGACGGAAGTATTCTACATGCTGCCGTACGTGCTGACGCTTCTCGTGCTGATCTTCACGGCCGGCAAGAGCAATTCGCCATCTGCGCTTGGCGCGCCATATGAGCCGGGCAAGCGGTAATATCAACAGCAAGCGAATGGACGGGCCTATGCCTCTCTCTTCCCGTTGGGGAAGAGGGAGGTTTTTTCATGTTCGGATTCGCCATCGCATACATTTTTCGTAGCTTCAAACGCCGGTGCCCGTCACTTTCTTCCATACCGCGATCTGGCTGTGCGCGATTTTTTTTAAACAAGAGAAAATCGTTGCTTTTATATCAATTTTAATCCTTTTCGAACCATTTTAAGGGGAATTGCCAAAAATAATCTGTTTGAATTCTGAAAAGACGGGAGGTATAATATCAAACATCTGCGAAGTCAGAACTATTTTAACAAAATGGTCATTCGGTCAATAAGGAGGTGACAGCATGAAGAGTCTTCGGTTTTTTTGGTCGGAATTAATGGGAGTTGTCCGTTCGAAGGATGTCCTGGTTCCGGTACTCGGTCTCCTGGTTATCCCGCTGCTGTACAGCGGCGTCTACTTGGTAGCGAACTGGGATCCGTACAGCAATGTAAAAAACATGCCTGTCGCAGTCGTAAATGAGGACCGGCCGGTGACGTATGAAGGCAAGGAGATCGCGATCGGGCGCGAACTGATTGAGAAGCTGCACAGTAATGATGCGGTGGACTTTAATTTCGTGTCGCGCAAGGAGGGCGAGCGCGGCTTAAGCGAGAACAAGTATTATTTGCTTATTATCGTGCCGGAAGAGATGTCGCATAACGCGACGACGATTCTTGACCCCAATCCGAAGCCGATGAATCTGATATACAAGGAGAATAGCAGCTACAATTTCTTGTCCGGTCAAATCTCAGACAAGGTCGTGCAGAGCATCAAATCGGAGTTGTCGCAAAAGGTGACAGAGACCTATGTCGAGCAGATGTTCAATGCGATCGATACCGTCGCGGAAGGATTGGGCGCCGCCAGCGAAGGGGCCGGCAAAATCGAAGACGGTCTCAGCCAGTTGGGCGACGGAATCGAGATGTTCCGGGACGAGTTGAATGCGCAGGTTGACTCGAAGACGGCGGAAGCGGAGACGATGGTCGAGAAAATGCTGGCCGAGAACGAGAAGAAGCTCGATCAGCTGATTCATGATGAAATAGACAAAACGATGGATACGAAGAAGCCGGGGCTGATGAAAAAGGTCCATCAAGACATCGATACAGAAGCTGAGAAGTACACCAAGGTTGTATATGATACCGTGCATACGCGGATCGACGACATGGTCAATGAGTACTCGCCATTGTCCAAGGAAAAGCTTCACGAGCAAATCGACAAGCAGTCCGTCATCTATGGGGCGGAAATCCGCAAGAAGCTGCATCAGGAAATCGACAACGCGTACAACAACAATCTGGATCAGGTGTTGGGCAAAATCAGCCGGGAGGTCGACAAGTCGATTACCGAGATGGAGCCGGCTGCCCGGGTCAAGATGCACAGCATTATTGACAAGGAGTACGACAATGTCGACAGCTCTATCCGTTCGACGCTGAACGGTTACATCGATGAGAAAGTAGATCAGCTCTTCGACGAAGCCATCAAGCGCGGGAAGGAGCAACTTGGCAAAATCCAGGCGAACCTCGATCAACTGGAAGAGAAGCTCAAGCCGATTGGCGAGAAGCTGCCTCCGGAGCTCCAGCAGCAGTGGGAAGCGGTGAAGAAGCAGCTGGAAGAGGTTCGATCCCAAGTGGAAGAAAACCTGACCCAGGCCAATCTGGAGCAGCTGCGTGACAAGGTGAAGCAGGATTTGAACAACATGGTCAACAAGGAACTTGACAAGTTGAAGCCGGCGCTGCTCGCCAAGCTGCATCAGGCGGCAGACCAGAAGTTCGATCAGGTCTATCCGCAGGTGCGTTCGCTCGCCCAGCAGGTCGCAATGTCCAAAGCGAATGAGCTGGCGCCGAAGCTGCTGGCCAAGGCGCATCTCGTTGCCGAAGATATTTATCAGGAAAAATCGAAACAGCTCACCGACAAGCTTCATGACACGGTCGATTCCAAATGGATGGAGTACGAGCCGAAAGTTGTCGCGGGACTCCATCAGAAGGCGAACGACGAGCTGAATCGGATGACGCCGGAGATTCTCACCAAGATTCATCAGGCAGCCGATGACAAGGTGAATAGTCTGGAGCCGATGGCGCGCGACATGCTGCACGACATGGCAGAGATGAAGCTGAAGGAAGCCGCCAAAAAGGTGCAGGACATGATCTTCGTCAAGATGAGCGATATGCTGAATCAGGTCGATCAAGCGAAGGATGCGATCAACGGCGGATTCGAGCAGCTGCTGGACGGTCAGGAGCAGCTGTTATCCGGCGGCGCGGAGCTTCGCCAGAAGCTGCAGGAAGGCGCGGATAAAGCGCAGCAGAACCCGACCGATAAGACATATGAAATGATTACGTCTCCGGTTGGCAGCGATAAAGTCGAGAATCATGATGTCACGACCTACGGCGTAGGCATGGCTCCGTATTTCCTGTCGCTTGGATTTTTCGTCGGGGCATTGATGTTCTCGATGGTCTATCCGCTGCGGGAGACCTACAACCGGCCGCCTTCCGGCACGGCCTGGATGACGAGCAAATACGGGTTCATGACGGTGGAGAGCGTTCTGCAGGTTGCCATTGCCGGACTGGTCGTCCTCAATGTGATTCATTTGCCGGTCACGAACGTGCCGATGTTTTTCGTCGTCTGTCTCGTTACCAGCTTAACGTTCTTTGCCATGATCCAATTTTTCATTACCTCATTCGGGAACGTAGGGCGGTTCATTATCATTTTGCTGCTCGTGTTCCAGCTGTCCTCGACGGCAGGCACATTCCCGATTGAGTTAACGCCGAAATTTTTCCAGATGCTGCACCCTTGGTTCCCGATGACTTACACCATTCGGGCCTTCCGCGGCGTCGTGTCGCTGGGCGACATCCAATACGTCTGGTTGAATCTCGGCAAGCTGTCCATCTTCCTCGTCCTGTCGCTTATCGGCAGCTGGATCTATTTCATTCTCAGCCACCGGAAGCTGGCGAAGACGGAGCAGTCGACGGACGCAACCGTGGTGACCGGCTGACGCTACGGACGCAGTCCGCACCGATAGAGAGAAAGACAGGGAAAAAGGTTAAAATAGATGCAGGCAAGAAGTAAGGCGCTCGGAACATGTCGTTCCGGCGTCTTTTTTTCGTTTTAACCGTTGATGGACCATGGTTGAGAACGCAAGGAATACGAAAATAAAACGCCGAATAAGAAAAATACGCTCGTGACTTGCAATAACAACAATTGTCAGTCTTCGTCCAAGTGATGCGGCCGTATTGGCGGACTGTTTTTCTTTTTACAAAAGATAAAGGTTAGAACGGAGGGCTACTGCATTGAGAAGCGAACAAGAAATGATGAATATGTTCGTCGATTTCGCCAGGACTGATCAGAGAATCCGATTAGCCACTTTGGAAGGGTCGCGTACAAACCGAAATATTCCCCCGGATACGTTTCAAGATTATGACGTTTCCTACTTTGTAACCGATATCGATTCGTTCAAGGAAAATGATCAATGGCTCAACATTTTCGGAAATCGGCAGATGATGCAAAAACCCGAGGATATGGAGCTTTTTCCCTCGGAGTTAGGGAATTGGTTTTCCTATATTATTCTTTTTGAGGATGGCAATAAATTAGACCTAACCCTTATTCCGATGAGCGAAGTAGACGATTATTTTGCCAAGAGCGACGGTTTGGTGGAGGTCCTGCTTGATAAGGATGCTCGTATCAACAAGGAAGTAATCGCAGACGACCGTCAATATTGGATAAAAAGGCCGACTGCAAGAGAATTTGATGATTGCTGCAATGAGTTCTGGATGGTTGCCACTTACGTCGTAAAAGGATTGGCGAGACAAGAAATCCTGTTTGCGATCGACCATTTGCACGAGATTGCGCGGCCGAATTTGTTGAGAATGATGGCTTGGCAGATTGGCTCAGAGCAAGGATATACCTTTAGCGTGGGGAAGAACTACAAATTTATTGACCGCTACCTTCCACAGGAAGATTGGAAATCGCTGCTCTCCACCTATTCGCAGAATGGGTATGAAGAAATGTGGCAGTCATTATCTACTTGCTATACGTTGTTCCGCACATACTCTAAGGCTGTGGCCGCAAGTCTCGGATACAAGTATCCGGATTACGATGAAGCCATCACAAAGTATACTGAAAATATCTGCAATTCATTGACGTGAGCGGTGTAAAATGGCCGCCTTTGTTGTGGGCGGTTATATTTTTGGAGCAATGACGGGTATCCCGGAATCTGCTGTTATAATCGAATGCCGCCTGAATATGATGCGCCACTTCATAGTCCTCCACAAGCGCAGCAGAGCCGATGAAGGGCGTATTGCCTTGCATGATAGGGGATCGAAGCGCCGGATCCGATTTTTTTGCATCGTTCTTTGAAGATGTGCTATCATAAATACAGAGTACAACAGTTCGGAGTCCGGGGGTGTAACAGATGGAAGGGAATGATGGGACGGTTACGAAGTATGAGCAGTTGCTCCATCATATCGAGGGCTTGAAGCCGGGAACGAAAATATCGGTGCGCAAGCTGGCGAAGGAGATGTCGGTGAGCGAGGGGACCGCTTACCGCGCCGTCAAAGAGGCGGAGAGCATCGGCATCGTCATTACGAAGGAGCGGATAGGAACGGTCCGCGTCGAGAAGAAGCCGCGCAATATGTCGGACAACCTGACCTTCGGTGAAGTGGTCGACATATTGGGCGGACATGTATTGGGCGGCGGCAAAGGTCTCGAGAAGACGCTGAACAAATATGTCATCGGGGCGATGAAGCTCGACGCGATGGAGCGCTATATCGATGCCGGCAGCCTGCTTATCGTCGGGAACCGGGAAGATGCGCATCGGCTTGCCCTTCAGCATGGCGCGGGGGTCCTCATCACCGGGGGATTCGGCACCAGCCGCGAGGTCAAGCTGCTGGCGGATGCGCTGAATCTGCCGATTTTTTCGTCGAAATACGACACGTTCACGGTCGCCTCGATCATTAACCGCGCGCTGTTCGACCGGTTAATCAAGAAGAAGATTATGATCATCGAGGATATCGTCACGTTGAAATCGAAAATGTATGTGCTGCGTCCTTCCAGTACGGTGCATGATTTCGAGCGGATGCGGGAAGAGACGGGTCACAGCCGCTTCCCGGTCGTGGACGAATGGAACCGCGTCATCGGGATGATGACGTACAAGGATATGCTCGGCGCGGATTCGCAGCAGACGATTGAGAAGCTGTATACGCGAAGCCCGCTGACGGCCACGCTGCAGACGACGCTGGCTACTGCCGCCCATACGATGGTGTGGGAAGGGGTGGAACTGCTGCCTGTCGTCGATCGGAGCCGGAAGCTGATTGCGGTCGTGACGCGCCGCGAGGTGCTGAACGCGCTGCGGGACGCGCGTCAGGAGACGCAATTAGGCGAGACGTTCGTTGATTTGATATGGAACGGCTTCGAGGAACAGCGGGACGAGGAAGGCAATCCGATGTTCCGCGGGGCGATTACGCCCCAGATGGTCAACGGCTTCGGCGCGGTGTCGGAGGGCATATTGACGACGCTGATGACGCAAGCCGCGCTGCGGGCGGTCAAGGAGATGCGGAGCTACGATCACGTGATGGACAATATCACCACGTATTTCGTCCGTCCGCTCCAGATTGAAGATGTCGTCACGCTGAAGCCTCAATTGATCGAAATGAGCCGGAAGTTCTGCAAGCTGGAGGTCGAGATTCGGCATGGAGAGGTGCTGGCGGCCAAAGCGATGATGACGATGCAGTCGATCGATCACGACTGATCCCCGCCTTTCCACGGCAAATAGCCTCTGCCCACCGGGGGCAGAGGCTATTTATGCGCCATCGTGCGAGGGCGCATGGATGTGCGGCGGCTTATTTCGAGGAGCCGACCCCGTCCAGAATGCGCTGGAAGTGCATATGGTTGCGCACGCCGGCCAGCAGATTGAACAGCCCGAGCAGCATGACGACGGCGCCGACAATGATGCGCATCGTCGAGGCGGAGTATACCATCGCCTGAATGCCGGCCAGGCAGAGCAGCATCAGTCCCATGCAGATATTCATTCTGGCCGCGAACAGGCCGCGGAGCACCGTGTCCGTCTGCCGCCGGGAGCGGATGCTGAAAAAGACGGACAGCACGGAAGTGATGCACAATAACAGGAACAGCGTCCATTGAATCCATTCCATCAGGAAGAACTCTCCTTCTCACATGCTTTTCATAGGTTATGGCTGTCCCTAGTGTATCACAGATTCCACTGCATCCCAATATTTAGGGCACCTTCGCCGGAATATAAGGTTTGACATCGACCCACACGTGAAGCACGCCCTCGGTGACAAGCATCGTGCGCAGCAGCACGCTGTAGTCCTTCTCATGCACATCGGGATATATTTTGTTGGCCAAGAGACCCTCGACCAGCTTCGAATGTTCGTCAATCTGGAAGACGTCCCTGCCCTTCAAGCCGGATAAATCCTTCAACAGGCGGCGCCGGATCTCGGTTTCATGGGCCTGGGGAAGAGCCGTGCTCGTGGCGGGCTCATAAATATGAACCTCGATGCTTTTCACAATCGTCCGCCGGTTCTTGTAGCGAAGCAGATCCTCTGCCTCCGCTTTATAGTGGGCCAGCCTGTCCTGCAGGTCGATGTTCATCATCATCAGCTCGTTGAATTGGTGCAGGTGCATCGCGTGGTATACCGCCGCGCCAATGATAGCTCCGACCAGGACGAGCGCGATGTCGCCCAGCCATCTAGGTACTGCCTTCAGCCGCATAGACCCGCCCCCTCTCGCTGACGGCACCCTTCTGCGGCTAGATTCGGCTTCGGCATATCCACTGAATCAGCTCGGTTCCCATATGGGCGCCGATGAAGGAGACGAGGATGTAGAGCAGCTGCTTGAAGACCGGGGAGAGGTTCCCGTCCAGGAAGTTGCTTTCGATGACGCGTATCGGGTCGATCGTTCCGCCGACGGCGGCGACGACGGCCCATATTTTCAATTGCTCGGAAATATGCTGCATCGTATCGACCGGCGATTGCAGCGCGACGACGGCCCCGATGCCGGCCAGTATTGATCCGCCCAGCACGACGCCGAAGGCGATGAAAAAATCGATGAGCGCTTTGGACAGAAACGTACCCATTGAATGGTTTCTCCTTTCCTGCTCCCGCGGGTGCCCGGCGGACAAGATGTCCTTTATACATATATAGAATTTCCGTGAAAAAATATGATACAATACAAGATAGACGAAAATATGTTCCCATACATGGCACGGCACACGAAGGGGAGGGGAAGGCTATGGAACCGTTCGTGCACCTGCACGTTCACAGTGAATACAGCCTGCTTGACGGTGCGGCCCGCATCGAGAATCTGGCCGCGCGGGCGGCTCAATATGGAATGAAGGCGCTGGCGCTTACCGATCATGGGGTCATGTACGGGACCATCGCCTTCTACAAAGCTTGCCTGGCGCACGGCGTCAAGCCGATTATCGGCATGGAGGCCTATGTTACGACCGGGTCCCTTCATGAAAAAGGCTCCCGCAAGGAGCAGCCAATCTATCACCTGATTCTGCTGGCGAAGAACGAAGAAGGCTACCGCAATCTGATGCGGATTACGTCCATCGGGCATTTGGAAGGATTTCATTACAAGCCGCGGGTGGACATGGACACGCTGCGCCGGCATGCGGACGGCATCATCGCGCTGAGCGCTTGCCTTGGAGGAGAGGTGTCCCAGCATGTGCTCCACGGGCGCGAAGAGGCCGCCCGGGAGGCGGCGGAACGTTACCGCGACATATTCAAGGACGGATTCTATCTGGAGCTGCAGGACCACGGGCTGCCTGAGCAGAAGAAGGTCAATCTCGGCCTTGTCGCGCTCAGCGAGGCGACGGGCATTCCGCTTGCGGTAACGAATGACGTCCATTATATGGAGGAAGAGGATGCCGCGGTGCAGGATGTCCTCATCTGCATCGGCACGGGCAAGACGAAGGAAGACGAGGATCGGCTGAAGATGGGGACGACCCAAATGTACTTCAAGTCGAGGGAGGAGATGAACGCGCTGTTCCGCCACGTTCCGGAGGCGGTGGCCAATACGGCGCGCATTGCGGAGCAGTGTCAGGTGACGCTGGACCTTGGCGCCTCGATTCTTCCTTCCTTCGAGCCGCTGCCGCCGGGGGTGTCCGCCCCAGAGTACTTGCGGCAGTTGTGCCAGGAAGGGCTTGAACGGCGCTACTCGGATCTGCCCGTCTGGGCGGAAGAGGAGTTCCGGGCGGCGGCGCAGGAGCGGCTGAACTATGAGCTGGACACGATCGATAAGATGGGATTCTCCGAGTATTTCCTTATCGTGTGGGATTTCATCCGCTTCGCGCATGAGCAGGGCATCATGACCGGACCCGGCCGGGGTTCGTCCGCCGGCAGCCTGGTCGCCTACACCTTGCGCATTACGAATGTGGATCCGCTCAAATACCGGCTGCTGTTCGAGCGGTTCCTCAATCCTGAACGGATTACGATGCCGGATATCGACATCGATTTCAATGACGAGCGGCGCGACGAAGTCATCCACTATGTCGCAGACAAATACGGCCATGATCGAGTCGCGCAGATCATCACCTTCGGCACGATGGCCGCACGCGCGGCCGTACGGGATGTCGGCCGGGTGCTGAACGTACCCTATAACGAGACGGATCGGGCCGCCAAGCTGATCCCGAACCAGATTGGCATGACGTTGGCTAAGGCGCTGAACGCCAGCAGCGAGCTGCGTGAATGGAAGGAACGCCAGCCCCGCATCGGCGAGCTGCTCGACATGGCGGCGAAGGTGGAGCGGATGCCGCGCCACGCGTCGACCCATGCGGCAGGGGTCGTTATCAGCCGGGAGCCGCTGACGCATTACGTGCCGCTACAGGCCGGGACGGAGCATGCGGCGCTTACGCAGTATTCGATGGAGCATCTGGAAGCGGTCGGACTGCTGAAGATGGATTTCCTCGGCCTGCGCACGTTGTCGATTATCGAGCGCACGCTCGGTTGGGTGAAGAAGGATACGGGAGACGAGATCAGCCTGAACGCGCTCGACGACACGGATCCGTCTACCTATGCGCTTATGTGCAGAGGCGATACGACCGGCGTGTTCCAGCTGGAATCGGCCGGCATGCGCCGCGTGCTGCGGGAATTGAAGCCATCGTCGTTCGAGGATATCATATCTGTCCTCGCGCTGTACCGGCCGGGTCCGATGGAGTTCATCCCGAATTTTATTCAGAGCAAGCACGGCCTGAAGCCGGTGGAATACCCGCATCCCGATCTGGAGCCGATTCTCCGGGATACTTACGGAATTATCGTCTATCAGGAGCAGATTATGCACATTGCCTCCAAGATGGCGGGATTCAGCCTGGGGGAAGCGGATCTGCTGCGGCGGGCCGTATCGAAGAAGAAGCGTGAAGTGCTGGACCAGCAGCGCCAGCATTTCGTGGAAGGCAGTCTGGGGCAGGGCTATTCGGCGGAAGAAGCGAACCGGGTGTACGACATGATCGTCCGCTTCGCCGACTACGGCTTCCCGCGTGCCCATGCGGCGGCGTATGCCGTGCTCGCCTTCCAGACGGCTTATTTGAAGACGCATTATCCGACAGAATTCATGGCGTCCATGTTGACCGCCAATATGGGCAGCCACCGGAAGGTGGCGGAATATATCGACGATTGCCGGCGGCTCGGCATCGAGGTGCTGCCTCCGGATGTGAATGAGAGCTTCGTGCCGTTCACGCCGGTTGCGGGCGGCATCCGCTTCGGCCTGGGCGCGATCAAGAATGTCGGCACGCTGGCGATCGACAGCATTATTCGCGAGCGTCAGGAGCGGCCTTATGCGGATTTGCTCGATTTTTGCCAGCGGGTCGATCTGCGCGTCTGCAACCGGCGGGTTATTGAGTCGCTCATCCAAGGCGGCGCCTTCGATTCCTTGCCGGGGCACCGCGCCCAGCTGCTCGCCATGATCGACGAGACGCTGGAGGCGGCCGCGAAGTGGCGCAAGGATCGGGAAGATTTGCAGATCCAATTCCTCGATCTCGTCGAGGTGAACAACTGGACGATCGATTATCCCGATGTCCAGCCGCTCACGATGTCGCAGCAGCTGGAGCTGGAGCGGGAGCTGCTCGGTCTCTATTTGTCCGGGCATCCGCTGGACGAATACGATCAACTGCTGGAGGAGCTCGACACCGATCGGCTTGTCGACCTGCACGAGGCGCCTGACGAGAGCGAGTGCATCGTCGCGGGCATGATCGTGTCGCTTCGCACCATTACGACGAAGAAGGGCAAGCCGATGGCCTTCGCCGAGCTGGAGGACCGCGTGGAACGGGCCGAGGTCGTGCTGTTCCCGGAAGTGTGGAAGCGGGCGGAGCGGCTCGTCGGCAAGGGCGCGCTCGTGGCGGTGCAGGCGAAGGTGCAGCTCGAGGACGAGGGCTTCAAGCTGCTCGCCCACGAGGTGGTGCCGCTCGAGGCCGGCGCCGTCTCCGGCTTGGCGAAGCGCATCGCCGCCCGCCGGCGGAAGCCGCTTGCGGCAGGGATGCGCGCACCGGATGCCGCCGCGCCCGTAGCGGCCGGCGCCGCCGGACACCGGGCCACGCCGCCGCGCCCGGCTGCGGCCGGCCAGCCGCAGCAGGCGCCACCGGCGGGCTCCGGCGCCAAGAGCGCGCCGCGCGGGGCGAAGCGCCAGCGCGTCTACATCAAGATCACGGCCGACCGCGAGCGGCCGGAGCTGCTGGAGGAGCTGAAGCGGCTCCTCCGGACGCAGCCCGGCCCGCTGCCGACCGTGCTGTTCTACGAGCGCGAGCAGCAGCTTCTCGCGCTGAATGACTCGTACGCGCTGAAGCCTTCGCCAGACCTGTTCAAGCGAATCGAGGCGCTATTCGGCGAAGGAAGCGTACGCGTAAAATAATGATCAAGCGGTGAACATTTCCCCGCCCTTCCGCATACATTTTAGATACGTCTCAGATGCAGGAGACAAGTCCGAACGGAGGACAGGGAAGGGAGGGGATGGCCATGCCGCTCGATATGGCCGAGCAATGGCTCAACCGGCGGGGTGTCACCCTGGACAGCATCGCGGACATCGTCTATCAGCTCCAGGCGCCTTACAATGCTTCTCTGACGATGGAAGCGTGCCTGGATAGCGTGCGGACGGTAATCCGCAAGCGGGAAGTCCAATATACGCTCATTACCGGCATTGCGCTGGATGAGCTGGCGGAGCAGAAGCGGCTGCCCGAGCCGCTGCAATCGATTATGGAGGCGGACGAATCCTTGTACGGGGTGGACGAGACGCTCGCGATGGGGATTACGAATGTATACGGCATGATTGGCTTAACGAGCTTCGGCTATTTGGACAAAGCGAAAATCGGCGTCATCCGCGAGCTCAACGATAACCGGGAGCAGGTGCACGTATTTCTCGACGATATCGTCGCCGGATTGGCGGCGGCGGCTTCCGCCCGCATCGCGCACCGGAACCGGGACGCGCGCAGCTACGATGCGGAAGATGACGGGCTGTAGCTTGAACGGAGGCTCCGAAGACTCCCCTGACATACATGACGGCGAGCGATTCCACCGGATTTGGTTGCGGTGAAAATGTCAATTATGTTATCATAATGGCATTATATGAGCCGTACTTGGGACGTTAGGGGGGTCATACGCGCATGTGGACAGTTATCTACATCGCTCCGACTGCCAATTTAGCTGAGAAGATCCAGATCAGATTGACAGAGGAAGGATTTCTCG
This sequence comes from Paenibacillus dendritiformis, assembly GCF_945605565.1. Taxonomy (NCBI): domain Bacteria; kingdom Bacillati; phylum Bacillota; class Bacilli; order Caryophanales; family Paenibacillaceae; genus Paenibacillus; species Paenibacillus dendritiformis. The sequence goes on along the minus strand of NZ_OX216966.1, from coordinate 5,474,381 downwards.
TACAGGTTCGCCCTGTCCATCTCTCCAAACAACAATTTGAAATCCTGGTACCTTCCGGGGAAGTCGAGGAAGTTCAAGAGGTGCTCAATTCGATTTTGCATGCATGAGACGGCTGATGGATGAACGCTAGGTTGTTCAGACAGCCGATTTTTATTGCCTGCGGTTAGGACAATCTCTGGGGAGCCGCAAGACTGCTCTTTGCTGAGAAATCACGCCTAAAGAGGTGTAACGGGTGTTTAAAGACTTATTTCAAAAGAAAAAGTACGCAACAGTACCTTCGCCGATGATGAACGATGATCGTCCTAAGCGTGAAATACCCGAAGGGTTAATGAACAAATGCCCGAAATGCGGCACGATTCAGTATCATAAAGAATTTCAAAAAAACCTGAAGGTATGCTCGGAGTGCAGTCATCATCTGCGATTGAATGCGTGGGAACGCATCGAAATGACCTTGGACGAAGGCCGTTTCTTTGAATATGATGCGGATATGGATTCTGTCGACCCGCTTCAATTTCCGGATTATATGGAGAAGTTGAATCTTCAAAAAGCAAAAACGGGCTTGAAAGAGGCCGTAATCACCGGCGAAGGCACCATTGGCGGATTTCCGGTTGTGGTTGCCGTCATGAGCTTCGAGTTTTTCACGGGAAGCATGGGCTCCGTCGTCGGCGAGAAGGTGACGCGCGCGATCGAGACGGCGCAGCAGAAGCAATATCCTCTGATCATTTTCTCCACCTCCGGAGGAGCGCGGATGCAGGAAAGTATTCTGAGCCTGATGCAGATGGCGAAGACGAGCGCGGCGTTGGCCAAGTTCCACGAGGCCGGCGGATTGTATATTTCCGTCTTCACTGATCCGACGATGGGCGGCGTATCGGCCAGCTTCGCGATGCTTGGCGACATTATTATAGCGGAGCCCGGCGCGAGAATTGGCTTTGCCGGACGACTTGTCATCGAGCAGACGATTCGCCAGAAGCTGCCGGACGAGTTCCAGACGGCGGAATTTAACTTGAAGCACGGACAGATCGATCTGGTCGTACCGCGTAAAGACATGCGCCAAACATTGATCAAGCTGATTGATCTGCATACCGTGAAAGGAGAGGTGACGCATGGCGGGTGAGCTTCCGTTCGAGCAGCCTTTGGTAGAGTTGAAGAACAAAATAGACGAGCTTAAGCGGTTCGGCGAAGAAAAAAATATTGACTTTACTGAGGAGATCGCCCGGTTGGAGCAGCGTTACGCCAAGCTGGCCGAGGACATTTATACCACGATCAGTCCGTCGCAGAAGATGCACTTGGCACGACATCATCAACGTCCGACCGCGCTTGATTTCATTCAGCATATTTTTACCGATTTCATCGAAATGCACGGAGACCGCCTGTATGGCGACGATCTCGCGATCGTCGGCGGTTTGGCGCGTCTGAACGGCATTCCCGTCACGGTCATCGGCCATCAGCGCGGGAAGGATACGAAGGATAATATTGCCCGCTTCTTCGGCAGCCCCCACCCGGAAGGCTTCCGCAAGGCGCTGCGCCTGATGCAGCAAGCGGACAAGTTCAAGCGCCCGATCATTACGTTCATTGACACGAAGGGCGCTTATCCGGGCAATACGGCGGAAGAACGCGGCCAATCCGAGGCGATCGCCCGCAACCTGCGGGATATGATGCTGCTCCGTGTGCCGGTCATTTGTGTCGTAATCGGTGAAGGCGGCAGCGGCGGAGCATTGGCATTGGGCGTGGGCAACCGCGTGCTGATGCTGGAAAATGCGATCTATTCCGCTATTTCCCCGAACGGGGCGGCCTCCATTCTGTGGAAGGACGCGTCGAAGGCCGATCAGGCGGCGGAAGCGATGAAGATTACGGCAGACGATCTGAAGGAAATGGACGTCATCGAGGAGATCATTCCCGAGCCGCAGGGCGGAGCCCACAAAGATGTGCCGGCTGCCTCTGCCGAAGTCAAAGAAGCGCTTGTTCGCCATCTGGCCGAGCTGCTGGAGATGAGCGCCGATGAGCTGCGGGAGGACCGGTATGAGAAATTCCGCCGCATCGGGGTATTTGAAGAACAAACCAAGGTCGGAAGTACCGAATCATAAAAACGGTATATGCTGGTAAAACTAAATATTATGATAATCTTCATATACAAACTTGCCGAAATATAGTAAATTAGATAGATGAGAGCATACGCAAGATATGCAACAATAGACATAAAAAGAGAGCACAACATTGGAGGAAACTCATATGCGTAAAACGAAAATTGTCTGTACGATCGGTCCTTCCAGCGAATCCTTGGAAAACATCAAGAAATTGATCATGGCCGGCATGAACGTCGCCCGTCTGAACTTCTCGCACGGCGACTTCGATGAGCACGGCAACCGCATCAAAAATATTCGTCAGGCTTGCGCCGAGCTGAACAAGACAGTTGCTATCCTGCTCGACACCAAGGGCCCGGAAATCCGTACGGGAAAATTGGCGGTAGAGCCGATTGACCTCGTTCAGGACGAATATGTCACATTGACGACGGAAGAAATTTTGGGAGACAAGGACCGCATCTCGGTTACATATAAAGAATTGCCGCAAGATGTGGAAGCAGGTTCAACGATTCTGATCGACGACGGTCTGATCGGACTGTCTGTCGTTGATATTCAAGGCACAGAAATCAAATGTAAAATCGTTAACGGCGGAACGATTAAGAGCAAAAAAGGCGTAAACGTTCCAGGCGTGAAGATTTCTCTGCCGGGCATTACGGAGAAAGACGCAAATGATATCCGCTTCGGGATTGAACAGGGTATCGACTTCATTGCGGCTTCTTTTGTGCGTAAAGCGAGCGACGTCATGGAAATCCGCAACCTGCTCGAAGAGAACAACGCAGGCCACATCCAAATCATCTCGAAGATCGAGAACCAAGAAGGTGTGGACAACCTCGACGAGATTCTGGAAGTATCCGACGGCCTGATGGTTGCGCGCGGAGACCTCGGTGTCGAGATTCCGGCGGAAGAAGTGCCACTCGTTCAGAAGCGAATGATTGAGAAGTGCAACCTGGCCGGCAAGCCGGTCATTACTGCAACGCAAATGCTTGATTCCATGCAGCGCAACCCGCGTCCGACCCGCGCTGAAGCGAGCGACGTGGCGAACGCCATCTTCGACGGCACCGATGCGATCATGCTGTCCGGCGAGACGGCTGCAGGTAAATATCCGGTAGAGTCGGTACTGACAATGTCCCGCATTGCAGAGAAAGCAGAGTCTGCGCTCGAATATCATGAGATTCTGGCGAAGCAAAGCTCGAAGCAGCAGGCGACTGTAACTGACGCTATCAGCCAAGCGGTAGCGAACTCTGCATTGGAGCTGGATGCGAAGGCGATTATCAGCTCTACGCAGACAGGCTATACGGCACGGATGGTATCCAAATACCGTCCGAAGGCGCCAATCATCGCTGTCACTCCATCGGAGCAAGTGATGCGTGGTCTGTGCCTGTCCTGGGGCGTCGTTACCGTCAAGAGCGAAGCAGCCAATTCGACGGACGAAATGTTCGATGAAGCGGTTCGCGGCGGCGTGAACACGGGCATCGTATCCGAAGGCGACCTCGTCGTCATTACGGCTGGCGTGCCTACCGGCTGCGCAGGCTCAACGAACTTGATCAAGATTAGCCAAATCGGTCAAAGCCGCCTTTCTTAATCGGCAGCCTTTGATTCGGGCATCGATTTCATAAAAATAAGCAGAAGCAATGGTGCAACCGCCATTGCTTCTGTTGCATTTGTGAGCGGAGGCTCCATAGGATACAATAGGGGGGAATGGGAATGAGCGATGCCGGAATGAACCCGCAAGCCGCGTGGCATGGATTTCCGCTGCGTGTCAGATACCAGGAGACCGACCGGATGGATGTCGTATTCCACGGCAATTACGTCACCTGGTTCGAGGTGGGCCGCACTGAATGGATTCGGGCCCAAGGCCTAACCTACCGTGAACTGGAATCGCGGGGATTGCTGCTGCCGGTCGTCGACCTGCATCTGCATTTTATGCGCCCGGCTGTATACGATGATACGGTGATCGTGTTCACGAAGCTCATTCAGCGGACGCCTCTGCGCCTCACCTTCGCCTCCTGCATCTGCCGCGCAGGCGCGGGGGTTGCCGAAGCCGGCTGGTATGTTGAGCCGGAAGGCGAGCGCCTCGTCGAAGGAGAGACGACGCTGGCTTGGTTGAACGCGAACTGGAGACCGGCCCGGATCGAGCGGGAAGCGCCTGATGTATGGGATCTGCTGAAGCAGGCATGCCCTTGACGCTCCTTCAAGGACTGCTCCGCATCGGCGATCGTTCGCGTCGCGGTCGGGCTGATGACTGACCGGCCATTGAGCGCCAGCAAGAGAGATAACGTGGCAAGCTGCGCTCGCGCAAGCCTCGGCTTCGCAGCGGCAGCATGAAATTCACTTCAGAGGGAAGGAGATGCGAGCATGAACCCGATCATGATAGGCATACTTATCGTATTGACCTTAATTCCGGCTTTGGAGATATATGGTTTTCTCCTCGTCAGCGGCTGGATAGGAGGGTGGAACACGTTCCTCCTGATCCTTTTGACCAGTGTGATCGGCGCGATCATCGCGCGCTACGAGGCAGCTCAAGTATGGGGAGATGCCCAGAAGCAGCTTCAAGCGAGACAGGTTCCGGGACGGGCGGTCATTGACGGGCTCTGTATATTGGCTGGCGGCGTGCTGCTGCTGACCCCCGGTTTTTTCACGGATATTGTGGGCTTCACGCTCGTGTTTCCTCTGACCCGGCCCCTATACAGGCATTACTTGCTTAAATGGATTGAAAAGAAAATGAAGGATGGCAGCTTCATCTACTATCGGCGACATTGATGAGGTGCGCCCGCACAGACAACGACATGATGCGTGCATCATGTCGTTGTTCCGTTCCGGCCACTTATGCTCGATATCCCGTTCCGTCAGGGCAGGTAAGCACGCAGGAGCGCCATATGCTCGATATCCCGTTCCGTCAGGGCAGGTAAGCACACAGCAGCGCCATATGCTCGATATCCCATTTGGTCAGGGCAGGTAAGTACGCAGGAGCGCCATATGCTCGATATCCCATTTGGTCAGGGCAGGTAAGTACGCAGGAGCGCCATATGCTCGATATCCCGTTCCGTCAGGGCAGGTAAGTACGCAGGAGCGCCATATGCTCGATATCCCCTTCGGTCAGGACAGGTAAGTACGCAGGAGCGCCATATGCTCGATATCCCGTTCCGTCAGGGCAGGTTAGTACGCAGGAGTGTCTTATGCTCGATATCCCGTTCCGTCAGGGCAGGTTAGTACGCAGGAGCGCCATATGCTCGATATCCCATTCGGTCAGGGCAGGTAAGTACGCAGGAGCGCCTTATGCTCGGTCAGGAAGGTAAGCACCAAGAGCCTTATGGACGTTATTCCCCTCAGTCAGGACGGGCTGGGTCAGGGACTACGAGCTTTTTCATTCAATCTTTGTGGCTGGCACGTTCGGTCCCCTGACGCGTTGGGATATTGGTCATAAGGACTTTCCCAGCGTACCTCTCCATTCGACAAAGGCATCAGGACAAGAACAAATTACAAGCACAAGAACCAGCCTGCGCACCCGACAACATTCTCCATCAACAGCAACGATGTGCAAAGGATTGGTGGGCCGCCTTTCCCGGCAAGTTCCGGCTCCTGACGCGTTGGGATTAGGTTCCATACACCGCGCCGTCGGGACAGACGGACGAATTACGCTTGTCTCTGATGTTTTTTCCACTTTCTGATTTTTGCCCGGAATGTTTTGAAGGGGGCGGCGGAATTGATGTGAATCCATCGGGCCATCGGCCAGTTCGGCTTGTCCCCGGTCCATTTGCGGACAGACTGGGTAAACAGGTCTTCTTCGCTTAAGGTGTCGATCCAGTCCAGCCACTGGCGTTCTGTATCTCGGAACAACCGCCGAAGCTCGGTCAGGGAAAGATCGGCGTAAGCAGCGTAGAACGATTGGTACAGGCCGCCGAGCTGGTTCCATTTATAACCCGGAGCCGGCATGATAACGGGTTTTCCCGCCAGTTCATCTCTATCCCAGCCCATAACCAGGTGCAGCCATCCGAGCTGGTAGGCGATGATTTCGGCGGGAGTTCTATCGACTTCCGGAACTCTATTGTCCTTTTGACTGTCGTCAATTCCCTCGAACTCGCCATCCAGCAGCAGATAAGCGGCATGGATGGTTTTTTTTAGTTCTTCTTTGGAGGTGTATTCGTAGCTTGCCATAGCGCGCTCCTTTTCAGGTTTTTCTTATATTTTATTAGGTTGAACCTGACACCTCTATGTCATATTCCGATCCGTCCCGCAACCAAAATAGATAACTGTACGGCATGACGACATCCGGGCCCTCCGTGAACGGCGAAAAGCGGAGGATTCCCTACGGTGATAGGCATGCGGGCGCTCGCCCCGAATTCTCAGTGCCTTCCCGCCATAATGTAGTTGCGCAAGTCCGTGAAGATACCGGCCCGGTGCAGAGCGGCAATGATGACGACGGCGACGGGCCCGGCGATCAGGCCGAGCACGCCGAGCAGCTTGAGGCCGGCGAAGGTGGCCATGAGCATGATGAGCGGATCGAGTCCGACGCTGGAGGCCAGCACTTTCGGCTCCATCACCTGGCGGGCGACGAGGACAATCGCGTAGAGGACGGCAAGTCCGATGCCGAACGAGGTGTTGCCGATCGCGAAGCTGTATATCATCCAAGGCACCATGACCGCTCCTACGCCCAGGTAGGGGAGCAGATCGACAAGGCCGACCAGCAGTCCGATCGTAATCGCGTAGTCGACCCGGAGCAGGATGAGGCCGATCGTGACGAAGACCATTGTCATCGAGATAAGCAGGAATTGCGCCCGGCAGTAGCCGAACAGGGCCCCCTTCAGATCATGCCAAATGGTGCCGGCCGGCGTCCGGAGCGGCTCCTGCACCCAGGCGAGCACCGTGCGCCGCCACCGCAGCCAATCCTTGCTGATGAAGAAGGCGGCGAGCAGGACGACGATCGCGATGGTTGCGACGTTGGGGAGGCTGGTGAGCAGCCGGACAATGCCGTCCAGGAAGAGCGTGATCAGATTCGTAATCGCGGTCGTGACGGTCTGAGCGGTATCGGCCAGATTGCGGTTGATCGATTCCTGGACATTGGGATTATCCTTGTAGATCGAACTGATCAATTGGATGAACTGCTGCACCTCCCCGCTGTCGAAAAAACGGACAAACAGCTCCCTCCACTGATTCAGTGTGTAATCCATCGTTAACGAGACCGTATATATTTCTTTGACGATGCGTGTAATAACGGCGGCCGCAATCGTCATCATTCCGAGCAGGAAGAGCAGCAGCGACACCGTGACGCTGAGCCAGCGGGGGAAGCGCAGCGATTCGCTCATCCAATCAACGATCGGATTCAGCAGGAGCGCGATCAGCCACGCGATTAAGAACGGGTACATCACAGGCAAGAGAACGTAGCAAGAGACGCAGACAAGGACGGATCCTCCCAGGACAAGGCTTCCTCTCCACAGCCGTTTCAACAGTATGTGATTCATTTTCCCGTCTCCTTTCCGGCTTGGGTGACCGGGATTCCTGCTTCCCGGATCCGAACGTGGGACAGACCTCTATATGTAATGCTATGCTTAAAATCACAAGACTTTCATTTTTATTTTCACAAAAAGCATTTATAGACGTGATAAAGCATTTCTATCCACATTCTGTAATGAAACCGTTCACAGTTCCGACAAAATCCTTTATGATTTAAAGTAGAAAGAACCTGCCTATTTCCAAATAGTCAGGGAACATCAGGATTGGCAGAGAAAAGGGAAGCTGGAATTGATATAGGTTAGTAATGCAAAGGAGAGAGGACACATGACAGCGACGAAAGGTTTGGAAGGTATTGTTGCAGCGGAATCGTCGATCAGCTCGATTATCGACGGCACGCTGACCTACCGCGGTTACAATATCGACGATTTGGCTGATTACGCAACCTTTGAAGAGGTCGTGTACTTGCTCTGGCATGGCAAGCTGCCGAACCGTGACGAATTATCTGCATTACAGAAGCAATTCGACGAGAATGCGGCAATTTCTCCTGCCGTCATCGATCAAATGAGATTGTACCCGTCGAACGCCAATACGATGGCTGTTCTCCGCTCCGCCATTTCCGCCCTGGCTCTGTATGACGAGTTGGCCGACGATATGAGCCGGGAGGCGAATGTCGCCAAGGCGGTGAACCTGCAGGCGAAGCTGCCTACCGTGGTTGCCGCTTATGCGCGTCTTCGCGCGGGCAAGGAGCCGGTAGCTCCGCAAGCCGGCCGTTCCATCGCATACAATTTCTTGTATATGCTGACCGGGGAAGAGCCGGAGGCAAGCGCTGTAAAAGCGATGGACAAAGCGCTCGTCCTTCACGCAGATCATGAGTTAAACGCTTCCACGTTCGCCGCCCGCGTCACGGTGGCGACGCTATCCGACATCTATTCCGGCATCGTATCGGCTATCGGAGCCTTGAAGGGACCTCTTCATGGCGGAGCCAACGAAGCCGTCATGAAGATGCTTGAAGAGATCGGCTCGCTCGACCGCGTGGAGGATTACATTCAAGATAAGCTCAATCGAAGAGAAAAGATTATGGGCTTCGGACACCGCGTCTACAAGAACGGAGATCCGCGGGCGAAGCATCTTCAGGCGATGTCTCGCGAGCTTGGCAGCAAGAGCGGCAATCTCGAACTGTATAACATGTCGGTGCGGATCGAAGAGATTGTGACCGGTCAGAAGGGTCTGAAGCCGAACGTCGACTTCTATTCGGCCTCGGTGTACACGCTGCTTGGCATTCCGCGCGATCTGTTCACTCCGATCTTCGCGGTAAGCCGGGTGTCCGGGTGGACGGCTCATATTTTGGAGCAGTACGAGAACAACCGGATTATCCGTCCGCGCGCCGAGTATACCGGACCGGCCGTCCAGCGCTACGTTCCGCTTGCGGATCGATAATCGCCGGACACGGGACGGTGCTGCGGAATAATCGAACTGGCTTGTGCTACCAGACGGCGGGTTGCTACAATGGAGTTGTGGCTCCCGCCAATCGTATGGCAGACGAAGGCTGCATCGCGTGATGGTGCGGCAATTTACTTAAGGAGGAACGTCCATGGTTCAATTGGAGAAGTTCGAGTTACCTACTGAAGGCGAGAAAATTACAATTCAAGACGGCAAGCTGCAAGTGCCTAATCATCCGATTATCCCGTTCATCGAAGGCGACGGAACGGGCCGCGATATTTGGCGCGCATCGAAGCGGGTGCTCGATGCCGCAGTCGAGAAGGCGTACAAGGGCGAGCGCAAGCTGGCGTGGTATGAGGTGTTCGCGGGCGAGAAGGCCTACAACACATACGGCGAATGGCTGCCGAACGATACGCTGACAGCGATTCGTGAATATATCGTCGCGATCAAGGGACCGTTGACGACGCCAATCGGCGGCGGCATCCGTTCCCTGAACGTCGCGCTTCGCCAAGAGCTGGATCTGTACACCTGCTTGCGTCCGGTCCGCTATTTCAACGGCGTTCCTTCTCCGGTCAAGCGTCCGGAATTGGTTGACATGGTCATTTTCCGTGAAAATACTGAAGATATCTATGCCGGCATCGAGTATGCTTCCGGATCGGAAGAAGTGAAGAAAGTGATTGCCTTCCTGCAGCAGGAAATGGGCGTTAAGAAAATCCGCTTCCCTGAGACTTCCGGCATCGGCATCAAGCCGGTATCTTCCGAAGGCTCGAAGCGTCTCGTGCGCGCAGCGATCGAATACGCGATCACCCATAAGCGCAAGAGCGTAACGCTGGTTCACAAAGGCAACATTATGAAGTTCACGGAAGGCGCGTTCAAGAACTGGGGCTACGAAGTAGCCGAGCAGGAATTCGCCGAGCAGACGTTCACTTGGGGCCAGTACGATCGCATCAAGGAAGCGGAAGGCGTAGATGCAGCGAACAAGGCCCAGGCGGAAGCGGAAGCGGCCGGCAAGATCATCATCAAGGACGCCATCGCCGATATCGCGCTGCAGCAAGTGCTGACGCGTCCGAAGGACTTCGACGTCATCGCTACGCTGAACCTGAACGGCGACTACTTGTCCGACGCGCTGGCTGCGCAAGTTGGCGGCATCGGCATTGCCCCTGGCGCGAACATCAACTATGTTACCGGACATGCCATTTTCGAAGCGACGCACGGAACCGCGCCGAAATACGCGGATCTCGATGTCGTCAATCCGGGCTCCGTTATTCTGTCCGGCGTCATGCTGCTGGAGCATCTTGGCTGGCAGGAAGCTGCCGACCTGATCTACAAAGGCATGGAGACGGCCATCAATAACAAGACCGTAACCTATGACTTTGCCCGTCTGATGGACGATGCAACGGAAGTGAAATGCTCGCAATTCGCTGATCATATCATTAACCATATGAAATAGGGGGTCGACCGGAATGGCTATTCGACGCAACAAGATTACAGTAGTAGGTGCGGGATTCACGGGCGCTACTACTGCTTTGATGCTCGCCCAAAAGGAACTCGGAGACGTTGTATTGGTGGATATCCCCCAACTCGAGAATCCAACGAAGGGGAAGGCGCTTGACATGCTGGAGGCAAGCCCGGTGCAAGGGTTCGACAGCCAGATTACAGGTACCTCCAACTATGAAGATACGAAGGATTCCGACATCGTCATCATTACGGCGGGTGTAGCGCGGAAGCCGGGCATGAGCCGGGACGATCTCGTCAACACGAATGCAGGCATTGTGAAGTCCGTCTGCGAGAATGTGAAAAAATACTGCCCAAATGCTTACGTCATCATTTTGAGCAATCCGGTCGATGCGATGACCTACGCCGCATTCGAGACGCTTGGCTTCCCGAAGAACCGCGTCATCGGCCAATCCGGCGTGCTGGACACGGCTCGTTACTGCACGTTCATCGCGCAGGAATTGAACGTGTCGGTGGAAGATGTCCGCGGAGTCGTGCTTGGCGGACATGGCGACGACATGGTGCCGCTCGTTCGGTACACGAATGTCGGCGGCGTACCGATTGAGAAGCTGATTCCGCAGGAGCGCATTGATGCGATCGTGCAGCGCACCCGCGTCGGCGGTGGCGAGATCGTGAACCTGCTTGGCAACGGCAGCGCCTACTATGCCCCGGCGGCTTCGCTGGTACAGATGACCGAAGCGATTCTGAAGGACAAGAAGCGCATTCTGCCGGTCATCGCTTACCTGGAAGGCGAATACGGCTACGACCAGCTGTTCATGGGCGTATTGGCCGTACTGGGCGGCGACGGCATCGAGAGAGTGATTGAGATTGACTTGACGCCGGAAGAGCGGGCGGCATTGGACAAATCGGCCGAATCCGTACGGAATGTTATCAAAGTTGTTGCCGGATAAATCGAAATTGTGACAAATATTATAGCGATATGCAGAAAGATGGCCCGAAAATGGCCATCTTTCTTTGTGTTCAGAGGAAGAGTCTAGTATAATAGGAACCAATATTACATACTTAACATGACTATGGAGGGAATGTTCCTTATGACCATGGCTCTTTTACTCTTGCATATCCTTGGGGCGGTCGCAATGGGGATATACGCGGTCATTCCGTTTGTCGTTAATAAGCTGAAGCTTGTATCGGCATCGGGACAGGAGGGGCTGCTGCTTGGCGTGCATTCCGCGAACCGGATAGCCCAGTACGCGCTGATCGCGCAATTTCTGACCGGCGGCTACTTGATTAGTAAAGGCAGCTATTCCATGCTGTGGATTATTTTGACGATGGTAGTGTTTCTCGCCATTGCCGCGCTGGGCGGAATTATGGGCAAGCAGATCAAGGTTGCGCTGCAGTCGGCGAAGGCCGGCCAGAGCAATACGGCAGCGATTGACAAGACGCAGATGTTCGGCACGCTCGTCTTTATCCTGTTTATCATCATGGTTATATTGATGGTTTACCGCAACATTTAACCGGAAGGCAGATGAGGGAGGGCCGTCCTGTACGTCATGCAGTGTGACGTACGGGACGGCCTTTTGCTTTATTTTTTCAATACCATATCGCGCACCATTTCAAGTGCTTTTTCTTTGCCGAGCGGGAATGTCCCTAACGACCATGTTGGATTGTCCAGCATATAGACATGGCCGTTTTTGGCTGCCTTCAGCTTGCCCCATAGCTCGGATTTTTGCATGTCATCCAGCTTTTTTTGCGCCACGGCCAAATTATTGCCGTACAGGCCCAAGAAAATATAGTCCGGATCGAACTTGAACAGATTTTCAAGTGAGACAATTTCAACGCTTGACTCCGTCGGCGCTCCTTCGCCCATCGGCAGCTTCAAGTCAGAGAACAAGACGTCGCCGAGCAAGGCTTTTCCGTAAATCCGGTATTGCGACGCATTCGTCACGTACAGGGCAAACGTAGCATCTCCTGTGACGGCTTTAATTTCATCGCCGATTTTCTTCGCTTTTTCTTCATATTGAGCAAGCCATTCATTCATTTCCTTTTCTTTGCCCAAGATGCCGGCCATCTCAGGGAAGCGTTCGCGCCACGTGTAAAAGTCGCCCTCCAACTGGACCGTAGGCGCTATTTGCGTGAGCTGATCGTACAGCTTCTCCGTGCGGCCGCTCGTAATAATCAAATCCGGATTCAGCGCCATCACGTCTTCCACCTTCACGGAGCCGGCATCCACCAAGGTTACTCCTTCCAGCTTGTCCTTCAAGTAATCGGGCAGATCCGGGCCGGCTGACGACATAATCGGCTTGATGCCCATGATCAATAATTCTTCAGTTGCATAGGCAAGGTCGACGACGCGTTGGGGGTTCACCGGAATTTTCACTTCGCCGCGCGATGTGTTGACCACCTTGAAGTCGGCTTCCTGCGTGGACTCCGCCTTATGTTCCTCTGTCTTCTGTTCCTCCGCTGCCTTCTCATTCTGCTGAGCTGCACTTTCCTGGCTGCCTGTTGCCTGGGCGCCTTCCTTTTGGCCGCATCCTGTAAAAATAAGTGCCAATACCAAAATCAATGTTACGCTTATCAACCGTTTCATCATATCGGATTTCCTCATTTCTTCTCTATTTTTATTGCTTGGCCCCATTTTGCCGTTCCATGATGACGATCTTGCTCATTTTCAAGGCATCCCCCCCTTGGCATGCTAAGGCAATCTCGGAAGCGTGTATAGAGGTTGTTCCTAAGGTTCTATTGGTGCTAACGGAGCATCGTCCCTTGAGAACAGTCGTACATGACCTATGCCTTGGTTTTCATTAAAAGGTAGAGAAAGTAGGGCGCCCCCAGCACGGAGATAACGATGCCGACCGGAATCTCCGTCCGGCTCAGGACATTGCGCGACAATAAGTCTGCCGCCAGCAGCAGCAGCGCCCCGATCAAGGTCGCGGCCGGAATCAGAAGCTGATGCTTGGGCCCGACCAGCTTGCGGGCGATGTGAGGCGCAATCAGGCCGACGAAGCCGATGCCGCCGCCCGCGGCCACACAGGCTCCGGCCAATCCGGCGCTGGCAAAAATCAATTTGCCGCGTTCGCGCTCGACGCGCAGCCCGACGCCCGTCGCCAACGGGTCTCCGAGCTGAAGCACATTAAGAGAACGCGCCTTCCACATGGCATAGGGAACGAGCACCAATATCCAGGGCAGAATCGCAATCACGAACGCCCAGCTTGTTCCCCACAGGCTGCCCGCCAGCCAGACCGTGGCATACATGAAGTTGGCGTTGGCTAATTTCAAGGATATGAACGTATTGACCGCACCGAGGCCGGCAGATACCGCGATTCCGACAAGAATGAGCCGGATCGGGGTGATGCCTTGCTTCCAGGCCAGCGTAAAGATAAGCACGGCCGTTGCGCCGGCGCCGACCAATGCGAACAGCGGAATGGTCATTGTCGGCAATACGCTCTTGATCTCCTTCGTCTCGAACACCAAATACATGAAGAGTACAACCGCCAGCCCGGCCCCGGCGTTAATTCCGAGAATTCCCGGATCGGCCAGCGCATTGCGCGACAATCCCTGCAGGATGACACCCGATACCGCCAGCCCGCACCCGATGAGCAGCGCAATGACCATGCGCGGCATCCGGAACTGGAACAGCAGGGTCTCCTGCTGCTGGGTTCCGCCGCCGAACAGCGTCTTGAGTACGTCAAGCGGAGACAACGGGATCGAGCCTGAATTCAGACTGATGAGAAATACCGCAATAATCATCGCGGCCAGCAGGCTCAGCACAAGGGAAGCTCGTCCATGCAGGGTCATCCGTAACGACCGCATTATAGGGCCCTCCCTTCTTTACGCGCCAGATAGAGGAAGAACGGGACGCCGATGACGGCGGTAACCGCCCCGATCGGTGTCTCATAAGGCGCGTTGAACCATCTGGCTGCAATGTCCGCATAGGTGACGAGAACGCCGCCGAATACGGCAGAGCAAGGAATAATCAGCCGATAGTCGACACCGACGAGCGACCGCACCATATGCGGGATGATCAGCCCTACGAAGCCAACCCCGCCCGCTACCGATACGGCGGCGCCGGTCATGAACAAGACGACAATCGTGCACATCGCCTTAATCAATACGGTGCGCTGCCCCAGTCCGGCGGCCACTTCCTCGCCGAAGCTGAGCAGGGTAATATCCCGCGACAGCACAATCGCCATCGCCAGGCAGACCACGCTTACCGGGAACAGCATATCTATCGCATCCCACCGGACCATGGTCAGCCCGCCGGCCGCGAAGAAGCTGATGTCCTGCGCGATGTTGAAATAAATCGCCAGCCCGGAGGCTAGCGCCCCGAAGAGAGAGCTCACTGCCGCTCCGGCCAGGACCAGCTTGATCGGCGACATCCCGCCCGGGGACAGCGCGCTGATCGCGTAGACGATCATGACTCCCGCCGCCGCGCCGGCGAAGGAGAAGATGACCATTTCAAGGTAGCTTAACGCCGGCAACACAATCATGGCGATGGCAATCGCCAGACCCGAGCCTTGAGACAGCCCCATAATCGAAGGGGTGGCCAGCGGATTGCGGGTGATGCCTTGCATGATCGCGCCGGATGCCGCCAGGCACGCGCCCACCAATATTCCGCTGATCGCTCTCGGCATCCGGAGCTCGTAAATGAGCAACTGGGAAGCCGAATCGGTATTGAATCCCAATATCAAATCCAATACATCTTGGTAGCCTGCGTCGGCAGCGCCATACGAAATAGAAACGACAAAGCCTGCTGCAAGCAGTATCGCCCCAAGGAGGAGCAGCCCGAGTGCGATAATAAGGCGAGAGAATCGTACTGTCCCGGTGAGAGGAGGGTGAACCGCTCCATCTGCTTGCATTTGTGGAACCCCCTTTATGTATAAAAATGCAGTGCCGAAGCGGCAATGGGACGGATTTGATGTTACAAATGATATTGAGAATCATTATCGATCAAATCCAAAGCCTATTTTATCAAAGGCGGTTATTCTGTCAAGAGTTTTTTGAGAAAGCGATGGGACGGCCCCTCATTTTTAGCGGGCGCCTTGTTGCGCCAAGTCATTTGTAGCGTTATACGATTGCGGGTATAATAAGCATAAATTTCAGCGTTGTATACTGATACAGCAGGTGATGGAATGTCCAGCTCGCTCATTACAAAAAAAGCGCTTGCAACCTCACTCAAGGAACTGATGAACGACCACCCTTTCAATAAAATTACGGTCAGGCATATCGTGGATCACTGCGGCTTGAACAGGCAAACGTTTTACTACCATTTCCAGGACATTTACGATTTGCTCGGCTGGGTCTACAAATCCGAAGCCGTCGAGAGCATCGCCCACTACCGAAGCTACAGCACATGGACGCAAGGACTCCGCAAAATTTTTCTCTATATCGAGAACAACAAAGCATTCTGTCTCAACACACTCAACTCATTGGCAAGGAACCATCTCGATCATTATTTGTACAGCGTCACGACGGGCTTGATGATGGATGTGGTGAACGAAGTATCGGATAAAATGGAGGTTCGGGAAGAGGATAAGAAATTTATCGCCAATTTCTATGCGTTGGCCTTTACCGGCCTCGTGATTCAATGGATGGAGAATGGAATGACCGAGAATCCGGACCGGATGATCCAAAAATTGAGCGAGCTGCTGGAGGGAAATTTCGCCAAAGCGCTGCATCGCTATGAGCACAAGCCCCGGTAAGCGAGGCTGCCTCTTGCTAGAAAACTATACATTTTATTGCGAATGACAAAAAATCATACAGCCGCCGCATATTGATTATTCCGCGAGCCGCCTTCGTGTAATACAGTTAGGTTGCTGAGGAACACAAGCAATCATACCAATGGAGGCGACGGTTATGAGCACGGAGTACAATAACAAGCAAGTCTATTTTGTCGGCGGCGGAATCGCGTCACTCGCAGGTGCTGCTTTCCTGGTTCGAGACTGTGAATTCCCTGGTTCCCGCATTCATATCATGGAGGAAATGAAAATACTCGGCGGCAGCAACGACGGCTCCGGCAATGGCGAGCAAGGATATGTCATTCGCGGGGGCCGCATGCTGAATGATGAGACTTATGAGAACACCTGGGATCTGTTAAGCTCGATCCCTTCTATCGATGATCCCGCCAAATCCGTCAGAGACGAAATTGTCAATTCGATACCGCTCATCCGACGCATTCGAATGCGCGTCTCGTCAACCAGCACGCCGAAGTTCAGGACGTGACATCGATGGGCTTCGATATGGCGGATCGCATCGCGATGTCCAAGCTCATTATGACGCCGGAAGAGAAGCTGGGCACCGCCCGGATCCAGGATTGGTTCGGCCCGCATTTCTTCGAGACGAACTTCTGGTATATGTGGGCAACCACGTTCGCATTCCAGCCTTGGCATAGCGCCGCCGAGCTCAAACGGTACATGATCCGCTTCATGCATGAGTTCCCGCGAATTCATACCCTTGAAGGGGTGACGAGAACTCCATACAATCAATATGATTCTATCACGGTTCCGCTCCATAATTATTTGGCGCAGCATGGCGTCGATTTCAATATGAAATGCACAGTGACCGATTTGGATTTCAAAGAAGGCAGCGGCATTACGGTAACGAAAATTCATTATGTCAAAGAAGGATCGCCGGGAACGATAGAACTCAATGACGGCGACCTTGTTATCGTGACGAACGGGTCGATGACGGAGGGCTATAGCCTTGGCTCGATGACGACCGCTCCGAGCTTGAACGGCAAGGGAAGCTCCTGGAAGCTGTGGGATCGCATCGCCGCGAAGAAGCCCGGATTGGGGAAGCCTTCTTCGTTCGATGATCATATCGAAGGCTCGAAGTGGGAGTCCTTCACCGTGACCTGTCAGGATTCGAGATTTTTTGAGCTGATGGAAGCCTTCTCCCGCAATAAGGCAGGAACAGGCGCCTTGGTCACGTTCAAGGAGTCCAGCTGGCTGATGTCGATTGTGCTGGCGCATCAGCCGCATTTCCGGAACCAGCCGGAGCATGTCCGCGTGTTCTGGGGCTACGGTCTGTTCCCGGACAATGTCGGCGACTATGTGAAGAAAAAAATGTCGGACTGCACAGGTGAGGAGATACTGACGGAGCTGCTGAGTCATCTTCATTTTCATGAGGATATGGACGCGATTATCCAGACCGCCAATTGCATTCCGTGCATGATGCCGTATATTACGGCGCAATTCATGCCGCGCGCGATCGGCGACCGTCCGCAGGTCGTCCCGCAGGGCTCGACGAATCTGGCCTTCGTCGGGCAATTCTGCGAGATTCCGAACGATGTCGTCTTTACGGAAGAATATTCGGTCCGCTCGGCAAGAATCGCCGTTTATACGCTGTTGGGCATCAACAAGCCGATCGCTCCGATTAACGAGTATCAATATGACATTAGAACGCTGCTGAATGGGCTGGTGACGTCCTTCCGGTAAAAAGGTGGCGTGAAAGAGTTGCGGTGAGCCTGACAGGCAAAGAGAGCGCATTCCGGGGGAATGGCGCTCTCTTTGTTGTCCTTGCGAAGCTGCTTGATTATTTGGGTGCAGGGGGCGCCACCGGAAAGAAGGAGCCGGTCATAATATAGCGCCAGACATCGCGGAATACATGGGCCCGCTGCAGCGCCGTCAGCACGACGAGGGCGATGATGCCGACAAAAATGCCGATCACCCCGAACAGATGAAGTCCCGCGAACAAAAAGATAAGCAGCATAAGCGGATTCAGTCCGATGCTGGAGCCGTACACCTTCGGTTCAAAGGCATGGCGCGTCACGAGAATAATCGGCCATAGCACCAGGAGACCGGTGCCCAGGAACAGGTTGCCTTCGAAGAAGGAGAAGACCGCCCATGGGACGACAATGGCGGGGATGCCGATGAGCGGGATCAGATCGACAATGCCGCCGATAATGGCGAGCGTGAAGGCGTACTCGACGCCAAGAACAAGCAGCCCCAGGAAAAAGACGAGGGCGGTAATGCTGGATAAAATAATATGCCCCTTCACGTATCCGAAAATGGCATGCTGCAGATCGCCGATTACGACACCAAGGGAGGTGCGCACCCGTTCGGGTACCATCTGCTTGCTCGCGGCCGCCAGCGTATTCCACTGTTTGCTGATAAGATAGGTAGCGACCATAATGATGACGGTGATGATCGCCAGCTTGGGCAGGAACAGCACGGTCGCTTTAATAAAGTTGAATAAATAGGCCACGAGGGCCGAGCCGGCCGTCGCGATCGTGCTCGTATATTTCGAGAGGGACGATTGCAGGTCGATGGATGTCAGCGTTTCATTCAGATCGGACAGGAGCGCCTGGAATTCAGCGGAATGATAGTAGTCATTCAGCCAATTCCTCCACTCCGCGATCTGCTCCTGCACGAGGCCGACGATATGCCAGGACTCTGACACGATCTTGGTCGTGAAGACGAAGATCGCGAAGGCAATAATCGATCCGAACAGCAAAATGGCGGAGGTTACGGCGGTCCAGCGCGGGAACCTCCATCTTTGCTCCAAAAACCGTACGAGCGGGTTCATCGCATAGGCCAGCAGCCAGGCAATCAAGAACGGGTAAATTATCCGGAAGCCATAATAAAATAGCAGAATAGCCCCGACCGTAACGATGGTTACCCATATGCCGCGAAAAATGCGATGAACCAGTGTGACATTGAATAATGGCATGGCGTTCTTCCTTTCTTCCTATCCAACGGCGACAATTTTTTACCTTAATTTTAACAGACCGCGGGATGATTTCCAAAACCATCGCTAGTCTGCGGGATAGGAAGGAGGAACTACGGGAGCCTAGCTGTCGGACAGCGACATTTCGTCCAGCGTCATGTCGAAGCTTGGCGCAAGACGGGTAAGGACATAGTCGACTTCCTCCAGGCCGAGCGCCCGCAATTTTTGTTCCGTCTGCCGCCGGGCCACATCGAATTCCCGGTTGCCCGCCGCCGCTTCGCTTCCGCATTTGAAGTAGGCGTCGAGGAGATCGGCAGCCTTCACATAGCGCTTCAGCTCCTCATCCAGGGTCTGATCGATGAGTGGCGCATAGGCCGCCTGCAGCTCGGCCGGAATCATGCCGACAAGCCGTTCCGCAGCCAATTGCTCGATCTCGCGGAAGTTGGCCAGAATGCGCGTATTGTGGTGCTTGACCGGCGTTGGAATATCACCGGTGAACACTTCCGTCGCGTCGTGGAACAACGCCATCATGACGGCCCGGCCCGTATCCAGCGCTTTGCCGTACACCTCGTTCCCGATCGTGCACAGCATGTGCGTGGTCATCGCGACGTGGAAGCTGTGCTCGGCGACGTTCTCCTTCGTCGTATTGCGCATCAGGCTCCAGCGCTCGATATGCTTCAACCGATACATATAGGCAAAAAAATGATGTCCGCAGGGGCGCCCGGCTTGCGCCTCGTCCTTGGTTGGATCCATAGTTCTCATCCTTTCCGGCATCGCATCGAGCTTCGGATAACTTCGCCCGGAAGTCTTCGACAGACGCTTCTATTATGCTATTATATTACTATAGGAAGCGGATTCACGCCGCATGCGGCATGTCGAATCGGCCGAAGCAGAGAAGATAGAGAGGAACCCGATATACAGCCAGATCATTGCAGAGAGAAGCGGGACATTCGAAGAGAGGGGCTTGGGTTTGCTTATGAAATCGTTTTTGCAGAGCGTATATGATTTGATCGTGGAGACATCAACCAATCTGCCCGGCGATGTGCGCAAGGCGATCCGGGAAGCGCAAGCGCGCGAGGACGCTGCCACGCGCGCCGGACTGTCCCTGGGCACGATCGCCCGCAACATTGCGATGGCGGAGACGAAGGTATCCCCCATCTGCCAGGATACCGGCATGCCGACGTTCATCGTGCATACTCCGGTAGGCGCGAATCAGATCGTCATGAAGCGGGACATTCAGGAGGCGGTAAGCCGCGCGACGAAGGAAGGCAAGCTCCGGACCAATTCCGTCGATTCGCTGACGGGCGCGAACAGCGGAGATAATCTCGGCCCGGGAACGCCGGTCATCCATTTCGAGCAGTGGGAGCGCGACGACATTGAGGTGCGTCTCATCTTGAAGGGCGGCGGCTGCGAGAACAAGAATATCCAGTACAGCCTGCCGGCCGAACTGGAGGGCTTGGGCAAGGCGGGCCGCGATCTCGACGGCATCCGCAAGTGCATTCTGCATGCTATCTATCAGGCGCAGGGGCAGGGCTGCAGCGCAGGCTTCATCGGCGTCGGCATCGGCGGCGATCGGACGACAGGCTACGAGCTGGCGAAGCAACAGCTGTTCCGCCGCGTAGATGATACGAATCCGATCGACGAGCTGCGGCAATTGGAAGAATATATTTTGGAAAAGGCGAATCAGTTAGGCATCGGCACGATGGGCTTCGGCGGCGAGGTGACGCTGCTTGGCTGCAAGATCGGGGTCATGAACCGGCTGCCGGCCAGCTTCTTCGTATCGGTTGCCTATAATTGTTGGGCCTACCGGCGCCAGGGCGTTCTGCTCGACAGCGCGAGCGGAGAGATTAAGGAATGGGTATACGAGCGCGGCAGCGAGCTTCCGATGGACAGCGCAGCCGATGAAGCGGCAGGAGCGGCGGAAGAAGCGCCCGCGAAGAGCGAGAGCCGCCGCATCGTGCTGAACACGCCGATTTCCGAGGAGCAGATCCGCTCCTTGAAGGTGGGGGACGTCGTCGTCATCAACGGAGAGATGCATACGGGACGCGATGCACTGCACAAATATTTGATGGACCACGATGCGCCGGTCGATCTGAACGGGGCGGTAATCTATCATTGCGGCCCGGTCATGCTGAAGGATGAGGAAGGCTGGCATGTCAAGGCGGCCGGACCGACGACAAGCATTCGCGAGGAGCCGTACCAGGGCGATATTATTAAGAAATTCGGCATCCGCGCCGTTATCGGCAAAGGCGGCATGGGAGCGAAGACGCTGGCCGCGCTGCAGGAGCATGGCGCCGTCTATTTGAATGCGATTGGCGGGGCGGCTCAATATTATGCGGAATGCATGAAGCAAGTGAACGGAGTCGATTTCCTCGAATTCGGCATTCCGGAAGCGATGTGGCATCTCGATGTAGAAGGGTTCGCGGCGATCGTGACGATGGATGCGCATGGCAACAGCCTGCACGCCGACGTCGATCGCAGCTCGTTCGAGAAGCTGGCCCAGTTCAAGGACCCTGTCTTTGCATAAGCAATTATTCTCTCATCCCCGGTCGCGGACCGGGGATTTGTCGTATATAAGGTTTGTTCCTATAGGGTTTATTGTAATTCTAGGGTGGGGCATACTGCGCTTCGAATGCGTCGGTAGAACCGCAGGCTGGCGGACGCGGGTTGCAAAAAGGCAGCGGTGATAGGTTGGCGCCGCGGCCTCCTTGCATCGTGTCTCTCCTGAATCGTTGGGATATGGATGGGAAAGCCCCAAGCTCTTGCAGAAGCAGGCAATTGCCTGTGTAAGCGGGAGATTCGGCGTAAGGGGTACATGAGGAGGAGCATGGGGCAGCGAACAAAAATTCGCGGAGAGCGTATGGAGGCGCTCATCCTGCTGTGGTATGGCCGGCCGGAATGATATTGTTCATCGGAAGGGAAGAATAGCGGAGAACGCGATTCCGTTCAGGGCGATGGTTTACAAAAGCTTTACATAAGACAGTCTAGCCAAACGGCGCAACGGTCGGTAGGATGGAACATAGACCTACAACCTCGAGTATGAAGTGGAGAGATGCGCATGTCGCGGTTTCGCACGCGTTTGACTTTAATCTTTGTGCTGCTGATCGGGATATCCGTGACGGCAGCCGGCATTTATATGGCGTCCACCTTCAAGCACAATCATATCCGCCAGTTGGAGCAGAATATGTCCCGGGAAATTATGCTCATCGAGCAGACGCTCGCCTGGATTCAGCCGGGCAGTATGGGCGAAATGATTGCATATTACAGCGGCTGGGCGCGCAAGCTTCATGACAGCGCGGATGCCCGCGTTACCTTTATTCTGGCTGACGGGACGGTCGTCGGCGATTCCGATCATAAGGCCACCGATATGGACAATCACCTGTCGCGCGAGGAGATCGTGAAGGCGGGACAGGAAGGGATCGGCTCGAATATTCGTTACAGCGAGACGCTGGGGCAAAATATGCTCTATGTCGCCAGACCCGTGCATACGTCCACTTTTGACGGGTATATTCGTCTGGCGATGAGCCTGGAGCATGTCGAGAGCAGCGTGAGGGCGCTGTGGGCGTATTTGGCGCTCGGTCTGGCGGCATTATTCGTTATCGCCGGGATCGTCAGCTACCGGATTGCCTTCAATCTGACGCGTCCGATCGAGAATATGACCCGCGTCGCGATGCGCATCGCCCAGATGGACTACAAGGCGAGGGCACAGGCTGCGGGGAAGGACGAGATCGGGCAGTTGGGTACGGCCATCAATGCGATGGCGGAGAGCCTTCAGGTGCAGATGTCGCAAATCCGTGAGAACGAGAGCCGGCTGCAGACGGTCATGGAGCATATGATCAATGCGATCGTAATGGTCGATGCGAAAGGCAAGGTTGCGCTGCTGAACCGGAAGGCCGAGCATATTCTCGGCATCCGAAGCCGGGAATGGCTCGGGCGTCCGTTCAGCGAAGTCAGGGCGCCGTATGAGATGCAGCAGATGATGGCCGAAGTCGAGGAGAAGAAGCTGCTGCGCCATGAGGAGATGACGATTTATTATCCGGAGGAGCGGCTGCTGGATGTTACGGTCGTCCCGGCCTATTTCACCGATCAGGAATGGGCGGGCATTCTGCTGGTGATGCAGGATGTCTCGGAGATTCGGCGGCTGGAACGGATGCGGACCGAATTCGTGGCCAATGTGTCCCATGAACTCAAGACGCCGATTGCCGCGGTCAAGGGCTTCGCCGAGACGCTGCTGAATGGAGCGATGCATGATCCGGATATTGCGAAGTCCTTCCTGCAGATTATTCAGGAGGAGAGCGAGCGCTTGAACCGGCTTATCGGCGACATTCTGGAACTGTCGAAAATCGAAGCGAAGCGGGCGGTGCTGCAATTTTCGCCGGTGGAGCTCGGGACCTTCCTCGAGCAGACGGTGGAGATGCTGCGCAAGGAAGCGGGCAGCAAGCGCATCGATGTCCGGCTGGATGCCGAGACGGATCTGTATGTCGAGGCGGATGAGGATCGGCTGCGCCAGATTATGCTCAATCTGCTCTCCAACGCGATTAACTATACGCCGGAGGGCGGTCAGGTGAAGATAGGGGCTGTGGCGCTGCATGACCCGGATCAGGAGGAACGGATCCGGCTGACGATTACCGATACGGGCATCGGCATTCCGAAGAAGGATTTGCCGCGCATCTTCGAGCGCTTCTACCGGGTAGACAAGGCTCGCTCCCGCGTATCGGGAGGAACGGGACTGGGGCTATCCATCGTGAAGCATCTCGTCGATGCGCATGGAGGAACGATACGGGTGGAGAGCGAGCTGGGCGTAGGCACGACCTTTACAATCGAGCTTCCTGTGCTGCAGGAGTGGTCGCCGGACGGGTCAGAGCAATAAGCGCGGGTATGAATTCGCCATGACGCCATGCTCGCCCTACCTCCGTGCCGCAGTGAAAAAAACGTCGCCGCGGCACGGGGGAGTATGTTACGATAGGGTTGCGAGTATAAGCGTGAAGCCGTAGAGGCACAAGGGATAGGAATTGACTTTCGGAGGATAATCATGTCTGAACGAAAAGTATTAGTCATTGAAGACGAACCGACATTGGCGCGGCTATTGTCATATAATCTGACCTTGGAAGGGTACGATACGACCGTGATCGACCACGGCTCCCAAGGGCTGCAGGTGGCGCTGCACCGCAAGTTCGATCTCATCATACTGGATATTATGCTGCCGGGCATGAACGGATTCGAGGTGCTGTCCAAGCTGAGACAAGCCGGCATCCGTACGCCCGTCATCATTTTGACGGCGCGCAATGCGGAGGAAGAAGTCGTGCAGGGCTTGAAGTGCGGAGCGGACGACTACATTACGAAGCCGTTCGGCGTCGCTGAGCTGCTGGCGCGCGTCGGCGCCGTGCTGCGCCGCGCATCGAGCGACGAGCCGGCCGAGACGGAAGAAGCGGATGACAAAGTCATTGCGATCGGCGATCTGCGCATTTATCCGGAGAAGTATGAAGTGACGCTGCATCATGAGCTGATCCCGCTGCGGCCGAAGGAATTCGAAGTATTGCTCTACCTCGTCCAGCGCCCGGGGATGGTCATTACCCGCGACGACCTAATGAACGCGGTATGGGGCTTCGACTACATCGGCGGACAGCGGACAGTCGATGTCCATGTCAGCTCGCTGCGCAAGAAGCTGGAGATGAACCAGCGCTCCGTCCAGATCGATTCGATTCGGGGCGTCGGCTACAAATTGGTCCATCATAAGAAGGCGCACCGCACCGACGAATAAGGCCGCACAATCCATTTTCGATGGGGAGATGGATTCTTTTTTTTGCGATGAATATGGATGAGACAATGACGGCAGTCCGCTCTTCGGAGCGGGCTGCCGTCATGCGTTCGCGTTCTCTTCGATGGGCGCTCCTGGAGTCCATTGCTGTTTCCGAGATTCCTTGTGAAGCAATCCACAAAACCCGATTGCCTTTACAAACTCTTTACACAGCCTGGGCCAACCGTTTACATTTCCGTGCTACATTGGGACTAAAGATGCAGATTTACAAGATTAACGCAAAGGGTGATGCTATATGACGATGCCGATGTTATCTCTCATTAACCCGGGTTCTCCGCAGATCAAACATTGTGGCGCCTCCCCGGAGTACGGCGATTTGGTTCATGACGCTCCGGCGGTTGATCCGCGGACTCCGATCGAGGACGTCGAGGACATGTTCCTGTCCGATTCCTCGCTGCGCTGTCTTATTGTCGTGGACGGGGCGCAGCAGCCGAGCGGGATGGTGATGCGCGAACGGTTCCATGAACGGATGAGCAAGCGGTTCTCCCCGGCGCTCTATCATGAGAAGCCGATAGCGCGGCTGATGGATCGGGATATGGCCTGTGCGGAGTGGGGGACGGATGCGGCCCAACTGCTTGAATTGGCGGAGGCCCGTCCGGAGGAGCGGATGTATGACAGCCTCATTATCACTAGCGGAGGGCAATATGCCGGCGTGCTGTCGGCGAAGCAGCTGTCCGAGCTCTCCAGCCGCGTGCGCCGCAATGCGGAGCGTAAGGAGGAGGCGGTGCTGCAATCGACGCTCCAGGCGTTCGATTCGATTCGGGGCGAGACCGGATATGTCAGGCAGGCGGCGGAGGAAGGCAAGCTGCACGCGTCCGCGATGATGGACAAGACGCTGGCAGGCAAAACTTCGCTCGATCACGTGTCCTCCGCCTTTCAGCAAGTATTTGAGCAGGTGAACGATCAGGCGGCGGAAATGGAGCATCTGCGACAATATACCCAGGCGGTGGCCGATTCCATCGGCGTCATCCGCGGCTGGTCCGATTCATGTCATATGCTGGCGTTGAACGCTTCGATCGAAGCGGCCCGCGCCGGCGAGCACGGGCTTGGCTTCCAGGTCGTGGCCGCGGAGGTGCGCAAGCTGGCCATGCTGACGAAGGAGGCTACCGGCCAGATCGAAGAGACGCTGAGCCAGATGGTTCAAGCATTGAATCAGGCGGTACATACGGGGGAGCGCACCCGGGAACAGGTTGGAATGACCGCAATGGGGGTTGAGGCGGCATGCGGTCGGTTCGAGCAGCTGCTGCAGGCGATCGCGCATAATCAGGAGCAGCTGGCACAAATTGATGCCTGCGCGCAGCGCATGGAGGAGCGGGCGCAGGAAGCGCATGCGGAATTGAAGCGCATGGCGGAACGGGAATGAAGACAGTGTCCTGTGAAAAAACGTCGTTGGAGCACGGGAAAGTGTGTTACGATAGGGTTCCGAGTGTATGAGGGAAAGTTGCACTCATCGAAGACGAACTGTTATATAATCTGACCTTGGAAGGCAGATTCGACAGTGATCGGCTGGACGAAATCGCTGAAGGTGAATCATGATGGAAAAGGATATTAGTCGTAAAATCAAATTGTTGAAGATTCTTGCTGAGGAAAAGAAGTGGTTTACTCTCTCTGAACTTGAACAAAAACTAGATTGTTCCAGTAAAACAATTCGAAAGGATATATCAGTTCTCAATGATTTATTGCCGCAAAACGCTTCTATTTTTTCGAAAAAGGGAAAAGGGATCAAATTAGCCATACCCCAAGATCAGACCATATGTGAGGTTATATCTAATTTATCTAAAAAATCCCTGACTTTTTTAGTTCTTCAGAAGTTTTTGGAAGGAACTGCACCTACCATTACCTCTTTGTCCGAAAAATTATATCTTCCTGTCTCTTCAACGAATATGGCACTAAAAAGGGTTAGTAAATATATTGAAAAATTTGGTTTATCACTTGAGAAAAAACCTTTAGGAATCACAGGGGATGAGTTCCAAATCATCTTAATGTTCTCTGAACGCTATTTGGAGGCTTTTACGGAAGAAGAATGGCCGTTTAATGAGTATAGGAAAGAAGTGCTTCTAGGTTATATTTCTTATATCGAAAAAAAATTAGGTATTATATTTTTTACGAACGACAGAAGAAGATTCGTTTTTATCATGGCCATTCTTTTTATACGCAGGAAGCGAGGGCATAGGGTAAAATTTAATGAATGTATAATTAAAAATACAATTGAGACCCCGTATTATAAAGAAATATTTGAAAGGGGCACAGATGAAAAACGAGACGCCATTCATTTTTTGACGATTGAGGAGAAAGTCTTATTAGTAATCATCGTGAAATTATCCAGATACGCAAGCGTAAATCAAGCTAACTTAAGGCGGGAAGAACTAAAACTGTATAAGGAAGGAAAAATACAAGCTTATACTTATATAAGTGAATTCATTCACATATTGGAAAGAGAAGTAAAGATAGATTTAGCAAGCGACGAAGATTTTGTGTATGGTATGGTTGATTACTGTAGACATACCTTTTATAAATTAATGTTTCTCCCGAAGATAATCATGCCGGAAAAGGAGACTTGCAAGTATATAAAGAAGACTTATAAAAAAACATTTCTGTCAGTGAAGAAAGCATATAACGAATGGGCGAAGAAACTGGAAATCTTAGATGTGCCTGATGAAGAAGCCGCAAAAATAACGATGCGGATAGCGGCAACCGGGCGGTTAAAAAATATGAATAAGAAAAAAGTGCTCCTAATTACAGGGGAAGAGAAAAGCTGGGAAATATACATGAAGAGCTGGATTAATAAAAAGTTCGACGGAAAACTAGAGATTATAGGTGAAGTGGATAGAAAAATGATTGAAGGCGATATAAAAAGCATGGACATTGACTTTATTATTACTACAATACCGCTTACTATTAATTTTCATTCCATTGTTCATGTATCCCCTATACTGCAAGAACGTGATTTCAATGAAATCGAACTATTTGTTAATCAAAACGGATAAACCGGCCTTTCTAGCCTTGCAGGGCTCCAACTGGTCACGCTGACGGGCGATTTGACAGAAAAAGACGCTTCCATCTCCCTTTGGCGCGGGGGTGGAGGCGTCTTTGACTTACACGATTCAATCAAAAGCGTAATCCCGAAAATAGAATCAGTTTCGTCTTAGAGTCAGTGCTTGTTATAACGTACTCTTTTTTTTCTAAATAAACTTTGCACTTCTTGTCATTGATTTCCCAATCCTTTATCAAAAAGGTTTTCTTTTTTTCTAAAAAAAACTTGCATTTTTTAATATCGATTTCCCAGTCGTTTATTATAATTTTACCTAACTGGAAGTACAGGTTAACCACTTTATGGGACCGCGTGCTTAAAAAATCACTTTCTAAAATCACTCTAATATTTTCCCTATTTGAAATTTCTGATCTAAAATCTTGAATCGTCACTTCTTCCATAATCTCACCTAAATTCATTATTAAAAATAAATACAGTGTTGCTCCGGTAAAATTGATTTTCATCCTATAAAATGAATTTACTAATCAACAATATTGGGAATTTCTATGACACTATAACATACTGCAGAAAAATGTGACTTACTGTTTTTTTCTCTTATTAAGGGGATATTTTAATTTTCATGGAAATAAAATCTCTGATAGCATAAAAATAATGAGCTTTGACATTGGCTCATTCGCTCATTTTCCCCATTTGTAAATCCCTGGCGTGTGGACCGGGGATTTTTTTTTATGTCGAGCCGAGTCATGCTTTTCAGGCAACAGATTGGCGGATCCGTTGGAAGATATTGCTGATAACAGCGGCCGCTCGAATCAGCTTTGAATTTTTACACTCCGTTAACATACTTCCAAATCAGGCTTAACAAACAAGCAGTAATATTCAGATTGTAAGGCAGCAAGCGAACTTATCAATCGGGAAATGAGAGAACCAATTCAAAGGAGTGAATTCACTTGAAAAAGTGGGGCAAACAAATCATGCTGCTTACTTTGGTGGCAGTCATGGCATTCGCGCTAGCGGCATGCGGCGGCAAAAAAGAAGATACCTCGAACGCAGGCGCCGGCAATACGGGAACGGAATCTACGCAGACGAACACCGCTAACAATACGAATCAAGGCAGCGAGGACAAATTGTCCGGCACGATTGAAATCGACGGTTCCAGCACGGTCTATCCGATGACAGAGGCGATTGCAGAAGAATTCGGCAAGGAGCATAGCGATGTCCGCGTCTCCGTGGGAACGTCCGGCACAGGCGGCGGCTTCAAGCGGTTTATCGCAGGCGAGACTGCCATCAGCAACGCATCCCGCCCGATCAAGGACAAGGAAGCGGAAGACGCGAAGGCGAACGGCGTCGAGTACTTAGAGTTGACGGTTGCTTATGACGGCTTGTCCATCGTCGTGAACAAAGACAACTCCTGGGTCGACAAAATTACGCTCGACGAGCTGAAAAAAATCTATGAGCCGAACTCCAAGGTCAAAACGTGGGCGGACGTGCGGGAAGGCTGGCCGAACGAGGAGATCAAAATCTATTCTCCGGGCGCGGACCATGGAACGTTCGACTATTTCACGGAAGAGATTAACGGCAAGGCGCAAGAAAGCCGCAACGACGGCCAAATTACGTTCAGCGCGGATACGAACGCTATCGTGCAAGGCGTAGCCGGAGACAAAAATGCGATCGGCTACTTCGGATACTCCTTCTTCGAGGAAAATCAAGATAAGCTGAAGCTCGTTCCTGTCGATAACGGAACGGCGACGGTAGCTCCGACGCTCGATACGATTAAAGACGGAAGCTATGCCCCATTGTCCCGTCCGCTCCTTATCTACGTAAGCAAGAAGCAAATGGAGAAGCCGGAAGTGAAGGCTTATGTTGAGTACTACCTGAAGACGGCTGGCAGCATTGCCGAAGAAGTCGGCTATGTGCCGCTGCCGCAAGAGAAATATGACGAGCAGTTGAACCAATTGAAGTAACCGCCGGAATTCGTACGCAGCAGTCATACACGATGATGAACGTGTGATGTCTCTTATCCTCATGAATTAGGGACATCACATTTTCATAGCATGATTGTTAACGAATTGTAAATGAAGCTAAAAGTGAGGTTAAGCATATGCAGGCGAATGTCCCGCAACAAGAAGCGAAGCTGACGTTCCGTAACCGCAGAATGCATTTGTCGGACAAAATCGTGCCGGTGCTGCTGTTCCTGTGCGCGGCCGTCTCGGTTCTGACGACAATAGGCATCGTCTATACGTTATTCTCGGAGACGTGGAGCTTCTTCTCCCACGTCAACATCGCCGACTTCCTGTTTGGCACCCGGTGGAGCCCGCTCATTCAGCCTAAGGAGTTCGGCATTCTGCCGCTTATCGGCGGGACGCTGCTGGTCACGCTCATCGCTTGCCTGGTCGCTATCCCGATCGGGCTGGCGAGCGCCATCTATCTGAGCGAATACGCGCCGGATCGCGTCCGCAAGATCGTCAAGCCGATTCTGGAAGTGCTGGCTGGCGTGCCGACCATTGTATACGGCTATTTCGCCCTTACCTTCGTCACGCCGATCATCCGGGAGATCTTCCCGAGCACAGGCGTCTTCAATGCGCTCAGCGCCGGAATCGTCGTCGGCATCATGATTATTCCGATGGTCTCCTCCTTAAGCGAGGACGCGATGACGGCCGTCCCGCGCAGCCTGCGCCACGGGGCCTACGCCCTCGGGGCAACGCGCTTCGAGGTGGCGCTCAAGATTGTCGTGCCGGCCGCGTTGTCAGGCATCGTCTCCTCCGCCGTACTGGCCTTCTCACGGGCGATCGGCGAGACGATGATCGTGACGGTAGCCGCAGGGGCGACTCCGAACTTGACACTGAATCCGCTGGAGAGCATTCAGACGATGACAGCGTACATCGTGCAGGTCAGCCTGGGCGACACGCCGCATGGATCCATTGAATACGGCACGATTTTTGCCGTCGGCATGACGCTGTTCATCATTACGTTTCTGCTTAATATATTGGCGCTTTGGGTTGCACGCCGGTTTAGGGAGGAATATTGACAGATGGCGATGTTACAGGACGCGAACCGCAAGCAGATCAGCACCCGGCGCAAAATCGATTTTTGCCTTCACATTCTTTTTGTTACTGCTACATTGATTGGGATCGTCGCGCTGATGGCGCTGCTCGTGAACATTATGATGGACGGCTTGTCCCGGCTCAATACTGACTTGTTCACGAACTACCCGTCCCGCCGGCCTGCCGCCGCCGGGATGAAGTCGGCGATTGTCGGATCGATTTATATGGTGCTCATCATGGCGCCCATCTCATTCATTCTTGGCGTAGGAGCGGCCATTTACCTGGAAGAATACGCAAAAAAGAACGCTCTTACCCGGTTCATTCAGTTGAACATCAGCACATTGGCGGGCGTTCCGTCCATTGTATACGGGATTCTCGGGCTGACGATTTTCGTGCGCGGCATGGCGCTTGACCGAAGCCTGCTCTCCGGGTCGCTCACGATGACCTTGCTCGTGCTCCCGATCATTATCGTATCCGCCCAAGAGGCGATTCGCGCGGTTCCGAAGATGCGGCGGGACGCTTCATTCGCGCTCGGCGCGACCAAATGGCAGACGGTCTCCCGCTCGGTCATGCCATCGGCCATCTCCGGCATACTGACCGGCGTCATCCTGGCCTTGTCCCGGGCGATCGGCGAGACCGCGCCGCTCGTTATGATCGGAGCCCTGACGTTCGTCGCCTTTCTTCCGAACAGCATTTTGGATCAGTTCACGGTTATGCCGATCCAGATTTTCAACTGGGTATCGCGGCCGCAGGTGGCGTTCCATGAGTTGGCCGCAGCGGGCATCATCGTGCTGCTGGCGCTGCTCATCCTGATGAATCTGTCAGCCGTGCTGCTGCGCAATAAATATCAGAAAAACAGATAAGGAGACGATCGTATGACGACGGCGACGATGACGACGAATACGGCAACCGGGACGGATTTGAAGCCTATCATTAACATAGACAGCCTGAATTTGTATTACGGCACCTACCACGCGCTCAAGAATGTATCGATGACAATCCCCGAGAAGGCGGTCACCGCGTTCATCGGCCCTTCCGGCTGCGGCAAGTCGACGCTGCTGCGGACGCTGAATCGGATGAACGACATGATTGCCGGCACGCGCATCGAGGGGCGGGTAGAGATTGCCGGCACCAATATTTACAGCAATGAAGTCGATGTGGAGACGCTGCGCAAAAAAGTAGGCATGGTCTTCCAGCAGCCGAACCCTTTTCCGAAATCGATATATGACAATATTGCTTATGGCCCGCGGCTTCATGGTATTCGCAACAAGGCGAAGCTGGATGAGATCGTTGAGCAGAGCCTGCGTTCCGCCGTGCTGTGGGATGAAGTGAAGGATTATTTGAAGCGGTCGGCATTCAGTCTCTCCGGGGGGCAGCAGCAGCGCCTCTGCATCGCGCGCGCGTTGGCGGTGAACCCCGAGATTCTGCTGATGGATGAAGCGACATCCGCGCTGGATCCGATCTCGACGCTGAAGATCGAGGAACTGGTACAGGAACTGAAGCATCAATATACGATTGTCATGGTTACGCACAATATGCACCAAGCCGCCCGCGTGTCGGATCAGACTGTCTTTTTCCTCAATGGGGAAGTGGTTGAGTTCGATCAGACGGAGACGCTGTTCTCCAATCCGAGCGACAAGCGGACGGAAGATTATATTACGGGACGCTTCGGCTAAAAAGGAGAGGAAACCAGGATGATTAAGCGCAGGGAATTCGATCTGGGGTTGGATGAGCTCAGCCGCCTGCTCGAACAAATGGGCCGCCATGTGGAGCGCGCGTTGTTCGAATCGATAGAATCGTTGAAAACGATGGACGCGGAGCGCGCCCGGGCAATCATTAACGAGGATCCGCATCTGAACCGGATGGAGGATAATATTGTCGAGCTGGGCTCGAAGCTGATTTTGACGCAGCAGCCGGTGGCCAAAGATCTGCGGCGCATCCTTGTTGCCTTCCGCATCTCCAGCGATCTGGAGCGGATGGGCGATCTGTCCATCGACATCGCCAAGGTCGTGCTGCGGATAGAAGGGCAGACGCTGATGAAGCCGCTCATCGACCTGCCGCGCATGGCGGAGATTGTCCAGCAGATGATTACCGATTCGATTCGGGCCTATGTGCAGGAAGATATCGATCTGGCTTACAAAATGGCGAAGGATGATGATCAAGTCGACCAACTGTACAGCCAAATATTCCGCGAGCTGCTCAGCTACGTGCTCGAAAACCCGCACAACGCCTCCCAGGCGATGCTGCTCACCTTCGTCGGCCGCTATATCGAACGGATTGCCGACCATGCCACCAATATCGGCGAGTCGGTCGTCTACCTCGTCACCAATGAACGTCCTGATCTGAATAGTTAATACCGTACCGCAGGAACCGTCCGGAGCTGAAGCCGGGCGGTTCTGACTTTTTATAAGTCAGAAAAATAGTTCGAAGTATCCACGTCTGCCCTGCCTTACGCTCGTTATCCCCTTGAGGCAGGAAAGCGATACGAATCTGTAACTGCCCGCCTTACGCTCACTATCCCCATGGCGCAGGAAAACCAGAACGAGTCCGTATCTGCCCCGCCTTACGGTCATTATCCCCTTAGCGCAGGAAAACCAGAACGAGTCCGTATCTGTCCCGCCTTACGCTCACTATCCCCATGGCGCAGGAAACCGAAACGACTCCGTATCTGCCCCGCCTTACGCTCGTTATCCCCATGGCGCAGGAAACCGAAACGAATTTGCATCTGCCTCACCTTATGCTCGTTATCCCCTTGGCACAGGAATCAATTATTTGCGTAGAGGGGGAATAACAAGAACAGAAGACTTGCTTCAATGGATGAATGAGGAGAATGTATTGGCTTGATGACTGCATGAAGCAAGCAAATGTCTACTAATTATCCAATATGGTTGATGTAGATGGTGAAGGCTCTCCTGACTCGATGGGAGATTGAACATAAGGGTCGTGATGGTGCTACCTGACCCGATTGGAGATTAAACATAAGGGTCGTGATGGGTGTAACCTGACCCGATGGGAGATCGAACATAAGGGTCGTGATGGGTGCTACCTGACCCGATGGGAGATTAATCATAAGGGTCGTGATGGGCGTAACCTGACCCGATGGGAGATTGAACATAAGGGTGGTGATGGGTGTAACCTGACCCGATGGGATATTGATTATAAGGGTGATGATGGGCGAACCTGACTCGATGGGAGATTGAACATAAGGGGTGATGATGGGCGAACCTGACTCGATGGGAGATTGATTATAAGGGTGATGATGGGTGTAACCTGACCCGATGGGAGATTGAACATAAGGGGTGATGATGGGCGAACCTGACTCGATGGGAGATTGATTATAAGGGTGATGATGGGCGAACCTGACTCGATGGGAGATTGAACATAAGGGTCGTGATGGGTGTAACCTGACCCGATGGGAGATTGAACATAAGGGTGGTGATGGGTGCCACCTGACTCGATGGGAAATTGAGCATATGGGGTGACGATAGATGCCACCTGATCCATTGGAAGATTTAGAATAAGGGATTATCGGGTACGTCTGACCGATTGGGGGACTTGACGTAAGTGGTAATTTATGTAACACAGGAGCGGTCGGCTTTCTATCTTCGTGCCGTATTCATATTCGATTTCCTATTCGGGTTCGCGCTATGCTATCATGAAAACATGAGACGGGATTGAGGTGTTTATTAATGAAGGAAAAATGGATCGTAATCGACGGCAACAGCATTATTTACCGTGCTTTTTTTGCGATGCCGCCATTGTCGAACTCACTAGGTTTGCATACCAATGCCGTATTCGGCTTTACGCAGATGCTGCTTCGCATTTTGGAGGAGGAGCAGCCGACTCATATGCTGGTCGCGTTTGACGCGGGCAAGGAGACGTTCCGCCATGGAGACTATCAGGACTATAAGGGAGGCCGTGAAAAGACGCCTCCGGAGCTGTCCGAGCAGTTTCCGCTGCTGAAGGAGCTGCTGTCGGCGATGGGCATCGCCCATTTCGAGCTGGCGGGCTACGAGGCGGATGACATCATCGGCACGATGACCCGCCAGGCGGATGAAGCGGGCCAGCCAATGTTCGTCGTCACCGGGGACAAGGACATGCTTCAGCTTGCTTCCCGACATGTATCCGTGCTGCTTACGCGCAAGGGCGTGACGGAGGTGGAGAAGTATACTCCTGCCGAGATAGAGGAGAAGTATGGATTGAAGCCGGAACAGATTATCGATCTGAAAGGATTGATGGGAGACACCTCTGATAATATCCCGGGCGTTCCGGGGATTGGGGAGAAGACGGCACTGAAGCTGCTGCATCAGTATCCCAGCGTCGAGAGCGTGCTGGAGCATGTGGACGAGCTGAAGGGCAAGATGAAGGAGAATCTGGTCAATCATGCGGAAGATGCCCGGATGAGCAAGCGGCTGGCCACGATTTTCCGGGAGGTTCCGCTCGATCTGCCGCCGGAGCAGATGAAGTTCGACGGCTTGCAAGCGGAGGCGTTGCCGGCGCTCCGCAAGCTTGAGTTCAGATCCGTTATCGAGCGGCTTGAAAAAGCCGGTGTCGGTGGAGAAGCCAAGCCTGCTGCTGTCGATGAATCGCTCTCCGCAGAGCGCCTCAATGTCCGTCTGGCCGGAGAAGGCCGATGGGACGGGCTGAATGAGACGCTCGCTACCGCTGATGTGCTGATTGTGGAAGCCCATGGCGACAATCCGCATCAGGCGGAGCTCATTGGACTGCTCGTCGCGACAGAGGACGAGAGCTGGTATGTGACGGCAGATGAACTGCAGACCGAAGAAGCGGCCGAGCTGCGGGCGTGGTTGGGAGACGGGCAGCGTCCAAAAAGCGGCTATGATCTCCACTATAACGATCTGGTGCTTCATTGGGCGGGAGTTCCGCTGGAAGGATCCGTCTTCGATGTCCATCTCGCAGCCTATCTCCTCAATCCGGAGGATGCTTCGGCTACGCTGCAATCCGTCGCGGAGAAGTACGGGCTTCCGTCCTCTCAGGATAATGACGCCGTATACGGCAAAGGCGCTAAATTCAAGGTGCCGGAGACGACAGTCGTTGCGGAGCATGCGGCTCGCAAGGCGAAGCTCGTCCGGCTGCTGAAGCCGGTGATGGAGAAGGCGCTGCAAGATCAGGAGATGAACCGGCTCTATTACGATCTGGAGCTGCCGCTCTCCAAGGTGCTGGCGCAGATGGAGAAGACGGGCATTCGGGTGAACAAGCAGAGTCTTCACGACTTGGGCACGAACTTCAAGCAGCAGATCGAGGAGACGATGGCGCGCATTTATGAGCTGGCCGGCACCGAGTTCAACATTGGATCGCCGAAGCAGTTGGGCGAGATTCTGTTCGATAAGCTGCGCTTGCCGGTCATCAAGAAGACGAAGACGGGGTATTCGACCGATGCCGAGGTGCTGGAGAAGCTGGAGCCGTACCATGACATCATTCCGCTCATCTTGCTCTACCGGCAGATGACGAAGCTGCAGTCCACCTATATTGAAGGGCTGCTGAAGGAAGTACGCGAGAGCACGGGTAAGGTCCATACGTATTACCGTCAGACGATTGCGGCGACGGGCCGCCTGAGCAGCCAGTATCCGAATCTTCAGAACATTCCGATCCGGCTCGAGGAAGGGCGGCAAATCCGCCAGGCGTTCGTGCCTTCGGAGCCGGGGTGGCATATTGTCGCGGCCGACTATTCCCAGATCGAGCTGCGCGTTCTGGCCCATATCTCTGGCGATGACAAGCTGAAGGAAGCGTTCATCCACGATATGGACATTCATACGAAGACCGCGATGGACGTATTCGGCGTCGCCGCCGACCAGGTCGATTCCAATATGCGCCGCCAGGCGAAGGCCGTCAACTTCGGCATCGTCTATGGCATCAGCGACTACGGGCTGTCTCAGAACCTGCACATTACGCGCAAGGAAGCGGCCGCGTTCATCGACCAGTACTTCCATGTGTTCCGCGGTGTGCGCCAATATATGGACGATATCGTCAAGCAGGCGCGCCAGGATGGCTACGTCACGACGCTGCTCGAGCGCAGACGATATCTCAAGGATATCAACGCATCGAACTACAATCTTCGTTCGTTCGCGGAACGGACGGCGATGAATACGCCGATCCAAGGAACCGCCGCCGATATTATCAAGCTGGCGATGGTTCAGATGGATGCCAAGCTGAAGGAGTTGGGCTTGAAGAGCCGGATGCTGCTTCAGGTGCACGACGAATTGGTGTTCGAGGTGCCGGAGGATGAAGTGGACACGATGAAGAAGCTGGTGCCGGAAGTCATGGAAGCGGCTTTGAAGCTCGATGTGCCGCTTCGGGCCGATGTGAGCTCCGGCAGCAATTGGTACGAAGCGAAGTAAATCAAGACCAGTGCTCCGCAGGAGGACAATATTCGGTATAATGGACAACGAGAGGTGATTGACATGCCGGAATTGCCGGAAGTGGAGACTGTTAAAAGGACATTAAATACGCTGGTGGCGGGAAAGACGATTGAGCGCGTAACTGTTACGCTCCCCCGCATCATCCAGCGTCCAGCGAATATAGAAGAGTTCTGCGACGCATTGAGCGGACATACGATCGAACAAGTAGAGCGGCGAGGCAAGTTCCTCCGCATTTTGCTGGACGGGCTTACGTTGGTCTCCCATCTGCGGATGGAAGGGCGCTACGGTGTGTTCAAGGCAGGGGAGCCGGTGGAGAAGCATACCCACGTCATCTTCCATCTCACGGATGGCAGCGAGCTGCGGTACAAGGACGTGCGCCAGTTCGGCACGATGCATCTGTTCCGGCGCGACGAGGAATGGGGCATGCCGCCGCTGCAGAAGCTGGGGGTGGAGCCGCTCTCGGAACAGTTCACGCCCGAAGTGCTGACCGCTTTGCTGCGCAAGCGCCGCAGCTTCATTAAGCCGGTGCTTCTCAATCAGCATGTCGTGGTAGGCATCGGGAATATCTATGTGGATGAAGCGTTGTTCCGGGCAGGCATTCATCCGCTGCGGCCGGCGGACGAGCTGACCGACGCGGAATGCGTCCGCTTGCACGAAGCAATTATCGCCACGTTGAGCGAGGCTGTCGAGGCCGGAGGCTCTTCGATCAAATCCTATGTCAACGGACAGGGCGAGATGGGCATGTTCCAGCATCAGCTTCAAATGTACGGTCGGCAAGGCGAGCCGTGCATCCGCTGCGGCCAAATCATTGAAAAGAGCGTCGTCGGCGGCAGAGGCACGCATTATTGCCCGCGCTGCCAGAAGCATTCCCAACGCGCCAATTAGCATTCACCCCTCTCCGCTGTTGCCCATATGATGGGGTATACCGGCGGGAAGCCCGCGCCGACGCGCGGCCGGTTCTCGCCGAGCAGGGAGGGAAATGTGATGCTAATGCAAGCAGCGTCCATGTTCGTCTTGGCTTTTGCGCTGAGCCTTGACAGCTTCGGAGTCGGAATGACTTACGGTCTGCGCCGCGTGCGTATCCCGATATTTTCGATCGTAATCATTTCGATATGCTCCGGATTGTTCATTTGGCTGTCGATGCAGGCCGGAGGTCTCCTGGTGCGATACGTCTCTCCAGCCGCCGCGCAGTGGACCGGATCGGTTATCCTGATTACGATCGGGGCCTGGGCGATCATCCAGCTGCTTCGCAAGAAGGAGGATGCGCCGGAAGCGGGCCGAAGACGGAGCGGCGGCATGAAGCCGATTCCTCCGCAGGAGCTGAAGGAATGGATCGGCCGGGCGGAATCGAAGCCGCTCATCCGCATCCAGCTGCGCCGTCTCGGCTTAGTCATTCAAATATTGAAGACGCCTTCCGCTGCCGATATCGATCGCTCAGGAAGCATTAGCGCCGCCGAAGCGGCATGGCTCGGAGCCGCGTTGTCGCTTGATGCGTTCGGCGCAGG
Source organism: Paenibacillus dendritiformis (assembly GCF_945605565.1). Classification (NCBI taxonomy): domain Bacteria; kingdom Bacillati; phylum Bacillota; class Bacilli; order Caryophanales; family Paenibacillaceae; genus Paenibacillus; species Paenibacillus dendritiformis. The sequence goes on along the minus strand of NZ_OX216966.1, from coordinate 5,435,554 downwards.
GATCGGGGCATCCCTGCTTGGCTATCCGTCTTTGCTGACGGCGCTTGTGATCGCGTTATTCAGCGGCGCCTTTTTGCGGGCAGGCATGCATCTGGGAATGAAGTTCTCGCACCAGCGCTGGATTCAGAGAATATCATTCCTGCCAGGTTTGTTGTTAATGTTGATGGGGATGCTAAAATTGATATCTTAATGTAAGCAGGCAAATAAATGAGGTGAAGGCATGAACATCGGATTAACCGGCGGCATTGCGTCGGGGAAAAGCACCGTCTCCCGTCTGCTCGTGGAACGGGGCGCTCTGCTTGTTGATGCTGACCGGATTGCCAGGGAGATCGTGCTTCCTGGCAGTCCCGCGTTAGATCAGATCGCGGACCGGTTCGGAGCGGACATGCTGTTGCCGGACGGCTCGCTTGACCGCAAGCGGCTTGGAAACGTTGTATTTTCCGATGCCGCCGCGCGAAAGGCGCTTGAGGAGATAACCCACCCCGCCATCCGGCAGGAGATGATGACGCAGATGCGCCGGCTGGAGGAAGAGCATCCGCAATCCCTTGTCGTGGTGGACGTGCCGCTGCTGTACGAGTCCGGCTTGACTGATCGCTTCGAGGAGATCGTCGTCGTCTACGTCCCGCAAGCGATTCAATTGGAGCGCTTGATGCGGCGGGACGGATTATCTGAAGCGGAAGCGTCCGAACGGCTTCTCTCCCAGTGGGATATTGAGATGAAGCGGGAACGAGCAGATTATGTCATCGACAACAGCAACGGAATAGAAGAGACTAGGCAGCAGGTGGAACAGTTCTGGCTTTGGAAAGGTCTGTTATGAACCGAATCATGAAGCTGATGCGGAAAAAGCGTTTTTTGCTCGCTCTCTTTCTCGGGTTTCTATTTATCATATTTGTACAATCGCAATGGCTGGGCCGCTGGATGTATCCGATTCCATACGAGGATGAGATTCGGAAGCACGCGGGCAAGTACCAGATTGATCCGCTGCTCGTCGCGGCCATCATCCGGGTAGAGACGAACTATCAGGCCGGTCAGGAATCCAGGAAGGGCGCCATCGGGGTTATGCAGCTGATGCCGGACACCGCCTCGTGGGCGATGGAGCAGCTCAAGCTTGATTCGCATTGGACGATGGAGGAATTGAAGTACGAGATCGACCCGAACATTCATATTGGCACCTGGTATTTGCAATCGCTGCACAAGCAGTTCAATGGCAACTGGATAGCGGCGATCGCGGCGTATAACGCCGGTCCGGGCAATGTAAGCAAATGGCTTCGCAACCAGACATGGGACGGACGATACGAGACTGTGAAGCAGCAGATTCCTTATGGGGAAACGAAGCTGTACGTACAGCGCGTAATCCATTATTATGATAAGTATAAGGACGTCTATGGGATGAAATGAATAAGCATCGGACAAGCCGGGGGTTACCGGCTTGATCCGATGCTCATAATGCCTTATTTGAATTGTCCTGCTAGCTGTTGCTCCGCGATTTGTACCAGGCGCTTCGTGATGTATCCCCCGATCGAACCGGTGTCGCGGGTTGCCATGTTGCCATAGTATCCGTCTTGCGGAATGGCAATGCCCAATTCTTGAGCGATCTCGAACTTCATTTGCTCGAGAGCTGCAGTTGCTTGAGGAACAACCAGGTTGTTGCTGGAACGGTTGTTTTGGGCCATATCTATTCACCTCCTTGCGGTTGGTAATTGTATTGTGTGCATTCTCGCTAAGTTCATTACAGGTAACGACTGGTATTTTCTATAACATCCGAGTTCAATCGGGAAGAAAGGAGGAACACCATTTGAAATGTCCTTTTTGTGACCATCTTGGAACGAAAGTGCTGGATTCCCGGCCTGCGAATGATAACAAGTCCATCCGGAGGAGAAGGGAATGCGAGTTGTGCAGCCGGCGGTTCACGACCTTCGAAATGGTCGAAGAGACGCCGCTTATTGTCATTAAGAAGGATGGAAGCCGTGAGGAGTTCAGCCGCGACAAGATGCTGCGTGGCCTGATTCGGGCTTGTGAGAAAAGGCCGGTCTCGGTGGAACGGCTGGAGATGATAGCGTCCGAAGTGGAGAAGCAGCTCCGGAATACGGCTCATGCCGAAGTAGAGAGCCGCATTATCGGCGAGCGGGTGATGGAGCAATTGTATCCGGTCGATGAGGTGGCCTATGTGCGATTTGCTTCGGTATACCGCCAATTCAAGGATATCAATATGTTCATGAAGGAACTGACGCACTTGCTATCCAAAAATTCATTAGGGGAGCACTCATGAAAAACCCGCATCTTAGAACCCTTGCGGGTTCTTTTGTGCAGACATAACAAAAAGAACATCTTCATCCAGATGTTCTCGAGTGTAGCTATGATGGTGGAGCATAGCGGATTCGAACCGCTGACCTCTTCACTGCCAGTGAAGCGTTCTCCCACTGAACTAATGCCCCGTTACCTGTTACATTATACCACCACATGTCTCGAATTGCAACAGGATTTATTCATTTATTCAGCAAGCATGTCGGATAAATGGACTTGGCTGTCAATTTGTTCCGCGAAGCGGTTCAGACATGAGCAAATGAAGTCTTTTCTGCATACGGGACAAGGAATGGAGAGCAAGCGGCTGATCGTAATTGCTCCTTTGTTGTAGATGACGCGGCATTGAGTGCCATCCTGCAATTTCACTTTGACTTGATACAGGTTGTCTTCATCGTTGCGCTCAATTAACGTCTTTTCCTTTACAATCGGTTGGTAGTTCACGGGTAGGTCACCTGCTCCCTTTAGTTTTTTGCATTTTACATCTTAATGTCTTTTTACTGTCTTTGTCAATTTATTTGTGTACAGGACGCGAAATGTTTTTCTTTGCGGGATTGCCTTTTTTTGCTGTAATAGAAGGAGAACGTTTTCATTGCGGAGGTGAAGCTTGTATGGATCGGAATGTACATACGGAACCCCGGGAAAAGCCAAAGGCCATCATGCCTGATCCGGTGTCTTGGCCTACGCCGATGCCGTACCTCGTATCGACGACGGAAGGCGTGAGTCCGGGCTTTCAACGGCTCCATTGGCACCGGGAACTGGAGATTAATTATATCCGGGGCGGGACAGGATTTTATGTGATCAACGGCGTAAAATATCAGCTTCAGGCTGGAGATATTATCCTCATCAATGGACAGGACCTGCATCGCGCCTTCGAGACGGATCATCTGGTCATTGACGTTCATATGTTCGATCCCGGGATGCTGGCCATGGAGATGCGCTATGACCATGACTTGCTCCGCCCGTTCCGGGAACAGGGCATACAGTTCACCAATCTGGTCAACCGGGACATGCCCGTCTACGATGAATTGATCGCGATACTCCTCAATATGAAGGAGGAAATGCATGTGCGGGCTCCATCTTACGCCTCCGTCATCCGGGCGCAATTGACCCGCTTCCTCGCGCTCGTGAACCGCCACGGCGCGATCTCGGAAGGGGAACCGGCGCCAGTGAAGCACCGCGGAATCCATGCGCTGAAGGAGCTTATTCTAACGATGGAGCTCAATTTGGCTTACCCGTGGACGCTGAAGGAATTAGCCGAGCTGACCCATTTGAGCCCGTCCCGGTTCAGCGCCTTGTTCCAGCAGGCGGTCGGCACGTCGCCGCTTGATTATCTTATCCAACTCCGGCTGACCCAAGCGGTTCATTTATTGGAATCATCGGATGAGAAAATTATTGATATTGCATCAGAATGCGGCTTTCGCAATTTATCGAATTTCAACCGTCTGTTCCGCCAGCTGTTCGGCGTGTCGCCAAGCGAAATCCGTAATCAGCGAACGAAGAAAAAACAGTAAGATCATATTACTTTATACGAGGTTAGTAGTAGTTAATGGGATAAAACAAATTGTAAAGTAAGGATATAGCACAGATGATGTATTCGCACGTGAAGGTGCGTAAGAGGTGCATTTGCAGATGAATGGGAGAGAAACCGATGAGCATCTACTTAGGAGTCGACGCAGGAGGGAGCAAGACGCACGCCTTGCTGGTCGATGCGGAGGGAAATGTGCTGGGCACCGGGCTATCCGGCAACGGGAATCATCAGATTGACCGGAATGGGGCCGCCCGCAATATTCGCGCCGCCTGTGAAGCCGCGCTTGCTTCGGCCGGCTTGAGGCATGAGGATGTAACCTTCGCCTATTTCGGCCTGGCTGGAGCGGATCGCGAACCGGATTACGTTATCCTGCGGCCGATGATTGCGGAGCTGGGCTTCGCCAGGCACGCGATTGCCTGCGACACGATGATCGGCATGCGTGCAGGCACGGATCGCCCGTATGGCGGCGTAATCATCAGCGGCACGGGCTTCAACAGCGCCGCGCGCAACCGTCATGGCACGGAATTGCAATATGGAGGCTACGGCCATCTGTTCGGCGACGGATTCGGCGCAGGATCCAGCCTGGCGGTATTGGCCTTCCGGGCGGTTATTCGAGAGTGGGACGGGCGCGGGGAAGCGACGGGACTCACGCCGCTCGTGCTGAAGGAAATGAATTACGGTACAGTCGAGGATATGTATACCGATGTGCTGGATAACGGCGTGTCCGTACCGCGGGATTTGGTCAAATGCTTGTTCGAAGCGGCGGCCCAAGGCGATGCCGTTGCGCAGCGAATATTGGAGGAGGAAGGGACGGAGCTCGGCAATGCGGTCAATGCGCTGATTCGCCGGCTGAATATGATGGATGACGAATTCGATGTCGTCCTTATCGGCAGTGTGCTAATGCGTGGCAAAGGATCTTACCTTCAAGATGCGGTGGCACGGGAAGTGAGCAGGGTAGCGCCGAAGGCCCGCTGCGTCCGGCTGCAATCGGATCCGGTCGTGGGGGCGGTGCTGAGCGCGATGGATGAAGCTGGAGTCATCATCAGCCCGGAGCTGGACGGACGTCTGAAGTCGTTCACCTTTCCCGGATAAGCTTCGGTCATAAGTTAAAGCGATTTGCTTTTCAAAATGAAGGAGGTACCTACATGGGAGATAACAACGGATTGAAAATTGCAGTGATTGGCGGTGGCTCTTCATATACGCCGGAGATCGTGGAAGGATTCATTCGCAACTATGAGCAAATGCCAATCCGCGAATTGTGGCTGGTCGATATCGAACAAGGCAAGCATAAGCTTGATATTGTCGGCAACCTGGCGAAGCGCATGGTCCAGGAGTCGGACTACCCGATCGACGTTCATCTTACACTGGATCGGGAGCGCGCGATTGAAGGTGCTGATTTCGTCACGACGCAAATGCGAGTCGGTCTGCTCGAAGCCCGGAAGCGGGACGAGCACATTCCGATTCAGCATGGGGTGATCGGTCAGGAGACGACGGGGCCGGGGGGGATGATGAAGGCGCTGCGCACCATTCCCGTTCTGCTTGAAATTTGCCGTGACATTGAGCGATTTGCTCCGAATGCCTGGATGCTCAACTTCACGAATCCGGCAGGCATCGTGACGGAAGCGGTTGCAAAGCATAGCAGCGTCCGTTCGATCGGATTGTGCAACTCGCCAATCAACGTCAAGAAATTCCTTTCCGCGGAATATGGAGTATCCGAAGCCGAGGTGCTGCCGGAATTCGTCGGCATCAACCATCTTCACTGGGTCACTTCGGCTGCCGTCAAGGGGGAGGAGAAGCTTCCGGAGCTGCTGGCCGGAGGGAAAGCATACAATGCGAAGAACGTGCCGACGACGGGCTGGGATCCGGAATTCCTTGTCTCCCTGGGAGCGATTCCGACGTATTATTTGAAATATTACTACCAGACGGACGAGATGTTCGAGGAGATGAAGGAATCGCTGGCGAAGAACGGAACGCGCGCCGACGTCGTCAGCCGCGTCGAGACCGAATTGTTCGAGCTGTATAAGGATGAATCGCTTCGCGAGAAGCCGAAGCAGCTCGAGCAGCGCGGCGGCTCTTATTACTCGGAAGCAGCGGTCAATCTGATGAATTCCATCTATAACGACAGACACGATATCCAGACTCTGAACGTGCTGAACGGTAACATTTACGACTTCTTGCCGGCCGACGCCAGCATCGAGGTCAATTGCGTCGTCACGAAGCAAGGCCCGATTCCGCTGCCGCCGCGCTGGATTCCGGAACATATCCAAGGTCTGCTGCATGCGGTGAAGACATATGAGCAGCTGACGATTGAAGCGGCAGTCACCGGAGATCGCGGAATAGCGCTGCAGGCGATGGTGCATCATCCGCTTGTCCCTTCCGTCCGCGTGGCCAAGGCGCTCCTGGATGAGATGCTGGAGGCGAATCGAGCGTATTTGCCGCAATTTTTCAAACAATAATCACATCTATAGCGATGTGGGCCGTGCCTTCGGATGGAGGACGGTCCGTATTTTTTCGTCAGGATGGAACCCGGCCGTGGCGGGATGGACAAGACCTTGCATACGATAATGTATTACGTAGCAAGAGGAGGTTGGTCTTGTGAGACAGCTTGCTCTGAACAGCTTAACCGGGCTCCTCGGGGGAATCGTCGCTTTCCTGTTCGGCACCTGGAACCCGTTGTTATCGCTTTTCGTCATCGCCATCGCTATTGATTATATCTCCGGCATCGCGGCTTCACTGCGGGAAGGCAGGGGCTTGAGCAGCGAAATCGGGTTCTGGGGCCTGGCCCGCAAAGGGTTGATGCTGTTTATCGTCATTTTGGCGCACCATATAGATACGGTCTTCGGCACCGTATGGATACGAGAAGGCGCTATCAGCTTTTACCTCGCGAACGAGCTCGTGTCCATCGTTGAAAATTATGGTCGTCTCGGTCTTCCGCTGCCGCCGAAGATTCGCAAATTTATTGCAACTCTCAAAAATAACGAGGATAAACAATAATAGCTGTTCACGGAAATGTCAAGGATAGCTCAGGCTTTTCCATCGGATGAAATCGCCTAAATACGGCAAAAATAAAGAAAATACTCTTTTCGTTCATCAATTCGTCACAAAGTTCAAAAATGATTTAGAAAATTTCAACTTGGGGTTGAGAGATTCAGGAAAGATTTTGTAATATAAAAGGTGACGAATGTAACTGACAAAGGGGCGTATGACAGTTATGCAAAAATGGGCAATGTTCACATTGTTCAGCATCGCGTGCGTATTCGCCATCGGATTGTTGCTCTTCAACATGCCGAAGGCTGAGCAAGAAGAAGCAGCTCCAGAAGGCGTTAAGCTTGTCAAGATCGTAGCGAGCAATGATTTTACGTTCGATCAGGCCGAATATAAGGTGAAGGCTGGAGAGAAAGTCCGCCTGAAGCTGGTGAATGAATCCGGTTTTCACGGTGCTGCCATTGAAGATTTCAAAATCGATTTGAAAGATGGTCAAATGGAGAAGGACTTTGTTTTCGACAAGCCGGGAAAATATTTAATTCACTGTTCGGTCATGTGCGGTACAGGTCATGATGATATGAAATCTTATTTGATCGTTGAATAAGCAAGATTTTTCAGGAAAAGGGGCTGACGGGCTCCTTTTTTTGTGGTTGCCAATCATGTCCAGCTTCGATATGCTGTCTGTGACAGCGTCTGACAGAGAAGGGAGAGGCTAGCGATGTATTATGTCAATACCGCACAGATCGAGGAACGGTTGAATATGGTTCCCGAACTCGTGGAAGCCGCGAACGCGATTCGGAACGGATGGGATGGCAGCTTGACCGCATCCTACGCGCAAGAACGGGCGCTCCATATCGCCATTGAGTTGATTACCGATGTAGGCAGTCTGCTGATCGACGGATTTATGATGAGGGACGCCAGCAGCTATGAAGATATCGTTGATATTTTATCGCAAGAAGGGGCCATACCGGAGCGGCTGCATGACGGTCTGCTCGGCCTGGTTCGGCTGCGCAAATCACTCGTCCAGGATTACGCTGCCTGGAAGAGAGGCGAACTCCATCCCGCCCTGGCAGAGTTGCCGGAGCTGTTGCCGCCGTTCGCCGAAGGCGCCCGTCAGTTCATTGCCAAAGAAATGATCTAGTCTCGGTCGCCGGGATAAGATACAATGTCGATACGAAGACAAGCCAAATAAAGGTGGTTACTATTGAAACAGTCTGATTCGAAAACGTCGACCCGCCAACAGATGCTGATGCTGCTCAAGACCAATGGAGCGATGTCGGCTGCCCAATTGGCCATCCAACTGAACATGACGGAAATGGGCGTGCGCAGGCATCTGTATGCGCTGGAGGAAGAAGGACTGCTGGAGACCGAGATGGTGCGCCAGCCGATGGGCCGCCCGCTGCGTACATATCGGTTGTCGACCCAAGGGGATGAACAGTTCCCGAAGCAATACCATCAACTGATTCTGGACTTGCTGAAGGAGATGGAGGTCTGGCCGGAGGAAGATGGAGTCGGGAAGCTGTTCGAGAGCCGCAAGCAGTCGCTGATCGAAAAGTATGCTCCGCAGATGGGCCAATCTAGCCTGGATGAACGCGTCGAAGCCCTAGGGACCATTCAGGATCATAATGGCTATATGGTTGAGACGGAGCAGGAAGAGGATGGAAGCTGGCTGCTGCATGAGTACAATTGCCCCATCGCCCAGGTGGCCCAGCATTATAAGCAGCCTTGTGCTTGCGAGCTGGCGCTGTTCCGTGAACTGCTGGACGCGGATGTGACCCGGACCGAATGCATCGCAGAGCAGGGCAAGCGCTGCACATACCGGATTCGCAAGCGAATCTAACCGCCGGGAGGGAACTCCCGGTTTTTTCTTATCCCGTGTGCGCAGGTTGAACAAGTCCCCGTCTGTCCCTTATGCACGCTATCCCCTTGGCACAGGATGTTGAAGAGCCCTGTCTGCCTCTTATGTTCGTTATCCCCTTGGCACAGGATGTAGATGTCCCTGTCTGCCTCTTATGTTCGTTATCCCCTTGGCACAGGATGTGGATGACCCTGTCTGTCTCATATGTAAGGTATCCCCCTGGCGCAGGATGTAGATGACCCTGTCTGTCTCTTATGTAACGTATCCCCCTGGAGCAGGATGTAAATGACCCTGTCTGCCTCTTATGTTCGCTATCCCAATGGCACAGGATGTGGATGACCCTGTCTGTCTCATATGTACGGTATCCCCCTGGCGCAGGATATGGATGTCCGTGTCTGCCTCTTATGTACAGTATCCCCCTGGAGCAGGAGCTGGATGACCCTGTCTGTCTCTTATGTTCAATATCCCAATGGCATCCCCCTGGATGACCCTGTCTGTCTCTTGTGGACGCTATCCCGTTGGTGCAGGATAAGCAAGTCCCGTCTTGCCCCACGTGCCATTTTCTCCTCCGTTGAACAAATCTGAACGATGAGGATGTTGGTTGATCAAGCACATCTGAGCGTGGGGGATATTGACTATAAGGACTTAAGGAAGGGCATCTGAGCCGCGGGGATATTGACCATAAGGGCTCAAGGAATGACATCTGAGCGTCGGGGATATTGACCATAAGGCTCAAGGAATGACATCTGAGCGTCGGGGATATTGACCATAAGGCCCAGGGAAGGGCATCTGAGCCGCGGGGATATTGACCATAAGGACTCAAGGAAGGGCATCTGAGCGTCGGGGATATTGACCATAAGGCCCAGGGAAGGGCATCTGAGCCGCGGGGATATTGACCATAAGGACTCAAGGAAGGGCATCTGAGCGTCGGGGATATTGACTATAAGGGCTCAAGGAAGGACATCTGAGCAACCGGGATATTGACCATAAGGCCATGATCGCGAGGTAGTTTCAACATTGATGCGGTCGTCACCAGACTCGCAACAATTATTTTTTACGTGAAAAGTGTGTCAAGACAAGCCCAATCTATCTATACTGTCATTACAACATGGGCATTTGCCCGGGTTGATGCTGGAGATAGGGAGGAGCCGCCATGATTGCTTGGAGCATTTTGCTTGCTGCCGTTGCCTGGACGGCACTGTGCGGTGCGGGAGTAGCCGTGCTGCTTCGCTTGGGCCGGACGCTGGCTAGGGCAGAGGAGTGTGCCTATGAAGCGAAGCGGCTGATGCGCCGGCTGTCGGCTTTGTCCAGGAAGGCCGAGCGGACCGTTGAGGCTGCCGAGGAAGTCATCGGCGCCTTGAAGGAATGGAGCGGCGCGCTTCGCCAGACGGGCAGGCTGCTAGCGGATTGGGGGCGCAAGGCCGAGCGGTGGTTCGGCCGCAAGGGGCGGCAGGCGGACGGCCCGGACGAGTCGGGCTCCCGTTCCCGTCGGCCCTCCGGCCAATGGCTGGAATGGGCTGCAGCGGGATGGGACGAATGGCAGCGGCGAGCGTCCCGGTACGAATCCCCGCCGGATTCCCGACAACAGCATGAATCCGGAGCGATGCCGACAGGAGGAGAGCAATAACATGGCAAACGGCAACAAGAAGTTCTGGATCGGGACGCTCGTCGGCAGTGTAGTTGGTTCGGTAGCGGCATTGCTGCTTGCGCCCAAATCGGGCCGCGAGCTGCGCGCCGATATTGCGGAGGGTGCTCAGCAGTTGAATGAGAAGACGCAGCGGCTGGCGAAGCAGATTGGAGAGCAAAAAGATAATTTCCTGGAAGCAGCGCGGGAGAAGGCGACCGGCATTCAGCAGCAATGGAGCAATTGGCGTCAGGCAGACGACGAAGCCGAGCTGACGGTGCTTGACGACACAGTGGATGCCGCATCCGAGGAGACGGAGAAGGAATTAGAAGTAACCCGTAGATAAGGCGCTCCGCCTTTCATATGGTTTCACCGGCATCCCTGTTCTTCTTGGCATTTGCCGAGGAAGGAGCAGGGATGCTTCTTAGGGCGGAGCGCTTTCGTCGCGCTGCTGTCTCTTGCGCTGTGTGAAAATGGAACGATAGTCGACTTGAACCTTGTCTGCATTGCTGTTAAGATCGAGGTACATTTTAGGTTTGCCGTACATATGGTATCACAGGTCAGTCAATCAAGAGACAAAGGAAGCGGTGTATTCGTGCAACAAGCTATAGCAATGCTCGATTCGGGTGTGGGAGGTTTGACGGTTGTCAAAGAAGTCATGCGCCAGCTTCCACAGGAACAAATCATTTATTTCGGCGATACCGCCCGATCGCCTTACGGCCCCCGATCTTCGGAGGAAGTGAGATTGTTCACGCGTCAGATCGTGGACTATCTTATCCAATTTCAGCCGAAGATGATCGTAATTGCCTGCAATACAGCGACGGCGGTCGCCTTGGAAGAGATACGCGCCTATGTTCCGGTTCCTGTCGTCGGTGTCATCTATCCGGGAGCCCGGGCCGCGCTATCGGCCACAAAGACGGGGTATATCGGCGTCATCGGCACGGACGGGACGATTCGAAGCGGCGCCTACGAGCAGGCGCTCAAGCGGTTATCTCCTCATGTGGAGGCTGTCAGCAAGGCTTGCCCGACCTTCGTTCCTCTCGTCGAAAAAGGCTTGTTCCAATCCAGTGAAGCCCTGGGCGTTGTCCGGGAAGCACTGGATCCATTGCGCTCTTTACCTTTCGATACATTAATATTGGGGTGCACGCACTATCCTTTTTTAACCGATGCGATTCAACTGGTCATGGGCCCGGATGTTCAACTTATCAATTCGGCCGAAGAGACTGCAAGGGAAATCAGTACGATTTTGCATGACAAAGGGCAGCTCGCCCATAGTTTGGAGACGCCGGTTCATCAATTTTTCTGCAGCGGAGATCCGGAAATGTTCCAAAAGATCGCCCGCGCCTGGCTGGGCGAACAAATATGCGCCGTGCCCGTCGTGTGGCGAATGTCCCAAATCTTATAGCTATTATACGTTTGTCCTTTTGCCGAAGAGCATGCCCTTCGCGTTTATCGCGGAGAGCATGCTCTTTTGGTATGCGCCAGTACCCAGTCATGTCCGCTTCATACAGGGCATATGCATCAATGAGGAAGTGAAGGAGGTTCGAACGATGCATATCCCCTATACCGTCCAGCCTGGAGATACCTACCTGCGCATTTGCGTCCGGCATGGAATTAATCTCCCTGCACTGTTTGCATACAATCCGCAGCTTGATCCCGACCAATATGCGCTTCCCGGGCATGTTCTCATGTTGCCGGCGCGTCCATACGATACTTATTCCGTCCAGCCGAACGATACTTTGTGCCGGATTGCCGCACGGCATCGCGTTCCGGAAGCGGTGCTGCGCTCCGTGAATCCATCCTTGGCTCCGGACCGGCTGACGGCCGGGCAGCGGGTGTTCATTCCATACGTTTGCACGAATGAGACGCTTCGAAAAAAAGCGGAATACGGCCCTGGCCAACTGATGGGGGACCTTCAGCAAATAAGCCGCCGCTATTCATGCGTCCAAGTCGAGACGATCGGACAGAGCGTCCTCGGCAAGCCGATCCTGGCCGTCAGCATCGGGCGCGGGAATGTGCCGGTTCATGCGAATGGCGGTGTCCATGCCAATGAATGGGTTACTTCGGCACTGCTTATGCAGTTCATCGAAGATTATGCACGAGCGTGCGACAGCGGGAAGTCATGGCTTGGCTGGGATGCGCGGTCCGCCTACGAGCGAACCGTGCTGAAAATCGTGCCTATGGTGAATCCGGACGGCATCGAATTGGTGCAGGAGGGCATCTCGCCGCGGCATCCATACTATTCCTCGGTGATGGAATGGAATCAGGGATCCCGGCGATTTCAACGGTGGAAAGCGAACATCCGCGGCGTTGACCTGAACGATCAGTTCCCGGCCCATTGGGAGGAGGAGCGGGCACGGCGCGGTATGCGTTCTCCGGCGCCGCTCAATTACGGTGGGGAGCATCCGCTGTCCGAGCCCGAGGCCGCCGCGCTTGCTTCCTATACGGAACGGAATTCGTTCGAGTTGGCGCTGTCCTTCCATACGCAAGGGCAAGAAATTTATTGGAATTACCGTGACTACGAGCCTCCCGAAGCGGTCACATGGGCGGAACGGTTCGAATCGGTCAGCGGTTACCGGGCCGTCAAGCTGTCGGGCAGTGATGCCGGATACAAGGATTGGTTCATTCAGCGCTTCCGCAAGCCCGGCTTCACGGTCGAGGTCGGCCTTGGTGCCAGCCCGCTGCCGTTACAGGATTTCGACGGAATGTACAAGGAAGTATCGGCGATTTTGCGGGAAGCATTGAACGGACAGGTCGAGGAATAGACCGTCTCAAGCGGGCCGTATGACGCGTGCCGGATGGCGCACACTAGGGGCAAGGAGGTGTGCGGATGGGCCGCAATCATATGTCCAGCAAGGGCGGAAGCAGGCATCCTGTTCGCCGGATCATCCGGCTTTTCCGATCGGCTCCGCGGTTGTTGTTCTCGACCCGGGTTCCGCTGAAGGAGAAAGGGATATTTGTCGGACTGGTCCTGTTGTATTGGGTAATGCCCGATGTCATGCCATTCATGCCGATCGACGATATCCTGTTCACGATGATTCTGATGCCATGGTTCTCCAAGCGGGTCATGAAATACGATCCCGTCCGCTAGAAGTTGTGGTCATACCGGTTGCTTCTGCAGGGCCATTCCCTTACAATAACTATAGCAACATCGGTATTTCTTTTTACATCAAGACGAAGGGATTAAGATGGAGTGAGCAATCATGGCAAATGATATACGTATATGTGATAAATGCCGCCACATCAGCATGAAGTCGTTCCTGCCGAAGGTGAAGAAGCTGGATCCCGAGGCGGAAATTAAAATAGGGTGCAAGTCGTACTGCGGCCATTGCCTGAAGCGGGTATTTATTTTTATTAACGGAAGATATGTCACGGCGCCGACGGAGGACGAGGCGATCGAGAAGGCGAAGGCGTTCCTGAAGGGCTAGTTGTCGGTATAGAAAATGCTGTCGAGCACATCCTAACGTTGCTTATGACTACACAGACGAAGGAGGCTTACAGCATGCCGAACAAGTATGACTCCAGCCTGCAGTCGCAGAATCCGATCTCCCAGGCCCAAAATGCCGTCAAGACCGCGCGCAATGCGGTATCCCAAGCGATGTCTCATCCGTCGGACCAGTCCGTCGAGCAAGCCGAGCAATCGCTTCAGCATGCGGAACGGGCTGTCGAGCAGGCCGGACTGAGCTTGAACCAGCAGCCGGTGGAGCTGGCCGAAGCGATGCTTGAGGAGCAGCAGAACCGGTTAAGCTCTCTCCTCAACAGCGAGCAGTGGGAACAACGTGAAGAATGAAGTTGCCCTCTTTATTATGAAAATAATGCCGGAATCCCAGACAACCGTCTGGGATTTTTTTTGCGCATACTACATGCTATCAAGAGCAACAAACCAAGGGGTGGGGATATGGTATTTGGAATATCGGTCGTTATCATCCTGGCCTTTGTCCTGTGGGGCTTGCTGTCCCCGGGCAGCATGGCGCAGCAATCCGAGGCGGCGCTCACCTTCACGACGGAGCGGTTCGGCTGGTTCTACCTGATAACGGCCCTGATCGTGCTATTGTTCTGCTTCGCGCTTGCCTTCGGGAAGCACGGACACATTCGACTCGGCCAAGAGGACGATGAGCCGGAATATTCGAATCTGTCCTGGTTCGCGATGCTATTCAGCGCGGGCATGGGCATCGGGCTCGTCTTCTGGGGTGTAGCCGAGCCGCTCAGCCATTATCTGAATCCGCCCACCGCAGCTGGGATGACACCGGATGCGGCGCGAGAAGCGATGCGTTATTCGTTCTTCCATTGGGGACTTCATCCATGGGGGATTTATACGCTCGTGTCGCTCGCTATGGCTTATTTCACCTTCCGCCATGAGCATAAAGGACTGATCAGCCGAACGTTCTACCCGTTGCTTGGAGAACGCGTGGAAGGATCCATCGGCAAACTGATTGACGTTTTGGCCATTATCGCCACTACCTTCGGTGTCGCGACGTCGCTTGGCCTCGGCGTGATGCAGATTAACGGCGGACTGCAGCATACGCTGGGAATTCCGTCGAACATCACCGTTCAAATCATCATTATTATCGTGGTTACTATATTGTTCCTGACTTCGGCCATTACCGGCCTGGACAAGGGGATACGCATATTAAGCAATACGAATCTGCTCATTGCGCTTGGCCTGCTCGTCTTCACGCTGCTGCTCGGACCGACCTCTTTCATCATCGATACGTTCACGACGACGTTGGGCGGCTACTTGCAAAATATTATCCAGATGAGTCTTCGGCTGTCGCCGTTCACGGAGAATTCCTGGATTGCGAGATGGACCCTGTTTTACTGGGCGTGGTGGATTGCGTGGGCGCCGTTCGTCGGTTCGTTCATCGCCCGCGTATCCCGGGGGAGGACGATTAAGGAGTTCATTCTCGGGACATTGCTGCTGCCAAGCGGCTTCAGCTTCATCTGGTTTTCCGTGTTCGGGGCGACGGGGCTTCACTTGGAGATGTTCGAAGGCATGAATCTGGCCCAGGCGGTGGAGCAGGATATTACGTCCGCCTTGTTCGTAACGCTCGACGCCCTGCCGGCCGGCTATGTGCTCGGGGTGCTGGCCACGCTGTTAATCGTGACCTTCTTCATTACGTCGGCGGATTCCGCCACCTTCGTGCTTGGCATGATGTCGTCCGACGGGAATCCGAATCCGAGCATCCCGATCAAGCTCACCTGGGGAATCTTCCAGTCGCTGATCGCCATCGTCCTCCTCCTGAGCGGCGGGCTGGATGCGCTTCAGACCGCTTCCATCCTAACCGCGCTGCCGTTCGCGGCCGTCCTGCTTGGCATGTGCGCGTCTCTCGCCAAGGCCCTGCGCCGCGAAGAACGCGAGCGGCGCCTGAAGGAGAAGAAGCGGCGCCGGAAGCTGGACGAGCTGCTGCAGGAACGGTAGTGCCGGTGAGAGGGCACAGGCGGGCGGCGCAGGAGCGGCAGCGAACGGATGGCGGGCACCCGGGAGAAGCGCGGACAGCCGCTGTCAACGGGGACAGCGGCTGTCATGTCACGGTTCCGAATGAGAAGATTGGCGGAACCGCTTGATCAGATTATGCGTAATCACGTTATCCGAGACCGTCAAGCGGCGCTTCGCTTCGGCATCGTACGGCTGACAACGGGCGACATCCGTCTTCTCTCGCGCCGCGTAATCGAAGCAGGTGCCGTGCTCGAACAGTCCGTCGGCCGAAGGGACATAGAAAATGCTGCCGTCCGTGTACGATCCGTTCCGCAGGACGACAAGCCGCCGATCCGGCAGCAGCAGATTATGGCCCATCATATAGGAGTCGGCCGGATCGATTCCGAGCCAGTGCAGCAGAGTCGGGGCGACGTCCAATTGGCCCGCAACCGTATCATATGTCCCGGACTGGGCCCCGTCAGGGAGATGAATGAAGAGCGGGACCTGATTCTTCATCTCCAGCATATCAAGCTTGCTGATCGGATGGCCGAGCAGCCACGAGAGAGGCTCCGTCTCTCCGATAGAGTTGTCATGATCTCCGTAGAACACCCAGATCGTCTTGTCCCACAGCCCGCGCTGCTTCAGATCGGCAATCATTTCTCCGACCGCTTCGTCAACGTAATGCATCGATTGCAAATAGTCACCGAACATTGTGTCCTTGTATGGGCCGACATCAAGCTTCTGCACCGATTCCGGCAGCTTGTACGGATGATGGCTTGCCAGCGTGATTAAGAAGCTGTAGAACGGATGCGGCTCGGCAGACATTCGTTCGACCGATTGGCGGAAGAAGGATTTGTCCCCGACCGTCCATCCGACCCGCTCATCAAGAACATAGTCTTTTTTGCTCATGAAAAAGTCGTAGCCCATATTTTGATACATGATATAACGGTTCCAGAACCCGGCGTCATACGCATGGAACGCCCCGGTGCGATATCCTTCCGCGCGGAGCATGGCCGGCAGCGTGTCGTAGGTCTGGCCAGGGTAGCGGATGAAGACGGAGCCGGACGGCAGTGGATGAAGCCCGGCATTCACCCCGAAATCGGCATCGGAGGTGCGGCCCTGCCCCGTCTGATGGAAGAAACGGGTGAAATAGAGACTGTCCTCGCGAAGCGCATTCAGGTTCGGCGTAATCTCCTGGCCGTTCACCTTGGCGCCGATGACGAAATTTTCGAACGCCTCAGCCTGCACAATAATGACATTGCTGCCGGCATAGCGCCCGAATGAGGGCGCAGGTCCTTGCCGGTCCGGGCGATGGTCGGCGAACCACGCTTCCGCGTCCTTGATCTCGGCTTCCGAGAGAGAGGCTCCGCCCCCTATATTCTCCTTCACGAACCGGTACACATCATAGCCGTGAAAGCCCAGCAAGCCCGTAATGTTATAGACGGAGGCGCTCCACCAGACCGAGCTGAACAGCCCTTTGGCCCATGTGCTGGTTGCTTTGTTAACCGGTACGGCTACCATCACGGCGCCGACGACGATGGCAAGCAGGCCGGCCGCTGCCCGCTGCAGCATGCGCCCCCGGTTTTTTTGGCCGGATAACATGGCGCGCTGATACCGAGATTCCCTGGACCGAATGCGGACATGCCCGATCGTAAGCGGAATCAGGACGAGCCAATCCAGGAACAGCCGCACATCCTTGCCGTGAATAAGCGAAGCGATGCTCTCTCCGAGCGAGCTGACCTGCGCCGCTTGAAGCAGGACGGGAATCGTGATGAAGTCCTGAAAATAGCGGAAATAGATCAAATCGGCAAAAATGAGCAGCGTCAGCGCGAAGTTAAGCAGCAGCAGGAGCAGAGGGCGCCATCGTTCCTTCGCCCAGAACGTCCAGCTGCCCGCAATGAGCAGCGCTCCCAGGGCGACCAGATAGTCGTCCCGGTTCATGGCCATATTCGGTATCGCCAGCGTGTGATTGAAATAGATCAGCTTCCCCATCATAGCCGCGAGGAAGAAGACGAAGCTGAGCCATCCGAACAGGGCGGCTGCCGATCTTTTCCTGCCGCTGGAATCGGGCCGGGCTTGACGAATTGGATTCATTACGTGTACCTTCCTTGACTTGTAATCGTACCTCCCATCTTATCAGATTTTCATAAAATGTTAAAAATAAAAGAACACCGCCTGCCGATGTAGGGCAGATGGTGTTCGATTGGGCGTAAATTAAGATTCGGCAGGCGACTCCGGCGCTTTGCTGCGCGGCGGGAGCGGACCGAGATATTGATAGAGCTGGCATTCGATATTGCCGTTGAACAGCTTGCGGCGCTTATCCGCCGGGCGCCCGAAGTAATGCTCGAACTGGCGGCTCGGGCTGATCGCGAAGAATGACCAGGTCGGCAGGGTCTTCGCCATGAAGCCAAGGTCTCTCACCATCCGCTCGACTTCATCCTTCTCGTTCAATCGTTCGCCGTAAGGCGGATTCGTCACGACGCAGCCGTAGTCTCCTTCCGGCTTTGCTTTGTTCGCAGGGGAGACGCGGAACTCGATCTCGCGGGCGAAGCCGGCGCTCTTCGCCGCTGCCTGCGCTAGGCGAATCGCTTCCGGATCGATATCGGATCCGGTCAACCGGAGCTCCGTGTCGTCGCGGACGGCGTCGAACGCTTCCTCCCGCGCTTGTTCCCATGCCTGTTCACCGATGACGCCCCACGCCTCCGCAGAGAAGGAGCGCCGGAGTCCGGGAGCGACATTCCAGCCGATCATCGCCGCTTCGATCAGCAGGGTTCCCGATCCGCAGAACGGATCATACAGCGGCCGCTGCGGATTCCACCTGCTCAGCAAAATGATGGCGGCAGCCATCGTCTCTTTGAGCGGAGCAGCTCCGGTCAGCTTGCGGTAGCCGCGCTTATGTAAGCCGGGCCCGGTCGTGTCCAGCGTAATCGTCGCCATGTCATTCAGCAGGGAGACCTCGATCCGGTACAGCGGACCGGACTCTTCGAACCAGTCGGTATGGTACCGCTGCTTCATTCGCTCCACGACCGCCTTTTTCACGATGCCCTGACAGGCGGGGACACTCGAGAGCTGGGATTTATGAGAACGCCCGTCAACCGGAAATTCGCCGTGCATCGGGATCCAGTCCGGCCATGGGATGGCTTTGGTGCCCTCGAATAGCTCCTCGAAGGTACGCGCACGGAACTCGCCCATCTTGACGAGCACCCGATCCGCGGTCCGGAGCCACAGATTGGCCCGGCACACGTCGACAGGACCTCCGGAAAACAGCACGCGGCCGTTCTCCACCCGCGTATCCTCGTATCCAAGCAGCTTCAATTCGCGCGCGACGACGGCCTCCAGACCCATCGGGGCAGTCGCGATTAATGTCCAAGGTCGGTTCATTCGATAACAACACTCCGTTCTACTTCTCTTACTTGTACTTGTATGGCATTCATCATATCATAAAATGCAAGGAGGATGGAAAATGTCGAGTGAAGCAGTAGAATCTTATTTGGAACAATTATATCCGGCGGATCCGGCCGTGGAGCGAATCAAGGAAGCTATCCGGGCTCAGGGCATGCCGGACATTTCCGTGCCGGAAGGGTACGGGCGCCTGTTGACGATGCTCGCCCGCCTGGCACATGCGAAGGATGCGCTGGAGATCGGCGCGCTGGGCGGCTACAGCGGCTATTGCATCTTACGGGGGCTGGAACCGGGAGGCCGCCTTGTCTCTCTGGAGCTGCGTCAAGACTATGCCGATCTGGCGAAACGCAATCTCACCGAAGCCGGCTTCGGCGAGCAGGTGGAATACAGAGTGGGCGAGGCGCTTCAATCTCTTGCAGAACTGGAGCGGGAAGGAGCCCGCTATGATCTGTTCTTCATCGACGCGGACAAAGAAAATTACCCGGCCTATCTCGAATACGCAATCCGGCTGGCGAGACCGGGGGCACTAATTGCGGGAGACAACCTCATGCTCCGCGGCAGAACGCTCAATCCGGACAAGCAGGGCCCGTCCGTGCAGGCGATGCGCGCCTTCAATGCCGCGATCGCGCAGGATGAACGATTGCTCAGCACGCTGCTTCCGGCCTATGACGGTCTGGCGCTTGCTATCGTGAAATAGACGGCCAGATTCCAAATATGTGGAAGCAGACTCTTTATTCCGTTGCTATGCTATAATGGATGACAGCAATCGAAAAAGAAGGATGGATTAGAACGGATGACACAGCAAGAACAATGGACTTCGAGGCTCGGCTTCGTGCTCGCCTCGGCCGGATCGGCCATCGGGCTCGGAGCGATCTGGAAGTTCCCGAATGTCGTCGCTACCAGCGGTGGCGGCGCTTTTTTTCTTGTCTTTATTATTTTTACCTTCGGCATCGGTCTGCCGCTGCTGTTGGCCGAGTTCATGATCGGCCGCAACACGGGCAAGGAAGCGGTATCTGCCTACCGTGAGTTGGCGCCGGGGAGCAAATGGCACGGCGTCGGCTATTTGGGCATGGCGACGTGCTCCTTGCTGCTGTCTTTTTACAGCGTGGTTGGCGGCTGGATTGTGCTCTATTTCCTCAAGGCCCTGAGTGGTTCACTGCTGCAGGGTGGACGGAACTATGGAGAGCTCTTCGAATCGACTTCGGCCAACCCTTGGGCGGCCGTGCTGGCGCAGGCGTTGTTCCTGCTCATCACGATCGTTATCGTGGCCCGGGGAGTGAAGCAGGGCATTGAGAAGGCAAGCCGCATTATGATGCCGGGCTTGTTCATTCTGTTCCTCGTCCTGATTGTGCGGTCGCTTACCTTGCCGGGGATGAGCGAAGGACTCGTCTATTTTCTGAAGCCGGACTTCGGCCAGCTGACGCCGCAAGCGCTGCTGTATGCGCTCGGACAATCCTTTTTCTGCCTGAGTGTGGGCGGCTCCTGCATGGTAACGTACAGCTCTTATCTGAAGAAAGGGGAGCCTCTCGGAAAGCCGGCTCTATCGGTCGTCGGCTTGAACGTGCTGACCTCGTTCATGGCGGGCATCGCGATTTTCCCCGCTTTGTTCGCGCTCGGCATGAAGCCGCAAGAAGGTGCGGGGCTGCTGTTCATTACACTGCCGGCCGTCTTTGAGCAGCTGCCGTTCGGCAGCTTGTTCATCGTGCTGTTCCTGGCGCTTTTCTTATTCGCGACACTGACATCGGCGTTCTCTCTGTTGGAAATCGTCGTGGCCGCATTCACCCGGGGCAAGGCGGAGCAACGCACGCGCATGTGTTGGCTGGTCGGCGGCGTTATATTTGCCTTGGGCGTTCCTTCGGCACTCTCCTTCGGCGTGGGCAGCCATCTGCAGTGGCTGGGGCGCAATATATTCGATTGGGCCGACTTCGCGGTTACGAACGTCATGCTTCCGCTTGGCGTGCTGCTGATCTCGCTATTCGTTGGGTTCCGGTATCCGCGGCGGCGCCTGCAGGAGGAATGGAACACGCTCGGCAGCCGTTGGCACAAAGGCTTGGCCGTGTACGTCTTCATGCTCCGCTTCATTTTGCCGGTTATCGTCCTGGTCGTGTTTTTGCACGGGATGAACTGGCTGCCGGTATGAGCGGGCAATATTCGTACACAGATTGACAACAGGAGGCAGTAATGACAACTCGAGAGCAGTGGACTTCAAAACTCGGATTTATATTGGCGTCAGCCGGATCGGCGATCGGGCTGGGGGCCATTTGGAAATTCCCCAATGTCGTCGCGACGAGTGGCGGGGGCGCATTTTTTATTATTTTTCTACTATTTACGCTGGGCATCGGGCTGCCTCTGCTCCTGGCGGAGTTCGCCATCGGGCGCAGTACAGGCCGGGGAGCCGTATCCGCTTACCAGGACATTGCGCCGCGTTCGAAATGGCACTGGATCGGATACTTGGGCATCGGAACCTGCTTCCTGCTCTTGTCCTACTACAGCGTCGTCGGCGGCTGGATCGTGCTCTATGTAGGACGCGGCATTGTGGGCGGCTTGCTCGCGAGCGGCCGGGATTACGATGCGCTGTTCGCCGAGACGGTAGCCAATCCGTGGTATGCGGTGGCCGCGCAATTCGTCTTCATGCTGATTACGATCGCGGTGGTCGCGCGCGGAATCAAGGGGGGAATCGAACGGGCAAGCCGCATCTTGATGCCGGGCTTGTTCGTCTTATTCCTCGTGCTTATTATCCGTTCCCTGACCCTTCCCGGAATGGGCGAAGGACTTCGTTATTTTCTTCAGCCTGATTTCAGCAAGCTGACGGGACAGGCTGTGCTGTATGCGTTGGGGCAGTCGTTCTTCTGTCTCAGCGTCGGGGTATCCGTCATGGTAACCTACAGCTCCTACTTGAGCCGCCAGGAATCGCTGGTCAAATCATCGGTCTCTGTCGTCGGCCTGAACGTCCTGACCTCGCTGATGGCGGGGCTTGCGATCTTCCCGGCCATATTTGCGCTGGGCATGAAGCCGCAGGAAGGCCCAGGCCTGCTGTTCGGCACCTTGCCGGCCTTGTTCGAACAGCTGCCGTTCGGCGGCCTTTTCATCGTCTTATTCTTGGCGTTGTTCTTATTCGCGGCCTTAACCTCGGCCTTCTCCATGCTGGAGATTCTGGTCTCGGGATTGTCCAACAACGACCAACAGCGCTCCCGGATGAGCTGGCTGTTCGGCATCCTTATCTTCATCGTCGGCATCCCGCCCGCCTTGTCGTTCGGCGTCTGGTCGGATGCGCGCATCTTCGGCCTGTCTCTGTTCGACGCGGCCGACTTCGCCGTGACGAATGTGCTCATGCCCGTCGGGGCGCTGCTCATCGCCTTGTTCGTCGGATACCGCTTCCCGCGGCAGCGGCTGTACGAGGAATTCGCGAACGAGGCGGCTTGGTGGCGCAAAGGACTCGCCCTCTACATCATACTGCTGCGCTACGTCATTCCGGTTGTGATCGCCATCGTATTCCTTCACGTGCTCGGCCTGCTGCAGCTGTAAGGGACGCCAATGAGGAGATGATTGGGTATCGTTTGGTCAGGGCGAGGAAAGAAGACTGCAAAGTGGAGAAAGAGCTTGAAGCAATCATCATGCCGGGAACTCTTCCGCTTCTTGTCGCTGGCCTGTCACGGCTTCGGATTCCGCACATCCTTCAGCCAATAAGACAGCGTGAAGAAGACATAGTCGTCCTCCTCCGTGTCCAATCCTGGAGGCATCATCGCCTTCTAGTGGCATCATCGCATTCTAGTGGCATCGTTGCCTCCTGGGGCTTGGATGTGTGGAGGAAATTGCTGCTATTTTACAGGAATTTTGGTTCAGTGAGTCCACATCCCGAGAAATTGCTGCAAATCCACATCATTTTAGGCCTTTTTGCTTCAAGTTGAAGCGAAACGGGTGAAATTGCTGTAGTTTTGCAGGATTCCCTTTCTGGTGAAGTCGTCCATATCGAATTGCTGTATTTTATACGAAAATAAAAACGTTGAAGTAAGCACGACAGCCCTTTCAAAATGTATGAATAGAACTTTTTCGGGCCATTATTACTCTAAGAAAGCAAAAAAAGACTCACCCCCCGAAAATGATCACATCATTTTCAAAATTTAGCTTGTTTCGTTTTCAGTTAGTTGAAGTGCAAAGCCCAGCTCTTGGAGTTTCTTTACGTAAAAATTAGCTGTTCTTTGTTTAGACATGCGTACCTGCATGTCTATTTCTTTGTATGGCGTTCCTTCTTTCATCATGGCATAAATGATCTTAATTAAGAGATGTCCGGTTGCTACGCTTGCTGTTTTTTCGCCTCGTCGTTTCCGTATCCGTCTAAAGTGCTCACCTATTCGATTCCTTGACCTGTAATTTGCCCATGCCGCTTGCGTTATGCTACGTTTCAGATACTTGTTCCCTTGCAGGCATTTCCGGCTTTTCTTGCGCCCCGCGCTCTCATTATTACCTGGAGATACCCCTGCCCATGAGGTGAATTGCTCGACCGTGGGAAAACGCGTGGCGATATCCGGCCCCATTTCTGCAAATATAGCGGAAGCGCAAGACTTGTCAATTCCGGGAATGCTGTCTAAACACTCAATCTCTTTTCGATAAGGCTCAAGCTGTTCGTCGATTAATGATTCAATTTCTTGCAGTTCTGCTTCCTCGAACAGCAGGTGCTTCCAGTGTGCACGCATCATAACACGATGATGTCGCCGTAGCTGACCATTCAGAGCTTCAACTAACTGAGGCACTTTTGTTTTTAGCTTGGTTTTGACAAGTTCGCGTACGTCATCTTCTGCGAGCACTTCTCCGTCCATGAGCTTTTCCAGAAGCAGACGCCCGGATACGCCGAACAAATCGCTCATAAAACTCGTAAGCTTGATGTTTCCGTCTTGAAGAATTTTATGGATACGATTCTTCTCAGAAGCAATGGTCACCACGATTCTCAGACGATACCTCGTTAGATCTCGTAAATCCCGCAAATGCTGCGGCAACACCACGCTTGGTTGAATGAGACCACAACGATGAAGTTGTGCAATCCACTCCGCATCTTTCTTGTCTGTCTTACGCCCTGGTGTATTCTTGATTTGTTTAGCGTTTGCCAACACTAAATAGCAGCTAGACTCTAAAATATTCCATACCGGTTTCCACAGCACACCTGTGCTCTCCATGGCTACTTCTTTACACTCATGTGCGTTAAGCCAATCTTGAAGTCGGAGTA
This sequence comes from Paenibacillus dendritiformis, assembly GCF_945605565.1. NCBI lineage: Bacteria > Bacillati > Bacillota > Bacilli > Caryophanales > Paenibacillaceae > Paenibacillus > Paenibacillus dendritiformis. Next base: position 5,411,216 of record NZ_OX216966.1, on the reverse strand, counting down.
GTTCGGTAGTTGTTGTTCCAAAGCTTTCGATGACTTTCTTGGGCTTGGATTCTAAATCCCCGTAAAGGATACAGGCAACTACTGTTTTTTGATGGACATCTAATCCGCAACAGCATTCGCGTACGGCATCCATGCTTGCACCTGCTTTCATGTGTACTAACAAATCATGCGACCTGAATAAGGAAATTTTATACACGCACTTGGGTGTGCATTGGGCGGTTCTCGCGATCGCAATTGGACGGTTTGTGCAACAGGGTCGTACCCCAATAATACAGTCGTCCTTGGATTTGTTAGTCTCATGATTACCATCTACAGTAACTTTAAAAGTTTACATCTACCTATTTTCATTCTGGGGGGTGACGTCGTAGACGTCATGGGGGTTTGTGCAGGATTTCGCCTACCGAATAAGCGTGTCTAGAGAAACTGTGCAGTTTTCAGGCCGTTGGAAACCCCTTTTGCTAGTCTCCGTCTGGCGGATTGGGATAATGATGCAAAGGAGCGCGGAGGTGTCCTATCTAAGCAGCCCCTCATCCGGTCATGCCGATCGGAGGAGGGGCTGTTGTTGGATACCGCTATAGCTTCAGCTTCTTTGTGTTGATGATGTACATATTTTTGAGCGGGTATTTCCCGTTTGCGTATTTGCGCGCACCGGATTCGAAAAGAACATAGAGGCTGCTTCCCGTTAGGGAAATGCCTTCGGACATCGGAGGCATTTTCAAGGAGCTGACCTTCTTGCCCGAGGCCCCGCGCGTGTATACGAGCAGGGTGCTGTCGTTGTTGCGGCCGCAGGATTGACTGTAGAAGACGCGGTTCTTCGTCAGAGCCATTCCTTGCACCCGGTCAGGCGTCGTCCACGTATAAGAAGCCTTCGGATTGGACGGGAGTTCGCCTTTGCCGTTCAGCTTGTAGCCTCTCGCTTTGCCCTTCGGTCCCGGCTTGCACATGCTTTGGCCGATATCTTGGCCATCCATATATTCACCCACCCACAACACTCCATCCGAATAGGAAGCATAGGAGGCTTTATGGCCAAGAGGGTATTTTTTCATGACGACATTGCTGTAATCCTTTTTGCTGGAGACCGTGCTGACGGGAATTTGGTACACGCTTCTGCCGGATGCAATCCATACGTATTTGGCGCTGGCTGCGACACCCCCGACATGTCCGGTATGCTTCTTGTTGGCGCTCTCGTACAAATAGAGCGTCTTTAGCCGCTTTTTGGTCTTCGTGTCGGTAATGGAGATGGCGCTTGCTTGGCTGCTGGATTTCCCCGAATAATGCGAGACGATGACCCAATTTTTCCCCGGCACGACCGCCAATCCTTGAGGCACCCATTCATTTTTGGCGTTCAATCCCGGAATGACGGGACCTGCGGCCGACACTTTGTTGAATTCCGGATAACTTGGCTTGGCCTTCGCCTCTGCCTGCCCCAGCACAGCCGCCGCGCTCCAGGTTAAGACGAAGCTCAGCATGACGGCCAAGGCACGCGATGTCCAATGGTTTACCATGTTTTACAATCTCTCCTTTCAGTGGATATATACGCACGAAAGCGGAGATCCAAACAGGGAGAAGCCGCTGATAATTTTTTTGTATCGGATTCGCGGCGACGATAAATAAAAATAAAGAAAGCCGCCTGCCGTAACGCCCCGACGATGTCGTCAGGTAACGCCGGCTGATGGCGGCTCTATTCATACTGTAGCGGATGAAATGCTTTTCAGATCAAGCCCTTTTACAAAAATAGTGTGGTCGTTCTGCCAGCTAACGGTGTGAAGCAAGGCGAGACGGCTTGCTGAAGGCATTACGTGTTCCGATGACTTGTTCTATTTCTCCCATACAAGGAGTAACGGGCCCATGCCGTATTGACCAGCAGCAAAATGCCGGAGATGATAAAAATGCCTTGAATGCCGATAATTCCAGACATCGCTCCACCGAATACGGGTCCGATCATATTGCCGAGCGCGAGCGTGCTCGTATTGAAGCTGTAGGCGCGGCTCTCCATCCCGTCCGGCGTATATTTCCGTATCAGCGCATTGACGGATGGGAGCAGGCCGCCCATAAATATTCCGAGCAGGAAGCGGACGACGAGCAGCTGCCACACGGTGCCGACGAAGGCCTGCGGAATCAAGGTTAGCGCAGCGCCGATCAGACATACGGTCAATATCCGGTGGGAGCCGTGCTTGTCGCTCATTTTCCCCAATATCGGAGAGCAAATCATGTTGGACACGCCGGTGACCGCGCTGACTAGTCCGGCGAGAAACGCCAGATTTTGCGTCGAGCCATGAAGGTCCTGCACATATAGCGGCAGCAGCGACATTGGGCTCAGCATGGCGAATTGCAGCAGGAAGGTTACCGCGAACAAAGACAGCAGCTGCGGAATGCCAGATAACTGCTTGAAGCCGGCGAGAACCGAGATTTGCGGCTCTTCTGCCGCTTTCTCGCGGTCGAACGATTCCTTCACCATGAACAGCGTCAGCATCGTGGCCAGGAACAGCAGTGTTCCGGTAATATAGAATATCGGCCGATAGCCGACCCAGTCCGCCAGCCCTCCGCCGATAAGCGGTCCGAGAATTGTGCCTGCAACGACGCCGGACTGGAGTATTCCCATCGCGAAGCCCGTCCGTTCCCGCGGCGTTGTCGACGATACGAGCGCGACCGCGGCCGGGTTGAAGCCGGAGATCGTTCCATTGAGCAAGCGAAGCAGCAGGAGATGCATCGGCGTCTGCGCGAAGCCCATTAACACCGTCACGATGGCCATACCTAAGCCGGAACGGATAATCATTACTTTGCGGCCGTACTTATCGGCGAACTTGCCCCAGATCGGCTGAAAAATAAATGAGGTCAAAAAATTCGCCGCAAAGATAAGTCCCGTCCAAATTGCAATTTGATGCGGATCGCTCAATCCGATATCATGCTGCAAATAAAGCGCCAAGAATGGCGTAACCATGGTCATGCCCGACATGACCAGAAATGATCCGAACCAGAGGATAATCAGGTTCAGTTTCCATTGCTGCATAAGATGTTCACCACTTTCTGTCACGGTCCGTACAATGTTCAGCAACGGGTATTATTATACCATACATATATATATCAATTGTCATATGAAAACAGGGATATGGATGCAGTTGGCAGCAAGTCAGGATAGGTTATGCAATTTCTGGTCATTTCATAGTTTTGTGCAGGCAAATTGTCGAAAAATCATCATATGCGAACGTTTTTTGTCAACAGATTGTCATAGCTACCCGGAACGGCGAGGTTGTGAGAAGTCTGGAAAAGGGGCATAATGGAAGCGTTAGCTATAAAAAAGTGCGTGTCCAAAACGGACGATTTGTCTATAAGCACAATACCGTCAAAGCGGGGTATATGAATGACTTATAATGATCGTTTTCTGAAAGCGTGTCGACAGGAACAAGTAGACCGCGTGCCGGTATGGTACATGCGGCAGGCGGGGCGTTATGATCCCGATTATCGCAAGATTAAAGAGAAATACAGTCTGCTTGAAATATGCCGCCAGCCGGAGCTGGCTGCTGAAGTTACGATGATGCCCGTCCGCAAGCTCGGCGTGGATGCGGCGATTCTCTATTCCGATATTATGAATCCGGTCGCTTCGATGGGCATTGATTTCGATATTGTTGCCAATGTAGGGCCGGTCATTCACAATCCGATACGAAGCGCGGCCGATGTCGAGCGCCTGACACCGGTCGATCCGGAAGGCGATCTGGGCCATATTCTTGAGACGATTCGCATTCTTGACGCAGAGTTGAAGGTTCCGCTTATCACGTTCGCGGGCTCTCCGTTCACGATTGCGAGCTATCTGATCGAAGGCCGTCCTTCTAAAAATTACATCCTTACGAAGACGATGATGTATGAGACTCCGGACGTATGGTATGCCTTGATGGACAAGCTGGCAGACATGGTGATCGCCTATGTGCGTTCCCAAGTGGCGAACGGGGCCAAAGCGTTCCAATTGTTCGATAGCTGGGTAGGCTCCTTGTCTCCGCGCGATTTCGAACGGTACGTGCTGCCGACGATGACGCGCATTTTTGCGGAGTTGTCCGAGTTGGACGTGCCGAAAATATATTTCCCAGGCGTCAGCTCCGGGGAATTGCTTCCGGCCCTCCATGAGCTGAAGGCGGATGTGATTGGCTTAGACTGGCGAGTGTCCGTCACGGAAGGACGCCGCCGGCTGAACGGCCGGTTCGCCGTGCAGGGCAATCTGGACCCTTATGTGTTGACTGGGCCGATGAGCGTCATCGAACGGGAAGCCGCCCATATCGTGGAGCAGGGAATTCAGGAGCCGGGCTACATTTTCAACCTCGGCCACGGGCTGTTCCCGGAAGCTTCGCTGGACAAATTACAGCGGCTGACCGAGTTCGTGCATGAATATTCCAGCCAATTGCTGGCGAAGAAATAAGAAACAGAATGTAACGAGAACGAGATGGAATGGAGGGACAGCGAGTGTCCAAGCGTAAAATCGGCGTGCTGGTGATGTCTTACGGAACTCCCCGCAGCCTCGAAGAAATCGAGCCTTATTACACGCATATCCGGCGGGGCAATCCGCCTTCCGAGGAGCAGCTGAAGGAGCTGACGGATCGGTATGAAGCGATTGTCGGGGGCGTGTTCCCGCTGCGGGAGCATACGAACCGCCAAGTTGAAGCGCTGCAGGAGACGCTGAACCGCCGTACCGAAGGCACGGAAGTGGAGTATGTGTGCTACCAAGGCTTGAAGCATGCGCAGCCGTATATCGAGGACGGCGTGGCGGCGATGGCCGCGGACGGCATCAAGGAAGCCGTGTCCGTCGTGCTCGCGCCGCATTATTCCGCGATGAGCGTCGGCGGCTACAATGCGCGGGCGAAGGAAGCGGCGGCGAAGCACGGGATCGAGCTTCGCTGCGTCAACAGCTATCATCTTCACCCTGAGCTGCTGGATGCGTTGACAGAGCGGGTGAATGAGCAGCTGGACGCCTTCGTTACTGAAGGGGCGAAGCGGGATGAGATTCAGGTGCTGTTCAGCGCCCACAGCCTGCCTGCGCGCATCCTGGAGATGAATGATCCGTACGTGGATGAATTGAACGCGACATCGGGCGCGATTGCCGAGCGCTGCGGACTGAAGGAAGGGCAGTGGAGATTCACCTGGCAAAGCGCGGGCCGAACGGCAGCGCCTTGGTTGGGGCCGGATATTTTGGACACGCTCGCCGCGGTTCAGCAGGAAGGCATCCGCTGGGTGCTATCGGCTCCGATCGGATTCGTATCCGACCATCTGGAAGTGCTGTATGATCTCGATATCGAGGCGGTTCAGGAGGCCGAGCGCCTGGGCATCCGCTTCAAGCGGATTCGCATGCTGAACGATGATCCGAAGTATATGTCGACATTGGCCGACGTGACGATGAAGGCGATGTCGGAAGCGAGTAATTAGAAAGAAGGTTACAACATGAATGCTCTGCGGAAACTTGTCGTTATCGGTGGAGGAATTACGGGATTGAGCGCGGCGTTCTATGCGCTGAAGCAGGCGGATGAAGAGGGGCAGCCCATCTCCGTTACCATCATAGAGCAATCGGACCGTCTCGGAGGGAAGATTGAGACTCTGCGCAAGGAAGGATGTGTCATTGAAAAAGGACCGGACTCCTTCCTCGCCCGGAAGCTGCCGATGATCGATTTGGCGCGCGACCTCGGAATGGAATCCGAATTAGTCGCAACGAATCCGCATGCCAAAAAAACATATATATTGCGCCGGGGCAAGCTGTACCGGATGCCGCCCGGCCTAGTGCTGGGCATTCCGACGGAGCTGGGTCCGTTCGCGAAGACCGGGCTCATCTCTCCGTGGGGGAAGCTTCGCGCGGCTATGGATCTGTTCATCAAGCCGCGTCCGTCGGATGAAGATGAATCTGTCGGCGCGTTTCTGGACAGACGTCTCGGACGGGAAGTGACGGAGCATATTGCCGAGCCGCTGCTTGCCGGCATTTATGCCGGAGATTTGCAGGCGCTGAGCCTGCAGGCCACCTTCCCGCAATTCGCGCAGGTGGAGCGGAAGCACGGGGGCCTGATTCGCGGAATGAAAGCGAGCCGCCAAGCAGGCCAGTCGGTTCCGGGGCTGCCGGATGTCGCCAAGGGAACGATGTTCCTGACGTTCCGCAACGGCCTGATCTCGCTCGTCGAACGGCTGGAGGAGACGCTGCAGGAACGAGCCGAATTACGCCTCGGCATCGGCGCGGAAGGACTGGAGAAGCGGGAGGACGGAACGTATCTGGTGCGCTTGAGCGATGGCAGCAGCCTGTTAGCGGATGCGGTCATCGTAACGACGCCTTCTTATCATGCGGCTTCCTTCCTCGAGGAGCATATCGACGCGAGCTCCCTGAAGGCGATCCGTCATGTGTCGGTCGCGAACGTCGTCAGCGTGTTCGACCGCAAGCAGGTCAAGAATCAGTTCGACGGCACAGGGTTCGTTATATCGCGCCGGGAAGGCCGGGCGATTACCGCCTGCACGTGGACCTCGGTCAAGTGGCCGCATACGAGCCGCGGAGATAAGCTCATTATCCGCTGCTACATTGGCCGGGCCGGCGACGAGGAGCGGGTGGATTGGCCGGATGAGGCGCTCAAGCGCACGGTGCGCAGCGAGCTGAGGGAGCTGCTTGATATCGATATCGACCCGGAGTTCGTCGAGATTACGCGCCTTCGCCACTCGATGCCCCAGTATCCGGTCGGCCATGTGCAAGCGATCCGCTCGCTGAGGGACGAGGTTGGGCGCGCGCTGCCGGGCGTATTCCTGGCCGGACAGCCGTACGAAGGGGTCGGCATGCCTGATTGCGTTCGCAGCGGCCGCGATGCGGCGGAAGCGGCGGTTAGCGCGATGCAGGCCATGAGTACGGAGACAGGGGCGCCAGCCGAAGATGCCGCTACTGGAACGGCAGGGTAACGGACTTGCCGGATCAGAGAACGTAACAGATTTCAATAGAAGCCGCGCGGAAGCGCGGCTTTTTGGCGTGGTCTGGAGCGCGGCTTCACCTTGTGGACACGGGCAACGAGATCGGTTGAATTGTAGGCGGAAGAGGCATGAGCCGTTAAGCGGAATGGTGGCATCGAGCCTGGTGCCGTCTGCGGGAAGAGCGGTTGCGTTACCTATGCCTCATGGATCGATTGGAAAAAAAGGGCGGGAACGCGTTATAATGAGACATATTTGCAAAAATCGGGCGGGAGGAGCGGTACATTGAGACAATCGCGGAAGGAGTGGGAAGGGCGCGTGCGAAGGAGACGGCGCCGCCCGCTGCTTGTCCTGAATATCGTGCTGGCGGCCATTGTCGCTGGAACGGCCTACGCCGGTTGGCAGCAGGGATGGCTGTCCGGCGAACAGGCAGAATGGACGCAGCCGCCAGCAGCCTCCAACGGAGGCGAAGCGGCAGCGCCGGAGAAGCCGGCGAGCGGGCTGCCGGGGGATGAGCCAGACGGTTCGTCCGCCGGCGCTGACGACGGCCAAGAGGCGGGGGCGGATACGGAACATCCCAATCAGGATGCGTCTCTTCCGGGGAGCGGGCCAGAGGAGGAACCGCGCGTCCGCCTCGCCTTCGCCGGCGACGTGATGACGGCCGGACGCGTGGAGGATGTCGTGAAGGAGCATGGATTTGACTTTCCTTTTGCGCACGCCAAGCGGTGGTTCCAACAAGCGGATATTGCCGCGGTCAATCTGGAGACGCCGCTGACGGTGCGGGGAGTCCCGGCGAAGGACAAGGAATTCGTCTACAAATCATCGCCGCGGACGGCGCAGGCGATGGTCGATGCGGGCATTCACCTCGTCAACCTGGCCAACAACCATTCGATGGATCAAGGGGAAGAGGGGCTGCTGGATACGTTCGCCGCGCTGAAGGAAGTTCATCTTCCTTACGTCGGGGCGGGGCATGATGCGGAGGAAGCCTTTAGGCCGGTCATACTCGAGAGTCAGGGCATCAAACTCGCCTTCCTCGGCTTCACTCGTGTCGTTCCGGAAGTGAGCTGGTATGCGGGCAAGAACAAGCCTGGGCTGGCAACCACTTATGACGTGATGAAGGAGAAGGCGGCGGAAGCGGTCGCGAAGGCGAAGGAGCACGCCGATCTCGTCGTGGTCATTGCGCATTGGGGCAAGGAGAAGAAGGACTTCCCGGAGGACTACCAGCGGGAGCTGGCCTGCCTGTATATTGATGCGGGCGCCGACCTGATCGTGGGAGGACATCCCCACGTCCTGCAAGGCCTGGAGCAGTACAAAGGCAAATGGATCGCCTATAGTCTCGGGAACTTTATTTTTACGCGGGCCATCCAGCCCGTCACGTGGGAGACCGCCATCTTGCAGGCGGAATGCACGAAGCAGGGCCAATGCGAGCTGGCCGTCGTTCCGTTCTATACCGAACTGGGGCAAGCCGTTCCGCTGGAAGGGGAAGCGGGACGGGCGGTGCTGCAGCGAGTGGAGAGCATATCGGACCAGGTATCCATCGACGCGGAGGGACGCGTGACGCATGTGAAGAAGTGAGCCGCCGGATGGCCGGCTATCTATAGATCCAGGGGGAGAGATGAACGATGAGCGATCATAGAGGAATGATGAGTGACGGGCGCCAAGTGCGCAATGTCTATTGCATCGGGCGCAACTACCGGCTGCATGCGGCTGAATTGGGCAATGCGGTTCCCGAGGAGCCGATGGTGTTTTTGAAGCCTTCCCATGCGGTGATAACGATGGAGACGGATACGATGCTGCCGCTCCCGCTTGAGCGTGGGGCGGTCCATCATGAAGTGGAGCTGGTGCTTCACATCGGCCGCCGGGTCGAGCCGGGCATGACGGCTGCGGAAGCAGTCGACGCCTTTGCCCTTGGGATTGATTTTACGCTGCGCGACGTGCAGGACGTTTTGAAGAAGAAGGGCCATCCGTGGCTGGCGGCAAAGGGCGTGTTGAACTCGGCTCCGGTCACCCGGTTTCTGCCTTTTCCGGGCACGGAGACGCTAGAACGGACGCTGTTCGCCATGCATAACAACGGGCGCCTCGTGCAGGAGGGGCGCGCGGAGGAGATGCTGTTCTCTCTCGACACGCTGATTGATTATACGGCCCGTCATTATGGGCTCGGAGAAGGGGATCTCCTCTTCACGGGAACGCCGGCAGGGGTCGGCCCGGTGCAGGCGGGGGATCGCCTGGAATTAAGCTGGGACGGAGAACGGCTGGGCTCCTGCGTCATCGCGGCGCAGAATTAATCGGCGGGTTAGGAGGAGTGCGATTGATACAGGAAGTTATCGGATGGCATTCGAGCTGGGGTCCCTGGATCATCGGGCTGCTGGGGAGCCTGCTGGTGGCCGGGGCCGCATGGTGGAAGAAGTCGTTAACCGGATCCGGCGCCGCGGCGGCCATCGTGATGGGGACGATCTATTGCGGCGGCGGCGCGCTCATCTGGTTCGGATTGCTGCTTACTTTTTTTGTGACGTCGACGCTATGGTCGAAGTGGAAGAAGAAGGCCAAGGGGCGCTTTGAGGATAATTATGAAAAATCAGGGACCCGGGATGCAGGGCAGGTATTCGCCAATGGAGGCTTGGGGCTGCTTCTCTGTCTTGCCTATATTATCGCGCCCCATCCCGCCTGGGTCGCCCTCTTCGTCGGGGCGATGGCCTCGGTCAACGCCGATACATGGGCGACCGAGATCGGAAGTCTGAGCCGCCGCCCGCCGCGATCGATCGTGAACGGCCGGGTCGTTCCGCCGGGAACGTCCGGCGGCGTGTCTCTGCTTGGGACGGCGGCGTCGGCGGCAGGCGCCTTCGTTATTGGAGGAGCCGCGGTCGTCTTCCTGCTGCTCGATCCGCTGCAGACCGGGCCGGAGACGTCCTTCCGCGCGCTGGCCGTCCTGTTGATTGCCGGGACGCTGGGCGGATTGGCCGGGGCGCTGCTCGACTCCCTGCTCGGCGCGACCTTGCAGGCAGGCTACCGCTGCCCGCACTGCGGCGCGGATACGGAACGGATCTCGCATTGCGGAAGCGCGACGGATCTGGTGCGCGGTTACCGTTGGCTCAACAACGATCGGGTGAATCTGCTCTGCTCCTGCGCCGGCGCGGCCGTCTCCTGTCTCATCTGGCTGCTGGCCGGAGGGTAAGCCGCCGCATGGCCGCCGGGAGCCAAATCGACAACTTGCCGATCTCGTGATATATTCGTATCAGCAGCTGAGATTGCATGGCTTGCGTCAGATTGGAAGGAGGTGTGCCGATGAGTTACGGGCAAAGCGACAAACTGCATCTGATATTGGATGCGGCCTATGAGCTTTTCGGTGCCAATGGCTTCTATGAGACGAAGATGTCGGACATCGCCGAGAAGGCCGGCATTGCCAAAGGAACGATTTATATTTATTTCAAAAGCAAAGAAGAATTGTTCACGGCCATGTCGGTCCGTGATTTTGAACAATATTTGCGCGAGCTCGATTACGGCTTGAACCAAGCCGGTTCGCTGGAGGATGGGCTGCGCTTCGCTGCAGATCATCATCTGCGTTATTATTTCAGACGGAGGCAGTATACGAATCTGTTCTTCAAGTCGCCGAACAAAGATCCCGATATGATGCAGGCGCTGTGCAAATTCATGCATCGCTACATCGAGGCGATGGCAGGCCTGATGCGGCGCTTCGAGCTGCCCGAGCCGGTGCTTCATGCGAAGTCTTATACGGGGATGCTGGATATGATGAAGATGGACATGCTGTTCTCTCCGGAGTTCACCGAGCAAGATATGGAGCAGCGCATCCGCTTCGTGGCTGATTTGTTCATTCACGGCTGTCCGGCGGCGGGAACGGCTTCACCGGACGGGGATGCCGGGAACGGATCCGCTCCCCGAGGTGAAGAGTGAGAGCCGAAGCGGTAGAAGCAGTAGAATTGGCAGCAACTGCTGCTATCTCGGGCAGCGCTGAGGAGATTACGGGGGAGAACCGACGGTTCTCCCCTTTGGCTGTGGTATGCGGGGCATGCCGAACCGCCAGGGGAAGCAGACAGGACGGGAATGGGGGAACACAAGATGCACATCATGACGATTGAAGAGCTGGGCAAGAGCTATGGCGACAAAATACTGTTCCGGGACGTATCCTTCGGCATTGAGGAAGGGGATCGCTTCGGCATTATCGGTGTCAACGGGACGGGGAAGTCGACCTTTTTGCGCACAATAGCGGGTTGGGAGCAGCCCGAGCAAGGAAAAGTGCTGGCCGGCAGCCGGATTACGATCCGCTTCGTGCCGCAGGAGCCTGAATTCGATCCGGAGGCGACCATTCTGGATCAGGTGTTGGGCGGAGATGCTCCCGACATGACCGCGGTGCGCGTATATACGGAAGCGCTGGAACGGGCCGCGCAGCGGCCGGACGATGAAGCGGCGCAGGCGGCATTCATCCGGGCGACCGATGATATGGATCGGCTGCAGGCATGGCAGCTGGAGAGCGAGGCGAAGTCGATTCTGTCCCGGCTCGGGCTGGATCAATTCGGAGCCAAGATGGGGGATTTGTCCGGCGGCCAGCGCAAGCGCGTCGCCCTCGCGGCGGCGCTAATCCATCCGTCGGATCTGCTGCTGCTTGATGAGCCGACGAACCATATCGACAACGACACGGTCACTTGGCTGGAGACGATGCTGCAGAAGCGAAGCGGCGCGCTGCTGATGATTACGCATGACCGCTATTTCCTGGATCGGGTAGCGAACCGGATCGTGGAGCTGGATCGGGGACGGGCGTTCTTCTATGAAGCCAATTATTCGCGCTTTCTGGAGCTCAAGGCAGACCGCGAGGCGCGGGAAGCGGCGTCGGAGGACAAGCGTCAGAACCTGCTCCGCCAGGAGCTGGCCTGGATCCGGCGCGGCGCGAGAGCGCGGACGACGAAGCAGAAGGCCCGGATCGAGCGCTTCGAGGCGCTGCAGAAGCAGGAGGGGCCGGGGCAGAACGGGCAAGTGGACATCACGGCAGCCTCCGCCCGTCTTGGGAAAAAAATAATGGAGCTGGACGAACTCGAAGCCAGACTGGCGGATCGGCCGCTGTTCCAGGGATTGAGCTATATCGCCGTGCCGGAGGACCGCATCGGCATCATTGGCCCGAACGGAAGCGGGAAGTCGACGCTGCTGCGCATCATTGCCGGCGAGCGCGAGCCTGACGGCGGTTCGATCGTTCTCGGGCCGACCGTCCGCATCGGCTTCTTCACTCAGGAGCATGCGGAGATGGATGAGTCGATGCGGGTGATCGAATATATTCGCGAAGCGGCCGAGACGGTTCGCACGGCCGACGGCAATTCGATTACGGCGGCGCAAATGCTGGAACGGTTCCTGTTCGAGCCTGCGATGCAATGGACCGTAATCGGCAAGCTGTCTGGGGGCGAGAAGCGGCGCTTGCAGCTGCTTCGCATGCTGATGGAAGCGCCGAATGTGCTGCTGCTCGATGAGCCGACGAACGATCTGGATGTGCAGACGCTCGCCGTGCTGGAAGATTATTTGGACGAGTTCCCGGGCGTCGTCATCGCGGTCTCTCATGATCGCTATTTCCTGGATCGGGTCGCTGAACGGATCTGGTCGTTCGAAGAGGGCGCTATCCGCCAGCATGTCGGGAACTATAGCGAGTATATGGAATGGAAGGCGCGGCACGGGAAGGAGGCCGGTGAGCCGAAGCCGAAGGCGCAGACGCCGGAGGAAGCGGCCCCGGCAGGCAAATCGGAACGGTCGGACCGGAAGCCGAAACTGAAAATGTCCTACAAGGAAGAACGCGAATATGAGCGGATTGAAGACGACATCATGGAGGCGGAGGAGCGCATTCAGCAGATCCAGCGGGATATGGAGCTGGCGTTCAGCGATTCGGCGCGGCTGCAGGAATTGATGAAGGAAGAAAGCGCGGCCCAGCAGCGGCTTGAAGCACTGATGGAGCGGTGGACATATTTGAGCGAGCTGGCGGAACAGATCGAGGCGGAGAAGCAGAAGTAAGGGAAGCCGTTCTCCGCTCCGGCCCCGAACGACCGCCCCTTGGATTGGGCAGCGGCTTGTTCCCGGGCGCTTGTTGAGGTCTGTATCCGCATGTATCCAAATGTATCCAGATGTGTCCGGATGTTTCCGAGGTGAGGGACTTGCCCGCGGAATAGGCTGTTACAAAGCATTAATCGGTGTGTATATAATTATAGATTCGTTAGCGGGAGGTCATGTGTATTGGAATCAACGCATTCGTACTCCGGATCCGAAGAGTTGTATCCGAGCAAGCGCAAAATGATTCCTATCCTGCTCGGCTCGGCGCTGTTCGTCGCGGCAGGGATATTCCTCATGAATGCCGAGGAAGGCTTTGCGGTCGCGGTAGGCGCCGTCTCCGCCTGCTTCTTCGCCGTGACGCTCGTCTATTCCCTGTGGCGCATCCTCGCGCCGCGTCCTTCCCTTATCCTGCGTGAGCAAGGGTTCGTGGATAATGCCTCGATCAGCAGCGTGGGCGAAGTGAGCTGGGAGGAAGTGACGGATATTTTCGTCTATTCATTCATGAATCAACGCTTCATTGGCATCAAGGTCGAGAAGCCTGAGCGCGTGCTGGCTCATCTCCCATCCTGGAAGCGCACGCTTCTTCGCGCCAATCGCGGCATGGTTGAGGCGACGGTAAATCTGCCTGTCGTTGCGTTCACGGAGCCGCTGGACGACGTGGCCCGGAAGCTGCGCGAGCGGTGGGAGCAGTACAAGCAGGCCCAGGACCGGGCATAGCCATGGCACACATATAGGAAAACAGACCGAGCGGGGGAACCGCTCGGTCTGTTGCTGTTGGCGGGGTTCTATTGCCCGTCTCCGCTCAGGCGGACGATGGCACGGCCGGCAATGCCGCCTTCTCTCATGGTCCGCACATAAGCCGGCACGTCCTCAAGCCGGAGCTCCTGCACCCAGCCATCGAAGCGTACGGCATCGCGCCAGTCGGTGGCCATGCGGCTCCACAGCTTCAATCGCAGCTCATGCGGCGCATAGACCGAGTCGATGCCGTAGAGCGTGATGCCCCGCAGGATGAACGGAAATACGCTGGCGGGCCAATCTCCGCCCGCTGTCATCCCCGTGGCGGCCACAGCGCCGCCATACTTCGTGGAAGCGACTGCGGCGGCCAGGATGCCGCCCCCGCAGACGTCCACGACGCCGGCCCAGCGCTGCTTGTCCAGCGCGCGGGGGCGTTCCGGCCGCCAGTCGTCGCGGGATACGACGCTGGCGGCTCCGAGGCGCCGGAGCGCATCGCTTAGCTCCGGCTTGCCGCTGGCTGCGACGACCTCGCAGCCAAGCTGCGCCAGCATGGCGATCGCCAGCGAGCCGACGCCGCCGCTGGCGCCGGTGACGAGCACCGGGCCGTCACCAGGGCGTACGCCGTGCCGCTCCAGGCGCTCGACGGCCATCGCCGCCGTCAGGCCGGCCGTGCCGAAGGCCATCACATCGCGCAGGCTGAGCGCTTCCGGCACCGGCACGATCCAATCGCCGGGAACGCGCGCATATTCGCTCAGTCCGCCGAAATGCGACACGCCGAGCTCATAGCCGGTGACGACGACACGTTGTCCCGGCGTAAAGCGCGGGTCGTCGCTGGCGGCGACGATGCCGGACAGGTCGATGCCCGGCACGAACGGGTAGGTCTTGACGATATGCCCGTCCGCCGAGCAGGCGAGGGCATCCTTGAAGTTGACGCCCGAATAGGCGACGCGTATCGTCACGCTGCCTTCCGGCAGATCGGCAAGCGTCCGCTCGCGCACGGCGGCGTGGACATCGCCGTCCGCGGTCCGGTCGACGACCAGGGCAGAGAATTGTTCTTTCATCCCAATTCCTCCTTCATTAAGCTTCCTAATGTCCCAACTGGGCGTAGGGCCCGACTGTCGGCAGCGTTCGCGAACTGGCGGCTCTGCCGAACAAAGACAGGGGCGAGCGCCCGCCTCCCGGCAGCGTCCGTCCCCTGTCTTATCATCATGCTTCGGTAATATACGCCGCAGCCAGCCGGGCCGTGTTCAGCACGGCCTTCAAATGTGTGCGTTCCATCGCATGGGACGCATGCACGCCCGGACCGATAAGCGCGGCGCGAATATTGTTGCCGCCGCGCAGAGCCGCGGATGCGTCCGAACCGTAGTGCGGATAGACATCGACTGCGTAGTCAATGCCTTCCCGTTCAGCCAAGGCAATCAATCGGCTCGTCATCATGTAGTCGTAAGGGCCGGAGGAATCCTTGGCGCATATCGAGACATCGGTTTCCTTGCAGGCGAGATCATCGCCGATGCAACCCATGTCGATGGCGATCATTTCGGTTATTTCCTGGGGAATATACGAAGCCCCATGGCCGATTTCTTCATAATTCGTAATAAAGATGACGGTATCATGGAGAGGCTGCCAGCCTGTGCGCTTCATGCTCTCCAGCATGCCGAGCAGGGCGGAGACGCTCGCTTTGTCATCCAGATGGCGGGATTTGATATAGCCGTTCGGAAGCCGCACCGGGCGGGCATCGAACGATACGTAATCCCCCGTGCGGATGCCGAGCTGCTCCGTATCCTGCTTCGACTGCACCGGCTCGTCAATGCGCACGATCATGTTCGCTTCCTCGCGGCGGTAGTCACGGGCATCGGAGTATACGTGCACAGAAGGATGATTGCTCATTATCGTGCCCGTATAAATTTTGCCGCTGCGAGTATGAATCTGGCAGTATTCATTCTCCATCGACTGCATCATGAATCCGCCCACGGAAGTGAGGCGGAGCGTGCCGTCACTATGAACCGAACGGACCATGGCGCCCAGCGTATCGACGTGAGCGGACAAGCCGATGACCTTGCCGCTATCGCGGTTCGTTCCCGGAACGCGAATGACGCCGCAGCCCTTGCGTGTCAGCTCGAAGGAGTAACCGAGCTGTGTAGCTTCGATTTCAATCCGCTTCATGACATGATGGGTGTAGCCCGTCGGAGACGGAGTATTCAGCAATTCCATCAGCACGGAAGCGACATAGTTCTCATCAATGTCAGCGCGCAGCGGCTGGGAAGATAGGGAGTGTGGTTGAGTCATCGTACGAATTCCTCCTCAATATTGGAAAATAAGCCGGAACGGCTTGCCGAAGGCAAGCCGCTATGCCAAGTCCTCCTGATTTCGCCTCTCGGCGGTAAATCCTTGAACCTCTTCGTTGGCCGGCGGGAGCGGCACTTCCGCTTCTAGTGCTTCCGCCTCCGGCGCCAGTTGGGCAAGCTGCTGCTCCAACTGTTGAATTTTCTTCTGTGATCGGTACTGCAAATAGATGCTGTAGGAGCCGACAATGATGGCGCCCAGCAGCGTGCAGCCGAGAATCAATAAGATGAGCGGCACTTCGAAGGTGCCGAACAACAGATTGACTTGTACCGGATTCACGTTGATTACGGCGAAGATGGCGGTAATCAAAGCGAAGATGAGCCCTGCTATCAAGGACCATTGAATGCGCATCAGGCATCCTCCTCATGATTTCTATGTATCTACATTCCAGTATAATATTCGACTCCTTCCGTCACAAGGTGAATTCTCACTTGCTCCCGGCTCCTGGGGTCGAACGGGTTCGGCCATCTTCGGCAGGTAGTCGAGCCGGCAGGCGCAAAAGGAAATGGCGGATTCGCCAAAGGGAACCCGCCATCCGTTCTGTTATTTTTCCGCAGCCATTTTTTCCATTTCTTCAATCAGCGATTCCAGCAGGCTCATGCCTTCTTCAATCGGCGTAGGTGCGGACATGTCGACACCGGCTTTTTGGAGAATGTTGATCGAATAATCGCTTCCGCCGCTCTTCAGGAAGCCGAGGTAGCGGTCAACCGCCGGCTGGCCTTCATCGAGAATCTGCTTCGCGAAGCTTTGCGCCGCCGAGAAGCCGGTTGCGTATTTGTACACGTAGAAGCTCGTATAGAAGTGCGGAATGCGAGCCCATTCCATCTCGATGTCTTGATCGATAACCATATCGTCGCCATAATACTTTTTGTTCAGATCATAATAGATTTCGCACAGGAGCTGCGGCGTCAGCGCCTCGCCCTTCTCGGCATGCTCGTGGATGAGCAATTCGAATTCGGCGAACATCGTCTGACGGAACACCGTCGTGCGGAATTGATCGATATAGTAGGCGAGCAGATACATTTTTTCTTTTTTGTCGTTCGTCTTCTTCAACATGTAGTCCATCAGCAGCGCCTCGTTCAGCGTCGATGCGACTTCCGCGAGGAAGATCGTGTATTGCGCGTCGCGGTAAGGCAGATTGTTGTCCGAGTAATACGAGTGCAGCGCATGGCCCATCTCATGGGTGAGCGTGAACATGCTGTTCAGATTGTCTTTATGATTCAGAAGCACGTACGGGTGGGTACCGTAAGCGCCCCAGCTGTAAGCGCCGGTCCGCTTGCCCTCGTTCTCATACACGTCGATCCAACCGTTGTCGAAGCCTTCCTGGAGTGCGGTCAGGTAATTCTCGCCGAGCGGCTTGAGGCTCTCCTTGACGATCTTTTTCGCTTCCTCGAACGTAATGTCCATATCGAACTCTTCGACCACCGGCGCGAACAGATCGTACATATGAAGCTCGTCAACCTGAAGCAACTGCTTGCGCAGCTTCATGTACCGGTGCATGAGCGGCAAATGCTTGTGAATCGTATTGATCAGATTGGTGTATACCTCTTTCGGAATATTGTCGCCGAACAGGTACATTTCCAGGGCGGACGGATACTTGCGCGCTCGCGCGTAGAACAAGTTTTTGGTTACGTTGGCGCTTAGCGTCGCTGCAATCGTGTTGCGTTGCTTGCGGTATGTAGAGTAGACGCCTTCAAAAGCAGCCCGGCGCACGTCGCTGTTGCGGCTCTCCAGGAATTGGATGTAACGGCCATGCGTCAATTCCACTTCCTCGCCCTTTTCATTTTTGATTTTTGGAAACTTCATATCCGCATTGTTCAGCATGCTGTAAATCGTCTCCGGCGCCTTCGACATATTGCCGACCTGGGCGAGCAGCGCTTCTTCGCCTTTGCTCAGCACATGAGCCTTCTGGCGCTTCATCTCGACGAGCGTGAAGCGATAGGCGGACAGGGAAGGATCAGCAATCAAGCGATCCAGCTCCTCGTCGGACAAGGACAGAACCTCCGGCGTAATGAAGGAGAGCGCCTCGCCTACCTTGACGGACAACTGCTTCGATTTCTCGGATAGCGCCTGATAGACCGGATCAGCGGTATCCTCGTGATGGCTCATGCTGGCGTACACATATAAACGTTCCGTATGTAGGGAAATATCGTCCTCCAGCTCAAAGCATGCCTTGAGCGCGGCAGCTTCATTCAACTTGCCATGGTATTGCTTCATTTTGTCGACCAATTGAAGCACGAGTTCATATTCCTTATCCCATTCAGCCCGGGAGCCGAACAGGTCTTGCAGCTTCCAGCGGTATTCCTGCGGAACTTCCGAGCGTTTCATCAATTGCTGCATATGTACCCTCCTCTTAAATGGTTGTTGCGTTGTGGACGGATTCGATGAGTTCGCGGCTGAACGGGCCATCGTCTCCTGACGGGAAATGGCGGTAGCCGGAATCAACGTCGAACCCAATACGGAGATGACCGTGAGCATAATAAGGATGCGTTGCCGATTCATCCGAACCCCCCCCTGAAGTATTCCGGATTCATACTTGTCGTTATTGTTCATAATGCCAACGTAACGTAACGTGACTTGATGAACATACTTCCATAGTATGGCCGGCAGGGGGAGAGTCTAACACGTTCTTCCGGATACCGCTGGGTCTATGTGCCGGCGGTCCAGAAGGAATAGACAATCAGGAAAAAGGCAAAGACGAGGAACAGGAGCGCCGCGATAGCCATCGGGCGGCGAAGGGCAGGCGGCACACTATCCTTTTTCCATACAAGTATCGCTCCGAGCGAGAATGCCAAAATGATGAAAATGATATTGGTAGACGAATTCATAAGCGACCTGCCTTCATCGAACTAATATTATGCCGTGGAGGCGAAGCAAGCCTAGACTTGCTTGAACGCATCCATAATGCTCTGCCACTCTTCTTCCTTGCCTGCGTAGTCTTCCTTCGGGAAACGCTGCTCTGCCCACTGCATCAGTGCCGGGCGGCTAAGGAAGTTGTGACACTCTTCTCCCCATTGATCCGATATCTCGCGCAATACGATATGACGGCCTTGCACTTCGACCGTCATCATGTTCCATTTGTCATGCTTGTAGATGACATGCTTCTTCATCATAATGAAAACCTCATTTCTGCGGTGCCGGGACAGGGCTTGCATTCAGCGCCTGCCTTCGTGTCGCATCCTTGTAAGGATCATGATAACCCAGGCCGCGAGCGAAAATCAAATTGAATTGGCAAAAAAAAGTTGCGTTCCACATACACCTCCAGTATAATGACATTATTCACCTGTAAGGGTGGATTATGTGAGGAGGTTTTGAATTTGAAAGGTACTGTAAAATGGTTCAACGCAGAAAAAGGCTACGGATTCATTCAAGTGGAAAACGGTGACGATGTATTCGTCCACTACTCCGCAATCCAAGGCGATGGATTCAAAAGCTTGGATGAAGGCCAAGCGGTAGAATTCGAAATTTCCGAAGGAAACCGTGGTCCACAAGCTGCTAATGTCATTAAATTATAATGAAATGCCCGCGACGGGCCCTTCATTTATAAATAGTGTACAATAGCACGACCCAACAGCCCTGACCTCACGGTCAGGGTTGTTTTTTCTGATCGGGTTGATGAGCAGGGAAGGCAGTGGAGCAGCTGGTCAGATGCTCCTGCGGGATATGATGCTTGTGCAATCCTTATGCTCAATATCCCCGTCGGTCAGGGAAGCCTTCGTAGTTTCTTATGGTCAATATCCCCGTCGGTCAGGGAAGTCTCCGTAAATCCTTATGCTCGATATCCCCGTCGGTCAGGGAAGCCTCCGCAATTCCTTATGCTCAATATCCCCGTCGGTCAGGGAAGCCTCCGTAATTCCGTATGCTCAATATCCCTGTCGGTCAGGGAGCCTCCGTAATTCCTTATGCTCAATATCCCCGTCGGTCAGGGAAGTCTCCGTAAATCCTTATGCTCGATATCCCCGTCGGTCAGGGAAGCCTTCGTAATTCCTTATGCTCGATATCCCGTCGGTCATGGAAGCCTCCGTAACTCCTTATGCTCAATATCCCAGTTGGTCAGGGAAACCTCCGTAACTTCTTATGCTCAATATCCCAGTCGGTCAGGGAAACCTCCGTTACTCCTTACGCTCAATATCCCCGTCGGTCAGGGAAGCCTCCGTAATTCCGTATGCTCAATATCCCTGTCGGTCAGGGAGCCTCCGTAATTCCTTATGCTCAATATCCCCGTCGGTCAGGGAAGTCTCCGTAAATCCTTATGCTCGATATCCCCGTCGGTCAGGGAAGCCTTCGTAATTCCTTATGCTCGATATCCCGTCGGTCATGGAAGCCTCCGTAACTCCTTATGCTCAATATCCCAGTTGGTCAGGGAAACCTCCGTAACTTCTTATGCTCAATATCCCAGTCGGTCAGGGAAACCTCCGTTACTCCTTACGCTCAATATCCCCGTCGGTCAGGGAAGCCTTCGTAATTCCTTATGCTCAATATCCCCGTCAGTCAGGGAAGTCTCCGTAAGTCCTTATGCTTAATATCCCCGTCGGTCAGGGAAGTCTCCGTAACTTCTTATGTTCAATATCCCCGTCGGTCAGGGAAGTCTCCGCAATTCCTTATGGTCAATATCCCACTCGGTCAGGGAAACCTCCATTACTCCTTACGCTCAATATCCCCGTCGGTCATGGAAGTCTCCGTAAATCCTTATGCTCGATATCCCCGTCAGTCAGGGGTCTCCGTAATTCCTTATGCTAAATATCCCCGTCGGTCAGGGAAGCCTTCGTAATTCCTTATGCTAAATATCCCCATCGGTCAGGGAAGCCTTCGTAATTCCTTATGGTCAATATCCCCGTCGGTCAGGGAAGTCTCCGTTATTCCTTACGCTCAATATTCCCATCGTTCATGATTCCGGTGTAGTCACGGGGATATCGTTCATAAGGAGCGTGGAAGTAAGGCTACAAGTTGATCTATTGCGTTGTAGGGATACGGAATGTAAGACCGTGACTCTGTGGCTTTTTCGTTCTCCTGCGCGACGGGGATAATGGTCATAAGGACTCGGAGCTATGAGTTCATCAGTAGCATCTTGCATCCTTACTATGAGCTGGGGGCAGGAGAAACAGGAGGCGGATATTCATCGCCTAAGAACTTAGCTAGCCGATGAATACAGCTGCGGCTGTGCCTCTGCGGAAAAAGAGGAACGGAGCTGCGGATAGCGGCCCCGTTCCTATGTTAATTATTCCGCGTCCTGAAGGGAAGCGACCCGGCGGGCAAGCGCATCGGGCGCGATCGCGTCCCGGCTGAATGGGACGAGCGTGACGGTGAAGGCGATGTCGTCCACGCGAAGTTCATGCTGGGGCAGCGCCTTCGGTCCGCAGCTGTTGCTGCCGAGGCCATGTTGGGCTTTATCCAGATGGACGATAATATCTTCCCGCGGCGTCAGATCCGCGTGATGCGGCGCGCGCTCCAGGTCGGCGATCGTGTAGCGATGGGCGCTGAAATCGAATGTGCCGTCGCTTAGCGCCAGCAGGCCGAATCCACGGCGGTTCGTCCAAGCCGCCCAGCGTGTGTCGGTCCGGTTGCCGTTCTCCTGCGGCTTCTCATAGGCGGTCATCAGATCGCTTACGCTTGCTTCGTACCAGCCGTGGCCCGCCGCTTGTTTGCTGTCTGCGTAGCTCTCTCCCGGCCCGCGACCGTACCAGGCGCAGTGATCGAAGGTGCCCGGAAGCGACAGTTCATAACCGAACCGTGGCATCACCTGCGGATGGTTCCCCTCCGGCGTGCTGTGAACATGCAAGGTGACGGTTCCGTCCTGCCGGATCGTCCATTCATGCCGGCAGCGAAGTCCCCAAGACAAGGCCGGCGCGCCGAGGCGAGTGCGGCGGATAATGCGAACCACTCCATCGCCGGCTCGGGATGCGTCGAGTTGAACTTCGTCCACCCGCTCATCCATCTGATGGAGACCGAAGGAGCGCCACTCTTGAACATTGTACATATCGTTGTCAATGACGGCCCGCCACAATTGCAGCTGCGGACCGGATGTCAGCAGATCCGAGCCTTCGGCCTGCCAGGCGAGAAGAGCGCCGCTGCGACGATCGATGTCGAGGCGGAAGCTGCGTCCCGTCAAGATATAGGCCTCTTCCTCCTCCCGCACGCCGATTGGGGCTGAAGCACGATTCGGACGGACATGCGAGGACATCTCCGCCGAAGCTGGCGGCAGGAATACGGCCGGATCAAGTGGGAAATGGGCCCAGGCTACCTCATGGCCCGCTTCCGCCCATGCCGTGCTGGCCGGCATCTGGAAGGACAGCTTCAGCCATACGTCCTGCCCGATCAGGGAAGGGGCGATCTCATGCACTGCCGGGCCGATGCGCCAGGCCCAGGCCGCTTTGCGGCGTGGAGCGATGTCCGGCACGGGGAAGCTGCCGCTGGCGGCGATGCGTCCGCCGACCACAACGGTGTAGAATCCTTGCAGGACATTCAACGGCAGGAAGTCAAAACGGTTCTCCACTTCGAATTGTCCGGAAGCGGCATCGATGGCAGTTACTTTTACGGGCTCGATCGCCTTTTTGTATTCGTGCAGCGCGGGCCATGGTTGACGGTTGCCGTCGATAAGCCCGTTCAGGCAGAAGTTGCCGTCGTGAATCCGTTCCCCGAACTCTCCGCCGTAAGCCATCTCCTGCTGACCGTCCTCCCTGGTCCGGCGGATGCCCTGATCGACCCAATCCCAGACGAAGGCCCCCTGCAGCTTCGGGTAACGGTAGAACAGTTCGACGTAGTCCTCGAACGCGCCCGGACCGTTGCCCATCGCATGGGCGAATTCGCACAGGATGAACGGGCGCGGATCGTCAATCTCCTCCACTTCCTGAACGGAGGTGTACATATGGGAATGAATATCCACGCCGAGCGTATCGTCCCAGTCGCCCTCGTAATGGAGCGGACGGGTAGGATCATAGCTGCGAGCCCATTCCGCCATCGCGCCATGATTCGGCCCATAGCCCGATTCATTGCCTAGCGACCACATGACGATGCTCGCGAAGTTTTTGTCCCGCATGACCATCCGCTCCATCCGATCAACATAAGCTGCGGTCCAGGCCGGGTCCTTGCTAAGGCGGGACCAGTCTCCCGCGGGCTGGAATCCGTGCGTCTCCAGGTCGGCCTCATCAATGACGTACAGGCCGTACTCATCGCACAGCTCGTAGAAGCGGGGATCGTTCGGGTAATGCGACGTGCGTACCGCATTTACGTTGAAGCGCTTCATCAACTTGACATCTTCGATCATCGTGGCGAGCGGCACGGCCCGTCCCAAGTCAGGATGGAATTCATGACGGTTGACGCCCTTGAACATGACCGCCCGGCCGTTCACGCGCAGATTGCCGCCCTCCAGCTTCACTTCGCGGATGCCGACGCGGTGAGCGACGCTCTGCATCACTTCGCCCTGGGCGTTCTTCAGCTCCAGCATCAAATGGTACAGGTGAGGCGTCTCGGCGCTCCACAGCTTCGGTTCCGTCACGTCGAGCGCTGCGCTTAGCGATCGTGTCTCTCCCGCGGAGAGCATCCCAATGTCGACGGCAACCCCCTCAGCCGCCGGCCGCAAGGAGCGATCCAGCAGGGTAACGGACAGGGTGCCGCCAGCAGTGGAACCGCCTGCGTTGCGAAGGAGCGTCTGCACATCCACCCGAGCTTGCTTACCGGAGTCGACCAGCGTTGTGCGCACGGTTATGTCCCACAGATGCATTTCCGGGAAGGCCAGCAAATAGACGTCCCGAAAAATCCCGCTCAGCCACCACATATCCTGATCCTCGAGATAGGTGCCGTCGCTCCACTGGTACACCTGCACGGCGATCAGGTTCGGTCCGCTGCGGACATGGTCGGTAATATCGAACTCGGCGGGCATTCGGCTTACTTGGCTGTAGCCGATAAGGACGCCGTTCACCCAGACATGATAGGCGCTGTCCACCCCTTCGAAGCGGAGCACAATTCTCCGCCCGGACCAGGATTCATCGATCCAGAACGTGCGGCGGTAAGAGCCAGTCGGATTCTGGCCGGGAACATGCGGCGGATCGACAGGGAACGGATACAGTATGTTGGTATAGGCGGGAGCGCCATATCCTTCCATTTGCCAATTCGACGGCACGGGAATGCGCTCCCACGCCGCGTCATCATAGTCCGGTTGCTCGAACTCCTTCGGTGCTTGCTCCGGCGAAGGCGCGTAATGGAACTTCCACTCCCCGTTCAGCAGCTGGAAGAAGGGCGATAGCCCTCTCTCATAGGTCAGCGCCTCGTCTGCCTGGGCATGCGGGATGAAGTAAGCTCTCGAATCCAGCCGGTTCAGATGAAGCTTGGTCGGATCTTGCCAGATGGGCAGTGTCAAGGAAATCATCCTCTCGTTCGTTATCGGGAAACATGAATGAAAATAATGACACAATATGAAGCTGTTCTCTATCTATGATAGGACCGTGATCCGTTGCATTTCAATCTAACGATTTTATAATGGATATAATAATATGAAAGAATTCGATATTTTTATGACAAGGAGGGGGGCCGATTGGACAGCATCCATTTCCCCATTCTGACAGACGAAGAGCGCCTGCTTCCTCTGGTCGTAACCACGGTAGGAAGCTGGACGAACCAACTGGAGACGATCCGCCCGCACGGTTACCCGGACTATCAGTGGCTGCAATGCACGAGCGGAAGGGGCATGTTCCAATGGGAAGGCGGCGGCCCAGCAGTGGAGATTGCTCCGGGCCAGGGCGTGCTTCTGTACCCGGATGTGCCGCATGTATATCGGCCGCTGGAGGAGCCGTGGGGCATCTATTGGCTCGGTTATCACGGAGCGCTGGCTCAAGAGCTGACCTCGATGGTGCATGTTCACCAATCGGCCGCCATGACGGTCGGTGAACCGGAGCAGACGCTGGCGCTCATTCGGCGAGCGATATCTTGGCTGGACCGGGCGAGCGGCGGTCATGGACCCCGCTTGTCCGCACTGGCTTATGAGCTGATGATGGCATGGTCCGAATGCGGCCGGCATGACAGGGGCTTGCATCGCAAGTCAGGCGCGCAACCGCTGGCCCCGCTGCTCGAGTGGATTCACGAGCATTATCAGGAGGATGTCTCCCTGCAGCAGATGGCGGATAGGCTGCAGGTATCCCCGCAATACGTCTGCACGCTGTTCCGCCGCACCTTCGGCCTGCGGCCGCTCCAATATGTGAACAGGCTTCGCATCCGGAAGTCGAAGCAGCTCCTGATCAGCTGCCCGGACATGGCCGTCGCCCATGTGGGCAAGGAGGCAGGGTTCCGGCATGCAAGCTATTTCATCCAGCGCTTCAAGCAGCAGGAGCATATGACGCCGGTCCAGTTCCGCCAAATGTACGGGCGTCTGCCTTACAAGCCGGATGAGCAGGAACGGATGCTGCTGCCGGATTCGATGTAACGTTATGGGCTGGGCCGCAAAGAAAAACAGACGCGGAGTCCGGTTGGGGAGGAAAACATAAAGACAAGCCCCTCGGCCCATTCGTCTGAACGGGGGCCGGAGGAGCTTGTCTGTATAGAGGGCTGGAACCATCACGTGGGTTTATTCGATAATGCGGAGAATCTCTTCGACAGGCTTGCGTGGAAGCTTGGCCGGCGTATCGGCGGCATAGCCAAGCGAAAGCACCATATTGACCTGCCGGTCCGGCGGAATGTCAAGCAGCGACTTGATCGCATCGGCGGCGAGCAGCACGGGCCCGGTCATCGGGCAGGTCGCCAATCCGCGTGCATGGGCGGCCAGCATCAGATTTTGCAGCGCGAGACAGCTGCTCTTAATGCCCTCTTCCTCCCATACGGCTTCCGGCACGAATTGAATCGGATCGAAGATCCGATCGCGGAACTTGGACGTATAAGGTGTCGCCAATCCAATGATCAGGACGGGCGCGTCGGAGAAGGCGGTGGCATAGGGGCCGAACGATTTGACGAGCAGGCGCGCTTCCTTGGTTAGACCCCGCTTTTCCGCTTCGGCCGCCTTGGCGTGCAGCGCGTCCCAGGTCATCTGCTCGATCTGCCGAATCCGTTCCCGGTTCATGACTGCAATGAATTCCCACGTCTGTGAATTCGTGTCGCTTGGCGCATACCGCGCGCAGTCGATGAGTTCCTTCACGTCTTCGACGGCGACGGGTTGCTCCGTGAAGCGGCGAACGCTCCGGCGGCTGTGAATGACTTCCTTCACGGTATCATATAACGTCATCGTATCATTTCTCCTTCGCTATATAAGAGGTTGTTCAAAAAGTCCGTCTCTGATTTGGCCTGCACTGCTCCTTGCAAGTTGTGCGATGTGTATCATTTAGTACCACGTACTAAGACCTGATAATATTATACGGGCCGCTATGTCCGATTGCAACGGTTTCCGCCGTGATGACCGGAGTGACGACGAACCCAGCGCGTCCTGGCGGCGTCGCCTTTCAATGCTGCGGTCTCAGGACGGGGCCCTCACTTAAGGCTTGACATGGCCTCGGTGGCGACACCTCCCAATGACTTGCTGCATCCTGGTGCCGATGGTCTGCACGGCGTAATTCCGCTATCTTGCCGCAAATTATCGGCGGCGCCTTGGCCATCGCGTCCCGGTCTCGGCATAGCGGGAATGAACGGCCATTGCGAGGAAGCCCGCGCAGGCGGCGACGGCGAATGCCGCCCCGACATGGAAGACCATGTCCTTGCCATTCGCTTCGAGCAGCATGCCTCCGAACGTGCCGCTCAGCAGACCGGCGATGCTCGACCATACGATCGTATAGAGTGCGAGTCCTGTGGAACGGTATTCTTCGGGTATAACCCGGCTGATGTAACGGACGGCGACAAAATAAAAAATACCGAAGGACACGCTATGCATCAGCTGCGTCGCCACGATGGCGCCGGGTGCCTGCAGATTGGCCACGAGCAGCAGCCGGATCGCATAGGTCAAGCCGGAGAAAGCGAGCAGCGGGAGCTCCTTGAAGCGATCGCCGAAAGCGTTCAGCAGGAAGAAGATCGGTATCTCGCTTACGGCCGACAGCATCCAGGCCCAGCCGACGAGCGACTCGTCCGCGCCGAGTCCGGTCAGCGTCACTCCAAGGAAGGCCTCATTCAATCGGTGCGCGATGGCGAGCAGCAGCACGAACAGGAAGAACAACAGCACCTCGCGCTGTCTGAGCACCGCCCACAGCCCGGAGAACTCCATTTTTTTCATCGATGCTCGCTTGTCCGTCAGGAAGAAGGCAATGCCGAGCGACAAGACTCCGATGAATACGAGCACCCATACGGTATAGATGGCGCCTGTCGCGCGCAGCACCATGCCGAACAGCAGGGCGGCGACGGCGAATCCGATCGAGCCGAACACCCGGATGCCGATGAAGCTTTTGCCCTGAGCTTGCGCCGTCACGATAGAGAAGCTGTCGTTTAGGGGAAATATCGGGAAATAAAAGAAATAGAACAGAATAAGAACCGGGACAACCGCCCCGAAGGAAGCGAATTGACTAAGAATAAGCGACAGGATGATTTGGGCGCACAGCAGCAGAATCAGAACTTTTTTCAATGTGCCGAGCCGATCGCTGGTTAAGCCCCAGAACAGATTGGACACGATGGAGATAAGCGGTCCGATGGAGTAGAGCAATCCAATCTGAACGCTTGTAAACCCGAGTGCCTGATAATAAAGCGGCAAATAGGATACGACGACGGATGACGCCATAAAGATGGAAAAGGTAAAGGCACGCAGCCAATGGGCGTCACGGTTCTTCACAATCGGTTGCGACATGTTGGTTCCCCCCGTGAAGTCAAGCATTGCATCAATCAAAGCATGCTATAGTATATCATGCTTTTACGGGATGCGGGGCGAGATTCGCGACAGATGACATTTACTTTCCAGGCCCGTAATGGTACAGTAACTGCAAAAGTCGCTTTTGCACAGGAAGCGGGAGGAGAGAGGTCGCGGGAATGAATCGGTATCGCTTCGAGCGGGATGAGCGGCTTGGCATTGAGCTCCCGGTGCTGCTCGTGCCCTGGGATTCGTTAAGTTTCGCGGAACAGGCCGAGGTCATCGCGCGTTGGGAAGACATCCGAAGCTGCATTCCGGAGCGTGTGAAGCAGCTCGAGGGCCGCATTATCGCCTTGCAGTACGAACTGAATGAGGAAGAACGGTTTGAAGCATCCTGCCGTCTGAACTGGGACATTGCGGAACTGGCCAGCATCATCAACGATCTTCATCTGTGGTTCCGCGTGCAGCAGGATACTGTGGCCAAAAGCCATCTGTAGTCAAAAAGGCGCAGGAATGTTTGTGCAAAGAGTCACTTCGTAATATAATAGTTTTGGCTAAAATGAGTGCATCCACTGGTGGAGGACTGGAGAACGGGAGGTTATTCTTGGACCATCACAAGCTTAGCCGTTCAGTGGCTCCAAGAGGGCCGTTGCGGCTCATGCGCCGCGTATATAAATACATACTGCCGGGGGTACGTTCCGAACTGGATACCTGGCGGGCGCGGGCAGAGAATATTCCGAACGAAGAACTGCGCAGACAGGCCTTGGCCAGCATCGCCACGAAGCAGTTTCACTGTCAAGGAGGCGCGGTATACGCTGCCATCCGGCCGGAGACGCGTGGTATCATGATTCCGTTGATTGTAGCTTTTCAGACGATAAGCGATTATTTGGATAATCTGTGCGACCGCAGCACCTCGCTGGATCCGGATGATTTCCGGCTTCTGCACCAATCGATGCTGGATGCAGTCCAGCCCGAGCGCCCGCTTGCAGACTATTACGCCCTGAGGGAAGACAAGAACGATGGCGGGTATTTGCGGGGACTGGTGGAGAAGTGCCGGACCTGTATCGCTCAGCTTCCCGGCTACGAAGCCGCCCGCACGGATATCGTCTGGCTCGTCGGGTTGTATACCGATCTTCAGGTGTACAAGCATATCGATCCGGCGAAGCGGGAAGAAGCGCTGCTCGCCTGGTGGCGGGACTATGAGGCCAAGTTCCCGGAATTGACGTGGAATGAGTTCGCCGCTGCGACGGGCTCAACCCTCGGCGTGTTCCAACTGTTCGCCGCTTCTATGGACGGCGGGCTAACGAGGGAGGATGCCGGGCTCATCCGGGAAGCTTATTTTCCATATGTATGCGGACTTCACATTCTGCTCGATTATTTGATTGATCAGGAGGAAGACCGGGTGGGCGGAGACTTGAATTTCTGCCATTACTACCCGAACCAATCTACGGTCGTGAACCGGATTGGCCATATCGCGGAAGCGGCGAAGGAGCAGGTGAAGAAGCTGCCGGAGGAACGGTTCCACCGGATGATTATCGAAGGGCTTCTGGCGTTGTATCTGTCCGATCCAAAAGTACGAGACCAAGCTGAGGTGCAGGACGTATGCCGGCGATTGATGCGGAATAGTCCGTTGATGCGGTTGTTCTTCTGGGTCAACAGTCGCTGGATACGTAAACATACGCATAAGGAGAACTAGGAGGAAACAACATGTCTGATGTCAAAAAAATTGCTATCCTGACGAGCGGGGGAGACTCCCAAGGTATGAACGCGGCGATTCGCGCAGTGGTGCGGGCAGCCTTATTCAATGGAATCGAGGTGTTCGGCATTCAGCGCGGCTATCAAGGCCTCCTTAATCAGGATATCCGTCCGATGGATCTGCGCAGCGTCGGAGATATTATCCAGCGGGGCGGCACGATTCTGCAATCGGCACGCTGTCAGGAGTTCCGTACGGAGGAAGGCCAGCGCAAGGGCGCGGACATTCTGCGCGCGCAGGGCATCGACGGCTTGATCGTCATCGGCGGCGACGGCTCCTATCAAGGCGCGAACAAGCTCAGCAAGCTGGGAATCAAGACGATGGGCCTTCCAGGAACGATTGATAATGACATCTCGTATACCGACTATACGATCGGCTTCGATACGGCGGTCAGCATCGTGGTCGATGCGGTGAACAAGCTGCGCGACACGATGAGCTCCCATGAGCGTTCCTCTGTCGTCGAAGTTATGGGCCGCCACTGCGGCGACATCGCGTTGTATGCCGGTGTGGCCAGCGGCGCGGAATCCATTCTGGTGCCGGAAGTGCCGTTCGATATCGATGAAGTGGCCCAGCGGATGAAGCATAACTTCGAAGCAGGCAAGCGCCACAGCATCGTCATTGTCGCTGAAGGGGTAGGACGCGGCGAAGATGTGGCTCAAGGCATCATCGAGCGCTGCCCGACGGTCGAGCCTCGCGTTACGGTGCTCGGACATATCCAGCGCGGCGGAACGCCGACCGCTTTCGACCGGATTCTGGCGAGCCGTCTTGGCGACTTCGCGGTCCGCAAGCTGATGGAGGGCGACTCCGGCAAGGGATGCGGCATGATCCGGGGCGAACTGGTCGCAACCGATATTGACAAGGTCGTCAACACCAAAAAAGAATTCAATATGGAGCTGTACGAGCTGGCAACCCGCCTGTCCCAATAAGGGAAGGGATTGGATATCCGCCATTCAAGCTCTCGCATAAAAATCCGGCTGACTGCAACCGATGCGGTCGGCCGGATTTTGTTATTGTGCTACATGGAAGCGTATGCAAGCGCGAGTGAACAGAGCAGCAACGGAATCGCGAACAGATAAAACATCCGGTTCGGCCATGGGCCGCTGCCGATCCGGGCGGCATGTTCATGCAGCTTCGGCTTGGACATTGACTCTCCGCCTGCGGCATCGATGCGATTGGCCGCGTCTTCGGCTTGTCTTTTACGCTGGAGATGGTAACTCAAAGATTTGAAAAATCCGATATTTCGGACATGGCAAAACAAAGCGATACATAAATAGACGAGCCCGATGATGAAAAAGGAATTCGAGAGATTGACGAGAGTCGGGACATGAGAGTTAAGGACCAGGTAAATTGCTGTAAGTAGAGCAGTAATAAGCGATAAGCGTTTCAGTGCCAAAACGGCTCCTTTCCCGGCGCAAGCCGTCAGCTTCGTTAGAACGCATTTCTGGATGATGAGAGCTTGAGCACGATTCCGGTTGTGTTCGTTTTCTACGTAGGAACAGGATTTCCTTCTTTTTTAACAAAGATTTAATAATTACTTACTTAACCATTGATAGAATATATTACAAAAAAATAAAGAATATTTAGTGTATATTGACTACTAACCATATTAGGATTATTTTAGAAATCGAAGGAGGTGAGAAGATATGGAAGAATTGTTTGCGATGAGTAATAAAGATGGAAAAATTATTCTTAATGTGGTCTGTTTCTGAATAGTCTTTTTTTAGGGTGAAAGCGATTACAGGGAGGGTACCCTTCCTGTAATCTCATAAGTTTTGGAGGTGTTAATTTGGTTATAGGGGATTCTATTACTGTAAATAAAAGTTTAGTCAAGCCTTCGCGTTTCAATGTACTTGCTGAAGAAAAGGACATGCTCAGATTATATAATTCGTATCGTGGGACAATCACTATTTTTTATGGTAAGCAAGCGGAGCGTGTGAAGGAATTACTGAGAATAAAATCAATCGATCTGTCACAGGATGAAAATAACAACTCCGAAATGATATCTTTTTTATATCAAAAAGGATATTTTGTACGTGAGGATGTGAATGAGTTTCAATTGGCTACAGCACAAAAGTATAATTTGTTGTCTTTTAACCGGACTCTTCAACTTATCTTGATGCCAAACGAGGACTGTAATTTTCGTTGTATCTATTGTTATGAGGATTTTGTTAAGTCGGAAATGAAGGAATCTGTACAGAAGGGCATCCTCAAGTATTTGGAGAAAACGTTAGGTAGGTATAATAGTCTGGTTATAAACTGGTTTGGTGGGGAACCACTGAAATCCTTTAATGTAATAGAAAAGATGTCTCCAGAAATAATAGAAATTTGTAAGAAAAACAATGTTCTTTATCGAGCGGGCATTACGACTAATGGATATTTACTTGATAAAGAGAAATTTGACCAATTAATTAAATTTGAAATAAAATCATTCCAAATAACGCTTGACGGAACCGCTGAAACCCATAATCGTTACCGGGTTGGAAGGTTTGGAGAAAAAACATTTGATACTATTATGTCTAATGTTATGCAAATGCAGCAAAGCTCGGAGAATTTTCATGTTGTTATTCGCTCTAATGTCAATCACGAAGTAGCCACAACGATGAATGAGTATATTTCAATGATTGGAGATCTTTTTGCAGATGATCCACGCTTTGACCTACATTTTTCACCTATTGGAAACCTAGAAAAAGAACAGAACTCCGATATCCATTTATGCGATAGTAAAGAATTATTTCCTTTTTATTATAAAGCAAGGGAAAAGGGATTCAGTTTCGATCATTATAAGCAATATTTACAACCGGGTGGCTCTGAATGCTATGCTTCCAATCCTTCTTCTCTAGTTATCGGCTCAGATGGAATGATCTATAAATGTACTGTTGCTTTTAATAACCCTTATAACCATGTAGGCGACATATTAGAAAACGGTGACGTAGTAATCGATCAAGAGAAATGGAGTTTGTGGACTACAGGCGGCGTTAATGAAGACCCGGCATGCACCAAATGTTTCTTTAGGCCGTCTTGCCAAGGCAACGCCTGTCCGCTGAAACGTATCGAATCCGGAATAACTCCATGCCCTCCAATAAAAAAGAATGTGAAAAAATATATGAAACTTGTTAATGGAGATTATTCAGTCCATGCATCAACATGCAAAAGTAAGGTCAAAGCCTGACCTGCCTAATAAGACCAACGAGATTCAGCGAAGTAGTGAACAGCGGAACGAACAGAGACTAGCTCGTTCATTTCCTTTGTAGTTGAGTATGATATTTTGACCATTATATTGACTTTTGTTAATGAATAGAATATATTGATTCAAAAAAAGAGGGATAAAAGTGGATATGCTTTATGAAAGGACGTAGTTCGATGGACCAGCAATTGAAAGCCACGCCCCAATCCGGTATTTGGGGCAATCGCAATTACCGCTTCTTTTTGACGGCGGCCCTCATTTCCAGTCCCGGTTATTTTATTTATATCATCGCCGTGGAATGGCTGATGCTCACGATGTACGAGTCGCGCAGTTATTTGGGCATGATGTTGTTCGCCTCTACGTTCGCCCGGCTGTTGTTTACGATCTATGGCGGAATTATTGCCGATCGGTTAAACCGAAAATTGGTCGTTCTTATCTCGCAGTGGTCGGAATTGCTTCTTATCGCGTCCATTTTGGCTTGTTATCTGACCGATACGCTTACTCCGATTTTCCTGATCATCGTTTCTTTTCTGTTTGGCATTATGGACGCATTTTCCGGTCCTGCGCATTCTTCCATGATCGTCTCCATTACCGATAAAGATTCGCTGCAGCGGGCGAATGGACTGTTGCGGATGGCCGGGCAATACAGCCTTATTATCGGGCCGCTCATAGGCAGTACATTAATTATTTCTATCGGATTTACTGGAGTTTTTTTGTTCTGTATGGCAATGCTTCTCATTTCTTCATTGCTTATCGCTTGCGTTCGAACCTCGCCGCAGCAGGTTGAATCCACACGCTCAACAACCCCATGGGAGGACTTTCGCGCTTCGCTTGCCTATGTTCGGGGGCATCGCATTTTGCCAATTACCACAGGAATTGGTTTCCTCATGAATTTTTTTATCGCCGGGCCGATGGGAGTCATGATTCCGATTATGGCCCGGGATATTTTGCAGGGCAGCGCCTTCGTGCTTGCTTGTCTGCAGATCTCGCTGGGCATCGGATTTATACTGGGAGCGCTTACGACCTCGTTGTGCAAAACGTTTGTTCGTCCCGGGCTTATTATGCTGTGCTTCCTGGCCGTCGTCGTGCTCGGCTATAGCGCACTCGGCTTCATACACCAGTTTGCGCTGGCGGTATGCGCGCTTTTCGCAATCGGCTACTCGATCCAACTTTCTAACATTCCCATTTTTACATACATTCAGAAGACGACAGAGCCTCATATGCTGGGTAAAGTGACAGCGATTATGACATCAGTATCGACCGCTTTGACTCCGTTATCTTTGGCGCTCATGTCGTATCTGTTGCATCTAGGCGTCGAACTTCAATCTGTCGTTCGTGTGAATGGAATTTGTTTGATGCTGATCACAGCGGGCGCTTTTTGTATTACGCCGCTACGGACGTTGAGTGATGAGACTTCAGCGGTAAAACACAAAAATACAGTACAGGATGACGGAGTATCTACATAAAACAGCTTTCAACATAAAGCGGATCCATACTCGGGTTTGCAATTAGTGCAGACCCTTTTTACGTAGAACTGCCCGGGCAGACATAGCAGGCCTCTGCAGTTCGAGTTCTTATGCTGTTTTCGATTGTGAAGTTTTCTACTGTTTTTTCGGTTAAGTAAGAAAATTGAGAAGAAAGAAGTTTGGTGCTGGAACATACACCGTATTTTAGGGTTAATTTCTCTTCTTTATTAAGTTTAACAATATCCCCCTTCCAGATCACATATTTATATCTTGACTACGATTTGTCACTTTGATAGGCTTTTAATAATTGCATTCCACTATTTTCCTCGAGCGTATACTTCTTTGTCACCAATGTAATGTATTGCATATCCTATATCCAAAGATTTGATCTGGTAAAAAAATGGATCATAATTGCATTAATTAACATTTAATTGATTCCATGAGGAATTTTGTCGATGGAATAGGTTTTCTGCATGTCCGTTTTCATTGTTACCCGCATAAATTGACATACATGAACAACATTTAACATGAGGAGGGGATCTTATGACACAGCCAAAAAAACCTTTTCTGGTGATTTTGGCCATGTTGATGGCGCTATCCTTCGCTGGCTGCACCAGCGGAGGCGGCAATGACGCCAGCCAGACGAAGCAAGAGAGCACAGAGGGGGAAAGCAAGCAAAATTCCGGGGAGAAGGAAGCTTCCGACAAGCAGTCCGTGATGCGCTTTTCCAGTGTATCGGTGGAGACGTTTAACCAGCATATGAGTGAAAATGCAGAGGCGTCGAAGCTGATGGAGTATATTTATGGCAGTTTGCTTGAACTGATCTATGATGAAGCAACGGACAATGTGAAGTTTGTGCCTTACCAGGCTGTTGATTTGCCAGTGACTTCTGACAACAAAACATGGACCTTCAATCTGAAGGAAGGACTAAAATGGACGGATGGAACGCCAATTACGGCGCATGATTATGAATATTCATACCAGATGCTGCTGGACCCGAAGCTGGTCAACCGCAATGCGTTCATCCTATTCGATAGTATACCAGTTGTAAGCGCTAACAAATATTTTAAGGGTGAAGCCAAGTGGGAAGAGGTCGGCATTAAAGCGAAGGATGACCTGACGCTGGAGATTGTGCTGGAGACAGAAATGCCTGAAATTGATGTATTTAGCGTCTTTGCAGGCGGGGGAGCGACATCGCCCATCCACAAACAATTGTATGAGGCGGGCATGAATGCGGATAGAACGTCCACGACGTATGGGACGACGCTGGAACAAGTACCTTCCAGCGGCACGTACCGGCTGACTGAGTGGGTGCGCGACCAGTACCGCGTATTCGAGAAAAATCCGGATGCAACGTTGAAAGATGTCTATACGCCGGATCGCATCGAAAACCGGGTCGTCATGGATAGCTCCACCAGAATGCAGTTATGGGAGAAGGGCGAAATCGAAAGTGTCTCGATCAGCGGGGAGCAATTCGATAAATATGGCGACGATCCAAGAGTTGTCTATACCGAAGCGAAATCGGTATGGGGCTTCTATGTAAATACCGAATCGAAGAAAAATCCGATTCTGGCGAACAATGATTTGCGTAAAGCGCTGTTCTACGGAATCGATCGCGATAAATTGTCGAAGGGGATTTTCAAAACCTTCAAATCTGCTCCGTACTATATTTCTACGATTTGCATGGTAGGGGATTATCGGAAGGGAGAAAAGTACCGCGATACGGAAGCGGCCAAGGCGATCCTTCCCGAAGGAACCGGCTACGATCCGGAGCTCGCGAAGGAATATTTCGATAAGGCCTACGCGGCGAATGGTAACAAGAAGATCACGATTGAAATTACTTATTTCGATGCCCAAGATACGATGAAGCAAACCGCTGAAGTGACGGAAGAGTTGTACGAGAATCTGTTCGGCAAAGACCGCCTTGACATCAAGCTGCGTGCAATGCCATTTAATGCCGCTTATGACGCCTACCGGGACGGTGATTTTGAATTGGGCATTGGCGCCATTACCCAGAACGCGTTCAACCCATGGTCCAGCATGAAGGCATGGAGAACCGACTTCCCGAACCGTTCGCATCGCTTCAGCAGTCCGGAATTCGACGAGCTCCAAAAGCGGACGACGACCGGGGATCTGCTGCTGAAACCTGAGGAAAGACTTCAAGCGTTAGTGGAAATGGAAAAAATGCTGCTGGACTATGTTCCGCAAATTCCGCTGTTCCAAAATGATAATGCAATGCTGTATCAGGACCGGATTGAACTTTTGGCTAAAGGGAAATTTTTCCCGGAAATCGAGTTCGCTCCGCTGCAATCCATCATTCATGACTAGGTAAAAGCTGGAGGCCTTGCGCAACCATCCGTTGCACAAGGTCTCCGAATTTGCGAAAAGGAGCTTCAGGCCCATGCTGCGTTACATATCGCAAAGACTGGTTGCAATGGCAATCACTTTGTTTCTGATCATCAGCCTGCTTTTCTTTCTGATCCATTCCATGCCTGGAAGCATCGTGAGCGATCCAATGCTGCCACTGGACGTGAAGGAGCGCATCGAAGCGAAATACCATTTGGACAAGCCGCTTGTTGTCCAGTACGTATATTTTTTGGAAGATTTCCTCAGCTTCAATTTCGGCGATTCGATTAAAGTGCAGCCGAAGGTTCCGGTCTTCGATATTATTAAGGACAAGCTGCCGATTACGATCCAGCTTAATGTTTTCGCGCTTATCTTTACACTGCCGATCGGCATTATGCTCGGCATTTGGGCGGCGCTAAAGAAGAATACCGCGACCGATCATACCCTTAATATTATGGTCGTGCTGTTCATCTCGGTGCCTTCGTTCGTAATTGCGGCGCTGCTCCAATATATCGTCGCGTTCAAATGGGAACTGGTGCCGATCCTTCTCTCGGCGGAGCAATCGCTGAGCTGGACGAAGCTGCAATCGATGATTTTGCCGGTTCTGGCGTTATCCTTCGGTGAAATCGCGGTCATTACCCGCTATCTGAGAGCGGAACTATGCGAAGCGCTTAACTCGGACTATATGCTGCTGGCCCGGACGAAGGGGCTAACCCTCACGCAGGCGACCTTGCGCCATGCGATTCGCAACTCGTTCGTTCCGCTGTCCAATATTATTATTCCGTTGTTTTTCTCGATCTTGTCGGGAGCGATCGTCATTGAGAACATTTTCAGCGTGCCAGGGCTTGGCTCTCTGGTGGTCAACTCGATTAACTCTCTCGATCATCCGTTAACGATTGCCATCATGTTCTTTTATTCCTTGATCGGCCTAATCAGCATTTTGGTCGTGGATCTGTCTTACGGCATCATTGATCCGCGGATCCGCATGGGAGGGAAGAAATGATGAACATCGAAACGGAGAAACGTAAAGGGCAGAACCCGTTCGAGCTGGTGCAGCGCGAGAAGCAGCTCGCCGACCAGAAGTTCGAAGGTCAGGCGATCGGCTTTTTCAAGGACGCGATGCTGCGTTTCCGCAAAAATAAAGCGTCCACCGTTGCCGCTTTTTTTATCGGCTTTATTATCTTGATGGCTATCATCGCCCCATTGCTCAGCTCCTTTACATACCGCGAGCAGCATATTGAATGGACCTTGCTGCCGCCGCGCGTGCCGGGGATCGAGAAGCTGGGCATCTTCGACGGCACGAGGACGATGGATATTCAAAAGGCCAGTCTGGATGTGAAATATAAAGACAGCGTCGTCAAAATCATCGATGAATTCGAAATGGAGTATCGCGGCCGCAAAATTCCGATGGTGAAGGCGAAAGTAGACATGTACCAATTAAAAGAAGCAAAGGATCAGTATTTTTGGATGGGTACGGACTCGCTGGGGCGTGATCAGTGGACGCGCCTGTGGAAAGGGACGCGAATTTCGCTTCTAATCGGATTCATGGCCGTTACGATTAACGTGCTCATCGGCATCACCTACGGCTCGATATCCGGGTATTACGGCGGAAAAGTTGACATGATTATGCAGCGGATTATCGAAATATTGAACGGTGTTCCGTCGCTTGTGCTCGTCATTCTATTTGTCATGTTTTTGGGAGCGGGAATTATGCCGATCATTTTGGCGATGGTCATCACCGGCTGGATCGGGATGAGCCGGATGATTCGGGCCCAGTTCTATAAATACAAGGGACAGGAATATGTATTGGCATCGCGAACGATGGGAGCCAAAGATCGGGTTCTCATCTTCCGGCACATCCTGCCGAACGCTATCGGTCCGATCATTACCCAAGCGACGCTTGCTGTTCCGGGAGCTATATTCACCGAGTCGTTCCTGTCTTATCTAGGATTGGGGATTGGCGCGCCTGAGCCTTCGATTGGCGTTCTTCTGGCGGATGGTCAGAAATTGCTGCTGGATCATCCTCATTTGACGCTGTTCCCGGCCATTGTCATCTCGATTCTGATGCTCTCGTTCAACTTGTTCGGGAACGGACTGCGAGATGCCTTTGATCCGACGCTAAGAGGACAAGAATAGGAGCGGGGTGAAGACAGATGACTGTGGCAACGAACAAGGAAACGGTATTGCAGGTCAAGGATCTGCGTATTACGTTCAACAGCTTTGCGGGCAAGATTCATGCCGTGCGCGGCGTAGGCTTCGAGCTGCATCGCGGAGAGACGCTGGCGATTGTCGGCGAATCGGGCTCGGGCAAATCGGTGACCAATAAAGCGATTATGGGCATTTTGTCCAAGAACGCCAATATTGAGGGTGGAAGCATACTCTATCAAGGGGATGATCTGACCCAATATACGGAGCGGCAATTTACGCAGATTCGCGGCTCCAAAATCGCGATGATCTTTCAGGATCCGATGTCTTCGTTGAATCCGATCATGAAGGTCGGGAAGCAGATTATGGAAGCGCTTCGGGCCCACAACATCAGCAAAGCGAAGGCCCGGGAAAGAGCGCTGGAGCTGATGGTAGCGGTCGGCATCCCCGATCCGGAGAAAAGGTTTGAGCAGTATCCGTTCCAATTTTCGGGAGGGATGAGACAGCGGATTGTCATTGCCATCGCGCTGGCGAGCGATCCGGAAATATTGATCTGCGATGAGCCGACGACGGCGCTGGACGTGACGATTCAGGCGCAAATTCTTGATTTGATCAAGCAGATTCAAAAAGAGCGCCAGCTGTCGGTCATTTTTATTACGCATGATCTGGGCGTTGTGGCGAATATGGCGGATCGGGTAGCGGTCATGTATGCCGGTAAAATCGTGGAATACGGCACGGTGGATGAAATTTTCTATAATCCGAAGCATCCGTATACATGGAGTCTGCTCGTCTCAATGCCTGATCTGGATACAAGCGCATCGGATGAGCTGCTCGTTATTCCGGGCACGCCGCCAAATATGCTGTACCCGCCGCAGGGAGACGCGTTCGCGCCGCGCAACCGCTATGCGATGCGCATCGACTTCGAGGAGGAGCCGCCGATGTACCAAGTGAGCGATACGCACTTTGCCGCCACATGGCTCCTTCACCCGAATGCTCCGCCCGTGCAGCTTCCTGATGTCCTGAAGCGGCGGATTGCGCAGCAAACCGAAAGGCTGGTGCGATAACATGATGAATTCGACGGTACCGCCGGTGCTGGAAGTGAAAAATCTGAAGCAATACTTCACGAGCGGGTTCGGACGGAGAAAAACGGTACTGAAGGCGGTCGACGATGTCAGCTTCACGATTCACAAGGGGGAAACGTTCGGTCTCGTCGGCGAATCCGGCTGCGGAAAGACGACGACCGGCAGGACGATTATCCGTCTGTACCAGCCTACTAGCGGGGAGATCTACTTCAATGGGAAGCTGATTTCGGGTCGGTTGAGCAAGGAAGCGAGACAAGAAGTGACGCGCGGCATGCAGATGATTTTCCAGGATCCGATCGCTTCGCTGAACCCGCGAATGACGGTCAAGGAAATTATCGGGGAAGGCCTCAAAATCAACAAGCTGTGCAAGAACGAAAAAGAGATGCTTGCCATGGTCTATGACATTTTGGAGATGGTCGGTCTGACCAAAGAGCATGCGAGCCGGTACCCTCACGAATTTTCCGGAGGCCAGCGGCAGCGGATCGGCATCGCGCGGGCGCTGATTACGAACCCTGATCTGATCATCGCGGACGAGCCGATATCGGCGCTGGACGTATCGATTCAAGCTCAGGTGCTGAATCTGCTCAACCGGCTGCGGAAGAAGCTGGGACTGACGATATTGTTCATCGCGCATGATCTGTCGGT
The DNA here is from genome assembly GCF_945605565.1 of Paenibacillus dendritiformis. Lineage (NCBI taxonomy): Bacteria > Bacillati > Bacillota > Bacilli > Caryophanales > Paenibacillaceae > Paenibacillus > Paenibacillus dendritiformis. The sequence continues at coordinate 5,370,820 of NZ_OX216966.1, read as the reverse complement.
CGTCAAATATTTCTCCGATCGGATCGGGGTCATGTATAACGGCAAGCTCGTGGAGCTGGCCAATGCCGATGAATTGTATAAACGGCCGCTGCATCCGTATACGCAGTCGCTGCTGTCGGCGATACCGCTGCCAGATCCGCATCACGAGCGGAACCGCAAGCGGATATACTACAATCCGGACATCCATGATTATAAGTCGGAACGTCCGGAGTTGATTGAGATTCGGCCGGGTCATTTTGTTTATGCGTCTCCGTCGGAAGCCGAGGCATACAGGAAAAAAATATCGTTATAGGCGAACCTTAATACACCGCGGCTCTCAGAAGGCGGAGCTGAGGCGCGGTGTGTTTCATTTGTCGAAAAACGAGATCAATGCTCCGCATAGACGATAGCCGCTTCAACCTGTAGAATTGAGCCTTTTCTTGACGGTTACTTCCTGTTTATGTATGATTTGCAAAAGGGGAGGGACGAAGGCATGTACATATTTCGGTTGGAAGCGTCATCGGCGCAGGGACCGTTCGTCTGTGTCGTGATCGCCGAATCGGAAGCAGAAGCGTTCACTCATGCGGAAGCGTATTTGACACGTGAAGCGCCGGGCGCAGAATGGACAGACCTGGCGTTGTTGGAAAAGAAGCGCTGCCGTTCTGGCAGCGGGTATGTCATCCCCTCCCGTTAGGTCAGGTTGTTCATCCATAGATGATGTTCGCTTGCCAACCGCAACATGACGGAAGGAGAGAAGATTGTGCGTATTGTATGTATTGCCGGGAGTAATCACGCGGACGCGACCAGCTCCAAGCTGGTGCGCTATATCGCGGCACGGCTGCAAGGAAAGGATCACGAGGCGGAGGTAGTGGAGCTGCATCTCCTGCCGCTTCCTTTGTACGACCCGGATGTGGACGAGGAGAATGCGAACGTGCTTCGTCTGAAGAAGGCGGTCAAGGAGAGCGACGCGATTGTGCTGGCGACGCCGGAGTACCATGGCACCCTGTCGGGCGTGCTGAAAAATGCGCTCGACTACTTGAATTTCGAGTATTTCAACAACAAGGTGGTGCTGTCGGTCAGCTCGGCTGGCGGTGCGGTCGGCGTCAGCTCCTTGTCCCACCTCCAGACGATCGTGCGGAACCTGCACGGAATCAACTGCCCGGAGTGGATCTCGATCGGAGGAGATCAGCGGGAATTTACCGCTGACGGCGTGCCAGCGCATGATCATGTCGTGAAGCGCGTGAACAAGACGCTGGACTATTTCCTGGCGCTGGCGCAGAATACGCGCGCCCTCTAAAATAGCAGGTATGGACTCATAAGATGATCGAACAAGGGGCTGTCCCAAAAGGTCATCGTTAGATGACTGAAGGACACCCCTTCTTCAATTTGTAAAACAAAAAAAACCTTTCCTTGGTAAAATGGAGGTACCACCCAACCACATACCAAAAGGAGAGGTTTCTTTGTACATTCAATATACCATGGACCAACTGTATCTGCCAATGGACTTGGAGGACGACATTCCCCAAAATCACCTTGTTCGAGTCGTCAACGAGGCGGTCAATCGTTTGGACGACCAGATCTTTAAAGCCGCCTATCCTGGCGGAGGACGCGACAGTTACCATCCTAAAATGCTTACCAAAGTTATTATTTACGCCTACACACAGCGGATCTACTCCTCTCGCCAAATTGCCAAAGCGGTCCGAGAGAATGTCATGTTTATGTGGATAGCTGGTAGACAGCGTCCAGATTTCCGTACCATTAATCGCTTTCGCTCCGAGAGAATGAAAAATGTGCTGGAGGTCGTTTTCACAAGCGTCCTTCAATTTCTTGCTGAGGAAAGGTATGTAAAGCTCGAGCATTACTTTGTCGACGGTACCAAAATTGAGGCGAATGCCAATCGGTACACGTTCGTCTGGGGCAAGGCCGTTGTAAAACAGAAAGCGAAGTTGCAAGAAAAAGTACAGACATTGTTTGCAACGATCGAAGCGGCGGAGAAGCAGGAAGATCAGGAGCAGGCTGGGCAAGACCTTGCCGAGCTCGGCGAAGCATCCGCGCTGACCAGCGAAAAGCTGGAGGCGGCCGTTCAGCAATTGGAGGCAAAACTGCAAACCCAACCGAAGGACAAGTCTCTTAAAAAAGCGGTGCGCGCACTCCGAAAAGACCTCCTCCCGCGTTTGCAAAAATATGAGACCCATCAAGAGCGCCTCGGCGACCGGAACAGCTACAGCAAGACAGATCCCGACGCCACCTTCATGCGGATGAAAGAAGATCACATGCGTAATGGCCAACTCAAGCCCGGCTACAATGTGCAGATTGGAACGGAAAACCAGTTCATTATCGGCTACAGCTTGCATCAACGCCCGACCGACACGCGCTGCCTTAAGCCGCATTTGGAGAAGGTTAAAGCAGCTCTTGGCAAGCTGCCGAAAACAGTCATCGCAGATGCAGGGTACGGCGGAGAAGAAAACTATGCTTACTTGGAAAGCGAACAACTAGAAGCATTGGTGAAATACAGCACATACCACAAGGAAAAGTCGAAGAAGTGGCAGCAAGATATCAGTAAGCTGGACAACTGGCAGTACGACGAAGCCGAAGATAGGTGGACGTGTGCAGCGGGTCGCCAACTGCTGTTTCGTTACGAAAGCAAGGAAATGACTGAAAGCGGATATGAGGTACGGAAGCGACACTACCGAAGCGAAAGCTGCGAAGGATGTCCACTCAAAGCAACTTGTACGAAAGCAAAAGGGAACCGGGAAATCAGCGTGAGTTTGAAATACCTACGTTACAAGCAGCAAGCACGGGAGAAACTCAGGAGTGAGGAAGGATACGCGCTGTCGGTTCGGAGAATGATTGAACCGGAGAGTGTATTTGGACAAATGAAAAACAATCGGGGATTCAGACGTTTTCTGCTTCGAGGCCTGCCCAAAGTGAGCCTCGAGGTCGGGTGGCTTTCGCTCGCCCACAATTTGCTTAAGAAGGCGGCAATCGACCAAAAGTCAGAAATGGCGATGCAGGGATAACCACCTAGCATCGCCATTTCTTTGTTTTTTGCACAGGTTTCCATCAAGCGAACTGCCCCTTCAAGTGAGCATACCTACTTTTGGGACAGCCTCTTGGTTTTTGGCTGGAGGGAGCATGTCCCCGCAGAACGCTTACTTCGACAGCGGGCGCCGGAAATTGCCGATGACGCCGACCGTCTCCACAATATTGACGAACGCCTTCGGATCGATCTCCATGATGCTGCGCTTCAGATCGGGCAGCTCGTAGCGGGTTGTCACAGTCATGAGCATATCCTTCTCTATGTCGGTGAACGCGCCTCGCGTTTTGATAACGGTTACGCCGTGCGGAAGACAAAGCAGCTTATTGATAAGCGCTTCCTTCTCCCGGGTAATGATAAACACGGTCACCTTGTAATGGTTGATGTAGATCGTGCCGATGATTTTGCCCGTCGTGAAGATGGACACCATGGAATAGAGGACAAGCTCCCATTCCTGGGATATGTATCCGTGCGAGAAAATAACGGCGCCGTTCAAGATAATCAGGATGCTCTGAATCGAGAAATCGCGATAGCGTGTCACGATCGATCCGATGATGTCGAAGCCGCCGGAAGAGCCGCCGACGCGCAGCGAGATTCCGCTTCCAATTCCGACGAGCGTCCCGCCGAAGATGGCGGCAAGCAGCGGCTCATTGGTCACCGAATGGACGGGAATGACCGTCAGCAGCCAGGTCGTAGTGGCGACGCTGAGAATGCTGTACCCGATGAACCGCCTGCCCAGTACGAACCAGCCCCAGATCAGGATCGGAAGGTTAAAGGTGAAGTACAAGACGCTTGGATTCCAGCCGGTCAAGTAATTCGTTACCAGCGACACGCCCGATAACCCGCCGCTGAGCAAATGGTGCGGGAGCAGGAACAGATTGAAGGAGGCGGCGATGCAGGCGGCGCCGATAATGATAATGATGCAGTGGAAAATTCGTTTCAACGTGAAGTCACCTCATGAGGTAGTATTGGTTAGTTCGGAACTGGTATTCTTTTAATCATTTGTGTTATAATATGCTGGATATTCTTGAGTAGGCTTATGATACCCACGATGTCCATAATATGATTACATGGTGGAAGTCCGCCGTGCAGGACCCCTCCGCATTGTATATGAGAAGACGAATGGCTGGAAGTGCCTTTCGTCACCATTGTCGCGCTACTTAAGAATACAGACAAGGCTGTGGATTGTCCACAATGAAGGAGTATGAATATATTGAAGACATTTGTTGAATTCGGCCTGGAGCCGAAATTGCTTCAAGCGATTACGGAATTAGGGTTTGAAGAAGCCACTCCGATTCAAGAAAAAGCGATTCCGGTAGCCATGACGGGACGTGACTTGATTGGACAGGCTCAGACAGGAACAGGCAAGACCGCCGCATTTGGAATTCCGCTTATCTCCAAGATTGACCCGTCGGAAGAGCGAGTCGTCGCTCTCGTCATGACCCCTACCCGCGAGTTAGCCATTCAGGTAGCCGAAGAGATCGGCAAGCTGACCCGATTCAAAGGAGTTCGTTCCCTGCCGATTTACGGCGGACAGGATATTGGCCGGCAGATTCGCGCACTGAAAAAGCACCCGCAGATTATTATCGGAACGCCGGGCCGCTTGCTTGACCATATTAACCGGAAGACGATTCGTCTGGACCATGTGCAGACGGTCGTATTGGACGAGGCGGACGAGATGCTCGACATGGGCTTCATGGAAGACATCACGTCGATTCTGAGCCTCGTGCCGGAAGAGCGCCAGACGATGCTGTTCTCGGCCACGATGCCGCCGAACATCCAGAAGCTGGCGAATCAATTCCTGCGCGATCCGGAGCATGTCTCCGTCATGCCGAAGCAGGTGAGCGCACCGCTGATCGAACAAGCTTATATCGAAGTGCCTGAACGGGTGAAGTTCGATGCATTGAGCCGCTTGCTCGACATGGAATCGCCGGAGCTCGCGATCGTATTCGGCCGCACGAAGCGCCGTGTCGACGAACTGTCCGAAGCGCTGCAGAAGCGCGGCTATTCCGCTGACGGCTTGCACGGTGATCTGTCCCAGAACCAGCGTGACAACGTCATGCGCAAATTCCGCGACGGCAGCATCGATGTGCTGGTCGCTACCGACGTGGCTGCCCGGGGCTTGGACGTATCCGGGGTTACCCATGTCATCAACTTCGACCTGCCGCAGGATCCGGAATCTTACGTGCACCGGATCGGCCGTACCGGCCGCGCCGGCAAGGAAGGCAGCGCCTGGTCGTTCGTTACGCCGCGCGAGATTGACCATTTGAACTTCATCGAACGGGTGACCCGCCACCGCATCCCGCGCAAGCCGATGCCGACGCTGGCGGATGCGATCGAGGGCAAGCAGCGCATTGTCGCCGAACGTATGATGGAAGTGCTGAAGGATACCGATTTGAACGAGTACAAGGGCATTGCGATTCAATTGCTCGAGCAGTACGATTCGGTGCATCTGCTGTCCGCGGCATTCAAGCTGCTGACGGGCGAGAAGAAGGATGTCCAGATCTCGCTGACACCAGAAGATCCGATTCGCGTGAAGCGCCGCAAGCCGGACCTTCGCTCCAGCGGACGCAAGCTGTCCGCGCCGTATAATCGCGGAGGACGCCAAGGAGGCGGCGAGCGCCGCGGAGGCTACGGCCGGGATAACCGTGGCGGATATGGCCGCGACAACCGGGGCGGCGGCAGCCGTGGAGATTACCGGGACCGTAACGGCGATCGCAAACCGCGCCGCTTCAATGATGAAGGACGCCGCCAACGCGACGAATAAGATGTGAATAGGCGACGGCTAATGCCGTCTTCACGATACAACAATACAAAGAGACCGCATCAGAGCGGTCTCTTTGCGTTTATGGCGCCGGTCAGATAATCAGGGCGCGGCTAACGATAACCAACAAAATGAATAACACCAGAATCGTACCTGTCGACGTCCAGAAACCGCCGTATCCTCCTACGTGGCCCATGTTACAACCTCCTTTAGAACATGCAAAGGTTTTGAATTACAGTAGTATCATATGCCGGGGGGGCATTTGCGACTGAGGCAAGTACCCAGAGCGCTGGAAAATAGGCACTGGCATAGCAGGGGAGCTTTGTATTATAGTAGATAGGACAGGATGATGTATTCGAGGGGGAATGACCTTTGGAATTTCGAGGGATAATGGGCGGCTTTTACCGCATTTCGGAATGGATTATGCGATTTTCGGTCACGAACGTGCTGTGGCTGCTCTGTTCGGCGCCGTTTTTCTTTTTTTTGCTCGTCAAATTGATGGTCATGCAGCAAAACATGCTGAACGAATCGATCACGATGAACTGGATGATGGGGATTAGCGCCCCGTTCACGCTCTTCCCGGCGACAGCCGCCATGTTCTCGGTAGGCCGCAAGTGGGTCATGGGCGATACGGATGTCAAATTGCTCAAAACCTTCTTCAAGTCCTACAAGGAAAACTACAAGCAAGCCATGGTTGGCGGCATCTTCTATACGCTGCTGTTCGTCATCATGTATGTGGATTATACCGTATACATGACGCAGCTCAAGTCCATGCAGATCATCGGATTCGTCATGCTCGGACTGCTCATCGTCTTGTTCGTGTCGCTGTTTAATTTTTTCTCGATGGTGGCACACTATCATATGAAAACGGTTCAGCTGGTCAAGAACAGCATCCTGCTGACGCTGCTCCGTCCGTTCCGCATCATCATGACGACCGTCGTCAGCGGCGCCATCTTATATTTCAGCTTGTTCAAATGGCCGTTCCTGCTCATCTTCTTCGCAGGCTCTGTCATTGCCTATTATGCCTTCTTCAACTTCTATGCGGTCTATCAGAAGATGCAGGACCAGCATCAGCGCATGCAGGAGCAGGAGGAAGCAGGAGAAGAGCCGGAGAAGGACGCCGATACGGAAGTGCCCTTCGATGAAGTCGATCACGCTCCGGTCAAGGAGCTTGAAGACGGGAACCGTTATTCCCGTCCCTAATCCGCACGGGTTGCCGGGTGGCGGGAAGCTGCCGCGCACGCTTGGCATGATTGGGAATAAAGTACCGGTTTACATTTGATGCTCTCCGCTATATAATAAGATTACTTCCTGCGATGTACGTGTCGGCTTTCGTTGTTTTGAACCAATGTTTGTTTCTTGGGAGTCCTAGATCGAAGTGCGGCTGGCAAGCCCTCTCGAAGGGAAGTCAAAAGCATTTTTGCGGACACCCACCTGCTAGAGCAGGTTCAGAAACATAAGAGCCAAACGGCATAGGCGGGTTTTCCTATTGACATTTCAGCCACCTTTCATGTGAATGACCATTCGCATGGAAGGTGTTTCTCTTTAATGGACACATTTTTCCTTCCGTTAACTCCGGAACAGTGATACACTATAGATAAGTGAGCAACGGCTGTCATGAAAAGGAGGAACACGCTCTTGTCACTCAAACGAGTATTGGTCGGCATTATTCGCAGTTTTGAATCCAGCGGCGATCGTGCCAAAGACCCCAAATTGAAAACGCATTACTATCAAATGTCCCGGGATAAAGCATGGGAAGAAATCGCATCGACATTGAAGAAGATTCAGGGGTACAAAATACTTCATGAGGTTCCTTCTGTCGGTGAAATCACTATGGAGAAACGGACGATGACCGGACGGACGATGGATATTACTGTCTCTGTCATCAACGTGGGACCAATGAGAACGGCGGTTGATATTTACTCGGCTTCACGCGGGGGATTAGGTGATTTGGGCGCCAATTATCGCGTAATACTCGATTTGTTCGCTGTCTTGGACAAGAAGCTGGCGGCATATAAAGTAAATAGTTAAGGAAGCGGCCGCCGAATAGAGGCAATGGGCACTGCCTGACGATAAAGCGAGAGGAGAGCCGAAACTCTTCTCTCGCTTTTGTTCTCCCTGGAAGCGGAATTACAGCAAGCTTTTGACGGCTTCGACCGCTTTCTCGTAATTCGGATGCTCGGTCATCTCGCCAAGCACTTCGACGTAGCGAATCGTATTGTCTGCGTCAACGACGAAGATGGAGCGCATATCGAGCTGAAGCTCCTTAATCAGGACGCCATAGGCTTCACCGAATGTATTGCCCTTGTAGTCGGACAGCATGACGACATTGTCGACGCCTGCCGCGCCGCACCAGCGGGCCTGCGCGAATGGAAGGTCTGCGCTGACGGTCAGCACGACGACGTTGTCGCCAAGCTTGCCTGCTTCTTCATTGAAGCGGCGGGTCTGCGCATCGCATACGCCCGTATCGATTGAAGGAACGACACTGATGAGCTTAATCTTGCCTGCGAAATCGTTCAGGCCTGCTACCTCCGTCAACGATTTGTTCAATTGGAACTCAGGAGCTTTGTCTCCTGCCTTCAATTCCGGACCCACCAGCGTGATGGGATTGCCCTTGAGCGTAGCTTGACGTTCATTAGCCATATCGTTAGCCTCCTTCAATAAAGTGACGGTAACTTATCGAGGTAGTTCAAAAAGTACGCTTTGGATCACGAAGAGATGCGCCCTTTGAACAGTCATTTACCTTATTTTTCATTATAAAGCTTTGCTTGTACGATTGTCCAATGTCCGTTCGTGATAGGTTCCCCGCATCCATGAGAACGATTGGAGAGTTCAGGCCGGCGGAGAGAGAGGAAGAGAAAACCCGTGATATTTATCCGATATGAAAATTGGCGCAGTTATATCAAGCAGTTCCCTGTAACGACGCTCCTCATTATCGCGAATGTGGCGATGTTCATCGTACTTGCGTTGAATGGGGGAAGCCAGGACAACATGACGCTGTTCCGCTTCGGCGCCGTGTTGAAGATGGAGCCTTATGCAAGCGAGACGTGGCGGTTGGCGACGGCGATGTTCCTGCACTCGGGATTCCAGCATCTCTTGTTCAATATGTTCGCGCTATTCGTGTTCGCGCCGCCGATGGAACGCATCCTTGGCTCCTTCAAATATGCCGTGCTGTATCTGCTGAGCGGCCTGCTAGGCAATGGGGCGGCCTTGTACCTGTCCGAATGGGGAACATTGGCCGTAGGAGCCTCAGGCGCGATTTATGGCGTATACGGAGCTTATCTGTTCATCGCCATTTTTCAACGGTGGGCGCTCGATCAGGCATCGCGGAAGACGATCATGATTATTCTTGGCATCGGGATTGTGCAGTCGTTCGTCATCACCGGCATCAGCTGGAGCGCTCATTTGGGCGGCCTGGCCGCCGGATTCCTATTGTACGCCGTATTGCAGCGCATTCGGTCGTAACGGCTGGCAACGCATCGCAAGAACCGTATTATTGAGTAGAACGGAGCGAGAGATTCGTGGAACTTAGGCAATTGTTGTACTTCGTGAAGGTAGCCCAGAAGGAGCATGTGACGCAGGCAGCGGAGGAGCTTCATGTCGCCCAGTCTGCCGTAAGCCGGCAGATTCACCAGCTGGAGGAGGAGCTTGGCGTCAAGCTGTTCCTGCAGAAGGGTCGCAACCTGCAGCTGACGCCGGTGGGGCAGCTGTTCTGCAGCCGGGCGGAAGCGGTGCTGAAGGATCTGGAGCGTGCGGTTCAAGAGGTGCAGGAATTCATGCATCCGGAGCTGGGAGAGGTGCGAATCGGATTTCCGCACAGCTTGGGGATCCATCTGATTCCAAAGCTGGTGGCCGAGTTCCGGAAGCGGCACCCGAACGTGAAGTTCCGGTTCAAGCAGGGCATGTACCCGTCCCTCATTCGGGACATCGTATCCGGCGAAGTCGATCTCGCCTTCATCTCCCCGTATCCGAAGGACAGCGACATGGTGACCGGGGAGATTGTGCTGAACGAGGAACTGCTTGCCATCCTTCCCCCGAACCATCCGCTGGCCCGGGAGGAGACGATATCGCTGAAGCAGCTGAAGGAAGAGACGTTCGTCATGTTCAGTCCCGGGTATTCGCTGCGGCCGATTGTATGGGATGCCTGCATGAAGGCAGGCTTCACGCCGCATATCGGCTTCGAGGGGGAAGAGACGGAGACGATTCGAGGCCTCGTGGCCGCCGGCATGGGAGTCAGCCTGCTGCCGGATATGGCGCTCCAGCATACATCGGAGCTTCAACCGGCCCGCGTCAGAGTGATCGATCCGGTCGTTACGCGCTCCATCGGGCTGATTCGCCGCATCGACGAGAAGCTGCCGCTGGTCGCGCAGACCTTTCACGCCTTTTTGCTGCAATATTTCAGAGAGCGTGAAGGCAGCGCCCGCGGGCCGGGGAAGGCTGACTCTGTGCAGGGTGAGCTTGAGCAGCTGTAGCGGGCGTTATATATCACAAAAAAAGAGCCTCTTCCTCCTGCTGTCGCAGGGAGAAGGGGCTCTTGTCATTATCACGAGCGGAATTAATCCCGGTTGTTCGCGAAGATCATAATGAACTTGAGCAGTTCAAGAAGCGAGATGAGGGCGGCCGCAACGTACGTCAGGGCGGCAGCGTTCAATACTTTGGCGACGCCGCGCTCCTCTTCGTTCGTAATGAAGCCTTCCGACACCATCAGCTCTCTTGCCCGGTTGCTGGCATTGAACTCGACCGGCAGCGTGACCAGTTGGAACAGCACAGCGGCCGAGAAGAACAGAATTCCGACGAGGAGCAAGTTCGACCATTGGAACAGCAGCCCGGCAATAATGAGGAACGGCGCTGCGCCTGACGTCAGATTGACGAGCGGGAACATGCGGTGCCGCAGGACGAGCATCGGATACGATTGCTGATGCTGAATCGCATGGCCGACTTCGTGGCAGGCGACCGAGATGGCCGAGATCGAGCTCTCATAATAGACAGGCTCGGACAGACGGACGACCCGGTGAATCGGATCATAGTGGTCGGTCAAGGCTCCCTGCACAGGCTCGATCGGAACGTCATGCAGCCCGTTCGCGTCGAGCATGCGCCGCGCCGCTTCGTAGCCGGTCATGCCGCTGCTGGCCTGCACTTGCGTGAAACGGTTGAACGTGCCCTTGACTCGGAATTGGGCCCAGATCGAGATCCCGAGCGCAATAAAAATCAAAAAATCCATAGGATGAAATAAAATCATATTGTTGCCTCCTATCCAGTACAGATGATGCGAGCTTATTCAGGACCGAAGACTTCACATCATGAAATGATTGTTCTTGTCAATAAAGGTCAGCAGCACTTCAATGCAGGCCGCGCTCTGGGCGCCCAGACGGTTGAACAGTCTGCGGGCTTGGGTCGGCTTCAGCTGGTCGAGCATCGGCTTCAATTCCTTCGCCTCGCGTTCCAGCTTCTGCATGTGCAGCTGCAGCTCCGTCAGCCGGTCGGCAAGCTCTTGTTCCGCCGATGCGTGCCTCAGCTGCGCGAAATACTGCTTGATTTCCTCCAGCGAATATTTTTCTCTCTTCATTTGATGTATACGTCTGAGCCGCTCGATCGTTTCAAGGCTGTACAGACGATAGTTCGTTTCTGTCCGTCCTGCCGGCTCGATTAGCCCGATCGTCGTATAATAATCAATTGTCCGCTGGCTGACCTTCGCCGCACGGGCAAGCTCTCCGATCCGAATCAACGACCTATTCCCATCGTCCTCACCTCACTTTTTACTCTAAGAGGTTGTTCAAAGAGTACGCTTTTGATCACGCAACCTTCTCGGTGCTGAAAACCGTCCTCTTTGAACTCTTATTTATTATGATACTAAAAACCAAACCATACAGTCAAACGTGATGGTTTGGCGAAAAAGGTACATTTTTTGAACATTTTGCAGGTGAGGACCCAGAGCCGTTCTTCCACGGGAAGCATAGGAAAAAAAGCCGGTTAGCGTACCTTTTTGTCCGGCTTGATGAACAAGAACACAAGGATAAGCGCGATGACGGACAGAACCGTGACGACGATAAAAATGAGGCGATGGGACTTGTCCATCATCCAGCTGAACAGCGGCGGTCCGAAGGCGACTCCGAGGAAGCGGAGGCTGCTGTAGAGCGATGTAATCATGCCGCGCTGCGCCTTCTCCACCGCGCCGGTGATCATCGTGTTCAGACATGGCAGCAATAAGCCTGTCCCAATGCTGCTCACGGTAATGAGCGCGATAAATCCGTACACGTTTTTGTAGAAGAAAATCGTGCATCCGAGCGAGACCGCCATAAGCAGCAGGCCGATATTCATCAGCCACCGAATGAGCACGCCGTTCTTCTTGATGAGCGAACCGGTAATATAGGCGGTCGTCACCATGCCGAGCAGCGGAATGGCAAGCACAAGACCTTTGACGATCCCTTTTAAATTGTATGGCTTCTCCTCCAAAATGTCGGATACATAGAAGAGAATGCCGAACAGGATGAACAGAGCCAGCGCCCCGGCAAAAAAAGCGGGCACGAGCCAGCGGCCCTGCTGCTTGAAAATTTGTCCGATGTTGCGGATATACGTTTTGAGCGGCTGCGGCTTCTGCTTCCGTTCGGGTTCCTTAATCAGGAAGATGACCGCAACCAGCGACAAGGCGCAAAATACGGGAAACGCAAAAAAGGGCGCTGTCCACGTCCACAGGGCAAGCGCCGAACCGAGTATCGGACTGATGACCTTGCCGCTGCCGTTGGAAGCTTCGATCAGGCCCAAAGCCTGGCTCTCCTGAGCGCCCTTGTACAAATCGCCGACGAGCGCCATCGCGATCGATGCAGTACCAGCCGCGCCCAGCCCCTGGACCGCACGGAACCCGATTAGGAGGCCGTAGGATTCCCATAACGCTCCGAGCCCGGTGACGATGCCTGCCGCCCCGTATACGATGAGGGAAGGGATGATGATCGCCTTGCGTCCGAAGCGATCCGACAAGTAGCCTGCGATCGGAATAATCAGGCCGGCCGATACGGAGAACAACGTAATGATGAGACTGGTCTGCAGCTGAGTCAGATGCAGATGACGCTTGACCTCCGGCAAAATGGGAACAAGCATGGAGTTGCCCAGCACGAGCACAAGCGGTACGGTGGCGATCGCCGTATATTCGAGCCATAGGGAGGAGCTGCGTTGTTTGGCCATGATCAGGTTCCTTTCCTGCGTAATTTCTAGAGAGCAATTATTGCAAGCACGTTGTTACTATTCCCAGGGGAGGATGGAGTCATACCAGCGGGCTGATGGCCGAAAGGATCGTATTTTATGTAGAAAAAGGGTACAATACATATAAAAGCACATGTTCAGACTTGCTTGGCCGGTGTGCGGATCCCGGCAACGAAGATGCTCAACCGTTGAACATATAAAGGAGAGAAGCCGTAAATGAAAAAAAGTGCAGGCGTGCTTATTGTTGGCGTGCTGTTCATTCTCTTCGGCGTGTGGCAGAATCTAAGCCAGTCTCCCGCCTCTTCGACCGAATTGAGGCAAGGTGCGGGCGAGAGCGCCCTGCCTGAGGAGACGGGGCCCCAAGTGGGGAAGCTGGCGCCATCGTTCACGCTGAAGACGGACGAAGGAACGAAATATGAGGTGGGCGGCAAGCAGGATAAACCGATCTTTCTGAATTTCTGGGCTTCCTGGTGCACGCCATGCCAGGCAGAAGCGCCCGATCTTGTCAAATTGCATGCGAAATATAAGGATAATCTGGAACTTCTGTCCGTCAATGTGACGAATTATGATACGAAGGAGAAAGCGAAGGAGTTCGTGAACCAGTATGGGATGGTCAACCCGGTGCTGTGGGACGAGAAGGGAGAGGCCTATAAGCTGTATAACGGCATTGCCTTTCCGACCAATATTTTGATTGACAAAAACGGAGTCATCCGGGAGCTGTTCATCGGGCTGCGTCCGCCGAAGGAATTGGAAAAGGCCATCGACAAGGTGATTGAATGAGACCGGGCCGTCATTTTTCAGGCTGTTTTCGGAGGGGTGATTACCTAATCGAAACTTGGCATTCAGAGCGTCATCGCCTTCTGGAGTCATCATAATCTCCTGGGGTTTTAACGTGTGGAGGGAATTGCTGCTATTTTACAGGAATTTCAGCTCAATGAGTCCACATTTCGAGGAATTGCTGCACAGCTACATCATTTTTGGACCTTTTGAGCTAAGTCGAAGAGAAACGGGTGAAATTGCTGCAGTTTTACAGGATTCCCTTTCTGGTGAAGTCGTCCCTATCGAATTGCTGTATTTTATACGAAAATAAAAACGTTGAAGTAAGCACGACAGCCCTTTCAAAATGTATGAATAGAACTTTTTCGGGCCATTATTACTCTAAGAAAGCAAAAAAAGACTCACCCCCCGAAAATGATCACATCATTTTCAAAATTTAGCTTGTTTCGTTTTCAGTTAGTTGAAGTGCAAAGCCCAGCTCTTGGAGTTTCTTTACGTAAAAATTAGCTGTTCTTTGTTTAGACATGCGTACCTGCATGTCTATTTCTTTGTATGGCGTTCCTTCTTTCATCATGGCATAAATGATCTTAATTAAGAGATGTCCGGTTGCTACGCTTGCTGTTTTTTCGCCTCGTCGTTTCCGTATCCGTCTAAAGTGCTCACCTATTCGATTCCTTGACCTGTAATTTGCCCATGCCGCTTGCGTTATGCTACGTTTCAGATACTTGTTCCCTTGCAGGCATTTCCGGCTTTTCTTGCGCCCCGCGCTCTCATTATTACCTGGAGATACCCCTGCCCATGAGGTGAATTGCTCGACCGTGGGAAAACGCGTGGCGATATCCGGCCCCATTTCTGCAAATATAGCGGAAGCGCAAGACTTGTCAATTCCGGGAATGCTGTCTAAGCACTCAATCTCTTTTCGATAAGGCTCAAGCTGTTCGTCGATTAATGATTCAATTTCTTGCAGTTCTGCTTCCTCGAACAGCAGGTGCTTCCAGTGTGCACGCATCATAACACGATGATGTCGCCGTAGCTGACCATTCAGAGCTTCAACTAACTGAGGCACTTTTGTTTTTAGCTTGGTTTTGACAAGTTCGCGTACGTCATCTTCTACGAGCACTTCTCCGTCCATGAGCTTTTCCAGAAGCAGACGCCCGGATACGCCGAACAAATCGCTCATAAAACTCGTAAGCTTGATGTTTCCGTCTTGAAGAATTTTATGGATACGATTCTTCTCAGAAGCAATGGTCACCACGATTCTCAGACGATACCTCGTTAGATCTCGTAAATCCCGCAAATGCTGCGGCAACACCACGCTTGGTTGAATGAGACCACAACGATGAAGTTGTGCAATCCACTCCGCATCTTTCTTGTCTGTCTTACGCCCTGGTGTATTCTTGATTTGTTTAGCGTTTGCCAACACTAAATAGCAGCTAGACTCTAAAATATTCCATACCGGTTTCCACAGCACACCTGTGCTCTCCATGGCTACTTCTTTACACTCATGTGCGTTAAGCCAATCTTGAAGTCGGAGTAGTTCGGTAGTTGTTGTTCCAAAGCTTTCGATGACTTTCTTGGGCTTGGATTCTAAATCCCCGTAAAGGATACAGGCAACTACTGTTTTTTGATGGACATCTAATCCGCAACAGCATTCGCGTACGGCATCCATGCTTGCACCTGCTTTCATGTGTACTAACAAATCATGCGACCTGAATAAGGAAATTTTATACACGCACTTGGGTGTGCATTGGGCGGTTCTCGCGATCGCAATTGGACGGTTTGTGCAACAGGGTCGTACCCCAATAATACAGTCGTCCTTGGATTTGTTAGTCTCATGATTACCATCTACAGTAACTTTAAAAGTTTACATCTACCTATTTTCATTCTGGGGGGTGACGTCGTAGACGTCATGGGGGTTTGTGCAGGATTTTGCCTACCGAATCAACGTGTCTTGGGAAACCGTGCAGTTTTGAGGACTTCGCCTATCGGATAGACATTTCAATGTGCAGTTTTCAGCCACTTCGATTAGAGTGTTTGAAATCACAATTTTCTACTGAGAGACAAGTCCTAATGAAGTGCCCATAAAATCCTTTGGATTTTCTCAACAGCCTGTGTTTTGCAGGAATTCCTGTGACGGAGTAAACGTCATAAGGGAAACTGTATTTTCGCAGTTTTCCGGGAAGTCGAGCGTGGAGAATCAGGGGGATGTCACACTGTAGTTGAATACTACAATGGAAACATCCCCCTTCGTCTTGTCCGCGATGAGGATCAATGATTGACGAGCCCCAGCGGCTCTCTGCGCTCGGGCTCGAGCTCCAGCTTCTCTTTCCCGATGAGCGCATAGCGGATACTGTCCACGAGTGCCTCCCAGCTCGCTTCAATGACGTTGCTCGAAACGCCGACCGTGCTCCATGTATTTTGGGAATCGGTCGACTCGATGAGCACCCGCACCTTGGCGGCTGTCGTATCATTCTCGTCCAATACACGTACTTTATAATCTGTGAGATGCATATCTTCAATAAAAGGGTAGTGGCGGACGAGCGCTTTGCGAAGCGCGTTGTCAAGCGCATTCACCGGACCGTTGCCCTCGGCAGCCATGTACACGGTCTCATTGCCGACATTCAGCTTCACGATTGCTTCGGAATTGACTGAGCGATCGGCCGATTTCTCGACGAGCATTTTGAAGGAAGCGAAGGTGAACGGCTCCTCGTGTGTCCCGGTCGCCTGACGGAGCAGCAGCTCGAGCGAGGCGTCTGCGCCTTCGAATTGGTATCCCTGATGCTCCAGCTCCTTGATGCGCTCGATAATGGCGCGGGTATTCGGGTTGCTGGCATCCAGCTCATAGCCGAGCTGCTGCGCCTTGGACAATACGTTGCTCTGGCCGGCCAGCTCCGAGACAAGCACCCGCTGCTTGTTGCCGACCTGTTCGGGCTTGATATGCTCGTACGTCCGCGAATCCTTCATAATCGCCGATACGTGGATGCCTCCCTTGTGAGCAAAGGCGGCGTTACCGACGTAAGGCTGGTTGACCGGCATGTTCACATTGGCGATCTCGCTGACGTACCGCGCGACCGACGTCAATTGCTTAAGCTGATCGGCGGAGACGCACGAGTAACCCATCTTTAATTGAAGATTCGGGATGATGGAGCACAGATTGGCATTGCCGCACCGCTCGCCGTAGCCGTTCATCGTGCCTTGAACCTGAGTCGCCCCGGCTTCCACGGCAGCAAGCGTATTGGCGACAGCCAATTCGCAGTCGTTATGCGTATGGATGCCCAGCTTGATGTTGACATGATTCTTGACGTCCCGGACGATGCTTGCGATCTCGTGCGGCAGCGTCCCGCCGTTCGTATCGCACATGACGACCCAGTCGGCTCCTGCTTCCTCGGCGGTGCGAAGCACGGCCAGTGCGTACTCGGGATTATGTTTGTAGCCGTCGAAGAAATGCTCCGCATCGAGCATCACTTCCATGTGGGCCCGCTTCAAGTAGGCGATCGAGTCCGAGATCATGGCCAGATTCTCTTCCAGCGTCGTCTCCAGCGCCGTATGGACGTGGAAGTCCCACGACTTGCCGACGAGTGTCGCTGCAGGAACGCCCGCTTCAATGATGCGGTTCAGGCTCACGTCTTGGTCTGCCCGCGACATTTTGCGGCGGGTGCTGCCGAAGGCTGTCAACTTCGCTTGCCAGGAATACGACTTGACCCGCTTGAAGAACTCGATGTCCTTGCCGTTGCTGCCCGGAATGCCGCCTTCAATATAAGACACCCCGAAGGCGTTCAGCTTGCGCGCAATTTTTATTTTATCATCCGCGGACAGGCTGATTCCTTCGCCTTGGGTGCCATCGCGCAGCGTGGTATCAAAAATGGAAACGAATGTCGACATACTCGAAACCCCCTTATTTTAGTGCACGGACGATACAGTACCGAAACTATATTTTCCTATTATAGCATCCGAAAAGAGGATGTATAGTCCGTAATTTCGGCGGCGGCGGAAATTGATCCGGTTGTATTGACTTGCAGAAAGCGCTAAAATGTACCTAGAACAGTTGTTCTGGATCGGACTACAGGTATTCCTGAATGAGTAGTTGAACACTCCCATGAGGGAAGAAAGGTGAGAGGAATGGGCGGTAAGGAAGAGGCGCATGACCGGGTCGAGCGGCATTATCCGCCGAAGGGACGTGTCATCCTCCATGTGGATATGAACGCGTTCTATTGTTCCGTTCATGAAGCCGAGGACCCGGAGACGTACCGGGGCAAGCCGACGGCCGTCGCGGGCAGCATCGAGCTGCGCAAAGGGATTATCGTAACCTGCTCCTACGCGGCCCGGAAGAGAGGCATCCGCACCGGCATGCTCGTGAAGCAGGCGCTGCGCCTCTGTCCCCAGCTTGTCTTGATCCGCCCGGATTTCTATCTGTATCGGCGTTATTCACAGGCATTTATTGCTATTGCGCGCGATTATACCCCGTTGGTTGAAGTCGTCTCCATTGACGAATGCTATATGGATATCAGCGGCTCGAAGTTATTCGGCACGCCGCTTGAGATTGCGAACGAGTTGCAGCAGCGCATCCGCGGCGAGCTGTCGCTGCCATGCTCGATCGGCATCGCGCCGAACAAGCTGCTGGCGAAGATGGCTTCGGATATGAAGAAGCCGAACGGCATTACGGTGCTTCGCATCCGGGATGTGCCGAAGCTGCTCTGGAGCAGGCCGTGCGGCGAGCTGTTCGGCATCGGCCAGAAGACGGCCATGAAGCTGTCGCGATCGGGCATCCGCACGATCGGCGAGCTGGCCAAGGCGGATGAAGCCCGTCTTGTCTCGCTGTTCGGCGTGCAGGGCCACTGGATGAAGAGGGCGGCGAACGGGCTGGATGAAGGGCCTGTTCGCCCGGAACGAGAGCCGAACAAGTCTGTCGGACATACGACGACATTGCCGCAGGACGTGACCGCGAAGGAGGATGTCCGCCGGGTGCTGCTCAATCTGGCCGATCAGGTGGCCCGCCGCATGCGCAGGCAGCAGCTGATGGCCCACACGGTTCAGATCACGATCCGCACCCCGGAGATGAAGACGATTACCCGATCGGCGACGCTGGAATCGCCTACGGACGATGCGGCCCGCCTGCTGGAAGAAGCCTGGCGCTTGTATGAGCAGCATTGGCCGGAGGATCGGCCGATACGGCTGCTCGGAATTACGGGGCAGAACATGGTGGCCAAGGAGGAGGCGGCGATTCAGCTCGATCTGTTCGACTTCGAGCAGCAGCCGAAGCGGGAGCAGCTTATCCAGGCGATGGACCGGATCCGGGACAAGTACGGGGAGAACGCGCTTGTCACCCTGGGCATGCTGGGAGACGATCCTTCGGCGCTGCTGCGGAATCACAAAGTAAGGGGGACCTCCCTGCAGACGGATTTTCTGCGCGACGAAGATGGGGACAACCGTTCCGATTAATACTGCCCCGGCATCGGAAATCCGCGTGGGAGCGCGAGAAAAACGAGGATTTCGTTTGAATTTCAACCCTGTTTGTATTATATTGATTACGGAGGAACCATGACGAACTGTTCTGATTACAGGAGGGAACGAACCAATGGCAAAATATACTTGGGTAGATAAAGACACATGCATCGCTTGTGGAGCGTGCGGCGCAACCGCTCCGGATATATACGACTACGACGATGAAGGCATCGCAGAAGTGATATACGAAGGCGACAACAACCAAGGAATCACCGAGATTCCGGAAGATCTGTACGACGATCTGCAGGATGCGGCTGACGGCTGCCCTACGGATTCGATTAAGATCGCGGATACGCCTTTCAACTAACTGCTAACTGCGTTGCATCAACATAGAGGAAGCTTGTCCCTGCTCAGTGCGGGGATTTTTTTTATTTGTGGAACGTATCCAATTTGCGCAAAAATCATGTAAACCTCAGGCTGTTGAGAAAGTCCAAGGGATTTTTTTGCACTTCATTTTTTATGTGGTGGTCTCGTCTCTCCGTAGAAAAAATCGATTTAAAAAGCTATGCGTGCCAAGTTTTGAGTAGGAACAGGACAATCTCCACCCCTTCGTAAAAAACAGGGGTTTTCCAACGACCTGAAAACTGCACCATTTCCCTAGACACGTCTATCCGGTAGGCGAAATCCGCAAAACTACACGATTTCTCCAGAAACTTCTATTCGGTGAGCGAAGTCTGCAAAACTGCACGATTTCAACACCTATTCGGCAAGCGAAATCCTAATCCTGCGCAAATACAGCAATTCGATATGGACGACTTTACCAGAAAGGGAATCCTGCAAAACTGCAGGAATTTAACCCGTTTTGCTTCGACTTGAAGCAAAAGGGCCATAAATGATGTAGATTTGCAGCAATTCCTCGGGATGTGGACTCATTGAGCCGAAATTCCTGTAAAATAGCAGCAATTCCCTCCACACGTTCAAGCCCCGAGAGGCAACGATGCCTCCTGAAGGCAACAAGGCGATGATACCTCCTGGGGCGATGATGCCTCCAGGATCCGACGCGGTCTCTTGGATCCCGTAAAATCAGGCCGTAGAGAAGTCTGTGGGAATTTTCTCCACTTCATTTTTTATATGGTGGATCTCGTCTCTCACTAGAAAAAATCGATTTAAAACGCTCTGAGAGCCAAGTTTTGATTGGGAAAAAATAGACAATCTCCACTCCTTCGCAAAAAACAGGGGTTTTCCAACAGCCTGAATCATGCAGGCATTTTCTTTTCAAAAAGGACTCTGTTGCAAGCAAGCTGAAGGTGGGGTTAGTGTCATTGCCAAGAATGCATTCCTCGTTCTACAATGTTATAGGTTAACGCCACAACAATTGAATATATGAACATATTTTGATTTTGGCAGCCAGGGGGAGGGCTGGGATGAAGAATTACGGATTTCCGCTCGGGATCGCGGCCCTCGTCACAATCATTGCCGTGTATGTGTACGGCTTCGGAACCGGGGGCACGTTCCAGATGGCGGAGCATGCCCTTCGCGATGCGCTGCGCACCAAGAGCGTGGCGGAGCAGGCTCCCGACGATCGGATCAAAATTATTGCGATTGACGAAGAGTCCTTGAATCAGTTGGGGCCATTTCCTTGGCCGCGCAGCGTATATGCAGATATGATCAACAATCTGATGGAAGCGGGGGCCGAGTCGGTGGCACTGGACCTGCTTCTCATCGATCCGGCATCGGATGAACAGGATGATGCGCTGCTGTCGGAACAACTGCAGCGCTATCCGCAAGTCTACCTGCCGGTTCAGGTCACCCTGCAATCCCGTCAGCCTGACGCGGAATCGCTGCTCGTCGAGCGCGTCGATCGGCCGGCCGCTTCGCTCCATGTGCGGGAAGAGCAGCTGGGCCATGTGAATGTGCTTCCCGATCCGGACGGGGTTATCCGGCATATGACGCTCGGCCTGCGCGACGAGAACGGCGAGCTGATTCCATCGCTCGACGTGCTGCTTGCGAACCGAATGCTGCCCGAAGGGGAACGCATCCGTTGGGAAGAGGAGAAGCAGGCTTGGCTGCGGGGGGACAAGCCGATTCCGACGGACGCACGGCATCAGGTGGCGACCGATTTCTTCACTTCCGCTTACGGTTATGGAGAGAGCGAGCTGAACGGATACGATCGCCAGTCGTTCATCGATGTGCTGACCGGTGTCGTCGATGCCGAGTATTACAAAGATACAACGGTCCTCATTGGCCCGTATGCGACCTCGCTTAGCGACAAGCATATGACGCCGCTTAGCCGGACGATGACGCTCCACGGCGTGGAGATCCATGCGAATATGGTTCAATCGCTCCTGGAGGGGCGCTTCTATAAGGAAGCTCCCTTCGGCTGGAACGTGATCGCGCTCGCCGCGGGCATTGCCGCTGCCGCCTGGTGCGGGAACCGGGTCCGGGGCGTGCTGGGGGCAGGATGCGCCCTGCTGCTCGCCGGGCTATATACGGTGATCTGGATCGCGGTCTACGAGACCGGCTCGGTATTCATTCCGTATTTCACGGAAATATGCGGGATGACCGCCTCCTATACGCTGCTTCTCGCCTATCGCAGCCGGGAGGAGCGGCGGGCGCGCCAGCAGGTGGAAGAGCTGTTCGGGCGGTACGTGTCGCCTGCCGTCGTAACGGAACTGCTGCGATCCAGGGAGCCGATTCGGGTCGGCGGAACGCGCTGCGATATTACCGTCATGTTCATCGATATTCGCGGGTTCACACCGCTCTCGGAACGGCTGGCTCCGGAGGAGACGATCCAGGTGCTCAATCAGTATTTGCATGCCTGCGCCGATGTCATCTTCCGCCACCAGGGGACACTGGACAAGTTCATCGGCGATGGCGTCATGGCGATTTTCGGGGCTCCCTATCCGCTGGAGCGGCATGAAGAACATGCGCTTCAAGCCGCGTTGAGCTTGGTAAAGCGGGCGGAGCTGTTGAAGCAGACGCTGGGCGCGAAGGATATCGCCGTTCAGTTCGGCATCGGAATTCAGAGCGGCGAAGCGGTGGTCGGGAACATCGGCTCGGAAGCGCTTCGGCTCGATTACACGGCAATTGGCGACACGGTTAACACCGCCGCCCGCTTGGAATCCCAAGCGAAGCCGGGACAGGTGCTTGTCGGAGAAGAAACGGTGCGCCGCCTTGGCAGCCGGTTCAACATGTCCGAGGTGGGGCCTCTCAAGCTGAAGGGCAAGTCGGAGCCGGTTCTCGTCTACGAGTTGCTGGCGGAACAAGAAGAGGCCTGAATTAGGACCGAAGGACGGATTTCATACCCAAAAAGGATGGAAAAGTAAAAAAATGCTCGCATTTCGGCCTTTTTCATCCGATAGAAAAAGAGAGGAGGGATAACGTGCAACGACGGAGATGGAATCTGATGTTCATCATCGCATGCTGCTTATTGGTGGTCGGACTCATCCGGCCTGTGCCGGCTGCGGCTGCCGATAAGGCGGTGCGCGTAGCTCTCGTGAAGGAATGGAAAGGAACGGCCTCAGTTACGAAATCAGGCGGCGGCAAACCGCTGCAATTATTCAAAAATATGAGCATTAACCAAGGGGACCGGATCGTCACCGGAGCGAAATCCAGCGTCGTACTTCAACTGGTCGGCGGAGATGAGGAGGATGAATTGACGATCGGAGAAGAGGCCGATGTTGCCTTTACCGAATTGGATGGAGAAAATGGGGCAAAGACGAAAATCGGAGTATGGGCCGGTTCCGTCTTTGCCAAAGTGAAGTCGATTATGGGGGCGGACGATCGCTTCGAATTGGAGACGCCGACGACCGTGATGGCTGTCCGCGGCACTCAGTTCGCCGTGCGCGTCGATCCCGGCGCCGGATGGACGGATCTGCATGTTGCCGCCGGCGTGGTCCGCACGCAGTACAGCAGCACCGATACGAATTCCGCCACGCGGGGAACTTCAATCAAGCCGTTGTTCGAGCGGGATGTGTATCCGGCGCAGGCCGCCAGCTTCGTTCCATTGAAGTCGGGAGGAGTGGAAGCCTTGTTCGCCTATGCGGATACCGATTCGCTCGCGGCAGAGCTTGACCCCGCCGTGCTCCGGGCAATGGTGAGCGGCTTCCGCGACGCGGCCGAGGAGAACAGCCGCTTGCTGCGGGAATGGCAGGAATCGTCCTGCTCGACGGAACCGGCCTCGGCGGACGGAACGTCATGCCCCCTGCTTGACAGCTTCCTGGAGCTCGGGACGGATAAGGCGGGCAGCGGAACTTCGGCAGAGGTACGGAGCGAGGCGGAAATCCGGATTCAACGCAATCTGATCGCATTCCATGGCGTCATCGTCAGGGCGGCGCTGGAGGCGGGGAGACTGACGGCAGCCGAAGCGAAGGCTTCGGGGATGGCTTGGCGGGACGCCGCCCTACAGCTTACTGAAGGCGAACGGGAGCGCATCACCCAGATGAAGGAACAGCGAAGCCGCCTCGAGGACGCCGTCTCCGCGGCCGATCCGGCTCTATCCAAGGAAGAGGAAGCGCGCCGGGAGCAGCAGGCGAAGCTCGATCGCGAACGGCAGCTGCAGCTGGAGCAAGACTATGCCGCATCGCTGGAGAAGAAGGAGCGTGAGCGCTTCGCCGAGGACTTGAAGAAGGCCCGCCTTGAAGTATGCGAGAACGGAAAGGCATCGGCAATGTGCGTCGAGGCTTCGAAGCCAGGCAGCGCAACGGAGGGGACTTCGGGGGGCTCTTCCGGGAATGGAGAGAAGCCCGGCCCGAACCCTGGGCCTGATCCGAAACCTGATCCAGATCCAGACCCGGATCCCGATCCGGAACTGCAGAAGGATGTGCTGGAGCTGACCGGAAGCGCAGCAGAGGTCCAGGCAGGAGCGGCAGTCGAGATTACAGCCGTCTTGAAGCGATTGACGCAGCCGGTTGACGTCGTCGCCATCGAGTTCGCTGTCAATGCGAGCGGCGGGACGCTCGATCGGAATAAACTTGATCAGAATGCCGGGCAATACCGTCATGGCGGCGGCAAATTCAATATTGCGTTGAGCCCGGATAATTATAATGATAAGAACAGCGTGGACGCGGTATCGGTCACCGGCAGCCGGATATTGTACCGGATTCTCGTCACGGCGCCCGGATCCATCCGGCTGGACAGCGATGACATGATGCTGACGCTGCCTTATCTTGCCGGCTCGGGAGGAACGATGACCTTGACGATATCCGATATCCGGTTCTATGATGCGGCAGGAACGGCTCACTCGATCGCCCCGATGGAGAAGCCCCTGGAAATTAAAGTGAATCCATAAGTCATAAAGGAGAACAGCATGAATCGAAAAGTAAAGCAATTCCGTTGGGCAAGCAGGTTGCTCCTCCTTATGCTGTGCATCGGCGCGGCCAGTCCGGAAGGTACGGCTTCCGCGTCGTCCGCGCCAGCTCCTTTGACGCCGCCGGTACAGGAAATGAGCCGCTTCGACAGCTTATCGACCCCTGCGTTCGACTTCGCCGCCTGGAACCGCGCCCCGCTCTGGTACGAGACAATCGATTGGGCGGGCTCGGGCGTGTCCGGCTCGGCTGACGGCCGCGCCGAACAGGCACAGTTCCGCTATCCTGCCGGGCTGCTGGCAGGGAAGAACGGCGCGCTCCTCATCGCGGACACCTATAACCATCTGATCCGCCGGGCTGACGCTGCGGGACAGGTGAGCACGCTGGCCGGACAGGTCCGCTTCGCTGCGGAGACGCGGGAGCCGAACGGGAGCTGGGCAGACGGCAAGGGCACGGAGGCTCGCTTCAATGAGCCGATGGGGATGGCGGAGGATCGGCAAGGCAACCTTTATATTGCGGATGCGGCGAACCACGTTATCCGCAAGCTGGACAAGTCGGGCCGGGTCACGACGGTGGCTGGCAGCGGTCTGGCCGGCTGGAAGGACGGGAAAGGAGCGGAGGCGCGCTTCAACGAGCCGCGGGATGTGGCCGTAGCGGAGGACGGTTCCCTCTACGTCGCGGATGCGTTGAATCATGTCATTCGGCGCATTGATGCGAACGGAAATGTCACGACGCTGAATGCCCGATCGAAGCGGATCGTCGAATATGCCCCAGGCGCGGTCACGGCAGCAGGCGATTATGCAGACGGCAAGCTCATGGTGAGCAAGTTCAACGAGCCGAGCAGCCTGGCCTTCACCCCGTCCGGTGATCTGGTCGTCAGCGACACCGGGAATCAACGCCTTCGCTTGGTGGATCTGAAGCAGAAGCGCGTGACGACGCTTGCCGGCGCCGGCTCGGTCGCCAGCTATAGTTACAAGTTCCCGGATACGCGGCTGTATGCCGCGGGAGGATACCGTGACGGCAAGGCGAGCGAGGCGCTGTTCAACGGCCCGGCAGGCATCGCGCTTACGGGAGAGGGCGGCATCGTCGTCGCCGATCGGTGGAATCATGCCATCCGCTATCTATATGACGGCAAGGTGTATACGTTAAGCGGCGGCGGGCGGACAGGTCATCAGAACGGCTGGGCGGAACAGGCGACATTCCGCGAGCCGATGGATGTGGCCGTGCTCAGCAACGGAACGATCGCGGTGGCGGACGGATTCAATAATTCGATACGCCTTATCCGCCGATATACGCTGCCTGAGGAGGTCCGTTCCCCGGCGGCCACAAGCCCGTCCGCACAGGACGCGGTCATTACGGTGTATAACGACCGGCGGGTTGAGACGCCTGTTCCTGCGGTCATTCGGAACAATCGCGCTTTCCTTCCGCTGGATCCGTGGAAAAAGATGGTCGGTTACGGAGTGGAGGAGCTTGATCCAGACCAGGTGCGGGTAACGTTCGGCTCATCCGTTCTTGTCCTGGAGCGGAACATTCCGCAAGTACAGGTGGAGATTAACGGGACGAAGCGGACGCAGATGCTAAACGCGGAGGAAGCACCCTTCCGGCAAGACGGGCAGTGGCTGATCCCGGTGCGCTTGCTCGATCAATTCGGGCTGCATGTGAGTTGGGTTCCGGAGCTCCGGACGCTCATTCTTCGGGATACCGTATTTGAACGGCAAGACGCGTCAGGGGAAGCAGCCGGACGGTAAGGCAAGCCCCGGTACAGAAGACGACTGATGCAGAAGGGAGGAATCAGAATGCCCCCTCAATCCGACCAACCGGCCCCTCAATGGTCCAAAAAAGACCAAGCTTATATGAAAGAGTACCTGGAATCCCATCCGGATAACCGGATGGCCTGGTATTTGCTGGGCAAGCAATATGAGCGTTCCGGGGAGCAAGGGAAAGCGAATTACTGCTTCAACCAGGCGGGAGACATCTATAAAGCGTTCGAGAATGAGCCTCTGCCGCAGGAGACCGTAGAGGAGCAGATGAAGGAGCGGAAGGATCGCGACAGGCGGCGCCGGACGAAGGCGCGCCAGCTGCGGGCCGGGTTATTGGCCATTCTGTTCCTCCTGCTGCTCGTCCTCTTGCCCGGCGGAGAGGCGGCGGCTCCCGATGGAATGCGGCTCAGCGTTCAGCGGGAAAAGGGCCATGCGCCGCCGCCGCAAGAGGAGAGCTCTGGGGGCACCTTCTACCGGCTGGTGGCCGCAGGAGATGACGAGGGCTATGCGCGTGCCTTGAAGCGGATTCTGGAGAAGGATCGGAAGCGGGCAGGCGAGGATGTCGTCGTTCGGATGGAGGCCGATGAAGCGTGGCTCATCTGGTCGCGGACGCCGGAGCCGGTTCTGTTGGCCAGCACCCCGTCCGAAGGCGGTCCGATCGAGATGCTGCCGCTGGCAGAACCGGATTGCCGCTGCGAGGAGGAGAGGCAGGCGGCACGCCAAGGCGCGGCGCTATGGGCGGAAGCGAGCGAGCAGCGGCTGATTGCCAAGTCCGCCTTGACGGCCTATGTGAAGCAGGGCAAGGCTGCTCCGGATCAATGGACCGCCATGGCGAAGGCCTATCCGGCCAATTCCGTATCCGGCACATCGGCGGGAATTGAGCAGGCTTATGCGGAGGTGCTGCAGCTATACCGGAACGGGATGGCCCGCGGAGCCAAGCGGAAGCGGATCGAGCAGGCGCTCTCCCGCATGTGGGCGGATGAGACCGATCCATTCCGCGAGCCGATTCGAATCGTGGTCGATAAAAAACGGCATCGCCTAGGGGTCGTTAGCGGCGGCATCCTGCTTCGCAACTATGAGGTCGGGCTGGGAGGCAGCCGCACGCCGAAGGGGAAATTCGTCATCTCGGAAAAGGTGGTGAATCCGAACGGCTCCTCGACCGGCGCCTTCGGAAGCCGGGGGATGACGCTATCGGATACGCTGTATGCGATTCACGGCACGAATGAGCCGGACAGCATTGGCCGGGACGAATCGCTGGGATGCATCCGCATGCGGCCGGACGATGTCGAGGAGCTGTTCGACATGGTGCCGATCGGGACGGAAGTCAGCATTGTATCGGATGTGCTGCCCGGCGAGCTGCGGGTTCCCGATCCGGAAGATCGCTACCGGCTCGATCTGACGCCGAAGCAGGACAACCCGGACAAGGTCTACCGCTGGCTGGATTAATCGGCACGCGGCACAAAGAGAGAGCCGTGTTCCCTCGGAAGCTCAGGGGCACGGCTCTCTTATTCCTTGAACGGGCAGGAATGTTATCCGTTCGTCACTAGTAAGATGGAAACGATAATGACAATAACCAGCGCGATGCCTCCCGCCCAATAAATGGCTTTCTTGTTCACGGCATCCTGCGGCTTGGTCGCGATAACGGGAGGTTTCCGTTTCGTTGCCATAGTTCATCACCTTTCTTAGAAATCGCTTGTTCACTACCTTAATTGTAATCGTTTTCTGGGCAAAAGGCCAGACGAATTGAAAGTGAATCCAGACTTTTCTTTTGCCGAAGAAAGATTTAAACTATTTGTTAGGGCCAAAAGCGCCTGCTCTCTCCAGGGACGGCTGCCGTGCCGGAGAAGGGGTTGGCGACGAGCCAAAATAGTACCGAAGCAGGCTTATTGTCTGGCATGGATGAACGGAGTGAACACGTTGTTGTATCGATATATTGCAAAACCTCTGCTATTTAAAATGGACCCGGAGCGGGCGCATCATCTCGTCATCGGGGGGATGTCCAAAGCGGGCCGCATTCCGGGCGTGCCAGCGCTGCTGAGAGGGATATACGGGGTTGGAGAGAATCCGGCCTTGAAGACCGAGCTATTCGGCTTGTCCTTCCATACGCCGATCGGGCTGGCTGCCGGCCTGGACAAGAACGCGGAGGCGGTGAGCGGGCTCTCCTCGGTCGGCTTCGGGTTCATGGAAGTGGGAACCGTTACGCCCAAGGGACAGCCGGGGAACGAGAAGCCGCGCATGTTCCGCCTGCCTCCGGACGAGGCGCTTATCAACCGGATGGGCTTCAATAACAAGGGAGCCGACAGCATGCTGCATTCACTGGAAGCGCTGCGGAAGCGGCCAATTCCGGTATGGGTCAACATCGGCAAGAACAAAGTGACGCCGAACGAGCAGGCACAGGATGATTATTTGTCCTGTCTCCGGACACTCTATCCGGTAGCAGACTTGTTCGTCATCAATATCAGCTCGCCCAATACGCCGGATCTGCGCAATCTTCAGCATGGAGACGAATTGAAGTCGCTTCTGCAGGCGGCGGTCTCGGACATGAAGCGGCTGAATGCGGAGCATGGCCGGAACAAGGCCGTGCTGGTCAAGATCGCTCCCGACGTGTCCGACGCCGAGCTGGAGCAAATGACGAATACGATTATGGCGAGCGGCGTATCGGGGATTATCGCGACGAATACGACGCTGTCCCGCATGGGAGCCGAGCACAGCAACCGGCTGGAGGCCGGCGGCTTGAGCGGGCGGCCGCTGGAGGAGCGATCGACCCAGGTCGTATCCCAGCTGTATCGCCTGACGAATGGCTCGATCCCGATTATCGGATCGGGCGGCGTGTTCAGCGCAGAAGACGCCTATCGCAAGATTCGGGCCGGTGCCAGTCTGGTCGAGATCTATACCGGCTTCATCTACCGGGGGCCGGGGGTTAACCGGGACTTGGCGGCGGGGCTGGCCCGCTTGCTGGCGCGGGACGGATTCCGGCATATATCCGAAGCCGTCGGCGCGGATCACCGGTAGAACGATAAAGACATCCGCTTGGACGATCATAGATTACGGACGGTGGGAATGACAGGAGGCGCTTGAATGGACGGAAGAGATTGGGGAAAGTTTTTGCTGCCATATGAGCAGGCCGTCGAAGAGTTGAAGGTCAAATTCAAGACGATGCGCACAGAACTGAAGAAGCGGGAAGAGTATTCGCCGATTGAGTTCGTTACGGGACGGGTGAAGCGCATCTCCAGTATTCTGGACAAGGCGAAGCGGCTGGACGTTCCGATGGACCAGTTGGAGCGCGGAATCGAAGATATCGCCGGCATCCGCATCATGTGCCAATTCGTGGATGATATCCGCAGAGTTGCTGAGTTCATCCGCCATCGCAAAGATATGAATCTGCTGTACGAGAAGGATTATATAACGAACTATAAAGAGAGCGGCTACCGCAGCTTCCACATGATCGTGGAATACCCTGTGCAGACGGCGCTCGGCCAGAAGATGGTCTTGGCGGAGATCCAGATCCGGACGCTGGCCATGAACTTCTGGGCTACCATTGAGCACTCGCTCAATTACAAATACCGGGACAGCCTGCCGGAAGATGTGCGGCTGCGCCTGAAAAAGGCGGCGGAAGCCGCGTTCATTCTCGATAATGAAATGTCCAGCATCCGGCAGGAAATATTGGAGGCGCAGCGCGATTTCGAGGATCAGTCGCGCCTGGTGCATCAATGTCTGGCGCTGATTCAGGAGCTGTACTTTTATCATAAAGTAACGGAAGCCGTCCAATTCCAGCAGCGGTTCAACACGCTGTGGGAGCAGGAAGACCGGGCGGGAATCAAGCAGCTGGAGGAAGATATTATTGATATGCTGCGGCAGGCGAAGAAATCAGGCTCAAACGAAGAATGAGCGGGATGAGCGATGCCGGGGCCGTGAATGAAGCCGTGGTGGCTAACGAACAGTAGAGATGACAGCATAGGGACGGCATCCGGAAGGGGCCGTTCTTTTTTGGCATGAAGCTCAAGTACCAGGGTAAATTGTGGCCGGGCGCTGAAGAGAAGCAGCACATTGAATTAGCAATACACCGCGCTACGGAGAGTGCTGTTCCATAAGTAGTTTTTACCTACATTGAGATCGTCCCCCTGCTTCTCACAGCTCGAATTGCCGAAAAGCTGCAAGAATACAGTTTTCCATTTTGACGTCTACTCCGTTACCGACATTTCTGGAAAACTCAGGCTGTTGAGAAAGTCCAAGGGATTTTTGGCACTTCATTTTTTATGTGGTGGATCTCGTCTCTCCGTAGAAAAAATCGATTTAAAACGCTATGCTTGCCAAGTTTTGAGTAGGAAAATGGACAATCTCCACCCCTTCGTAAAAAACAGGGGTTTTCCAATGACCTGAAAACTGCACCATTTCCCTAGACACGTCTATCCGGTAGGCGAAATCCGCAAAACTACACGATTTCTCCAGACACTTCTATTCGGTAAGCGAAATCCTGCGCAAATACAGCAATTCGATATGGACGACTTTACCAGAAGGGGAATCCTGCACAACTGCAGGAATTTCACCCATGTCGCTTCGACTTGAAGCAAAAGGGCCATAAATGATGTAGATTTGCAGCAATTCCTCGGGATGTGGACTCATTGAGCCGAAATTCCTGTAAAATAGCAGCAATTCCCTCCGCACGTCCAAGCCCCAGGAGGCAACGATGCCTCCTGAAGGCAACGAGGCGATGATTCCTCCTGGAGGCGATGATGCCCCCAGGATCCGACGCGGCCTTTTGGATTCCCTTAAAATCAGGCCGTTGAGAAGTCTGTGGCAATTTTCTCCACTTCATTTTTTATATGGTGGATCTCGTCTCTCAGTAGAAAAAATCGACTTAAAACGCTTTGAGTGCCAAGTTTTGATTAGGTAAATGGACATCTCCACCCCTTCGTAAAAAACAGGGGTTTTCCAACAGCCTGAAAACTGCAGAATTTGCTGCCATGCCCAATGGGTTGAAAGGAAAAATCGGCGAAAAGGATGTACTTATGCAGCAATTTCATCAGTTAGCGGCAGAAATAGCGTAAATTCCTGCACAACTGCAGGATTCACTGCCTCAACCATCTTCCGCTGCTTGTCCCGCCGCCGTCTTTCCCGCCTGTTGTTAGTTTGCTGGGGGCATTCTCTTTTTCGTATTTTTAGGGTTTGTGTTTATAATGGGAAGTTTACTTGACTGACAATCGAATGTTCCCGAGTAAAGGGTTGTCTCAACGGGAGACAGCCCTATTTGGCGTTTCCGCAAATGGTTGCGACTGGCATGCAGGCAAAAGGAAAGGGGAGGAAGCTAGAGCAAAGCGAATATCCGGAGAAGAATCCGATTTTACCGTTAAAAATATTTTTAACGAATATT
This sequence comes from Paenibacillus dendritiformis, assembly GCF_945605565.1. NCBI lineage: Bacteria > Bacillati > Bacillota > Bacilli > Caryophanales > Paenibacillaceae > Paenibacillus > Paenibacillus dendritiformis. The sequence continues at coordinate 5,339,187 of NZ_OX216966.1, read as the reverse complement.
TAAAAGACTATTTACAAAACATTTTTTATCACTAAAATAGTTTTTAACGATAAAACAATTTTGGAGGATGTCCTTATGAAACTGCTCTTCAGCAATTCTTCCTACCGGCGATTATGGTGGGCCCAGCTCATCTCCGAGTTTGGCGACGGAATTACCCGCCTGGTCGTTATTTTCCTGGTCGCTCACTTGTCGGACAGTCCGCTGGCGCTGAGCATGGTCGTGTTGTCTCAGGTGCTGCCTCAGATGCTGTTCGGGGCATTCGTCGGGCCGCTCGTCGATCGGATCAACCGTCCGCTGCTGATGGCCGTTTCCGATATCTACCGCGCGGGTATCGTGCTGGCGTTCATCCTGGCGCAAGACAGCCTGCCGTTCATTTATGCGCTGATCTGGCTGCAGGGCATCGGCACCGTCTTTTTCGAGCCGGCGCGCTCCGCCCTTATACCGCGCCTTGTCGGCAAGGAGCAGATTAGCTCCGCAGTATCCCTGTCGCAGGCGACATTTATGTCCATGAGGCTGGTAGGTCCCGCGCTGGCCGGACTGCTCATTCCACTCGGTCATTTCGGCTGGCTGTTCACCTTCAACGCCATTACTTTTCTTCTGTCCGCCGTCTTCGTCTTCTCGCTGCGCGGAGTGGAGCCATTGAAACTGAGCGGTGCGCAAGCGAAGGGCGCCAAGACGGCAACCGAAGAGCATGAAGCAAGGGAAATACCGCAAGAGAAAGAAAAGAAGATGTCGTATATGGCGTCGTTCAAAGAAGGGCTGGTCCAAATGTACCGGCATGAAGGCCTGTTCGCCCTGCTTATGCTGGTCGTTCCGGTGATGCTGGTCGTCGGGGTCATCAATTCGAACCTCAATGCGGCGCTGCTCCAGACGTTCCGCATTCCGGCGGAGCATTTCGGCTTCGTCTCCAGCGTTATTGGCGCCGGAAGCATCATCGGCGCGATAGCGGCGCCTCACCTGCTGCGCCGCATTCAACCGAGTGCGCTGCTGCTGACCGGGATAGCGGGCATTGGAGCCGCTTGCATCTTCATTCTGCCGCTGGCGCCGATATACGCCAATACGAGCGTCATCAGCATCTACGTATGGGCACTCTTGACCGGGTTCACTATCTCTTGCACGAACGTTCCGCTCAGCAGCTTGTTCCTGACTCTGATGCCGGATGAGATAAGGGGCAGGGGGTCGGCGGTATTCGGAACCGTCGCCGAGACGGGCACCGTGATCGGGATTGGCCTGGGCGGCGTGTTCGCGGTCTGGTTCGGGGTGCTGGAGGCCACGGCGGTGGCAGGGGGGCTGCTTGTTATTGTCTCTATCGTTTTCCCTCTGTTAAAATATAGTCGAGCCTTAAAAAGGAATACAGCAGGCACGATGACCCCGCCGGAAGGAGACGCGCAAGCGGTTATGCCTTCTTAGCGGTTAAGGAGGCCATGGATTGAAGAATCACCGTATTATTTCAGATCTCGAGCTGGCGAAGGCCCTTCTTGACTCGAGAAGAACCCAAATACTGCGATTGGCGCGGGAAGAGCCGGTAACGGTCAAGCAGTTGGCGGAACGCCTCAACGAGAAGCCTTCCCGCTTATACTATCACGTCAAAAAGCTGGAGGAGCTGGATCTGCTGCAATTGGTGGAGACGAAGCAGCATGGCAATCTGATCGAGAAGTATTATCAGACGAATCTGATGCAACGCAGTTATACGTTCGATCGCGAGCTGGCGGCGGAGAATTCCGCCTATATTTTGCAGGAACTGTCAAGGGTGTTCCAGGAAGGCATCGGCATCATCGAAGAGCAGATTCACTTGGTTCGCCACGGCGAGAAGATGCTGGCCGAGGCGAATATCGCGTACCGCAGCATGACTCCGAAGGAATGGGAGCAAAAAATGGCGTTGATCCGGGGATCGGTAGCCGCAGAGAATGGCTCCGATACGGTCGAGCCCGATGAACAAGAAGATCTGGGACCTTACGCCGATCAGACGGAGGAGGACGATTATGTCTTCGTCACGCTGTCTTACCGGCTGAAGGATGTGCGGACCCCGAAGGCGTGACAGGCTCCGGCAGAAAGCGAAGAGCCCCCGGCATGATGATTGCTTCATGCCGGGGGCTCTTGCTCTGGCTGGTTGCTATTGCAGGACGACCTGATCGCCTTCCTTCAAGCCTTCCAGCACTTCCGTTTTTTCCGGAGTCTCCATTCCGATCTTGATATCTCTCCGTTCGATTTGTCCGTTGCCCTTGTCAAGGAAGACATAATACTGGTCCTTCTCGCGCAGCACGGCCACGGTTGGAACGACGATAGCGTCATCCTTGCGCTCGGTCTCGATCTGGCCGGTGAGGCTTAGTCCGGCGATGAGCTGCTTATTCGGCTCCAGCCCGATGATGACCTCGAATTGAGCGGGCTGATTCGTATTCTTCTCATCGGTGCCCGCCTTGGCGAATTTGGATACTTTGATGACTTTTCCGGTCAGCTTAACCTGCTTCAGGGCGTTGATCTTCACTTCGACCGGCATGCCTTCCGCGATGCGGAATACATCCTGCTCTCCGACAAGCGAGACGAGCTGGAGCTTGTTCAGATCGACGATCTTGCCGAGGCGGTCATTGCTGTTCACCTGGGAAGGAATCTTCTTCGGATCCTCGAACAGGAAAATGCCGGATGCCGGCGCCCGGTAGTGGGCTTCGTTCAGCTTCTTCTGCTTGTCCGCAATGTCCCGTTCCTGGATATCCAGGGTGACTTCGCTTAATTCCTCTTGAAGCTTCTGGGCTTCCCGCTGCACGAATACTTTTTTGCGGTCCGCCTCCGTTACGCCAAGCGCTTGATCCTCCTGTCCGAGCGCGCTCTGGACTTCCGTCAGTCTCATTTCCAGGCGCTGCTTCTTGATTGTCGCTTGCGTCTGCGCGATTTCATTCTCCAGGGCCGTCGAGTCGAGCTGGAACAGGACGTCTCCCTTTTTAATCTGCTGGCCTTCCTTCACGTTCCACTGTCTTACTTCCGCGCCGAACGGAGCGTGCACGAACGTCTCCTGCTCATAGCCTGACTTCCCTTTGACTTCAATGCTGTTCACCAGTGTTTCTCTCGTCACGGGGAAGGTGATGGCGTCATTGTTCTCCATCGCCGTCTCCGGGGCGGGAGGATTGCCGAATGAATAGAGTCCGTAACTGATTCCCGCGAGTACCAGGATAATGATTGCCCATTTTATTTTTTTCTTCATTCCGGTGAGCGGACCTCCTTAGTCTATAGTTGTGGCGCGACTGCGATCAATCGCGCTTGATGGCCGTCAGCGCATCGGTGCGCGACGCGCTTATCGCAGGATAGAGGCCCGATATGACCCCGGTCATAATAGCGAAGGCGATGCCGATCGGAATAAAGTTGGACGAAATGAAAATAATCGGATCCCCGCTGCCGTCTGACATGGCCCCTGCGGCCGCCCCGTTGATCGCCCAGACGATCCAATAGGACAGCATAATGCCGACCAGACCGCCTACCAGGCCAAGCAGCGCCGCTTCGATGATGAACATATTGCGGATCTGCTTCAAGTTGGCGCCCAGCACCTTCATAATTCCGATTTGCCGGCGGCGCTGATACGTTGACATCGTCATCGCGACGACGATGGAGATGGAAGCGATGAACAAGACGAACAAGCCGATGCCAAGGGCGATCGTGCGCACGATCGCGAACTGCTCCTTCAGACGATCTATCTGGTGAAGGTTGGTGCTCGTGTTCAGGACGAGCTTTTTGATTTGCTTTTCGACCTGTTCCACATGCTTCTGATCGTCGATCTTGACGACTAGCGAATTGTATGTACCTGGCTTGGGAACGGAATCCCCTTCGATCTTCAGCTCTTGCTGCAGTAATTCGGCGGTCTCCAGCGAGACATACGCCTTCTTGTCGTACATGACCATATCATCCGTGCTGCCGGCCGGCTTCTTGAGCACGGCGGCCACGCGAAGCGGGGAACTGGCCTGCGGCTGCTTGCCGTCCTCCGCACCGAACGGGATCAGCCGGATCTGGCGCTGATAGAGCGAGCTCGGCGTACGGCTCAGATTGCGGTATTGCTGCATTAATGCATCGTCGTACGGGTTCTCGTTCAACTGCTTCATCAGCTTGTCCATCGTCTCCTCGTCGACGAGTCCGAGGGTGGCCCCGTAATTCAGAATGACGGTCCCCGTCAAATCGGAAGCCGAGCCCTGCATGAATTCATGGCCGAAGTCGGTCAGCGCATTCAGGTCGGTGCCGATAATCTCCAGGCCGGACTTGCGCTCGTCGGCTGTCTCCATCTGCATATAGCCGAGCTGCTGAAAAGCGGCTACCGCCTTGACGTGCGGAATATTGCGGATGACCTCCAGCTTCTGCTCGGTAATCTGCCCGCGTTCCTCGGCTTCACTGTTATCGCTTTTGCCTGCGTTCTGCGCGCTCGGGTCCGAGACGCCCTTATTCGGAGTGACGGTAATCTCGTCCATTTTCAGAAAAGAATTCAATTGCTTCTCCGCGAACACCTGGGCCGATTCCCCGACGCTCATCGCGACGACGATAGAAGCGCAGCCGATCGAGATGCCGATGGCGCACAATCCGGTGACCACCTTGCGCCGCTTCAACTGATCCCAGGACAGCCGGATATAATCAGCGATTCTCAATGGGTCTCACCTCCGGACAGGACCGCTTCTTCCTGAGCTTGCTTCGGAGCGGGGCTGTCATCGTGCAGATGGCCATCTCTTAACGTAAGAATGCGCTTCGTATGTTCAGCCACTTCATGCTCGTGGGTGACAATGATGAATGTCGTATCCATCGTCTTGTTCAACTGCTTCAAAATCGCAATAATCTCCTCCTCGGTCCGTGTATCGAGATTCCCCGTCGGCTCGTCGGCAAAAATAACGGACGGATCCGTGATAAGCGAACGGGCGATACTGACCCGCTGCTGCTGTCCGCCCGAGAGCTGGGACGTGAACAACTCTGACTTGTCGGGAATGCCGACCTGTTCTAACAGGCGCATCGCCTTGGCCTTCCGCTCCGAAGGGGCGACGCCCTGAAATATGAGCGGCAGCTCGACGTTCTCCCGCACGGTGAGATTCGCGATCAGCTCATACGCCTGAAAAATAAATCCGATGTGTCCGCGCCGAAATTCGGCCAACTGGTTCTCGTTCATCGTGACGATGTTCTGATCGGCGATATATATGCTGCCTTCCGTCGGCTTCATCAGTCCTGCCATCAGATTCAACAGGGTTGATTTGCCGGAGCCGGAGCTCCCAAGCAGGGCGACCATCTCTCCGCGCTGCACACTGAACGATACCGAGTGCAGCACCTGGGTCGTCTCCGGCCCGTTTTTGAAAGCGTGCGACAGATTTTCAACACGTAACATCCGTCTCCTCCTCTCTCTCATTGTCTGTAGTCCCGGATGATTGTGAAAACAATGTTTTCATACGGTTATTGTACAATAAAGTTTCCCCGTTGCGGGCATACATGACAATAATGTAAGTCTGTTTGCCGATAGACGAGAAGAGGGGGAAGCAACCCTTCACTGGTTTCTTTTCCAAAACGCACAACAACATGGTATGCTGAGAAGGACATGTTCTGCATTAGGGCCATGCGATCCGCAGGGACAAGAACGGTTACAGGCAGAGGAGGTGACCCTGTCGTCATGGGCAAAATGATGCGGATCGACAAGCTGCTCGCGCATATGGGCCGGGGTTCCCGGTCGGATATCAGAAAATGGGCCAAGGCGGGGCGGATATCCGTCAACGGCAAGAGCGTGAAGGATAGCGGCCATCAGGTCGATCCGGAACAGGATGTCGTCCGGCTGGACGATGAGATCGTGCTGTACCGCGAATATATTTACGTGATGATGAACAAGCCTCAGGGCGTTATCTCGGCGACGGAGGATACGCGCGAGCGGACGGTGCTTGATCTGCTCCCGGCAGCGCTGCGGCATTTCGAGCCGTTCCCGGTGGGCAGGCTGGATAAAGATACGGAAGGATTGCTTCTGATCAGCAACGACGGGCAATTGGCCCATCAGCTGCTGTCTCCGAAGAAGCATGTCCCGAAGACCTACTTCGCTCATGTGGCAGGCGAAGTGACCGCCGAAGACGGCGCCAGCTTCGCCGCGGGCGTAACGCTGGATGACGGTTATGTAACGGCTCCGGCGCGGTTGAACATACTCGGTCACCGAACGGATGGGGAAGGGAACGTCCTGTCGGATATCGAGCTGACGATAACGGAGGGGAAATTCCATCAGGTGAAGCGGATGTTCGCCGCGGTCGGCAAGAAGGTCGTCTATTTGAAGCGTCTCTCGATGGGAACGCTGGAGCTGGACCCGCAGCTGAAGCCCGGACAATGGCGCGAATGCAGCCCGGAAGAGATAGAACGGCTGCGCTCGGGACACAATGAGGGATAGAACCGACAGAAGGGGAGAGAGAAGACCTATGAATTACCGAATGATTGCCTTGGATATGGACGGGACGCTGTTGAATGACGATCACGCGATTACGGGGCGAACGGCCGCTACGATACGCAGCGTAGCGGAGCAAGGTGCGGAGATTGTGCTCTGCACCGGACGCGCCCCGCAGAGCACGCTGCCTTATTTGGACGAGCTGGGGCTGGAAGGGGTTGTCATTACGCATAACGGAGCGGCGACCGTCGCATCGAAGGGCCGGCGCGTTCTGCACCGGTTCGATATTCCGCCGCAGGATCTGGAGCCGTATATTCAATATTGCCGCGAGCAAGGCGTTCATTTCAATATCAATACGGTGTTCGATCTGTACGTGGATGACCGGGAGGGGATGATGCCGGAGATGCTGGATCTCTACGCGCAGTTCCTTATCGAGCCGAAGCAGCTTCCAAGCTGGGACGCGCTGGATGACGCGCCGGTCAAAATGACGATAAGCGGGCAAAAAGAAGAGATGGATCGGGTGGAGGCGGAATTGGGCCTGTGGGATCATCAATTGCATTATATCCGCTCCGGTGATTATTTCATTGATATTATGCACCAGGATGCGACCAAGGGCAGCGCGCTGGCGAAGCTGGCGGAGCTTCGCGGCATTGCCCCGGAGCAGGTGCTCGCCATCGGCAATTACTATAACGATCTGTCGATGATTCAATTTGCGGGCATGGGCATCGCAATGGATAATGCGCCGATTGAGGTGAAAGCGGCCGCACAGGAAGTCACGAAGTCGAACAATGAAGAAGGCGTGCATGATGCGCTAGTCAAGCACTGTCTGGAAGCGGGAGCGCGTTAGGCTTCTGCGATGGACGGGCTAACGCGGAATAGGCGGGGGCATCCCCGCCTTGCTTGTTCCTGCTGTTTCTGTTAGTAGATGAACGCTTTCGATACGATGACCAGCAAAATGAACAATACGAGAATGACGCCTGTCGATGTGAAATGCCCAAATCCTGCACCCATGGAAACATTCCTCCCTTGTTCGATATGAAGCGGAACAGAGCGATGGATGCGCCAACGGGGCGGTGTCCTCCCCTTGTTCCGACATCCACAGAATATGCAAGGGAATCCGGCTTCGATTGGACGGATATCCTGAGCCTTCTGGGGGATTGTAACGGCAAGGAACGGGCAACCTTATAGTATACCGGATATACCGGAAATGGTAAGGGAGGACACGCAGATGATTCAATTTCGCCCTGACTTCCGGACGGCAAGCGGGGAATCGCAGGACGTGCTGTTCAACGGAGCCTACGCAGGGGAGTTCATCTGGCTATACCGGGAGCGGGAACGGCTTCAAGGAATCTTCGTCATGGACGGAACCGATGTGCAGGAGCGGCACCGGACCGCTATCGAGGAACAGGTCGAGCGCTATGTCCGGCATACGGCGGATGCGCTGGGCGTCGCCGATCTGGAGGTCGTGTTCGTGACGGGACAAGTGCAGCGCATCGTCACGAATGATGATGCTGCGGAATATCGGGCAGAGGCGCCAGGGCCGCAAGCAGGGCCGCTCGGCATCGGCCCGGAAGACGGGCTGGAGCTTGCTCCGGACGAGGAAGACATGACAGAAGGAGCGGGCGATCGGATTCACGTGATTTTGGCGCGGGATGACGGCAGCGCGCTGCTCTATGATATTTACCGCGATCATAACGGCTCTCTGCCGGTCGGAGAGGCGACCATCAGCACCGACGGGCCGGCAATGTCCGGGTATATCGATTTTCGGGTGCCGGGAACGGGAGCCGATCGGGCCTGCATCGGCCAGGAGCTCGCCTGTCAATTGGCGAAGGATAAGCAGGTGCAGTCGCTCCATCTGACGATGATGTTCCATAACGAGATGATTGACGAATTGATCGTGGATTGCGCGTCCAACGGACAGGGGTAACCGTTAACCTTGCAGAGGCAAAGCTCCCAAGGGGCATTTGAAGCTGCAAGGTCAGCGGTTTTTTTGTGTTGAGCGGGAGATGGACAACCTCTTGCTTAACTGAGCGCGCGGAGGCCTTTGGGAAGATGGTTTTTGATCATGCCGTCGGACGCTTTGCCCCAGCCGATCGGCAGGCCGTCGACGGCGACGAGGGTCCAGCCCTTGGCGGCGCCAAGTTCCGGGTTCAGCGCGATCGGTTCGCCGCGCAGATAAGCGGCAATGCGCGGATCGTCCGCCGCCATGTCGCAGCAGAGCGCGGCCTGGTCCGCGGCGGCGCAGGCCATCGCGAGCGCATGGGCCGGTTCGATGCGGTTCTTGCGCATATGGGCGAGATGAAGCCCGGGACGGGGCAGGCGCAACCCGGCGAATACGGAAGCGTCATCCAGCAGCGCCCGCGCCGCAGGATGAGCATCGGGAACGTAGTACAGCTCGTCCCCGAACAGCAGCGGCCTCCCTGGCGGAAGCTCCAGGCCGGGCAGATGCTCGCGGGCCCATTCGGCGTACTGCCGGAACGCGGCCGCCGCCGCATTCGCTCCGGCAGAGCCTGTGCCCTTGCGCCCGCCGCGCCGGCCGGATGGCGCACAGGCCGTTCCGTCCGCCGCGCCTGGCGCGGAGAGGGATTTCTTCAACAGCGCGACGAAATGCCCTTCGCCCCGATGGCGGTGCGGCCACAGACGTTCCATGCGCACCAGCTCGAATTCGGGATACGCCTCCAGCCAATGAGCGATGATGTTCTCGTTTTCCTGACGATTGAAGGTGCAGGTCGAATAGACGAGGCTTCCTCCCGGCCGAAGCATCCGGACAGCCGCCCGGATAATATCTCTCTGACGGAGCGCGCATGCCTCCACATGCTCGGGTGACCATTCCTTGACCGCTTCCGGATCTTTGCGGAACATCCCTTCGCCGGAGCAGGGCGCATCCAGCATAATGCGGTCGAAGCTGTACGGGAACCGTTCGGCTAATGCATGCGGATCCGACTGGGTGACGATGCAGTTGACGATGCCCATCCGTTCCATATTTTCGGCCAGTATTTTGGCTCGCTGCGGGTGGATCTCGTTGGCGATAAGCAGTCCTTCGCCCCTCATCCTCCCGGCAATCTGCGTCGCCTTCCCTCCCGGAGCCGCGGCCAGATCCAGCACGAACTCGCCCGGCTGCGGATCGAGGAGCTCGGCGGCAGACATGGCGGAAGGCTCCTGAATGTAATACAATCCGGCATGATGGTAGGGATGCTTCCCGGGCCGGGCCGATTCTTCATAGTAATATCCTTCCGGACACCAAGGGACGGGCTCCAGACCGAAGAGGGCGGCCGCGTTCCGGCGGGCCGTCTCATGCCGGCTCCACTTCCCGGGCTGAATGCGCAGGCCGTAGGTCCGGGGCTCTTTGTAGCTGTCGAGGAAGGGGGCGAACGGCTCGCCGTCCGCTTCGAATTGGCGCTTCATCTGTTCTTGATAAGCCAGAGGCAATTCATCAGGCAGTGATAGTGACATCGCATTAACTCCTTGTATGATAAAATGGGCCATGCCCTCGTCATCCCGGCAAGAAAAAAGCCGCTGATTCCCGGGAAGAGAACGAGCGGCAATCTGCGCTTTCTCATGTATCTTGCCCTGAACGGCGGGCCGGAATCCGGCCTACGGTCATGACATGGTGCAGAACCTGCAAGGTTCACGGGAAACTTTTAAAATAAGAAAATAAGGTCAAGGATGCTCATTATGGAATAGAAAACAAAGGCGATTCCAATACATAACATCATGATTCTGATAAACCATGGCAATCGGGGAGGAGGGAAGGAAGCGATCATACCGACCGTCAAAAATAAAACTCCCGCCAGAAAGGTATAAATGAATCCGAAGATATCCATGCCTTCCCCCTATCGCGTGATATACTCAGTGCAGATCATGATCGTAAAGCCGTTACAATTTTACTATAATCCAATTGAATGATTCAATTATAGATGCGTATTCTCCCAGGCCGCATGAACAGAGCCCCTGAAGCATACGGCAAAGCATCCCGCCGGATGGTTCGTTCCGAACGGGCTGCCGAGCGAAAAAGCAGGCCTGCAGACCGAAGGAATTTGGACGCAAGCGAAACGAGTTGGCCGATGATGCGTACGTAATAGATGTCCTGTCCGATCGCCAGTCGCGGCAATGTGGATTCCGCAGTTGGAATGAAGGGAAGAATCCGGTAAAGTAAGTCAGAGAGATGAAGCAACATGAGCAGCTGTACTTTGGAAGGAGTGAGATTCGATGCAAGCCACCGATGATACCGTTGTAGAATTGGAAGGCGTGACGAAGAAAATTCGGGGGAAAACGATTATCGATAATTTGTCGTTCCGCGTGCGGCGCGGGGAAGTCTATGGCTTCCTCGGTCCGAACGGCGCAGGCAAGACGACAACGATCCGCATGATCGTCGGGCTGATGTCCATGACCTCGGGACGAATCCGGATTGAGGGCCATGACATTCGGACCGACCGGGCCAAAGCGATGACCCATGTCGGGGCGGTCGTCGAAAATCCGGAGCTGTACAAATTTATGAGCGGACGAAAAAATCTGCTTCATTTCGCCCGCTTGAGCGGCAAATCGATCAGCGAGGAGCGGATCGAGGAAATCGTGCGGCTCGTCGAGCTCGAAAATGCGATAGACAAAAAGGTGAAGAACTACTCGCTGGGGATGCGGCAGCGGCTCGGCATCGCGCAGGCCCTGCTTCACGATCCTTCGATTCTGATCTTGGACGAGCCGACGAACGGGCTCGATCCGGCCGGCATCCGGCAGCTGCGCGACTATTTGCGCCGCCTGGCGCGGGAGGAGAAAATCTCGATTCTCGTATCGAGCCATCTTCTCTCGGAGATCGAATTGATGTGCGATCGGGTCGTCATCATCCAGAACGGCAAATTCGTAGGGGAACGGGAGCTGAATCCGTCCGCGGACGTGGCGGAAGCGCGGCCGGCCACGATCTATCTGGAGGTGGACCGGGCCGAGGAAGCGCTGCAGGCGCTCGCTGCGGCCGACTGGCAAGCGGCCCGGGACGAAGCGCGTTCCGGCATAACGGTGAACGTGATGCGGAACGAGATTCCGAAGGTCGTCGAGAAGCTGGTCCATGCGGGCATCGCGATCTATGAGGTCCGGACCTCGGCGCCGACGCTGGAAGATACCTTCCTGACGATGACGAAAGGAGGCCGGATCGAATGAGTTACTTTTTCTCGCTCGTCCAGAATGAATGGATGAAGACGAACAGCAAGCGGCAAGCTCCGTATTATTATATTTTTCTCGCGTTGATGGCGGTGCTGCTCGGCGTTGTCACCCGGTTTTTCGTGTTCAAGGACGGCGCCATGCCTTATTTGGGATTTGCCGATACGTTCGTGTTCATCGCCCGGCCGCTGACCACGATCTTCATCATTATCGTCGCGGCGCAGACGATTACGGACGAATTCAAGGACGGCACGATCAAGCAACTGTTAATCCGGCCGGCGAGCCGCGCGCTTGTCCTGGCCTCGAAATGGGTGAATGCGCTCCTCGTGCTGTTCGCGGCCTATATGATTATTTTACTGCTTGGATTGGGTGTCGGCGCAGCGCTGTTCAATCTGTCCGCAGAGGACGCTTCCTTGATGGATTCGGTCGTGGCGCTCTTCCTTGGTTATTCGGATGCGGCCTTTCAACTGACGCTGGCATTCATGATTGCGGTGCTGACCCGGAGTCTGGGATTATCCATCGCGCTGCCGATCATTTTCCAGATGCTCGCCGGAACCGTCGCGATGATGCTGCATGAGAAGGTATGGTATAAATGGCTGGTGTTCCCGCATTTGAACTGGGGGCCTTATTTCGGAGAAGGCCAATTGCCATATGAAGGGGCGACGTTAGGCTTCAGCCTTATGATGTACGCGATATATTTTGCCATTCTGCTCGCCATCTCGTTCTTCGTCTTCCAGAAGCGCGATGTGCAGTGAGAGATGAACAGCGCCCCTGCCGGAATCCGTTCCGGCAGGGGCGCTTCTGTTCAGCGGCCGCCCGCGGAAGCGCGCTTGCGCCGGCGGGGGCTGCCGATGGTCTCGTAATCGGTCACTCTATTCTTGCCTGTCGTCTTCGAGTGGTACATCGCCTGATCCGCTTCTCTTACCAGCTCCTCGGGAGTCATCCCGCTGCGCAGCGTGCTGTGGCCGACGCTGACGGTAACGCTGGTCTCCGACTCCACTCTCCGGCGGATATTCTCGGCCAGCTGCTCCACGCGGGCATGGGGATCGACAATCAGCGCCACCAGTTCCTCGCCTCCGAAGCGCCCTGGAATGCCGGCTTCCTCGACTTCCTCCCGAATGATCGCGGAGACCAGCTTCAGCTCATCATCCGCCTTGTCATGCCCCTGCGTATCGTTCAAGTTCTTGAAATTGTCGATGTCGCAGAAAATAAGCGAGACGGCGGCATCCTTCTGGGCATAGCTCTGCATCGCCTTGAAGAGATAGCGGCGATTGTACAGCTGGGTCAGTCCGTCGGTAATCGAGGATCGGTATGTCCGCTGAAGATGCTCGACCACGCGCTCGAACAGAATGAAGAACATGAGCGTGAAATAAACGAGCGGAAGCGCGTGCTCCAGGTAGAACAGGAGCGTGTTCATTCCGCTGAAATAGATCGAGTTGACGCCGGACGACAAGTTCATCAAAAAATTGACGAGCAGGGTGAACGCATATTTCACCCGCTGTCCCGCACGCGGGCCAATCCAGAAATAGCAGAATACGGTGAACGTCATATGATAGACTATGAGCGGCCATGTCGGCTTGGCAGACATTCCGTACTGCTCCGCCAGGATGAGGGATAGGGCGATGGCGCCCGCCAGCAGCAGCAGAGCGGCCAGCGCGTACACCCGCATTCTCCGGTTGCTGCGCTTGTACAGCCGCAGCACCGCCAGATTCATCAGCAAAAAAGAAAACGCTTGCAGAGCCGTTCTTCCTATGCCATACTGGTCGAACCATCCGGGAAACCATTCATAATCGGTAAGGTCCAACGTCCGCTCGAACGCGATGAGAAGCAGGGCCGCGATGAATAGAATATAGGCTCCGGAACGCTGCCTGGAATAGAGGCGAACGGTCATCAAAAGCATAATGAATAAAATATACATCATACACGCCGACGTCACCGCGACGGCGGTGCTGCCGGAGAACTCTGGGATAAAAAGCCGATTCATCGCAATCGATAGCTCCATCTGCGTAGTCTTTACTGAAACATATGTTCTAATATATCATAAATGGTAGACATCGAAAAGCGAAAGCAACATGAAGGAGGCTGGCATGAAAATATTGCAGGCGTTGTTTTTCCCGCCGGAACAGCCGGGAGGCGTGTCCTCCATGGTTCCATATATACAAGACCGGTTCCAGCTCCCCCGATGGGAGATGGAGCTGTTCTCGCTGCCCAAGCGGCTGCGGGGCAAAGGGCAGGAGGAGATCGCGTTCGCGACCTTCGACTGGACCGCATACGGCGATTCTCCGATCGTAGACAAATATATTCAGACGATCCGCGATTACATATGGTGGACGAGACGGCGAATCACCTCCTCTTATGATCTCATCCATGCCCATCATCCGATTGCCGGCTGGGTGATGAAGCGGCTCTTCCCCGAGACGCCAGTCATTCTGACGGTTCATTCCAGCTATGAGCGGGAGCTGCTTCTGAACGGCAAAATCGAGCCGGACGGACCGGAGTTCCGCTTCCTGACCTCTCTGTACGGGGAACTGGAAGCGCATGTCGATCTGATGATGACGGTATCGAATTCGTTCCGGCATGACCTGGCGCCCTACGTCGCGCGTCCGGAGCGGATCGAGGTGCTGCCGAACGGCTTCGACGAGAAGCGGTTCCGGCCGATTGCCCATGAGAATGAAGTGCCCCAGCTCATTGTCGTATGCCGGCTTGTCCCGGCGAAGGGGCTCGACGTGCTCCTACGGGCTTGCGCCGAGCTGAAGCGGCGCGGCCGTCCTTATGTGCTCCACATTATCGGCGACGGTCCGATCCGCGAGGATCTGGAGCGGCTCGCTCAGGAGCTGGGCATCTATGACGAGACGATATTTTATGGTTATATGCTCCATCCGGAGGAGTTCATGCCGTTCTCGGACATCTTCGTGCTGCCATCCCGCGCGGAGGCGTTCGGCTCGGTGTTCGCGGAGGCGGCGCTGTGCGGGCTCGCCCTGGTGGGAACGAATGTCGGCGGCATCGCCGAGCAGATCACCGACGGGGTGAACGGACTGCTCGTGCCCGTCGACGAGCCGGAGGCCCTCGCCGCGGCGCTGGATCGGGTCATGACGGACCCGGCGTTCCGCTATGAGCTGTCACGGACGGCCTGGACAAAGGCGAAGCAGGATTACTCGCTGAGCGGCGTCGTGAACGATCTGAAGCGGATCTATCTCCGCTTCCGCGTCAAGGATTGACTTCTTCGTTCGGAGAATGTCCATCCAGCCATTCGAACGCCCGGCGGCATCTGCCGGGCGTTCGCGCACGACCAGGAGAGGAGAGAGGAAGTTGAATGCGTTTCGCTTCATACATGCGGCAGACCTGCATGTGGACAGCCCGTTCCGTGGCTTGAAGGAGCTGCCGGCTTCGCTGCGCTCGCGCGCCGTCGAATCGACCTTCGCCGCGTGGGACGCGCTCGTGGATCTGGCGGTGCAGGAGCAGGCCGCCTTCGTCGTCGTCAGCGGCGACCTGTATGACGGCAAGGATCGGTCGCTCAAGGCCCAGTGGCGTCTCCAGCGGGGAATGGAACGGCTGGCGGCGCACCGGATTGCGGTCTATCTGATACACGGCAATCACGATCCGCTGCACGAAGGCGTGCAGTGGGCGTGGCCGGACAATGTGACCGTGTTCGGCACCGGCGCGCCCGGCACGGCCTTGGCCCGGGGCGCCGATGGGACGCCGCTCGCGGTGATCGCCGGGATGTCTTACGGCGAGTCCGCAGTAAGGGATAATCTGGCCGCGCGCTATCCGTCCGAGCCGGAGAAGGCGCTGGCCGCTGCAGAGGCGGACCGCCTGCCGGAGCGGGCCCGCTTGTTCCGGATCGGCATGCTGCATGGGACGGTCGACGGACGGCCTGGCCATGATCCGTATGCGCCCTGCTCCAAGCGGGAGCTTATTACTGCCGGGTATGATTATTGGGCGCTCGGCCATATTCATCTGCGTGAGGTGCTTCATGCCTCTCCATACATCGTCTATCCCGGCAATACGCAGGGACGGCATGTCAAGGAGACCGGGGCGAAGGGCGCTTACGTCGTCGAGGTCGACGAGCGGCGTCACGTGTCGCTGCGCTTCGAGCCGCTCGATCAGGTCCGCTGGTGCGATGAGGCCGTCGATCTCGCGGATCTTGCCGATATGCAGCAGGTGATGGAACGGTTGGACGCGGCGCTGGCCGGGTTGCGCCAGCAGGGCGGCAGCCGCCTCGTCTTCGCGCGCCTGACGCTCGTCGGGCGCACGGCGCTCTATCGCGAACTGCAGCGCCAATCGCTGGAGCAGCAGTGGGCGGCCGCGGCCAACGAGCAGGAGCTGGAACGGATGGAGCGTTCCGGTTCGACGGACGGGGTATGGATCGCCGAGGTACGCGTGCGGTGCCGCCCTGATCTGGACCCTGCTGTCTGGATGGAGTCGGAGAGCTTCCTCGGCGATCTGGTCCGGCTGACGGATCGGGGCAGGCAGGACAGCGAACTGCGGGACGAGCTGCTGGCTGAAGCGCTTCGCGCCTTCCAGGCGCAGCCCCGGCTTCGCCAATGGCTGGCCGATCAACCGGAGGAGGCGCAGGCGGATTGGCTGCAGGAAGCGATGCTGCTGTCTCTTGAAGCGCTGCATGAAGGAGGGAGCGCGTCATGAGACTGCTGCATCTGCATGTGAACGGCTTCGGCGAGCTGCGCGATCTGGAGCTCGATCTGGCCGAGCCGGGGAAGCCCGGCGGCATCACGCTGCTGCTCGGCCCGAATGAGGCAGGGAAAAGCACGATTGCCGCCTTCCTGCGGGGCATGCTGTACGGCTTCCCGAAGCGCGGCGGCGCGGCCGTCCGTTACGAGCCCGCGGAAGGCGGCGTCTACGGCGGGCGGCTCGCCGTGGAGGACGATCAGGGACAGGAATGGCGGATCGAGCGTCTGGAGCGGAACGGCAGCGTGCAGACGGTTATCCACCGCCGGGGGGCGGACGGGCGCCTGGACCGGATGACCCAGTCCGCGCTGGAGACGGAGCTGCTGGGCGGACTGAACGGGGAGTTGTTCCGGCGTCTGTTCGCGATTACGCTGGACGAGCTGCATGAGCTGCAGGCGCTCCAGGGCGACGAGGTCGGCGCCTTCCTGTACGACACCGGCCTTGGGGGCGGCCGTCAGGTCGCCGAGGCCGAACGGTGGCTGCAGCAGGAGGCGGACAAGCTGTATAAGCCGCGCGGCCGCTCGCAGGAGCTGGCGCATACGCTGCAAGCGCTGGACCGCGCGGACCGGGCGCGGCGGGAAGGCCAGGCGCAGGCGGCGCGGCTTGCCGACGTGGAAGCGCGGCTGGCGGAAGCGGACGCCGGGCTTGAAGCGGCTGCCTCCGCGCGCCGCTCCGTCCGCGAGGCGCTGGCCTTGACGGAGCGAGCCGCCCATGTCAGCGAGACGTGGGTGCGTCTCGTCGCGGCGCGCGAAGCGCTGGCGGGGCTGCCGCCGCTCGCGGCTTGGCCGCCCGACGCCGCCGCGCGCTGGGAAGCGAACGAGCGCCGGCTGGCCGAGGCGGAGGCGGCGCTTGGCCGCGCGGAGGAGCAGCGGGCCGCATGGGAACGGCGGCTCGCCGCGCTGCGCCCGCAGGGGGTGCTGCTGGCGCTCGCGCCCGAGGCGCGCCGCCTGGCCCGGCAGGCGGATGCGGTCCGCCACTGGCAGGAGACGGCCGCGGAGACCGAGGCGGAAGCCGCGCGGCTCGCGGCAGAGCTGCGCCGCCTGGCCCGCCAGACGGATTCCGGCTGGACGCCGGAGCGGATGCTTGCCTGCGACGCGAGCTTCACGCAGGCGGAGCAGGCCCGGGCCGCGCAGGCGGAGGCCGACGCCGTCAGCCGGGCGCATGCCCAGGCCGCCGACGCTGGGGAGCGGGCGGCCCGCGAGGCGGACGCGGCGGAGGCCGAACGCCGCGAAGCGGAGCGCGCGCTCGCGCGGCATACGGCGGCCGGCGTGCGCGGCGCCGGCTTCGCGCCGACGCCGGCCCAGGCCGAGGAGGCCGTGCGCCGCGGCCAGGCGCTCCAGGACGCGCTCGCGTCGCGGCAGGCCCTGGCTCCGGCGCCACCGACCGGCCGGGCGGGCCGGGCAGCTCGGGCCGCCGGGGAGCGCCGCAGCCCGGCAGCGGCCGGCGCGTACGCCTTCGGCGGCGGCGCGCTGCTGCTGGCCGCGCTGCTCGGCTTCGCGGCGGGCCAATGGCTGGCCGCGGGAGCGGTGGCGGCCGTCGGCCTTGCCGGGACGCTCGCATGGGCCTATACCAGCCGCAGCGGGCACGCGGGCCGGGTTGAAGGCCCTGCGGATGAGGGCGGCGCGGCCGAGCGGATGGCCGCGCTGCAGGCCGAAGCGCTGCGGGGGCTGCTTGGCCTGCTCTGGCCCGGGACCGGCGGCGCGACGGCGCTGCCTGACGCTGCGGAGCAGCAGGCGCTGGCGCAAGTGCTGGCCGATACGGCCGAGTGGGCGCGCGAGCAGGCGCAGCTGGCCGATCGCGCCCGGCATGCAGCCGAGGCCGCCGCGGCCGCCGGGCGGCGGGCCGATGCCTTGGCGGATGAAGCCGAGGCGGCCCTGGCGGCGGAGAGAGGGGCCGCTGGGCGCTGGCGCGGCTGGCTCCGGGAGCGCGGGCTGCCGGAGTCGCTCAGCCCCGCCGGCGCGCTGGAGCATCTCCGCCGGGTGGAGCAAGCGCTCGATATGGAGAGCCAGCGGGAGCGGCTGCTGGAGCGAGCCTCCCGTCTGCGGCGCCAGATCGGGGAGGTCGAGCAGGAATGCGCCCGGCTGCTGCAGGCCGCCTGGGGAGCTGCCGAAGGAGACGGCGAAGCGGCCGCGGCGGCCGAGCGCCCGGAAGCGGATGAGACGGATTCGGCGGACGCCCTCCCGAACGAAGCGGAGGGACGCCGGGGCTTCTCTTCCATCGGGGAGCTGTATCGGCTGCTGGAACGGCTGGAGGCCGAAGAGAAGCGGCAGCAGGAATACGAGCGCTGCGTGCAGCAGCATGAAGCGGCTCTGGAGGCATCTCAAGCGGCCGCACGGGATGCGGAGGATGCCCGCAAGCGGAAGGAACGGCTGCTGGCGGAAGCGGGCGTGAAGGAGGAAGCGGAGTTCATCCTGCGGATGAATGCCGAGGCCCGCCGGCAGGAATGGGAGCGGATGCTGCAGGAGAGCGAGGCTATCGTGTACCGGGGCGGAAGTCCGGAGCAGTGGGCGCCGCTGGAGGAGCTGCTGACCCGCTATGATGGACCCGAGCTGGAGCGGCGCGCCGCTGAATTGCAAGCGGAGCTGGAGCGGTGGGATGCGCGCATCAGTGAAGGAGAGGAGCAGCGCGGGCGGCTGAAGGAAGAGCATGAGCGGCTGACGGCCGAGGTCGAGGGAGCGGCGCATCATCACGAGGCCGCGATGAACGAAGCGAAGCTCGACGAACAGGCGTCCCGCTATGCGGTGCTGGCGCTGGCCCGAACGCTGATCCAGCGGACAAGGCGGCTCTACGAGCAAGAGAAGCAGCCGGAGGTGCTGAAGCGGGCGGCCGCCCATCTGCGGGCGATGACCGAGGGGCGGTATGTCCGGGTGACGGCGCCGTACGGCACGAAGCGGCTGGAGGTGGAACGGGCGGACGGGCGAATGATCGACAGTTCCCTGCTGAGCCGCGGAACAGCGGAGCAGCTCTATCTGGCCATGCGCTTCGCCTTGGCGGAAGCATTGTCCCATAAAGCGGCCCTTCCTCTGATTCTGGATGACATTCTGGTCAATTATGACCGGAGGAGGCTGGGACAAGCCGTACAGGCGCTGCATCGGCTGTCATCGTCTCATCAGATCGTGATGACGACCTGCCATCCGCATCTCGCGAAGGCGTTCCGGGATGAGATGGCCGATGTGCGCATTGTGGAGCTGGGTCCGCTCGGATAAGATGCGGGAAGATGCAATCGAGACCGGCATGCGGTGCTTCGAGAGATTTATTTATTGTGTCGTATGTCGGCCCGGGATTGCGGTCGAATTCAAAAAAAGGTTCAAGCTTGCCTCTCTTCAAGAGACGGCCAAGCACAGCCCGTTGAAAATAGGCACATGCTATAAAGTGGGCAGAGCCTTGAATCTGGTGACCAAAGCGAAATATTGGCACAAGCCAACCTATGAATCATTGACCCAAGCCGTTGTCTCGATGAGAGTCGTATGCTTGGAGGAAGGCATTACTGCGCTTGCCATGCCGCAGATCGGCTGCGGTCTTGACAAGCTGCAGTGGGGAAGAGTGAGAGAGATGATAAAAGATGTGTTTGCAGACACGGACATCGAAATTGTCGTGTGCACGTTGTAAGAACGCACCGGGGATCCGGGCATCGCGGCAGCGGCAGACAAAACAAACGCATCTGCCGCAAGCGCGATGCTTGGCGGCGGGTCCGGGCAAGTCCCGAAGCAGCCTGACTTTGCCATTTGCATAGGCATATGGTGTGTGCGTCATTTTTTGCGCGGGAGCGGATTCAGCTTGATCTTCCCTCCCGCGGGAGAAGGGGCGGAGGGCGGTTCCGTCCCGGGCTTCGCCGGTTGGGCCGCCCGCATCAGCAGATAGAGCCATATGAGGCTGAACATGCCGAACAACGGGTACAGGAACGAGATCAGAGTGCGGAAGCCGAACTGGCTGATGGTGTAGCACATCATCATGATGAGCGCCGATATCAGCTTCTTCGGCAACCCGGTCCGTTGATGAAGTTGGAGCGTAATGCCATACAGATCGGCGATAAAGGTCGTGAAAATTTCCGAAAAGATGAGCAGGACATAAATGAGCTGGATGGTAGTGCCGAGCGTATGCGCGATTTCCCCCATCGGAATGTCGAACTGCTGTATGCCTGGCATATGCACGGAGAGAGCCAGATGGCCTGCCAGCAGCAGCACGCCGATGAGGACGCCCCCAATTGCACCGCCGATACGTATGATTCTCCGGTTCGGCATCGAGGCGCCCAGCGGGACGAGGACCGCCTGGGCCATCGCCAGATTGAAGGCGCTGTACAGCAGCGGAGCGGTCCATGCGGCATACCACGATGTGTCCGTCGTCATGGCAAAAACCCGTTCCGCGTTCGGCATATGCAGCGTGTGAGTCACGATAATGACGGTAAAGATCAGCATCGTCGGCACGACGAGCGAGTTGAGGCTTAATATCGCGCTCATTCCCCGATTGATGATGAAATAGGAGGAGACAAGCGTCAGCAGCAGCCCGGTCTGGTAGTGAAAATTCAATTGCTGGACGAAGACGGAGCCCGCGCCGGCGAGCATGACCCCATTCACGCACACAATGACGATCATCGCGAAAATGCTGACCCAGCCGCCGATCCGGGAACCGAACAAATAATGGTTCACATCTTCATAGGAACGGGCCTGGATCTGATGGGCAATCACCATCAGCTTCGTTCCGAGGAAGAGAAAGATGAGGCTGGACACTCCGATCGTGAGAGAAGCGATCCATCCGTATTTGGTGAAGAACTGCAAAATTTCCTGGCCCGTCGCGAACCCGGCTCCGACGACGGTTCCGACGTAAGTGAACGCAATCTGTAATATCCGCAGCGTCTGTCTCAACGATTAGGCGCCTCCTTGTCCGACGAAGCTTGATGCGAAGGATTGAGCTAGCTTGTTCGCATTACTATACGTATGACAAGCTTGGGACGGACATGACTCCCTCAATGTGGTAAGATAGTTAGGGAGTGAGAGGAGGAGCCTTGATTGCTGGAGATTACATGGGCATTGACCCATTTCGGGTACATTGCTTTATTTTTTTTGCTTGCGCTTGGCATCGTCGGACTGCCGATACCGGATGAGACGATCATGGTATTCGTCGGCAGCTTGACGGTGGAAGGCCCGTTCGGATACGTGCCGGCCTTCGCTGTATGCCTTGCCGGGAGCATGACTGGCATGACTGTCAGCTACATCGTGGGACGGAGGGTCGGCAAGCCGCTGCTGAATCGGTACGGCAAGCGGGTGAAGCTGACGCCTGCGCGGGTGGAACGCACCGAACGCTGGTTCCAGCGCTTCGGTCCATGGGCCATCGTCTTCGGGTACTTTGTTCCCGGACTGCGCCACTTGACCTGTTACCTGGCCGGGATGGCACGGATGAATTGGTCTCTTTATTTTTTTGCAGCTGGGACGGGAGCGATTATCTGGGTCGCCACTTTTTTGACGATTGGGCATTTCGTCGGAGTTCATTGGGAGGCGGCCGTTCATTGGATTCATACCAAAGGAACGCTATATATGGTGGGCTTGGCAGCGATGCTTTTGCTCATCGGCGCGCTCGTGTTCGTCCTGATCCGGCGCCGCGCCCGCCCAAAACAAACGCCTTGATCCGCAGCGGATGCAAGGCGTTCTATGATCTCAGGCAAGGAAGTTAAGCCTTCAACCCGTTCTCCTCCATCGGGAAGAGCTTGACGGACTGAATCTTGCCTGTCTTCGGATCGAGATCCAGCCGGAGCAGGGCGCTGGCCGCTTGGTAGCTCCAGGCATAGCCGGTATCTTGATCCGGATTGCCGAGAGCCTTCGCGGCGGTATCGCTTTTGCCTCCGATGTGCAGGCCCTTGATGCCGGTGGACGAGCCGTCGCCCGACACCTCGACAAATACGACCTTATCGTCGTCATGACAGCCGAACGAAAATCCGTCATATTCCAGCACATGAATCGGCTCCTCGTCGTCCATCACGAATTGGGAGACGGGCGCCCCCCAGAGCTGCCGCACCTGCTCCTCGGTATCGCTTAGCCCAATCCCCTTCAGCTTCGGCTGCTTCCGGTTGAATTCGGCTTCCTCGCCCGTGGCGGAGGCGGAACGGGAATTATCCTTATTCGAAGCGATCTCGGTACGCTCTCGCGTCTTATCCTTGCCTGTCGCCGGAGTCTCTTCCGTCGGGCCTGTCTTGGCCGTATACGGCGTCTTCGGGTTGGCCGGCGGCACGCTGCCGGCTTGCGTCGAACAGCCGGACAGTAGAGCGCCAAGGGCGGCAGCAGTTGCAACCATATGCAGGATTCGGGTAATCGGGGCACGGGTCATCGGTGCGGTTCCTCCTTCGCCGCCTCGCGGCGGGTATGACGATAGATATAGGATCGGTTTTCATCTGTACCGTAACAGGTTACATATAACGAAAGAGAGCGGGACTTTGGACACTCTCATTAATATAGACGGAGCTCACTCCAAGAAGTTGCAGTCGTTGTATGAAATTGCCTGCTTTTCTCCATTCACCTGTTTGGCATATAATAAAGATAAGTTGGTGAGAGGGGGCGACGAAGATGATTGATCAACCAACAGCGCGTTTTTTGCAGGAGAAGGTGTCGGAAGCTAAAGTTCATTTTGAACGGGCTCTCGATTGTAAGCATACGGAGTTCGATGATTTGTACCCCTATATGATTGAACATCCTCAATTTTTCTGGTACAAACGTTACGTGGCCTGGTCCGAATTACTGACTATCGTCAAACTGTGCGAACAGCTGCAGGTGGCTTGGCAGGAGCAATTCACCCCGCAGCAAGTCGAATATATACAAAAACGCGTCATGTCGGCGAAAGTACTGGATTATTGGTTCGAGACGAACGACTCCAGAGAGCATGTCGGCGGATAACCTTCACGTGACGGAGGAAGCAAGGCCTGTCAGCGTCAGCCGGCAGGCCTTGTTCCCTATTGCAGCATGGGCCAGAGTGATGGATGCAGTCGATACAAGAAAGGAGATGGCCATGATAGACGAGACTATGCTTGATCGGTTCCGCCAGGAGGGCACGAAGGTGCGTGTCGTGCGGGACATGCTCGAAGCGAATGATGTGATCGGCATCGTCGTCGCCTGGAGCGAGGACGAGGTGATGATTCGCAAGCGCAATCGGCGCATCGTGAAGCTGAGCCGGAACTATTTGATCCAGCCCTTCAGCGAGCCGCGGCCGGAGCTTGGGGAAGGGAACTCGGGCCCGATAGCCGAGACATCCGAAGGCGAAGCCTGAATCGAATAGCGATATGGAAGGACTGCCGAGTTGTTGGGACAGTCCTGTTCTTTTGTCGCCGGTCTGCGGCGGCAATGGGGTCATGTGCTGTGGGTTCAAATGGGTTTAAATTATTTTTCGAAAAAGTGTTGACGCAGTTCCGGATACATGATATTATATTTCTTGTCGCTAAGAAAATTAAATTACGAAATGTAAGATACTAAATATGCGGTCATGGCGGAATTGGCAGACGCGCTAGATTCAGGTTCTAGTGGGGTAACACCCGTGGAGGTTCGAGTCCTCTTGACCGCACCATACTTACGAATTCGAGAAGCCTTAAGCATTGTTATGCAGGGCTTTTTTTGTTTTTGTCTTTGTGGAGCGGGAAATAGGGAAGAGTGTTTTTCATATGTCGGATATCCGTTCTTTGGAGGAGCCACAACAGAGAATAGCGGGACGACGGTGTGCTTCGGTATCTCGTATTCGGAATGAATATTCATTCCGGTATGCAACGATTGGTTTTCGGCCAAGCTAAGTTCAACTTCACTTCGGATATGGTTCCTATATTGTCTTGAAAGGATGGATGAGCATGCCTGAATCCGTTGCTGTTCCGCAGCCGAAAACGTTTGGACCGCTCGGTAATTTGCCGCTGCTGGATCTCGAAGCTCCCCTTCAATCGCTCGTAAAGCTTGCGTATGAATACGGTCCGATCTTCCGAATGGATATGCCGGGAAGAAGTGAAATCTTTATTTCCGGTTACGAACTGGTCGAGGATGCTTGTGACGAATCCCGTTTTGACAAAAATTTGTGGGCCCCCTTGCAAAAGGTGCGGGCTTTCGCCGGCGACGGCTTATTCACGAGCGCTACGGAGGAGCCGAATTGGAGTAAAGCTCATAATATTTTGCTTCCCAGCTTTAGTCAGAGAGCCATGCAAGGGTATCATACGATGATGGTAGATATCGCGCAGCAGCTTGTGCAAAAGTGGGCCCGGCTCAACCCGGACGAAAGCGTGGACGTTCCGGAGGATATGACTCGGCTTACTCTGGATACGATCGGGCTGTGCGGATTCAATTATCGCTTCAACAGCTTCTACCGGGAGCAGCCGCATCCTTTTATCATCAGTATGGTCCGTGCATTGAATGAAGCAATGAATCAACTGCAGCGTCTCGGGCTGCAAGATAAAATGATGATTTTGACGAAACGGCAATATAAGCACGATATTCAAACGATGTTCTCTCTGGTCGATAAAATTATCGCCGAACGCAAGGCGCACGGCGGGGAAGATGGGAAGGATCTGCTTGCTCATATGCTGACAGGCAAAGATCCGGAGACGGGCGAACCGCTGGACGACGAGAATATCCGTTATCAGATCATTACGTTCCTCATTGCCGGACATGAGACGACAAGCGGACTGTTGTCCTTTGCCATGTACTATTTGCTAAAAAATCCGGAAAAACTGCAAAAGGCTTACGAAGAGGTGGACCGCGTTCTGACCGAACCGGTTCCGACATATACCCGAGTCCGGGAGCTCAAATACATCCGGATGATTCTCAACGAGGCTCTGCGCTTATGGCCGACCGCCCCGGCATTCTCCTTGTATGCGAAGGAAGACACGTTACTGGCGGGGAAATACCCTCTGAAAAAAGGAGACAGCGTGAACGTCCTTATTCCCAAGCTTCATCGGGATACATCCGTGTGGGGGGACAATGTCGACGAGTTCTGTCCGGAACGGTTTGAAGACCCCAGCCGAATTCCAGAACACGCCTACAAACCGTTCGGAAACGGCCAGCGCGCCTGCATCGGTCAACAATTTGCCCTGCAGGAAGCGACGCTTGTGCTCGGGATGGTGCTCAAGTATTTTGAAATCATCGATCACACGAATTATCAATTGAAAGTGAAGGAGACGTTGACGCTTAAGCCGGAAGGCTTTACTATTCGTGTCCGTCTCCGGGCCGGCCAGGGGGCCTTTACGATTTCCGCTGTGGGGAACGAGGCGCCTGTCGGCAAGCCGGCGGTGCAGACAGCGGCCCCCACGGTGGAGGCTCATAATACGCCGCTGCTTGTTCTGTACGGATCCAATCTCGGGACGGCTGAGGGGATTGCCCGAGAGCTTGCGGACACCGCCCGCTATCAAGGCTTCCGCAGCGAGGTGGCGCCGCTTAACGAGCGTGTGGGCAAGCTGCCCAAGGAAGGCGTTGTGTTTATCGTCTCCGCGTCGTACAACGGGAAGCCGCCGAGCAATGCCCGCGAATTTGTCCAATGGCTGGAGGGAGCGGAACCGGGCGCATTCGAGGGGGTTCGGTATGCGGTCTTCGGATGCGGCGATCATAATTGGGCAGGCACCTACCAGCAGGTTCCGCGGTTTATCGATGAGGCGCTTGCAGACAAAGGGGCCACCCGCCTTGTTGCCCGCGGGGAAGCGGATGCGAGCGGCGATTTTGAGAAGCAGCTCGAGGAATGGGGCGACCGCCTGTGGCAAGATGTGCTGAACGCTCTGGGCTTGAAGAGCGGTGGCCAGCCGCACCGGGAACGAACCACGTTGAGCATTCAGTTCGTTAGCGGTCTGATCGGAACCCCGCTTGCAGAAACTTACGATGCCCTTCTCGCGAATATTGTAGAGAACCGTGAATTGCAGGGAGAAGGCAGCGAACGGAGCACACGACATCTGGAAATCGCGCTGCCGGATGGGGTAACCTATCGGGAAGGGGATCATCTTGGGGTCCTTCCCGTGAACGCACAGGAGCTTGTGGATCGCGTTCTTCGCCGTTTTGGCCTACAGGGGAGCGATCATTTGATCATTAGCGCATCCGGACGAAGTGCCGCGCATCTTCCGCTCGATCGTCCGATCAGCGTTCACGATTTGCTCAGCCACAGTGTGGAGCTGCAGGAAGCGGCAACGCGTGCGCAGCTTCGCGAGATGGCTTCCTTCACCGTATGTCCGCCGCACAAGCAGGAGCTTGAGGCGCTTCTGCAGGAGGATACTTATCAGGATCAAGTGCTGAGCAAACGGGTGACGATGATCGACCTGCTGGAGAAGTATCCGGCTTGCGAACTTCCGTTCCAACGGTTCATAGAGCTGCTGCCGCCGCTCAAAGCGCGCTATTACTCCATTTCCAGTTCTCCCAAGGCGCTGCCGGATCGAGTCAGCATTACGGTCGGGGTCGTTCGCGGGCCGGCCAGGAGCGGGCGCGGCGAATTCCGCGGCGTGACCTCGAATTATCTCGCCGTCCGCCAGCCGGGGGATGCCATCGCCATGTTCGTGCGGACGCCGGAATCGGGATTCCTGCTTCCGGAGCAAGCGGACACGCCGATGATCATGGTCGGACCAGGCACGGGCGTTGCGCCATTCAGAGGATTTCTTCAAGCTCGGCGAGCTCTGAAGCAGGAAGGAAAGACGCTCGGGGAGGCGCATCTGTATTTCGGCTGCCGCAATCCGGAACACGATTACCTGTACCGTGAGGAACTGGAGCAATATGAACGGGACGGCTTCGTTCGACTCCACACGGCTTTCTCGCGAGTGGCGAACAAGCCCAAGACGTACGTGCAGGATTTGATCAAGCGCGATGCCGGCAAGCTGCTCGACTTGCTGAATCGGGGAGCAAAGCTGTATGTCTGCGGGGACGGCAGCAAGATGGCTCCGGAGGTGGAGGAAACTTTCCGTACCGCTTACCGCGAGGCTCACGGCACAACGGAAGAATCGGCGCAAAACTGGCTTGAAAGCCTTCAAAACGACGGTCAATACGTGAAGGACGTGTGGGCTGGATTGTAAGGTCACATGATGCAGCCTGCGAATTCAATCCGAGGAGCGATGAACTCGGCATCGTGATCTTGCATACACAAATTATCGGAACAGTAGAGTCGTCCCATGGGGGCGGCTTTGCTGTTTCCTTAGTCTGCTTCGCCATTGACCACATTTGTTGTATGATTATTTGGAGTATGGGTTAATCTTTTCAAGGTGAAGGAGTAGGGGGGCTTCATGGAGAAGCTATCGATCGGCCGCATGGCGGAGCTGAACCATACCTCGGTGCAGACGCTGCGCTATTATGACAAGCTGGGACTGTTGAAGCCGGAATTCGTCGATGAGAGCACCGGTTACCGCTATTATTCGATCAAGCAGTGCGCCAGACTGGACTTGATCAATTATATGAAGTATTTGGGCATGTCTCTTGACAATATTATGGCCTGGTTCGACAGCGAGGATATCGCCTCGATTCCTGCCATGCTGCGGGAGCAGGCCGAGCTTATCGAGCGCAAGCGCAAGGAACTGGAGCAGATGGGGAAGGCGATCCAGGTCAGCATCAAAAATTACGATACATATATGAGCGCGCCGCAGGACGGACAGTTCGTGCTGCAGCATATTCCTGCGCGGAAAATCTATTGCTATGACAGCAAGGTCAACATTTATGAGCACCCGCTGGAGACCTATGAGTATATTTTGCGGGAGCTGCGGGCCCAGGCGATCGTCAAGCATCTGCCGATGGCTTATTTCTGCAATGTCGGCTCGATTATCCGCCAAGCGAATCTGGAGCGGGGACAGTTCATCTCGACTGAAGTGTTTCTGTTCGTCGATGACGATTTCGAGATGCAGGCCGGGGTGGAGATCATTCCGGAGCATGACTATGCCTGCATTTATTGCAGCAGTTTTTTTCGGGAGCGGGAATATGCCGGGCGTCTGCTTGACCATGTGAAGGAAAAGGGCTGCGAAGTGGTCGGCGATTATATCTGCGAAGTCGTGGTGGAGCTGCCGGTATTCCATACCGATGAACGGAATATGTTCATGAAGCTGCAGGTTCCGATAAAACAGGGTTGACTCTATAGTTAGTATAGAGTTTATGATAAGGGCAGAGGAGCTCCTGCAAAACCATTGCATCATGGATTGTGAAAAAAGTAACAATACCAATGGGAGGTTGTCCATCATGAAAGAGAAAATTAGAGTCATTCAGTACGGCTGCGGAAAAATGGGTTTGTATTTTCTAAGATATCTGCATGAGAAAGGCGCGGAAATCGTCGGGGCCATTGATGTGAATCCGAATATCGTCGGCAAGGACGCAGGCGAGGTGGCGGGCCTGGGCCTCAAGCTGAATGTGCCTGTCCGTTCGGATGCCGAGCAAGTGTTCAAGGAATGCGATGCGCAAGTCTGCATTATCGCGACGACTAGCCTGTTGACGGATACGTACGCTGCGTACGAGCTCGCGGCCCGTTACGGCGTGAACGCGATTAGCACCTGTGAAGAGGCCTTCTACCCATGGACAACCTCCCCGGCCTTGACGAACCGTCTCGATCGTCTGGCGAAGGACAACGGCTGTACCTTGGCGGGATCCGGGTACCAGGACGTCTTCTGGGGCAATCTGATCACGGTATTGGCCGGTGCGACGCATCAGATTACGAGAATCGAAGGCAAGTCGAGCTACAACGTCGAGGAATACGGCATCGCGCTTGCCGAGGTGCACGGAGCCGGATTGACCTTGAAGGAATTCGAGGAGAAGATCGCAAGCAACAACGACCTCCCGTCCTTCATGCGAAATGCGAACGAATGGCTCTGCTCGCAATTCGGCTGGACGATTAAATCGATGGAACAGCAGCTTGTGCCGATGACGCATAATCAAGACCTGCATTCCACGACGCTCGGCCGCACGATCCCGGCAGGCGATGCCACCGGCATGTCCGCCGTCGTTACGACGGTGACCCATCAAGGTCCGGTCATCGTGACCGAATGCATCGGCAAAGTGTATGCCGAGGATGAAGTCGACCATAACGATTGGGTCATTAAGGGCGAGCCGGCTACCGAGGTCAACATCTCCTGCCCGGCGACGGTAGAGCTGACGTGTGCGACGGTCGTCAACCGGATTCCGGATCTGCTGCAGGCGCCGGCCGGCTTCTACACTACGGAGAAGATGGCTCCGTCCCAATACCGGACGTACCCGCTCCATTATTACGTGAAATAAACCGGATAATAGCACAGGCGACAGCTTCCCGCTGCCGCCTGTTCGCCTGTTCGTGTGATGGGATGGGTCGGGCTGCGCATACGGCTTGGGCTCGCCAGGATGGGGGCGAATTGGCGAATGCCCCTGCATTTCCTTTATAATGATCGGAAAGGGAAAGCTCTTCTTCGGATTAAGGGGGTGCAGCGGTGAGTGTATTGGCGGTACAGACCTGCGTCGAGATTACGAGGACCATTGATTGCAACGAGGAACGGGTGACGGAGACCTCGTTCCATATCGAGCTGCATGCACATGAGGTCCGGATCCGGGACAAGCGGATCGCCATGTCGCAGATCTATGATATGTCATGCCATCGCAAGCACGGCGGATCGGATGCGATCGGCTTTCTGTATTTGCATACTCATCGGGGGGTGGAGACCTATTTCGTCCGCGACAATCCCGCTTCGTTCATCAATGCGTACAAGAAGCTGAAGCGTGAAGCCCGATCGATGTTGAATCGCCCGCCCGACCGGCCGGAGGGATGAAGCCGGCTTGTACTGGTTATCCTAGGGAACGAAGCAGATTGGCCGCTGCCCCTGACAAGGAAATCATTGCACCGGGGGCGGCAGAGGAGGAGCGATCATGTCCGAAATGGATAACAAAGTGCAGGCTTATAAAAATGAGATTTCCGAGCTGGAATCGACCTTGCCGGACGTCGTGCAAGCTTATCATGCGTTCACGGGCGCTTGCTTCGCCGACGGGGCGCTGGATGCCAAGACGAAGCAGCTGATTGCGCTTGGGATCGGCTTGTTCGCGAACAACGAGGTATGCACGTTATACCATGTGAACGAGGCGAGACATAAGGGAGCGGGCGATGCGGAAATTATGGAGGCCGTGGCGGTCGCGGCCGCTATCGGAGGCGGTCATGCGCTGTCCCAGGGCGTCATGCGGGTTCAGCAGGCGCTGAACGGCGCTTACTTGTCTTAGGCGCGTCCCGCCCGAGCTTGGAAACGTTGAAAGTCCCCGGCGGCATTGGCACTGCCCGGGGACTTTGGCATTTTCCGTTATTGGGTGCCGTCAAGCACCATCGCTTCCAGCTTGCGGCCGGCTGGCGTGTTGGCCAGTCCTCCTTCCGCCGTCTCGCGCAAGGAGCTTGGCATGGAGAGGCCGACTTCATACATCGCCTGGATAACATCGTCGGGCGGGATTCGGCTCTTGATGCCGGCCAATGCCATATCCGCCGCGACAACCGCTGCCGAGGCGCCGACTCCATTGCGCTTGACGCAAGGCACCTCCACCAGGCCGGCCACTGGATCGCATACTAATCCGAGCATGTTTTTGAGCGCAATCGCCATCGCTTCGGCTGACTGGCGCGGCGTTCCGCCCGCCATCTCGACAACTGCCGCCGCAGCCATACCCGTGGCGGAGCCGACCTCGGCTTGACATCCTCCCGCCGCGCCCGAGATGAAGGCATTATTGGCGATGACGAACCCGAATGCTCCCGCCGTGAACAGGAACTCCACCATCTGCTTCCGCGTAGGCTTCAGCTTCTCCTTAACTGCGAATAGCGTCCCCGGCACGACGCCTGCCGCTCCTGCGGTCGGATTCGCGCAGATGATGCCCATGGCCGCGTTCACTTCATTGGTCGCGATTGCTTTGCTGACCGCATCGAGAATCAGGGGACCGGCCAAGGAATGGCCGCCTGCAATGTAGCGTTGAAGCAGGACGGCATCTCCTCCGGTCAGCCCGGAATGGGAGACGACCCCCTTCAGCCCTTTCTCGATCGCCTGCTCCATGACAGTCAGGTTGGCCTCCATCATTTGTATAATTTCTTCTTCCGTTTGTTGTCGAATCTTCATTTCTCTTTCCAGCATGACACGCGATATCTTAGTCTGTCTCTCTTCGGCAAGCTGGAGCAGTTCGGCTACGCTATGGAACATGGTCTGCCTCCTTCGGAGCTGGTGCGCTGATACGTCTTCACTTGCCATATCTCCTTAATATGAGGGAGTGTGTGCATATGATGGATGACCGCGTCGTCGACCGATTCGTCGAGCTCGATCGCCATCAAGGCGCTCTGTCCTTTACCCGAACGCGATACTTCCATATATCCGATGTTGATATGATGCTCGGCGAGCAGCGACGTCACATGGGCCACGGCGCCGTGCTTGTCCTCGTGCAGGACGAGCATCGTTGGATGGCTGCCGGACGGATTGTCGTCCAGTTGAATGACTTCACGGATTTCCATGCTGCCGCCGCCAATCGACACGCCGACGACCTCTAGCGCGCCACGCTTGTCCCGCAGCGTAAGACGCGCGGTATTGGGATGCTCCACGATGTCCTCCGATAGCACGAACTGTACGTCCAGCCCTTGCTCCGCAGCGATGTCGAGGGCGTCCGGAATTCGCTCGTCCGCCGTGTCGAAGTCAAGAATTCCGCTTACGATGGCCACATCGGTTCCATGGCCCCGGTATGTCTTCGCAAACGATCCATACAGGGTGACTGTGACGGATTCGGGCAAGCGCCCGAACAGCTTCCGCGCCACGCGGCCGATGCGGTTGGCTCCGGCCGTATGCGAGCTGGACGGACCGATCATAACGGGGCCGATTATGTCAAATACGGAGTGAAACGGCATGGTTCAATTCTCCTCTGCACAGATTTGTTGATGTTGCGTGACTTGCCTCACATTGTCGCTCAAGCCGCTTCGTTGCCGGTTGCGGGTGCGGTTCCGCGAATTTCGGCGACGGTGCGGATTTTGAAGTTCTTGAAGACGATCGAGCCGATGAATCCCGCCGCGATGCCGCACAGCGCGCATAGAGCCGCCGCGATCGTGACGGTCTTCGCATCGTTGAAGCCATACATGACCATCAGTCCGGCAATCGGAGTCGCGGTGCCGGTCGCATTATTGGTCAGGTTGAACAGGGCGACGACGATTCCGGCCATGGCCCCGCCCAGGAAATTGGTCACATAGACCGGTATCGGGTTGGCGGAGATGACGTCTGCCTGGGTTAACGGCTCAATGGCCACGGCAATCGTGGAGCTGCGGTCGCCGAACTTCATGCGGTGGAAGAACACGAAGTTCATGAAGGATGATCCCATGACGGACAAGGCGCCGATCGCCATCGGCAGCCCGGTCAGACCCAGCATCGCGGTAAGCGCCATGGAGCTGAGCGGCGCGGTTGCGACGACGGTAATGACCCCGCCCAGGACGATACCCATAATAATCGGATTGTTGTTCGCTGCTGTCGTAATGATGCCGCCGATATTGAGCAGCGTGGCGTCGACGATCGGCGTTGCGATATTGGCCGCAAAGCGGACGAGCGGTGCGGCGACGATAATGCAGACGATGAGATCGAGTCCGTCCGGAACCTTCTTCTCAATCAGCTTGACGAGAAATGAGACGAGGTAACCGGCGATAAAGCCAGGCAACAGGCCTGTGCCGGCACAGGCTGCGCCAAGCAGAAGCGCGTAGACGGGGGAGACGCCCATCGCGAGCGAGACCAGCGCGGCGGCAGCTACGCCGCCCATGCTGCCGGAAGCGAGCCCGACTTCCTTCGCGAGCTCGAAGCCGAACAAATCTCCGCCTACATAGCTTTGGAACGCTTCCACCAAAAAGCTGGCAACCGCCGCATTGGCTAATGCGCCCATCGCCTTCATGCCGTTCGGCGCTTTGAAGCTGAAGAGGGAGAACAGGGACAGTACCAGTAAGAGCAGTAAGGTGCCGATTGCGATGTCCATACTCGATGATCCTCCTTGTGTGTTCACGTTGATTAGTAACCGCTTTCAAAATTTAAAAATTAATGCATTGCTTCAGGGAATCAAATTAGTTTGAGTTAGTCTTGAATTTCTTAATCTAATCAAAAATAATTGAGTAGATTAACTGAAATTGATTATATCAAGTTTGGGTTGAACATACAATCCCGCTTCCGATAGAGTTTGAAAATTTGCCGCAAGTTTTGCCAAACGGCCAATAATGTGGCCGATTTGGACGGTTTATTGGGGAATTGGCGAATCGGGGATTGCTTGTGCCCATCGTTCGCGTTATGATGTTACTAATCGTTAATAGAATTAACTTATGTTGATATAATCAAATTTTTTTAATTGAACGCTATGCTCAACTACAGGTTGCCCAAGGAAGGATTTGATTCCATGAACACAAGATTTACGGAACAGGATCGTTCTATATTGGAGTCGTATGATTCGGTGGTGGAAGGCCTGGCTGATTACTTGGGGGATGCCTCCGAAATTGTGCTGCATAGTCTGGAAGATTACCAGCATTCCGTTATCAAGATTGCGAACGGGCATCATACGGGAAGAGAATTGGGGGCGCCGATCACCAATCTGGCTCTGAAAATGCTGCAAGAGATCGAACAGTCCAACTCGAAGCAGGCGATCAGTTATTTTACGAGGAGCAAGAACAATCGTCTGATGAAGTCGAGCACGATCGCGATACGGGGCGAGGCCGGGAAAATTATCGGATTGCTGTGCATCAACATGAATCTGGATGAATCGTTTGCTCAGGTGCTGCAAGCCTTTGTGCCGCATCCGGATATGGAATCGAGAGGGCAGGCGGAGCATTTTGCCTCATCCGTCGAGGACATGATCCAGGAAACGATCGAACGGACGATCGAAGCGGTTGACGCTTCTCCCGATATCTCGTATGCGAACCGGAACAAGCATATTATCGGCCTTTTGCATGAACGGGGCGTGTTCAATATGAGGGATGCGGTCACGATTGTGGCGAACGCGCTCAAGATTACGAAGCATACGGTGTATTTGCATCTTCGCAATCATACGTCGAAAAGTGAAAAGAAAGCTAGCAATTAAGGTGGGAGCGGAGGATTCTCCCGCCATGGATAAAGAGCTTCAGAGCGTTAATCTGAGGCTCTTTTTTTGTTTCTTTGCGGATCTTTACGTCTGTTTAATATGTAAAATATTACCTTTACTTTCCGGTTAAAAATGCATATTATTTATTGTAGGAATAATTACATTTAATTGGGATTTATATAAATAAGTAACAAAATCATATAGGGAGGTGGCACTGTGTTGAGGGAAAGATGCGAACGTGATGAGCTTTTTTTTCATGAATTATGTGATACCTATTTCAAATCAGTCTATAAATATTGCGGGAAACTGGCAAAATCGCAAGCGGAGCTTATGGACTTCGCCGATGAATGCACGCAAAATACATTTTTGGAAGCGAGAAAGCAAATCTCCAAGTTGAAAAATCACCCGAATGTGGAAGGATGGCTATTCACTACGGCCAGGAATTTCGTTAATCTCTCATTTCGAGCGATGTATCTCAAAAATAGGTATGAAGTTATCATGACGGAGGACATCCATAACCGATTAGAATCGCAAAATAATGAAATCGATCAGTTTATTGAAAACGCTGTCAATGTGGATGAATTATATCATGAAGTCTTAATGAACTTGAGTACAAGTGAATACGAACTGTATGCGGATTATTATATAAAGAAAATGTCAATCGCGGATTTGACTCGCAAATACGATGTATCGGCTAATGCGATTACGACAAGAATTTACCGGATTAATAAAAAGATCAGGAGCATTGTTCAGACGCTTGTCGTAAGTCTTGATATTTGAGAAAGATGTGCAAAGCAGTGCGCGCTCAAAAGGATGCAAACGTTCAATCGCAATGGGGCAGCCCCATTGCGATTGAACCTGGAATTTATCCGATTTCGGTCAAATAATTGACTGCCACCCAGCCCGAAGCATTATGTTTGTAGCTGTAGACATTGAGCCAGTAATAACCGTCCGCGTATACAGGCTCTACACCATGCCCTCCGTTTACCATATCGCCCTTATTCAGCAAGCCAAGCACTGTCCCGGATAAGGAAGGCTTGTTTCGCAATCTGACTCCATTTTCCTTTACTTCATACGTGGCACTGAGAAGGACAAATTCATTTTCGGCTGTCACGGCTTGATGCTGATTATTCACATTGGCTTGAGTAGTATTCTCCGCTGCATATGCTCCTTGAGTCATAACGGCCGTACTGGCGATCGCCAGCGACAAGATTGCAACTTTTTTGAACATTTGAATAACAGCTCCTTTTTATGATAATGGCTTGTATTTTCGACGAAGGGTAAAGTCTAACTCATTTGTGGAAATAGGATGAGTACGAGTTATTCCCTTCATCTATATCATTGTTTATGAATTCCTAGATTACATAAAATTTATGAACAATTTTCAAAATAAGGGATTACTTATCGCGAGGTTAGGTCTGGATGTGGCAAATTGTCGTCATAGGTACAGATCCTGACGCCGGTACAATGCACGGATGTGGTGCAGTTTGGTATCGTGCTTGCCTTGGGAGCAATAGGTCGGGGGAATAAAAAAGACTCCTCGTTAAGAGAAGTCTTTAACACCAAGTTTCTCCTTCAATGCATCCTGAAGCGTCTGAGAGAAGTTGATCCCTTCTTCGGCAGCAGCATCGTTTAGCCATTTTGGAATTGTGAGTGTCTTATTGATGGCCTTATTACGGATGCGCTCGCGGACGAAATCAGTACTCACTTGAATGAGAGACACAAATTCATCGTCTTCCAATTGAATTGCGTTCGGCTTCGTTGGTTGCGGGATATCGTCTTTATCCTCTTCCATCAAGTAGAGATGTCCACCAAGGGCGTCTTTCGCCATATGCAATGCTTCGTCGAGGGTATCGCCTTCGGAAATGCAGCCCGGCAAGTCAGGGAAGGTTACGGTATAACCGCCTTCGTCTGGCTCGCCCGGATGGAACACAGCAGGATAAATGTACTTGCTCATATATGGTTAACCTCCTTGGGATAGGCAGGCCTAAATCAGCCCCGCCTGCTTGAAGATGCTTTTTGTCGTTCTCCGTTTTATGTCTTTCTTGGGATGAGGTACGGAAACCTTTCCCTTTTTGGTTGGATGAACGAAGTGGTAGTGGTCACCTTCTGTATTCTTATGTACCCAACCATCTGATTTAAGGATTAATTTCTCTTGATGAGTACGCTTTATCAAGGTTGACCATATTTACCTCCTTTCTGATTATATTATAACACATGTTATTACATGTGTGAATGATGAAACAAATGTTTTTACACGTGTTCATGGTTTTTGGTGCCATCAATATTCGCCGTTGAGCAATAAATTTACGCCATGGGAAGTCCAGGACGTTCTCCAAGGCCGTCCCTGATGACATCAGCACCGAGAAGAGGGACAAGAGATTGGTTAACATAAATATTCTTAATGGATTATCCTTTTCCGGGGCGGTTGAATAAGAAGGATACTGCGAAGAAAACGTTATAGAGAAGGAGCATGAAGAGTGCGATAAGTTGTTATTGCATCCATATATGCTCTATGATCATAATAATCAAATCCATTGCATGAAAGATGAAGATGGCGAGTTTGAGGATTATAAAAGCTTGCGGATCAGGCAATGAATAGGATAGAGAGGAAATTGCATTTCTATTACGTATTGTGCAATTCCTGAAGGAAAATGAAAAAGGATTGAATGTTAAAGATGAAGAAGATACTTTTCGAGCTGGTAGATGAAGTGATAGATGAAAAATCCTTTCTGCACTTTATGAATGAACTTAGAAAGGACAGGTCAAATCACAAAGAAGAGTGGGAGAATGAATCGATAGAAGCCTTTCTGGAAGCCGCCTATGATTGGGGATTGACGTCAATCGACGGTCTCACATATTATAATAAACCCGATAATCCATGGAAGAGATGCGCACAAATCCTGTATATGGGAAAGATTTATGAGTAGACACGAAGAAGGCAGAGACGTATTAAGAAACTTGGAATACCCCAACTTTACGTGAAACTCTAGAATAAACGAAAAAAGTGAGGATATCATGACTTGGTTTCTCGAAAGCGCTGTGGAAAGAAATCAAAACGCCCCTTACACATTCTATATTCCAAGCCCTTCTGTTATTGAGATGCTTCAAAAGGGTGATAAAGTCAAGCTCATTTTTGTGTCGGCGGAAACGGAAGAGGAAAATGCTTGCGAGCGAATGTGGGTCGAAATTGCAAAAGTTGATGGCGATTGTTTTGTGGGCACATTAATAAACCATCCAGTCAAACTTAGTAATTTAGAGCTCGGTCAAACCGTGAATTTTTCAAAAGAACATATTTGCGATACCCAATATAAGGACCCGGAGGAACAGAAATGGGATTACTATTTCGATAGTAAAATCATTGTAAGCAATGATGTTCTTGAAAGAGTGGAAGTCAATTTCTTGTTAAGGGATTTTCCGAGAGATGATGAGGATACGGGCTGGAGCGTATTTACTGGCTATGAAGATGACGAGTATGTGAATGACCCCAATAACCTGCAAGTGATTTCTATTGGGGCCATTTTGAATATAGATGATTCTGTTTTAGCGTTTATCCAAGATGAACCCCAATGTGCCTATGAACGTGATCAAGAAACAGGGAAGTTTGTGAAGATTTATGATTTTGACTGGGATTATTATAACAACGGTTAAGATTTGTGGGTAGGTCAAAGAAGTTCTCTAATAGTATTTCCCCTGATGATGTCCATCAACTGGTAGAAAATGAGGCGTCAGTTTGGTAAAATGTTATTACTCGTACGAATCAGTTTGTAAAGTTTGAAATTCTTCATTCTGATGAACAAGACAATCAGGAAGTTATTGAAGACGTTGCTGTTATTGGACCGGTAACAGATGAGGAAGCTACTCAAGAACTACTAGAAAGTAAGGGCAAGACTCTCGTTTATCATACTTCTAAGGATAAAGTAATTGTGAAAATTCGAAGGAATACCGGGTTGAGGAACTACTTGTCATGAAAATCGAATATAAAGATGGGCTGTTATTTACCGAAATCGTCATTGGATTTAATGGGCAAAAGAAAGTGATTAATAATGTTGTGATTGATACAGGAGCCAGTCATACTTTGATTTCTCAAGATGAAGTTGATGATATTGGAATCAAAGTAACAGTGGAAGACGATATTATTGCAAGCTTTGGTATTGGCGGGAAGGAACATGCTTTTACAAAGACTATTCAATCCATAGCGATCGGGGATTCCACTTTAAGAAACGTTTCATTGGACTTTACTTCTTTTAAGTACCATAACATCAACGGATTGCTTGATCTGGATATTTTAGTGAATGGAAAATTTCACATCGACTTAGGAGTAGGCGCCAGGAATACAACGATACGATAATGCCACTGGAAAGGAAGAGAAGCGTTGACGAATCCTATTCGAGACATGGATTGGATGGAAATCAGCAGCGAGGTAGAATCACTACTTCAGCCAGAGGACTCGTGCGTCACCATTCTTCCCATGAAGTCCGGTCTGGAAGCAGAGGTAACGAGACTCAGCATAGGCGGGCTTCATTTTGTGCTCAAAGTATGGAATCGGGACTCCAAGCCAAATGTCCATGCTCAGTATAAGCTGTTAGAAGCTCTTTATTGTCGGGGGTTGCCCGTTTCCAAACCGCATGGTTGGGGGCTTGATCGAGACGAGAATCCGGTCTTATTGACCAGCTTTGACGGGAGTCCTATAGGCAAAGTAAATCAGTCTTTATTTAAAGCGCTTACAGAGATGCTAACTCAGATTCATAGAATGTCCCTACAGGATATAGATGAATCAACGCTTCCCAAGCATGATTTTATTCCTTATTTTTATCCTGGGATTGAAGAACATGTTGATCTAAGGGATCTGCTTGTTCAACTTGTTGAACGAGCGGATATGAAGCAAGACTGCCTGATTCATGGCGATTTTTATATGGGAAATGTGTTGGAAGCGGAGGGGACGTATACCATAATCGATTGGACAAACGGGCAGCTTGGCGACCCCAGATACGATATTGCCTGGTCAATGGTTCTAATCAAGATATATGGCGGCATGAGATCGAATTCCTATTATCTTCCTACCGTTGTAACGGAAACTGCATATAAATACGAGGAGCTGGAACTGTTCGAGGCGATGGCTTGCTTACGATGGATATTGCTCCACAGAATGGTTCATTTGCCTATCCGAAAAGGTACGATTTCAAGAGTAAGGAATATATTGAAAGGGAATCGGCATTTGAATGAGCACTTACTTTGAAAGCCGCTTGTATAGTCTTCTTTCTGTGTTGACAAAAAAATGCAGCTATGCTTTAATGTGAATGAATAAAAAAAAATTCATTCACAAGAGGTTAGGTAACTGATGGATAAAAAACAGCTCATCTTTCATTGTGGTTGGGAACTATTTCACTCCAAAGGATTCAAAGATACGAATATCTCAGACATTGCAAAAATGGCGGGAATAGCGGTGGGGACTTTTTATAACTACTATTCCTCGAAAGAGAAATTGTTCTTTGAGATCTATATGAAAGAAAACGAGGCATTGAAAAAGCGGATTGTGGAATCCCTTGACATGAATCAAGATCCCGTAACACTTGTGAGCACATTAGTGGAGCAGAACATCAGTGCCATGAACTCGAACATCATCCTGAAGGAATGGTATAACCGGGATCTCTTCCGGGAACTGGAACGCTACTATGAAGAGGTCAAAGGAAATGATGATTCCATTCGCAGTTTATATACTGAATTATTCAAAAAATGGAAAGCGGAAGGAAAAATAAGAAAGGATATTGATGATGAACTTTTGCCCGCCTTCTTTGACTCGTTAGCATATATCGATTCACACAAGGAAGAAATTGGGGTTCGCCATTTTCCCCAACTGATACAGTATTTGTCGGAGTTTATCATGAAAGGGTTAACGGATTGCCAAAAATAGGATGATTACAGGCAGTCCTTTTTTTGCCCAGAAATGAATGAATTTTAAAATATTCATTCATACCCGGCGATTTTCTGCTTCAAATTGCTTCGTTATCAGAAAATTCACCGGATATCAATTTAAATCGATTTTTTCTACCGGGAGACGAGATCCATCACAGGCGAAAAGTCCAATAGACTACTCAATGGCCTGATTTTACGGGATCCAAGCGACCGCGTCGGATCCTGGGGGCATCATCGCCTTCAGGAAGCATTATCGGCCTGCTGGAAGCATCGTTGCCTCCTGGGGCTTGGACGTGCGGGGGAAATTTCTGCTATTTTACAGGAATTTCGGCTTAATGAGTCCACATCCCAAGGAATTGCTGCAAATCTACATCATTTTAGGCCCTTTTGCTTCAAACCGAAGCGAAACGGTGGAAATTCCTGTAATTTTGCAGGATTCCCTTTCTGGAAAAGTCGTCCATATCGAATTGTTGTATTTATGCAGGATTTCGCTTACCGAATAGGCGTGTCTGGAGAAATCGTGGAGTTTTGCGGATTTCGCCTGCCGGATGGGCGTGTCTAGGGAAATGCTGTAGTTTTCAGGCCGTAGAAATATCCATTTTCCTACTCAAAACTTCTTTCTCAACAGCCTGGACATGCGAGCGAGGAGGGGATTCATCAAGCCAACCGTGAGAGAGTGCCATGGGAAAGATATCTATATGACAATGGAGGTTCAATATGAAACGAACAGGGGAAATCGTGTTAAGCATCATTGGAGCCGCATCGAGTCTCATCATGATTGTGACCGGCTTAGTTTTTTTATACCGTAAAGATAATGAAGATTATTTGAACTATTTGTATGCCAATTGGACGGAAAGCGAAGTAGCTGCTTCGCTCGATCAGATGAATCAAGCGGGAACGATGTGGGTTCTCCCCGGGATTATCGGCGGTGTGCTAGGTATTATTACGATGATTTGGTTGAAAGGTAACGGCAGCCCGAAGCTCGCAGGATGGACGCTTATTATTGTTTCGGTGGCGGTTTGTCTTATTTCGGTGTTCGGATTCATTCCTGCCATGTTCTTTGTTACAGCAGGTATTATGGCATTGGCAAGAAAACCAAATGGAAGAAAGAAACAAGGAATTCGGTAAGGCACATCAATTATTTCCTCCCGAACACATTTGTCTCTATTCCGCCAACATGTTAGGATATCCAATGATATTATGTTCTTAAAGCAAGGCTCCCCAGACAAGCAATATGGGGGGCTCTGCTCCAAAAAGATGTGAGGTCATCATATGTCGAGAACAATATTGATTGTGGAAGACGAGCAGATTTTGCGGGAAATTATGAAGGATTATTTACTGAATGAAGGCTATAAAGTGCTGGAGGCTAGCGACGGAAAGCAGGCGCTGTCGCTATTTCATGAGCATGAAGTGGATTTGATTATTCTGGATATCATGCTGCCGGAGTTGGACGGATGGTCGGTGTGCCAGCGCATTCGCAAGGCATCGAACGTTCCGATTATTATGCTGACCGCGCGTGCGGATGAGGACGATACGCTGCTTGGATTCGAGCTCGGCGCGGATGATTATGTTACGAAGCCATACAGTCCGCCCATCTTGCTCGCTCGGGCGAAGCGGCTGCTGGAAAGCCGGCATGTCCGCGATCAAGAGGCCGACACCTTATCCGGCGGCGGCATTACGGTTCATCTCCCCTCCCGAACCGTGACGGTGGACGGGACCGCCTGCAGCTTGACGCATACCGAATTTGAAATCTTGGCGTATCTGATGAAAAACAAAGGACTCATCATCACGAGGGATCAGCTCATTACAAAAATATGGGGCTATGATTTCGTCGGGGACGATCGCACGGTCAACAGTCATATTCGCAATCTGCGCTCCAAGCTGGGGGAACAGGCCAAGTCCATTGTCACCGTCGTTCGCTCGGGCTATAAATTCGAGGATCAGCCATGAAAAAGGGTATCGTCTTCAAGCTTTTTCTGTTAACGACCGCCCTGTGTCTGTTCATCCTTGCGATCGTTTTTGTGGGACAAACCATATTTTTTAAGCAAATGTATGTGCATCAAAAGGTGGCCAGTGTAAAGTCTGCCCTCGAAGCCTATGAACAGGACTACCTGAAGCATGCCGGGAACGCCCAGGCGATGGTGGGGCTTGAACAAGATTTTTATCAAAAGCATGGCACCTGGATCGCGGCGTTGGACGATAGGGGAAATCTGCTGTATACCGATGATTTTCAAATGGAGATCAGACTGGATCGGGTCGGCGGAAGCTCCGGCTTGGGCGGTACCACGCTTACCGTTCCGCTGTACACCGTCATGAAGGTCGAGCAATTCAGCAGCGACAATTCGTTTTTGGTTCCCTGGATTGAAGAGGGGAAGCGGATTGCGTTCGAAGGCGTAATCATGAACAAGCAACTCGTCGTGCAGCGGATGGGGTGGAGTGTCTCCAATCTGAGGGAGGAGAACCGTCTGGAAAATCATCAGATGGTGAACAAGGAATATGAAGTCGTCCCCCGGTTCGGGAATCCGACGGAATATTTCGAAAAGTACCCCTCATTCCTGGAAAAGGGAACGATTACGGCTATCCGGATACCGGAAGGGGCGGGCGTGTCACGTTATACGAACCATTTATTTCTGGACCGGATTAAAGCGTTTCAGGCGGATCTGCTGTACGGAGACTATGACAGCGGCGCGAATCCGAGTCAGATCATCGATTTTGAAGAAAATCATGTGAATTACAAAATCTTCGTGGATCGCACCGAAGATCGCAACGGGAAGGCCGCCTACCTGTTCGCGATGACGT
This sequence comes from Paenibacillus dendritiformis, assembly GCF_945605565.1. NCBI lineage: Bacteria > Bacillati > Bacillota > Bacilli > Caryophanales > Paenibacillaceae > Paenibacillus > Paenibacillus dendritiformis. The sequence continues at coordinate 5,296,293 of NZ_OX216966.1, read as the reverse complement.
CACTGCAGCCCGTGAACGAAGCCGCAGGGATGATGCAGGACTACTATGTCTATATCATCGTCGCCACGCTGCTGCTTGTGCTACTGGCCTCGTTCTATTTCTCCCGCCGCATCGCCCGGCCGCTGCTGCGGATGAACGAGACGACGCAAAAAATGGCCGGCCTGGACTTTTCCGAGAAAATTCCGGTCACGACCAAGGATGAGATCGGGGAGCTGTCCCGCAACATTAATGAGCTGTCCGGGCGGCTGCATTCCCATATTGCCCGGCTGGAGGAGGATATCGAGAAAGAAAAGCAGCTCGAGAATACGCGCAAGGAATTTATAGCCGGGGTGTCGCATGAATTGAAAACGCCGCTGAGCGTCATTCAAAGCTGCCTGTCCATACTTAAGGACGGGGTGGCCAGCCATAAGCGAGATTATTATTTTGCGGCGATGGAAGATGAAGTGAGACGGATGGATCTGCTGATCGCGGATATGCTGGAGCTGGCCAAATATGAGTCCGGCACGTACAAGATGGAGATGGAACCGTTCGATATCGCTGCTGTCCTGGAGCGGATGTGCGCGAAGTTCGCTTCCGGCATCGCGGGCAAGGAATTGGAGATGCACACTCATCTTCAGCCGTTCGAAGTGGAGGCCAATCAACGCCGGATCGAGCAAGTGATCGTCAATTTCCTCACGAACGCGATTCGCTACACGCCGGAACGACAGGCCATTATCGTATCGACGATGGAGGAGCGGGATACCGTACAGGTTTGCATCGAAAACAAAGGAGCCCGTATTCCCGACGAGCAGTTGGAGAAGATATGGGATCGTTTCTATCGCGGCGAGCCTTCCCGCCAACGCTCGACCGGCGGAACCGGACTCGGTCTGGCGATCTCCAAGAAGATCCTGGAGCTGCACGGCGTGCCGTACGGCGTAACCAATACGGCGGAAGGCGTGATGTTCTATTTCCATTTGCATAAAAAAAGGTAGAGAGCGCAGAACTTCGGTTCTGCGCTTAAGACTGTCGACAATGGTTTTGGCGAGATAAGCCGCCTTATCCACGTTGTCATTCGTCAATTCCCTGATAGACGGTCGAATTCCATTCCGTGAGAATCAATTCTTTGTCAGGCAGCCCTTGCTCGGCCAGCAGCCTCATCACCTGCGCAAGCATCGGTCCGCGGCGAGCGGATGGTGATGATCCGTCCGGGGCGCGCAGCCGCTCCGAAACGCCCTTCAAGGTCTGATAGGTTCGAAAATACATCCCATATATTCTTCCATCGTTCCCGGCCAGAACGTCTGCAGCTCCGGTCATCCACTCCACTAAAGCTGCAGTATCTCCCGTGACGCTAGTCACCTGCTCCGCCAATACTGCAAGAATGCAGCAATTTCAATGACACGAGGTTGCGAAAATAGGATTGCTGCAAAAATACAGCAATTACCCTACGGCAAGGCATAAATTGCATTCAAAATGGAGAAATAATGTAATTTTGCAGGATTTTCTCGGAGTTTAGCCTCTTGAGGTTAAAAATGCTGCGCCTGTGCAGCAATTTCATACGGGGACCAGCTTGCTTCATGCGCGCCCAACTTGCCCTAACCTAATCTGTTCTGCCTTCCCCGGCCCCGCCCTTCCTAAGAAAACTGAAGCGCAGCTTCAGGTTTTTTATTTCTATAGATTCTTTTTATATAATCTGCATTTTATCTTTATCTCTCTCTATTATTCTGTCTAGTGTGAGAGGGGATGGATGGAACATGACAGCACGAACCAACCTTGAGCGAAGCACGAGGGAAGGAAGGTTGAGAAAGAAGACACGAGGCCGATTCATCGCAGGACTGGCGGCCGTTGCGCTGCTCGTCTTTTGCTTCATGAAATTTACATCGTTGCTGGAGACGGCGACGGCGAAGCAACACGGACAGGGCTATCAAGCGGCGGCGAATAGCAGCGACGCCCGGCCGCAAGGGAAAATCGTTTATTTAACCTTTGACGACGGTCCGAGCGAATTGACCGGGAAGTTTCTGGACGTTTTGCAGCGGCACGGCGTCAAGGCCACTTTTTTTATGCAGGGAACCAATCTGGAACGTCAAGGCTGGCAAAGCGCTGTGAAGCGCGCGGTGCGTGAAGGGCATTATGTTGGCGGGCACAGCATGACTCATCAATATAAAAAGCTGTACGAAGAGGGACAATTCGTCCCGGAGATGAGAGAAACCTTGTCGCTCATTCATGACATAACGGATGAGAACCCGCATTTGGTGCGTCCGCCTTACGGCTCGGCGCCGGGATTGGAAAATCAGCAGTTTCGCGATCAAATCTCAGAAGCAGGGATCAAAATTTGGGATTGGACCATTGACTCGAACGACTGGGACCTGAAGGATCGCCCGGATCAAATTGTCGAGAACATTAAAAAAGCGACGACAGACGATCTGGAAGTCGTGCTCATGCATGAGAAGCCGCAAACGCTGCAGGTTCTCCCGGATATCATTGCCTTCTATCAACAAGAAGGGTACCGCTTCGGCGTGTACGATGATGCCAAGCATTTTCACCTGAATTTCCAGAAGGATCATCGCTTGTAACGGGAACGGAGGGAACCGCGAACCCATTCCATTCCGAACGGAATGCAAGACGAGCTGAAATAAAGAGAGGGAGAGGAACATGGCAAAAAAATTAATCTCTACACTGTTGATCGGGAGCATCGTATTCACCTTGGCCGCATGCGGACAGGAGTCCGGCAGCCCGCAACCGCAAAATCCGCTGCCTCAAGCGCAACAACAGGAGGGCGGCTCTGCCAAGCTACCCGAGGCTTCATACCCATCGATTTTTCAAGACAGCGTATTTCTGGGGGATTCGATTACCGAGGGGCTGTCCTTCCATGATGTGCTGGATGAGGCGAATGTGCTGGCAGGCGCGGGCAAAACGGCCGAATTCGCGCTGGAGGATATCGGCGAGTTGACGAAACGGAGCCCGAAACATGTTTTTATTCAATTGGGATCGGATGATATCCTATGGCCTACGGATGATCCGAAGGCCTACTCGTTGGCGCATTACGCCACCTTGATCGGCTCGATCAAGGAAAAGCTTCCGCAGGCCAAAATCACGATTTTATCGGTAACCCCGGTTACGGCTGAGCGGGAGAAGGAAGAGCCCCGTTACAAAAATCTAAGCGATTATAATCAAGGCTTGAAAGAGCTGGCGGAGAAGGAGCAGGTCGGTTTTGTCGATGTATCTCCGATCGTTGCCGACCATCCTGATCTGTATGATGAGGACGGCATCCATTTTAAAGCCGGGTTCTATCCGTTCATGCTGGATGCGCTGAAGGATGCAGTGAAATAACATGCCTATCGTTCGATTATGCGAGGTGACAGAACGTGGTGTTTAGCAGCCTCCTGTTTCTGTTCCTCTTTTTGCCGGCAACGATTCTGATCTACTATGTATCGCCGAAGAGGCTTAGAAATGCGGTTCTGCTCGCCGCAAGCCTGATCTTCTATGCCTGGGGCGAGCCTGTCTATATTTTTATCATGATTTTCTCGACCGTATTCGATTATGTTAACGGATTGTTGATCGAGAAGTACCGGCACCGCAAGCCGATCGCCAGAGCGGTTTTTATCGGCTCCATCGCCGGCAGCTTAGGCATTCTCTGCTTTTTCAAATATGCCGGATTTGTCGTCGACACGATCAATCAACTCTTTCATCTGCATATCCAGGCGGCGGATCTGCCGCTGCCGGTAGGCATATCCTTCTATACGTTCCAGACGATGTCTTATATCGTGGACGTATACCGGGACAAAGTGCCCGTACAGAGGAATATCATCTCCTTCGGCGCTTATGTCACGATGTTCCCGCAGCTTGTCGCAGGTCCGATCGTCAAATACGGCGATATCGCGAGACAACTGGTCTCCCGAACGATGACGCTGGATCGGTTCGGCGAGGGGGCGGAATTATTCATCAGAGGACTTGCCAAAAAAGTGCTGCTGGCCAATAATATCGGCTTGCTGTGGACGAGCGTGAAGGCGGCGCCGGCAGAAGAGCTAAGCGTATTGTCGGCCTGGCTTGGCATTATCGCCTTTACGTTCCAGATCTATTTCGATTTTAGCGGATATTCGGATATGGCGCGCGGACTCGGGAAGATGTTCGGGTTCGATTTTTTGGAAAACTTCAATTATCCCTATATATCGAAAAGCGTTACCGAGTTCTGGCGCAGGTGGCATATTTCATTGGGCGCATGGTTCCGCGAATATATCTATATTCCGCTCGGGGGCAACCGGTCGGGCCTGCTGATCCAGTTCCGTAATCTGCTCGCCGTCTGGCTCGCCACCGGCTTATGGCACGGAGCGAACTGGAACTTTATTCTGTGGGGATTGTATTTCGGTGTTTTCGTTACGGCCGAGAAGCTGTTCCTGTTGGAATGGCTGCAGCGCAGTCCTCGGTTCGTAGGGCATGTCTATACGCTTCTGATCGTGATCATGGGCTGGGTCTTGTTCGAATTCGAAAATCTGGGTTCCGCCGCGGAATTCATCGGGGCGATGTTCGGGTACGGCACGCATGGATTGGTCGATCGTCAAGCGCTCTATGATCTGTCCGCGAATGTTGTCTTGCTGTTCGTGCTGGCATTTTGCGCGACCCCGCTTCCCCGGAAGGCCTTATCGTTCTTCAGGGAAAAAGGGAAGATGGCAGGAGCTGTCCTCGTTCCGGCGATGTATTTTCTGTTCCTGTCGCTGTCGACGGCTTATTTGGTCACGGAAACGTACAACCCATTCCTATATTTTCGCTTTTGAAGGAGGCGGCGCCGATGAACAGATACGACAAAATCTATAAATATGTAATGGCCGTACTGCTGCTCCTCTTCATAGGCGCGCTCGCCGTGTTGAATGTTCTGACGACGGAACGCGAATTTTCGGAAGCGGAGAATCGGGTGTTGGAGAAGTGGCCGGACTTTACGCTGCAGTCGCTGGCGGCGGGGAAATTGACTTCCAGCTACGAGAAGTATGTGTCCGATCAATTCGTCTTCCGGGATGCCTGGATCGGAGTCAAAACCGATGCGGATCGGGCGGTGGGGAAGAAGGAGAGCAACGGGGTGTACTTAGGCAAGGACGGCTTCCTCATTCAACGGTTCAACCCGCCAGCCGATAGAGATGTGGAGGATAAGGTGGAGGCCATTCGTGCGTTCGACCATGTCACGCCCGGTGTTCGCAAATATATGATGCTTGTGCCTACCACGGCCGCGCTGCACCAGGATAAGCTCCCGGCCTATGCCGCATCCGGCGATGAACCGGCGTATATGGACAAGGTACGGCAGGCGCTTCCTGGTACTATTCGCTTCGTCGATGTGTATCCCGCGCTGTCTGCGGAACGGGAACGTCCTATTTTTTATCGAACCGACCATCATTGGACGACGACAGGGGCCTATTACGCTTATCGGGAGCTATGCAAGCACATGGGGATGATACCGCTGGACAAGGAAGATTTCCGCATTCGGCGCGTAACGAATGAATTTTACGGGTCGCTCTATTCGAAGAGCGGATTCAGACACATCCGGCCAGACAGCATCGAGCTCTATCTGCCGAAGAAGGAAGCGAGCTATAAGGTGGAGTATGTCGATGAACAGCGAACGACGGATTCTTTGTACGAGCTGGGCAATCTCAACAAGAAGGATAAGTATACGGTGTTTTTCAACGGCAATCATGCGCTGATTAAAATCACAACGGCCCATCCGGAGGGAAAGAAGAAGCTGCTGGTGGTCAAAGATTCATACGCCAATAGTTTGCTGCCCTTTTTAACGGAGCATTTTGGCGAAATTTATGTCGCCGATCTCCGGTATTACGGGGAAGACTTGACGGCGCTCGTGCGGCAGCACGATATCCGTGACATGCTGCTGCTTTATAATGCCAATACATTTTTTGAAGATCCATCTATTCAGAATCTATCGGAGTTGATCGAATGAAACCATATAGACAAGGAACTTGGAAATGCCTCGCCTTTTTATTCATGTTAGCCGTTGTCATCGGCGCATTGGCCGGATGTTCCGGTAAGCAAGACGGGGAGGAGCTGTCGGCCGCCGCGGTGGGGGAGCGAATCCAACGGGCGGTGAACCTGGATGAGATGAAGCAGGGGGATATCAAGAAACTGACCAAGCTGTATCATCTCGATGCCGATGAAGTGGAGGATTTTATTCTGTATACGGCTGCATCCAATGTAAAGGCGGACGAATTGGCAGTTATCAAAGTAAAAGATGCGGATCAGGCAGAAAGCGTCAAACAAAACATATTGCAGCGAATCGAAGCCCAGACGGTAAAGTTTAAAGACTATCGCCCGGAAGAATATTTTCTCATCGAAAAGCATGTGCTGAAAACGAAAGGCCGCTTTGTCTTTTTCGCGGTCTCGAGAGAAGCTGCTCAAATGGAAGCCGCGTTTGACAGCGCATGGTAGCTCTAAGTGGACAACGATACGCCATTTACCTGTGATGTTCCGATAAGACGCTTATCGTGGGCATCACGGGAATGGCTTGTAGCGTGAGCGGCGAGAGGTTTTTGGCCTTGCTTCGAGAATATATGAATGAAGCCATTCTTCGAAGCTCAGTTGCCGCGTTTTCGTGAAGAGGGTTATCAATTCGTGCATTCCTATCACGATGAAAGTGTGCAACAGCATGAAGGATGGAAACCAACACCGACCATGCCTTTACCAATTTCATATTACGAATTAAGCAGGTGCGTGATGAAAAAGGAACAGTTGGCTTTCAAATGTAGAGTATGCAAGCAAGTCGTGGAAAGAAACGAACTCGATAGCAGAGGGTTCGATATCGTAGCGTATGAAGATATGATGGATTGGTCTGATTTTTCCCAATCTGTGCCCGGCTTGGACGAGCAAATATGGCAGAGGACATTAACGACGCCAAGCAAAGGTGAAATGAAAAAAGTGCAAGTGTACTTTCCTTTTCATATGTCGGTGGGAGAAACTTTTTGGACTTTATTCAGACCTGCTTTGTCGAGCTTCAATGGCTGGGAAGAACACCCGGATGAGATCGATTCCTCCGCATTGATTAAATGCCGTTTTGAAAGCATTCTATCCAAAAATGAAGAAAAAGCGTGGATAACGCTTGGCATCGAAGAAGTGCTATTGTTAACCGAAATATGCGATCGGCTGCCTGAAAAAGAGAGTGCTGGATATTTGGACGGATTTAAAATGTTTGCAGAAACTTATGTGATGAAATACAAGGATTGGATTTTGTTTGACGCAGTCGCGCAAGGAGATTTAGGAGTTTGGGCTATAGTGAGACAGCGCAGCAATAAGAGCCGTTTGGTTGCATTTGGTGAATGGGGCTTTCACTCCAGCCTGGTCTACTGCGCGAACAAGGTGCTCCCTGAGAGCGAGCTGAACGAATTATTGGAGCGCTCTATAACATATGATGGTTAAATCAATGAAGAGAGTTATAATGAACGTGAAAACAGCTCCGTATTTGCTTCATTTCGTAGGTTAAAATGGAAAGTAGGAAAACCACCATTTCAGAGCTACAAAGCAAAAGGAGCTGTTCATTATGAAGGATACCACAAAATACGTTGGTTTAGATGTCTCGAAAGAAAAAATTTCGGTAGCCATTGCGGAAGAAGGCAGAGAGCAGGCCCGCTATTGGGGAGAAATTCCCCATAAGCCGGAAGCTGTACGCAAACTAGTCAAGCAATTAGGTTTGCCATCGACACTGGAGGTTTGTTACGAAGCCGGACCGACAGGGTACGATCTGTACCGCTGGCTTACTTCAATGGGGGTTTCTTGCAGCGTCATTGCACCCTCGCTCATCCCGGCTCGTCCTGATGACCATATTAAAACCGACAGACGGGATGCCCTAAGACTAGCCCAACTGCTTCGGGCCGGCGAATTAACTTCTGTCTTTGTTCCTTCTCGTGAAAATGAAGCTTTACGTGATTTGGTTCGAGCTAGGGAGGCCGCCCGTGAAGATCTGCATCGTGCCCGGCAGCGTGTCGTTCATTTCCTGCTCCGACACCAGATTCATCATCCACCTACCATGAAAACGCGATGGACAAAGACCTATGTTCAATGGTTAACCAGACTTACTTTTGAACGAAGAGCCGAGCAGGTTGTTTTTCAAGAATACTATCATACGATCGTGGAATGCGAGATGCGGTTAAAGCGACTGGAAGAGGCGATTGTCATGGAGGCGGCAGAGGGAGCGAATGCGTCCGTGATTCAGGCTTTGCAAGGACTCCGTGGAATTGGTCTAGTTAACGCGGTGACCATTGCAGCGGAAATTGGAAGCTTTGAGCGCTTCAAATCTCCCATGCAGCTTATGGCTTTTCTAGGTCTTGTTCCTCGGGAATACTCTTCGGGTGAATCGAATCGGAAAGGCAAAATGACTAAGGCTGGAAATGCTTCTCTTCGACGTCTAATGGTTGAAGCTGCCTGGCACTACAGGCACCGGCCTGCAGTAAAGGGAAAACTCCGCGCTAGATTAGAAGAACTGGAGCCTGGAATCCAGGAGATTTCATGGAAAGCTCAAAACCGGTTGCACAAAAAATATATGCGTCTTGTCCTTCAACGGGGAAAGCACAAAAATGTCGCGATTGGAGCCGTAGCCAGAGAACTCGTTGGGTTCGTATGGGCCACCGCGAGGGAAGCAGAAAGAGCGAATGCGTAAGAGAAAACGGATAGGCAAGGGGCGATGCCCCCTGCACCCCCTCACTCGCCGTGTGGCAGCTCCCCAGCAATGGCTGGGGAGGAAGAATAGTGTGGGTAAAAGGAGTCGTTTGTCAAGGGAAAGCACCTTGACAAACTTACGGAAAGTGCATGTCTGAAATACTGGGCCCGAAGGCAAAGAGAAGGTATAAGGGAGAAATCCGCGTTTTGGTCACTGCGTTAATAAGGCTGACGTATGTCCGCTTTATGAACACGCGAGGAGAGTTGACGGAAGCTCCCTTTGTCGCAGGTATAAAATGTGGTACCCAACCCACGGATAGCAGTGTGCCAGCCGACGACTAGCATTTTGCCTTCGTGCCGAGTATTTGAGCGTTTCGAAGTGGAGCTTGACAAGTCACGTTCATAGCAGGTGAAAAAATGAAATAGCTCTTGTATGCTTTGATGATTTTACGGATCTTGACTTGTTCCTGCCGGGGTATGTATTGAATAGGGTGAGGTTAGTAGGCGGAATGGACGACTGGGACGTCAAGATACTGGGAACGGAGGATTCGCATGTGTCCACGGCAGGGCTACGAATTCCTACGCATGGAAGGATCGAGGAGGCGAATTCATCGGATGCCGTTCTTTTTTCTAGTGGGAAAGGTGTCCGGAAGCTGTATCCGGATTCCAGTTATTTAAAACGTTTTCAACTCAATCCGGAGAAGCAATTGATTGGTTCAAAGGGCTGAGCCTGCCTGATAGCGCGTTACTTCACGAAGCGGGGCTGGCGAGTTGGCCTAAACGGGAAATCGGGTTCGTAAATAGGATGGACGTTATACGCAAATGCCGGAGACTTTCGAAGAAGTCATTTTTCCAAGAAAGGAGTCGTGAAAATGAATAAAAACATGCTTAAAGGCGTAGTGGTTGGTATCTTTGCAGCCGTACTCATTCATGCGTCAGGCATAGTTGAAGCAAGCGGGCAGGCATTAAAAGGTTATTTTACAGACCGCGGGTGGTGGTCTGAAAATGCGGAATGGGCCAAGGATAACGGGCTGATGAGCGGCATCTCCGATAACCGATTTGGCGGCGACGAGCCTCTGACTCGCGGAGAAATGGCAACTCTTCTCCGAAATTTGTCTGAACGCGGGTTATTGGGCACAGCTTCTGACAAGAAGACGGAACCTCAGTTTGGAACCGATTTTTATCAAAAGCAGCCTATGAATCTCCCCCTTTCCAAAGATCAAGTCAAAGAAATCTGGGGAAGCAAGTACGCTGAGGTAAGAGATGCTGCGGCTGGCGATTTGATTTTATGGCGTTATGACATCGGGGCAAAAGACCATTATAAATTTGAAACGGATAATGATTCCATTGATATCGAAGGCCTGAAAAATAAAAAGGTTTCGGGACAACTATTTATCACCTGGAACGAACAAGGAGAACTATTGGATATTACTTATTATTTTCTCAAAGACGGTACCGTCCATGAGTATAAGGTGGCAGGCGAACTAAAGAAACGCCAATAAACTATTCCGTCAAAATGGGTGCAACAATATGGCTATATTAGCCGATTAGGGGAAAGGGCTTGAAATCAGGCTTTTTCCTTTTTTACTGAAAAGCGCGGCAAGCGCGTACAGCGCCAACAACTGCCGGATATGATCGAGCGTAAAGATTCGATAGTTGTTCTCCCGGCAGCGCTGGGCAGTGGTTAAAATTGGCGAATGTACTGATAAGGGAAACACAATTTAGTTTTGCTGGATGAGCCGACGGCCGCCACGCTGCATTATTCATCTTCCCAAACATTCTGAAGCGGAAGTCCCTTCTCCGTTCTTGCGGCATCGACTACTCTCTGGATAAATTCGGTTTTACAACGGGTATATTGCTCCATGGTAACTCCATTAATTTTGGCCGTTCGCTTTTTGATCTCGCTATATTCTCGGACCAAATCAGGATGTTTCTGTAAATAGTCCCGAAAAAGAAACTGATTTCGCATATAGAACTCATCGTTATACGGGAGGATGTGGATATTATGAGTCCAAGTTCCGTTTGCAAACTTAGAAAATAAATATCTTCCATTCATTCCCGTCTGGACATATTTATACTGCTCAGCTTCAAACACAGATTGATAATACGCCGACTCTTTAAAAGGTGACACGCCGACGAAAATATCTACGATTGGTTTTGCATCCTGACCTGGAATTGACGTGCTTCCGACGTGCTCGATTGCCATTGCTTCGCCTTTAAGAAACGAAGATATCCTGCTTTTTTCCAGTTGGAAAGCGTGAATCCAACTTGCATCATACTTTATAATCTTGATTGTGTCTTCCAACGCCCACACCATCCTCTCAAGCATCATTCATCATAGATGAATAGATTTCCATTTGTTCAGGACATTCATCTTATCAAACAAGGAACGCTAGCGTCAAACCTAGATTCAAAACTATGCAAGGTCCTGTCGATAGAGTGCAACCGGTCATGCCGCTAACAAACCTATCCATGGTGGCAAAGAGGTTTTGGCATGACATTGGGCGAAAAAATACAACAGCTTCGATAAGCGAATATTAAAAACTCAGCCATAGAATTGCGATGATGTTTGATAATAACGCTATCAGCAATAAGGAAAATATAGGTTGAGGGTGATGTTGCTTTGATGAGAAAAATGTTACTTTGGGACTTTGATGGAACACTAGGCTATCGTCAAGGTGGGATGTGGGGCGCCACGATGATAGAAGCCTTAAAGGAATACGACCCTGATACAAAGCTAATAGCCCAAGATTTTCGTAATTTCTTGATTAGCGGATTCCCGTGGCATCATCCTGAGAGATCATACACTCATATTCAAACTTCTGAAGAATGGTGGGAACCCATCATAGACAAGTTTTTTCAAGGGTATGTTCATTATGGAATTGCAGAAGCTGACGCGAAAAGATTAGCGGTGAATGTAAGGGAGCGTTTTATAGATACGAGTTGTTGGACTTTGTTTGACGATACACTAGAAACGCTAAAAGCACTATCGGATCTTGGGTGGAGACATGCAATCGTATCCAATCATATTCCTGAACTTGGTGATATTGTTAAATCACTTGGATTAATGAATCAAGTCAATTACTTAGTTAATTCAGCCCTTGTAGGCTATGAGAAGCCCAATCCCATGATATTTCTTCATGCTCTGCGAGAGACGGGAGAGCCAGAAAAGGTTTGGATGATTGGTGATAATATAGAGGCTGATTTTTTTGGAGCAGAAGCAGTAGGAATTCAGGCAATATTAGTAAGGAATATGGATTCAAGGGCTACTAGAAATTGTAGAGACCTTACAGATGTAATAAAAATAGTTGAGGAACATTCAGGTTAGGAAGGTTCAGCTAGAAATCAAGATTTGCTTCAATCAACTCTTTTGGCTATCACTACAACAAGGAAAAAGTCCAATAAGACTAACGTCTTATGAACATCGACAATCCCACATGAAGGAGATATCCATGTACACAATTCATTTAGGCATGATTGGAAGCGGACATGTCAGCAATCGATATTTTGAACAGGCGGCTCAATTGGAAGGAGTTCGTGTTGTGGCCACTTGCGCCAAGCATATGGAGCATGCCGAGAGGAAAGCGGCAGAGTATGGAGTCCCCAGATGGTATGATGATTATCGGGTCATGATGGACCAAGAGGAGCTCGACGGGGTAGTTGTCACCACTCCCCACTCATTGCACGCGGAGCCGGTAATCGCCGCGCTGGAACGGGGCCTGCATGTACTTAATGAGAAGCCGATGGCTACTTCCTTCGAGGACTGCCAACGCATGGTCTCCCTTGCCGAGGATAAGGGCGCCATCTTTATGAGTTTGCCATTTGATTTGCATCCCGTCTTCTTAACCGCCTCCGAGTTTGTGAATGAACGCTATATCGGCAAGATTACGGGGGCCGAAGCGCAGCTATCCCTCCCCGGTCCATGGCGTGACAACTGGTATTATAATAAATCCATCGCCCATGGAGGGGCGGTGCTTGATTGCGCGGCGTATCCGATCAGCCGGCTCGTCGGCTTGTTGGGACCGGTCGTCAGCGTAATGGCCGAAGTGAATACGCTGATTCCTAACCGCATTGTCGGAGACGGGAAGAAGGTAAGGAGTGATGTGGATGATAATGTGACGATCATCATCCAATTCGCCGGAGGGCAGCATGCCGTGATTCGCTCCTTGTGGGGCATGGCGTTCAAGCAGAATAATACGATTATTTATGGACGAAAAGGAACGATCGCCATCAATGACAGCGGCTATCCCTTGATTGTTCAAACGGCGGAGCCCATGCCAGATGCGGAACAAGTCCATTGGCGCGGACTGGAGGGTTGCTATATCCCGCGCGGGGAGATCGCCAAGCAGAGACACGAAAGTGTGATCGCCCATTTCGTTCACTGTCTTCGAACCGGCAAGCAGCCGATACAGTCGGGCAGGCAGCAGCTTCACGTGCATGAAATTATGTTCGGAGCCTATCGATCGGCGGAATCGGGGGAACGGTACTCCTTAACGACAACATTTACGCCATGGGCCAAGCTGGATCCGCTTCTGTTCGATACTCGAAGCGAGTATCTATAAGGTACTGTGGTCTCAAGGTCAAGGAGAGTGGGAAGATGGCGATTTGTATTGAGTTCGAATTAATTGAAGAGAGAGGAACCGTCGCGCGCTACCGATATGGCCATTGCATGCAAACCTTGGAATACGAAATGGAAGTCGATCTTTCAAAATTAATGAGCGGGGAAATATCAAAAGAGACACCCTTGAATAACATCATTGTTTTTACGAGTGAGAAGAAGAGCGAATTTATGGCCTGCCGAGTGTTCTCCAAAATCTATAAGCATTACGCTGCTGAAGGGCAGTATCTCAAGCGAGGCGGATATTATGCTTGATGGACGCCACATGACATGGAGGGATGAGACGTATGATCACGCTTCAATATTTCGTACCTTCCGATTTTCAACAACTTATATCATGGAGCGGGGATGAAGCATTTTTGCTCCAATGGGCTGGGCCGGAATTCAAATATCCGCTGACTGAAGAACAATTGGTCGAGTATATAAAGGGAGCGAATGACTTAAAAACTTCAAACAGACTTATATATAAAGCAATTGAAACGGAAACAAACCACATCGTTGGTCATATTTCCATCAGCCGAATAGATAGAGAGAACCGTTCAGGAAGAATAGGTAAGGTGCTCATAGGAAATAAGAGCAGCCGGGGCAAGGGGTACGGCACACAAATCATGCAGCAAGCGTTAAGAATAGGATTTGAAGATCTTCATTTGCACCGGATAAGTCTTGGTGTTTTTGATTTTAACGTGTCAGCGCGAAGATGCTATGAAAAACTGGGCTTCGTTCAAGAAGGCGTGACAAGGGATGCAAGAAGGTATCAAGATTCCTATTGGAGTTTGATTGAGATGAGTGTATTAAAAGATGAATGGAGAAACTAGGGAGCCAGCAAGTTGGCCGGCGCCGCATTGCAGGGTTGCGCATCGGGGTTCAAGCGATGTGACGGGTTGTGACGGGCAGAGCAACGAGTCGCCGCGCAAAGGTTATCATTTGCGTCAATGTGATACGATAAACAAGGAACAAATATCCAGAAAAAGGATGTGTAGCCTTGTGAAACTGAATCATGTCAATCTTACGGTGACCGACGTTCCGGCAGCTTCTGAATTTTTGGCAACCTATTTCGGCCTTAAAGCCATGGACACGAGCGGAGATCCGCGCGGCGAATCATTTGGGGTACTATTTGACGATGACGGATTAGTGCTCACGTTAATGAGAGGAACTCAGGTCAGTTACCCGAAGACGTTCCATATCGGCTTCATCCAGGAGAGCGAAGAGAAGGTGAACGAGATTAACCAGCGGCTCAAGGAGGATGGATTCGATGTCGCGCCGCCGAAAAGAATGCATGGCTGGACATTTTATGTGAAGGCCCCGGGCGGGTTCACCGTTGAGGTTCTTGCTTGATAAGCTGTTTCGGCCCTTAGCCCTTGTGCGCCGCGCAAGGGTTTTTTGACGATTGTGGCTTGGGGCAGTTACAGGGCGGCATGTTGACGGAAATTCAAACATTATAACGTTATATTGACGCAAGCGAAGTACAGTGCTACGATGAGACCAAACATTATAATGTTTGGCTTATCGACGATAAGTAATCATTTCCTTCATTACTCGAAATGAGGTGAGCAACTTGACCGAGCGGATCGTCCTGCGCGGCCTCAAACGCGTGGATGGGACGTATATGGATCTGGTCGTCGAGGACGGGATCATTGCCGGCATTACGGAAGCGGGCGCCAGTCGCGGCGGCGATATTATTGATTATACGAATACGGAAACTTATGTATCCAGCGGCTGGATCGATTTGCATGTCCATGCCTTCGAAGAGTTCGATCCTTATGGCGACGCGATTGACAAGATTGGCGTGGAGCAAGGCGTGGCGACTGTCGTCGATGCCGGAAGCATGGGGGCGGATCGGATTGGAGATCTGAGGGGGCAGGCGGAGCGAGCCGCCACGAATGTGTTGGCGCTGCTGAATATTTCCAAAATCGGGCTGATGCGAACGGATGAGCTGTCGGACCTGGCCTGGATCGATCCGGCGGCGGTGCGTGAAGCCGTCGCGGAGCATCAGGACTTCATCGTCGGGCTCAAAGCGCGAATGAGCCGAAGCGTCGTGCGCGGCAGCGGCATCGAACCGCTCAAGCAGGCGCGCGCCTTGTCGGATGATACAGGACTTCCCGTCATGGTACATATCGGGTCGGCCCCGCCCGGCATTGAAGAAATTGTTCCATATTTGCAGCGGCATGACGTGATTACCCATTACTTGAACGGCAAAGCGAATAACTTGTTCCGGGATAGTGGAGAGCCGCTCCGCGTGCTGACCGACGCGATTGCGCGCGGCGTGCATCTTGACGTTGGGCATGGGACAGCGAGCTTCTCGTTCAAGGTAGCGGAATCCGCCAAGCGGCATCATATTCCGCTCCATACGATCAGCTCCGACATTTACCGCGGCAACCGGCTGAATGGACCGGTATACAGCTTGGCCCGCGTCATGTCGAAATTCCTGTATCTGGGTTATTCGCTGGCAGAGGTCGTCGCGTCCGTGACGACTCATGCGGCGGATTGGCTCAAGAAACCGGAGCTGGGCCGGATACAGGCAGGGGATCGGGCCAATTTGACGCTGTTC
This sequence comes from Paenibacillus dendritiformis, assembly GCF_945605565.1. NCBI lineage: Bacteria > Bacillati > Bacillota > Bacilli > Caryophanales > Paenibacillaceae > Paenibacillus > Paenibacillus dendritiformis. The sequence goes on along the minus strand of NZ_OX216966.1, from coordinate 5,280,508 downwards.
GAAGTGCGGAAGGAACCGATTGAGCTGACGGATTCGGAAGGCGATGTCCGTATTGGACATCAACATCTTGTAGCTAAGGGAGTGTTTGCAAATGGCAAGTACGTTGCATGTGAAGTACGGCCTGAAGCGCGTCATTAATGCCAGCGGCCGCATGAGTATCCTGGGCGTGTCCGCGGCGACGGACACGGTGATGGAGGCGATGAAGATCGGTGCGCAAAGCTATGTGGAAATTGCCGATCTCGTCGATAAGGCAGGCAGCTATGTCGCCAAGCTCATCGGTTCCGAAGCGGCCGTCATCGTGAATTCGGCCTCGAGCGGAATCGCGTTGTCGGTCGCGGGCATCGTGACGCAAGGGGAACGCCGCCGCAGCCTTCGCCTGCATCAGGATCCGATCGAGAAGAACGAGATTATTATGTTGAAGGGTCACAATGTGCAATACGGCGCTCCCGTAGAGACCATGGTCTATCTGGGCGGCGGCAAGGTGGTGGAAGCCGGTTATGCGAATGAAGGCAGGGCCGAACATATCGAGGACGCGATTCATGAGAAGACGGCGGCCATTCTCTATGTGAAATCCCATCATGCCGTGCAAAAAAATATGATCTCGGTCGAAGAAGCGTGGGAAGTAGCCCAGCGCAACCGGGTACCGCTCATCGTCGATGCGGCTGCAGAGGAAGATTTGCAGAAATATGTGAACGTATCCGATCTGGCGATCTATAGCGGCTCGAAGGCGATCGAGGGACCGACGACGGGCATCGTGGCGGGCAAGCGGCAGGCCGTGGAATGGGTGAAAGCCCAACTGCACGGCATCGGACGGAGCATGAAGGTCGGCAAAGAATCGGTATTCGGGTTGCTGCAGGCCTTGGATGAGTATATGGCGAAGGAAGACAAGAGCGAGCGGGAAAAAGAGATGCTTGCCAAGCTGATGCCGCTGAATGAACTCGAGGGCGTCACGTGTACGATTGTTCAAGACGAAGCGGGCCGGGCTATCTACCGTGCGCGCATTCAGATTGATCCCGAGCTTGCCGGCACGACGGCCACCGAGGTCGTAGAAGGATTGAAGTCGGGAGAAATTGCGATCTACACGCGCGATTACGGGGCAAGACAAGGCTATTTCGATATCGATCCGCGCCCGCTTATGGGGGACGACATCGACGTCATCGCGGCGCAAATTCGTAAACTAACGGGAGGGACTGCTCATGTCTAAAATGGATCAACGGTTGTACAAAGGACGTGCGGCGCTCAATGTGCTCGCCAACAGCGCAGCCAATGCGAAGGAAGTGTTCGATGCGGCGGAAGGACATGTGCTGGTCGGCGTCCTGTCCAAAAACTATTCGACGGTCGAATCGGCCGTCGAGGCGATGAAGGAATACGGCGCGGCGATTGACGAGGCCGTGTCGATTGGGCTCGGCGCCGGCGACAATCGCCAAGCGGCTGTCGTCGCGGAGATCGCGAAGCATTACGGCGGGACGCATATTAACCAGGTGTTCCCTTCCGTTGGCGCGACCCGTGCCAATCTCGGCGGCAAGGATTCCTGGATCAACAGCTTGGTTTCGCCGACGGGCCAGGCCGGTTACGTCAATATTTCAACGGGTCCCGCAAGCGCCGGACACGCGGATCAAGCAATCGTTCCGATCAAGAGCGCCATCGCTCTGGTGCGCGATATGGGCGGCAATGCGCTTAAATTTTTTCCGATGGACGGACTTGCTTGCGAGAACGAGCTGCGCGCCGTGGCGAAGGCATGCGGCGAAGAAGGCTTTGCGCTGGAGCCGACCGGCGGAATCGATCTGGACAACTTCGAAGCGATTCTCCGCATCGCCCTCGAAGCGAATGTGCCGATCGTCATTCCGCATGTCTACTCTTCCATCATCGATAAGGCAACCGGGAAGACGAGGGTTGAGGATATGCGCGTCCTGTATGCGACAATGAAGAAATGGGTCGATTATTATGCCTGATCAGACTCCCAAAAAGATTGCGGCCTTCGGAGAGGTGATGATGCGCTTGACCGTGCCCGGGGTGGAGCGGTTAAGCCAAGCCAGCCGGCTCGATTATTCATTTTCGGGCACGGGCGTCAACGTCAGTTCGCAGCTTGCCCGCTTCGGGCATGAGGCGTATCTGGTATCGAGGCTGCCGGACAATCCGCTGGGCGAAGCGGCGGAGGCTCATCTGCGCAAGCTTGGCATCGGCACGGCTTATCTTGTCCGCGGCGGGAACTATTTGGGGATGTACTTCTTCGAAAAGGGGTTCGGGGCGCGCCCGGGGCGCGTCACCTATACGGAGCGGCTGGGAAGCAGCTTCAATACCGCACCGGAAGATGCGTATCCGTATGCCGATATCGCGAACGGGATCGACGCCGTTCATCTGTGCGGCATTGCGCTGGCGATGAACGATGGCGTCCGCCGCCATATGAAGGCATTGGCAGCCGCCGTCAAGGCTGCGGGAGGGCTTGTCATCTTCGACTGCAACTACCGCCCGGCGCATTGGGGGGGAGGCGGGCATGGGAAGGCCAAGCCCCATTATGAGGAGATGCTGCAGCTTGCGGATATCGTCATGATGAACGAAAAGGATGCGATGCTGACGCTGAACATGAAGAGCGGGAAGGCCGGACGGCGGGAACAGGCGGAGGAATTGATTCCCCAGGTGGCCAAGCAGTATAATATTTCCGTCATCGCTGGCACCCATCGCACGATTGTGGACAGTCAGACGCATTCGCTGCAGGGCTTTATGTATAAGCGGGACTCCTTTTATTATTCCGAACCGTTAACGTTCGCGGTGCATGATCGGATTGGCGCGGGGGATGCCTATACGTGCGGCATCCTGCATGGCGAATTCCGCGGCTTCCCGCCGGAACGGACGGTAAGGTTCGCCGCCGCTTCCAGCATGCTTGCGCATACGATCGAAGGCGACACGCCGATGGCGGCCGAGCAGGAAGTGATGCGGGCGATGGAAGAGTCCGGGATCGACGTCGAGAGGTAAAAGGAAGCATAGCAAGTAAGGGAAAGGCGGGACGTAGTCTTGAAACGGTCACGGAACAAACGTCCTTTGTATGTACAAGTAAGCAATATTTTGCGCGAGCGCATTTTGCACGGCGTATATCCGCTCGGCACGAATATTCCGTCAGAGCCTCAGCTGGAAGAAGAATTCCAGGTCAGCAAAATAACGGTGCGCAACGCCATCATTGAACTGGTGCAGGAAGGGTATGTAGAGAAGGGCAGCGGGAAAGGCACCAAGGTCATTCGCAATACATCCGCCTCAAAGCTGTCCAAGTGGAAGCGGTTTACGGAAATTTTGGTCGAGGAGGGCCATCGGATTCATAAGCGGGTCATGAGGGCGGAAGTCATCCGCGCCGAGGAGGGAACCGCTCCTTGCCGCTTGTTCGGGGCGAGCTGCCTATGCATCGAGCGGGTCTATGATCTGGACGGTTCGCCGTATATCCACTTTACTCATTATTTATCGCATCAGGCCGGAGCGCTCGATCTGTCGGAACTGGACGGGCAGTCGCTGTATGAGTGGCTGGAGGAGCAGAATATCGAACTCGGCCAGTATAAGGATGAGTTCGCCGTGGCGACGGCGCCGCCCGCGGCCAGGGCGGTGCTTGGCGTAGGAGCGGACGTGCCGCTCTTGCGGCGCTCCCGCTATTCTTATGATGTGAACGGCACACTGATCGAATATAGCGTAGGGTATTACCATACGGCTCTTCATTCTTATGTCGTGAATTACGACGGCTAACAGGGCTTGTGTTGCACGCCTTGTGTGAATGATGGGGCCAGGCAGAAGCCGCTCTTCGTGCTGGCATCAGGCAGCGCGGACGGAGCGGCTTCTGTCTTTTTGCTGTCCGCCCCGGCGTCTGCCTCCTGACGCTCCATCGCTTCGTCCGCGCCTCTCGGGAGATGATCAATCTGCCTCCCGATGAACAGTGCAAGAGGTTGTATCTTGGCAGCGTCCTGAATGTGCGATACCGTTAAAGCAGGGAAGAAGAACATATCGTGGCGGTTGCGATCTCATTGATTTAATTGATTTAGATCAAGACTGCGCACAGGAGGGACACATCATGGATAAGCAGGTCACGATAGCGAATCCGCTCGGGATTCATTCCAGGCCGGCCGGAGCGTTAATGAGAGAAGCGAAAGCGTTCCCATGCGATATTCGGCTCATTAAAGGCGAGAAGGCGGCGAACGCCAAGAGCATTGTCGGCATTTTGTCATTATCGCTGCAGCAGGGCGATCACGTGATCGTCGAAGCGAATGGCGAGCAAGAAGCGGAAGCGGTAGAGGCGCTGGCGGCCGTGCTGGAGTCGATTTTGGAGGCATGATGATCGTGCCGCTAGCAGGCGATAAGGAGTGATGCGGTATCACACTGTCAACGCGTTCTCGCCGCTTGCTTAAGACATTGATGTTCGCGAATACGCCGTTCCATATTAAAGAATTGGCCGCCATGTACGAGGTGAGCGAGCGCTCGATCAAGTACGATCTGGAATCGATTCGCATGTGGTTGAAGGAGCAGGGGTTGACGCTGCATTCAAGTCCCAGCAAAGGGATTTGGCTGGAATGCGGCCATGCGGCGCGGATGGCGCTGCTTCACAGATTGGATGAAGCGGGTGAAGGGGGCTTCATTAGCCAACGGGAGCGAATGGCCTGCATCATCCTGGATTTGCTGCTCGCCGATGAACCCGTCCCTATCGGGCGGTTCTGCAAGCGATTCGATGTTACTCGCAATACGATTGTGTCGGATCTGGCGCTGGCAGAGAATCTCCTCGCGGAGCATCGGCTTGCGATCGAGCGTACGCGGCGGGGCATCAAGCTGAAGGCTGGCGAGCAGGAGCGGCGTATTGTATTGGAAAACGTTATTTACGGGCAACTGGATCAAGCCGATATGCTGCAAATCGTTCAGGGCGTTGCCCTGCGGAGGAAGCCGGACACGTTCGCCGTCTATGTGTTGGATCGCTTGCTTGCGTCCGTTGTCGACGTGAATATCCTGTTCGTGCTGGTAGCGAACATCGTGCAGGATATCGAGCGGGAGCTTGGAGCAACGTTGTCCGATCGCGTCATGATCGGGGTTTTTATCCGGCTGTGCATTGCCATTCGGAGATGCCGATCGGCAAGCGCTTCAGCTTGCCCGCTGCCGGCGGATTGCGCCGACGCCCCGCAGGCCAGACTGATGATTCATTCGATTATTCGAACGAGACTGGAGCCATTGTCGAAACGGTATTCGCTGGCCTTGACGGACGGGGATGTGTGGTTCATCGGCTTGCAAGCGGAAGGGCTTGCACCTCCGCAAGTCCAAGGAGGACGGCACAAGCCGCTTCCCGATGTGTATGGGATCACGATGGAGCTGATTCGGCAGGTGGAGCGGGAGATGCAATTCCCGTTCCAAGAGAATCCGGATCTGGTGGACAGTCTGTTTGCACATATGTCGAGCCGCATCTCGAAGCATAGCTTGGGGGTTGCCGATCCGAATCCGCTGACGAAGGATGTGATGGTGAAGTATAGAACGATGTTCCGGCATGTCAAGGCGGCGTGCATGAACGTGCTCCGCGAACATCAGATTTTCCTGACCGATGCGGATATTGCGTTCATTGTCCTGCATTTCCAGACGGCGTATGAGCGCCGGATCGATCAGCACCGGTGGAGAGCGCTGGCCGTGTGCGGCACAGGGAGAGGCATGGCCCAACTGCTCACCACGGTTATCGAGAGCGAGCTGAAGCATATCCGGTTCGTCGCCACTTGCTCGGTGATGGATGTCAAGAAGGTGCTGCAGAACATCGAAGTCGATTTGATCATCAGCAATTTGCCCGTATCGGCCGAAGTTCCGGTCGTCGTCGTCCATTCGATTCCGGGAGTCAGGGATATCGAGGCGATTCGCATGCAGCTTGGCCGGCTGCGCCGGGGCGCGGTACGCATGGAGGGCGGGAGCGGGCATATCTTCGGCGAAGCGAAGGCGCATCCTTGCCATGATACGGAGCTGGAAAGCCGGATTCGCGATGTGATCTATACGGGCTATGAGTTGTCGAGAGCCGTCATCGCGCGCTTCAAGCGCTATCTGTCGGAGGAACGGGAGGAAGGGCTGCGGCTTCACATGATGTTCATGGTGAACCGGGCCGCATGCGGCCGATCCTTCGCGGACAGCAAAGAGCTTCCGATACTGGATGAAGCGCGGCGGGCGATAAAGGAAGAGATCGAACAGATGCTTAGAGAACGAAATGTAAGCGCTTCAGAGGGAGAGGTTTTTGCCATTCTCCGATATTTGGAACCATGTAACGACAACTTGAATGATGGAGAGCGATCAACAGATGGACAGAATCGAACGAATACTTCATGATATCCCTGCCAAGACGAAGGCAGATCCAGACGAACTGGAAGAGTTGCGACCGATGCTTCACTGCCTGCTGGCAGGGAGTGAACGGATCGGCTTGCCGCTGACGGATGACCGCCTGCTCGTCATTGCCATCCATTTGCTCGGGTTCGCGCGCAGACGGAAGCAAGAAGAGTCACTGCCCGAGCTGGAGGAATCGATGTTGGACGAGGTGAGTCCGGAACTGGCGAAGCTAAGTCGCTGCACGCTGCGAAGTTACGGGGAACTCGCGGAGAAAGCGATTGATGATGCGGAAGTTTTTTATTTGACGGTTCATTTCGAAGCGGCCAGGAATCAATAAGAAGAGGTGAAGACGATGGAGAACAAAGTGAAAGTCGTGATTGGAGATCGCCTGGGCAAAGGACAGCAAGTGGCGAAGGGAGTAGAGGCGGCCGGCGGGGAAGCGATCCTGATCCCGGGCGTCGGGGCGGACATGAAGGTCGGCGACGTGATGCACGCGGAGCAGGCGGACTTCGGCATCTCGTTCTGCGGCAGCGGGGGAGCCGGAGCGGTTACGGCCAACACGAAATATAAGTATCCGATGGAATTCGGCCTGCGTTCCATTGATGCGGGCGTTACGGCCATTCGGGAAGGCAAGAAGGTGATTGGCTTCGGCTTCATGGATGTGGAGGAACTGGGCCGAAGGCTGACAGAAGCCTATATTCAGCTATATAAGGGGTGAGGCGGCATGTTTCACGTATGGGAGCAGAAGATCGATATCGAAGGGAAGGGCGAGTCGAAGGGTGCGGCATTCCAGCAGGCGCTCTCCGCCATGAAGAGGAAGCTCACGCAGGAGCTTCCCGATGTGCTGCTGCAGATTGAGCCGCAAAATGTCGAAGTGCTGTCGGCGAAGGAGACACGATATACGGAACGCTTTTTGGGGCTGTTTTTTCCGAGAGTAAGGGCGCGCTACGAGGTTCGAGTTCGCATTCATATTAAAATCCGCGCCGTAAAGCTGGACGAAATCGCGTTCGAGCAGCAGACGGAATCGTTGTCCCCGCCCCAGCGCATTCTTCATCTTCGGTAGTACGGTAATATCAGTCTGCAAGCATTACATCCGAGTGGGGAGGACTCCAATGGAAACCGTTACGATTATTGTGGAATCGATCATTATCGGCCTGTTGGTCGGGTACGGCGTTGGGGCTGGCGCGGCGCGCATGTTCCACGCCCCGAAGGTGCAAGGCATGGGAGCGTTCCGCACATTCGGCGAGTTGAATGCATGCGAAGGCGACCCCGTGGCGCACTTCTCTTTCGGACTCGGCTTTCTGTTCAACGCATGGGCGTCCGTTGTCGGCGCGGGCGGACTGACGCAGGATGTGGATCACCGCATCATTCCGAACTGGTCGGCCGCGCTCCTGATGATTCGCAATAAAAATGTGGAGGATACGCTGCACAATCCGAAAAAAATGGCGTATGCCGGAGCGCTGGTCGGCGCTATCCTCGTGCCTCTGTTGAATTCCACGGCAGCAGCCATTCCGGCATCGCTGCAAGCCGTTGCGACGCAAGTGCTGGTCCCGGCGGCAAATTGGCTCATTAATCCGATTATGCCGATCGTGTTCTGGACCGCGGCAATGGACGCCGGCAAGCGCCCGGGACTGTGGGCGACGGTGCTCGGCGGATTCGCTCACCTGATTATGGGCAATGCCGTGCCGGGGCTTGTGCTGGGGATACTGGTCGGCAAAGGCTTGGACGACAGCGGCTGGAACCGCATTACGAAGACGCTTGTCGCGGCGATTGTGCTATTATTCACATTGAGCGCTTTCTTCCGCGGCTTCGATGTTCAACTCCTCCACAGCTTGCATGTGGAGAACATTCCGCAGTGGCTTATTGATCTGCATGCATTTTTCGGATCGGAGGTTCGTTAGCATGGAGACGGCAAAACAAGGCTTTTGGTATTCGGAATGGGCGTTCGTCTGGTTTGTCGCCTGCTTGTCTTCCGGCATTTTTGCGGGGACGCATCTCTATTATGTCTATCATGTGGGCGCATTCAACGATATTGCGATTGTGGCGCTGCTGGAGGCGGGCATGAAGGGCGGCAGTTATGGCGCGGCCGCAGCCTTCGGCGCAAGCTTCTTGTTCGCTCGCATTCTCGAGGGCCCGCTCGTTGGCATCTTGGATATCGGCGGCGCGCTGCAGACGGGTATCGGCATCGGCGTTCCGGCGTTGATGCTCGGGGCTGGCATTACCGCTCCGCTTACTTCGTTTCCGCTCGCGCTCGTTACGGGAGCCGGGCTGGGCGCCCTCGTCGGTTCGGTCATTATTATGATCCGCAAATTTACGATCAACGCGGCGAATTCCACCTTCGGGGCGGACGTCATGATGGGAGCAGGCAACGCCGCAGGCCGTTACTTGGGGCCGCTCATCGTCATATCGGCCGTCATGGCCTCGATTCCGGTCGGGATCGGCGCGACGATCGGCGCAGGCATTTTTTATTACTTCAAAAAGCCGATTGCCGGCGGCGCGATTATCGGCGCCATGGTTCTGGGCGCGATCTTCCCTATTGCTGCCGGTTCGTGAAGCCGCCGCATGAAGGCCATGCGGCATTGAACCGGATGTCTTTCCAATGAACGGCAAGCCAATCGGTGGGGAGAAGCGGTCAGGATGAGGGCATGAAAGGCTTCCGCTAAGACGAAGAACCACGTTCTCCGCGCGTGGTTCTTCTCTGCTGCGCACCGGGAGATATTTTCACAGAAGAATAATATTTCATGTGTTTCATGCTTGACATGAGATGTTAGATAGGCTATACTAATGATTGTTGAGGCGATGTTAACGACTTTGACAGGAACATTACATAACATGCATATGCGGTCATGGCGGAATTGGCAGACGCGCTAGATTCAGGTTCTAGTGGGGTAACACCCGTGGAGGTTCGAGTCCTCTTGACCGCACCATACTTAGTAACCATTGAACCCTTTGTGATTAAGGGTTTTTCTTTATTTTGGGCTGGAACTCATCATTGGGCCAGGGTGGGGGGGGGCCAGCGTTTGGTTGAACATAGTCACAGCCCCGGAGCGTTCCGGGGCTTTTGATTCCCTTGCACACGGGATCGGTTAATGGGCGCATCCTAAGACCGTGATTGGGACTTGACTTAACGAGGGCTTAATGTATAGGTTTCGCCCAACGCATTTATGCCCGTAAAGGTATCTTTCCACCCGGACTTTTCTACTTGGGCTTTGACCCCTTTTGCAATCTCTTCATAGAATTGAACCTGCTTTTTATTGTATTTCGGATTGTCATGTGGATTGGGAGTGATTTTATACGTGTGACTCCCCGGATTGAATGTGATTCCCCGGTTTTTTCCAAAAGATTCTTCGATGTATTTGTACTTTTCGTTGTTGATTGTGATTGTGCCGCTTACCCCTTTAGCTTCTACATTTGCGGCAGAGAATGGAAAGAGAAGGGAAACAATAGCAAAAAACAGAGTTAACGACAAGGAAAAAAATCTTTTTTTCATGGTAACATCCTCCTTCAATAATTTATAGTTCATTAACGATAGCGACAGTATACGGTTCTCGCCTTTTCACCTCTCCATCGTTTCTTTTTTTGTTGCTATCGTTAGGACTATCAAGAAGAACGTTTTCATTTAACGGAATAAAATTACTTTATCTGTAAATTATTGTATCATTAATTACATGAAAAAATTCCAATAAATTTAAATTATCTTATTTTCTTCAGTTCTTTAGCCGAGTTTTGGTGCCGTTGATTTCGCCGATGAATAACAAAAGAGCCGGAGGAGTTTGGTCCTCAACGGCTCTTCTCGAAACGTGCTTCAGCTTTTTTCTTCTTTATTCCTATGCCATAACCCAATATTTTTCCCTCAGCCTTTCTTCTTCCACGACTTTTTTCCATCCGTTCTTCTCATAAAACTTCATCACGTTGTGATTTTCGGATAAGCACTTCAATCGTACGGGTGTATTCATTTGTACTATGGAGGCATCCAGCAGCAGATGGCCAACACCCCTTTTTAAAAAATCGGGATGAACAAAAAAATTGTGAATAAAGTTATCGGGCAAGTACAAGGAAGCAAATCCAAGGATATGAACTCTTTCCGTGGCTGCTCGAATATTCACAATTTTCACTTTTGCTTTCTTGATATCCATCTGTAAGCCTGCATATTATACTATACCGTCCTGAAGGGTAAGATGTATCATTCATAAGTTAATAATTCGCAAAGAGGTGTTTTATAAAAACAAACAATGGGAGAGTGAAACTATGGCAGAAGGTATGAAAAAGAAGATTATTCTTGACTGTGATCCGGGACACGATGATGCGATTGCCATTATGCTGGCTGCCAAGTACCCCATTTTTGACTTGCTGGCCATAACGATTGTGGCGGGAAATCAAACCCTGGAGAAAACGGCCAGGAATGCTGTACATATCTGCTCCTATCTTGATATCCGCGATGTGCCAATTGCGGCTGGTATGGCTGAGCCGATGATTAGAAAGCAGGTAATAGCCGATGCGATTCATGGTGAGACAGGGATGGATGGTCCGAGCTTTGGCGAACCTACTCTTGAATTGGATACGCGGCATGCGGTAGATCTAATCATTGAGCTGCTTATGAACTCGGAAGGGGATATAACCTTAGTACCGACCGGTCCGTTAACGAATATCGGAATGGCGATTCGCAGAGAACCAAGAATCGTGCCTAAAATTAAAGAAATCATATTGATGGGCGGCGCATATCAGCTTGGAAACGTAACCCCGGCGGCAGAGTTTAATATTTATGCGGACCCGGATGCGGCACATGTTGTTGTTACATGCGGCAGACCGATCGTTATGATTGGGCTTGACCTTACCCGCCAAGCGTTGGTTGTAAAAAGCATGATGGACCGTATTGCCAGTCTGAATAATAAAGCCTCTAAGCTTTTCATTGAAATTATGTCTTGGGTGGGGGGAAGGCAGAAGGAAATATACGGCTGGGAGGGCCCGCCGCTGCATGATCCAACGACATTGATCTACCTGATGGACCCATCCATTATTCAAACCAAGCCTATGCATGTGGCAGTTGAACTGAGAAGCGAGGCATGCTATGGGCGAACACTGTGCGATTACTTTGGCATTACGGGGGAAAAACCCAATGCAGAGGTGGCGGTGAAGCTGGATTTCGCAAAATTTGAAGATGCCGTTTACGAGACGTTGAAGCTATACTCATAACTTGCAAAGCGCGAATACGATAACTATTGCATATTCCATGTTTACATGACGAGCTATATAGGTTACTATTAACCTATGTTACAAGTAACCTAATGAGGTGGCTTTATGTCAATCAAGTATGCCATACTGGGGCTTCTTAGCTGGAAACCCGCTACAGGATATGAGCTAAAAAAGATTTTTGAAGACTCTTCCGCGATGTATTGGTCCGGCAACAACAATCAGATCTACAAGTCCCTTGTTCAGCTCTTGAATGATGGCTTGGTGACGAACGAGGTTAAGCATCAGGAAAGCTCTCCATCCAAGAAAATTTACAGTATTACCGAGGAAGGGCTGGCGAGATTGAAAGAATGGGTTCTTGAAGAACCCGAAGTTCCCGAGCTCAAGAACACGTTCCTTATTCAATTGGCGTGGGCAGACCAACTGAGCGACGAGGAATTGCATGAAATGCTGGATCGATATGAAAGCAGAATCAACATGCAGCTTATATACCAGCAGGAAAAAATGAAGCGTGGAGTTCAGGCGCCCAATCGAAACGAGCGGGAAAGCTTTTTGTGGGATAAAATTGCCGAAAACCAGCTGTCCTTCTATCAGAACGAACTGAAATGGGTGCAAGGCATTCGCAAGGAACTCGATGACAGAACAAACAAATGGAGGAGAGAACGAAATGAACTATAAAATTGTGGAGAACGGAACGAAAAAGTATATCGAATTGATCTCTGGCCCAACCCCGCTAAGCACAGAGCAGGATGCCGTGGATCTGGTTGCGTTGTGCAGAGAACATGATCTCGATTTTCTGATGCTGCATGGGGAGGCGCTGTCGGAGGACTTTTTCAACCTGAGAACAGGCGTAGCGGGAAGAATGATGCAAAAATTTATCACCTACAGTGTTAAGACGGCCGTCGTCATTCCCGATCCATCGGTGAATAAAGGCAGGTTTAAGGAAATGGTCACCGAATCCAATCGCAGCAACCAGTTTGGGGTTTTTGCATCCAGAGAAGACGCGGAAAGCTGGCTTATTCAATCACTCTCTTAGCAAAAAATCCGAGGGGTTGAAAAGCTAGTAACGAGGAGAGTTGGGCAATGAACTATCTTCTTGATTTTATTTTGTTAGCATTCATTTATGTTTTGTTTTTTTATAGGAAATGGAGTAAAAAATCAAAAAAGCATTTAATCCTGAATTCAATAATATACGTTTATATTATAATGGTCTTATTTGTTACGTTAATGCCATTCACCTTACCCTTTGGCGGAACGAATAATTTGTTTATGGAAACGGCGAATTTTATTCCTTTTAGAGATTTAATGGCAAATTACAGTGGGGCGGCTAGAGAACTTCTTTTAAATGTAATGATGATGATGCCATTTGGATTTCTATATCCCATCTCTAAGAAAAAAGGTGTTCTCAGTACGGTTGCATTGACTTTTCTTTTTAGCTTAATCATTGAATCTTCTCAGTTACTAAGTGCGTGGTGGGGAGGCTTACATTCAAGAACTTTTGATGTGACTGATTTGATTACAAACACAATTGGAGGTTTACTAGGCTATCTTATTTTTATAGTATTAAGACCAGCGGTCCAAAAAATATTAAAAGAATAAATAAAATAACAGATAATTTATCAGAGAGTCTTGCTCCGACTATAAAGAACGGATGGAGCACTCCGAAGTCATGCAGTGCTGGGCAGGCTATGATATAAGGGCATGCGGCTGCTTGGCTTAACCAATAGAAAAACACGCTCGCGTGATGACGGCGTGTTTTTTGCGCTTAGGGCAAGATGGCGAAGGACCGCACCGGAAATCCGGATGCTTTCTCCGGCTTGGGCACAATGTTAAAGATGATGGCGCCTGTGGCCGGCACTTTATCCAGATTCTTCATGAGCTCGACTTGGTAGGCGTCTTGTTCGAGCACGTAATACTCGGCTAACAGGGCGCCATTCTTTTGATAGTCCACGCTCGCGTCCGTATCGAACGTTTCATGGCCGATTGCTTTGATTTTTCTTTCCTGGAATAAAAATTGAAGCGCGGCCAGCGACCAGCCCGGTGCATGGTTGTTGCCATCCGCATCTTTGTTATTGAAGGCGTCTTTATCCGGCCAGCGCTTGCTCCAATCGGTTCGCAGCGCGACGAAGGAGCCTGCCTCGATGGTGCCGTGCTCCGCTTCAAATTGCAAAATGTCTTCTACGCTGAGCGTATAGTCATGGTTCGCTTTCGCTTCTTTGGACTTGTCGATAACGACCAGAGGCAGGACCAATTCCTTCAAATCCAGCTCTTCCAAATAACGAGTATTCCGAACAAAATGAATGGGAGCATCCAAATGCGTTCCGTACTGTCCGGGGAAGGTAAAGCTCTGCGCAAAAAATCTGTCATCATGGTTGAATAAGGTCGTGAACTGGGCATCGGCAAAAGCGGAAAAATGAGGCGAGTCCGGACCGAACGTATGCGTCAGATCAACCCATTCCTTTTCTTTTAATCGCTGCAACGCTTGGATTAACTCGTGTGTCATCAGACCACCTCATCTTATTTACTTATGAGTCCATTGCACGGAACCTAGCTGCTCCTTCTAGCTATGTCCTTTTCTTGTTGTTTTATATAATACTTTTGCAGCTCAAGTATGTAAATATCTAGCTGTTGGCTAATCTGAACAACTTCGTCATCGGTAAGTTTGCCTTTTTGACTGGCAATGTGGATTAATTTTTGTTTAAGTTCTTTGACTTTGGCCAACAGTGCATCATTTAAATTTTCTAATTTGTTTTTGCATTCCTTTTCATTGTCAGTATCATTCACCTTAGAGAAGTACCATGCACTTTCTAGCAGATCTGATACTCCTTTTTGAATGTCGCCAACTGTAATGTAATATTCGGCTCGATGAAAATAGTATTTGGCAAGTTGCGAGATGATATTGGGGTTGTTCGTACTGATAGATTGCGGGCATACTGGATATGAAAGCAGTTGTTCCGTTTCTTCCAATCGATTTTCCCGCAAATATATTTTCATTAATTGATTCAATGCCAGAAGGGCATCATCCTGATTGCATGTTTTCAGAAATGATGTCAACTGTTCGATAGCTACTTCGGTCTTTCCCTTTTTTGCGTTGAGCGATGCTGTCATAAGAATTGAATATCTCTTGATGTGAGGATAGTCGTATTGTGAATAGAGTCGTGAGTAATATTCAGACTTTTCGTAGTTCTCTATATAGAAGTAAGAATCACGAATTATGCCAAGCGCATTAATGTAAAACCAGTTGTCTGGAGCTGCCTCTCGAAGAACTTGGTGGCCGAGCTCGATGCTTTGCCGATACAGAAATAAATTGAACGCATGAATCGATAGTTTGTAATACATAACGATTCGGTCTTCTAGGGTTAAAAATTGGGCGTACTGAACAATATGCCTGCCGCTCTCGTAAACAGATCTGAGCCTGGTGAAGTCGTCCCGTTCGATAAGGTACACCTGAAGTAATCCCCTGGCCAGAAAGGGCATGATGCCATGGTCGCGCGAATAGTCAACAATGAGTTGATATAGAGCGAATTGAATCTCCTTATTTTCAACGTGGCCCGCGAAGTCATAAAGCCGTTCCACCAAGGCGTGACTATCGTCACGAGGGGATTCTAAAAATTTTCTGCCAACTTTAGTTACCAGCTGAAGTAAGCACGACAGCCCTTTCAAAATGTATGAATAGAACTTTTTCGGGCCATTATTACTCTAAGAAAGCAAAAAAAGACTCACCCCCCGAAAATCGGCAGTACCCGAATGCTGAATCACGTCCTGCAACACGAAGAGGAGGGTGTCCGCCCTCTTATCCACGGTGATGTGCAGTTCGACCCAAGTCTCTAGCGGGATCTGCAATGTTTCTGCAAGCGGACGGATGGTCTTATATTTTGGTCTTTTCACGTCACCGTTTTCAATTTTGGAGATGGTCCCTTTATGTATGCCTGTCAGCTCTGACAATTGTGTTTGCGTCATGCCTCTATTGCGTCTGTAGCATTGTATTATCTCCCCAATGGACAGTAGTTGTGCCATCCGTTAAGCACCTTCTCCCCATATTCAATGATATGACCCATGACTGAGTTTATGGTTTTAGGAACAGCTATCCCATCGTTGCAACGCTTGGATTAATTCGTTTGCCATTTGACTACCCCACAAGTTGTATACTTACCAAGCCTTTCCCTGAACCTAGCTGCTCCTTCTAGCTATGACTTTTTCTTGTTGTGCTATATAATACTTTTGCAGCTCAAGTATGTAAATATCTAGCTGTTGGCTAATCTGAACGACTTCGTCATCCGTAAGTTTCCCTTTTTGATTGGCGATGTGGATTAATTTTTGTTTAAGCTCCTTGACTTTGGCTAGTAGTGTATCATGTAAATTTTCTATTTTAGTTATGCATTCTTTTTCATTGTCAATATCATTAACCTTAGAAAAGAAACATGCACTTTTTTGTAGATCTGATACTCCTTTTTGGATGTCGCAAACTGTAATGAAATATTCGGCTCGATGAAAATAATACTCGGCTAGCCGGGAGATGAGGTAAGGATTGTTCGTGCTGATGGATTGGGGACATATTGGGTAGGCAAGCACTTGTTCTGCTTCATCTAACCGATTGTCCCACAAATAGATTTGCATTAACTGATTGATTGCCGGAAGAGCGGCATCTCGGCAGCACGTTTTCAGAAAAGATGTAAGCATTGTCACAGCGACATCGGTATTCCCCTTTTTCGAGTTGAGCAATGCTCCCATTAGCACTGAGTTCGTCTTGATGTGAGGGTAATCATATTGGGTATAGAGGCGTAAGTAATATTCCGACTTTTCGTAGTCCTCAATATAGAAATAAGAGTCAGCCAAGATGCCAAGCGCATTTACGTAGAATAAATTATCCGGCACTGCTTCGCGAAGAACTTGGAGGCCGAGCTCGATGCTTTGCCGGTACAGAAATAAATTGAACGCATGAATCGATAGTTTGTAATACAAAGTGACTCTGTCTTCGCAGGTTAAAAATTGAACATACTGAACGATATGCTTGCCGCTATCGTAAACGGATCTGAGCTTGGTGAAGTCGTCCCTCTCGATAAGATACACCTGGAATAAACCTCTTGCCAAAAAAGGCATAATGCCGTGATCGCGAGAGTAGTCAACAATGAGTTGATATAGAGCGAATTGAATCTCCTTATTTTCAACGTGGCCCGCGAAGTCATAAAGCCGTTCCACCAAGGCGTGACTATCGTCACGAGGGGATTCTAAAAATTTTCTGCCAACTTTAGTTACCAGCTCGGCAGTACCCGAATGCTGAATCACGTCCTGCAACACGAAGAGAAGGGTGTCCGCCCTCTTGTCCCTGGTGATGTGCAGATCGACCAACGTCTCTAGCGGGATTTGCAAGGTGTCTGCAAGCGGATGGATGGTCTTATATTCCGGTCTTTTCACGTCACCGTTTTCAATTTTGGATAGGGTTTCTTTATTTATCCCTGTCAACTCTGACAATTGCGATAATGTCATGCCTCTATTGCGTCTGTAACATTGTATTAACTCCCCAATGGACAGTAGTTGTGCCATCCGTTAAGCACCTTCTCCCCATATTCAATGATATCGCTTTTTTACTTACCAAGCTATTCTACTGAACCTAGCTGCTCTTTTTCACTATGTCTCTTTGTTGTTGTTTTTTATAGTACTTTTGAAACTCTAATATATAAATATCTAGCTGTTGGCTAACTTGAACGACTTCATCGTCGGTAAATTTCCCTTTTTGATTGGCGATGCAGATCAATTTCTGTCGAAGTCCGTGAATTTTATGGAGAATATCATCACTGTACACAATAGTTCGTCACCTCACATCAGCTTGGATAATGGGGCGCTTTCTTAACTATGAGTATACAATGTGTCGAACGAATCCCAATAAATTGAATTTAAGGAAACATAACGAAAAAAGAGTACCAATCAGGTACTCTTACCACGGTATAACGCTAGAGTCATTCCCCATAGCTGATGCAAATGTTGTCACCCCGATGATAACAGAGCAAACCAGTCCGCTGAAAAGCTTACAGATGAAACGCTTCACATGAATCCCTCCAATTTATTATCTTTAGCTGCACTGCGTTCATAATACTCTTTCAGTTTTTCTAATGTGGATACGGTCATATCAGAGTTTTGCTTTAGGTGGCAGCGCACGATCTGGTTCATGCATTCTTTCTCCATGTCCGTATCATTAATTCTGGAGAAATGCATCGCGCTCTCCAAAAAATCGGATATACCGTTGTGAAGGTCACCAATGGCACCAAAATACTCCGCTCGATGATAATAATATTCGGCTAATTGAGAGATGATATTGGGATTGTTCGTGCTGATGGATTGGGGACATATTGGGTAAGCAAGCAATTGATCTGCTTCTTCCAGGCGGTTATCCTGTAAATAGATTTTCATTAATTGATTGATTGCAAGAAGAGCTGCATCCTGATCACACGTTTCAAGAAAGGATGTGAGCTGTGTGACAGCATGATCGGTTTTTCCCTTTTTCGTATTGAGTGCTGCTTGCATAAGCACCGCGTTAGTTTTCATGTGAGGAGAATCATATTGTATATAGAGGCTTGAGTAATACTCCGACTTTTCATAGTTACCAATACGAAAATAAGAATCACGCAATATACAAAGCGTATATATGTAGAATAAATTATCCGGAGCTGCTTCCCGAAGAACTTGGAGGCCGAGCTCGATGCTTTGCTGGTACAGAAATAAATTGAACGCGTGAATCGCCAATTTGTAATACAAAGTGACTCTGTCTTCGCTGGTTAAAAATTGGGCGTACTGAACGATATGCTTGCCGCTCTCGTAAACCGATCTGAGCCTGGTGAAGTCGTCCCGTTCGATAAGATACACCTGGAATAAACCTCTTGCCAAAAAAGGCATAATGCCGTGATCGCGAGAGTAGTCAACAATGAGTTGATATAGGGCGAATTGAATCTCCTTATTTTCTACGTGGGCCGCGAAGTCATAAAGCCGTTCCACCAAGGCGTGACTATCGTCACTAGGGGATTCCAAAAATTTTCTGCCTACTTTGGTCACCAGATCGGCAGTACCCGAATGCTGAATCACGTCCTGCAACACGAAGAGGAGGGTGTCCGCCCTCTTATCCACGGTGATGTGCAGTTCGACTAACGTCTCTAGCGGGATTTGCAATGTATCTGCAAGCGGACGGATGGTCTTATATTCCGGTCTTTTCACGTCACCGTTTTCAATTTTGGAGATGGTCCCTTTATGTATGCCTGTCAGCTCTGACAATTGCGCTAATGTCATGCCTCTATTGTATCTGTGACATTGTATTAATTCACCAATGGACAATATTTGTGCCATCCGATAAGCACCTTCTCCCCATAATCAATGATATATTACCTATAATTTACCATCCCCCTCTTGTTTTGTAAACATGACATGACAAAATAACTATTTAATGTAAACCATTCTACAATGAGGATAGTTGGTGGTTGGAAGACTGGTGACGAATGAGAGCAGAGCTGCTGTGAATCCCGCCAAAAAGGGCTGCCCTTCGTCATTTTTTTCTGACTTGTGGGACAGCCCTGGAGCTCCATATGCAATTATGCTTTGAAAATCTGATCGATCCGCTCGATCTCCTCCGGAGTCAGCCGAACGGATAAGGTCTTCAGGTTGTTCAGTACCTGATCCGGCCGCTTGGCGCCCGGAATGAGCGCGTCGATAGCGTCCCGCGTCAAATACCAGGCCAGCACGACATGGGCCACTTCGGCCTGCTTCGCTTCCGCTATCTGCCGGACTTGCTCTACCTTCTCCAGATTCGCGGCGAACGCCTCGCCCTGGAACATCGGGCTGTTGGCGCGTCCGTCCGTGAACTGCGAATCCTTCGTATACTTGCCGCCCAGCAAGCCTGACGCCAGCGGGAAATAAGGGATGAATGAAATGCCGTTCTCCGCCGCGTAAGGAAGAAGATCACGCTCTTTGTCGCGCTTGATCAGGTTGTATTCCTCCTGGATGACGTCGACGTAGCCGTCCTTATTCGCTTCCCGCAATTGCTCGATGGTGAAGTTGGATACGCCGATGGCCCGAATTTTCCCCTCGTCCTTGAGCTTCTTCAGCGTGCCAACGGCCTCGTCCTTCGGCGTCTGTTCGTCCGGAAAGTGAATGTAGAACAAGTCGATGTAGTCGGTCTGAAGACGCTGCAGGCTGTTCTCTACGGCGGCGGTCAGGAAGGCGGGGGAGTTGTCGATCTCCACCTTGCCGTCCACGAACTTGTGCGCCCCTTTGGTGGCGATCACGATGTCCGAACGGTTGCCCCTCTCCTTCATCACTTTGCCTATAAGCTGCTCCGAGCGCTCCGGTCCGTAGATGAACGCCGTGTCCACAAAGTCGATGCCCTGATCGAAGGCCGTACGGACGACCTCCCTGCCTGTCTCATCGTTCAAGTTCGGGTGAATGTTATGTCCCCCGACCGCGTTGGCTCCAAGCCCAATCGGATTAACCCATAAGTCCGTCTTGCCGATGCGTGTCTTCTGCGTCATTCCCCTTCACTCCTTTGTTCAATATGCCTACAGTATAGCAGTTGCGGATCGCCGCTGGCAAACGAAGGAAAAACCTATCCATGCATCATTTTTCCAAGTTCGCCATACTTGCGCCCTGTTCGCGAGCTCCCAATGATGCGAAGATAGTAACCAAGAGGCCGAGCGGGCAACAGCTTGAGCGGCGCTCCCATCTTCCGGCTATTGCTAACCTTCCTTCTACTTCCTTTACCCTGGCTTAGGGTAGCAGCTTTCCGGAAGATACCAGACTGCGTTCGCCAGGCTATCGTCTTTCTTCCTTCTACAATAACTTGGGTGTTACTAGAGGGGCGGCTTTCCTGGCGATGCAGTTCCATCGAAAAGGGGTATGACATGATGCAGAACGAGATTTATTTGCGCAGAAGCCGAAAAGTAATCGTGGTACCGGAACAATCCAAGCTTCCGGACGCGCAGTTGGCGACGGCAATGAAAAATATAGCGGCACTCGGCTTCACCTGTTCCCCCGCGCTGCTTGCGGCTCTTCGCACGCTGTCGGAGGTTTCGTTTTTGAGATGGTACAAAGCATTGATCCATAGCTTGAAAAAGCTCGTCGGCGCGCATGTTGCCTATCGGCCGATGTATCCGAATTTCCCGGAGCAGGTCATGGAGGCAAGCGATGCCGAGTTATTTTTGAATGCATGGTATCACTATGTGACGAATGAAGTGCCTGAGATGGAGTCGATCACCCGGGAAATTTTGCGGGGCAAGACGAAGCTGGAGATCATCGAGCTCGGCAGCGAGGAGCACTTCCGCCAGCTCATGCGTGAGCTGATGCAGGCGAATACGTCCATCTCGGACACCGACAAACAGGATCTGGCCTGGGTCATGGAGCATGACCAGGACATTGACGCTTTATTGCCGGATGCGATCCCGCATAAGGAGCAGGTCGGCTTTATCGTTGCTACTTTGCTGCGCAGCGGCAAGGCGGATGTGACTCGCATTCAACGCTATGTGCGGACGGCGACAGATGTGCTGCGTCTGGCCGTGGCCTGGTCGGACGGCGATGTCAGCCTGGCGGCGAGCACGCTCTTCCGCAAGTTCACGCGGGCAGAGCGGCGGTTGCTGCTTGGCTTGCTGGAGCAATGCCCGCATCCGGCCGAAGATATGCTGCGCTACCGCGACCGCTGGGTGCGTCTGGGCGAGATCTTGCATCCTTCGGAATATAAGAGCCGTTATCCACGATGCCAAGAAGCGTTTGATGTGCTGCGCAACAATCGGCCTTACGCTACTTTTGGCCATCGTCTTGAGGAGTCGCTGCGCTATTTCGATACCGATCAGGCCGTGGACCAGCTATTGGAGCGGCCGGGCGAGTTTGCCCGGCGCTTGGATCATCTGCTTCGTCTGGAAGGAGCGGAGGCGGGCTGGATTGCCTCGTTTTTTGCATCGGTAGCGGATCGGGTGGCGACGCCGGTCTTGCTGCAGGTGATGACGCATTTCAAGTATCGCCAGTATGGCAATGAACTGCGGCTGTTTTTCCCGAAAGGCAATGTGGCCAAAGCATTCTCTTCGCCAGATACGCGGCCTCCCGTCGCGCCGGACGCATGCGCTGCCGTAGTGGAGGTATGCGAACAGACATTGCTCGCCCGCTTCGCCAAGCTGTCTGCTCTCGGGAATGTCTATCTTGATCCGCAATTGCAGAACTATAGGGTGCCTTTCTCCCAGCGTTCCGCCAGCAAGTCCTTGCGTACGCTCGTGCGCGGCAGCAAGCTGGCCATGCCGGCAGGGGAGACGATTCGCTTTTTCCTGTGGTGGAAAGAAGGGGTGATCGACGGAAATCCGACTGGCCGCACCGATATCGATCTCTCTGCCGTCTTGTATGATGACGCCTGGAACTACAAGGAGCATATCTCTTATACGAATTTGAGGTCTGCGCGCTATAAGGCGGCCCATAGCGGCGATATCGTATCGGCACCGCATGGCGCCTGCGAGTTCATCGATATCAACATTCCCTCTGTCCTCCAGTACGGCGGACGCTATATTGTGGCCACGCTGCATTCCTTCACGGGGCAAGCCTATAGCGAGCTGCCGGAATGCTTCGCTGGCTGGATGATGCGTCAGCATCCGAAATCGGGCGAGGTGTTCGATCCGGCGACCGTCGTTGATCGCCTTGATTTGACGGCCAACACGCAGATTGCTATTCCGTCTATACTCGATTTGGCGGAGCGCACCGTCATTTGGTGCGATCTGGCTTTGACTCGCAATCCTCAATTCTATAACAATGTGGAAGGGCATCAGACGGGAATGGTCGCCATGGGCAAAGCGATGACTACGGCAGCTAAGCCGAATCTGTATGAGTTGTTCCGGCTGCATGCGCTGGCGCGCGGCCAGCTTGTCGAGCGGGAAGAGGAGGCGCAGACCGTATTTTCGGTCCAGCGTGGAATCACTCCGTTCGATATGGAGGAGATTATGGGATCGTTTCTGGCTTCGTAGGGTACGGGAGTTCGGTGAGGTATCGATTGAGTGGGGCACCTATAAAGTCGGAATTCTAGCCTACAATGATGCAACTTATGCCATTGACTGGTCCGGTCAAATCTCGCCTTGAGATTAGTGGACTACTCTAAAAGTCACTGAAAAACAGCCTTTCCTGCAAAACTAAAAAAACCGTTCTGAGTAAATTGGGGGTGCGAACCACCCTTTATGAAGGAACGGTTTTTATTCATTCAATACAGCGTGTACTAATACACGGAAACTACATCATCTGTTGTTGAAATGGAGGATATCTCATCAAAATCAGCTAACTTATGAATTTGTTCAATGGGTAGTTTTGTAAAAAAACTATAGACTCCAAACCCGTTAATGTCTGTAATGGACTCATTAAAAAGGTCATCATATTGTCTTATGAAGGCCTCCTTAGTTACATTTGAATCGTATCGAAGCATGATGCTGACCTCGATTTTTTCTTCTTTCTTTTTAGCCTTTACTTGATCAATCATTGTTTGCAGAGGGGGTAATATTTTGGACTCTCTATCGAAGCAGGACTCAATTTTCTGCTCTATCACTTGGGACACATTCACTTTTTCTTTCGCTGTTTTTATCATTTCATCTCCTTTAGTTGTTTGTGCGTTCGCGTTGAAGGGTAAAGTGAAAAAAAGAATTAGCAGACTAAGTTTGACATACTTCATTTTTCCCATGTTAGTGAAAACACCTCCTTAATTAGGTAATTTTTCTAGGATTAAACTGGAGTGTATTTCCTTTTATGTCTTAAGACGTCTTCTACAAGGTTTCAGTGATTGTTACTTTTCTTACTTCTTTCCTTAGACTTTTTCAGGTTAGGATATGTTTAGGTATTTGAGTCTTTATGCGGAGATCTTTCCCCACCGTACAGTAACCCATATGCCTGGACATACTGGGAAAAGAAAGGTGAGGCACACATCAGGGGCCTGATATATTTGTCGCAGCTTACGGGGATGCATGGATTCAAGCTTGTTGAGCGCTTCGCGAGTCTCTTTCACGTCGAATCCTACACGGATGTGGATTGAAATGGCAACGTTTCAGATTGCAATTGAGAACCGGACCACAACAAAGAGCAGGAAGCATCACGCTTCACTGCTCTTTTTTCTGTCTTAGAATTCGATTTTAAGGCTGTCTCCGTTGATATATACGCCTTCAGAACGGGTAATCGGCAGCTTTTGTTCAGCCGTGAAACCGATCGTTTCGCCATCTCGTAAAGTGACGTCCTGCTCTATGACATAAGCGGAAATATCAATCAGGAAGTTGCGCAGCTCGGCAGGGGTTGCCTGACTGTCAAGCACTTCGATTTCGTCCTTGCCGAAATGCTCCAGCCCGATTGTATATCCGCTCACCCCTGTTTCCGTTCCGACAAGGCCAAAATAAACCAGATTTAGTAAAGGGAATGCATCATCCGACTTCATCATCTCGGCCAGCTCCACAAAGAATTCAGGCTGATAGACGGTGCCGGATGAATAAAGCCCGATTGCATTCGGGAGCTTTAAGCAACTGGCGGCCAGCTTGGTATACATTCTTCCGCTGTCCAGCGGGGAGCCGGAGCGGGTAAATACAGCCAAAATGATTTGGGCCACATGCGTTTTGGTGATCTCAACGGCCTCCGGCCAGAGGTAGTTGCCTTGCGCGTAATGCTCGGCTTCGCCGTCCGGCACGGGTGCATCGACAAAGCTTACGGCCAAGGTGAAGCCTTCCACCTCAAAGACCATAGTTCCCTCTTTTTCTTCCTCGGGGTTCTCGGCGGATGGACAAGAAATGTTCCAGTCCTGCAGCAGATTCGCCTTGATCTGTTCAAGGTCGCACTCCGAAGTGTTGAGCAGAACGAAACCGTTAAAAAGGCCGGATGATTCCTTCTTCGACTCGGAAGGATCAGATTGTTCTTGCTCGGCCTCAAGTGCTGCCGCTTGCTTCATCCAGTACTCGCGGATCATTTCGACCATCGCAATCGCTTCCTGCTCCGCAGTAGCCGGATCATAGGGCTGCATCTCACTGAACACGTGGCCGCAATGCTCCGTGTCATCTGGAGCTTCATAGCCGCCACAGACGCCAAGAAGCCATTTTCCGAGCATTGTCTTTTTATACTTGAATATGTAGTAATGCATATCGTGCAGATCAAATTCACCTGCGATCTCAATCTTGTTAGGTTCGCGGCCGAGTTCATGTTCATCAGAAAGCCATTCTATCATGGATTGCATTGCCGCCTGTTGTTGGGCTGTCATTCCATCTCTCCTCTCCCTTACCATAATATTGTAACGCGTTAGCGTCATCTTTTAAAGTAAACCGTTAGTATAAAGTGATTTCGCGTTTGAGGGAAACGGATTTTGCTGTGTTAATCAGGGGCATTTTCGCAGAAAGAGGATTGAAAGGCGGCCGTTTTGACTTAACCAAAAGGGTGGATGTTCAAGAAGTATATTTCGAGAAAAGTGATACAAATCTCAAGTCGTTGTGATTCAGAGGCAGTGGAACCTTACAATAACCTTACAGTTATACTAAATATATTGATCCTTGGAAAATAAGGGGATACAATGACCTTGTAGTTGAAATACCATTTTAAGGGAGGAACTAACATGAACAAAATCTTAATTGCTTCTTTATTAGGGGTTGCATTGTCATTGGGTGCGACTGCCCCATCCTTTGCTGCAAAAGACATGCACGAAATTCAAGCATCAAAAAGCTACAAAGAAATGAGACTAGCAGTAGGTGAAACTGATTATTTGCCTTATGAAGACTCATATCTTTATGCTATTGAACCGATCGGCGATTCGGGAGAGATAATTCGCCTTACTAGTTATGGTAAAGTGAAAGGTTTAAAAAGAGGAACGGTGTATGTATCCATTAAAGATGTGGATACGGGTGAACTCGTTGACATCTACAAAATTAGAGTTATTTAATGTACAAACGTAATTAAACGTAATTAAGTCGCTGATTATTCAGCGGCTTTTTTAGTTCAGGGAAATCCTTGCTATACTGGAAAAGGATGAGGGCGTTCTGGCAGGAAGAGGAATACCTGCTCTTCATCGGCAGGTGGGAATGTGAAGTTCACATGAAGTCTCCAGGGGATTCGCAATAAACATACAATTGAATTAGAAATATTATCCAATCTAGTTGAATGATTATTTTGGTATATTTTTTGTTGTTTTTTCGCGGTCGCATCCTATCAGGATGCGTGGATTGAAAGCCACCATCATCTAGAAATTCGAGCTCTCCAATGAGTAGCATTCTAGGTGGAAGCCCGACATTACTGATAGTTGGAAGGTCGTAGTACGACAGTGGGAAGCGGCCGAGACTATGAATCATTTAGATTTCTCCCGTAACTGCGCAATAATATCGAGTGAAAAGCCCGTAATTCTGGCGATTAATTCAGGATCCAGATTTTCGGCAATCATTTGCTGGACAACTTCCTCTTTTGCTTCCCGCTTGCCTTCTTGTTTGCCTTCTCGGATCCCTTCTCGAATCCCTTCTTTCCGGCCTTCCTGTATACCTTCCCGTAAGCCTTCTCTTCGGCCTTCGCGTCTTCCCTCGCGTTTAATGGCATCCAAGGTTTTTTCAAGCCCCATAACCGACACGCCTCCTTTTTCGTTTTGGATAAGCTCGCGCAAATGCGGTCCATTATCCGGCAAATTCTGACTCAAAATATTCGCCATCCAGGCGACAAATTGCTGCTGGCTCATTGTAAAAGACAAGCGGTATTTTTAATTCGAAAGGTGTACTTAGTTACAAAGAGTAAAAAAGGGCCGTTCAAAAGAAACGGCCGGAATATGAATCACTTAGATTTAGATTTTTCCCGTAACTGTGTAATAATATCGAGTGAAAAGCCCGTGACTCTGGCGATCAATTCAGGATCCAGATTTTCGGCAATCATTTGCTGGACAACTTCCTCTTTTGCTTCCCGCTTGCCTTCTTGTTTGCCTTCTCGGATCCCTTCTCGAATCCCTTCTCGTATCCCTTCTTTCCGGCCTTCCTGTATACCTTCCCGTAAGCCTTCTCTTCGGCCTTCGCGTCTTCCCTCGCGTTTAATGGCATCCAAGGTTTTTTCAAGCCCCATAACCGATACGCCTCCTTTTTCGTTTTGGATAAGCTCGCGCAAATGCGGTTCATTTTCCGGCAATTTCTGACTCAATATATTCGCCATCCAGGCGACCAATTGCTGTTGGCTATCCTCTGGCAATTGCTGTACGGTATGCATCAGCTTGCCGAGCCGATTCAGCAGTTGCGTCTGATCCTCCGTCTGATCAAGCAAAAAGACAGAACCGATCGTATTGGAAAGAGCCAACAACTCTTCTTCCGTATATCGAGCAACATCAATAAGCACATATTCAAAATTAAGAAGTTCCGAACCGAACATCGTCTCATTGGCTAACAACTGGCGAAATTGTCTGCTGGCGGTCCAGCGTCTCTTTCCATTGTAAAGCACAATCGGCACAATGGGAGGCAGCCGGAATGCTTTCGGCTTACCCTTTGTCTTTTCCTGGTCTTTCATAAGATAGCGCCAGATCTCCACCTGATAAAGCAGAAGACGGTACGGCATGAGGAAGTCCACTGTGGACTGCATTTCCAGCAACAAATAAAATACGACATCTTGTCCGTTCAGCTTCACGCGGTACACCAAATCGGCTTCCTTCCGCTTGAAGTCTTGAAGAACAAACGAATGGGGGATTTCCTGCACGTTCGTTTCATCTATGCGCTTCACCCATTCTTTTTGAACAAAAGAGCGAAGCAGTTCGACAAAGAGCTTTTTACTGGACAACAGGAAGCGATATGACGTATCGTGGCGGTGATGTACCGTGTTGTGTTCATCAGTTTCCGTCCCCATACAAGCCTCTCCTTCCTACCATCATTTCCTTTATTATACCTGATTATAAGGGGTGGGGAACAGGTGGGAATCCGGTCGAGTCTATGCTGTATAGCCATTCCACTGGAGTTTCTGACTAGTCGGGATTCATTTTCGCTAACGCGAATTCTGCATGAGTTAGTCTGAATTATCCATCATTTAGCTCCCCCTGTGGTATACTGAAAAGGAGTTTAGAGCCTATTTGAAATGGAGAGTAAAAATAAATGAATACTCGGTGCGAATGTGAAGTGCACATGAAATCCCTGGGGGATTCGCACCAAAATTATTGCAATGTTATCCAATTCAGTTTGTGAAAGTTAATTAGTTTAAAGCTATTTCGAGCTAAATCTCTCATTTGCCTCGAAATTTTAGCGAAAAATTGATTGTATTGTTATATTTTATGTAATTTTTTCGGTGTCGCATCCTACGCGGATGCGTGGATTGAAATAATAAATATATGAATCTAGTTTCATTTGACTATAGTCGCATCCTACGCGGATGCGTGGATTGAAATCTATTTTTCGTTGTCCGTCATTCGGTCAGTACAGTCGCATCCTACGCGGATGCGTGGATTGAAATATAATGTTTTTTAACGTATAGAACATTTGATTCGTCGCATCCTACGCGGATGTGTGGATTGAAATATCTTGGGGATAAACTCCGGCCTTCGAGTTTCCGGTCGCATCCTACGCGGATGTGTGGATTGAAATCTGATGACCATAATAAAAAAGTACAGGAATACTGTCGCATCCTACGCGGATGTGTGGATTGAAATTGTACTGCAGGTGGCGGGGCTGCTCCAACGCTAGGTCGCATCCTACGTGGATGCGTGGATTGAAATCTCATGGCTGGGACATCATCAGCTCTCCCCGGTGGGTCGCATCCTACGTGGATGCGTGGATTGAAATTTTGGAAACTCGGCGCGGTCTGCACGGCTTGGTGGTCGCATCCTACGTGGATGCGTGGATTGAAATCTCGAACGTGCGTTCGGTTTTATATGTATGATAAGTCGCATCCTACGTGGATGCGTGGATTGAAATAAACAATATGACGAGTGGGCTCAATTATGGCGCGGTCGCATCCTACGCGGATGCGTGGATTGAAATTATCCGTAAGGTAAGCATTGGGGAAACAGTTATAGTTGTATCCTACGCGGATGCCTGGATTGAAACGAAACGGGCCTTCGGCCTTGCGGCAAAGTTGAAAACGTTTCCGATGCGCCACAAAAGCAAATTTTCTATGACAAACCCGATTGTGATGAGGCTATCCCATAGGAAGTGCGCAAGGATGCGGGGCAAGACGGGATGTACAGATAAGAGAGTGGCAGGAAGACGGCGGACGGCAAAGCGGCGGAATAGGGACGGGTTTAGACGAGGTTGTGAGACGGAGCTGGTGAAATGAAAATCCTGCATGAATCAGGCTGTTGAGAAAGTCCAAGGGGTTTTTTGGCACTTCATTTTTTATGTAGGTGGATCACGTCTCTCCGTAGAAAAAATCGATTTAAAACACTGTGCGTGCCAAGTTTTGAGTAGGAAAATGGACAATCTCCACCCCTTCGTAAAAAACAGGGGGTTTCCAACGACCTGAAAACTGCACCATTTCCCTAGACACGTCTATCCGGTAGGCAAAATCCGCAAAACTACACGATTTCTCAAGACACGTTGATTCAGTAGGCAAAATCCTGCGCAAATACAGCAATTCGATATGGACGACTTTACCAGAAAGGGAATCCTGCAAAACTGCAGCAATTTCACCCGTTTCTCTTCAACTTAGCTCAAAAGGGCCTAAAATGATGTAACTGTGCAGCAATTCCTCGAAATGTGGACTCATTGAGCCGAAATTCCTGTAAAATAGCAGCAATTCCCTCCACACGTTCAAGCCCCGAGAGGCAACGAGGCGATGATACCTCCTGGAGGTGATGATGCCCCCAGGATCCGACGTGGTCTCTTGGATCCCGTAAAATCAGGCCGTTGAGAAGCCTGTGGGAATTTTCTCCAATTCATTTTTTATCTGGTGGATCTCGTCTCTCCGTAGAAAAAATCGATTGAAAACGCTATGCGTGCCAAGTTTTGAGTAGGAAAATGGACAATCTCCACCCCTTCGCAAAAAACAGGGGTTTTCCAACAGCCTGATGAATGCAGGAATTTGCGCTATTTATGCCCGTATTTGATTAAACTCCTGTTAAAATACATTATTTTCGCCGATTTTTGCTTCCTATCTATGACAAAGCCTGAAATTCCTGCAGTTTTGCAGGAATCCCTCTAACGTGCGACACCTCATAGTGGAAACCTGTATTTTTGCATTATTTCGGCAAGCCGAGCTTGGAGAATGAGGGGTTGTCTCATCACTGCAGCGAAACACTGCAGATGGGACAGCCCCAAATTTTTTGTTTCAAAAATGGTGGAGATCTATGTTATATAATTAAAAAGTCCTAAGGCATATTGAACATCAGCTTAGAAAACAGGACGAAAGTAATACCAATTCATAAAAATAGAGTTTATTTACATAAAAATTGGTAGATCTTATTCGCGGTATGTCCACACGCAACAAGCTGATCATTCATCAATGTGCAAATATCGAGGTGCCGGACTGGGGCTTGGCCATCAGCCAGCGGTTGCGCCATCTCATGGGCGGGGATATAGAGGTCGGAATCGAACCGGGGGCAAGCAGGTATGGATGGCAGGCCTGCTGCAATGGCATGAAAAAAGGGAGATGCGCATGAATGAATAGTGGGATCAGGCAGAAAAGTACACAAGTGCTGGAGGAGCAAGCGGTGCTGGCCGCAATAGAGCAGTCGCTCGCCATGATCGAGTTTAACATCGAGGGTGAAGTACTTTGGGCGAACCATCTGTTTGCCCAGACAATGGGGTATACAGCGTCAGAACTTGTCGGAAAACATCACCGGATGTTTTGCACGCAACAGTTTATCGGAAGTGCAGAGTATGATACGTTTTGGGAGAATTTGCGGAACGGTATAAAATTTCAACAGAAGATCGCCCGGGTAGCGAAGAATGGGGACCTGGTATGGCTGGAAGCAACGTATATGCCGGTCCTTGACGATAAGGGCTGCACAGTAGCCGTCTTGAAGGTGGCGACCGACATCACGCCAAGGGAAAACGCCGCCTCCCGAATGAAGGATGAGCTGCGGCTGATGGCGGAAGATTTGCTGAAGCGCACGGAAGAAGGCGTGGAGCGCAACCAGCAGGTTGAGGCAGCTATTCAGCGCGCGGTGACGGACAGTGAAGACAACTTAACCCTTCTGCGGCAATTGGAAGTTGAACACAAATCCATCACAGGAATTGTTCAGATGATCCGGGATTTTGCTTCGCAAACCCATCTGCTGGGCCTGAACGCGGCGATTGAGGCGGCCCATGCCGGGGAGCATGGCCTCGGGTTTCAGGTGGTGGCCGCCGAGGTACGGAAGCTGGCCGAGCACGTCCAAGAGGCGGCCAAAAATGTCCAAGCCGCCATCGAGAGAATCGCCGATAAGGTAGGACAGGTTGGCGGGGGGACGAAAAACTCCCGGAACGGAATCGTCGAATGTCAGCATCAAATTCAGCAAGCTACCGAGGAATTTGCCAAAATCGGCAAAGCAGCGGGTAATCTGGATGCGCAGGCGAAAACCCTGAGCGAAATGATGTAACAAAGGCTGGACATTGCTATCGCAAAGATTTCATAAAGAGCGTTTGAGCCCGTCAGCAGGCTTGAAACGCTCTTTTTGTCATCCGGCAAACCGGCGTGCAGTGAGTTCTGTCACAGGCGGCACGATGGAAGTCAAGCTATGATTCATCTAAGAGATTCACGCAATTCAAGTGAAAAAAATTGAACCTGATAAAAATTGAATAGAAAACTGAGCGGAGATCAGGGAAAGAGGTGCGATTCCTCTACAGGCCCTAGCTACTGTGAAGCGGACGAAATCCCATTCATGTCACTGGAATTATTTCTGGGAAGGCGGGAAAGTAGAATGATGTCAAGTCAGGAGACCTCCTCTGTTCAGCCTTGCAGCAACTTCTAAGGGAACAGTTGTCTATTGCAGAGAACCCAGGCACCAGTGTGTTCATTTGGCGAACACACTTGGATACGGCCTTTTCTTCGTATGGACACGGGACCTTCAGGTTTCGTGTTTTTTTGTTCCCTTTTTTAGCGGTTGTATTGAAACTCACGAAAAGGAGAGGGAAAGATGGATTACATCAAAAACCCCAAGCGGATTGAAGAAAAAAGCTTTGAAATCATACAGGACATCATTACGGAAACAAGACCGGACTATACGTTCCGCAACCGGGAAGAGGAGCTGGTCATGAAGCGGGCGATTCATACGACGGCGGATTTTGACTATTTGGATAATCTCGTCTTCACCCATGATGCCTTGACGAAAATACGCGAAACGATCCGGGAGGGCGGCATCATTTTTACCGATACGAATATGGCCCTGAGCGGCATCAATAAAAAGCTGCTGGAGCAATACGGCTGTCGCTACCGCTGCTACGTCAATGAACCGGAAACGGCGGAGGTGGCTCGTCAGCAAGGCATCACCCGCTCCATGGCCGGAATTCAGCTTGCCGCCAAAGAAGAAGGCAAGAAATTGTTTGTCATCGGCAATGCGCCTACCGCCGTCTATCAAATTCTGGAGATGGCGGTTGCAGGCGAGTTGGACGTGGAGGCGGTCGTCGGCGTGCCGGTTGGATTTGTCGGGGCGGCCGAATCCAAAGAAGCGCTTTATGAAAGCGACATTCCGGCGGTCGTGGCCCGCGGGCGGAAGGGCGGAAGCAATCTGGCGGCGGCCATTATGAACGCCGTGCTGTACGCGATGTAAGAAGAGGTGGCCCGATGGAAGATTACGTATATTACGAGGGGAAAAAATTGCGCAAGGGCTATACGACAGGCACTTGCGCGGCAGCGGCGGCCAAAGCGGCAGCGGCCATGATCATCAAGCAGGAGAAGATCGCCGGGGTGACGATCATCACGCCGAACGGAACGACCCTGCAGCTTCCGGTGGACAAGCAGCAGTTCGATCGGCATACGGCCACGGCCGCCGTGCAAAAAGACGGCGGTGATGATATCGATGCGACGCATGGGATGTGGATTTTTGCGCAGGTCACCTTGAATGCCGGCGGGGAGATCCGCATCGACGGCGGGCAAGGCATAGGGCGCGTGACGCAGAAGGGCATCGCGGTCCCGGTTGGGGAAGCGGCTATCAATCCGGTGCCGCGCCGCATGATTACCGCGGCCGTACGGGAAGAGATTGGCCCTGACCGCGGGGCGGATGTTGTTATTTTCGCGCCGGAAGGCGAAGAGCGCGCCGAGCGCACCATGAACAGCCGCCTCGGGATTATCGGCGGAATCTCGATTCTGGGGACGACCGGAATCGTAACTCCGATGTCCGATGAAGGATGGAAGCAGTCGCTGTCCATCGAGCTGGAAATGAAAAAAGCGCAGGGCTTCCGGAAAATCATTCTCGTTCCCGGGAATTACGGGGAGCGCTTTGTCGAAGAGCAGCTTGGCATCGACGGCAAATACGTGGTCTCGATGAGCAATTTCGTCGGCTACATGCTCAAGGAGACGCAGCGCCTCGCGTTTGAACATGTGCTGATGGTGGGCCATTTCGGCAAGTTAATAAAAGTATCCGCCGGCATTTTCACCACGTACAGCAAGGACGCGGATGCGCGGGCAGAGATCATGGTGGCGAACCTGGCGCTGGCCGGCGCGCCCCTTCCCCTGCTCCAGCGAATTGCGGCCTGCGCGACCACGGAAGCGGCGGGTGAAATTATGGTGGCGGAAGGGTATAGCGAGGTTTTTCAGACCATTACGGACAAAGTGAAAGAACGGGCAGTACAGTTTTTGAAATACAGCAAACCGGCAGTGGATATCGATGTCATTACGTTCTCGACGGATCGCGGAATGCTGGCTTCCACCTGCGACATCTCAACCATCAAGGAGGCATGGCCATGATTCATATTGTCGGTATTGGCCCGGGCAGTCCGGAGCTGCTGACCAGTGCAGGCGCCTTGCTCATACAGAAGGCGGACGTGATTGTCGGCTCGAAGCGGCAGCTCAGCGATATTCCGCCGGACAACCCGGCCGAACGCAAGCTGCTGCCCTCGCAGTTGTCGGAGCTGGAAGCCTTTCTGCGCGAGAGGATCGGCCAGGACATCGTGCTGCTCGCCTCCGGAGACCCGTTAATGTATGGCATCGGAAAATGGGCATTGGACAGATTTCCACAGGAACAGCTTCAGATTGTACCCGGGATCAGCTCGATTCAATATTTATGCAGCCGCTGCGGCATTGCCATGAACGACCTGTATATTACGAGCAGCCACGGCAAGCAGCCTGACTTCGACTTTCTGCTTGCGCATCCGAAAGTGGCGATGGTCACGGACAGCAAGATTGGCCCTGCGGAAATCGCTGAGGAAATTCTGCAAAGGAAGCTGCACAAAACGCTCATTATCGGAGAAAACCTCAGCTATCCCGAGGAACGGTTGCATCGGTTGAAGCCGGAGCAAGTGGCGGCTCACTATGATATGAATGTGGTGGTGATTTTGGATGAGGGATGAAGCATTTATTCGCGGCAAGACACCGATGACCAAGGCGGAGGTCCGCGCCGTATCCATTGACAAATTAGCTTTGGACGAGACAAGCCGACGTGTTCTCGACGTCGGAGCCGGCACGGGCAGCGTAGCGCTCCAGGTTGCGAAGATGTTCCCCCATGTGGCGGTAACCGCGATAGAACGGAACGAAGAGGCGCTGTCCTTAATCGAACAGAACCGGCGGCAGTTCGGGCTGGACAATGTGGAGATCGTGGCGGCAGAGGCTCCCATCCCGCTGGACAATATCGTGTTCGACGCTATTTTTGTCGGCGGCAGCGGGGGGCAATTAACGGAGATCATCGATTGGAGCCATGCCTTGCTTCAGCCGGGCGGTCAGCTTGTGCTCAATTTCATCTTGATGGAAAATGCCCTCGAAGCGGCAGCCTATCTCGAACAAGGGCCCTGGCATGAAGTCGAGATCATTCAAATGCAGGTGTCGAAATGGCAAGAACTTGGACAAGGGCATTATTTCAAGCCCCAAAATCCGACCTTCATTATCGCTTGCCAAAAAGAAAGGAGCGGGACAGCATGACGAAAGTGCATTTTGTCGGGGCGGGACCCGGACATAAAGAACTCATTACATTGCGAGGATACAACCTCCTGAAAGAGGCGGATGTCGTCATTTATGCCGGTTCGCTGGTGAACCCGGATTTGCTGGAGTACTGCAAGGAAGGCTGCGAAATCTACAACAGCGCCATGATGGATTTGATGGAGATTATCGATTGCATGGAACAAGGCGTGCGGGCCGGGAAGCAAGTTGTCCGCCTGCAGACCGGAGACTTTTCGATCTATGGGTCGATCCGGGAACAAATCGAGGAAATGAAAAAACGGGATATCGAGTTCACCTGCACCCCGGGGGTAAGTTCATTCCTGGGCGCGGCCTCGCAGCTCGGCGTCGAGTATACCGTGCCGGAAGTGAGCCAAAGCGTGATTATTACGCGCATGGAGGGCAGAACGCCGGTTCCGGACAGGGAATCGCTGCGATCCTTCGCCGCGCACCGCACCTCGATGGTTATTTTCCTGTCGGTGCAAGCGGTCGAGGACGTGGTGGCCGAACTGGTGGCAGGCGGATATCCGGAGGATACCTCGGCAGCCGTCATCTATAAAGCAACTTGGGCGGATGAAAAGCAAGTGACCGGAACCCTGCGCGATATTGCCGCCAAAGTCAAGGAGCAGGGCATCACGAAAACGGCGCTCATTATGGTAGGGGATTTTCTGGGCGAGACCTATTATTATTCCAAGCTGTACGACAAGGATTTCTCGCATGAGTACAGATAAGAACACCGCCATTATTGCGGTGACGGCCATTGGCAAGGCGCTTGCCGCCTCCATCAAGGAGGCGCTGGCGGCCGATTGCTATGTGCCCGCGAAGCTGCAATCCGAAGGGTTTGCTGCGCTTGAA
This sequence comes from Paenibacillus dendritiformis, assembly GCF_945605565.1. Lineage (NCBI taxonomy): Bacteria > Bacillati > Bacillota > Bacilli > Caryophanales > Paenibacillaceae > Paenibacillus > Paenibacillus dendritiformis. The sequence goes on along the minus strand of NZ_OX216966.1, from coordinate 5,245,177 downwards.
CCGGATTTCGCAACGGGGATGCGACTCCTTTTCCAGCAATATGATGCGCTGGTCTGCATTATGGCGGCAGGGATTGCCGTCCGGACACTGGCTCCCGTCATCACAGACAAGCTGTATGATCCGGCGGTCGTGGTGATGGATGAGAAAGGACAGCACGCGATCAGTCTATTGTCCGGACATGTGGGCGGAGCCAATGACTTGGCCCGCAAGCTGGCGGAGCTGACGGGAGCAGCCCCCGTAATTACGACGGCAACAGACGTTCAGCAGGTGGCGGCGCTCGACATGATCGTGCCGTCCGTCCCGGGATGGATCCCGGATTTTCGCGAGAACTGCAAGCGAATCAACGGGCTATTGGCCGCCGGGAAAACCGTGTGCCTGTACGAAGAAGTGCCGGTAGAGATCGACCGGCGGGGCTTCACGCCAATCACCAATCCGCATGAGCTTCCGGAACAGGCCGAAGCCTTGGTGTGGGTCACGCATCGGTATCGCCTGCCGGAATTGAAGGTGCACACGGTGAAGCTGGTTCCCCGGACACGGGTGCTTGGCGTCGGATGCCGCAAGCACACCGAGCCTGAACAGATGAGGCAGGCGTTTGCTGATTTTTGCCTCCGGCATGATACCGATCCGCATTCCTTTGCCGTCATGGCCAGTATCGATGTCAAAAAGGATGAACCGGCGATCAAGCACTTGGCGGAACAATGGAATTGCCCCTTCATCACGTATACGGCCGATCAACTGCGTGAAGTCGAGGGCAAGTATCCGGTATCCGAGTTCGTCAGACAGACTGTGAAGGTAGGCAGCGTCGCGCTATCCGCGGCTGATCTTGCCAGCGGGGGCCGGGTGTTGACGCCAAGGTTCGCCGTCAATGGAATCACGATGGCGATGGGAGAGAGAACGAAACTAAGCGATGGGGTGAAGGCATGATTTATGTGGTAGGAATTGGGCCGGGCGAGAGAGACATGATGACCGGAGAGGCGCTCGCCGCCATTCAAAAAGCGGATGTGATCGTGGGCTACATTACGTATATCCGGCTGATCGAAGAGCTGATCCAGGGGAAAGAAGTCGTCAAAACGGGGATGCGGAAGGAAATCGACCGCTGCCAGGAAGCTGTCGATATTGCGAAGACCGGCAAAACGGTAGCGGTCGTATCGAGCGGAGATGCCGGGATTTACGGCATGGCCGGCCTCATTCTCGAGATTGTGGATAAAGAGCAAGCAGCGATTGAGGTAGAAATCGTGGCCGGCGTCACGGCGAGCATCGGCGCGGCGGCAAGACTGGGAGCGCCCCTGATGCATGATTTTTGCCATATCAGCTTAAGCGATCTGATGACGCCTTGGGAGGTCATCGAGAAGCGGGTGAAGCTGGCGGCGGAAGCCGATTTTGTCGTCTGCTTCTACAATCCGAGAAGCAAGGGCCGGGCGAACCATCTGCAGCATGCCCTGGAAATGATGATGGCCTATAAATCGCCTTCCACTCCGGTCGGGATCGTGAAGGATGTCGGCCGCAAGGAAGAACGAAAAATACTGACGACGATGGCGGACATCGACTATGAAGAGGTGGATATGACGACGATGGTGATCGTCGGCAACAAGGAAACCTATGTCTCCGGTGGCCGCATGATCACGCCACGGGGTTATACGCTATGATCCTGATATTCGGCGGAACCTCGGATAGTCTCGATATTTGCGATTGGCTGCACGCTCGCGGGCATGACTATATCGTGTCCGTGGCCACCGAATACGGGGAACAGCTGGCGAAGCAGCATGCCGATCAGGTCATCTGCCAGCGGCTGGATGCAGCCGGCATGTGCCGGGTGATGCGCGAGAAGGCGGTCTCCCTGGTCGTCGATGCGACCCATCCGTTCGCTGTGGAAGTGTCCGCGAATGCGATGAACGCCGCCGGCAGCATGAATATTCCTTATGTTCGCTATGAGAGGTCATCCGGCGAGGCAGACCATCTTCATCTCGTCCGTGACATTGATGAAGCATGCCGCGCCGCAGCGGCGTTGGGCGACCGCATTTTTCTGACGACCGGAAGCAAAAACTTGCCGGAGTATGTGGCGAAGCTCCCCGGCAAGCATGTCATCGCGAGAGTGCTGCCTGTGTCGGACGTCATCGCGGCCTGCGAACAGCTCGGTCTGCTGGCTGATCAGATTATCGCGATGAAGGGACCGTTTTCCCAAGCATTGAATACCGAGCTGTTCCGCCAGACCGGCGCGGACGTGATGATTACGAAGGAAAGCGGGCCGAAGGGCGGCTTTGCCGAGAAAATCGCCGCTTGCCGGGAGCTCGGCATTCCTTGCGTCGTCATTCGGCGGCCGGCGCTGCAATACCCGAATGTCATTACAGACGTCAACGAGCTAGCACAATACACAATATATATGAAATAAAGGGGGAACACCGATGAGCGGCAAGGTAGTTCTTGTCGGAGCCGGACCAGGCGAAGCCGGTCTGTTAACCGTGAAAGCCCTGGAGTTCATACGGCAGGCGGATGTGATCGTCTATGACCGCCTCGTGAATCCGGCGCTGCTGAAGGATCGCAAACCAGACTGCGAGCTGATATACGTGGGCAAGGAGCCGTCTCACCACCCGATTCCGCAAGCGGAAATCGAGCAAATTCTCGTGAATCAGGCGAAACGGAACAAATTAGTCATTCGCCTAAAAAGCGGCGATCCTTATGTGTTCGGGCGCGGAGGAGAGGAAGGCGAGACCCTGCATGCCGCAGGCATTCCTTTCGAAGTCGTCCCCGGCATCACCTCGGCGATCGGCGGGCTGGCCTATGCCGGCATCCCGGTGACGCATCGGGACTGCGCCTCCAGCTTCCACGTGATCACCGGACACTTGAAGGAAGGCAGCGATCCGCTCGATTGGACAAGCTTGGCCCGGCTGGACGGCACCTTGATCTTCCTGATGGGGATGACCCAGCTTCCATCGATCTGCGCGAACTTGATCCAGCATGGACGCCGCCCCGACACGGCCGCAGCCGTGGTCGAATGGGCATCCCGCTCCCGTCAGCGGACCGTGACCGGAGATCTGACGACAATCTGCGCCAAGGTGGCGGAAGCCAACATCGGGGCGCCCGGGTTGATCGTCGTCGGCGATGTGGTGAAGCTGCGGGATAAATTGAACTTTTTCGAGAAAGCACCGCTGTTCCGGAAGCATATTCTCCTTCCGCGGGCACGTGCCGGGCGAAGCGAACTGGCCGCCCAGATTACGGCTTTGGGCGGAGAGGTCACCCTTTATCCGGGTATTCAGATTGAAAAACTTCCAGATCCGGCTCAAATGAGCGCGGTGCTGGCGTCCTTGCCAGAGTTCGCAGAAATCCTGTTCACTTCGGCGGAAGCCGTCTCCTTGTTCATCGAGGCGATGTTGGAGTCCGGGAAGGATAACCGTGCGCTGAGCGGGATCAGGCTGACGGCGATCGGCAAGCTGACGAAGGAGAAGCTGCGCGAATATGGCCTTGCCGCTGATGTCCTCGTGTCGAGACGGTCGGCGGACCTCATCCGTCAAGCCTGCGCCGGGAATTGGCGGCATGGGACGAAGGTGCTGCTCGCCGGATGCGAGAAGCATGCGGCACAGTTGGCCGATGAACTGGTCGGAGCGGCCGAGTTCGCTGCTTTGCCGCTGTATCGGGAAGTGTTGGAGACGGAGCGGCCTGTTGACTTGAGCAAGTTTGATGCCGTCTGCTTTTCCAGTTCCGCTTCGGTAGAGCATCTGCTCTCCGTATTGAGTGCGGAAGAACAAGCCCGGCTCCGCTCGATGAAATTGCTGTCCATCGGCCCGATGACGAGCCGAACGATACGCGAGCAGGGCTTGGAGGTCTATCGCGAGGCGGAGACGGCGCAGCCGGATTCGCTGATTGCACTGCTGTTAGAAGAAGCCGGGGAGGTTATGCCGACATGACACAGAAACAAGCGATACTGGTCGTCAGCTTCGGAACGAGCTATCCGGAGACGCGCGCCAAAACGATCGAAGCTTGCGAAAACAAGATTAGAGACACATTTCCCGACTACGATGTGTTCCGGGCTTTTACGTCCAACAAAATTAGAAAAAAACTGGCGGTGCGCGATGGGCTGTATATCGACACGCCCGCGCAGGCGCTTGAAAAATTGAAAGCGGCCGGTTACGCCAAGGTCATTATTCAATCCCTGCATCTCATTAACGGCGAGGAGTTCGAGAAAATCGTCTCTCAGGCTCTGCCGTACCGGGAGCAATTTGAACAATTGCTGATCAGCAAGCCTTTGCTCGACAGCTATGAAGATTACGGCAAAGCGATACAGGCCGTCAAGGCGCAAGCGCCGCGCCTGGCCGCGGAAGAAGCGCTGGTCTTGATGGGGCATGGCTCGGAGCATCATGCGTTCAGCGCCTACGCTTGTCTTGACCATATGCTGGCCGGGGAGCCCATCTACTTGGGCACCGTGGAGGGCTACCCGCCGCTGGAGAGCGTCATCGGGCAGCTCAAGGCGGCGAAGGTCCGGAAGGTCCATTTGATGCCGTTCATGCTGGTGGCCGGAGATCATGCGATCAACGATATGGCTTCGGACGAAGAGGACTCCTGGAAATCGCAATTGACGCAGCAAGGATTCGAAGCGGCCGCCTATTTGCAGGGGCTGGGCGAGAATCCGCTGATTCAGGCGCAGTTTATCGACCATATCCGTATGGCGATGGAGAAGGAGATGGTAGCACATGGCTAAGTTTTATGGGATCGGGACAGGTCCGGGAGACAGCGAGCTATTGACGATGAAAGCCGTTCATACGCTGGAGCGGTTGGACGTACTCTATACGCCGGAAGCGAAAAAAGGCGGGGCCAGCCTCGCGCTGAAAATCGTGGCTCCGTATTTGCCGGAGAGGCTGACGGTGAAGCAGCGCCATTTTCCCATGACCTACAACAAGGAGGAAAAGGAGCAGGCCTGGGAAGGCATCGCGGCGGAGATCAAGGCGGATGTGCTATCGGGCAAAAATGCCGGATTTATTACGATCGGAGATCCGATGGTCTATAGCACGTACAGCTACTTGCTGGAGCTGCTGCGGACGGAGCTCGAGACCGAGACGATTGCGGGGATTTCCTCCTTCTCCTATATGGCCTCGCGCGTCGGCTGGCCGCTTGTCATGGATGAGGAATCGCTGGCGGTCATTCCGGTCACTTCCGGGGAGGAGGCGCTTCACCAGGCGCTGACCGGCTTCGACACGATTGTATTCATGAAGGCAGCCAGCAATATGCCGCTGGTGCTCCGGCTTCTGGAACAGCACGATTTGCTGGAGCAGGCGGTGCTTGTCAGTGATGCATCCATGGCTTCCGAAAAGATAACGTTTGGCTTGAACCAACTGCATGACGATGAAAAGCTTTCTTATTTTTCCACGATTATTGTGAAAAAAGAAAGGTAGGGACATGAAATGCGAAACCGGGTATCGGCTAACTATTTCAAATTTATCCCGCTTGTTCTCGTTGCTGTACTTTATTTTGCCATCACGAATCCGCAGACGGCGCATGCGATGCACATTATGGAGGGCTTCCTGCCGCCCGCGTGGTCCATCCTTTGGAGCATCGCGTTTATTCCGTTCCTGATTGTCGGATTGCTCCGCATTCGCAAGCTGGTGGCCGCCGATCCGCATAATAAATTGCTGCTTGCCTTATGCGGCGCCTTTATTTTTGTATTATCCGCGCTGAAAATCCCGTCGGTGACGGGCTCTTGCTCGCATCCCACCGGCGTCGGACTGGCAACCGTGCTGTTCGGGCCGCTTGTCGTGAGCGTATTCGGCGCGATTGTGCTGCTGTTCCAGGCGCTGCTGCTTGCTCATGGAGGCATCACCACCCTTGGAGCCAATGCGGTGTCGATGGCTGTCGTCGGACCCATCGTCGGGTTTCTCGTCTATCGATTGGCCCGGAAAATGGGCTGCCGTCAAGGCTTGGCCGTCTTCCTGTGCGCATTTATCGCCGATCTTGCCACTTATTTGGTGACTTCGGTGCAGCTTGGGATTGTTTTTTCGGATCCGGCCTCCGGCATGATGGCCTCGATCCTCAAATTTATGGCCATTTTCTGCACGACCCAAGTGCCGATAGCGATTGCGGAAGGCTTGCTAACGACCATGATGTACAATCTGATCCACAAAAATCTTCCTGAAAAGGCGGCGCAATGGCAATGAAAAAGATCAATATCAATCTCGTTCTATTGCTGCTGGTCGTTATCTTAATCGTAAGTCCTTTTTTGCTGAATCGAGATGCCGCGTATGAAGGATCGGACGGGGAGGCGGAAGCGGCGATCTCGGAACTCCATCCGGACTACGAGCCATGGTTCACTCCCGTATATGAGCCGAAGAGCGGCGAGATCGAAAGCTTGCTGTTCACGCTGCAAGGCTGCATCGGCACCGGGATTATCGCCTACGTCATCGGAGTGCAACGCGGCAGACGGAAGCGGGAACATGCTGACCATTGATAAATATGCCTGTCACAACCGCTGGATCGGCGTATCTCCCTACATCAAAACATTCGGGTATATGCTGCTGCTGATCCTGTCCTTGAACGGATCGGCGGTGCTGCAGGCTGCCATCTGTCTGCTGCTTATTCCGCTAACGATGTATGTCGCCAGAATGACCTGCCGCCAGTACGTCAAATGGTTTATGCTGCCGTTTTCTTTTTTACTGTTCAGCATCATTTCGATTCTGATATCCGTGTCGCCGTCTGCGGATGGGCTGTTATGGAAGGTGCAGGCCGGGTCCTTGTATTTGGGGATGTCAGATGCGACCATGCAGGCTGCGGCGCATGTCTTGTTCAGAAGCACGGCTTGTCTCGCTTGCACCCTCTTTTTTGTCCTAACCGTACCGGTGCAGCAGCTGGTCAAGGTGATGAGAACCATCCATATTCCCGTTCTGCTTGTTGAATTTATGATTCTGATTTACCGTTTTATCTTTATTTTTGTCGAAGAAGCGGCAGCTATCCGCCATGCGCAGCAGCTCCGGTTCGGCTATCGCGGGCTCAAAAACAGCTACAACTCGCTGGCGATGCTGGTAAATGTATTGTTCCAGCGCGTCATGCGGCGCTATCGCGACATGTCGGTTGCGCTTGATGTGAAGCTGTACCAAGGCGACTTCCACGTGTAATGAACAGCCTTGATTACGAAAGAGGGTGGGCGGATGTTATCCACGAATCATCTCTGCTTTGAATATGAAGACGGCAAGCGGGCACTGGATGATGTCTCGATTGATCTGGCCAAAGGCAATATTATCGGACTCGTCGGGGCCAATGGCTCGGGGAAATCGACGCTGTTCAAGCTGCTGCTCGGTCTTCTGAAGCCGTCAAGCGGGGAAGTGATGTTCCATGGGCAGCCGCTCCGCTATAGCAAGAAGGAGCTGTTGTCCTTGCGCACCGAAGTCGGGATTGTTTTTCAGGACCCGGATCAGCAAATTTTTTATTCGAACGTGGCGGATGATGTCGCTTTTGCGCTCCGGAATCTGGGGATGGGAGAAGTTGAAGTCGCGGTACGGGTCAATCAAGCGTTGGCGACGGTGGGCGCGGCGGACTTCCGCGATAAGCCGGTGCAGTATTTGAGCTACGGACAGAAGAAGCGGGTAGCGATTGCCGGGGCGCTGGTGCTCGATACGCAATGGCTGCTGCTTGACGAGCCTACGGCAGGGCTCGATCCGGAAGGCAGACAGATGATGATGGAGCTGATCCGGGATTTGGCCGAAGCAGGTAAAAAAATATTGATTTCCAGCCATGATATTGATTTGATTTATGAAATCTGCAATTACGTGTATATATTGAAGCAAGGGGGCGTCCTGTCGGAAGGCCCGGAGACCGAGGTGTTCTCCGACGCCGCCCTGGTGCGGGAAGCCGGACTGGCTCAGCCGTGGCTCGTCAAGCTGCACGCCCGGATAGGACTGCCGTTATGCAAGACGGAAGACGAGTTGTTCCGGCGCTCCGACAAGGCAAGGGAAGTCAAATAAGGTCATGGGCATGGCGCTTCCGGCAAGCAACCAACCGGCTCCAAGCGTGCGGAAGCTTAGAGCCGGAAGACTTTTTTTAGCTTTCGGCAGACACTCGCGCCTGCTTATGTCCGGAAGTGGTTCGAGTTCAGCCTAACAGGCATTACTAATCAAAGCAACGGACTTTTACGTCGGAAATGTTAGGTTCAGCTTTTTCATTGACTAAACATTCATTCAATAATAAAATCAGGTTATGAATGGAGGGATTAGACAATGGACTTGTACTATGAGGTGAACGGAAACGGAAAGCCTGTCGTTCTCCTTCACAGCGGCGGCGCAGATCTACGGGATTGGACGTTTGTCGCGCCCCTTTTGGCAAAGCGCTATAAGGTGGTCGCCTATGACGGACGGGGTGCCGGGAAGTCGCCATCGCCTGCAGAACCGGCTAACTATGTGCAAGATCTGCTTGCTTTGCTTGATCATCTGGAGATCGGTAAGGCTGCGCTTGTAGGTCATTCTATGGGCGGGCGAATCGCCACCGACTTCGCGCTGGAACATCCTGACAGAGTATCTGAGCTTGTGCTTGTCGGTCCCGCCTTGTCAGGCTTCAGCTTCTCCCCGGAATTCCTAGAATGGATGCAAAAGATCAATGCGGCCTTTCCCGATATAGACAAGGTTGTCGAGCTATCCTTCGATGCTCCGTCGTATCGCATCATTAAGTCTAGCCCGCATTGGGAGCTGATGCTTGACATGTTTCGGCATCATCTACAGAAGACGTCGGAATGGGGGACCTTCGAATCGGTTTGGCCCGAGCCGCCGGCTATCGACAGGCTGGAAGACATAACGGTGAAGAGCATACTTATTATAGGAGACGTGGAACTGCCGGACAACATACGTATGGCCGAATGCCTCCGGAGAATCCCCAACCTTCAACTTGTCACAGTTCCCGGCGCGGATCATATGATCACGTTAACCCATCCTGACGAGCTTTTTCGCCAAATCATCGGTTTTGTGGAAGGGTGAAATCATGCCGCGTACACACAAAGAAAATGAACGAATACGTAAGATGGCCAAAGAGAAAATTCGAATAGCCGCCATGGAATTGTTCATGAAGCAAGGGTATCACGCGACTTCGATCGAAGACGTAGCGAAGCATGCGAACATATCCAAAGGTCTGCTGTACAATTACTATAAAGGGAAAGAAGAGCTCCTATCGACCATGATCCAGGCCAGAATCGATGAATTGATTCAGGTTATGGAAGCGGCGTCCTCGCAGGAGTCGCCTGCCGAGCAACTGAAGCATATTGTTGAGGGCGCTATCAACAATGTCCAACAAAAACCGGAAGTCTTTCAATTCTATCTTCATTTGCAGACGCAGCCGGAATCAGACGAAGTGCTATCGAAATACAGTAAACTGCTGATCGAAGAAAGCGCCAGACAGTTTCATTTGCAATGTGAGATGTTCGAAAACCTCGGAGTAAAGGAGCCCAGAAAACGGTCATTATACTTTTCATCTGTGCTTCAGGGCCTTATGTTAATGATATCTACCTATCCGGAGCAGTTTCCGGTTGAAGAAATGAAGGCACATATTATTCATGAATTTTGCCATTCATCCAACACATAAGGGGAGGGGGCCGCGAATCGGTGTAATCTACGCATTGGCAGGCCCCGTACATGTGTGCTTACCTTATTTTTTTACTACAAGCTGAATGACATGGGCAAGACCGGTATGCCCCTTGCCTTCCACCCGCTCTTGCTCTCCATAGAAGAAATGGATCACCTTATGGCCTTCGCACCAAGCCAGAATATCTGTTGGATCATAGAGCATGTCAAGATCCGGAGGGCCGCCTGTCCCATAATGCAATTGCTCCTTGGAGTATACTTCAATCATGATCATCCCGCCGGGTTTTACCGCATTTTTCAGCTTCGTAAGAACCGTTTTCTGTGCCTCTTGATGAAAATGTCCAAATACCATGATGGCCGCATCGTATTCCTCGTGCGGGATGTGATCTGCCAATAGGTCTACCTTTTTGGTATGCACGTTGACCGTATGCTTTTGAGCCAGCTTTTTCGTTTTAAGCAGGCCGCTCTCTGCATAGTCAAGGGCGGTCACATCATGCCCTCTCGTTGCCAAAAACACCGCATTCCTCCCTTCTCCTTCCGCAAATGCGATGATCTTCTTGCATGCCTCTAGCCGAAAGGCTTGTTGCTGAATAAATACATTCGCTTCTTCTCCATAATAATAGTCGTCTGAACGAAAACGCTCATGCCATGGGTTTTCCATACGTAAATAGCCTCCTGTCATTCACTTGTTATTACGGTTGCGGGAACACAGGCTGTTGTGGAGCGATCTTCAAGGAAAAGGGGGGAGTGTAGGGCTTAATTTGAGTTGTTTATGATTTCATGGGGGAGTCGTTATATTCGCTCCAAATTAAAGACTTCGTAGCCCTATAATAACCCTCAATATTTTACGGTGTCAATCTTGATTAGACGATAAGGGTTCCATCGTGGATGCAAACAGGGCCCCCGGCTTGCGAGGGGGACCCTGCATAATCGATAAGTACGCTTCGAAGCGGCAGATGCAGCTACATGTTGCGCAAAAACACGGTATCCTGCATCTGATCGGCAGGCGACCAGTCCAGTACGGGATTCTCCCGCAGATTGACCAGCCGCAGCTGCGGCAGCTTCAAGAGCGGCTCGATGCTCGTAATGCTGTTATCCTCCAGATTCAGGTACGTCAGCTTGCCCAGTCTGGCCGCGAACGACAGCTTCGTCAGTTTGTTCCCGGTCAGCTCCAGCGCCTTAAGCTGCGGCGGGGCTTTCCATTGGCCGAGCTCCTCGTCCCAGTTCCGGTCATCATAATAATAGCTGGTCATAAACCCTTGCCGCTCGATATAGACGTTAGCAATCAGCCAGCTGTTGTTGATGGCGAGCTTCTTCAACTTGCCCAACCCGGTTAGGGACGCCAGATTGAGATACACCTCCGAGTTCTGGATGTGCAGCTCCTCCAGCTCCCGCAGGGAGCTGATGCCGGACATGTCGCTATATACGTTGCTGTCCATGAGCCGCAGCCGCTTGAGCTTGCCCAGCTTGAAAATAGAGCCGGCCTCGTCAATTCCGCCGACATTGTCGATGAGCGACAGCTCCTCCAATCGGGTAAGTCCGGCGAGCGGGCGCAGATCGTTTGTTCCGGACGATCTTCTCAGCTCCAGACTGCGCAGCTTCTTCAGATGAGCCAGCGGGCTCAAATCATTGACACCTCTCAGATGCAGCGACTCCAGCTTCGTCAGCTTGGCCAGCCCGTCCAGCTTATCTGAATGGCCGGCATCAAGCTCCAAATGCGTCAGCTCCGTCAAGCGGGCCAGCGGAGCCAGATTGCTCAGCTTGCTGTTGCCTTCCAGCGTGAGCGACGTGAGCGCCGGCAATTGCGCGGCGAAGGAGATATCCTTGGTTCCGGTGCGGTGCAGGGCAAGGGCTTCAAGCTGTGTCAGCTCCGCCAGCGGCTGGAGCATGAACAGTTCCTCTCCCTCCAGCGTCAGCTCCCGCAAGCTGCTGAATTGGGATACCTGCTCTACGGACCCAATCAGATCGTTGTTCCGCAGCGTTAGCGATTCCAGCCCGCTTAAGGCAGAAAGTGGTTCGAGAGTGTCCACCTTGGTCCGATTCAGCTCCAGTTTCCTCAGATTCTGAAGCTGCCCAATTCCTTCAAGGCTTTCAAGTCCGCTGCCTTGCAGGGACAGCTCCTCCAGCCCGCTAAGGCTGGCCCATGCCAACGGATTCTGTCTGAATCCGTACGCCAAGCGCAATTGCTTCATGTCGGGCAGAGCCAGAAGGAGCCGCTCATCCAGGAGGTTAGCGGAGACATCCCATTGCAGCGACCGCAGACCCCAAAATAGAGCAAGCTCTCCCGTTGCCCAGGGCTGATCCGAGAATTTTCGCGGCAAAGGCATGGACAGCAGATCGGAAGCCTCGGCATCGTCCACCTCCTTGTCTTCCGATTCGATAAGGTAGGAGATGCTTTCCTCGCTAATGCTCAAAGACTTGAGCTGATACAGATCCTCCCATGTAATCTGCTCAACAGGTTTGCCGTAGGCCGTCTTCAGGAACTCCTTGAGCGTGCCCGTCTCTATCAGATCGCTGGGTGTCATGGCCTGCCGCATTTGCTCCGCCAACTCGGGCGCGCCTGTCTCCATCATCCCTTCCAGCCAGATCGCGGCGGCTTCCGCAGGATAGCGGTGCTGGCTGAATCGTGCCGCCGCCCTGCCATAGAGCTGCGCACTCGCTCCCTGAGCGGCAATTTGCTGCTGCAGGAGCTGAAGCGCGAGGTCTTTTTGACCGTCTGCCAGATAGGCCTCAAGCTGCTTATCCCAGGCTTCTTCCTCGAGGCTGCCGTCAGGCATCTCCTCCGATTCGGTGGCGTCCGTGGAAGCGGGAGTGTTCGTATTGAACCATTCGGTGTACTTGTCCGGTGCGTTCAGGTAATCGGCAAGCAGGATGATTGAGCATACAATGACGAGACTGAGCAAGGTGGCGATCAGATTCCGTCTCCTGAAGCCCGTATGGCGTTTATTTTTGTAGGGCAGCCGGGAACCGCATCGGGGACAATAACCGACGGATTCACTAACCTGCGTCCCGCACTCTTTACATTCAATCACTGCTGGTTCACTCCCGGTATCGATAGATAAATTTTCTGCATTATTGTCTCACATGCAGGTAAATGTTGTCTATCCATATCTATCCGCGATCTGCCGGGACAGATCACAACCCAGTCTTCCTTCTGAGGCGACTGGGTCGTGGAGTGCGTCTATTCTATTGCTTCTTCGGTTGCCCGGAAGTTCTTCGCCCGCGGACAGATGCGGCGATGAACAGGATGCCGCCGGCGGCGACGAGCCCAGCAAAAATCAGCGTTATATTGCTGTAGAGAGAAGCGGTTCCGCTCACCGCAGGCCATAGGCTGACGTTCAGCCACGGTCTCGTCAGCAGTCCGCCGACGGCGGCAATGCCGATGCCTTCCGCCAGGAAGCAGGCAAAATTGAGCATCCCCATGCCGGAGCCGGCTTCATCCGCTGCCAGCGTCATGGCCACGCTTGCTGAAATCACGGTTTTCACAAACGCAAGACCGCCAAATGTTAAAATCATGGCAGCGGCGATCAGCCACGGCGACCGATCCGGATAGAGCATGACGATCAAAAATCCGGCGATGATCATGCTTAATCCGCAGACCATGGCCACGATATGCCCCTTGCGGTCGACGAGCGCACCCCCAACTATTCCGAACACAATAACGCTTAACGTGCCCGGGAACAAAATGCCGCTTCCGATCAGCCCGGTAGGCATATGATGAACCGTTCGCATCAGATAAGGCACCATGGCAATAAAACCGGCGACGGTGCCGAGCAGCACGGCTCCGGTCAGAACGCCCGCGATATATGTTTTCTTCCGGAACAGGAACGGTTCCAGGAAGGGGGACGGCGTCCGGCGCAGATGAAGAGCGAGAAGCACGAATAGAGCGATGCACGCAGCCAAGTAACCCCACTGGTACAGCGTGGTGAACAGCGCGAACGCGATAATGCCCAGGGACAGCAGGGCCGCGCCCGGCAGATCCAGGGCTTTGCGATCCGATGTCTCGTCAGGCAGCGTTCGCAGCACCAAGGGAAGGGCGAGCAGCGACAGCAGCGGCAGAGCGAACAGCATAGACCAATGAATATAGCTGGAAATCGCGCCGCCGATAACCGGTCCAAGCCCTTCGCCAAAGGCAACGACAGAACCAATCAGGCCGAACGCCTTGCCCTGTTGTCCAGGCTCGACGGTCTTGGCGATGATGACCATAATGAGCGAAGGAATGGCGGAAGCGCCGGCTCCCTGACATAAGCGCGCAATGAGCACCCCCGGATACCAGGCATGACCCAGCAGGCCGATGATCGAACCGAAGCCGTAGGCCAGCATTCCGAATAACAGCAGCTTCTTCATGCCGGCATGCTCCGAAAGTTTGCCGTACACCGCAATCCCAATGGCGAAGGAAAGAGAGAAGCAAGTATTGACCCAATTGGCTGCCGACGGCCTAATACCGAAATCGGCGGCAATATCCGGCAAGGAAACGTTAAACATCGTTTCGTTCATCACGCTGAAAAAAGTCAATACGCTGAACCACACCATAAATTGGGGAGTGCGGATTTTTTGATGTTGTTGCACTTGCATATAACCCCTTTAACAGGAAGGGGAAACGCAGTTTATAGGGCCAGTGATACGTATCCCCTTACAGGTTGTGCCCTTTTCGAATTGTATTTCGCCGCATTGATATACCTCCAAAATAAGGAATGAAATTGGATAAAATCACAGCTATTATAGCATAGGTTGCCAAAACAAATGAAATGCTTGCCATCGTCAAGAGCATAACGGCATCTCCGGCAAGCGAGCCCTGGAACGTGCCAGAGCGGTAGAGCCTCGGTATGGCAGTATGATATGCTGGACAGTGAGGTGAGCGAAATGAATATGCGGAAGAGAAAAGGAGTTATGGTTAGATCACGTGATTACGCCTCCTAGAGTAGGGAACATCTATTTTAGGAGGTCATATACAATGAAATTCCATCCTATCGACATGGAGAATTGGGGAAGAAAGCCTTACTTTGAACATTATTTGCATGCCGCGAGATGCACGTTCAGTATGTCGGCGAACATCAACATTACCTCATTGCTGCCTGTTCTGCGGGCGCAAGGGGTCAAGCTATACCCTGCTTTTCTCTATATGGTTACCAAAACGGTCAATGCGCATCGTGAATTTCGGACTTGCTACGACCCGAAAGGCCGATTAGGCTATTGGGAGAGCATGGTTCCGCTTTTTACGTTTTTCCACAAGGACGACTGCACCTTTTCTGCGATGTGGACCGATTATTCGGACGATTTTAATCGATTTTACCAGAACTATCTGGAAGATATGAGAAGGTATGGCGAGGTCAAGGGCATCCGCGTCAAAGAGAACGAGCCGCTCAATACATTTTCGGTGTCGTGTATTCCATGGATCAGCTTTACCGGCTTTAACCTGAATATATTCGGCGATGGGCGGTATTTGCTGCCCATTGTTACGAGCGGAAAATATTTCGAGCAGAATGGTCAAACGCTATTGCCCGTTTCATTGCAGGTGCATCATGCCGTTTGTGATGGATATCATGCCAGCGTTTTTATCAATGAATTGGAAGGCTTGGCGCAGCATTACGGGGATTGGCTGAACGTAGAGTGACGATGTAAGCCCTGCCGGGTTCGGCAGGGCTTGGTTCATTTCACTCCCAATTTCTCTCTGGCCTTGGCCGGAATGGCCTCCTTCGTTACCTCGTCATATCTTCCGATTTGCCGAATCCCGCTGCCATCCTCGCCATCCTTGACATACACGAGAAGGAACGAATCGAGCCGCAAATTTTTATGGGCGCTAAAGGATACCTTCGCTTCGTTGCCTTCCTCGTCATAGGCGGTCAGTGTATAGTAGTAACGTGAAAACGGATCGTTGCTGTCCTCGCCGATGATTTCTTCCTTGCCGTTTTCGGTAATATGGACATACATTTTGGTTGTGCCCCATTCGGCTTTCATTTTGGCTGCATCGACTCCGAAAATAAGAAAGCCTGCCACTACGATAGATGCGATAACGGCAATGGAGACCATAATAATGATAAACTTCTTCATAATGCATCACCTTCAATTTCGTATGCTTATGCGGCACATTCATCATAAGTCAACCTGCTTCCTTGCGGAATGTAATTAGGTGACGAGTGCATTACGTTTTTGAAAGGTACCGGAGCGATACCTGATCATGAGGCGAATGGCGGCAGCTGCGAGCCGCGGATATTAACCCCATTCGATGGCGATGTTTTCTTCCGACACTTGGACAGCCCCCAGTACGAGCCAGAAGTTGTCTTCATCGTACCCGAGCACGATGCCGTCGGCGCGGTGGCCGGGATACAAGTATTCCGGCAGGGTAGCGGAAGCGAGCTCTTCGCGGCAGGCAGCGCCGTACCGTCCCGGGCCTATCTGGATGATGACCCCCTGCGGATAGAACATGGCAATTCCACCGGTGACCGCATCCCCGATGCGGTATTCCCGCTTCGCCTGCTCCCAGGCGGGTTGATATGGCTGCACGGCCGCCGCCCATGCCCGTTCGAATTCTTCCCTGGCGATCATGTCTTTTTCTTCGAAGTCGATAAGCACTTCGCTCAAATGGAAGTCGGGCGCGATCGACAGCCTGCATTCACGGTTCTCCGACAGCTCAATCTGTCTGTAGGCGACGCGCTCGCCGTCAACTTCAAAATAATAGGTGAGCTCATTGTCCGGATCTTCGATCTTGAGATACATGTAGTTCATCGTCGTGCCCCCTTACCCTCAGTCTGGACGTTCCACATCAACTAGGGGTCCGTCTCTTCTCAACCCAAGAGTATATCGAGTCAGGGCCGGGAAGACAACAGGTCCAGCGGCTCACCGAAAAAGGGCCCATATACCTTTTCCCCATTCAATCCGTGTCGTCTATGCTAATAGAAGAAGTCTTTATCCCCATCAATCGGGAGTTCAGAGGAGAGCATGGACCGAAAAGAACGTATTGAATTTCTGTGCCGGAAAAAAAGGCAAGTGCTCAATGTCACCTATTCCCCGAATGACCCGGCGAAGCTGGGCCATTTCGCTGCCGGCCAGCGAGGCGGACATTCAGCAGACGTTCGGCGCTTGAGGCCCACGAATTGAAAATAATAATCATCATCATTTATAATGGAAGGAGCGTGATATGATTTATTTAGAAGGAGAGGAAAATAAATGTTCATAGAAACAAAAACGATTACGGTGAAAGAAGGCACTTCCGACTTGGTTGTGCAGCGATTCTCGGGAGAAGGCGCGATCGAAAAATTTGAAGGATTTATCGACTTGAGCGTTCTCGTCAAAAAAGCGAGAAGAGGCGACGAGGAAGTCGTCGTCATGATTCGCTGGGAATCCGAAGAAGCGTGGAAAAATTGGGAGACGAGCGAAGTGCATTTGGAAGGGCATAGACAGAGCCGGGGAAAACCAAAGCCGGAACATATTATTAATTCGGAGCATGCCGTCTACTACGTAAAAGCGGTAAAAGGCGCATACCAACAATCCTGATATCAAGATCAAATACCCAAGCCCCGGAATCCCCGGGGCTTGCGCTATATATGATGCCGAAGTAGTATCCGGTGCCAGCTTGCCTGTAGTATTGGGGAGAATCCAGGATCTCATTCGATTGGATTAAAGAATGGAGCGGATCAATGGCCCCGGCGCGCAGGAGCGCTTGACGAGCCGCGCCGGGGCACGCGACCGGGATCATCTTCGACTCCGGGACGCTTTCCAGATGGCGAGGAACAAGATCGGAAGCACGAAGAATAAGGACAGGAAGAGAGCTCCGCCCGCCAGAATGGCCAGCATGAGTATGCACAAGGCTACGGCAATCAAGAAGAGGCAGCCTCTTGCGGCAGACAACATAGCAATTATCACCTCCACGCCACTTGCAGCTCTTGTTCTTATTCTATGTGGCAACAAGCGCGGACAAGACACGAGAAAATGCGATCTCCGTCTCGGTCAATATCATGTTGAGGTTGACGATCATTGCCTTTTTGTATAATAATTGGATGAATATACCGAATTCCGGATCGTAACGGGTGCCAACTCAATTACGAAGGACGGTTATATTTTACAAGATGGGAGGAATTGAATTTCGTTAGGATGGCCTAACTTATTGGCAAGAGAAAGTGCAGGAAAAAGGGGAACAAAGCCCCGATGCGACAGGACCGTTCCCCAATCTGGAACGGGTGGTTATCCGTTCCGCTGTACCATGTTCAGTGCCGTGTTGGCGTTGTTCATATCGATCTGAAGCTGTTCCTGCAGGTTATACGGGTGGTAATAACCATTCTTCATCATGTATGCGGTTATTTGCTCATGGGCTTGAATGGCTGTATCGAGGTGATTGCGCAAGACCGTGCGCACCTCCGGAGTGGCTGCTTCGGTCAGCGCGGTAGCCAGATCTTTAATTCCGGACTTGGCTGCAATCAACATGTCTGTCGCAACGGCCTGATCGGTCATGCCTGACATACCGGTCAGATTTTCCATTATCGTATTCATGGTGTACCTCCTTTCGTCGTTAGCTGTGGGCTCGGGACAACAGTCCTTGATAATCCTTAATCGCTTGGGCCGAATGTTGAATGTCTTGCTGCATTAGCCCCTTGAGCTCCTGGCAGGACACCAGGTTGAACATCGTTGCCGTTTTGGTCATGCATGCATTCTTAAAAGTGAGGAGCTCATGAAGCTCCAATGTCTCGTGCGCGCCCAGACTTCTTGTTTCCACGTGCATTCACCTCCCAGCATTCAGCAGATCACACTTAGTATGGGAGTGGACCTGGGGATTATGTATGGGGAAATAAGGAACCGGAATCCTAAAAATGATTCCAGGCCAAATGATTTTCGCCAAAGCTGACGATATAATATGGAAACCGTTGTGGCACGGAGGAGAAAGACATCTTGTGAACTATTTTTCTATCTGTCTGAAATCTGGTAAACTTAGCAGTAGGTTGACTTTATAAGGAAGGGGATGATTGCACTTGAAGAAATCGACCGATCGAAGCTTGCAAGAGCAGTTTCTTACGGAAGCGATACAGCAGGAAGTGCCCGTCACACTCATTACGAAAAATGGAATACAGATGAAGGGCATGATTACATCATTCGATGTGTATACGATTGTGCTCAAAATCGATTCGAAGTTTAGCCTTATCAACAAATCAGCTGTATCAACCATCATCCCGTCCCAACGCCTCTCCTTGTTCAAGTAGCAAGTTTCGTTTTCACCCGCTTTCTCCGTTTTCGTTGTGGGGCTGTTCTGTCGTCGGTAGACGAAGGACAGCCTTTTTGAGTTGTTCTTCTAAGTTGCAGGGTGTACAAATCGTCACCACTGTGTATAATTTATGTTTGTGTGCAACGGACCCGGCTTTTCTGAGAGGGGAAAGCCATACATCATGAGAGAGAGGATTTGGAAAGGTGAACTCAAAAGTAAATAAGGAATGGTTCGGCAATATCCGCAGCGATATTTTGTCCGGCATGACGGTAGCGTTGGCGCTTATCCCCGAGGCGATCGCCTTTTCGATCATTGCGGGGGTGGATCCGATGGTCGGGTTGTACGCCTCCTTCTGCATTGCCGTCGTTATCTCGATCGTAGGCGGGCGTCCAGGGATGATATCGGCCGCTACCGGAGCGATGGCCCTGCTTATGGTGACTCTGGTCAAGGA
The DNA here is from genome assembly GCF_945605565.1 of Paenibacillus dendritiformis. Classification (NCBI taxonomy): domain Bacteria; kingdom Bacillati; phylum Bacillota; class Bacilli; order Caryophanales; family Paenibacillaceae; genus Paenibacillus; species Paenibacillus dendritiformis. The sequence continues at coordinate 5,225,988 of NZ_OX216966.1, read as the reverse complement.
CCATGGGATAGAGTATTTGTTCGCTGCTTCGATTTTGGCAGGGGTGCTTCAATTCGTTATGGGCATGCTGAAGCTGGGAAGATTTATTACGTTTGTCCCGCATTCCGTCATGACGGGCTTCGTGAACGCGCTGGCCATTCTCATTTTCCTGGCCCAGCTGCCTCATTTTGCAGGCCAGGGATGGATGATGTACGCTCTGGTCGCATTGACATTGCTCATCATCTATGGCTTGCCGCGTCTTACGAAGGCCGTTCCTTCGGCACTCGTCGCTATCATCGCCGTCTCCGCCCTGACGATTGCGGCAGGGATTGAAGGGAAGACGGTAGGCGATATGGGGAGCATTACGAGTGCCCTCCCGCTATTTCATATCCCGCAAGTGATGGTGAGCTGGGAGACGCTGGCGATTATTTTCCCTTATTCGCTGTCCATGGCGATCGTCGGCCTGCTTGAATCGTTGCTGACGGCGACGATTGTGGATGAGATGACGGCCACCGGGAGCGACAAAAATAAGGAGATGCGCGGCCAAGGGATCGCGAACGTCGTCACCGGTTTTTTCGGCGGGATGGCGGGTTGCGCCATGATCGGCCAATCTGTCATTAATGTGAAATCCGGCGGAAGAGGCCGGCTCTCCACCTTCGTTGCTGGCGTATTCCTGTTGTTTCTTATCCTGGCGCTGGGGGATATCGTAGAACGGATTCCGATGGCTGCGCTCGTCGGTGTCATGATTATGGTCTGCATCGGCACCTTTGACTGGAATTCCATCCGCCAGTTGCCTCGTATTCCGCGCGGCGACGCCTTCGTGATGGTCGTTACGGTCGCGATCGTGGTAGCGACGCATGATCTGTCCAAGGGCGTGCTCGCGGGCGTGCTCCTGAGCGCGGTATTATTCGCCTGGAAGAGCGCCCGGATCCGCATCCAAGCGGAACGTCTCGGGACCGGCCATGTCGTGTATCAGGTCAAGGGACAGCTTTTCTTTGCCACGACGAGCCACTTCCTGGAGCACTTCAAGGCGGAGCAGGACCCGGAACAGATTACGATTGATTTCTCGAAATCTCATGTCTGGGATCATTCGGCGGTTACCGCCATCGGCAAGGTTATGTTGAAATACAAGCAGCTGGACAAGACGGTTCGGATCAGCGGCTTGAATGAAGAGAGCCAAAAACTGCTGCAGCAGGTCGGTCTCCCGGCTACTGCCAGCCATTAACCTTATTTTTAATCTTATTTACTGAGAAATGGTTTGCAACTTACGACAAAGTGGAGTATAATAGATATAATTCGTCTAAAAAAATATGTTTTATTTTGGAGGAGCCTGGCAATTTAGGGCTCCTCTTTGTCTTTTTTAGAAATGTTAAAATTTGTAAAGAGTGGGGGAATCGCAATGGAATTTATTCTGTATCTTGCCTTGATTCTGCTGTGCACCAAGGTGGCAGGCGACATATCGGTCCGTCTGGGGCAGCCTGCTGTATTGGGGAAGCTGATCGTCGGCATCCTGCTCGGTCCGGCCGTGCTAGGCTGGATTGAGAAGGACAGCTTCATCACCCAGGTATCGGAAATCGGCGTCTTGCTGCTGATGTTCATTGCCGGACTGGAGACCGATATCGATCAGCTGCGCAAAAACTGGAAATCGGCGTTTGCGGTTGCCGTTGGCGGCATCATTCTGCCTTTTATTGGCGGTTACGGGGCAGCAATCGCGTTCGGTTTTTCTTCGAATTATGCGCTGTTTTTCGGCGTTATCTTTTGCGCGACATCCGTGAGCATCTCCGTCCAGGTGCTTAAAGAAATGAACAAGCTCAATTCGAGAGAAGGGACGACGATACTTGGGGCGGCTGTCGTCGACGATGTGCTGGTCGTTATCCTGCTGGCGTTCATTATGAGCATCGTCGGCCAAGGGGGAGACGTCTCCCTCGGACTGCTGGTCGGCAAGAAGCTCCTGTTCTTCGCCATTACTTTTGTGGCCGGCTGGCTGGTCGTGCCGCGCGTAATGAAGTGGCTGGCTCCGCTCAAAGTCACCGAAGCGGTGATCAGCGCGGCGTTAATTATTTGCTTCGGCTTTGCCTATTTTGCCGAATGGATGCAGATGGCCGGCATTATCGGCGCCTTCGCCGCCGGCATCGCAGTGTCGCTGACCCCATACAAGCATGATGTCGAGCACAAGGTCGAGCCGATCGCGTATTCCATCTTCGTTCCGGTGTTCTTCGTCAGCATTGGGCTGAACGTGTCATTCGACGGTATCGGCAGCCAATTGGGCCTGCTCGCTGTCATTACGATCATCGCTATCGTGACGAAGATGGCCGGGGGCTGGCTCGGCGCGCGCGTAACCGGCTTCGACAGCCGCTCCTCGCTGGCTATTGGCGCAGGGATGATCTCCCGAGGGGAAGTCGCTCTTATTATTGCGGCCACCGGCTTGCAGTCGGGGCTGCTGCAGCCGGAATATTTCACGTCGATCATCATCATGGTGATTATCACGACGCTGGTAACGCCTCCTATGCTGAAGATGTTTTTCAACAAGAAAGACAATGCCGTGCCGGTGGAGCAAAAAAACAGTGTTAATATGTAGCTGATATAAGGCAGGGCTGATTCGCCGCCGCATGTTTCCCGACGGTGCGGCGGGGCAGCCCTGTTTTATTGATCTCCGTTTATTTTACGGCGCCCATGCCGACGATTTTTACTTTGACCTTCACATTCACGGTCGCCTCTTCGAAATAATCCTCCCAATGTTCTTTGGCTTTCTTCCATTGCGGATACGCGTGGGCTCTTGCATACATGCCGAACCCGGCCGGATCAATACGCGCTTTTTGCAGCTTGCGAATCAGACTGTTGAACTGCTCCTCCAGATTCGCGGCAATTTTCTGCTCCAATTCATGGTACGGCGACATGACATCAAACGGGAATAGACGTTCCGTCACATATACGATGGAGCGAACGTTCACATCGAACACGAAGCGGCCCTGGGCGTACCGTGCTTGAATCTTCGGCTTAATGCTGTGGAGATTGATGCTGAGCTGCTTCATGTCGACATTCTCGGGTCCTTTCCCTGGAGACATTGGTAGACGAAGCGTAAACGGAAATTCGCCCTTTGTTTTATTTCTTAGTATGTATATCAGCTTCGTCTCGTCGGAATTGGCCAGCATTTTGAACCGGGATGATTTATCCAGCAAGGCGGTGCCTGTCAAGGCTAATTCTTCATCTTTGCGGAGGGCGGTTATGCTCGGCGTCAACCCTTTCTCATGCAGGTGGCGATGGAACTCCTGGATTGTCGTTTTGGTTGTCTCATTCCGCTGAAGTCCCGTATCCACCAGCTTCGACAAATACAAGGGCAGGCGAGGCTTGTCCTTGGCCGAATAACGAATCAGGTCGCTAATGGGGCCATCGAAGTAGACCACCCGGGCGGACACGGTGCTCCTGGTGTCCCGATAGAATGGATCAAGCAGTGCCGCCCAATTTTCCTCTGCAGCAAGCCGCTTGCCGACGACAACAATCTGTGTCTTGCCTGCAATTGTCATCCCGAGCGCACGCTTGTCGAATTCTTCGCGGGAATGGCGCAAGGTGGTCGAACGGACCTCGAATTCTTCTTCATTGTCCTCGGCCTCCTTCGAGAAGACCGGACTCGAGATCGCCAGCAAGAGATTGCCTTCTTCATCCAGATCGATGCCGAGAAGCAGCGACAGCGTCATATTCTCGATCGTCGTATAACTTGCGCACCCGGGAAGCGGGAGCACAATCAGCAGCAGAATAACAATCGTAATCGCTCGGCGCATCATTGGGTTGCCTCCTTCGGTGACAGCTTCTGATAGATTTTGATTGCCAGGTATAGCAGAAGCGGCAAGAGATACGAGATGATTAACCCGGAATAGCCGGCCCATTGATTATAGCGAAGGGACTCGAGCCAGGAAGGCCTGATCCACGTCGCTGCCAACAACGTGCCCATGCATATAACAAGTACATACGGGCCATGGTTCTTCGTCCCGAACAGCTTCGCGCCGCTGAGGGAAGCGCCGTACAAATATGGAACCAGAGACGTCGAGATCACAAACAGATAGAGGGCCAGGAAAATGATGTCGAACCGTTCAAGGAACCGGAACTCGATCACCTTCAACAGGTTCAATATCGGTTGGTTGTATTGCGTGATCTCGTCCGGGCTAAAAAAACCGAAGCAGACAATCGTGGCAAAGACATAAACCAGCATGGTCAATGTATTGCCGACCACGATGCCTTGGATGGCCAGATCTTTGCGTGTTAAAAACGGATACACGAAAAATACGATCTCAAATCCGAGATAGGCGGTTGTCGTGGTCGGCATCGCCTGAAATACGGGCCCCCAGCCTTCCTTGAGAACAGGGAGAAAATGCGAAAAATACCCTTCTCGCAATGGGAGCAATAGCACCGGAGCCATCCAAATCGTCAAATAAAACATAACTTCACAATATCTGACGATATGGGTAATATGCTTTCGTGCTGTCACATAGGCGGGGATGACGAACAGGAGCAAGATGTATGGTATTGGTGTCATCATCAGGAACCACGATTTAATATACAGCATCGTTGCGATAAATATCGACCAGGATAAAAATGTGAAATGCAGGGCGACCAGCGCAAGCACGAGCTTGCCAATAACTCGACCGAACAGCCGATCCAGCAAATCCGGCAGCGTATCTTCCGGGTATTGTCTCATGACGACAACGATGAGAATGCTGAACAACAGATTGACTAACCAAGACAGGATAAGAGATATCCACCCGTCCGTAGACGCGATCTCCGCGAGCTGGCGGGGAAGGGTCAGGACACTTGTCGCTAATTGAATGCTATGAACCAACAAGGCGAACTGCATGAAGGTGATGCGGTACTGGTTCACTTCGGGCTGCCTCCTTCAGGTGGATTCTCACCTTGCCGTTTGAGCTGCTGTGGACCCGGGCCGGTCGGACGCGTCTTCATCAACCTCAGCGGGAAGCGAATGACCGTATCCTTCAGATCGGCAAAGCGGACGGGAGCCAACGGACTTCCGTAAGCGGCCCCGAGCGAAGTCAGCGAGCAGAGGTGAGAGATAAGAAGCATAGCCGCGCATACGATGCCGACGAAGCCGTACAGAAAGGCAATCAGCATCATGGGAAACCGCAGGAAGCGAATCGCCGTTCCCATATCAATGTTGGGAATGATGAAGGATGCGATTGCGGTGGAGGCGACGACGATAACCATGATGTTGCTGACGATGCCCGCCTGGACGGCAGTCTGCCCGATAATAATGCCGCCAACGAGTCCGACCGTCTGTCCGATTGGCGCCGGGAGCCGGATTCCCGCCTCTCGCATCATCTCCAAGGTCACTTCCATAATGAACGCCTCCAGGAACGGATGAAAAGGAACGCGTTCTCTCGATTCCGCCACGGATAAAATAAGCTGGATCGGAATGACCTCGAAATTAAACGTGATGAACGCGATATAGAGCGCAGGCAAAAATAGCGCGACAAAAAACGCAAAAAAACGCAGCAGCCGAATGAAGGAAGCATTGATCCAGCGCATGCTGTAGTCATCCACGCTCTGGAAGAACGACACGAACGACACCGGAGCGATAAGCACGCTCGGCGAACGATCGACAACGACAACATAGCGGCCCTGCAAAATATGAGAGGCAGCGGAATCGGGCCGTTCCGTCATCAACAGCTGCGGGAACGGGGAGTAGCCGCTGTCTTCAATCAGCTCGGATAGCTCCCCTGTATTGATGATGCAGTCGATGTCCAGCCCCTCGACGCGCCGGGTCAGCTCCTGAAGCACGGCCGGATCGGCCACATCGCGAAGGTAGATGATGGACAAGGTGTTTTCTCCTCTTGTCCCGACCTTCAACTGCTTGATTTTGAGCTCCCGGTTCGGGATATAGCGCCGAATCAGGGCGATATTCTGAATGGCGGTCTCGACGAATCCTTGGTGCGATCCTTTGATAGACGCTTCGATCGACGGATCTGTAATTGACCGCTGTGGCCATCCGCACGTATCGAAGATGTAGGCTTCGGTTGAGCCTGGCAGGAAGAGCACGCTTTTACCGCTAAGAAGCATCTTCTCCACCTGGTTCATGTCGGATGTCGATTCCACATTGCCGACCGTGACAGGCAGGGAATATTCCGTACTGGACAGTTCTTCAATCAGCGGGTACAGAACATGATTGTTGATGGAATTCAAATCGACCAAGCCGTCGAAATAGACAAGCATGGCTTCAGGCCCGTTCGGCGTATCGACGCTCCGGAAGATCAGGTCGGGAGCTTGCGAGAAGATGGATTGCAGCTGCTGCACATTGACCGACATCTGTTCATTCACTTTTCCGTTTTGTGCTGTCATCCTTGCTCACCCTCACGATTGTTCATATGAGAGAAGTTTGGCTCACTGGGAACGATTTTATTCGAACACCAAGGAAGATTGGACGGGAACCGATAGAGGGGAAGCGCGTATGAAATAAGATAAAAAAGGAGGGGAAATGGATGAGCAGAGGAGCCAAGATCGGACTCGGCATCGCGGCAGCTATCGTCGCGTTTATTGCGTTGATGATCGTCTGGTACTTCAACACGGCGGCGGGACAGCGGTCGTTAAAAAATTTCCGGTCCAATCAAGCCGGTGGATTGGAGAGAACGGTGAAGGTATACAGCAGTGACGGAACCTTGATTCAGGAGTATGAAGGCAAGATTGATATTAAGGATACGGAATATGGCAATAAAGTTCTGTTTGACTTGGACGGGAAGCGGATTGTCATCTACAATGCGACGGTCGTGACGGAAGAAAAATAAGGCATAACGCGTGACCGGAGATCCGCAAGGGATGAGCTTGCGGATCTTCATGGCGGCAGCGAGGAGAGAGTTGACGCTGATTAGGAAGGAATGGAGTTCAGCTTGGCAGCGAACGGAACCGTAGTCAGCTGCACCTCTCGCTGCTTGCCGTCCCGCATTCGCATTGGGCAAGCTCCCTAGATTCGCCTCTTGTCATCCAGATGGAATGCAAGCTCCCGCAGCAGCCGGTAGGGAATATATAGGCCTGCATAAGCTCCGGCAATCCGAAATGACGGATATAAAAAAACGGCATGCACCTGCGTCGTTAACTCGGTGCCCTGCTTGATCACGTCATAGATAACGGACGCGAAGATAGAGCCGGCCACGAAGAAGCTCAGCACCGCCAATAGATGTAACGCGGTGGCAAGCGCACGATACCGATGGGCAAGCCCCGCCATCACGAATGGAACAGCAATGAACGCAGCGATCAGTACGATTTTCACATATATCGCCTCCTTGGAACTACGATTGCCGGATGGAAGAGGGGTTATGCATGAAAAAACCGTCCGGAACAATCGCATCCGGACGGGGAGGGAAGAACGTATTCAGGTGTCACATCGCGATCCGATCGCGATTGGATTCATCTGCCTGGCTTGCCCGGAACGGCCACCAGCTGGCCGAACCGAACAATTTGACCATGACGGGCACGAAGAACGGCAGCAGCAGAATGGCATAGAGCAGGAGACCGGACAGAACGACGGTCGCAATCTGCAGCATGCTGAGCACGCCGGACGGATAGAAGGAGGCGAAGGTTCCCCCCAGAATGATAACCGCCGATATAATGACGGTGCCCATATTCTTCATCGCATGCAGAATGGCTGTGCTGGCATCCATATGCTTATTCTCGTTGAAGCGGTCCATCAAGAAGATGCTGTAGTCGACGCCGAGCGCGACGAGTATGACGAAGCTGAAGAACGGCGTCGGCCAACTGATGCCCGAGTATCCGAGCATATCGACGAAGATGAGCTCGGTTACGCCCAGAGACGTATAGTACGTCAAGATGAGCGAGGCGATCAAATACAGCGGCATAATGATGGAGCGCAGCAGAAGAATGAGAATGATCAGAATGCCGGCCATCATGAAGATGACGGTACGGGTATAGTCTTCCCCTGAGATCTGCTTCAGATCGGCGAAGGTGCTCGAGACACCGCCGATGGCGATATCCGTCTGTTCCCAAGCGGTGCCGGCCACCGCGCGCTCTGCCGCCGCTTGCACATTCGGCATTTGTTCGATTGCCTCGATGCCGTACGGGTTGACCGAGAATACGACGTCGAGCGTCATTACGGTGCGATCCGGGGAGACATACAGATCGATGGCCTGCTGGAAGTCTGGATTCTCCAGCACTTCCTTCGGCACGAACCAGCCGCTGAACTCGCTGTCTTCCGTGCTGCCGACCTCGCTTAAGTACTGGGAGGCAGAATTCAAGCCGCCGGAGACTTGCTCCAGGCCGTCGATGCCCTGCTGAAGCCCGTCGGTCAGCTCCGTCAATTGACTGGTCAATTGCTGGAAGCCGTCGCCCATCTGCTGCTGGCCGTTCTCGATCCGGGTCAGGCCTTCGATGACTGACGGGACCTTGCCAATAATTTGACCTTGGCCATGAGCTGCTTGAGTGAGCCCGTTCTCGAGATCGGACAGGCCAGCAATGAGTTCATCCAGTCCGGAAGCGAGCGCCTTCTGTCCGGCAACGGCTTGGGCGAAGCCCTCATTGGCCTGGTTCAATCCTGAGGACAATGGGCCGAAGCGGCCGCTCAGTTCGCCGAGAGCGCCTGCCAGTTGGGCGGTTCCCTTGCCAGTCTCGGTGACGGTGCCGCGAATGGTCAAGTAATCTTCATCGCGCAGCAGATCGGGATAGTTCTCTTCCAGGCGGTTGAAGCGGCTGTCCAGCGACTGCAGCGCCTTCGCGGCGCCGTCCAGCTGCAGCTGCATCTGCTTCAGACCGTTGTCCGTCTGCTGAATGCCGTCGCCGATCTTTTTGTACGAAGCGAGCAGCTTCTCGTTGGCGTTCGCCAATTGCAGGGCGCTTGCTGTGGCTTGCGACAATCCGGCCTTCAGCTGTCCGGCGCCGGACGAGCCGTCCGCAATCCCTTGCTGAATTCGGGCCAGACCGGCATTCAGCTCGCTGATGCCTTCCTTGAGCGCCTTCGTGCCCGCGGTAAGCTGTCCGGCGCTGTCAGTTGCTTCCTTCAGCTTCGGCGCGTTCTCGGACAAGGCGCTGCTGGCTTGGGAGAGTCCGCTCTTAATATCGGTCAGGCCCTGGCTGCCTTCGCCAAGTCCTTTTTCCAATGTCTTGGCCTGCTCCGTAATCTTCAGATCGGGGATAGCCTCCCCGGAAGGCCGGCTTAGGCTCCGCACGCTGGCGACGCCAGGCACCTTCTCTGCCTCCCGGCTGATCTTTTCGGCCAAGGCCATATGCTCGGCAATCTCGAGCGGCTTCCCGCTGTGAACGACAATCTGGGTCGGAAGCGATTCGCCCGGCTCGAAGCTGTCGGCGATAATGTTGAAGGCTTTGACCGAATCGTATTTGTCGCCAATCTCCTCCAGACTGTTATAGGAGAGCTGCCCGTTATAGGTGGCCAGGAACGGAATCGTTACCGCGGCCACGATGAGCAGGGCGGCCCACGGACGCTTGAGGGAGAAGGAACCGACCGCTCCCCAGATGCGGCTCTCCTTATGTTCGAGCGAGCTGTTCCGGCTCGGCCAGAAGATGCGGGTGCCCAATAGGTACATGAAGAATGGAACGATCGTGACCAGTGCGATCAGCATGACAGCGATGCCGATGGCGACGGCGACCGCTGACCGATACAGAATGAATGTGGACAGGCCGATGGCGGTGAAGCCGACCAGTACGGCCAGCCCGGAGAACAATACCGTTTTGCCGGCAGTGCGGTACGTGGCGGCAATCGCATCGCCGATATGTTCATGCCGCGGCACTTCCTCCTTGAAGCGGCTGAGGAGCAGAATGCAATAATCGGTTCCGATCCCGAACATGACGGCGACCATGAAGATCTGGGTGAAGGTAGAGACGGGGAAGTCCGCCGAATCGACCAGGAAGGCAACGATGGACTGGGATATCAAATAACTGACGCCGACCGCCACGAGCGGGATGAGCGGCGCAATGACGGAACGGAAGACGAGAATGAGAATAATAAGAATGAAGGCAACGGTAATATATTCCGACTTCTTCAGACCGTCTTGGGAGCTCTGAATCGTGTCCTTGTCGATGGAGTGTCTGCCGGTAATATAATGCTCGACGCCGACGGACTCCATATCCTTGTTTATGCGGCTGATGGTGTCGTCCGTCGAATTCACGCTGGCCCCGATGGATGTCATGACAGTCTTGCCGTCGCGGGAGACGAGCTTTTTCTCCAGCTCCGGCTGCGCGTACGGATTCAGGATCGACTCGATGCCCAGATCGGCCTTATGCTGCTCCAGGCGCTGAATTGTCTCCTTGATCTCCGCGATCTCATCGGCTTGCAGCCCGTCCGGGTTGTGGAAGACGAGCGCAATCTGAGATTGCTCCTTGACGCCGTTCCGTGCGGCGGCTTCATCCAGAATCGCCTGGGCTTCCGTTGAAGGGTAACCGTCAGGAACGGTGATCGTCCCTTTTTGCTTGACCAGATCATTCAGGGACGGGGCGGCGATCATCAGGCCTGCCGCGACGATGATCCATACGGCGATAATCGCCCATCTTGCCTTCAGTATGAATTTCATGAAGCGCTACTCCTCTCTCCTTATCAGATATGCTAATTTTTCGAAGGTGCTGATGAAGGCTTCCACCTCCTGCTCTTCGAAGTGAACCAGATAGGAAGATACCATGTCCTGCACTTTCTGCTCCGCTTCCTTCAGCACCGATACGCCGCGGGAGGTAAGGGACAGATACACCTGCCTTCGATCGGATTCATCACGAGTGCGGTCGATAAGCCCCCGATCGGCGAGCCTCGTAATAATCGCAGTGATCGAGCTTTTGCCGACGAGAAAAGCATCCGCCAGCTCGGTGGGATTGCAGCGGCGGGATTCGCTGATGAACAGAAGAATCTGGAATTGTTCAGGCGTCAATTCTTCCTGAATGGCTTCCCGAATATCGGCGAACAAATGCTTCGTTACATCAAAGTAGGCAGCGATATAACGATCAATCCATTGTTTGGAATTGGTATTGGAATCGGTATTCAATGTGTTTCCTCCTCATAAGTGTATGCACGGCAGAGTTGTCTATATTGTTTCATAATGAAATAGTTCGATAATAAAACTATATGATGGAGCCTGGCGAATGTCAAACTCACAACAGGGAAAAATACATCAAATCGGAGCAAGCCGCTTGAAAAAAGAGGCCTCCCTTTGTATAATGGTGATAATGATTATCATTTCTAATTATGTTTGTTTAAAAAACGGATGAAACCGGGGTGGGACCATGATTATTGTGCAGCAAGTTATGACGGCGGCACTGTTTGTCGTTGCTGGGATATGCCTCTATATGTGTCTGAAGCAGGACCGGAGAACAAGGAAATCCCCGCAATAGGAAGCGGATTTCCTTTTTTTCTTTTTCATTTATATTTATTGACATTTCACAAATGAACGTATATAATTACTACTTATAATCGTAAATTTCACTCTCCTACGCATTTTAGAATCTTACACACCTTGCCACATCTCACTTCGGAATCACCCTTTTCTGCTGCCCATTCCGTCTGTCATGCCATCAAGATTGTTGTAAGCATAGCCGCTGCGCTCGCTTGAAGCTCACGATCAGCGAGTCTGTTTCATCGTGTTCGATTACGGTTACTATAATGAAGTCAAGAATATAGTCTATTTCAAAGGGGACTGTACACAACGACAATAATTTGAGATTTCCTGCTGGCAGCAGAGTGACCGGCAGGTTGAAAGGTTTGGAGGTAATACAAATGAATACACGACTCGTGCACAATTGGTTGAACCATTTGGGCGGATACCGGGCAAGCCGCGCGATCAACGAACGCCGCTTGACCTACCGGATGTCCTTCATCCATGACGCCAAGCGTCCAGGCACGCGCCGGGAGCAAGAGCGCATTCGCCATGCAATCTCCCGTGCGAAGGAGCAAGAAATGATTTTCCAGGAAGCATGCGCCCGACTGTCTGTTCCATACCGGGAAGTACTGAACAAACGGTACTTGCAGGATACGCGCGGCATCGAGCTGGATGTCATCTCGGATGCAGTTGACGCCTTGACCTGCGTCTTGCAGGCGATGGAGCAAGCGGGCACGATACAATACCGTATCGTCGAAGGCTACGTCATTATGCATCGTGTTCATCAACGCACGGCGTAACTGCTTTTGATCGCGGAATGATGATGCAACCGGGCTTGAACAAGGACATTGATGCGATTCATTCACTGTACATGGAATTTTCGAACAATTGGATATGAACCTGTCATCTCACGGATGGGTAAGCCCTCCGTTCATGCATTTCATTCTACACGATTGGGTGAACTTAATCATGATTCAGGAATACTGATAACCCCTTAGGATAACGCATCCTAGAGGGGTTATTTTTATGGGCACCGGGCCATTCGCCTCCATCAGGATAGCTTTGGCGCAAATGACGCATAGTAAAGATATGCAGAATCTGGCCCAAGCTATGGAGGGATGAATGATGAAAAAGGGGATAGGTAAACGGGCTAAGGAAATATTGCGAAAATTGCTTCAGGGCAGAGGAATGAGACGCCTTGCCATCGGCCTCGCGCTGATGATTCCGGCAGCCGGATTGGCCGGAGACGCCTATGGAGCGGCGGTGGGGGAAGAACGGCATCCGCAGACAGCCCATGCCGCCAAGGAGCACATTCCCGGTTCGCCGCAGCATGCGGCGGAGATTCGCCTGCGATGAGCTCATCAACATGTTATGGGGATGGAGGAGCGTCGGATGCGGCCGTTGACATCATGTGCAAAGCGCCGGAAGGAAATCGTTCCTACCGGCGCTTTGCAGTCAGTATATGGCGTGATAATGCACAATCGCTTCGCAGAGCCGGGCCGCAATCGCCGTCTGCGACCGGGGATCGGTCAGCATGCGGCGATCCTGTGGGTTGCTCAGATAACCCAGCTCGACGATAACAGCAGGCTGATCGACGTGCCGGAGCAGGTAATATGTCTTCCCATGCTTGGGAAGAGTGCTCGTCGAGAAGAACGGGTTCAATGAATCTTGAATGAGGGAGGCCAGCAAGCGGCTCCGGCCTTCATTCTGATGCAGGACAAGCGGACCGGTTGCCTTCGCACGCTTGGACCAATTGACATGAAGGCTGACGAACATCGACACGGGCACTTCCCTGCTTAGCTGCCTCCGGTGCGACAAATCCTTGGAATGGCGCGAGCGTGCGCCTGACCAGCGGTTGTCATCGCTTAGGGCATAATCGCCGGTGCGGTTGAGAATGACCGGAACGCCGCGCGCTTTTAGCAATAAATAGAGCTTGCGGGCAATGGCGAGATTGATGTTTTTCTCTAAAATATCCCCGTAGCTCGTTCCGCCGTCAATCCCGCCGTGTCCCGCATCAATCAGCACGTGAGGGGAAGGAAACGCGCCGCTGTAGACCGGGGGTTTGTCGGCAGGCGGCCAAGCGCCAACCGGTTCGGGAATATGCATATACGAAGCGGCTTCTTGCTGTGCGTAGGCGGACAGGGGCAGGAATGACACGCCGATGAGCACCGCTATGATGGCATGAAGCCATCGCCTCGTCCGTCGGGACCTAAGGAGATTAGGCATATCGCGTGAACCACCTTCATTGTATAGAATCGATTGTTCTTATCGTGCGCAATATGACAACGCTTCATTCCGAGACGGCGCGTTTGGCCGGGAGGGGAGCGGGGCACACTAATAACCATCAGGGCAGGATGGAGGTGGCCGTCATGGCCAAAGGTCAAGACCTGATCAAATATATTACAGAGCGCGTCGTCACTTATATCGACACCCCCGTCGAGGCCCGGCGCGAACGCAGAATGGAGCGCAAAAATCGCGCAAAGGAGCCGTGGCCGACGAAATGGTTCGGCATGGTGCCATTCAGCGTACAGATGTGGGCTGGGAAGTGGAGGCGGGCAGGGCAGCCTCTCCTTCGCCGAGCGGCTCGCTTGAAGCTGATGCGCTGGCGCAAAGGACCGCGGCCTCCGCAAGATGAAAAGGCACACTCCTGAGGGCAGAGGGTGCCTTTTTGCATGCGGATGAATCGAGATTAGGATTGCGGGACGAAGTATCCGTTCACGAGCGCATCTTCCGCCGGAATCCAGCGCATCGCTTCCCTGTCGGTGCTGGATATAATCACGTACTTGGATACCGCCTGATCGGCAGCCTCCCCGACAGGCTCCCATCGCTGCATTCCGATATAAGCGAACGGCATCTTCATATCGAGCCCGGCGCGCTGCTGCACATATATCCACCGCTTCGTCTTGTAATCGGCAGGGGCTCCGGCTTCCGGCTTGCGAAGCTGAGGCTCCCGGGCCATCCACAAAATATTGTGGTACGGGTCGAACGGATCCCGGTAGGAGCTGGGGGCAGGTACGGCATCTTCTCCTCCGCTGCCCGCCGGCCCGCGGCTCTCTTCGCGCCCGGGAACGGTATCCAACAGGAGGACGGCAGCGGCGGCATCCTTCGGTTGTGCCGCGCTGGAGGCCGTAACGGCTTGACCGTCGTTGCTCCATGGCGCTGCCAGCCGATCCGGCTCGAAGGTAGGAGGCAGCCATTCTCCGCTCTGCGCATCAAGCCACTCCACCGCTCCGCTGCTCCATTCGAAACGCCACACCGTTACCAGCGGGTCGAAGAAATACGGCTTGACATCTGCCAACGCGACATGGCCCGCGGAAGAAGCCCCATCTTCGGCTTGCAGCCGATGGGCGATCGCTTGATGCAAGGTGGTCTCCTGGTACGGCATGGCGCTGCCGCGGCCGTATTCCGCCAGCCGGATGTCCCCCTCCTCGGTCGCTTCCAGAATCATATAGCCGATCTGTTCCTGGCCAGATAAGACGCGAACGAGCCACCCGTGCATGCCGGGACCGAGGGGTATCGTCTCCAGCTGGGCCTCGCTCCAATCGGTGAACGGTTCGTTCTTCGCCAATTGCTGCTTGAAGCGATCCGCGATGTCCCGCACGGATCGTGCCTGCAGGTTCCCGGCGAGGGTGCGTTCCGGATAATGGCGATCCGAATCGCTGCGCATCACCACCAGCATTAGCGAGTAGACATCTATCGGCGCTTCTTCCGCTTCCACATAAGCGGACTGCGCCTTCGGCAAGGTTACGGGGGGCTGTTCGCCGCGAAGCGGGTACAGCGAATCCGATGCGGCCAACACTGCGAACGTGACTCCTCCCGCGGCGAGCGAGGTCAGCGCCGCCGTCGTCATCAGACTGGCTAACCTTGTCCACCAAGGCGTTTTTTGCATCTCCAACACCTCTCTTGGCTATGACATTCCAACATGCTTGCCTTCTTCTCGTGGTGCCGTGCACCGGTCCAGTACGATGTACACATTAATACCCATCCGGCTCCAGCTTTCAACCATTTCATTGTACGGGACAAGCTATAAAAAGGCTGTCGGAACAGGGGATGACACGCCTTGCCGTGCCGGTTCTATTTTTGCCGCAAAATGGCAATTGGCCGCGCATTATAGCCGACCGTCACGGACATCGCGATCCGACAATCTGACAAGGCCCGGGCAGAACCCGGGAGGCGCCGGAACCGTGCTCTGCCTCGACGGTAGGTACCTTGTCAGGACCTCGCGGGTATTTCAATCATAACCCCTTGGGTGCCGCTACGGGCTCATCGGCACGTGAACGAGCCCGGCGCTAATGAGACTTACTTCGATGCGCGGCTCGAACTGCCACCGGACTTCCTGCTGGCGTACCTCATATTGCTCCTCGATGGTCATGGGCCGCGCCTCTTCCTCCCGATCCTCCCCGTTCGGAGGCGGAGCGGGAGCTTCCTCTTGGCGCATGCGGCTCGGCTGTTGGCTCGCCGCCTCGCGGATGAGCGGCTCATAATAGGAGGCGAGACGGCTTAATTCTTCCTCCAGCCGGACGCGCGCTTCGCGCGCCCAAGCGTCGTCATGGCTCGAGATGACCTCCGCGAGGTGCTCCTCCACATAGGACAATGCCGCGGGCAGGGACAGCCGCCACGGCAGGACGTGAACATGCGGCGGCAGCTTCGGCGTCACGTCCATCCGCAGCACCTCCTCCATG